>BQJE01000001.1 GCA_021604545.1 Micavibrio sp.
CTTTTGCTCCGGTTAAATAGGTTGGCTCTAATTCCAAAACCATGAAAGCTTCTTCTGGCACATCGTATTCGCAATTTATTCCAAATCGTGCGGCAGGAGTAAATCCGAATTTGGGGTAGTACTTTGTATGGCCGAGCACAAGAACAGCACCAAAGCCAAGCTTTTTACATTCATCAAGGCCGGCTTGCACAAGAGCAGATCCAATACTTTTTTGTTGATATTTTGGTAATACGGCCATAGGTGCAAGCCCCATAATTTTAAGATCAGAAGACCCACTGAGGGTCACAGGTGAAAACATGATATGACCAACAACTTTCCTGCCTTCTTCTGCGATAAGAGAAATAATAGGATCACATTGCTCGCGAAGTGTATCTACAAGTGTAGCTTCAGCAAATGTTTCAAAAGCTGATTGATTGATTTCTTGTATAGCAGTTTTGTCTTTTTCAGTTTCGGGTCGAATATTCATATATCTAAATCAAAACTCCTTTATGCGAATGTCCGCTTTGGGTCGGTAACGGACAATATTCAATATATCTATACACCTTAAGTTGCATATAGAGAATAGCTCTGGGTTTGTTTCCGATAAGAAGGAATTATAGGAATATCTTGTTTCAATGGATCCTGGCCTTCCGCCTACGCTCTGCGAGCTTCGGCGCGACAGGTCGCCGGGATGACAGTGAGGGGTTGCGTTGCTTTTTTATAGTGCGAACAAACCTGCGGTTTGCTTCGCTTACGCCGCCTGCACACCCTTATCGGCGAGGAGTTGTTGCAATTCCCCGGCCTCATACATTTCGCGGATGATATCGCTGCCGCCGACGAACTCGCCTTTGACGTAGAGTTGCGGGATGGTCGGCCAGTCGGTGAAATCCTTGATGCCCTGGCGCATTTCGGCTTCTTCGAGAACATTGATGTCTTTGAATTGAACACCAAGTTGTGAGAGGACTTGTACCGCGAGCGACGAAAATCCGCATTGTGGGAAGGCGGCGTTGCCTTTCATATAAAGGACGACATCATTTTCGCTGATGTCCTTTTTAATGCGATCAAAAATTACGTTTTCCATTTTTTCTACTCCTGTTTTATTTTGGCAGCGATGTTTGAATGGCCAGGGCATGAAGTTCTTCATCCATTTTTCCCTGCAGAGCTTCAAACACCATTTTATGCTGTTCAATACGGGTTTTGCCTTCGAAGCTCGCGGAGGTCACGTAGGCGGCGTAATGGTCGCCGTCACCGCGTAAATCTTCTATGCGGACTTCGCAATCAGGTATGCCCTCTCTTATCAGTCTTTCAATTTCCCCGGCATCCATGGCCATGCGGCTTTATCCCTAATTCTGTTCGGCGATTTGTTTTTTGGCCTCGGTCAGTGCTTTGTCGAGTTCGGCATTCATAATGTGATCGGACACGTCGAGGCTTTTCTCATCGAAATCACCCTTAACTTTCCGTAATACATCATCAAAGCCTGGCTCCTCAAGATTGGATTCTACAACTTCCATGGCATAAGTGTTAGCATCTGCGCCGCTTAAGCCTAGCTGCTCGGCTGCCCAGAGGCCGTAAAGCTTGGAACACCGTGCTTCTACAGTGAAATCTACCGCTTCATCATGGGCGTGTTTGTTCTCAAAGGCTTTCTCTCGATCATTGAAACCGTTCATTTTTTCCTCATTATTCTTCTAAAAGTGAACAAAAAAACATCAGAATGTGTTGTATCATTTGAATTTAGGGAAATCCATTGTTATATGAATGGTCCTGAAAAGTTATATGGAGAAGAACCGCTTATGGCACGAGGTAAAAAAATATACGAAGGCAAGGCAAAAACCCTTTATGAGGGCCCTGAGCCGGGAACAATTATTCAGTATTTCAAAGACGATGCGACGGCATTTAATGGCGAGAAGCATAATATCATTGCCGGCAAGGGTGTTTTGAACAACCGGATCTCCGCTCATCTGATGACGCAGCTGGAATCGATTGGGGTGCCGACGCATTTCATGAAGCAGGTTAATATGCGCGAGCAGCTGGTGCGCAAGGTCGAGATTATTCCGATTGAGCTGGTGATGCGCAATATTGCGGCCGGTTCTCTTTGTAAGCGACTGGGTGTGAAAGAGGGAACGGTTTTGTCGCGTCCGCTGGTTGAATATTATTATAAGGATGATTCTCTGGGTGATCCGCTGGTTGGCGAAGACCACTGCATGGTGATGGGCTGGGCCGATCCATATGAGCTTGAGGAAATGGTTTCGATGGCCTGGCGAATTAATGATTATCTCAATGGTCTGTTTGCCGGTATCGGCTTGCGCCTTGTCGATTTCAAACTTGAATTTGGACGAGTATGGGATGAAGAGGGCAATCTCTATGTCCTGCTGGCTGATGAGATTTGCCCCGATACGTGCCGTTTGTGGGATACCAAGACCGGCGAAAAAATGGACAAAGACCGTTTTCGTTTTGATCTGGGTGATCTGGTTGAAGGGTATCAATATGTCGCGGAGAAGCTTGGGCTTATCCCGGAGAGCGGGATTATGCAAGGCGGCGCTATCAATGAAAAGTTGACGGAAAAGCTCGGCAATATCGAGAACGAGCTGGCGCGTGAGCGGAAGTTGCGCAGTATCAATAAGGCGAAGCCAAGGAAAGCATAGAGAATTTAAGGGGCGAACTGCTCCTGGAAGATGCGTTCCTCAAGATGATTGCTCGGATCGAAGAGTAATGTTCGTGATGTGTCGTTGGATTGATGGATATCAACCTGAACGATGTTTCTAATTTCGGTTGAGTCGGCTGTCGCACTGACGGGGCGTTCAACGTTTCGTAGAATTTCAAAAGTAATTTTAGCATCGTTGCGCAACAACGCGCCGGGCCAGCGCCGTGGACGAAACGCGCTGATCGGTGTCAGCGGCAGGACATTGGCATCAAGCGGCACGATGGGGCCGCCGGCCGACGAGTTATAAGCTGTGGAGCCCATCGGGGTGGATACCAGAATGCCGTCACAAACCAGTTGTTCCAGTCGTTCTTTGCCATTCACAGATATTTTGATTTTGGCTGAATTATGCGTTCCCCGTAAAAGTGAAACTTCGTTATAGGCCATTTCCTTATGGGTTTTGCCGTTTTTGTCTTTGGCTTCCATGATAAGGGGATGAATGATGTATTTATTGGCTTTTTTGATGCGTGCGGACAAATCTTTGATGTCGTATTCATTTAGCAAAAAGCCGAGCGTGCCCATATTCATGCCAAAAAGTGGAGCGTCTAAATCCTTATAGGTGTGGAGCGCACGCAGCATAGCACCGTCGCCACCGAGTACGACAAGCACATCAGACTCCTCCGGGGTGTTCTGACCATATTCGCTCTTCAACTCCTCGAGCGCTTTTTGCGCGCGAGGCTTGTCCGGGGCATGGAAGGCTATTTTCATGGCTTCCATCTTTCTGGATCGTCTAGAAAAGATTCGACGGATTTTAAGGTAGTCTTGTCGAAATATTTTTCCTGCTTTGCGACTTCCAGAACATCATGCCAGGTGGCAAGCGCATGGAGTTTGATGCCGAGTTTCTTCATATTCTTTTCGCTCTCTTTGAAGATGCCGTAATGGAAAATGACAAAGCCATGCTCGACCTTGGCGCCAGCCTTTTTTAAAGCGCTGACAAAAGTTTTCTTGGAGCCGCCATCGGTTTGCAAATCTTCGACCAGCACCACGCGTTTTTTCCCTTTGTCCGGAAGGTGCCCTTCAATCTGTGCCATGCGGCCGTGTCCCTTGGGTTCCTTGCGCACATAGAGCATCGGTTTTTGCAGACGGTCGGCTATCATTGCGGCGTAAGGGATACCAGCCGTTTCGCCGCCGGCGATCAAATCAAATTTACTCATTCCGACCTCTTGCGCCAGAACCGAAGCAGAAAAATCCATCAGACGGCTGCGTTCCTCAGGAAAAGATATCAGGCGTCGACCATCTATATAAACCGGGGAGTTACGGCCGGATTTTAGCGTAAAAGGTTTTGATGCATTAAAGAGAACGGATTTTGTATCCAGTAATATTTTTGCCGTTTCATGCGCAATATTTTTCCTGTCGTCTTTGGATATTTTTTTCACGCGCATTTTGCCGTCATCAATCAGGCTGAAGAAGTCAGACATATTAGAATCAGTGATGGCTAAAACTTTCGAAAGACTTTCCGTTGATGGCCAGCGTGGTTTGCCATCGGGATTGATCCGCTTGCTTTTGTTAAACGAGGTTGGGTCCAGCCCGGCTTTTTTTGCGAGACCGGAAGGGGAGTAGCCGTTGCTGGATGCCAGACGGTCGATTCCCAGCCAGATTTGTGTGTGGGTAAACAAAGTATGTAACTCCCTGAACTAAAGTGAAATTTATATCTAGGAGTATAGTCCCAGCAAAGCGCGCAAAGGTAAAGAGGAAAAAAATCCTAAAAAGGTCTTGACACCAGAGTTATTTTATAGCACAAAGAGAACATAAAGGAAACAAAATAAGAACAAAAAAGGACTATGAAAATATGGCGATGAAAGAAAACTATATTCCCGGGCGGCAATCAGACTTGAAAGCCATGCCGTTCGAATCGGCAGAAGAGGCCTGGTTCTGGTTTATTCAGGCGCAGGAAGCCAGAAATGAAGGGGCGCGTTTTGTGAATGGGCTGGGTAAAGCCGCGCGTCCCTGCGAGCCCGTGGATATTTTAAAAGTTTTGGACAGTCTTTATCGTCAGCGCCGCTTGCTTCGCGATCATCTTTTGGTTTTGCGCCATTACGGTCGCCGTCTTTTGCCGCCGGACCGCAAGCGTGTGAAGGAAATGCGGGCATGGGATATTTGGCGTGAGGCGCTGGAGAGGCTGGAGCCGCCGCTTATCCGTAAGGGGATTGTTGAGATTGTTTCTGTCGTTCCGAATGCGAACTGGTATGAGGATTTTAAACTGTATGAAGGGATGGTGGCAAAATGAGTGCATTAAGTGAACGGAATGATAATCAAAAAGCATGGGTCGTCTTTAGTGGTCAAACGGATCTGGCGTGGTTGAAAGTTTTTAAACCCGGCTTTCGTCATTGCTTTGTTCTGCTGAATGACGGGCAGCGCTGGGTCAGTCTGGACCCGCTGTCCAACCATACGGAGATTTCCGTGCACCATCATGTGCCGCCGGAATTTGATTTGCCGTATTGGTTGGAAAATCGTGGGCACAGGGTGGTTGAGACTTTTGTTGAGCGCCATAAAAGCCCAGCGCCGTTCATGCTTTTTACCTGTGTTGAGGCGGTGAAGCGCGTGCTCGGCCTTCACAAGAGATTCATTTTTACGCCCTGGCAGCTTTATCGATTTTTGCGAGGGAAACATTCATACGCGAAACATTCAAATAAAGGAGAGTATTCATATGGGTAGTTTAGCATCCAGGCCGGTTGTGCCGCCATCGCAGCCGCAGGTCGTTTTTATTCCGTCGCCAACGGTGACCACAACGCAAGCCACATCGGGATCGGGTGGAAGTACAAATACATCGACCAATACGGGTGGGACAGGAACATCTTCGGGTGATCCGAGCGCATCAGAACAACGCACAGGCAGCTTGTTGCAAAGAGGGCGCGGGCGGTTCGGGACCATACAAACCAGCTTTCGTGGCTTGTTAAGTGCAGCTAGTGCTGGTGGTCAGCGTAAAACACTTTTAGGAGAATAGAGTATGTCGATTGTTACATTGAATGAAGAAGGCGAGGCCGAAAAGAATCTCGAAGAGCTTTTCTCGCGTTTTGAGGCGGCGCAGCGCCGTCGTGGTAACTGGGAGAAGCTTTGGGAAGATTGTTATGATTTTGCCTTGCCGCAGCGTGGCGGGTTTACAGGCGAAAACCGTCCCGGCGCTGGGCGTACGGAAAAGATTTATGATGCCACGGCGATGGATGCGGCGGATCAGTTGGCGGCCAGTTTGCTGGGTAATTTAACGCCGAGCTGGTCTCAGTGGTTCGGGCTCAAACCCGGTCCTGACTTATCACCGCAGGAAGCGGAATCATTGGCGCCGGTTCTGGAGAAGGCAGCGAAGACGATACAGGATCATTTTGACCGCTCGAATTTTTCCGTAGAAATTCATCAGTGTTATCTTGATCTGGTGGTTGGCGGCACGGCCAGTTTGTATTTTGAAGAGTCTATACCGGGAAGCACATCAGCGTTTCGTTTTTCTTCTGTGCCACTGACGCAGGTGGTGTTGGAGGAGGGTGAGAACGGGTTTCTTGATGGCTCTTACAGGTTGCTGTCGCTGACAATTGAGCAACTGCGGGCGCGTTATCCTTTTGCGGACATCCCATCCGAGGTTATGAAGACCGCGTCTAGTGATCCGCAGGCCAGGTTTAAAATTTTGGAAACGGTTTTACCGGATGGATTGGTTTATGATTTTACAGCTTGCCTTATAGAGGTGAGTGGGGGGCCGATACTGCTTCACGCGGGACGGTTTGAACAATCACCGGTGATTAATTTTCGCTGGCTAAAGTCGCCCGGAGAAATTTACGGGCGTTCACCGATTATGAAGGCTCTGCCCGATATCAAGACAGCCAATAAGGTTGTTGAGTTAATTCTTAAGAACGCCTCGATTGCTGTGACGGGAATCTGGCAGGCGGATGATGACGGTGTTTTGAATCCGGCCAATATCGAACTGACGCCGGGGAGTATTATTCCCAAGGCCGTTGGCTCGCAAGGGCTGCAGCCGCTGGATATGCCGGGGCGTTTTGATGTGTCGCAATTGATTTTGGATAGTTTGCAGGCGCGGATTCGTCATGCACTGTTGACCGACCGGCTTGCGCCCATCAATGGACCGCGCATGACAGCAACGGAAGTGCTGGAGCGTACGGCAGAGATGTCGTTATTGCTCGGTGCGACTTACGGGCGTTTGCAGTCAGAATTGCTGACGCCGCTTATTACGCGTGCGTTTTCGATTTTGCGGCGGCGCGGAGAAGTGCCGGATATTTCACTCGATGGCCGTCTTGTGTCGGTTGATTACCGCTCACCACTGGCGCGCTCACAAGGTCAGCGCAATGTTCAAAATACACTGAGCTGGATTAATTCTGTTTTGGCGATGGGGCCGGAGGCATCGATTGCCATTAATTTACCGCAAGCCGCACGGTTCCTGGGTGAAGCGCTGGGTGTTCCCAGCGATCTTATTCGCAATGAACTGCCGATCCCGCCGATTGAAACCATACGAACTGCTTTAGAAGAAGAGGAGGTCAATAATGATCAAGGCACTATTAAACAAAATATTTTACCCAAAGAAAATATCGGCGCTGCTGCCGACCAAGGCTGATCTTGGATTAATTTATTCACCACAGGAGCCAAACAAAATGGAACAACGTGATATTGAAAAATCTTTTGCCCGACTTTTTGCCACAGATGACGGCCTAAAAGTCCTGGCGCATTTACAAGTGATGACGTTCCAAAGAGCGCTCGGGCCAACAACGACGGACGAGCAATTGCGTTATACCGAAGGGCAACGCTCGCTTGTGGCGACTATTCTAAGACTCATAGATCGTGGCCGTAACCCGGCCTAAACCATTTAACTGTGTAAACAAAGGAGACGAGTACAATGACTGTTAATTTGCTAACCGAAGACCTTGACGAGACAACGATCCCGGATAAATTTCGTGACCCGGAAACAAAAGATGTGCGCCTGCAGGCGATGATCGATTCTTATAATGCGCTGGAGCGTAAAATGTCACAAAACCCATCGGCGCCAAAAAGCCCGGAGGATTTTTGTATAGATTGTTCGCATGGGTTGTTCCAGCCGGATGCAGAAGTGAACCGCCGCCTGCATGAAAAAGGTTTTAGCCATGAACAGGCGCAGGAGGTTTATGATCTGGCGGCTGAGCGTATGGTGCCAATGATTACGGAGATGGCAGCAGAGTTTGATGCCGATCGCGAAGTGGAAAAGCTGGTTGCGCATTATGGCGGGCCGGAGCGCTGGAGGGAAATGTCGCGGCAATTACAGGCCTTTGGGCAGAAAAACCTGCCGCCTGGCGTGCTGGAAAATATGTCGAGTTCTTTTGAAGGCGTACTGGCACTGGAGCGGATGATGAAATCCGAAGAGCCGAGTTTACAGCGTGGCGGCGAGGGTGCAGCTACCGGTCTTGATGAAAAAGAGCTGACGTCGATGATGCGTGATCCGCGTTACTGGCGTGACCGTGATCCTGCATTCGTGGCCAAGGTCACCGATGGTTTTCAGCGCATGTTCGGAAATAACTAAGACCAACTACATTTATTGCATAATGGCCTGCAAATGACGTGTTTCTGCGCTTCCGGTTCGCATGTATGTAGAATACATTTACGCTTCCGGTTCTCGAAACCCGTCATTTTCGGCACATTCTGCTTCAAATGTCGATTGGTCTTAGAGCTTCCTCCTTCATGCTTCGGCGGGCAAGCGCCTCGGTTGCCCTGCCACAGCCAAATGGCGTTTGCTCTAGCGAAAAAAGAAATTGATTAAACCATATGTGATTCAGCAAATTTTCCTGCGACGTAATCATCAACCACCTGTTGTAGATTGTTGCTGATTTTTTGGGAAAGCGGCATAAATTCAAAAGAAATTTTTCCTTTTGTTTTGCGAACGACACCCATCTTATGTGGTATGTCGATAACGTTGTTGCGCAGTTTGAATTTCATGGTGACATCGAGTTTTTGGCCGGGGCTGAACATGCGGTCGTCCCCGGTGATTTGCAGTCCACCCATCGACCAGTTTTCAACCGGATAGGTTTTGCCGCCAATCACACTAACGCAGCGATCACATTCACGCCGTGCATGACGGCGACGGGTGATAATCTGGTCGTTATCTGGCTTCTTTTTTAATGCCGAAAAAAACATCCCCAACACGGTTCCTTTCCTCCATGAAGTCATATAGGGCCTTAAAGTTAGCCTTTTATACCTCTGTAATGCTTTGTTATGAACCTCTTATTACTATGCCACTCGCCGCAAAAAATTACAAATTTTCTATTTTTTATCTTGACATGATAGGAAATATATCCTACAGTGTTAGACATCAACGCCCGAACTGCGTCTGCCTTATTTACGGTGGATTTGCAGCGGGCGTTTTTCTTTCCCTTGAAAGATTTAGACACGAAGCAGAGAACGGGTTTTTTCCTGTCTGCTACCCGTGTTCCTTTCCGGATTCTCAGGCCCCTATATAGAGCGACAACCGAGGCCGGACATCTTCAACCATATAAATATGAAAGAGGTTTGATTATGTCTACGACAATCGACCAGGCTTTTATCAAGCAGTTCGAACGTGAAGTGCATGAGGCCTATCAGCGTCAGGGTTCCAAATTACGCAACACTGTACGCACTATAAACAACGTCAACGGCTCAACGGCCGTGTTCCAGAAAGTCGGCAAAGGTACGGCTTCAACAAAATCCACTCACGGTATGGTGCCGGTTATGAATTTGACCCATTCCAATATCGAAGTCACTTTGCAGGACTATTATGCCGGTGACTGGGTGGATCATCTTGATGAGCTTAAGACCAATATTGACGAGCGTCAGGTTATTGCCGCCGCCGGTGCGCAAGCGCTGGGGCGTAAAACCGATGAGCTGATTATTAATCAGCTTGCTGCGGCCAGTAGCAATGTGATTGCCGACGGCAATGTCGGCCTGACCAAGGACAAAGTTCTGGAGGCGTTTGAAACCTTCGGTGATAACGATGTCCCCGATGACGGTCAGCGTTATTGCATTGTTGGCTGGAAACAGTGGAGCGAGCTTCTGGCTCTGGATGAGTTTGTTCATTCCGATTATATCGGCCATGAAGAATTGCCGTTTGCGACAATCACACAGGCTAAATTCTGGCTGGGTACGATCTGGATCCCGCATTCCGGTCTGCCGATTGACGGCAATGATATCCGTTCCTGTTTCTGGTTCCACAAAAACGCTGTTGGTCATGCTGTGGCTTCTGATGTTGAAACCGACATCACGTGGCATGGCGATCGTGCGGCGCATTTTGTAAACAACATGATGAGCCAGGGCGCCGGACTGATTGATGAGGCCGGTATCATCACCATCGAATCCGATGAAACCCCTGATTAATGCCAACACATAATAAGGAGACTTGAACTATGGCTTATAAAGCATCCGACCTCAGTGTGTTGGCCTATGCCAACAACTTTACCCTGTGGCACTACACCACGACAGACGATACGACCGCGATTGAAACGGCAGGCTATTTTGATAGTGCCGTCGATATGTTGCGTTTGAACGATCTGTTTATCGTTAACATCGATACGGACGGCACTCCGGCGACGAAATTTTATATCGTGACCGGTAATGATGGCAGCAGCGTCACCGTAGCGGTTTATTCGTAAACTGCTTTTACGTTTGGCGCTGTTAAGGCTCGAGCGATTCAAAATCAGGCTCGCCTACTGCCCTTTAGAAGCCCCGTATCGACACGTGCGCAATATTTAATGTTGCGTGCGCGGCACGGTCCTTCGTTTTCCCCCTTACGGAGGGCCGTGCCACCCCTTTTTATTCAATGCTGTCATCCTGAGGAAGCATAGCGACCGAAGGATCTCATAGGTTAGGAGATCCTTCGCTTCGTTCAGGATGACAGTGAAAGCAAATGGAGAAATTTTATGGCCCTTAATGATGTCGCGCTCGCAAGTCGGGCGCTTATACGGATTGGCGCTGCACCGATTACGTCTTTTGATGATGGCACCGCTACGTCCGAAGTCGCTGGTGCCCTTTTTGGTCCGGTGCGCGATGCGCTGCTCTCGGCCTATGCCTGGAGCTTTGCAACCGGGCAATTGGAGCTGGTCGAGCTTGGCACGCCGCCAATTGCGGATTACGATAAAGCTTACCAGCTTCCCAATGATTATCTGCGGGCGATGTCCGCTGGTAGCGGAACGCGCGGACGTGGTTTGAACTACCGTATTGCGCGCGGCGCGCTGCATACCAATTCTGACAGTGTGGTTTTGACTTATATCTTCCGGCCCGAGGAAGAGGAATTCCCGCCATATTTTGACCAGGCGTTGATTGCGCGTTTGTCGGCGGAGTTTGTTATTCCGGTGACCGAAAGCACATCCCGCGCCGAGGCGGCTTTCAGGCTGGCAGAGAATGAATTTAAGCGCGCGCGGCAGATTGATGCGCAGCAGGATACGCCGAATAGAATAGAGGATTTCACGCTAGTTGATGTGCGGAGTTAAAGGTCTTCGGATAAAAAGCCGAGTATGGCGCCGCACGCAGCGCCGACGGCGATACCGGCGTAAATTTCCTCATCGCCGGCAACGGCAAGACCGGCTCCGATCCCGGCCCCGAGCGCCGTGCCGATCATGAGACGTTCATCGCGGGTGGTGCGGCAGGCGCTTAAATTCGATGCGAAGACGCACAACAAAACGACGACCAGAGATTTTTTCAAAACTTTACGCATAAGGATGAGTTTATATGACACGGATACGTGAAATCAAGACCACGTTTACGGCGGGCGAAGTATCGCCGGAATTGCTTGGCCGTGGGGATTTGCGCGCTTATAATAATGGTGCGCTGACACTGCAAAATGTGTTTATCAAGCCGACGGGTGGCGTGACGCGGCGCTCGGGCCTTGGCTTTATTGATAGTGCCGCCGGTGATGGCAAACTCATCGCGTTCGAATTTAACACGCAGCAGACCTATTTGCTGGTGATTACCGATGGGCAGATTGATATTTATGCAGGCGGTGTGAAGGATGCAACTGTTGTTTCCCCATGGAGCGCCGCGCAGATTTCGCAGATCGCGTGGACGCAAAGCGCTGATACTTTGTTGATGGTACATCGTGATGTGAGCCCGAAAAAGCTGACGCGCGGGTCGGGTGGGACGTGGAGCCTTGATGACTGGTCGTTCTTTACCGATGGTAATATTGTTAATCAGCCACATTTCAAGTTTGCAGGCGCAGAAGTCACGTTAACGCCAAGCGGTACGACGGGCAGCATTACACTGACGTCCTCCGCCGATGTATTTGCCGCCGGGCATGAAGGCACGCGCATGCGTGTGAATGGTAAGGAAGTTGAGATCACGGATTTTGACTCACCGACTGTGGTTACCGTCGATGTGATTGAGGATTTGCCGGATACGAACGCCACCATTGACTGGTTCGAGCAGGGTTTTAGCGCCGTGCGCGGCTACCCGGTGTCCGTGGCGTTCCATCAGGATCGTTTGGTCATTGGCGGCAGCCGCGATCTGCCCAATCGTTTGTGGTTTTCCAAGTCCGGTGATCTGTTTAATTTTAATCTGGGCACGGGGCTGGATGATGAGGCGATTGAATTCGCGATCTTGTCCGATCAGGTCAACGCCATTCGCGGGATATTTTCCGGGCGGCATTTGCAGGTTTTCACAAGCGGCGCGGAATGGATGGTCACGGGTGATCCGTTGACGCCCGCATCGGTGCAGATAAGACGGCAGACGCGGATCGGTTCGGTGTTGGAGCGACATATCCCGCCGGTGAATGTTGACGGCGCAACATTTTATATCGCCCGCAATAAGCAGGAAATTCATGAGTTTTTATATACAGATATCGAGCAGGCTTATCAGTCGACGGATTTATCGCTGCTTTCGCGGCATGTGATTTCTAATCCGGTTGATCAGGATTACGATCAGCGGCGCAGATTGTTGTTTATTGTGCGCGATGATGGGAAATTTGCGACGCTGACCGTGTTTCGGAGCGAGCAGGTTTCGGCCTGGACGCTGCACGAGACGCAGGGCGCGGTGAAGTCGGTGGCAATTGTCGGCGACGACGTTTTTATGCTGACGCAGCGTGATGGAAATTTTATGATTGAACAATTTGATGATGAACTTAATCTGGATTCTGCGTTGACTGGTGAGGTTATCACGGCGGCAACCAATTGGGCCGGGCTCGATCATCTTGAAGGGCTTACGGTTTCGGTGGTCGCGGACGGGCAGGTTCAAGCCAATAAAACCGTGAGCGGCGGCGCAATCACCATTGATGAAGCGGCCAGCACGGTCGAGATCGGTTTGTCCTACACGCATATTATCGAGCCGTTGCCACCGAGCGAGATCGGCGCGGCCGGTGGCGGGCGCAAGGTGCGGCTGGTCGAGGGGATTTATCGGCTGCAGGATACGGCGGCGCTGCGGCTGGATGTTGGACGGGGCTTGAACGATATCGCGCTGCGGCAACTGGGCGAGGATGAAATTCTCGATTCTCCGCCGCCGCTGGTGAGCGGTGATATTCGTGTGCGGGCGCTGGGCTGGCAGGAAGATTCTACGAAGCCGCTGTGGCGGATTGAGCAGGATGTGTCTCTGCCCTTTACGTTGCTGGCGGTGACAACGGAATTGAAGGTGAATGATTAGACTGGTGTTGACATAACGGTTTTGAGGGGTTATATATGAGCCATCAAAATTAAAACGGAGAATAATGATGCCAGAAGAAACAAATCCACATTTGGAACCAACTACTGTTGGTGACGGCCAAAAAGTACAATCCTCAGTAGTAATATACGAAGTGCCGCTTACTCGTGTTCAAGTGGAAAGCTCTGGTCAGCCCGGACCTTATTCAGATGACAAAGGTCAAAGATTCGTACGGGGGAGTGGAAGTGGCTCGCACGTACCTTCTCCTTATTCTTAGAGGCGCTGTTCTTTAAGATTTAAGAAATTTGAATATTGCAAAAGCCCCCAATTTCCGGGGGCTTTTTTTATGACTTAATTTTAGAAAGGAGTTTGATATGGGAGGGATTACACCCGTTTTACAATTGCTGCCGGTGATTTCGCAGGGCGTTGGCCTTGTGTCGAATATTGTGTCCAGTGAAAGCGCGGTGCGTGATCAGCGCGCCGGTCAGGATTTAGCGTTGCAACAATTGCAGCAGCGTCAGGCGGAACAACAGCGCCAAAGCAGGGAAGATGCGGCGCTGGATCGTGAACGGATTGCCGCCGATGCAGATGCGTCAGAGCGCAAACGGCGTGATGCTCTGCGGCGGGCGGTGTCGCGGCAACGCGCGCAGTTTGGCGGCAGCGGGATTTCGTCTAGTGGTGGGTCGGCTGAGGCGGTTTTGCTGGGCCTATTTGAAGAAACTGATAATGAGCGCGAAGAGCGTGAACGGCTGGATAATTTACGCTTTGGGGCGATTGATCAGAATTTAAGCCAGCAAAGACGGTTAAATGTTATTCAGCGTACGCAGCTCCAGGAAAGCCAGCGGATTGGGCGATTAAGTTCAGGTGTAAACCAAAATATTAACCGCATTAATTCCGGCCTCGATGTACTGAGCTTTGCCGGAAACTTATTTTAATAGGAGAATGCCATGTTTTCAATTAATGGTCCGGTTGGCAATAACCTTACCAATCATGAAAATGATGTGATAACCGTCAAAGATGCTTTTGAGCGTCTTGGAAGGTTTGAAGAGAAAGAACGTAATGGGTTTATTACCCGTGAGCTGGATACGGCAATCAAGGATTTTCAGAACAAAAATGACCTGAAAATTGATGGCTTGTTGCTTCCAGAAGGAGAAACGGAAAAAACAGTAAGGGACTCTCTGCGATCAGCTAGTGAAGAAGGTGGTAATGGTGAGGATGGCAATATGCCCGCCGTTCCGCCGGGAGATGTCGAATCAGAACCACTTGCCCCACCAAGTATCCCGGGTACGAATATTCCCGATCACGGCGTGCCGGAACAGGGAAATCCAAAGGAAGACTTTTTAGACGATCGTGATAAATGGCGATATGAGGTTGACCCAAATATGCAGACAGATCGACCAAAGCCTGATTTTAATATCCCTATACCTAATAAGAGGCTATAATTGCATTTGTAATTTGTAACTTAAGAAGAGTGATATGAAGGTTTTTCAATATCGTTATATTTCTTTAGGTTTTCTGCTGATCATATTGTTAGTCGCAGGCAAGTTATCCTTGGCTGCTGATATGCTTGAGGTAGAGATTCGTCAGATTAATCCGGATGGCCCTGTTTATACGGGTATGTGTAGTAGAGAGTATGAAAAATGCTATATGACGATGGAGTTTTTACCTAAAGGTAATATAGAGAGCGCGGAAAAAGAGCATATGGATGTCGTTATCAGTTTTGACTCAGACGGTGCCTATTTTCATTTTATGCGTGGCCGGGAATATCTTTTTACCTCGAATGCGGAAAAGTACAATATTAAATTTCCCGTTTACGAGTTGATGGCAAAAAAACACGAAGTAAGACTTTATAAACCGCACCCTTTGTCAAAAACTGATCCACACGGTGCCTTGGTTTTGAGAACTTCAAGTGTGGCAGTTGCCGAGTTGGAGATTTCGGCAAGGCCGGGGCCGCCTGCGGTAGCGCCTGAAGAGATTTTACGGCAAGAGCCTGACGGCGAACCGCTTTAATTTATAACCATAGCTTATTAATCATATAGCCCCGCCCATTGGCGGGTTTTTTATTTCTAACATTTAAGGAGACTACCTATGCCCGAGCATATTAAAATGCCGGCGGTGAGCCCTGTTGTGCGCTATACCGCCAATGGAACACAGGATGTATTTTTATACCCGTTCCCGATTTTCGCCAGCGAAGATTTGACGGTTTTTATCAATGGCGCCAAGCAGGTGAGCGGCTTTGTGATCACTGGCGCCGGAAACACAAATGGCGGTGATGTGACGTTTGATACGGCCCCGGCCAGTGGTGTGATTGTGACGTTAGAGCGAATTTTGCCGATTGAGCGCGTGACAGATTTCCTCGAGGGTGGTGATTTTTCGGCGGTGTCGATTAATAACGAGCTGGATTATATGGTGGCGGCAATCCAGCAGGTCGAGCGTGAAAATGAAACGGCGCTGAAATACAGCGAGCACGAAACGCCCGGCGTGAGTGAATTGCCGGATCGCGGCGTGCGGGCGAATAAAGCGCTGGGATTTGATGGCAATGGTGATCCGGTTGCGGTGGATCTGTCAGGCTCCATGGCGCCGCCGGACTTTACGGCTGTTGGGACGGGGGCAAGCACCCGCACCAGTCATGACAAATTTTCTGATTTCATTTCCGTGAAGGATTTTGGTGCGGTCGGTGATGGTTTAGCCGATGACACGACGGCGATTCAAAATGCGCTGGCGGCGCATGATTCTGTGTTTTTGCCGAATGGGGATTATTTGATTAGCAGTACGATTACAGTGGGTGAGCGCCAGGCTTTGATTGGGGCGGGCGCTAAATCGGTGCTGAAATGCCAGAGCGATATTTTCAACGCTATTGAGGTGCCTGCGGACCACGCCATGATTGCCAATTTACGCATTGAAGGTGGTGATATTGGGATTAAACTTTTCGGTCGCGATCGTCCTTGTGTGCAGACATCGGTGATGGATGTCACGATTGTGGCGCCGAAAACCGGTGTGTTGCTGGATGGTTATACCGATACCAACAAGCCGTGTTACTGGAATAATTTTGACCGGGTTCTGGTGGAGCAGCCATCGGTCAACGGGTTTCATCTGACCAAATCGGGTGCGGGCGATACGCCGAACGCGAATAAGTTTCATGCCTGCCGGGCGTATTCTCTGGGCGCGGATATTACGGGCGCGGGGTTTTATGTCGAGCATGGATCGTTTAACAATGCGTTCATAGACTGTGAGGCCAATGTCAAAGGCACGGCGCAGGGGTGTTTTATACTCGGCGCGGCGAGCAATAAAACGCTGTTGATTAATCCGTATGCGGAGTCGAATAATTTGGTGCCGAATATCAAGCTGGAGGCCGGATCGATTGAAACGGCGATTTATAATTTGCTTTCGGCTTCTGATGGGGCGGCGATCTGGGATTTATCGGGTGGGGAATATACCGCCGTAAATGCCGGGTTCCCAGACAAGAACCGCTTGCAGAAAACGACTGTGACCGACATGAACGCAACGTTGCAGCGTTATGATACCGAGTTTATTGATACAAGCGGCAGCGTGGATCTTGATTTGTCGCATTCGGTGCATCTGGTGTCGTCTTTTGGTGGGGCGTTGATCGTGAATTTGCCGCTGGCCTCTACGGCTGTGGGTGTGATGATGGTGGTCAAGAAAACGGATAGTTCAAGCAATGTGATTACGGTTGATGAAGATGGCGGGCCGGGACCGGACGGCGCGAATTTCTTTCTAGGCGCTGAGAATGATTATATGATGGCGATTTCCAACGGTGCTGAATGGTTTATTATTGCTTCGAACCGTTCAGCCGGGAACACACGGTTTTTTGACGGCACCGGAACGTATGATATCGACATGGCGGTGGATACGTATTTGCTCTCGAGTTTCGGCGGCGTGATGACAGCGCGCTTGCCGCCCGCCAATGCGGCGGAATCTGTGGGGCGTACGGTGACGATTAAAAAGACGGATGTGTCGGGCAATGTTATTACGGTGAGTGAGCAGGGTGGGTCCGGGCCGGACCAGTCAACCCAGCCGCTGAGTTCCCAGTACAGCGCGATCACCGTCACCTCCGATGGTGGGCAGTGGTATATCGTGAGTAAGCATTTGTAGAAAAAAACTGGCAAAAAAAGCTTGTTCATCTCTTATGGCTAATGCTAGAAAAGACTCTCTATAAAGAGGAGAGTTTGATGAATAAATTATTGCGAGCTTTTGTGGCAGTTGCCACCTTTGGGGTGGGTGATGTTCTTTCTGCAGATACCAGTAAGCAGGGAAGTCCTGATCAATGGTTTCCTGCAACAGGTAAATTTTTAGGTGTTAGAGGGCAGGGCGAGCATAAGGATGCTGTTTTTGAAGGTCCAAAAAAGTTAGGTAAGGGAAATAATTTCATTTATTTTAATGAAGCTGTGAGTTGCGGGGTTATTACCCGTGAGGGTGCACAACATAATAAAATTGGTTTAAGAATAGAGGTTGGCCCGCAAGATTTTGAGCAGGCAAGGCTAAGCTGTATGGTCAGTGAGGTCTAGTCGTAATCAGGAATAATAATGGTTTTAAAGCGCTTCTTCGGAGGCGCTTTTTTTATACGCAAGGCATAAATGGGGAGAAGAGGACATGAATGAACGATATAAAAACCCAAACAAAAGAAAAACAAAAACACAATTTTGTCGACTTTATCAGGCGGTGGAACCGCGAGCGGATGAATATGCCGACGCCGGAAATCCATCTGAAAATGGCAAGCTGGCTGGAGGGCAACTGGCGGGCGGGGCGCGTGCGGATGTTGCTGATGGCGTTTCGCTCGAGCGGTAAGAGCACGATCACCGGGCTGTTTGCGGCCTGGCTTTTATACATCAATCCGGCTTTGCGTATCCTTGTTTTGGCGGCGGACTTTGCGCTGGCGAAAAAAATGGTGCGCAATGTCCGGGGTATTCTTGAGGCGCATCCTCTGACCGCGCATTTAAAACCGAAAAAAGCCGAGCAGTGGTCGGGTGATCGTTTTACCGTGCAGCGCGAAATAGAGCTGCGCGATCCGAGCATGCTGGCGCGTGGGATTACATCAAATATTACGGGTAGCCATGCCGATATTATTATATGTGACGATGTTGAGGTGCCGGGGACTTGCGACAGCGCCGAAAAGCGCGAGGCTTTGCGCGAGCGTTTAATGGAGACCGATTACGTATTGACGGCGGAAGGGACAAAACTTTTTATTGGAACGCCGCATAATTATCATACGATCTATGGCGATGCGCCGCGCGTGGAGTTGGGCGAGGACGATGTTTTCCTGCCGGATTTTGAACGGCTGGTGATTCCGGTGCATGACGAGGACGGTGTGAGTGCGTGGCCGGAGCGTTTTGACCTAGAGACGATTGACCGGATCAAACGCAGCACGGGTCCGAATAAATTTTCCAGTCAGATGCTGCTGCGGCCGGTCAATATAGCCGAAGGACGGCTCGATCCGGCGGCGTTACAGTTTTACGACAGCAGACTGAATTATATCAAGGAGCTGAACCAGCTGGAGATTGAGGGCCGCAAGATGGTTTCAGCGCATGGTTACTGGGACCCGGCATTCGGGCGCGGTGGCGACAATAGTGTTTTTGCCGCCGTGTTTACCGATGAAGACGGGGAGTCCTGGTTGCATAAACTTTTATATATAGAGCTTGATAATCACAGTGACGAAGACGAGGCGGCGCAGCAATGCCAGCAGGTTGCCTTTCAGGCGCAGATTTTAAAGTTGCCATCCGTAGCGGTTGAAGACAACGGCATTGGCAAAATGTTGCCCGGTATTTTACGTTCTGCGCTCGCTAAAAATAATGTGCCGTGCAGTGTTAAGAGTGTGCATAACAACCGCGCAAAAGATTTGCGGATACTGGAAGCGTTTGATGTTGTGCTGGCGTCACGGTCACTGCATGTGCATGAAAGCGTGCGTGATACGCCGTTTTTATCTGAGATGATGGAATGGAAGCCGGGGAAGAAGCGGTGCAAGGATGACGGGCTGGATGCGGTGGCCGGGGCGTTGGCGCTGGAGCCGATGCGGGCAAAAAGTTTCCCGCGGCGTGGTCAGCATACATGGCAGGATACCGGCAAGCAGCATAAAGCGAAGACTGATTTTAATGTTTAGGAAGAGAAGATAATTTTATTGCTCAAGCGTTAATTTTTCTTTTGTGATGATACGGCCAAGGACTTCTGTTCTTATTATAGAACGTTCTTGTGGGCCCATACTGTGAGCTGTAAAAAGATCTGCCAAACTATTGGCCATAACCGTAATATGAATGGCCGCCGTGCTTAAGCCTTGTATTCCATCATAAAGTCGGTTTCCGAAGCCGTGATCTTTAAAAATCAGGCTCAACCCGTTTTTTTTTGCCGTTTGCACAATAGGTATTAAAAATTCGAGAACCTTCTTGATGATTTTGTCATCGGTTTGGTCTTCATGATCTTGTTTTGTATTTGTATTGCCCCAAGCCATTTTCTGTCCTTTTGGAAATTTCAGGAGACCATACCAACGGTTATGACAACAGTCAATAAAATAGTAAGGAAAACCAAATGAATCTTATTTCTCAAGACCTTATCTGGTGGATTACGGTATTCGACCTGCCGGCGATGGGCGGGTTGTTCTGGCTGATCTGGCGTACGCGTCATGACGGCGAGCGGGCCGTGAGCCATTTGCAGGATGTGCTGGATCAACGTTCTTCTCAATTACGTGAGGGCCTTAATGCTTTCAAGCTGGAAGTTGCCAAGAATTATGCTTCGCATAATGATTTGCGTGATCTCGAAGAGCGCTTGACGCAGCATCTTTTGCGCATTGAAGCCAAGCTCGATCGTACGGCGCTTAAAGCCGAAGCGGCACATAAAAACCAAAAATAATTAGAAATTTACATTTCAATCAACCAGATCCCGGCCTTCGCCGGGATGACGTTTTTGTGAAAAGGAAAAATCGATGAAGAAACCAAAGCTGATTGCTTTGGACTCCAAGCGCGAGTCCGAAGAGAATTCCTATGCCTTTTACCGTGAAGTCGAAGCCGATGTTCTGGCGCGCACATTATGGGGTGAGGCGCGCGGGGAGGGAACCGCTGGAATGCAGGCCGTGGCCTGTGTTGTGCTGAACCGCGTTGCCGAGTCTGATAAGCGCGGGCGGTACTGGTGGGGCAATAACATCATACAGGTGTGCCAGAAGCCCTATCAGTTTTCCTGCTGGAACCGATCTGATCCGAATTTCAGGAAGCTGCAAAGCGTTGATGAAAGCGATCTGTATTTCGCTACGGCGCTGCGCATGGCGCGACGGGCGATTATGGGGGCACTGGATGATCCAACCGGTGAGGCGACACATTATCATACAAAAGGGATAACGCCGTATTGGTCGCGGGGTGAAAAGCTTACGGCCGAAATCGGCCATCATATTTTTTATCGAATTTTATAAGGAGAAAACATCATGATTCCCGCATTACTATCTAAAATTGGTTTGCCTGTTTTGGTGAATGTTGTGGCCGAGGCATTGGGTAGTGTTGATACGCCTGTAACCAGGGGTGCGGCCAAGGCTTTGCGCGATGTCGATGAAGCCATTCGCCGTGGCCAGATTACACCCGAGCAAATGAGCGAGGCCAATCGCCATACTGAAAAGATGAGCGAGATGGCGCTGGAGGAGCGGGCGGCGAATATTGCAGAGATCAATAAATCTCTGCGCGCCGAAATTGCCTCGAAGGATAAATTCGTACGGCGTATGCGCCCGACATTCGGGTATTTGATGGCGGTGACGTGGGCGGCGCAGATGTTTGGAATTGCCTATGTGATTGTTTTTGATACGGCGCGGGCCGGGGTGGTGCTGAACGCGATGAGCAGCCTCAGCGCGATTTGGGCGGTCGGGCTGTCGGTGCTCGGCATTTATGTCTATAAACGCAGCGAGGACAAGAAGGTTCAAGGTCAAAAGGAAGTGATTTTCTGGGATAAATAGTGCTAGGATAGCTCTACTACGTTTCGTTCATTCTTTGAGGCGGAGATATCCCCATGAGCAATAAAACACCTATTACTGTAGCGCGCGGCGACGGCATCGGGCCGGAGATTATGGATGCGACCTTAAAAATCCTTGATGCGGCTGGCGCGCAGCTGGATATTGAAGAGATTACGATTGGTGAGGCGGTTTATAAAAGCGGCGTTGCCAACGGCATTGATGATAGTGCGTGGGATTCTCTGAACCGCACAAAGATTTTCCTCAAGGCGCCGATTACAACGCCGCAAGGCGGCGGATTTAAATCTCTTAATGTGACGATCCGCAAGCAGTGCTCTCTTTTTGCCAATGTACGTCCTTGTGTGGCTTATGCGCCCTATGTGAAAACCCATCACCCAAAAATGGATATGGTGATTGTGCGTGAAAACGAAGAAGATCTTTATGGTGGGATTGAATATCGTCAGTCACAAGATGTGATGGCCTCGCTCAAGATTATTACACGTCCTGGCTGTGAACGCATTGTTCGCTTTGCATTTGAATATGCGAAGGCCAATGGCCGCAAAAAAGTGACCTGTATGTCCAAGGATAATATCATGAAATTGTCTGACGGCTTGTTTCATAAGGTGTTTGACGAGATCGGCGCGGAATATAAGGATATCGAGCAGGAGCATATGATCATTGATATCGGTACCGCCAAGGTCGCCGCGCACCCGGAAATGTTCGATGTGATTGTCACCACCAATTTATACGGCGATATTATTTCCGATGTGGCGGCAGAGGTGACGGGTTCTGTGGGGCTGGGCGGCTCATCCAATATCGGCGCCGATTTCGCGATGTTCGAGGCGGTGCATGGATCTGCGCCGGATATCGCCGGGAAAAAGATTGCCAATCCGTCCGGGCTTGTGTTAGGCGCGGTGCAGATGCTGGTGCATATCGGCCAGGGCAAGGTAGCAGAAAAAATTCACAATGCGTGGCTCAAAACGATTGAAGACGGCATTCACACCGGCGATATATACAGGGACGGGGTGAGCAAGGAAAAAGTCGGCACGGCTGATTTTTGCGAGGCTGTGATTGAACGGCTGGGGCAAAACCCGTCAACGCTCAAGATCGTGGATTATTCGAAAGCGCCGGCGGGCGGGATCAAGCTGCCGCCTCTAAAAACCGGCGAGAAACAGAAGAAAGAACGGGTCGGTGTCGATGTTGGCCTGAACTGGGACGGCACAGCGGACGATCTGGCCGGGGCGATGAACAAATGTGTTGCGCCCGCACATAATCTGAAGTTGCAGATGATTTCCAACCGCGGGACAAAGGTCTGGCCCGATGGTAATCCCGACACATTCTGCGCCGATAACTGGCGGTTACGGTTTATGGCGGCCAATGAAAATCAAGAGGTGAAAACCTCGCAGGTGCTGGCGTTGATGGTGGCCATGAACGAAGCAGGGTTTAATTTCACGAAGTCGGTGATGCTGCATAACTTTGACGGTGAGCCGGGATTTACGGTGGCGCAAGGGGAGTAAAATCTCCTGACTTTGTCTTCTGACAGTGTTGCTGCGCTCCTAAAGTAGGTTAAAACTACTCGTCGTCGCTTGCGCCTTGTCAGAAGACAAAGTCAGGAGATTTTGGGTGTTCGTCAGTTTGGCTGCCTGGCGTAGAATAAAAATCTAAAGAATTGGGGTTTTAGGACTGAGCCGCTTTCACGGTATTTTTCAGCAAACAGGCGATGGTCATCGGGCCGACGCCGCCGGGGACCGGGGTGATGGCGGCGGCTGTTTCTTGTGCCGCATCGAAATCAACATCACCGCAAAGTTTCCCATCATCCATTCTGTTTATCCCGACATCAATGACAATTGCGCCGGGTTTGATCCAGTCGCCCTTTACCATTTTCGGGCGGCCAACTGCGGCAACAAGAATATCGGCGCTGCGGCATACTTCATCCAGATTCTGCGTGCGGGAATGCGCTGTGGTGACCGTGCAGTTCTCGGCCAGTAAAAGCTGCGCCATAGGCTTGCCGAATAGGAGTGATCTTCCAATCACCACAGCGTGTTTGCCGCTTAAGTCTTTTTCGACGCTTTTGATTAACGTCAACGAGCCCTGCGGCGTGCAGGGCACCATTCCACTTTCGTCTCCCGCGACCAGCTTACCGATATTAATGAATGTCAGCCCGTCGACATCCTTGGCTGGATCGATGAGGTGAATAAGCTCGTCACTATCGAGATGATCCGGTACGGGCAGCTGCATTAATATGCCGTGGACATCAGGATTGTCATTAAAGGCTTTTATTTCGGCTGCGATTTCGGCCTGTGTGGCCTTTTCCGGTAGGCGTGATTCAAAGCTTTTGATGCCAACTTGTTCGCAGGCTTTTATTTTATTCTTCACATAGACGTGACTGGCCGGGTCATCACCGACCAGAATAACGGCCAAGCCGGGTGATTTTCCTATTTTTTCGACCTGTGTTTTAAGATCTTCGCGCAGGGCTTTGGCAATTGCTTTCCCGTCGATAATTTGTGCCATTTCTGTTTCAGTCTTTTGCTTTGGTGTGTTCATTAATTACCCTAGTAGTAAGCGCCTAGTTTAAAAAAGATCGGGACGAGAACATATGCTTTAATTAATGACAAACCGATAATCACTATAAGCGGTGTAATATCGATACCACCGATTGCCGGAATGTATTTTCGAATGGGTTTGTAAACCGGATCGGTTGCTTTTCTAAGAAGCTGGATCAGGTTTTGCGCCTTCTTATTCCCTGTGTTGATGACGTCAAAAATAATCAGCCAGCTGATAATGACCTGAAGCATGATGATAAGGATATATATATCAATGGCTTTAACGGCCAGAAAAGCAATTATGTCCATGTTAAAAATCCCTTTCGTTTCAATTCCTTTTTAATCTTTTAGCCTTATTTGGTATAATATTACCAGTGTAAAAAATCGGGGGTGCATTATATGTTCGGAATTGATCCATTAACGGCTTCAGCTCTGTTGATTCTGGCGGGATCCGGGGAAAACTCCCATCAGGCACAGAGTTTTTGTCAGATGCCAGCCCCGGCCAAGATTAATGTGATCCCAAAGGCCGAAGAGACGAAATATGATTACAGCCAAACGATGGCCGAGCTCCAGCAATATAGTATAGATACGATTGATCCATACGGCTTTCATGGTGTTTCGGCAACGCAAGGGTTTATGAGGGGGGGCGTTAAAATGTTGCCTCAGGTTAAGTTGGGCCACAAGTTTTTCCCTAAATACGGCAACGCGGCCTGCATTTGGTATGAGAGTATCGATATTACAATTACGCTTGATCCGACGATTGTTCTGGCCAAAGAGATTTACAAGGACAAATGCATGCGCAAAGCGGTTGGTGACCACGAACGCGAGCATGTAAAAATTGACCGTATGATGGCTAATAAATATTCAAAGATTATGGGCAGGAAAGTTTATGATGCCCTGGCAGAGCGGGGCTTTATTGCGGGCCCGGTTTCGCCGGATCAGGCACAAGGCATGGCCGACCGCATGCAAAAAGTTGTGCAGCAGATTGTCGCACATGAGTTTAAAAAAATGGATCTGGAGCGTATTGAGAAGCAGCGGGATTTTGACAATCTTGGGGAATATGAAAGTGTTAGTGCCCAGTGTCCTAAATTTGAATATACAGAGGAAATGCTCACCGGTTCGAAGGGCAAGAAGAAGTCTAAAAATCGGCGATAATTTTCTTGAGATCGTTTTTGTAAGGCGCCGTTGATGGGGCGACCTTTAGGGCCTTTTTAAAGTTCTCCATAGCGTTTTCTTTTCGGCTCTGTTCAGCTTCATATAACCCCGATACGAAATAGGCTGCGCCAAGTTGCAGTCGAATATCCTTGTTCTTTGGGGCAAGGTCGTGGGCGCGGCTGAGGATGTGGATGGCGTCGGCTGTACGATCGTTTGCCAGACGAATAGAGCCAAGGGCAAGCATCAATTCTGTGTTTTCCGGATCGTTCGATAAAGATTCCATCATTTCAAGCTCGCCTCGAACCATTGAGCGTGCTTGCTGACGCGCTTCGTTTTTGTCAAACATGGCGGCTTGGGATGGTATGCCGGGTGCGCCAAGCAACATATAAAGTGCGAGGGACAAAACCGGCAGCGCTACCATCAGGCTATGGGTTATGTGCCGGTGTGCCTGTGCAATCGGGATGATCAGGTAAATCGTACAGATAGCACAGAATATGGCGGCGATGGTGATTGTGATCATGCTTGCGCCTTTCTGATGAAAAGGAACGTACCGATCCCCCCCAGTATTAAGATAAGAAAGGGGCCAAGCCAAAGCAGGCTAGTGGTTTTATTTAATGGTGGATTCATGAGAACAACGTCGCCGTAGCGGATGCGGAGATACTCAATAATTTCTTCATCACTGTCGCCTTCGGTGAGGCGTTCACGGATGAGGATGCGCAGGTCTCGGGCCACATCAGCGTTGGATTCATCGATGCTCTGGCTTTCGCAAACCGGGCAGCGGATGTCTTTGGATATATCGCGGGCGCGGGCTTCGAGGGCTGGATCAGAGAGTTGCTCATCCGGATTGACGAAGGCGTGGCTGTTTGGTGCCAGGAACAAGAAAAGGGCTGCGATAATTAATATGGCTCTAGTTTTCATCTGTGGTTTCCAATTCCTGGATAATCGGCATAATCGTAGCGCTCACGTCCTCTTCCAGCAAGACACCGGCGTGGTGATAGCGGATCATGTTGTCGGCATCGATCAGGAATGTTTCCGGTACGCCCGACAACCCCCAGTCAATAAAGGCGCGGCCTTTGTCATCGCGACCAATTTTTTTGTACGGGTTGCCGAGTTCCTTGAGGTATCGGTCCGTATCCTTGCGCTTGTCTTTATAGGCAATGCCGTAGATCGGTAGTTTATGCTTCTCGGATAGTGCCATCAGGTTGTCATGTTCGGCGTGGCAGGGTGTGCACCAGCTGGCAAAGAAGTTGATGAGTGCCGGTCCCTTTATGTCTTCGGTTTTAAGTCCCTTGAGGGTAAGGGGAGGCATCGGTTTGGACATCATTTCTATTTTTTCGGGGCGTAGTAGAATGGTGGCAAAAGAAATGACCAGTGCCAGAAAAACAACAAGCGGAAGCATGTTTAAAAAATTCTTTTTCATGCGCTTTTCTTTCTTGTCCCGATCAAAGCTAAAAATCCACCCAATGCAATCATGACATAGCCCAGCCACAGATACGGTACCAGTGGGTGAACATAGGCGCGGATGACCCAGTATTCGCGTGATTCTGTATCCTGTTCGCCGAGAGCCACGTAAACGTCATCGCGCCATGATTTGCGAATGGCGGCTTCGGTGGTGCCTTGTTGTGCCACAGGATAATGGCGGCGTTCGGGTGTGAGGGTGTCGATTTTGCGTCCGCTGGCTTTTAATTCGATCTGTGCAGCATCGGCGGCATAGTTGGGACCGAATATGCTGCCAACTTCTTTCAGTTTTAATTCATAGCGGCCGATCTCCATGACATCACCGGGTTTCATAAGCAAAACTTTTTCCTGCAGCCACAAGGTTGAGCCGATCATACCGAACAGGGCGACGGCGATGCCCAGATGGGCGGTGGACATGCCCCATGATGACAGCGGCAGCGATTTTATGCGGTCGGGCTTTAATTCCGTACGCTGCGCCCATTCGGTGATTGTGGTGATTGAGAGCCAAAGGGCAACGCCCAGACCAATCCACACGCCGACAGGGTGGGTTTCGTCTCCGTTGTTATTCTCCATGACCCAAATCAGGGGAGGGAGGGTGCCTATTGTTATAAGGAGGGGGAGTTTTAGGCGCGGGGTCAGAGATTTGAAGCTGCCCTTTTTCCATGGGATGAAAGGCGCTATGCCCATGATTAGCAGCGCCGGAATCATCAGCGGGACAAAGGTTGCTTGAAAATAAGGCGGGCCAACGGAAATTTGTTCGGCATTTAGGGCTTCCATTAGTAGCGGATATAATGTGCCGATCAGGACCGTCGCGCAGGCTGTGGCCATAAAAAGATTATTGAGGATCAATGTGGTTTCACGGCTTAAGGAAGAAAATTCGGCTTTACTCTCCAGCGTGTTTGCTTTCCAGGCGTAAACGGCCAGAGCGCCGCCCGTATATAAAGTGAGGAGACCAAGAATAAAAACACCGCGCATCGGATCGACTGCAAAGGCGTGTACTGATGTTAAAACGCCGGAGCGAACGAGAAAGGTTCCCAGCATTGACAGGCTGAATGTCAGGATCGCGAGCAGCGCCACCCAGCGCTTGAGCGTGTCGCGTTTTTCAAGAACGATCACCGAGTGGAGCAGCGCCGTGCCGAGCAGCCACGGCATGAGGGAGGCGTTTTCCACCGGGTCCCAGAACCACCAGCCGCCCCAGCCGAGCTCATAATAGGCCCACCAGGAGCCGAGCGCGATCCCTGCCGATAGTGACGACCAGGCGAGTAGCACCCATGGTTTAACGGCTTTGGCCCAGTGTTTATCGAGTTTGCCTTCGAGCAGTCCGGCAATCGCAAAGGCAAAGGCTACGGAAAAACCGACATAGCCCATGTAAAGGAGCGGTGGGTGAATGGCGAGGCCCGGGTCTTGTAAGATTGGATTGAGGCCAGCGCCGTCAACCGGTGCCGGGAGCAGGCGGGTGAATGGATTGGATGTAAATAAAA
Organism: Micavibrio sp.; assembly: GCA_021604545.1. Lineage (GTDB taxonomy): Bacteria > Pseudomonadota > Alphaproteobacteria > Micavibrionales > Micavibrionaceae > UBA5701. The sequence continues at coordinate 27,808 of BQJE01000001.1, forward strand.
TAAAAGCCAAAAATCCGGTCGCTAGCAAGCCTTGGATTGACAGGATTTTAGCTTTGAATGTTTCAGGTTGCACTTTTGATAAGGCAACCAGCATTGAAAACAACGACAGCATGAGTGACCACAGCACCATCGAGCCTTCGTGGTTTCCCCAAACGCCGGCGATTTTATATATGAACGGTTTTAGGGTGTGAGAGTTCTCGGCGACATTATTGACGGACAAATCAGTGACAATATAGGCCCACATCAGTGCGGAAAAAGCTGAAAGGTTCAGCAGGAAAAGTAAAATGGCGCTGCGTTTTTTGATCTCCGGAAAGGGCAGGATGCCTTGGGCCAACGCCACCAACAACGCCAGGATGAGAGCAAAATGTCCGAGTTCGGGAATCATGGGCTTGTTTTATCAGACCCCTTCACCTTCTCCAATGCCTTGGCAACTTCGGGCGGCATGTAATTTTCATCATGCTTGGCCAGCAGGGTGTCGGCAACAAAAACCCCGTCATTGTTAAGCTGCCCGGTGGCAATAATGCCCTGACCTTCACGGAATAAATCGGGGAGAATGCCTTCGTAGCTCATAGACAGCGTATGAACTGTGTCGGTGATGGCGAAACTGGTGACGGTATCGTTTTTGGTAATTGATCCTTCGACCACGAGCCCGCCCATGCGGAAGTTTTTATCGCGCGGTATTTCTTTTTTTTCTTCAAAAATATCGGAAGGGTAATAAAAATATGTGACGTTTTCTTTTAAGGCCATCAAGGAAAGACTAACGGCAATAGCTGCTCCGAACAGAACCAGAATGATAGCAGAAATTCTTTGTTGTTTGCGTGTCATGCTGCTTTTGCGCTCGCTTGTATCAGGGCAGCGTTCAGATCATCCATCAAGTCATCAACATGCTCGATGCCAATAGACAGGCGCAGGAGCCCATCTGTAACACCGGCTTCGGCGCGTGCCTTTTCGCCCATGGCAACATGAGTCATGGTGGCCGGGTGACAAAGCAGGCTCTCAGTACCGCCGAGGGATTGTGCGAGGGAAAAAATTTCAACGGCCTCGACAAATTGCCGTGCTGCTTCCAGGCCACCCTTTAATTCAAAGCTCAGCATCGCGCCAAAGCCTTCTTGTTGCTTTTTTGCGATGGCGTGGTTGGAGTCACTTGGCAGGCCGGGGTAGTAAATTGTTTTGATGGCCGGGTGTGCGGCCAGCATTTCGGCTATCGTGCCAGCATTTTCCTGTGCCCGGTTGATGCGTAGCTCTAATGTGCGCATACCACGCAGCACCATATAGGAATCAAACGGCGCACCGATGAGACCCATGGAGTTTGACCAGAAATCAAGCTCTTCCCAGAGTTCATTTGTTTTGGTGACAACAGCACCGCTAACAACGTCGCTATGGCCGTTGAGGAATTTTGTGGTCGAATGAATAACAAGATCAGCGCCAAGCGCCAGAGGTTGTTGCAAAATCGGTGACAGGAATGTGTTGTCAACCGCCACAAGCGCATCATGTTTTTTAGCGCGCTTACAGATATCGGCAATGTCCGAGGTGCGCATTACCGGGTTGCTGGGGCTTTCGATAAAAACCATGCGTGGTGGTTTGCTAAACGCATCATCGAGTCCTTCGGAGCTGTAGAGATCGGCGAATTTTAATTTGAAATGGCCTTTATCCGCGAGCGTTTGAATAAGTTTATAGGCGCGCCCATAACAATCGAACGGCGCAACCAGAAGGTCGCCGGGCTTAAGAAGTTGTAACATGAGAGTGATGGCGGCCATGCCGGATGATGTGATGCAGGCATTGGCGCCGCCTTCTAGTGTCGTAATCGCCTCAGCCAATATGTCGCGGGTCGGATTGCGCGTACGCGAATATTCGTAAGGGCCTTTTTTCTCGATCCCATCAATTTTGAAGGTTGAGGAGAGGTGTAGAGGCGGAATCACGTCGTGATAGGCAGGATCGCTGCCAATCCCGGCCTGAACTATCGTGGTTCTACGTTTCAGTTTTTTAGCCATGTTATTCTTTTTCCAGTAAGCGGCGTTCGCGCTTTAGTCTGAGCGTTTTATATAGCGTCAGGGCAAAGAGCGCAAAGAATATCGCCCCGGTGGCGCCGTAAGCACCCCAAATATAAAGCCCATAGCCATTCATTTCAAAAAATTCAGCCATTGATTGTTCTTAACCTCAAGACATGAATTTTGCGCCCCAGAATTTCATTGTCCAGCCGCAGGATAACCATCGCGCCGTAAAGACACAGAAAACCAAACGCCATGACCAGCAGTGGGGTCAACATATCGGGATGAATGCCGGGGCTGGTGATTTTTGACAGGCTGGTGAGGCTGGCCGGTTGATGCAGTGTGTTCCACCATTCAACTGAAAATTTGATGATTGGTAGATTGACTGAGCCAATGAGTACGAGCCAGGCGCTGGCCTGATTGCCTTTGTCAGGATTGTCGTAGGCGTTGTTCAGGGCAATGGCACCCAGATAGAGGAAGAAAAGAATAAGTACGGATGTCAGGCGCGCATCCCAAACCCACCACGTGCCCCATGTTGGCTGGCCCCAGAGGGCACCGCTGATGAGGCAGGCGGCGGTGAAGGCGGCGCCAATAGGGGCGGCGGCGCGGATATAAAATCCGGCGAGTGTATGTTTCCAGATGGTCAGAACTAGCGCGGCGACCGCCATCGAGACGTAGATAAACATCGAGAGCCACGCGGCCGGGACATGGACATACATAATGCGCACGGTTTCCGATTGTTGGTAATCCGGCGGCGAGGCGATGAGCGCAAGGTAGAGGCCGAAGCCCAAAAAGAGGGTGGCGAGTATGACAGCCGTCAGAAAAATGTAGTGACTGAGGGTTTTATATTTTTTTGGGTTGGCATAACCAAACATGTTTAGTTGCTTCCTTTTGCTTTTGCAGTGCGTTACTGCGTTCCTAAAGTAGGTGTTGTCTACTCGTCGTCACTTGTGCCTGCTGCAAAAACAAAATCAAGCGACTATTAACTTATTAGTCCATTTGCATCTTTAAAAGTTTCGTTGTGACCAGCGGGGTTACGGGTAGTGTAAAAGCCAGTCCGGCCCAGAGAAATAGCATAGGGCCTTTGGTCGGGTTTTCGGTTTGTAGCAAGTCGAGCGCCCCGGCACCGAATATCAATACCGGAATGTAAAGCGGAATAACGAGCAGTGCCAGCAAAACCGACCCGCGCCGTGCACCCAGGCTGAGTGCGGCGGCGATCTGGCCGATGAGGACGAAAAGCAACGTGGCCGGGATAAAGATCAGCAAAACATCTGGCCAGTTTATGCTGAGACCCATCATCATAGCCATTACCGGGCTCATGATCACCAGTGGCAGTCCGGCGATAATCCAGTGGGCCAGAATTTTCCCAGTACTATAAAAGGAAAGTGGCTGCGGTGAGAGCATCAACAAATCTATTGTGCCGTCTTTCATGTCATCGATATAAAGTTTTTCCAGCGGTAGAAGCGAAGCCAGTAACGCTGCGATCATCAAAAGACCTGGCGCGGCGGTTTGTAAAACTTTGAGATTGGCGCCAAGGCCCAGCGGGTAGAGCATAACAATCAGAAGAAAGAACGCCGGTAGAAACAGGAACTGCCCGCCATGGCGGAAGTCTGTTTTGAGGTCTTTGAGCATTGTCGCGTTTAAATGATTCATGCGGCCTCTTTGATTTCTTCTTGCGCATTTTCACGGAATGAAGAGATGTCGAGAATAGTGCATGAGCCCCAGAGTTCAGGTCGGTGTGTAGCAATAACAGTGATGCCGCCTTGCTTCACGTAGTCCGATACACCTTTGACGAGGTGGTCGCGGCCTTCTTTGTCGAGATGATTGGTTGGCTCATCAATCAGCCATATTTTGCGTTTCACCAAATATAAAAGCGTAAGCAATGTGCGTCTTCGTTGTCCCATCGAAAGGTAGCTGACCGGGTAATGGGAAAAACGTCCAAGCCCGGCTTTTTCGAGGGCTTCCTGAATATCGGCTTTGTCCGATGGGCCGCCCATGATGCAGGAGAGGAATTGCAGGTTTTCAATCACAGAGAGTTGCGGCTTTAATGGCGTTTCCTGTGCCATCCAGAGAATATTATGGCTGAGGAATTCATTGTCTGTGGTTTCACCGTTCCATTTGATAGAGCCTGTGAAGGGATCCAGCAGTCCGGCCATGATACGGAGCAGGCTGGTCTTGCCACAGCCATTGGAGCCCGTGAGGGCCAGAATTTGGCCTGATTCAATCTCAAAGGATAGATCTTCGAAGATCAGCCTGTGACCACGCGCGCAACTTAGATTTTTACCTGAAAAAACAGCCATAAGAGCTTTATAGGAGATTCATGGGGTCAGGCAAAGCGCAAGATTAGAGCGCCCCCAAGTAAAAACCGCTGCCTGGTAGGGGCAGCGGCTCTAATTACGGTAGTGAGCTAGTTAGAAGAAGTAGAGGCTTATTCCTCTTGAATCTCTATAATTTTAGTATGGATCCCAAATATGGCAAAAAAGTGAAAACGGCGTGCCGATTTTGAGGATTTTCATAAACATTTGATTTTAAAGGGAATTTTTATGGGGGTTTTGGGAAAAAATTTACCAAGATATTGTTTTGAGGGTGCTTTTTTTATGAAATAATAGCCATATTTCTTTGACATATTGGTCGTTTGTTGCTATCAGCACAGATTAATTATTATGCAAGAGAGCAGGAATATGTTGCAAGTATTTGAAGAAACTACAAAAAGAGAAAACGCTAAAGATTTTGGGATTAAGGAGGCAGAGGCAGGAACTAATGCTGTCTGTGAGGCTTTGAATGAAAATTCTGAGGATACAGCTTTGAATATGGCTATGGCGATATGCTTGTATCAGGGTGGACGTGAGTGTGAAGTTAGGTTTTATTGTGACAGGGTTTTAGAGAAAGCCCCAAATTCTGTTCAAGCCCTTTATTACAAAGGTTTAGTATTTACGTTTCAGGCTAAAAATTTTAGCGAACAGAAGGATGCTCGCTCTACTTTTATTAGCTATAGGTTTGCGGATATGGCGCGTCAATCTTTTAGCAAAGTTTTAACGCTTGATCCAGATCACGCTGAAGCCAAAATAGCTAGCATGGAGTTATCTGAAAAGGTTTCTAAAACTTTACGACCGCTTTCTGAAGATGAATCGAGGCAGTTAGCGGAATTTAAACTATAACCAGATGCGCTCTTTACACTAATTGTTTGACATATTTTTTGAGGGTTTTAGGGTAAGTTTTTTAAAGTCATTATTAGAGAGATAGGGTTTAGAACTATGAGTACTGCATATATTTTGGAAAAAGAGGCAATTGTACAGGCAGATTGTGGAAAGCTTATTCCTGAGGCTACAAAAGCTTTTGAGGGCAACGACTACGACACAGCTAAAAAAATTGCCTTTCAGGTGATCACAGAGCCTTTTGCGTCAGACAGCCAAAAAGAAAAGTGTCGTCATATACGAGATGCCTGTGTTCTTGAAAAATGAGGTTGTACTCGAGTGATTTTAGCTTCTCTCTAAGCTAGTCTCGCCGCATACCCCTGCACATATTAACTACTTTTTATCAATTTCAGGTTCATGATATGCTTCTAACGCAATTTCTGCGTATGATTCTTATGGTTTATCAAAAGGACGCACGTCATGACACGCACTGGTCAAGATTCTCTGGGTACACGTAAAACACTCACCGTTGATGGCAAGGAATACGATTATTTTTCCTTAAAGGCTGCTTCCGAGAAAATCGGTGATATATCGGGTTTGCCCTATACGTTGAAAGTTTTGCTCGAAAATCTTTTGCGCTTTGAAGACGGGCGTAGTGTCACGACCAAAGATATTCAGGCGCTGGCCGACTGGCTTAAGAATAAAAAATCAGATACCGAAATTGCTTACCGTCCCGCGCGGGTGTTGATGCAGGATTTCACTGGCGTGCCGGCGGTGGTTGATCTGGCGGCGATGCGTGAGGCGATGGCCGCACTCGGTGGCGATGTGCAGAGCATTAATCCGTTATCACAAGTTGATCTGGTGATTGATCACTCTGTCATGGTTGACAAATTCGGCACCAATGATGCTGTTCAGGCCAATGTTGAACGCGAGTTCGAACGCAATGGAGAACGTTATGAGTTTTTGAAATGGGGGCAGGGCGCGTTTAAAAACTTCCGCGTGGTGCCGCCGGGAACCGGTATTTGCCACCAGGTGAATTTGGAATATCTGGCCCAAACGGTTTGGGTTGAAGATGACGAGAATAATGAGGGCAAGCAGGTTGCTTACCCCGATACGCTGGTGGGTACGGATTCTCACACAACGATGATTAACGGTCTTGCTGTTCTTGGTTGGGGTGTTGGTGGGATTGAAGCCGAAGCGGCGATGCTGGGTCAGCCGGTATCGATGGTCATTCCTGAAGTGGTTGGTTTTAAAATGACTGGCGAGCTGAAAGAAGGCACAACCGCAACAGATTTGGTTCTGGTCGTGGTGCAAATGCTGCGCGAGCTGGGCGTGGTTGGAAAATTTGTAGAATTTTATGGTCCCGGTCTGGATCATTTGTCTTTGGCCGATCAAGCGACGATTGCGAATATGGCGCCGGAATATGGCGCGACTTGTGGGTTCTTCCCGGTTGATGAAGAGACGCTTAATTATTTGCGCTTTACCGGGCGTGATGAACATCGCGTGAATTTGGTTGAAGCCTACGCCAAAGAGCAAGGCATGTGGCGTGATAGTAATTCAGCTGATCCGGAATTTACAAAGACATTGGAGTTGGATCTTAGCTCAGTTGAGCCTTGTATATCGGGCCCAAAACGTCCGCAGGATCGAATTTTGCTGAAAGATGCAGTTTCCAATTTTGCCACAGTGTGCCCGGAAGAAAAATCTGTTCCTATCGAAGGTAGTGACGACACGCTTGATAATGGCGATGTTGTTATTGCTGCGATTACAAGCTGTACGAACACATCTAACCCTTCAGTGATGTTAGCGGCCGGTCTGGTGGCGCGTAAGGCACGCGAAAAAGGTTTGACGGTGAAGCCATGGGTAAAAACCTCGCTGGCACCGGGATCACAGGTGGTTACGGATTATCTGAACAAGGCAGGTCTGCAGGAAGATCTGGATGCGCTGGGCTTTAATACTGTTGGTTATGGCTGTACGACCTGTATCGGGAATTCCGGGCCGCTGCCCGAGCCAATTGGCAAAGCGGTTGAGGCTGGCGACCTTAATGTCACGTCCGTGCTTTCGGGCAACAGGAATTTTGAAGGACGGATTTCACCGCATGTGAAATCGAATTATCTGGCGAGTCCGCCATTGGTTGTGGCTTATGCGATTGCCGGATCGATGAAAGTTGATTTGTATAAAGATGCGTTGGGTCAGGATCAGGACGGCAATGATGTTTTCATGAAAGATATCTGGCCGACAAATAAAGAAATTGAAGATACAGTGCGGAGTTGTTTGACGTCTGAGATGTTCACGCAAAGATATGCCGATGTATTTAAAGGGCCGAAAGAGTGGCAGGCGATTGGTGGGGACGATTCTGGTGCAACTTATAGCTGGAACGATAATTCCACCTATATCCAGAACCCGCCTTTTTTTGAAGGAATGAGTGCGAATGCGGATGCGACTTCGGATATTAAAGGTGCCTATGCGCTGGCGATATTGGGAGATAGTGTGACGACCGATCATATTTCACCCGCCGGGGCGTTCAAGAAAGATCATCCGGCCGGGGAATATCTTGTCGAGAATGGTGTTGAGCCGCGTGACTTTAATTCTTACGGCTCGCGTCGGGGCAATGACCGCGTGATGACGCGCGGGACGTTCGCCAATATACGCATCAAAAATGAGATGTTGGATAATGTCGAAGGTGGTTATACCAAGCATATTCCAAGCGGTGAGCAGATGAGTATTTATGATGCGGCACTGAAATACAAAGATGCGGGAACGCCCCTGATCGTGATTGCCGGGAAAGAATACGGCATGGGTTCCAGTCGTGACTGGGCAGCCAAGGGTACAAGGTTACTCGGCGTGAAGGCCGTGATTGCGGAAGGGTTTGAGCGTATCCATCGCTCCAATCTTATTGGTATGGGTGTTATGCCGTTGCAGTTTAAAAATGGTGCTGGCCGGACTTCATTGGGCTTGACGGGCGAAGAAACATTTGATGTCAGTGGCATTGAAGGTGATTTGAAACCGGGGCAGGATATTACGCTTACGGTTCATCGTGCGGATGGTTCGAGCGAACAGGCTGCGCTGCTCTGTCGGATTGATACGGTTGATGAAGTGGAGTACTACCGCAATGGTGGAATCTTACACTACGTGCTCAGAAATATCGCGGCTGCCTAGCTAGCCAGCCAGCCATGGCTTGCTATCTTTATAATTATATTGTGGGGCCTTAAGTTCTTGTCTCCCCTCTGGGGAAAATTCGGGTCTATCCATTGCGGCACCCTGAGCGCCTTTTTTTATTTCTTCGCTACATTCAACGACTGTAAGGCCGTTTTGCAAGCTTTTTGCGGCCCCAGATCCTGGTGGTCTCCTTTTGGCCTTTTCGAACGCCGGCTGTGTCGTTTTTTTATTTCTTGTTTTTCTTGTTTTCATTTTTCTCTCAAGCTGCTCTGAAAATCCGTGCCGTAAGTAAAACAAATAGTTTGAGTGTTATTAGCGTCCGGAAACAAGTGGAGGCTGAAGAGTCATTATCTTCAAAGCTTCTCTGGATTCTTTCCCTGATATAGTTGGATCGCCCCACCCTGCATAAATAGGACGTGTGACCTTTGGTGGTTCTTTTTTGACGGGAGGTGGATTTTTCATGCCCTCGCTTACAAATAGATCGGTAAGGTTGCTAAAGCCATGTCTCTTTACCTGATTGCCTATGGTTTCCCAAGTATATCCGTTTAAAACTCCATCGGATACAATCTTACCTTTGGTTTTGCATGTTGGAAGGGAGTCGGTTTTTTGCTCAATCTCAAGAGCCAGATTGGTAACGGCCTTCAGAAATTGTTCTCTCGGGATTAATTGTATTTCTTTATTTTTAGGCGCAGGCATTTTTTTCTCCGTAGTTCCATAATAATTTTGGTAGAGAGTATTAAATTATGACAATAAATGCAAGAAAAAAATGTGCATCATAGAAAACACTAAATTTATTGAGTTTTTTGGAAGCTAATGCTGAATTTGGGAATAATAGCTGATTATTTTGCGTGATTTGTAATTCTGGTTAGCTCGACCCATGGTGAAAAACAGACGGCTTTGCCTTATTTTTTTTGTCCTTTTTATCCTCTCCGTCTTCACCGTCATCTTCATCTCGGTCCTCCTCGTCATCCTCATCATCTCTTGGTGGTTCGAGGATCTTCTGCCCCAGCTTCTCAGCCTCGATGATGAGGACCGCAAATTCAGGTCGTTCCGGTCTGTAGTGGACGTCATACACGCTTTCAAGATTGGTGATTTCTGCAGCAAGGCGACTAAGGCGCTTCTTAGCCTCCCGTGTTTGTTTTTCCTCTTTAGAAAAACGCTTGATAATATTCAGTCTCATTTTTTCATTGTTCATGCCGATAAGAAAGGCAAGTTGAATACCCTCGAGATAGGCGGCAGAAGCGGCCAGGCATTGTGGAATGCTGAGTGTTTTTTCTCTTCTTCCTTCGGCCGTGAAAGTGAATGTTGTTGTGCGGTCGGGCCCTCGTAAAATAATACCGCAGCGACCCTCTCCGTGTTCAAAAGTAACAACCAGTGCGACATTGGAATCATAATTAATGGTGACGGTTTTTCCGGCTTGTTTGAAGGCATCTTCCGCCAGCGCGACGGACATGTCGTATTGGTCTTCATTCCGTGCATCGCATTGTTCAATGACGTCGAGCAGACCGTGACGGCTTCCAGATTCAAAAATAATACGTCCTTTATGATAGACCGCAATCCAGCGCTGTGGGTTATAGGCATGTTCATAATCATTTACCAGAGAATCCCATGCGGCCGGCCAGTCAAACGCTATATGACGACTCATGATCGGGCCGCCTTCATGGAAGGTATGGAAGATGCGGGCGCACATGCGTACGCAGCCATGCATGTTATGGGCCCTGACGATAAATTTTTCTTCATATTTGCCGTTGGAGGAGTGTAAATCAACGACAAGACGATTGCTGAGGGCAACAACAGACTGACCCTGTTCATGCATTTCGCTTTCAGGGTCATGAATCGAAAATTTTTCACGCAAGAGAGAGCCACTGAATTCAGCCATAGCGATCCTAGCCCATGGTGTTTCCTAAGCTTAATTCTATCATATTTGTGGGTGATGCTCTAGGAAATAGCGGGTTCAAGGAGCCGGCGGTCATAAAAAGCAAGGGTTTTTTCGATCTGCATGCGCCGGGGCAGATCAGCTCTAAAGGCATCTATCATGGTTGTACGAAGAAAAGATGTCGCCGCATTGAAATTAAACCCATCTGCTATAGCGCGGTGTTTACACAGCGCAAAGCTACCTTTGCCTTCACCCGTTTCAGGTTGGATACGGTCTTTATGATATTCACTGACGCTTTCCGCTATGTTGTTAAGGTCAAAATGTTCGATTTCATTGCCAGGGGAGGTGGCGGTGACATCAGAAAAAGTTGACGTCAAAAGAGCATCCATGAAAACCTGACCAAGCATACTGTCATGCTCGCTCGGTATTTTTATATTTGGACTGTTTTGGGTAAAAAGCGGTCCCGTATGGCCTGGACGCGTTGGATGAGGTGCCAGCAATGCCAGCTTTTTCATCAACCCGGTTATAATGCCGATAGCGACTTTGCGCCGCTCGGCCCTGCACACACCCTTGTTCATTTTTACACCCCAGTTTTTGGCGTTTTTTTCTTTTTATTTTATGGGTGTGAGGTAAATATCCTGTTAATTATGGATATTATTTTATGCTTAAATTATTTACATAATTTATTATCTAAGGTAAGTAAAAGGGACACAATGAGCATTGTGCCCCTGGCAAATTTTAAGAGTTCTTTTTTAGTCTTTCTGGCTGCTGTTTTCTTTAAACAGCGCATCAATGTCTTCCTGCGACGTGGCTTGAGGCATCGCAGCCTTTTCACCGTCCACAGAAACATTTATGCCTAAACGGTCTAGTGCCACCCCGAGGCGGTCCTCAATCGTTTTAAGGTTCTCTAATGTTTTTCGGATTCTTTGCCCTGTTATATCCTGAAAGGAACAAGCCATAAAAATCTCTTCAACGTCATTGTTTATGCCCTCAATAATTTTCTCGCGTGCGTCTTTATTTTCCCAGTCTTCCTTGGAATGAATTTTTGTATTAATTCTGCCTGCTGCATCTAATATTTTATTGGCAGCTTCCTCCGTCATATCGACAACTGCGTCCAGCTCAACACCTGCATTGGCCGGGGTTTTTCCGTCACCGCTATAGGACACGGCATGTAAGATTTCGAGTATTTCCGAGAAGCGGGTGATGATCCCTTCCTCAGCCATGTCGACCTGTTGAGATGTCGCATTGATTTCCATCGAAATTTCATCAAAGCGACGCGCCATGAATTGTTCTATCGCCTGCAGTTGGCTCCCCACGTTTGAAGCAACGGCGAATACATTTTCCTGCTTATCGTCCTTTTCTGTTTCAGACATCTTTTCCTCGGTATTTTGATGGTTAGAATGGGCATATAGCACATGAATTATACGCAGGAAATAGTTAACAAAACATCACAAAATTGATCAGTCTAAGAGCGGTTGCATATGCATGCAGTGAGCCCTTTTCCGTATTCTGGAAATGCAAGCGAGTTGTGCGCAGTTATAGCGGTTTTTAAACCTCAAAACCCTTGCGAAGAGGTGGGGCTGTCCTTAAAATTTTCGAATGAGGGTTTTATTTGCATGGGAAGTTGGGCGGAATTTTGGGCATGTAACCAAACTTGCTGAGGTTGCGCGTCCCCTTGCCAAGCGTAAGGCCGAATTGTTTTTTGCACTTCAGAATCCTGCAGCCATCCGTTCCTTTGCCCAGGGTCTCGATTATAAAGTTTTTCAGGCGCCGTATTTTCCTGTACGGCCTCGTCCAGGTCAACAACGGGGACCCAGTCTGATATACCCTGATGATTTGCGGCCCTGTGGTTATGAAAGTCCTGCGGATCTTGCCGGTCTGATTATGGCCTGGCAATCATTGTATGATCTGATTAAGCCGGATGTTTTAGTGGCGCAGGCGGCACCAACAGCATTACTGGCCGCCAGAGCTTATAAATTTAAAAAAGTAACTTTGGGTGCGGGTTATGATGTTCCTCCACGAAGCAGTCCTATGCCATCTCTGCGCTACTGGGAGAACATTGATAATGATGTCATCAAGGATCATGAGGCGTTCGTGCTGAATAATGTTAATGAGGCGTTGTCAATTGCCGGACTTCCCAAGCTCAAAACATTTGCTGATTTACTTGAGGTCGATGCCGAGTTTCTAACTACTTTTGAGGAGTTAGACCATTATCCCGATCGTGCCTCATTAAGCAAAAATAAGCCGGATTATTGTGGTCCATTTTATGCGCTGGGAAGTGGTCAGGCTATGGATTGGAACAAAAACGCACAGAAGCGCATTTTTGCTTATCTCCGCCCGGAGGCGTCACATTTTGGCCCCTGCGTAGAGGCTTTGAGCCATCTGCCTGATGATCATGATGTTATTATTGCTGCTCCCGGAATTCCTGTAAAATTGCAGGAACAGCTGCAAAAGCCGTCTTTTCGTATTGTGAATGGGGCGGTGAAATTGGACAAAATCATCAAGACATGCGATCTTGGTATTAGTCACGGTAGTTCAGGGATTGCGGCGGCATTTGCTTTGAATGGTGTGCCTCAGCTTTTGTTGCCCGGACATATTGAGCAAATGATGTTTGCGCGCTCTATAGGGAGAACAAAATCCGGACGCGGGCTGGCCGGTGAATTTGGGTCGAGAGAAGTGGCGGAATTGATTGAACGTTTGCTCAATGAAGGAACATTTAAAGAGGCAGCTGTAAATCTGGCAGAAAAGTATAAAGATTATAATCCAGCGGATCTGGCAGATAAAATTGCAGGAGAAGTTATAAAAATGGGGAGCGGAAAATGAGTGTGAATATTATGGGTGGGGTATTCTATGCCGCATGAAGATCGACGAATTATTTTTGATTACGAAGAGATATACAAGGCACTCTATTCGCTTTGTGTTCAGAAAGAGCGGAAAAAGCCGCCTTCTGGTGTTATTACTATGCTTGTCGAGGATGACAAAGATGATAGCCGCATTTATGTGCGGATCGAGAATGAGCTTGATAAATCCGGGGCTAAAATTGAATATAGCCGTGATTTTTTGGCAGCGGCTTTGATGGTCTATTGCAGAGGTTGTGGCATTCCTTTGCCTAAGAAAGCCAGGAAGTCAGTTATGATCCGTGAAAAGGACGTCATTCTACGCGCTGAGATGTAGTGCTATAACCAGCGCCTTGTAGATTTTTTGTAGGCCTGATAACTCTCTCCAAATTTTTTCTCCAGATACTCTTCTTCGCGCTCGATGACGTGGCGGTTCATGGTGTAGAGAAGCGGTGCCAGAAAAATAAATCCCCACAACAAATCGAGCAGGAAACACAGCCCCACATAAAGACATGTCAGGGCAATATAAATAGGGTTGCGCGAAAAACGATATGTGCCATCGGTCACAAGGGCAGTCGCAGGACGATTGGTTTGTACATTGGTGCCTTCACCCGCAAAGCGCATAATTGATGCGGCGCCTATGCCAAAACCGAGGCTCATTAAAAGCATACCAATGGCAAATTGTGTGCCCCAGCCGATCAGGTCTATACCAATAACCAACTCAATGATTATAGCCGCCAGCAAAAACAACCCATATAGCAACGGGGGTCTCATGATAACGCTTGGGTGGTCGTTCTGGGCGCTGTTTTCTACCGTATCTTCTATTAAGTTATTTTCCTGTGTCACGTGGCTTTGTCCGGGCTGTCTTTTGGTTTGTAAAGGCTGAGAAGGTCGATAATCGATAAGATTTGTTCAATCTCCTTTTTGCATCTCTGGGCCTGCACACTTGTTGTTACTGGTAGATAGAGGTTTGATGTCTCAAACATATCGACTTCATAAGGGATCATGATGAATATATATTTTCCCCGGTAAAAAGAGACTGATAACGGTGCCTTGTCGAATTCGACTGACAGCTCTGCAAAGTGTTCGAGGATTTCGTCGCTAGCCAGACTTTCACCTTCCTGAGGCGCATCAGAAAAAACTTCAAAAGTGCTGGCCAGTTTCTGGTTGTTAATTGTGATTTGTTGAAGATCCTTCCAGCGCTTTCCTTTCCACTGTTTGGTTGCCTGATGATCGGCTGTAATAATTGTGTGTCCTTTAAAACGGTCGGCGGGTAATTCCAAAAGAACAAATATGCCGTCAAAAACATAACCGTCTTTTCGTTTACTATGTGACAGGCGCGCTTCGGACAGTATCATTTTTATTTCTTTGTACGTTCCGGCAAAACAGTCTTCGGCAATGTATTGGTCGAAGGCCGGAAGGATTTTTGCAGGGCCCATCATTTTAGCTTTGATGCCGCTTTTGGGTCTGTATTTCAGACCACCCAGCGCCTTTGCAAGTTTGGGCATGAAAACGTTTTTGTGCTGGAGCTCATATTCCTGCAACGGTTTCATTTTAAACTGACTGAGCAAAAAATACGGGACAATACCGAGAGCCAGAAACAAAAGACCGGGAAGGAATTGAAACTTATAAAAGAAAAACCAGCCAAAGGCACAGGAGCCGAGGATTACACAGAGAAGCCCAAGAGAGAAAGCCATATGGCTTCGGCTTTCATATTGCTTCATGCAATTCAGGCGGGCGTCTTCGGCTTGATCAATTAGTCTTTTTATATCAGCTGAAAAATGCGCGGTATCTGTAGGCTCTATGGTTTCATTTTCAGCGTCTGGCTCACTATCAGTTTTTTTTACTTCTTCCATAGGGTCATCATATCATATTTTTAGTTCTGAAGGACACAAAGCGAAGGGTTTTTAAAAATCCCCCGTATCAAGGTCAAGCTCAATAAAACGAGCATATGACATGAAGCGAGGAGATTATTATGAAACTGAAGACTTTAATCGTGGCCGGGATGGTCATGATACCGATCACTTTTGCGGCGCAAAACGTACAGGCTGCGCCTTATTGTAAAAGCCATACGAAAACTGTGCGTATAAACGGCCATATTGAGGCCGAGCATTATAAAACCTGCCTGCGATCTGATGGGTCATGGGTGATTGCCTCACATTCTGGTTCTGGTGGTTATGGGGGCGGTCATTATGATGACAGTCATCATGGCAAAGGGCATAACAAGGCCAAAAAGCATGTTAAGAAACACGTGAAAAATCACATCAAGCATGCGTATAAAGCCCCATATTATCATGGCTACAAGAAGCCCTATCACCATAACTCTTATTACCCTAAGAGGAGTATCAAACGCTATGGGCCTGGCTATTTCCGAAAGTATTACCAGCCGCAGAGGCATCATTACCAGAGCACAAGGCGTCATAATCATCGCCATACGCAGCGTTGCGGCCACGGTTACTAGAGCGCCTTTTCCTGTCTCCGCCGCGCTTTCCCCCCAAAAGTGCGTGCCAACACCCCCGCTTTAATCCCTTGAGCGGGGGTGTTTTATTAGTATTTATAGGGATTTTCCCTTTGGGCATCTTGGTGTAAACTTAAGAACATAGGATTCGTTGTTAACCAATCAGGAAAGGGTAAAACTATGGCTGAACCAACTATAACACTGAAACAAGTCGCGGCAGAGCTTGCGGACAAGCATGACATGTCAAAGAAGGACACAACTGAGCTTCTCGAAGGCATGGTCGATTCATTTGTTGAGCATTTACAAGGTGGGGAGCGCGTGCGCATTCCCGGTCTTGGCATTTTGCAGGTCAAGCAGATGAAAGCTCGGATGGGCCGCAATCCGGCAACCGGTGAGCAAATCCAGATCCCAGCCAAGAAGAAAGTGGCGTTCCGGATTGCAAAAGACCTGAAAGATAAGCTTCTCTAGGATTGACTAACAGAATTTTAAAAACGGCCGTCCGAAAAATGGGCGGCCGTTTTTTGTTGCGCTTATTTCAAGAGCGCCTGCGCGCTGACGGTAAGAGTAATGTTGCTTTGGCCTGGTGCAGCGACAGGTGCAGCCATTTTGCTATCCATCGCCATTTCTGCATGCGCCATTGTGCGCATCATTTGTGGCTGCGCGTAATGACCGCCGCCCATATCGACATTGACCTGGAGCAGATCAGCCTTTGATTTCCCAAGGGCTTTAGCGGTGCGCTCAGCCTTGGATTTGAGTTTGATCAGTGTTTCTTCCAAAAGGTTCTCGCGCGTTTCCTCCATGAGATCCGGCGATACACTATAGCTCAGCCCATTCATCTTGAGGCCCATCTCCTGTAGCTCGCCGGCCAGCTCCAAAAGTTCATCGGCCGTTTTGCCCTTGATCTGCAGACCCTGATTGCCGCGCCAGACACGCGGCGCATGTTTGTCACGGCGATATTCATGCACGTAATATTGCTGGGTTGAGACTTTCACGCTTTTGACTTTTTTGGCCTCATCAACGGCTTTTTGCATGATCTTGTTGATCTCATCCTGCAATTCCTTGGCGCTGGTGTTTTCGGCCTCATAGCGCAAATTCGCGGTCAGCAAATCCTGTTCTACTTCAACGCGCTCGGTAGCGGAAAGGCTGACCAAAGTCGCGCCTTCGGGAATATCGAGCAGGGTTTTGTAATCCTGCGCGTTTGCGGGGGTGGGTGCGGAAAGGGGCAAAAACAGTAAAAGGGCGGCGAGTAATAGGCGCATTTCGGGTCTCCTTATATATAAATGAGGGCCCAGTGTAGGCGGGGCGGGGTGTTCTGGCAACAGCGCTTTTTTCGGCTTTAATGGGGAGTAACGCTTTGTTTTTCTTTTGCTATTCGCGTTCGTCAGTTTGTTCCTCATTTTTTATGGGGGTGGGGTGGGCCTCTGTCTTTATTTTACATAATTCAAAAGCTGTTAGATTATCTCACCTTTCCTTGTTTTACCTCTCCTTTTTCCTATGATTGGGGCATAGATATTATAGGATATTTATCCTAATATGTCAAGGCTTAAAGCAACCCCGTGATCCAGCGGTGGAGGAAATAAGAGGCGACGAGGCAGAGAATGCCGGTGCCGTAGAGCACCCAGAACCCACCTGGAATTTTATCGGCGATCAGGAAGGGAATGAAAAAGGTGAGCGAGAGCGGCACCGCGACAAAAATGCTGCGCGCGAATTTGACGGCGGTTGAAGGGTCTTGGTATTCGGTGTAGGAAAACGGCAGCACGAGCAGGGTCAGCAGCGGCATGGCGATGATAAACCCGGCCAGCTCCGGCTTTTTCCCCGCCAGCCAGCTGGCGAAGGCGATCATCCCGGCGGAGAGCATGACTTTGAAGATTGTGAAGATCATGGGGGGATTGTAGCGGGTTTTGTGGGTGAGGGTAAGGAGTTTTTGAATTATAGCGGACATAGCGAATTTGAAACGGTGAGTGTAGAAATTTTTAGCTTTGTGCTAAAGTACAATCAATGAGAATATTATTTTTAGCTTTTTTATTTGTAATATTTCTGCCTTGTCATGCAGAAGCTCTTGTGTGTTGGTATGAAGATGAAAAAGATCGGCCTACAGTTCAGCAAATTTCTGATAAGGCAGAATTGGTTTTTACTGGTGTATTAAAAAAGAGAAAGGGGTATGGAAAGGTCTCTTCTCCTGATGTTATTTTAATTTTTAAAGTTCTAAAAGTACACAAAGGAAATCACAAACAGTTTAATAAAATAGATGTCGGCGGCTTAATTTCTGGGGTTGGTGGATCTCAAAAATATGAAGTGGGCAGCACATACACCATTGCTGCAAGAAGTAGGAATAATGATGATAGAAACAAAGCATCCTATATGAACGTTGCTGATCTATGTGAGATGCCTGTTATAGTTAAAGCCCACCTATCTAAAGACAATTATTCTATCGAAGAAGTTAATAATGGGGGCTGGTTCAACAAGCTAAAAGATTTTTGGGAGTAACTCTAACGTCACTTTCCATCACCCATCTTGAGCGCGGCAATCCACTGACACAAGAAAAGTCTGGATTTCTTCGCCTTAGGCTCGCAATGACGGATACCAAGCGCTGCAAACCAAAGTCATAAAAAATTCAAGTAGGCAAAGATCAATATTAAAACCACACTAACGATAGAACTAAGTGCTGATAATATTATCAGTGTATGAATGCGCCCTTCTTTATTGCTTGTAGAGCCATCAATTTCAGGTTTTGTTTTAACGATATTATTGTAATAGTTATATGTAAGCTCTAATCCTAAGAATAATCCTACAACCACCAGAATAATAGATATAAGAACCAATATCCATCCAAATACTAAAATGCAGATTCCTGATGTGATATGGTTTTCTTTAAGTAGGCTTAACATGCCAATGCTAAAAACCAGAGCCGAGGAAGAAAACGTAACAAGTAGCTTCACAGTAAATAAATGAAGTTCATACATCTTGTTTCTAAGAAAGATTTCTTTATCATTCATGTTCTGTTTCCTCCGCGTTCTCTGCGTCTCTGCGATTTAATTAACCAGATCCTACGTCGCCTTTCAGGCTCCTCAGGATGACAGGTTGGCTAAGCGGCAAAGCCGCGTAAGCAAGGAGATCCTTCGGCTTCGTGCCTTCGGCACTTCGCTCAGGATGACGGATTGCTAAATTCGCGCAAGGGCGCTCATTAAGAAATCCGTCACTTTTCATCCCCCATCTTTAGCGCCGCGATAAACGCGCTTTGTGGGATTTCGACATTGCCGTATTGGCGCATCTTTTTCTTACCTTTTTTCTGTTTCTCGAGTAGCTTTTTCTTTCGCGTGATGTCGCCGCCGTAGCATTTCGCTGTGACGTCTTTGCGCATAGCGCTCACGTTTTCGCGGGCGATGATTTTGCCGCCGATCGCCGCCTGGATGGCGATTTTAAACATCTGGCGTGGGATGAGGTCTTTCAGCCTTTCGCAGAGGTGACGGCCGCGGCGCTCGGCTTGTGAGCGGTGGACGATCATCGCCAGCGCATCCACCGGTTCGTCATTGACGCGGATGTCGAGCTTGATCAGGTCATTTTCGGCGTAGCCGTCGAGCTCGTAATCGAAGCTGGCATAGCCTTTGGAGATGGATTTGAGGCGGTCGTAAAAATCAAACACGACTTCATTGAGCGGCAGGCGGTAGACCAGCATCGCCCGCGCGCCGGCATAGGTGAGCTCGATCTGGCTGCCGCGGCGTTCCTCGCACAATGTCAGCAAGCCACCGAGAAATTCATCGGGGGTGAGAATGGTCGCCTTGATCCACGGTTCCTCTATATGTTCGATATGGGTCGGGTCGGGCATGTCGACGGGGTTGTAGAGCTCGGTCATGCCGCCCTTCATGTCATAGATTTGATAGACAACGCTCGGCGCGGTCGGGATGAGGTCGAGGTCAAATTCACGCGCCAGCCGTTCCTGTATGATTTCCATGTGCAAAAGGCCGAGAAAGCCGCAGCGAAATCCCATGCCGAGCGCCTGTGAGCTTTCGGCCTCGAAATGCAGGGAGGCATCGTTGAGCGCGAGGCGCGAAAGGGAATCTTTTAGTTTCTCGTATTCGCCGTTGTCGATGGGGTAGAAGGAGCAAAACACCATCGGCACGGAGGGTTTGAATCCGGTCAGCGCCGTTTCGCATTGGTATTTTTCATCGGTGATGGTGTCGCCGACTTGGGTGTCGGAAATTTCCTTGATGCCGGCGGTGATAAAGCCCATCTCGCCGGGGCCGAGTTCGTCGAGCATGACGTGCTTGGGCGTGAAGATACCAACGCGGTCAATGTCGCGGGTGGCGCCGGTATTCATGAAGCGGATTTTCTGGCCCTTTTTGAGGGTGCCGTCAATGACGCGGACGAGGATGACGACGCCGAGATATGAGTCGTACCAGCTATCGACAAGGAGGGCTTTGGTTGGGGCTTCGGTGTCGCCTTTGGGTGGTGGTAGCTTGGTGATGATGGCCTCGAGCAGATCATCAATGCCTTCGCCGGTTTTGCCGGAGCAGGGGATGGCTTCAGACGCATCAAGGCCGATCACGTCCTCGACTTCTTTTTTGGCGGCTTCGATGTCTGCGGCGGGGAGATCGATTTTATTTATGACCGGCACGATGTCGTGGTTGTTGTCGATGGCCTGATACACATTGGCCAGCGTTTGTGCTTCGACGCCCTGGGTGGAGTCAACGACGAGCAGGGAGCCTTCGCAACTGGCGAGGCTGCGCGAGACTTCGTATGAGAAATCAACATGGCCGGGTGTGTCCATGAGGTTTAATTGGTATTCGATGCCGTCTTTGGCTTTGTAGGTGAGGCGGACGGTCTGGGCCTTGATGGTGATGCCGCGCTCTTGCTCGAGCTCCATGTTGTCGAGGACTTGTTCGGTCATCTCGCGTGCTTCGAGCCCGCCACAGGTCTGGATGAGGCGGTCGGCCAGCGTCGACTTGCCGTGGTCGATATGGGCGATAATCGCGAAATTGCGGATATGTTCGAGTGGTTTGGACATTAAGCGTTTTTACATGATCGAACGCTTTATGCCAACCAAAGATTGATCCGGATGTGGGCAAGGGGTTATCATGAGACATGAGCGAAGAGAAGAATCCTGAAAAGGTCAAAAAGAAGAAGAAAGAGAAAAAGCCGGAAGTGCCGGTTATTTTGCCACCGGCTTTCTGGTTGGCTCTGTTGGCGCTGCCGGTTTTGTACGCCCTGGGAGCCTATATTTTTCGTGATGATGAGCCGCTGCCGCCGGAAAATCAGGTGGTGGTAGTACAGGAGCCAGCCCCCTCTGCCACGCCTTCATCATCCAGAGCCAGATATTCGTCGAGACGGAGAAAGGCTGAAGTACAAACAATATCAGCGGAACAGGTGAAGGCCTGTGCCTTTGATGACTGGATCGGAAGACCGGTTAAAGCAAATCTTTTAAGGCGGAGCGGCTTTGCTTACCGGCTTATTTCAGCCGGATATGGTGATACGGTAAGGCCCACCGGTGATCCCATGGCCCTGAACGTTGAAGTGGGGGAAGGGAATATCGTCACCAAGGTTTGGTGTGGCTAGATTCCGTCTGCATTCTTCGATAAATAGGCTGCACCCAAACGTTTGATGCGCTTCCGGTTCGCATGTATGTAGAATACATTTACGCTTCCGGTTCTCGAAACGTTTGTATTGGCTGCGCCGACCCTGCGGGTTCGCCGTATTTCTCTTTGAATGCAGACGGAATCTAAAGCGGTTGATCCACAATTAAATGCAGTTGCTTGAGAGATGGTGTTAGGCGCTAGGGAGCGGTGAATTTGTTGAGGGAACTGGATTGGTGCCTGCTTCCAGTTTTTTACCGAAAGAAGGTGTTTCAGTCACATTCGTACCATCACACATCACACAGTGATTGAACGTCGTTTTTACATCCATTATTGGGTTTGTCATTTCACACATCCTCTATTTTAAGGTTACACACATTACACATTTGCCGTTTTTTATTTATCGCCCACTTATGCGGGTCTCTTAGTCTCGTCGAATAATTAGCGGTATATAATTTCCTTCTTTTGCTTCGCCCGTTACATCATCCAACAAAACCATTAGTATCTGGTGAGAGTTTTGCATATGTTTTGCGACATCTTCTTTTAGTGGTATTCCGAGGTCGCGTATCTCTCCATCATCCAGTACAAAATCCAGTTCGTTTGTTCCCAAATCAAATTCCAGCCATGATAGTTCGTTTTTAAAGGGTTTGTTGTGGAACAATACAACACGCCCGTCTTCTTTTATGGCCACCTCCATAAACAGAGGTTCGTCTTTGCTGGCCCCGCCGTAAACAAAATCACTTATGATCCCGGTGGGTGGACGTTCAGGTTGTGGATCAGTTTTTTCAGTCATGGGGCTCATTATAAGCCCGTTTTAATCCTGTGAACACCCTTATATTTCCTTATATATTCTAACATATTGCCGTCTTCCGGCGCAAAATTCGCGCCCACTTTTTTGCCTTAATTATCTCCGTCTTTGCCCTTTACAGTCATGGGCACTTCAATGCCGTCAATTGACTCGCCATTCTTCGTTTTAACGATGAAAACCTGCTTGGCTTTCGAGAAGTACGGACGAACCAGCCACTGGATTTTAACGCCCAGATCAAGATTCAACCCATCTTTTGTTACGACATTGACGCGGTATTTTTCCGGGTCGTATTCCAGCCGTTCAACATTATGAGGCAGATCGGGGCCGTGAAAGATGTATGTTTCACCGGTAATTTTATTTACATAGATGTCAAAATCATCAGGCGTGAAAAAGGCTTTGGCATCCGAACCGTCGGAGCTCCAATCATCTTTCATAGAGCCTTCAGAGCCCTGATTTTCGTCTGTATCATCTTCTGTCATGAACGAATTCGCCAGAATGGCCCTCTTGGATAAGGAAAAAGATGCTGCTTGCACATATTTTCCAGTTAAAATCATACCATTCCCCAGTTTAAGGATAAAGCCATTCCTGTAATATTTTTATGTATATTCATGGCTATCCTATGCTGCCGTTGTTTTGGTTACGCCCAATTTCGGGGTTTGTGCCTGATTGGCATCCAGGACGGCTGCAAACTGTACAACAGTTTTGTCTGGCTGCTCATCGTCGTTTCCATGCGGGGTAGACTCGATACCACCCATTTTTTTATTGTTGCCATGGGCGTCTTGTGCCATCGCAAATTCTATCGGCATATTATTACCCTTGCCAATAAGCGCGATGCCGCCACTGATATTGCTTGTATCAACATGCTTGTTGGTTCCCTGTGTCGCATGGGAAGAAGCTAGTTTTAATTCTGCGGCCGTTGCTTTTGATGTAACGTTTAACGCAAAGTTTTGGTACTCATTGGCTGGTGCGCCGCCGTCGTGAGGCTGTTCAGTTGCGGAACCCCCCATGGCCAATTCTTGTACCTTAATCTCTTCGCCTTTTCCTTTTATCATGATTTTTGCGACCGTCTGTGTTTTTGCGGTATCAGATATAGACGCAACATTTGTCGGATCATAACCTGCCGGTAGAGAAACGTCAGGAATATGGCGCGTTGTTCCCTTGCTGACTTGTGCGGCATGTTTGGTATCCATGCTGCCTTCTATCATTTTGGCACCAACCAGAAGTGTGCCGATAAAGAGAGCCACATTTAAAATGCCTTGCGTACCCCAGGGCATATTGTTGCTGATCCAGCTGCCGATTGTTTTATAAGCCAGAATGGCTGCCAGAAGTCCGCCAGCGCCTTTTGCTATGCTTTGGGCTGTCGTTCCTTCCCTGCCGTTCCAGATGCGGGAGAGGTAATTTTTACCTCTTGTATAAAGCGAGCCGGAGCTATTGGAGAAAATTCCACCCAAGCTTTGGCCAAGGCCGTGGAGTGAGCCACCCTTTCTTAATTCCAGAGGCGCCATGCCGCCGCCTTTGCCATCATCCCATGCATTTGAAGCGCCTTCACTGTAGTTTTCTAATTTAAGGTCATAGGTTAGTTTCTGCGCTTTTTTAACGGCGTCATTTGCGCGCGCTGTCTGGAGGGGTGTTTTTCTTGCGTTTTTCAGGGCTTCTTCTTTCTCCCTGACCTCATCCAGAGTTTTTGCATCTGCGTTGTTATTAATGGCTTCTCTTTTTTCTTCCTCAAGGTCTGCCAATGCTGTTTCGATGTTAGCCAGGTTTGTCTTTATGGTGCCAATGATCTCGCTTGCTTTTTTAAGCTTATTGTTCACCTGATCGTCGCGCGCTTTTTCGCTTACAGAATGTTCTGTCTGCTCTGCGATAAGAGCATCTTTTGCGGCTTTGATTTTATCTTTCGTTTCCGGTGTGAAGTGTTGAGTTTTTGCTGTTTCTTCAACCGCTTTCAGAGCCTTAATCATCTCCGTGATTTTACCTTGCCTTAGTTCCTCGTTGGCTTCGATTTTCGTAAATTTAACCCGCAGTGTATAGGCATCTTCCCTGGCTGTTTTTGCCTTTTTGGTGTCTGGTTTGGGCAGTGCCTTTTTTAGTTCACGAATAACCGTGTTGATCTCGCCGATGAAAACCTGCTTATCGCCGAGCCTGACCAAAAGTTTTTTCGCCTCTTCCAGATCCTTAATTTCCTTGTCGATGTCTATCTTGTCTAGTATGACCTGGTTCTGGGTGGGGGCTGCAGGTTGGCCGGGGGTGGCGGCTACCCCTGGTGCTGCAGGAACTGTTTTATTTTGTATATTTGCTAGTCTGTCAGCGACTGTTGCTGCCTGCAACATATCTTCCATCTTGTCGCTGCCATATTGAATAAGTCTCCGGCCCTCTACGGCAGCGACACTATATGCATGTCCCGGACCCATCTTTTTTTCAATTTTCAAAAAGAAGTCAGTTAATCTCGCCGGACCAGTGCTCATAAAAGATTTTGTGTATTTCTCCATTAGATCACGATCAATATTGATATGTTTGTCAGCCAGGGCGAGGGCGTCATCAATATTTGCGCTGGTGGCACTTTTAAGAGATTCAATGATAATTTTTGTTAGCTGTGCAACATCGTTTTGGCCAATTGTAAATAGCATCAATGAAAGCGGTTCACCTTCTGCGATGAGCTTGTCTTTAGCGTCTATTTGGCTTTGTGTTAGTGTGTTGTTCATTTTATTTCCCTCTATTTTTTTTGGTTTTACCGTCCTAGTACGAGTGGCTCCGTTTCTTTAAGGAAGTTGTCCAGCATCATTCGTCTTTCCTGCTGGTTTTTTGGTGTTTGTATAGCAGGTAAGTTCGTTGCTTGCGCAAATTGTCCTGATGGGTTGTCAGGATTTGTTTCCTCAAGGAACTTATTCAGATAAGCGCGCGTTTTTTCTTGATCCACCACGACAACGGCTGGGTCCGGTATTTGTGACATTGTTTTGAACTGGCGCCTTGTTTCGCGCAGGCGTTCTTGTGGATTCTTTCCAGCAATGATGTCTTTTGCAATTCTCATATCATCCATGATTTCGTCTGGCGGTACTTGCCCAATGATGCTGAAAGCCATCCGCATATCTTCTTTTAATTCAGCAGCGGCCAATCTCGATTCGGTTTCGCCGCGGTCGCCAAGATAATGTTTGTTAAATTCCATGAGGCTGAGGCCCGGTGCATCGGTGCTGAAATAATCTTCCACTTCTAAATTTAGTGGTGCGGCTTTTCCTAATTTCTTTTTGACCATTTTTTGTACGGGATCGCTGTTCCATAAATTCCTGCCGGCGGCTGTGTATCCTCTGAGGGGGCTCAGTCCCAAATCGACAATATCCAGAAGGAGTTCTGTTGTTCTGTTGCCGACGTCAAGATCGGTATTCGTAAATGGAACAACAAGATTGCCCTCTTCATTGGTTATCCATGTTTCTTTTTCGGGTGTCATCGTGCCTTCGATGGTGCCTTCAATAGCAGCTAAAGCAGTACCACCAGCGCCCAGAGCTATCGCAGTTTTCTTGGCGGCTGTGTTTGTAAACAAGGGTTTTGTAACCAAGATGGCCGGGCGGATGGGTAGGGTAGCCCAGTTCCAAAGAAGCTTAGTAACTACTTTAGCTCGTGCCGCTAACTCCCAACCTCTTTTCTCGTCTTTCCCAAGTTCGGGTAACCATAGAACTCGTGGTGCCGGGTTTTTAGGATCCACAGAAGGAGATGTATAACCACCAGATAGATAGGCTTTGGTCTCTGCCCACCAATTGCGGGCCCTTTGTACGACAAACATATCCATAAATGGCACCGCAATTTCACCTTCACCGGCAAATCGCTTTCCGTGCCAAAGTAAGTGACTCATACGGACAAACAGGTCCAGGACATGTCTTTGAAATTGTGGGAACGGGCTGTGGCCCATCCATGCTTCTTCAAAGGCTACCCCTCCCAAAAATTCATCAAAATGTGCCATTGCTGTGGCTGCTTCAGGTG
Organism: Micavibrio sp.; assembly: GCA_021604545.1. Lineage (GTDB taxonomy): Bacteria > Pseudomonadota > Alphaproteobacteria > Micavibrionales > Micavibrionaceae > UBA5701. The sequence goes on from BQJE01000001.1 coordinate 53,607, forward strand.
TGCCTTGTGTTATCCTGATAGCCTTAACATCGGGGCGGTCTTTTTCACTCCCCAGCATGTTAGACAGGCCTTGCGGGATTTTATTTTCTTCACCGCGTCCGGTCATCCATTGCAGACGCTGTATGGCTTTGATGTATTCCCACTCTCTACCGGCACCGTAAACTGTTCTGGCTTGTCCATCGAGATATTCAGTAACTGATTTCTTTTGACTTATGACCTCTTGCAGCTCATGTGCCATTTCAATCAGGATGGCAAATCTCTCGGAGTTATCCCGGTCTGGAAACTCAATTATGTCTGCGATCCTTCTGTTTGAGTTATAATAACCAACATCAAACATGCGCATCAGGGCATCTATATCCTCTATTTTATTTTTACGCATCTTCCAATTTCCACCCAAAGTTTTAGGAACAAAGCGTTTCCAGTTATATATGGCTTTGTCTTGGTCCCTTTGGAAGGCATTGGCTGATTTTTCCTGGTTGGCATTACCTGTGAGTTTTTTAATGTCCCACAGGCTTTTTCTGATTGCCTTTCCAACCGCAGATTCATCAATGTTTTTTCCCAGAATGTCATCAAATTCTTTGGAGTATTGTGTTCCAAACCCACTGCCTATATCACTTAATTTTTCAGCTGTGGATTTGATATTAAGGACATATCGATACATGGCATCTGCCTGACGGTGCTCAAGCCGGAAACTGCCTTTCCCCCCATTTTTGGCATTGGTTACATAGGCGATTCTTTGTTCTAGCGAAAGTGTGAGCCCGGTACCCTTTGCGGCCTGGCTTGCTTCCCAGTCATCAATGATTTTTGTTGCTCTTGCGCCGGCTTCGTCTGGATCTATACCTTTTTCTGCTTTTCGTGCCAGCTCTGTGACCTTGGCAAGATCTCTTTCCAGTTCAATTTCATCAACGATGCTGTCCAGACTTTTTGCGAAATCCCCTAGTTTCGTTTCGTTGTCTAACCTGAACTGGTCGACAAGGTCTGCACACTCCTTTTTAGCTTGCGTAGCATCAATTTCATTTCTTTCCGCTCGTCTTGCAACTTTCTCGAGCTGTGCTTCAAGCGTAGAGACGATCTCGTTCATATTGTGTCTGCTATCCAGTATTTTATCATCTATGGCATGTATGAATGCGTGCATGTACTTGCCCATGGCCAGATCATTTGGAAGCCAGTCAGAGGGATCTCCAGTTTTCCATGGGGGTAGCATTCTTCGTGGCAAACCCGCCGCCCATACTGCGGTGTGCATCCAGCTTCTCTCAGGCGCAGCAATAATTTTGTCAGATGTTATCAGGCCGCTCGGTGCGCCCCTATACCAGCTGCGAACTTTGTTTCCAGCTTTTTTTACGCCGCCTACAACGGAGCCGAGCTTTCCGCCAGTCCATGATACAACTTTCGGTATGACAACAGGGCCGAGGGCACCAAAGGCGCCGCCCATGACGACCTGCTGTGCGAAGAGGTCGGTTCTGAATTCCTTTTCCCTGCCGATGGTGACGTCTGTGTCGAGGCGGTGCTTGGCATCGATGGCTGCGAAACTTGTGCCTTCAACCAAACCCATGGCGGCTCCGTATGTTTTTGATACTGGGCCTGCGGCTGTTTTAGCACTTGATACGGCAGCTCTAATTCCGGATGATTTAATGGCGCTCAGACCGCCTTTGGCGACGTTCCAGCCAATTTGTAGACCTTTACCCAAAAAGCCGGCGGGAAGCATAAGAATGTTTTCGGGGGCGGCCAGAGTTTCGAGTACAAATTCAATATTGCTGGCATCGTATTTATCGTAAACATCTTTTAGATAGCGCAAGGCTTCTTTTTGTTCCGGCGTAGCCTTCTCAGCTTTTCTGTCAACGCCGATCGAACCACCTATATCATCGCTATTGAACCAGTTCAGTGGATTGATGAGTTCGGTACTCCACTCGGCCAGGCCGGTTTCATAGTCCATCATAAATTCCATACCGTAGTTTATGACTTCGTCATCGCTCATTGATTGAGGCGGCGGCTTGCCTTTCATCATTTCATAGGTATGGACACTGGCCCTCAGCAATGATTGTCTAAGGGCAGCGTTTTCTGGTTTGTCTTCGTAATCTTCGTCCTGGAATTTGTTTTCCCGGTGCAGGACAGTCTGGTCGTATTTCTCTTCGTAGCTTTCTCCGCCCAGGCCGGTAGCGGCTTGCTGGAATCTTGACACGGCAGTTTCGCGCCCTTGCTCTAATGCAGGGTCGCGTTCTTCCGTCGTCGCTGTCGCGGACGGTTTGTCTATCGTTATAAATTTGTTAATATCCGCCATGGATACACACCTTCTTTTCTATTACCTCTTTGCCGTTTGTCCGTATTTTTACGGTTCTAATTATTTTATTTTTTATCGTTTTTTATCGTTGTCGTTTTTTATTAATACATTCCTGTTGGTTCAGGTTCTTCTTGTGTAAGTGCCTCGGTGACCTGTCCGTATTTTTGTTTGATCCAGTTCACGGGCGTTTCCAATTTAATGCCGTTTGTTTGTTTGGGACCTTTCTGGCTTGCCTCATCATTGAAGTAGCTTTTAAAGTAATCTTTTAGAAAATAGTTCCAAAACAAGCCAACAATGGCTGTAGCAGCTGCACCATAAACGGTACTCTTAGCCGCACCGCCTGTTACCACGCCTGCTATTAAAGGGACTGCGAAAGTACTAACTGTGTCCCAAGTTCCGGCTTCTTCAGGCTCTCCTTTGTTATCATCAAAGTGTTTTCCTAGAGCTCTTTCACGGGGCTCGCCGGAGAATTCTACAGGGTCTGGGGGGGCTGTGGCTCTTTTGTTAGAAGAGTGTCCCCGCGGAGTTATCTCATCCTCAGGTTTGTTTTTTCCTGCAATGGTTACCTTGGTACCATCAACGATCATAGAAAAACGTTGACTAAAAGATTTGTCTTTTGCGTTCACAGCTCTTTGAAAGGATTCCATTATGCCGCCGTTATAGACTCCGCGATCAGTGAGGTCGGCGAATCCTAGAAAAGTTGCAAGCCATGCTATAGGACCCATAGCTATACCCCCCTCTTATAAAGGGGGTAGAAAGGTGGCTTTTTCACCATGTGATGAAATATGCGTAAAGATCTGTTTTTAAACAGCTTTTTCATACCCTTATTACCTTCTTACCGTTTTACTTTTTTATCGTTTTTTCTTATGGTTAAGTGCATTGTACCTGAAAACACAGGGCCATTGCAAATTTTTATGGTTAACAAAGGGTTAACGGAAAGAAGGGTATCGCAGGCGGAGTAGGCTTAATGGCGGAAATGGCGGATGCCTGTGAAGACCATCGCCAGACCACGTTCATTGGCGGCTTCGATGACTTCTTCGTCGCGCATGGAGCCGCCGGGCTGGATGACAGCCGTAACACCGGCATCGGCTGCGGCAATTAAACCATCAGCGAAAGGAAAGAATGCGTCAGAGGCAACGACCGAGCCTTTGGTTAACGGTTCGTCATAACCGATTTCCGTCGCCGCGTCTTTTGCCTTTTGCGCAGCGATGCGCGCGGAGTCAATACGGCTCATCTGTCCCGCACCAATGCCGACTGTCGCGCCATCTTTGGCGTAGACGATGGCATTTGATTTCACATGTTTGGCAACCTTAAAGGCAAAGAGCATATCTGCCATTTCGTTTTTGGTTGGTTCACGGTCCGAGACGACCTTTAGCGTTTCATCATCGACACTGCCGATGTCATGATCCTGTACCAACAACCCGCCGGCAATGCGCGTAACCTGTCTGCGTTGTTGGGCCATGTCAGGCATGGTGCCAGTGGTAAGAACACGGATTTTATCTTTCTTCTTTAACACTTCGATGGCCTGGGCATCGATAGACGGGGCAATGATAACTTCGACGAATCCCTGGATAATAGCTTCAGCTGTGTCTTTTGTCAGAGGTTGATTGAGAGCGATAATACCGCCAAAGGCGCTTACAGGATCACATTGTAGCGCGTGCTTATAGGCATCGAGTGTGTTATCGGCTGTTGCGACGCCGCATGGATTGGCATGTTTGATAATCGCCACAGTAGGCTCTTCAAAGTCGGCAACCAGCTCAAAGGCAGCATTTGTGTCGTTGAGATTGTTATAGGAAAGTTCTTTGCCCTGAACCTGGGCGGCGCGGGCGGCACCGGGACGTATGCTGCCATCGACCAAATAGAGTGCGGCGCTTTGGTGCGGATTTTCACCATAGCGTAGTGTTTGTTTTAATGTGCCGGAAAAGCTAATGCGGAGTGGGTAGTGCTCTTTTGTCTGTGCCGTAAACCAGCTGGCAATGTTGGAATCATAGGTGGCTGTAAGGGCAAAAGCATGAGCAGCCAGTTTCTGGCGCAAAGGATAGGTGAGGGCACCATCATGCTCCTTCATTTCTTTGAGGACTTCTTCGTAATCCTGCGGGTCAGTAACAACAGCGACAAAGTCGTGGTTTTTAGCGGCAGAGCGCAACATAGATGGCCCGCCAATATCAATGTTTTCAATGCAGGTGGCAAAGTCGGCATTGTTGCTTATGGTTTCAGCGAAGGGATACAAATTGACCACGATCATGTCGATATCACTGATGCCATGCTCTTCCATGGCTTTTTGATGAGATTCATCATCGCGCTTGGCCAGGATGCCGCCATGGATTTTCGGGTGCAGGGTTTTAACCCGCCCATCCATAATTTCAGGAAAACCTGTATGGGAGGAAACGTCTTTGACGGGAATGCCGACTTTTTCCAGTGCGGATGCCGTGCCGCCGGTTGAAAGAATTTCAACACCCATTTCATGAAGGCTGCGGGCAAAATCCTCTATACCGTCTTTATCAGAAACAGAGATGACAGCGCGCTTGATTTTAATCTCACGCGGATCGCGAATTTTGTTCTCACTCATGAAAAAGTCCTTTAATTGCCTGGACGTGCAAAAGCCTTCAATTTTTTGCACGTCCTAATAATGATGTTTTAGGGGGAAAAGGCCTATTGTGCAATAGCCTGCGTGCTTTTGGCGGCTTGTTCTGTTCCAGGCTCTGCGTCGAATTGATTGTCTTTTGTTACGTATAATCCGCGCTTTTCTTTTACCGGCTTGAAGGTATCAGTTATGCCCAGCACAGTTTCCGCGCCGCCCAGGAATAAAAAACCATCCGGAGCTATAATTTTAGACATTTTTTCAAAAATCTGTGCCTTGGTTTCCTCATCAAAGTAAATCAGCACATTACGACAGAATATAATGTCGAAGGTTCCAAGGGCGGCCATGCTGTCGAGAAGGTTGAAGTATTCGAATTGGATCATTTTCCTGATGTCATCATTCAGGCGCCATTTTTCATCATCCTGTGTGAAGTGCTTCATAAGCATTGTGATAGGCAGACCACGCTGTACCTCGAATTGGGAATAGACGCCGTTTCGGGCCTGGTCAAGAATGTCGCTTGATATGTCTGTTGCTTTAATACTTATGTCCCAGCCGGAAAAGACAGACCCCTGTTCTTTGGTCACCATAGCCAAAGAATAGGGCTCCTGGCCACTTGAGGCGGCTGCGCACCAGATTTTTATTTTCCTCTGGTTCACACGATTTTTAAGCATATAAGGCAAAACAGTATCTCTGAACAGATCAAAAGGTTTTATATCCCGAAAGAAAGACGTTTCATTTGTGGTCATCGCCTCGATAATGTCATTGACTAGATTTTTGTCAGGGACGGCTTGCAAAGCACCGGTCATCGCTTCGAGGGAGGCGAATTCCCATTTTTTTGCAACCGGGCCGAGCCGAGATTCAACCAAGTAGGCTTTGTCCTGCGTCAGAACCAGTCCTGAACGCTCTTTTAGCAAATCTCTATAGATATCAAAATCCGTAATACGCATGATATAGTCACTTCCTTTTACTTTTGCAGTGCGTTACTGCGCTCCTAAAGTAGTGGTCTTTTCTACTCGTCGTCGCTTGTGCCTTCTGCAAAAGTAAAATCAAGCGACTATATGTTGTAAATAACCTAACCTAAAACTATTTTCCGAACATGAGGGCCTATTTCCGATAGGGGTATCACAGCATTGCAAATACCTGCTTGTGCGACGGCCCCCGGCATCCCCCAGACTACACTTGTTGCTTCATCCTGTGCAATCAGGCGTCCGCCTTTTTCAACCAGTAATTTGGCACCGCCCAGCCCGTCATGGCCCATGCCAGTTAAAATGACGCCCAGAACTTTTTTGTCGAAGATATCAATGAGGGAGCGAAACATGGGGTCTGCTGAGGGTTTGCAGAAATTCTCCGGGGGCCCGCTATCGATGGTAATCGAAAGTTGTCCGTCGTTTTCGATGATTTTCATGTGGAATCCGCCGGGGGCTACATAGGCATGTCCTTTTTCTACAGCCATGCCTTCGGCACCTTCACAGGTTGGAACGCCTGACTGCTGCTCAATATGATCGGCCAGAATCTTTGTAAATGTTGCCGGCATGTGCTGGGTAATGAAAATGGGCACATCAAAATCTTTAAAGCTTTTGATGACCTCAAAGAGAGCTTGTGGGCCACCGGTCGAGCTCCCGATTGCAACAACGGAAGGTTTCCCCTTATATATGTGTGCACCTTGTTGTAGAACAATCTTCTCTGCTGTAGGTTCTGGCGCTATGGCTGCCGCAGGAACGGAAGGTCGCGGCATGGTTACGGCATCGTCTCCGGCGGTACGTTGTCTCTCAGGCACGAGCCCTTTAATCAGATTGAGAAGATTTTTCTGAAATTCTGTACCCTCTCCCGTTTCTTGAGAGCTGTTTGGCTTTACCAGGCATTCAACAGCTCCCAAAGTCATAGCTTTCATGGTAACGCTGGCGCCTTTCTCAGTAAGGCTTGAGAACATGATCACTTTTGCATCGGGGCAAATTTCCAGCAACTTGGGCAGAGCTGTTAACCCATCCATGACCGGCATTTCAATGTCGAGAATAATGATGTGTGGGTTCGCTTTTTTGATGGCAGACACAGCCATTTCGCCATTGGAAACGGAATTGACGACTTTGATGGCAGGGTCACTTTCCAGAGTTTTTGACAAAATGCCACGGATTACGGCTGAGTCATCGACAAGCATGACACCAATAGTGCCTGAACCCGGTGGTGTATCCCCGGGCGTTGAAGAAGATGTATTGTTCAGCATGGCTATAAAGGAGCCTCTTTCTTTTACTCTGTTGAGGATTCGTTCATTAGGCCAATTTGTGAGAATTTTGATTCTATAATTTCACTGTCAAAAGGCTTCATAATGTATTCATTGGCCCCGGCCTGCATGGCTCTTTGAATGTGGCTCATATCATTTTCAGTTGTGCAGAATATCACTTTTGGATGCTGCCCGTTATCCATCTGGCGGAGTTTTTCAAGAAATTCTATACCGCTCATGACCGGCATGTTCCAATCAAGAAGAATGGCATCAGGCATGGTTTGTTCGCAGGCTTCGTACGCCTTTTGGCCATCTTCGGCCTCAACACACTCAAAACCAAGATCCTCGGCGATGCGCCGGGCTACTTTTCGGACAACGCGGCTGTCGTCAACAACAAGACAAGATTTCATTTTGATATGTTACTCCCGTAGATTGCAGCGTAGAAAAACCCAGTATCAGTTTATAGACTTTATTGTGAATGCGTACCTATAATTCTGTCCTTATACACATATCAACTATGAATTGTGCTTAGAAGCTTGGGTACATCAAGAACAACCAGCAACTCTTCCTCCAGCCTGAAGATGCCGCCTGATATTTCTCTCCATATTGCATCAAGCGTTGGTGGGTTGTTTTCGAACATGTCGTCTTTCAGTGTCAGAACATCACCAACCCGGTCGATAATCAGGCTGTACAGCTCGTTTTCGTGCTCTACGACGACACTCATTCCTGTGGCTTCGCCATCTTTGGAAGGGTCTATGCCCAGGCGGCGCCTGACGTCAATGGCCGTGACAACCCGGCCACGCAAATTAAGTGAGCCTGCGACTTCCGACGGGGCCAGGGGGATATTGGTAACGATTTGCTCTCCCAGCACGTCCTGAACCTGCAGAACAGGTATGCCAAAGCGTTGCTCGGCGATTATTATGGTCAGAAAATCTTTGGACTGGTCGCGAGATTCTCCGTCGAGGTCGTAATCTTTATTTGCTGCTGCTGTGCTCATGCTTGCTCTCCCTGTTCCTGTTGCGCTGCTTTTTGCTGCTCTATGAGTGTGTGGGACAACGCAGTAAGCAGTGTGTCTTTGTCAAATTTGGCTATGTGCTTTGTAAAGCCAACTTGTACACCCCTGTCCATATCTTCCGGCGTGGCGTGTGATGTCAAAGCAATCATTGGGGTGTTCTGCCAGCTTGAATCAGCTTTGACTTTTTCGGCGAATTCAAAGCCGTCCATTTCCGGCATTTCAATGTCACTGACGATGACATCGAACTGGGCGCCATCTTCGCACATTTTAAGGGCGGTCTTTGCGTTATCGAGTGTTGTCACTTCATAGCCGGCAATGCCTAATATAGGGGCTAGCATATTGCGAAAGAAAGGGCTGTCATCAACAAGCAGGAGACGTTTTTTGCCCCCGCCAGCGCTGCCATAGGACTCGTCTCCATCATTTTTAAACCAGTTGTCGTGGGTTGTGTTCAGGAAATGCATCACATCAACGACATCGGTGGCTTTTTCATTAATGATGGCGCTGCCGAGAAGACCTTGCTGGGTGCTGCTGAGCTGAACGTCGATATGTTCTTCTGTGATGTCGATAATTTCGTCGACGATGAGGCCCATCGAGCGGTCTTGATCGGAGAAAACCAGAACGGGCTTTTCTTCGACATCGTTCATTTTTACGGAAGAATCAAACGGGATAAGAGGCATAAGGCTGCCACGGTATTGGACCATCATTTGCCCACTCGAATGTTCTATGTCGGAAATTTTGACATTCTCAAGCCGTGCAACCAGAGACAAAGGCACAGCTTTGGGCGTGGTGCCACCGATGCTGAAGAGCAGCAGCGATGTTTTTTGCTGTGAGCTTCCAATATGGGCGGCATCTTCAATAGCTGAGTCGTCTGCCTCGGCTGAGTCAATCTCTCCGGCGACTCTGGCGACACCGTTAGGGTCAAGAATCATGATAACGCTTCCGTCACCCAGGATTGTGTTGCCGGAAAACAGATCAATATCACGAAGGATTGTAGGCACCGGTTTGACAACAATTTCTTCTGTATCGTAAACGCGGTCGACGATAATACCAAAATCATAAGCGCCGGTTTCCGTGACGATAACATACTGGTTCTGCAGAGGTTGTTTTTGTGCTGCATCATCGCTTTCTGAATGGTTCTCGGCTTCAGCAGATTTCTGCGATTCTTCTGCACCTAACTCCGGCTCCTGAACATCTATAGATTCAAGGTGTTCGCTGATGGGAACGTCGTCTCTTTGCAGTTTGAGCAATTCATCAAGAGATACGAGCGGCAAGAGGCGGTCGCGCAGTCTGAAGACTGGGGTGCCTTTAATCATCTCGATTTTATTATCGCCATGTTCCGAGGTCATGACAAGTTCACGGACTGAAAGTTGCGGTATGGCAAAGCGCTGTCCTGCTGATTCGACAATAAGGGCAGAGACAATAGCGAGCGTGAGAGGAATTTTGATTGTAAAGGTTGAGCCTTTTCCTTCTGTCGACTTGAGTTCAATAGAACCACCAATTTTTTCAATATTGGTGCGCACAACATCCATGCCGACGCCACGGCCAGATACGGACGTGACTTTCTCTGCCGTTGATAACCCGGCGTGAAAAATATATTGTTGGATTTGCTGGCTCGACATCTCTTTTAGTTCTGCTTCGGTTGCCAAACCATTGGAAATGATTTTTGCTTTAATTTTATCAAGCGGCAGTCCTTTACCGTCATCAGAGATTTCAATGATGATATGCCCACCTTCATGGAAAGCGTGGAGCAGGACTTTGCCGGTTTCAGGCTTGCCGGCAGCCACACGGTCTGCGGGCACTTCAATGCCGTGATCACCGGAATTTCGAACCATATGGGTCAGGGGATCTTTGATCAGTTCGAGAACCTGACGGTCCAGCTCTGTATCTTGTCCGCGCATTTCCAGATCAATCTTTTTGCCCAGCTCTATACTGAGATCGCGGATAATACGCGGCAGTTTTGACCAAGCATTGCCGATGGGCTGCATACGCGTTTTCATGACGCCTTCCTGAAGCTCGGACACGACATGGTTCAGTCGCTGTAGCGGCGCCGTAAAGTCACTTTCAGTATGCGCGCGTAGAATTTGCAAAAGCTGGTTGCGAGTTAGAACCATCTCGCTGACCATGGTCATAAGGTCTTCGAGAACATCAACACTGACGCGCAGTGTTTGTGTCGTCATCGGCGTGTCTTTTTTGACGGCCTCGGTTTTTTGTTCCTCAGCAGCAGGTGGCTCTGCCTGCACTTCTTTATTGGGGATTGAATCTTGTTGGTCTAATGGTAGAACTTCTGCTGCGGCGAAAGCGGCTTCGAGTTCTGCTTCTGTGGCCATGCCGGGGATTGATTCTTCTTCTTCTGTTTTTTTCAATTTTTCTTCCTCAATTGGGGGTGGGGCAATAGGGGGTGGGGCGTCTTCGCCTTCAAAGACAGCATCCAGTTTTGCGATTAAGGCATCATCGCGACCTTCTGGTTCGCTCCCTGTCTCTTCCAGAGAGCCAACAATAAATTTAATAACATCAAGTGATTCGAAAATAAGCGAGACATACTCAGGTGTGACCTCGAGGTCGCCGTCACGGAACCGTCCCAGAACATTTTCAGCTCTGTGTGCAACGGTTTCAAGACGCGGCAGGCCTAAAAAGCCGCAAGTTCCTTTGATAGTGTGGACAAGGCGGAAAATATTTCCAAGCAATTCTTTATCATTGGGGTCTTGTTCGAGACCGAGGAGATCTTGATCGAGGCTTTCCAGGAATTCGTTTGTTTCTGTTAAAAACTCGCCAATAAGGTCGTCCATAATACTGCCCTTCCAGCCAAATTCTTTGGCCGTGCTATCTGATTGATTTAAGTTTTACGCAGCCACCCTTATTATTCACTATGCCTGAAGAGTGTTAAATAGATATTAGCTCCACCTACAAAGATATCCTATTTTTAGTGCCGAAAGAATTCAGAAATGGGTGAATTGGGAAGATAGGCTCTCTAGCCTACGGGTGTGTGTATCCCTATAGATTATGGGGCGACGTAAGGGTTAGAGCGACGAAAGTTCCGTTTTCTTCTTGTGTTGATATTTTAAATCCGTAGCTTTTAGCCATAAGGCCGGTGATGAAGGGGTGGATGATTTTGGGCTCCAGTTTTTCGGAGGCAATGTCGAGGGATAGGGCAGTTAGGATGTTTTCTCTAAAGCTGGCATCTTCGCCCGTGGCTTTTATAACGGTTTGATCTGATTCTTCTGCTGTCACCGTAATGGTGCCTCCTTTGGGCAGACAGTCTATGGCCAAAAGCATACAGGACATTAAGATTTTGCCAAAACCTGTAGGCAGCATTTCAGGGCCGATGGGCGCGTGCGGGTCCCAGTCCTGCTTTATTTTACCATCGCCGCCGATTAGGGCTTCGAATATGTTGTAAACATCTTCTGGTTTGATGCTGGAATCGGCGCCGCCCGCGCCATAGGCCATGCGGTAGGCTTGTAGTTTGCCCGAGGCCTGCTGTGCGCTGAAGGCGATTAAGCCGGCGACTTCTTCGCTGGATTCGGCATCCATTTCCTCTAGCAGCTCAACGCCGTTATTAACGGCGCCAATCGGACTAATCAGGTCGTGACAAATTTTTGAAGATAGCAATTCAAGGATATGGATATCGGACATCAGGTTTGCGCTCTCTGTTTTTTATTATTGTTCAGGATATTCAAGGTTATATCCCAGTTTTTTAAGTTCATCTCCAGCCATTGCTTTTAGGCGTTCCAGCCCTTCAGCGCTGCTGGCCTCCATGCGCGCGACCAAAACATTTTGCGTGTTGGATGGGCGCAGCAGCCACCAGCCATCCTGAGTGGTTACACGAATGCCGTCAATATCATCGATGCTGATATCCTCATTTTTGTCTGCTTTAAGGCGTTCGGTGATTTGCGGGACAATACCGAATTTTTTATCTTCCTCGACTTCACAGCGTATTTCCGGTGTGTTGTGCAGGACGGGCAGATCTTTCGTCAGGGATGAAAGGTTTTCGGCTTCGCAGGCGGCGTTGATAAGGCGAATGGCGCAATAGAGTGCATCGTCAAAGCCGTAATATTTATCAGCAAAAAAGATGTGACCGCTCAGCTCGCCGGCCAGTGGGGCTTTGAGCTCGGCCATTTTGGCTTTGACTAGCGAATGACCGGTCTTCCACATCACGGCATTGCCGCCGAGCCTTTTTATTTCGTCAAACATAACTTGCGAACATTTCACATCTCCGATGATCGATGCGCCGGGTGTCTCAGCCAGAATATCGCGGGCGTAAATTGTCATCAGGATATCGCAGCGCAGAATGTCCCCAAGTTCATTCACGACGCCAATGCGGTCGCCATCACCGTCAAAGGCGATGCCAAGATCACAGTTTTGTTCGAGAACGGTTTTCTTGAGGTCGATGAGGTTTTCATCAACAGTCGGGTCGGGGTGATGATTGGGGAATTGGCCGTCAATATCATCGTAAAGCAGGATATGCTCGCCGGGCAGTTTTTGTGTGAGGCGGCGCAGAATTTCACCAGCAGCGCCATTGCCGTTATCCCAGGCGATCTTTAGGGGACGTCCACCATCAAAGTCTTTCATTAGGCGTTCAACGTAAGTGTCCTGAATATCGATATCATTGACCAGTCCATCGTCGCCGGTTTCAAAGTCACCTTCTGCTGCGATTTTCCCAAGTTCCTGAATGGTTTCACCAAAGACGGGCCCGCTTTGCAGGGTCATTTTGAAGCCGTTATAATCCGGTGGGTTGTGTGAGCCGGTAATCATCACGCCAGCGTCAGCCATGTGGTCCTTGACGGCAAAATAAAGCATGGGCGTTGGGCCAAGGCCGATATGGTCTACTTTGGCCCCGGTTGAGATCAGACCTTTTATGAGGGCTTCGGCCAAGCCCGGTGAGGTTGTGCGGCCATCATAGCCAACGCAGAATTTTGTCCGGCGGCCTTTTTCAGTTTTGGGGTGGCGTTTGACGTAGGTGCCAAAAGCCTGGCCCAGTGCGAAAGCATCATCTTCGCTGAGGTTTTTACCAACCTGTCCGCGCATGTCGTATTCACGCAAAATTGTAGGATCAAAATTATAGCCGCTCTGGTTTGGTTGTTTATCCGGCTGCGACATGAATTTTCTCCTCTGTGCCGTTTGCAATTTTTTCTATGATTTCTTTGACTTGTGATCCGATCTTCGGGCTATGCATGCTGTAGGCGATATTGGCTTCAATGAATCCAAGGTGGTGTCCACAATCGTAGCGGGTACCATCAAAGCGCAAGCCGTTGAAGGGCTGCTCGCCGATGAGTTTGGCCATGGCGTCTGTTAATTGTATTTCTCCGCCGGCGCCTTTTTCGTGGCCGGAAAGTTTTTCGAATATCTCGGGCTGTAAAATATAGCGGCCAATGATAGATAGCGTCGACGGTGCATTTTCTGGTTCAGGTTTTTCGACCAGGCCTTTGATATCGGCTAGTTTTCCGTCATCTGAATGCACGTCAAGTATGCCGTATTTGTTTGTGTCTTCTTTTGGTACATCCATCACGGCGACCAGATTGCCACCAGCCTTATTATAGGTCTCGATCATTTGCGTGAGGCATCCGGCGTCACCCAGGACGACGTCATCAGGCAGCATAATCGCGAAAGGCTCATCGCCGACGAACTCACGCGCGCACCAGATGGCATGGCCGAGGCCGAGCGGTTCATCCTGATAGGCGAGGTGAAGTTTGTCTGCGGGAATTTCACAGGACTTTACGGCTTCGAGCTGCTGCGTTTTGCCGCGCGCTTCCAAGGTTTTCGTGAGCGCTTCATGCTTTATAAAGTGGTCCTTGAGGATTTCCTTGCCCTTGCTGATGACGAAGATGAACTCTTCGATTCCGGCGGCTTTGGCTTCTTCGACGGCGTGCTGGATCAGTGGCCGGTCGACCAGGGTCAGCATCTCCTTGGGCATGACTTTGGTCGCCGGCAGAAAGCGCGTGCCAAGCCCGGCAACAGGGAAAACGGCCTTGCGGACAGGTTTTATGTTATCTGGCGTGTTCATGGGGCCCATGTGTGCCATTTTTGGGTGTATTTTGCAAGTTTTGATAAGATTTTCAGGGGTTTTTATTAAGCAATATGTCCTTCGCCTGATTGAGCTTTGAGGCCATCCAGTCGGAGCCTTCCTGATCGGGGTGGACTTTTTTCATCAGTTTTTTATAGGCGGTTTTGATGTCGTCTTCGGAGGCGTTGTCTTCGAGGCCGAGGATTTCAAGTGCATCTTCGCGGGTAACGGGCTTGCCGGGGTCACTCTCGGCAGCGGAAGAAACTGTGCTGGCGGCTTTTAGGACTCTGAGCAAGCCGATGGCAAAGGGGAAGATCGCAACGACCAATGCCAAGGCCGCGGGCAGGCGGCCGGTAATCGCCATGACGAACAAGGCGAGCGACAGCACGACAATAACCGCGGTGAGGGCAAGCGCTTTGATTTGTTCCACGCTGGCTTTTAGTACAAAGCGGTAGAGCGCGTAGAGGCCAATCAAAACGCCGATGGCAAGAATGAGATAGGGCATCAGGCGGCCTGTCCGGTGCCAAAAGACTTAGCGGCTACGCGCGGTCGCACATGGCCTTTGATTTTTTCCGGCGCGATGGCGGTGATGAGCTGGCGGACTTCTTGTCGCGCTGTGAGTTCGGACAGGCTAAGTCTTGCATCGGGGTCTTCCTTGATATCAAGCAATGTGAGGCCTTTCAGGAATAATTCCTTGAAGATGACCCGCTCGCCAAAGCCGGGGGCGGTGCGGAAACCGGCATGTGCGCCGATTTGTCCCAGCAGGTCGCCGATGAGCTTTTTGTTTTTGGCATCGATGTGCCCCAAACGATTGCGCAGGACGATCCAGTCAATATCGCCATTGTCGCGGATTTTCTTGAGGCCGCGCTGGTCATTGACCATGCGGGAATAAACCGATGGGCCGAGAACTTTATAGGTGTCAGGCTCAATGCTGGCGAGCAGGTCAAGATCGATGAAGCTGTCATTCATTGGCGTGATGAGTGTGTCGGCATAGGTGTGGCCGAGGCGGCTGAGGTAAGAATCAGTGCCGGGCGTATCAATGACAATAAAGTCGCATTCTTCATGATTGAGCTCATACATCGCCAGCGAGAGCATGTTGCGCTCTTCGTCGCGCTGCTCCTGTACGCTGTCGGCATCGCTTTTCTGGATGGCCATATGGGCGGGGCTGAGGATTGGCTTTCTGCTGCGCTTCATGAAATCGAAGCGGTTTTTCATGTATCGGGTGAGGGTGCCTTGGCGCGCATCGAGATCAATGGTGCCGACTTTGTAGCCCAGTCTCAGCAGGGCCACAGCGGTGTGCATGGCGGTGGTCGATTTGCCCGACCCGCCTTTTTCATTTCCAAAAACAATGATGTGCGCTGTATTCATTATGCGTTAGAATAATACGAAAGAGTAAGTGTTTTCCAGTAGTTTAGAGAGATGTCTGATAAAAACAGTATATATAAAGTGAAGCTGGCGGCTTTACGGGAAAATATGGCACAGCAGGGGCTGGATGGCCTGATCGTGCCGCATGCCGATGCATTCCAGAGCGAATACCCGCCGCCGGGCGCAAGGCGGCTGGAGTGGCTGACCGGGTTTAGCGGCTCGGCCGGGGTGGCGGTTGTGTTGGCGGATAAAGCGGTGGTGATGAGTGATGGGCGTTATACGATCCAGCTGGCGCAGCAGGTAGATGGCGATTTGTTTGAAACCGGTGATGTGACGAAGGCTGGCGTGTCGAAGTGGTTGCCCAAGAACGCATCGAAGGGGCAGGTGATTGGTTATGATCCGTGGCTGTTTACGCCGAAGCAGATTGAAGGCTTAGAAGATAAGATCAAAGACAGCGAAATTGTTTTGAAGGGCGTGTCTGAAAATCCTGTGGATGTGATCTGGCAGGACAGACCGGAAGCGCCAATGGTTGCAGCAACCATATTCCCCGAAGAGATTGCCGGAATTTCCTCGGCGAAAAAACGCGAGATGATTACCGAAGAGGTTAAAAAAGCCGGTGGCGATGCGGTGATTTTAACGCAACCGGATTCGGTGTGCTGGCTGTTGAATGTACGTGGGAATGATGTTGATTATGTGCCTTCGATTTTGTCCTACGCGATTTTGCATGTTGGTGGGAATGTTGACTGGTTTGTAGAGCCGGAAAAAGTTCCGGATGATGTTAAGCAGCATTTGGGGCAGGGCGTTCAGGTTTTGGCTCCGTCAGAGATATCGCAGTCAATTGCCAAGTTAACGGGGAAAGTGCTTCTCGATTTTCAGCGCTCTCCGATGTGGTTTAAAGAGCAGAAGATTGACGTTATAGATTTCAAAGATCCATGTGTTTCTCCCAAGGCTTGTAAAACCAAAGAGGAACGGGCGGCAATTGAACAGGCGCATGTCAGTGACGGCGTGGCGATTGTTCGTTTTCTGGTCTGGTTGGATCAAGAGGCGCGGAAAGGGCAATTGACCGAACTGGGTGTTGTCGAGAAGCTCGAAGAGTTTCGACAGCTTGATAAAAATTATAAGGGTCCGAGTTTTGATACGATATCCGGGTTTGGACCCAATGGTGCGATTGTTCATTACCGGGTGAGTGAGGAGACGAACAGTAAAATTGAATCGTCGGGATTGTTGCTGGTCGATAGCGGTGGACAATATCATTGGGGGACCACAGATATTACCCGCACAATTGCAATTGGAGAGCCTTCGGAGGAGATGAAGGTGAATTTTACGCGCGTTCTCAGGGGCCATATAGCATTGGCGACGGCACGTTTTCCTGCCGGGACGGTTGGGGCGCAGATTGATGCGCTGGCACGACAGCCTTTGTGGAATTCCGGCCTTGATTTTGCCCATGGCACCGGCCACGGGGTGGGATGTTATCTTCAGGTGCATGAAGAGGCGGCAAGTATTTCTCCGCGCGGGAAGGAGCCTTTTGAAGCCGGTATGCTGATTTCCAATGAACCGGGTTACTACAAGAAAGGCGCTTACGGCATCAGGATTGAAAATCTTGTGCTGGTGGAAGAGGCGGAGCGGTGCGCCGATACGGATACAGAAATGCTTAACTTTAAAACCGTCACGCTAGCGCCAATTGATCGAAAGCTGATTGTTGCAAATATGTTGAGTATGGAAGAGCGTCAGTGGCTCAACGCTTATCATGAGCGTGTCAGGGATGTCCTGTCTTCGAAGCTGGATAAGGACGAGGTTGCATGGCTGACTGAGCAAACACACGCGCTGTAAATATTCTTTGTAAAATTAATTTACAGTAGCTTCGACTTTTCCCTCAGGTTCTTCAAGTTCTTCTTCTTGTGGCTTTGTTTGTGACTCTGAAGGGTTCTGACTTTTTTGCGACACTTCATTCACTTTGTCTGGATGAAATTCTATTAAATTCATCGTTTTGTCTATCAAAGTTGATGTTGCTAATGGCTTGGTGCTTATGATTTCCTGTACGACCATATAGTTTTTAGCAAAAAATACACGCAAACGTGCAAAATTAGCGTGCAGTGCTTTTGATGGTGGATTAATGTTCATTTCAGTTTCAAGAATCATATGATTTTCTGTTGGAGTCTTTGTAAATTGGAACGTTGAGGAATCTCGTTTGTATTTTGAAACATGTTTGTCAAACAAAACTTTTTTGACATTGGCCATAGATAATTCTTGATTGAATTTATAGCCATGCACGCGATAGAAAATTTTATGACCCCAGACCGGGTCATAAAATGTCTGACTTATAAGTTCTGAATTTTTAGAGGCCGCCTTAATTCTAGGCTCTTTCATGACGTAAGGAGGTGCTGGGTGTGGCAAAAAGACAGTGAATAATCCCATGGGTGATGTGTGGGTTCCCCAGTCTCCCCCCAACTTTCCTTCAGTGTAGCTAAGGCCGTCTCTAATCAAAAGGGTCTTAAAAAACTTCTTTGCCTGGTAGCCATACAAAATATGTTCGTCACCTGTGAGGGATTGTTCCACTCTTGTGGCGTCCGTATATAATATTCTTACTCTTGTGCTTCGCGCGCCCATATCAGGGTCTTCGTAGGAGATCTGAAGTTCGGCTCCTGGTTTGCCATTAAAATACTTCAACTCTTTGTTCTTTATGACTGCATTCATGTCGATGTAACGATTCGTATAGTTTTGAATTTCATAATTGAGAAAGGTCTCAATCTGGTCATACGTGAGAGCAGGACCTATGGTTTGGTCAATCTTAATGAGATAACTTTTGAAGGTGTCTTTAAATCTGCGTTGATCCACAACGGATATTGCTGTGCTGCTGTTGGCAATGCGCTCATCATCAATGCGGAAGCTGCTTGTCTTCGTGTCAAATTTGTTGGCTGCCCGAACATCAAATATCCCGGTATCTGATTTGTAAAGAATCCATTTGATGTCGTCGGCATTCGCAATAGAAACGCCCATTGAAAGCCCTGCAATTATTACAAGCGCCAGTATTTTTCTTTTTAACAGAGTGTTGTTTTTGATCATCATCTCGGGACCCCTTTTCACCTCTATGATAACAGAATTAGACCCTTAAATAAAAAACTGCCGGAAAATTCCCGGCAGTTTTAAGCATTAAATCTTCTGTATAGTCTAGAAACCATCGCGATCGCGGCGCTTACGGTCCATTTTACGAGACCGACGGACGGCCTCCGCACTTTCGCGGGCCCTCTTTTCAGAAGGTTTCTCGTAATGGCGGCGCAGCTTCATCTCGCGGAAAATGCCTTCACGTTGCATTTTCTTCTTCAAGACCTTTAAAGCCTGATCAACATTGTTGTCACGTACACTGACACTGACCACAGTGCATCACTCCATTCTAAGTTTAGTTGTTAAATTCCGGGCAATACGCCCGAAAAGCTTGTGTTTTCTATCATTCCACGCCGGGAATGCAAAGGAAAAAATATGTGTGCCCTCTATAATTCTAGGGTTTTTGGGCTGATTCTTCAAATTTTCACCCGTTTATGGGCTTTTTAGGGGTTTGGGGATGAAATATGGTCCCTTCATTGTGGGGGTTTAGGGCCTATGAGATACTTAATGTTCAAACGCCGGAACTCTCCGGTATTAGAGTAACATAGAGTATCAAAAGGGGATTTATCATGAAAAAAGAAATAGCTGAATTTATCGGCACATTTACGCTCGTGCTTTTCGGGTGCGGGGCGGCGGTGATTGCCGGCGATGCCATTGGCATTTTAGGCATATCGCTGGCCTTTGGTCTGGCATTGATAGCCATGGCCTATGGCATCGGGCCTGTATCGGGATGCCACATTAATCCGGCGGTGAGCTTTGGCGCTTATATAGCTGGGCATATGACCTTGCGGGAATTTATCCGTTATGCATTTGCGCAGTGTCTGGGCGCGATTGTCGGGGCGTTTATCCTGATGACCATCGCAAAAGGACAGCTGTCTGGTTATGACGTTGGTGCCTCGGGCCTTGGCCAAAACGGTTGGGGCGCGGATTATATGGGTGGCTACGGTATGCAGGCTGCGTTTATTTTTGAATTTCTAGCCACCGCGATTTTTGTGCTGGTGATTTTGGGTTCAACCCAGAAAGATGGCGCTGGACATGTGGCTGGTTTGGCGATTGGTTTAACGCTTGCCGTCATTCATATTGTCGGGATTAATATTACCGGTGTGTCGGTTAATCCGGCACGCAGTCTTGGGCCGGCCATTTTTGCCGGCGGTGATGCGATGGGGCAGCTCTGGCTGTTCGTGATTGCGCCGATGGCCGGGGCGTTGTTCGCGGCGGTTCTGGCCAAGATGGGCTGGCTTGAGGCTGAATAAACCTTAACTAATTGTAAATACTTAAGAAAAGCGGCTCTTGAGGGGCCGCTTTTTTGCGTTTTGACTATGTTTCAAGGTATAATATTATGAATAACAATAAAGTGAAAAAACAAAGACTTAACGGTGGTGTGGATATGGCAAATTATAAAGATTACGTCACATTTGATTCTAGTGTTACCAATTTACCGCCAGAAGAGCACGGCAAGATAGAGCAATCTCTAGGCGAGATTGTAAGCACCCCGGAAGGCGAAGAACTTCTCAAAAACGCAGCGAGCAAAACTCCAAATGGCAAAGTCATATTACGTCATGATAAAAACGGTGATACAGAAACTAATTATGAAGAAGGTTCAGTTACGATAGGAAAGCAAAGTTATGGGGGCGAATACTGGAGTCCCAAGAATGGCAAAATAGATGAAGGGAGTTATCCGGATGACCCAAGTGTTGATGAAACGAGAACTGCTAGTTTTAAACCCCTGAGTTTACAAAGAGCTTTGGTGCATGAATTAAAGCACACTGAAAAAGAGCATCATCCAAACGATGGACGTCTTGAATTTGCTAGCGAAGCAGAAACCATAGATGAGACAAATGATTATATGGCCAAATACTACGGCGAGCCACCTAGAGATATATATGGTCATGGGAAAGCGAGAATTGCAGAAGGCGCAGAAACTCGTGATTGGGATTACGGTCAAGAAGTGGAGCCGGAGCAAACTCCTCTCTTATATAGTGAGAATTTTAAACCAGAAGGATATAGTGATGCGCCTTCTGCTCCTAGTCAGGATTCTAACGAAAACGGACTTGATGAAATCAGTAGTGGTGTTGATCCCTCTGTTTTGGCGATGGTTGATGGTGGTGAGAATCAGGTGCCCTCTACAGAAAATCCTTCTGTTTCCCAAACTTTCAATGCAGTTGCTCCGGCGGTAGCCGGTGGTTTTGAGAATAGCGCCGCGCAACCTGCTGTTGCGGTAATACCCACTGATCAGACTGTGCGGGATAATGCCGATATCCAGATGGCTGAGGCAAGGCCGGAGCTTTTTAAAACGGCCTACAAAATTGAGGCGGGCGATCCTGTCACCCCAGAGGAGCAGGGTGATGTTGCGGAATTTGTGCACGGAGTTCACGCCAATACGCACGGTATTCCTGAGAACCCGCAGGTTGTCGCTGCTGTTCGTCGTGATGTGGAAACTGCCGGTGGTGATATAAGTTTTAACCAGCTTGTCGATCATACGATTCATCAAAGTAATGCCGATGGCATTCAATCCAGCGCGGAAGTGGCAGAAAACTCGCAGATTGTTCAGGCGAAGGTAGATGCGGTTAATAATGCACCGGGTCAGAATCAATCGGGGCCGCAACAGGCTGTCGGGGAGCTGGCCATGGCCGGGGCTTCTCCTGACACAATGAAAATGGGCTAGGCTTTTTTGTGTTTTTACACCGTTTTGTAGTACAATATTATGTATATAAAAATAGAAAAAATAAAGATTTAACGGTGGTGTGGTATGGGTAATGTTTCCGACAAGTATAAAGATCAGCCGGCTATTACTATCACGACTGATCCCGTTGATTTGGAATTTGGTGCTGTCGATCGCGCCATATCCTACCGCCATATCCTTGATACTGGCAAGATACCGCAAAATATAGAAGGCAGCCAATTTGATCAGTCTCGGGGCACAGATACATGGGATCCTCATGCTGATGATGCCTTCAACCGGGCTTTGAAAACGATAGAAGAAAAAGTATTGCAGGAGATTGAAAGCTCGCCGGAGATGCAGGGGCTTTTATCTAAAGAAACATGGGGCAAAGAGGATCGTGTTTCATGGGAGAGTTTTGTAGCGGAAAGCGTTACCAAGCATACGCAATCTGTGCCTGGCTTGGATGAATACAGAGAGTTTAATGGGCAGAAAACAGTTCATTTGAACGATTTGTCGAAAGATATAGAATATAATTCAGACAAAAACCTTCATGGTCATGGCTTTGAGTTTAACTGCCGGATCATGACGTTGACAAAAGGTATTGTTTTGCAGCGCATAGAGGACCATCAGGATCCGGATGGAAGTTATCTTTTGCCCAGGCAATCATCAGGCCCAGGTGATTATAAGGCAGCTACCGATTATCGTTATATGGAAGGAGATGTTGCTTTTGGACCTCCCAGCCGTGAAAGCCAATCAGGTCACGGTTATATTATGTCACCTGAAACGGGGAGTATTATTGAATCTACAGGTGATAAGGATGTATATCAAAAAAATTACAGTCTCAATGGAGGTGGTTTTGAGACGGCTTTAAAGGGGATACCAATTATAACCGAAAGTCTTGTGCCAGATGAGTACTATGTATATAGCAGCGGTGACACAATTGTATTGGACCCGGAGTATGTCGCCGCCCAGATGGAGGGTGCTCTTGCCTTTGCTGAGAGTACTTCAGGAAAGATGCTTGTCTCTCTCGAAACGAACGGTGTTAGAGATATCGCGCAGACGCGAGGGCATTGGGAAAGCGCATTTAAAAGACTAGGCGAATTAGATAACCATCCGGACATAGCAGCAGCAGTTCAGGAATCTTTTTACCAAAATTTTATTGTCCCTTTGGAAAAGGCAGATCTAAAAAACGCGGATATGTCGGATAAAGGCGATTTTAAGCAAAAAACCCTGGAGTGGGCGCAGGAGCAAATGCACAAGCTTGAGGAAATTATTGAGCCGCAATCTGACAAAGAGATGGCTAAGAGCAATCAAACCAAAATCGCCCACGAAATCAACCCGGAAGAGATGGCAATGATCTTGCCTGGAGGGAATGACGTGGCGGCGCAACCAGATGCCATGGTGCTCACTCATAAGGGCGTGATGGACGCGGTTGATATCAATATTAATGAAAGGCCGGAATTGGTGGAAACAGTTTATCACTGGCAGACAGATGATCCATCAATTATCCCCCTGCAAGAAAAGATGGCCGTGATGGGGTTTGTGCAGGAAACTTATGAGCAGACTTATACAGCCGAAGCCGGTCCTCTGCCAATGGAAAATATGCAGGCTGGCTTACAGACCATGGAGAACACAAATTTTACCGATGCCCAGAATGTTATGATTGCGGAACTCAATGTTGCGAGTGGCGTTGAAAATTCGCCGGAGTTGGTAGCGCAGCTTCAGGATTTCCGAGAAAAAGCCGATGCCATACAGCAAGCTGAGAATATTCTAAGGACCGGTGGGGCTGAGACGCATGAAATGGTGCTGACAAGTTCGGACGGCATAAAAATCGGTTAGGCTTTTTTCCGCGCTTTCAAATTCAACGCCGCATCCATCAGCGTTTTTGTATATTCCTGTTTTGGATTGTTAAAAATTTCATCAGCCGGGCCGGATTCAACAACCTTGCCGTCTTTCATCACAATCAAATCATGGGCCATGGCGCGGACGACGCGTAGATCGTGGCTGATGAACATATAGGCGAGGTCATGCTTTTCCTGGAGCTCGCGCAGCAGATCAACAATTTCCGCCTGAACTGATACATCAAGCGCTGAGGTCGGTTCATCCAGCACAACAAACTTTGGATGCAGCACCATGGCGCGGGCGATAGAAATGCGCTGGCGCTGCCCGCCGGAAAATTCATGCGGATAGCGGTGGCGGGTGTCCGGGTCCATGTGCACATCGTTTAGCGCCTGCACGACCAGATCATTGCGGTCGTTGTCATTAAGATCGCTGCGATGGAGTTTTAATCCCTCGCCGATGATTTGATTAACGCTCATGCGTGGGGAGAGGGAACCGTACGGGTCCTGAAACACAATCTGCATTTGTTCACGTAAGGGACGTAGGTCTTTGCGTTTTAGGTTCGAGATGTCTTTGCCATTAAACTCTATTCGTCCTTTGGAACCGAGCAGGCGGAGCAGGGCCAATCCGAGCGTGGTTTTTCCAGAGCCGGATTCGCCGACAACGCCGATGGTATGACCCGCTTTGGCGGTGACATTGATATCATCGACGGCCTTGACCCAGTCGGTGGTTTTACCAAAAAAGTTTTTGGCTTTCGGGAAGTGGACTTTGATATTCGCGCCTTCGATGACTTTTTGTGAGCCGTCTTTGGGTGGTTTGGCGCGACCGGCAGGCTGTGCGGCCAGAAGCATTTTCGTGTATTCATGTTTTGGTTTATCGAACAGGATTTTGGTTGGTTCCTGTTCAACCAGCTTTCCATGTTTCATGACACAAACATCATCAGCCATTTTTTTCACGATAGAGAGATCATGGGTGATGAGCAGCAGCGACATATCAAGGCGGTCTTTGAGGTCCTGCAGCAGCTCCAATATCTGCGCCTGGATGGTGACGTCGAGGGCGGTGGTTGGCTCGTCAGCGATCAGAAGCTCGGGGTTGTTGGCGAGCGCCATAGCGATCATGACACGCTGGCGTTGCCCGCCAGACAGCTCGTGTGGATAGGCGTTCAGGCGTTCTTTCATGCGCGGCAGGCCGACAAGCTCGAGCAGCTCTAACACGCGTGTATGGGCTTCGTCTTTGTTCATACCCTGATGAATGCGCAGGACTTCGGCGATTTGTTTTTCGATGTTGTGCAGCGGGTTGAGGGCACTTTGCGGTTCCTGGAATATCATCCCGATTTGCTGGCCGCGGATTTTACGCATGAAATTGTCGGGTTTGCCAACGAGTTCTTCGCCTTCGAAGGTGATGGAGGATTTTTCGGTGTGACTGGCCAGTGGGTAGGGTAGGAGCTGCATGACTGATAAAGCCGTCACCGATTTGCCTGATCCGCTTTCACCAACCAGCGCCATCGTCTCACCTTTTTTGATATCAAAGCTGACATCATCGACAGCGAGAAACACGCCGGAGGGCGTTTTGAAATCGACGGAGAGATTTTGAATTTTTAGAAGTGCGTCAGTCATTTAATTTTTAGGACTTTAAATATGTCATTCGTAATTCCAGCTTCGATCTTCTGCATATCTTTCAAATCAAGCTCGCTCAGTTTGCAGAATTTTTTCTCCGCCAGTTTGACGATTTTTCCGGTGACATGGTGGGCGTCCCTAAAGGGCAGGCCAAGCTCCATCACCAGCCAGTCGGCCAGGGCCGTGGCGGTGGTATAGCCGTCCTCGGAGGCCTGGAGCATTTGATCGGTGTTAAAGGTGGCGGTGCCTAACGCGCCGTTCATCACCTGCAGGCAGAGCTTGAGGGTGTCATAGCTATCAAAGGCGGATTCCTTGTCTTCCTGCATATCCCGGTTATATGTCAGTGGCAGACCCTTCATCATGGTCATGAGCTGCAGCAGATTGCCGGTGAGCCGTCCGGTTTTGCCCCGCACCAGCTCAGCCGAATCCGGGTTTTTCTTTTGTGGCATGATCGAGCTGCCAGTGCTCCATTGGTCGCTTAAAGCTACAAAGTTAAATTGTGTGGTTGACCAGAGGATAATTTCTTCCGTGAGCCGTGAGAGGTGCAATCCACTTTGCGCGCAGGAAAAAAGGAATTCAGCGACAAAGTCTCTAGCAGAGACAGCATCCATGGTGTTATCCATCGGTCTATCAAAGCCCAGCTTTTTGGCTGTGAAGTCCCGGTCTATGGGGAAGGGCGTTCCGGCCAAGGCGGCAGCGCCAAGCGGGCATTTGTTGAGCCTTTTGGCGCAATCCTGCAGCCGTGTTTTGTCCCGGTTCAGCATATGCCAATAGGCGTCGAGGTGCTTTCCAAGGGTTACGGGCTGCGCGGGCTGTAGATGGGTAAAGCCGGGCATGACGTCTTTGGCATGTTTTTTTGAAAGGGCTTTGATTGTGGCTTGAAATACCTCAATTTCAGCGACTAAGTCGCTAATGGCATCCCTAATCCACATCCGGAAGCCAGTGGCGACCTGGTCATTTCTTGATCTGGCAGTATGAAGCTTGCCGGCAACATCACCAACTAGCTCTTTCAGCCGGGCTTCAATGTTCATATGGATGTCTTCGAATTCGGGCCTAAAGGGAAATTTGCTACTTTGTAGCTCTTTTTCAACTTTGTTTAGGCCGTTAATAAGGGTATCAGCTTCTTTTTTGGTGATAATCTTTTGCTTTCCCAGCATTTCGGCATGGGCTTTGGACAGGGCAATGTCGTGCGGCCATAGCCGCGCATCCACATCAATCGAGACATTGATCTGCTGCATAATATCGGTGGGTTTGGAGTCAAAGCGACCGCCCCACATTTTGTTCGCATCTTTTTTGGTCATGGGGTAGTTTTACCTCATAACGCACTGTAAGGCCAGATAATTTGAAGCTCTATGGGGCTATTGCATTGGGTTCGATGACGTAATGGATCATCAGGACAATGGCAACGGAAACACCGAGGCCAACCATCATTTTCACGAAGTCTTTGCCAATCAATGGAAACACATAGCCGAAATGATATTTCTCGCGATAGGTCGTGGCGATGGCGAGCTCGCGTCCGGTCAGTAGGCCAACAAACACCCAGGTCGTCGACATTGGGATCGAGTTCATTTCTTTGAAATAGATCAGGATCATCGCGTAAACGCAGTCGATAATCGTTGCCGAGCGCATAAAGCGCGTGCCGGATTTTTCCAGCACGATCTTTTGAATCTTGCCGCCATGATTGTAAAAGATGACGCCGAGCCAGACGCATAACAAAGTGATGACGCCAAACAGCATTTCGGGCGATAATTTACGCGGCAGATAAACCGCGATATTGGCCATGTCATGCGAGAGCCATGAAAACCATAGAAAGCCGGTTGATAGCCATTGCAGGGTGCGCCATGGCACGCGGTGTTTCTTTTGTACCTTGTCGTATTTTTCGTTCATAACACGTGAAACGATCATCCATAGTCCGTACGCGACAATGGCAGCAACGCCGTAGCCCATGATGCTTTTGACCAGCATTTTTTCCAGTACCACGGTGGATGCAAACGCCGATAGAACGAGGAAGGTGGTTGAAACAGGAATACCTATTCTTGTGAGCGCGACAAGGATAAGCGGTGCGACGGCGTGGTACCACTGGATCTCCATATAGGGGATTTTGTCCAGACGGCCTTGCGAGATATCACCGTCATGCATGTACCAGCCATAGATCAGCGTTAACGCCAGAACAGAGGAAGCCGCCAGCCACAGCCAGTACCATTTAAAAACTTTATGATTTGAGGCAATGAATGTGCCGAGTGTTTGCACCGAGTCATTGCCGATAACCGAATAAGCCGCCAGAAAAAAACCAATCGCGGCATAGATAATATGAATGTCTATAGGCATGTAATTTTCCCTCTATCCCTATGAATGTGCCGCTGTTCAGGTGCTTATAAAAAAAAGAACTCGGTAGGTAAATGCCTATGACGTATTTTTAATACGGTCTGTGGATAGTTTATGCCGCTTTGCTCTTCTTCCCGGATTTGGCGGCTTTGGTGATCAACGTATGGGCCTTGAGCCTGATGGCGCTGATCTTGATAAAGCCTTCGGCATCTTTCTGGTCATAGCCGCCCTCGATATCCATAGAGGATTGGTCAGGATCATAAAGGGCAACCGGGCTGGTCCGGGCAATGGGGTAAGCAACACCCTTAAACAATTTCACTGTGACCGTGCCGTCGATCATTTCCTGCGCCTTGTCCATGGCGGCCATCAGGAATTCCATTTCCGGCGAGAACCAGAAGCCATTATAAATTAGCTCTGCCACTTTAAGGGACAAGGTATCTCTGAGGGACATAACCTCCCGATCCATGGTCAGGCCTTCGAGGTCTCTATGGGCGTTGTGTAGGATTGCGCCGCCGGGTGTTTCATAAACGCCGCGTGATTTAATGCCGACAAAGCGATTTTCAACCATGTCCAGCCGTCCAATGCCGTGTTTTGTGCCGAGTTCATTGAGATATTGGAAGAGCGCGAGCGCGCCTGTTTTGCTGGTGCCGTCCGTTTTGTTTTCAACTTTAACCGGAATACCGTCTTTGAACGTGATAGCAATGATATCTGCTTTATCCGGTGCGTCTTCTTGTGAGGACGTTCTTGAATAAACATCCTCCTCGGCTGGAGCGTTCGGGTCTTCCAATACGCCAGCTTCGTGCGAAATGTGTAGCAGATTGTCATCTTCCGAATAGGGTCTCTTATGGCTTGCGCTCACCGGAATGCTATGTTCTTCGGCAAAATTCAGCATGTCGTTGCGGCCTTTGAACCGATCTAAAAATTCCTGCATCTTCCATGGGGCCAGAACTTTGATGTCGGGTTTGAGGGCGTAATAGGCTAGCTCAAACCGCACCTGATCGTTGCCTTTGCCAGTCGCGCCATGGGACACATATTCGGCGTTTTCTTTTTCGGCGATTTCAATTTGACGTTTGGAGATAATTGGCCTTGCTATGGATGTGCCGAGGAGATAGCGGCCTTCGTAAACGGCTTGAGATTTAAAGGCCGGAAAAATGTAATCGGTAACAAATTCCTCTTTCATATCCTCGATGTAAACGGCGCAGGCCCCAAGCCCTTCTGCTTTTTTCTTCGCGGCATCAAAGTCATCTTCCTGTCCGACATCGGCGATATAGGCGACCACGTCGTAACCCTCTTCGATCAACCATTTCAGGATAATCGAGGTATCAAGACCGCCGGAATAGGCAAGAACGACTTTTGGTTTACTCATTTTTTATTCCTTTTCTAGACCGGAAATGACAGCGCAACCTTGAGGCCAACTAAAACCGCCACAATTTTTGCCAGTATGGCCAAGGCTTTATTGCCTTTGTAATTATCGGCAGATTTCCAGATGGGAATGACCATAAACCCGGCCCAGAGCAATGCCACCAGATTCAGGAGAACAGCAAGCAGGCCACCCAGGGCAGTACCAAGAGTGTTTAGCACCAGGACGGGCACAAAGTAATAAAGCCAGAATACTTCGATGAGCCGGTATTTGCCTTTGATAAGATCATCGGCAGTCTCTCTCATGTCCTTCTTTTTTGTTTCTTGCTTTTTGTTTTTCTCGTTCATGGTTCTTCCTCCTGCTGTTTTTCCCCTTGCGGTTTTTCAGTGTCAGGCTTCTTCCCCCCAAACAGTCTGAAAATAAAGCCAAAAATCTTTTTAATACCCCGCCATATTTTTGGCAACAGCCATATTGCCAAAAGGATAAACAATCCGAGCAGGCACAAGAAGATCCACGGGTGGGTGAGGGCGGTCCACACCCCACCAAGCACGATGAAATCCTCAGCAAAAGAGGCGGTCCAGTTGGTAACCGGCTCTGGCGAGGCGTTAATGATAACGCGGCTGCCTGCCTTGGTTGCGTGGGATGTGGCTGCCAGTCCGCCGCCAATAAGGGCGGAAGAGAGTTCAAGCACCGGGCCCAGACCTTCGGCCGCGCCGTAGGCCATGGCAATACCAGCCGGAATACGGATAAAAGTGTGGAGCCCATCCCATGCGGTATCAATGCCCGGGATTTTATCGGCAAAGAATTCAACACAAAACATAGCACCAGCGGCTATCATCACCATCGGATGAGCGACGTAGTCAATACCTTCAGGCAAAACCACGGCCTCTGTGTTGTGCATGAAGCCCATGACCAGAATTGTGGCGTATAAATTAATGCCACTGGCCCAGGAGACACCAAGGGCTGTCGATATTTGCTGCACTGTTGCTTCTGGTGACATTATTTTATTCCTTTCTACTCAGCCTCAAAATCAAAGCTATCTTGCACTAATACCCCGGCTTCTTCCAGGCACCAGGCAAGGATGGCTTTTTGCGCATGGAGCCGGTTTTCAGCTTCATCATATATGACGCAGGCCGGGCTGGCCAAAACATCGTCGGTGACTTCTTCATTTTGGTGTATCGGCATGCAATGCATAAAAATAGCATTGTCTTTTGCTTTGGCCATGAGGCCAGCATTGACCTGGTGAGGCATGAATTTATCAATGTTTTTGCCTTCCTGACCCATCGATGTCCAGGTGTCGGTGACAATGACATCAGCGCCCTGAGCAGCCTGCGACGCATCATTAACAAATGCTACATTGTCGTTGTTAACATTATCAGGCTGCAAATCCTTGGGGCAGGAAATAGCCAGGTCGAATCCCCATATTGGGGCTGCCTGGACAAAAGTGCGCGTGACATTATTGTAATCGCCAAACCAGGCAATTTTTTTTCCGCCCACCGAGCCGAGTTTTTCTTCAATCGTCATCAGATCGGCCATGATCTGGCAGGGGTGAGAGTGATCGGTGAGGCCATTGATAACCGGAATGGATGTATAGCTTGCAAATTCACACAGTTTGTCATGATCGCTCATCCTGACCATGACAGCATCTACAAATCCTGAGACGACATTGGCGGTATCTTCAATGCTTTCGGCACCGCCGATCTGCATCTCTTCCATGTTCATGACGATGGTATGACCGCCGAGTTGCTTCATCGCCACTTCAAAACTCATCCGGGTTCTGGTCGAGCGTTTGTCAAACACCATAGCAAGTGAAAGACCCTGAAAAATCTGCGGCGGATTAAATTTTTGCTTTTTCAGCGCGTGCGCGTGCGACAGGATCGCCTTTAAGGTTTCACCTGAAATGTCGTTCAAATCTAAAAAATGTCTGACGTTTTTACTCATTAGTCTTCCTCTTTCAAGGTTTTGGCAATAATATCGAGCGCATTCTGGGCCTGTTCTTGTTCTATAATCAGAGGCGGTGAAATCCGTAGTGTTGCTTTGCCGGCTTGTGTTGCCATCAGGCCGTTACTCTGAAGAGCATTAATGAGTTGCTTAATTTCGATGGTGGTGTCCATACCAAGCAGCAAACCCTGTCCTCTGATGTCCGTGATCTTGTTGGATTCGCGCTGTATCTCTTTCAGTCCCTCCATTATAAAATCACCCACTTTGTTGACGTTATCAAGAAAGCCGGGCTTCAGAATTTCACTGACAACCGTATGGGCAACAGCCGTGGCGAGGGGATTGCCACCGTAAGTCGTGCCGTGCGACCCGGCCGTCATATGTTTGGCAAAGCGGTCTTTTGCAACCATGGCACCAACCGGAAAGCCGCTGCCGATACCTTTGGCCAGCGTGGCTATGTCCGGCTCTACCCCAAAAGATTCGTAAGCAAAGAAAGTACCGATGCGACCCATGCCGACCTGAATCTCATCAAAGATCAGGGCGATATCATGCTCGTCACAAAGCGCCCGCAGCCCTTTCATAAATTCTTTTGTGGCCGGGTAGAGGCCGCCTTCGCCCTGTATAGGTTCCAGAATAATCGCCGCTGTTTTGTCACTGATAAAACCTTTGACGGAGTCCAGATTGTTAAGTTCGGCAAAATGGATGCCCGGTATATAGGGGCCAAAAAATGGTTGGCTGTGGCATTTTTCTGTGACGCTGGCCGCGCCATAGGTTCTGCCATGAAAGCTTTTTCTGAACGCAATAATTTCATTGCAGTGCTTGCCCTTTTCTTCATAGGCCCATTTGCGCGCAAGCTTTAGCGCAGCTTCGACTGACTCGGCGCCTGAGTTGGAAAAGTAAACTTTATCAAAGCATGAGTTCTCTACCAGAAGGCTGGCGCATTTTAACTTTGGCTCTGTCATGTAGGAGGCTTGGCAGATCATAATTTTGCTAGCCTGTTCATTAATGGTCTTCAGAACAGCAGGGTGGGCATGGCCTAACGAGGCGACAGCAAAGCCGATGGAACAATCGATATATTTATTGCCATCAGTATCCCAGGCATAGATTCCTTCGCCGCGATCGAGCACGAAAGGTTGCGCTTCATAATTCTGAATCAGAACCTTTGCCGATTCATCAATAATTTTTTGTGCTTTCTCGCTCATGCGTTTGCTCCTTTTATGGTTTTTTGGCTATGGCTTTTTGAGCTTCTACTTCGTTCATGTAATTTTCCCGCTCAGATTCTTTAAACAGCATCGTGCCGGGGCCAACGGGCTCAAAGATTTCTTTGTACAACGCATTGTCCCGAAGGCCATTAATCAGGTGAATTCGTTTCACGCCAGCATCGAGAGCTTTAAGACAATTCTCCAGCTTTACCTGCATACCGCCAGTGGCTGTGCCGTCTTTGATGTAGCCGGGGATTTGTTCAGCCGTAATTGTGAAAGCGGTTTCTTCGTCGATTTCTACACCGTCAACATCGCTGAGGAAAATAAGCTTGTCAGCGCTAGCGCCGATCGCCAGCTCGGTGGCAATGGTATCAGCGTTGACATTACACAATGTTCCATCATCAGTCGTAACCATACACCCGCAGGCGACAAAGTTTGTGACTTTGAATAGCCGTGCAATGGCCCGTTTATTGGCGCCGCGTATGTCACCAACATAACCGTAATCAACTGGCTTTTTTGCCCGCAATTCAGCTCGCAGCCACTCATGCGGCACAGCATTAAAGGTGTAGCCCTCAAGGTTATTCCTGGCCATGCTTTCGTTGATACTTAAGGCGAGTGTGCCGCCAACGACTTCTTTCATGAGTGCAAGCGTCTCGTCATCAGTGATGCGCCGCCCGTCTTTCTTTTTGATGCCGATGCCCCGTTTTTCGATGGCTTCATCCAGCGCACGGCCACCACCATAAACCAGCAGGATCTTAATGCCATGGAAGCTGAGCTCTCTGATGTTGGCAATCAGATTGTCGAGCGCTTTCTGGTCTTCAATAATTTTACCACCGGCTTTGACAACAAAGAAATTGTCCCGGAACTTGCTTTCATAAAAAGCATTGATGAAGAAATTGGCCATTTTGTTTTTTTTGCTCATCATGTGCTCCTACGGGTAGACCGGACCTAAATTGCCCAGCCCTGCTGTTTCATCAAGTCCGAACATTAAGTTCATATTTTGTACGGCTGTACCGCCAGCGCCTTTGACCAGGTTATCAAGAGCGCCTTGAATCATAATGATGCCCTGATTGCCTCCACCATAGGATAAATCTATGTAGTTAGAAGACACTATGTTGCTTAAAGAGACTTCTTTTTGCACCCGGACGAAGGGGCAAAATCCATATGTGTTCTCTATAAGCGTATCAATAGCATTTTGATCATAGTTTTCCTTTAGGGTCAGGAAGGCCTGCGCAAATATCCCCCGCGTAAAAGGCCCGGATGTAGGAACGAAATTGAGCTGTTCTTCAGTGATCCCGGCTGTCCTGATAATTTCCGGGATATGCCTGTGTGCATTGATGTTATAACTCTTCATGTTGTGGTTTCTAATTGGATGATGCGTACCGTCACCAGGCGTTTTTCCGGCGCCGCTAGAGCCTGTTACAGCCATAATATCCGCATGCTCAATCTGCCCTCTGAAGGGGTAGAGCATGAGTTGGGAGAGTAGGGCAAAACAGCCGGGATTTGCTACTGTCTCGGCGCTTTTAACGTCCTCTGCATTAATTTCGGGCATGCCGTACACCACCTTATCAAGCAGTTCGGGATGGGCATGAGGAACGCCGTAATATTTAGTATAAGTTTCAGCATCATCCAGCCTGTAATCGGCTGATAAATCAATGATTTTGGTCTTGCCAATCAGTTCGGCAACCGCCACCTGGGCTGTCTTGTGAGGCAAGCATATAAATACAATGTCGCTATTAGTGGCAATTTCCTGAAGGTCTGTATCTGTGATCCTAAAGCCCAGATGTGCCAGATGCGGATAGACATCACCGATAGGCGTATTTTTGTGTTGCCGCGACGTCAGATAGCCAATATCTACGTCTGGATGAGCTAGTAGCAGCCGCAACAGCTCTAACCCTGTATAGCCGGTAATACCGATAATTGATGCTTTGAGCTTTTTTGATTCTTCAGGCTGCATAATCCACCGCCCATCTGGCTATGACAAGATTCAGCCACTCATTGTTCGGGTTAAAGGCATTGTACGTCAGCACATTCAAATGTTCTTTGACGATATCCTGTCCGACCTGATTGTCAGTGATGGGGCCGCTGATGACATCGATCGGCAAGCCAATCTCGGCGCAGCCTTCGGCTAGTTTAATGGCGCCAACCGGGTCACGGGCACAGCCGATATGCAGATAAACATCCTTCTGAATTTCAGCATCTTTTAAGATGGGCATGACGCCGTATTTACCCAAAAGCCCATCTCCGAATTCGATAATGATTGCATCCGGGTCTTTCTTGGACAGATGGTTAATCGCGCCTTTGGCCATATTCACAATGGTTTCATCATCAACATTGGCAGTGGACGTGATACCGGCATCGACAAAAGAAACGGCTTCATAAACGCCGTAATCCTCCATTTTGAAGAGGTCCCTTTGCGCGCCAACGCCAGTGAGCTTGGTCCCGGCCAGCTTCATACCCATCCGGGTGAGTGTCTTGGTGATTTCCACGGCCACAGTGGTTTTGCCGCTATCCATGGATGTGCCGGTGGTAATGATAAGAGGCACATGCTTTTTCAAGGTTTTCTCTGATTTGAACAAAGTCGCCTGGCCGATATTCAGCAGCTTGCCTTTTCTAGCGATGCCGCCCAGAACCCGTATTCTTAACGGATCGCCGACTTCTTTGACGTTTGCGCTGGTGCATTCGCCAGCCACGCCGCCGAAGTTTAGCAAATGGATGACGTCTCCGGTTTTTAAGCTTTTCGGCAGCCGCCCGACAAAGCCTTTCAAGGCCATCCGCTCACCCAGTGCTACGGCAATAATATCGTCTTTCTTGAGCTTGGACATTCTTCCCGAGGGTAGTTCCAGCTCGTTATAGACGGATTTATCTTCAAGAACCTGCGCAGCCAGCACCGTTCCCATGTCACATGACAAATCGTCGGTGAGCGCTTCTTCATGTGTGAGCTCCAGGTTTTTGGTGACGGAGCTTATTTTATCAATCTGTATTTTCTTCATTGTTTTAAGTGCCTTATATTGGTCATGAGCATGCAATTGTTTAACCGGCCTTGCAAGGGGCCAATGGGTTAAAACTCCGCTAAACGTTCAAATCATTAAAGTTGGAAAAATGACAATAGGAAATGGCCGCTTAACGGGGTGTTAGCGGGTACGTCGTCGGCTTGTAGGGGCCGGAATATGTACGTTTCCTTTGGTCATAGTGTGGAAAATGCCTGTAATCGGCTGTTTTGTCAAGATTATTATTTTTCGAGCTTTAACGCCTCTTCGACCAGCGTCGCCCAATATTCGACGCCGAGCGGGATAATCTCATCATTGAAATCATATTGCGGGGTATGGAGACCCTGATTGTGGTTGCTGTCCGGGTCGTTTTCGCCTTGCCCCATCATGATATAGCAGCCCGGCTTTTCCATGAGCATCGCGCCAAAATCTTCCGCGCCCATACAGGGGTCTATATCGGTATTGACATTGTCATCACCGACAATCTTGCGGGCGATGTTGGCGCAAAACTCTGTCGCCTCAGGTGTGTTGATGGTCGGATCGTAACCTTCGCCAAAAACGCATGTAGATGTAGCGCTGTGCATTTTGGCGATGTCCGAGGCTATCTCTTCAACACGTTTTTTGAGTTGTTGCCGCACTCCCGGGTCAAAGGTGCGAACTGTGCCCGACAGTTCTGCGCTTTCCGGGATGACGTTAAAGGCGCCTGTGCCGGCATTAAAATTAGTTACACTAATGACCGCCGGATCAACCGGGGCAATGGAGCGGCTGACCAGCGTTTGCAAAGCGCTCACAATTTGCGCGCCAATGATTACAGGGTCGATCGTATGGTGAGGCATGGCGGCATGGCCGCCTTTGGCGTTGATGGTGATATTAAATCGATCGGCCGCCGCCATTACCGGTCCGGGCCGCATGGCAATCGTGCCGCGCGGCATCTCGGGCCAGTTATGCATGCCGAAAACCTGATCGCAGGGGAATTTTTTAAACAGTCCCTCCTCAATCATGCGCATCGCGCCGCCAGCACCTTCTTCGGCGGGTTGAAAAATCAGATGGACTGTGCCGTTAAAGTTTTTTGTGTCATTGAGATATTTCGCTGCACCCAGCAGCATCGCCGTATGACCATCATGGCCGCAGCCATGCATTTTTCCGGGAATTTTCGAATGCCAGTCTTTGTTGTGTTCTTCCTCGATATCCAGCGCATCCATATCGGCGCGTAAAGCTATGGTCCGCCCGGAGTCCGTTTTCTGCCCTTCAATCGTGGCAACGATGCCGGTTGTGGCGAGGCCGCGTTCAAAGGCAATGCCCCATTCGGTAAGCTTTTCAGCCACGAGATCACTAGCAAATTTTTCCTCAAAAGCTGTCTGTGGGTTTTCGTGCATCGACCGGCGATAGCCGGCGATTTCGTCTTTCATGGCGGTAATGGAGTTTGATTTCGTCATAAATTCATCTTTCTTGGGTCAAAAGCGTCACGCACGGCTTCGCCGATAAATGTAAGCAGCGAGAGCATAACCGCAAGCGATAAAAAGGCTGCAATGCCAAGCCACGGGGCTTGCAGGTTGTTTTTGCCTTGGGCCAAGAGTTCACCAAGTGACGGCGAGCCGGGCGGTAGGCCAAGACCGAGGAAATCGAGCGATGTCAGCGCCGTAATCGAACCGGTCAAAATAAACGGCATAAAGGTAATGGTGGCCACCATGGCATTGGGCAGGACATGACGCCACATGATGACGGGGTTGGAAATGCCGAGCGCATTGGCGGCGCGGACATAATCGAAATTTCGTGCACGCAGAAATTCGGCGCGCACCACGTCAACCAATGACATCCAGGAGAATAAGAGCAGGATGAGGAGGAGGGTCCAGAAACCCGGTATAAACATGCTGGCAAAGATGATGAGGATGTAAAGCGATGGCATCGACGACCAGACTTCGATCACACGCTGCATGACCAGGTCGACCCGTCCGCCGTAATAGCCTTGCACGGCGCCCGAGGCAATGCCGATGATCGAGCTGATGACTGTAAGAATGAGCCCGAACATGACAGAGATACGAAAGCCGTAAATCACGCGGGCGGCGACGTCCCGGCCCTGATCATCTGTGCCGATGATGTTGTCGGATGTCGGGGGTGAGGGGGCCGGCTGGGGCAGATTGTAGTTGATGGTGTCATAGGAATAGCGGATCGGCGGCCAGAGCATCCAGCCGTTTTTTTCGATTAGTC
The DNA here is from genome assembly GCA_021604545.1 of Micavibrio sp. GTDB lineage: Bacteria > Pseudomonadota > Alphaproteobacteria > Micavibrionales > Micavibrionaceae > UBA5701. The sequence goes on from BQJE01000001.1 coordinate 90,304, forward strand.
CGGCGACATACGGATCGCGGTATTCAGTTTCGGTTTCAAAGTCACCGCCGAATTTGGTTTCCGGATAGTTGAAGAATACGGGAGCGTAAATGCCGCCATCGAATTTCACAAGCAGCGGTTTGTCATTGGCAATGAATTCTGCGGACAGGGCCATCAGCAAAAGGAACAAGAAAATCCACAAACTCCAGAAGCCGCGTTTGTTGGCACGGAACTGGGCAAGACGGCGCTTTGTGATGGGGGTCATACGGCCCTCGCTTCGAAATCAATACGTGGATCAACCATCACATAAACGATGTCGCGTATCAGTGTCATCACCAGCCCAATCAGGCCATAGAAGTAGAGCGTGCCGAGCACGACCGGGTAATCGCGGTTGATGATGCTCTCATAACCAAGAAGACCCAAGCCATCGAGGCTGAAGATCACTTCAATCAGCAGTGATCCGGTAAAGAAAATATGAACAAAGGCGGCGGGGAAGCCGGCGATCACAATAAGCATGGCGTTGCGAAAGACATGATTGTAGAGCACCTGCTTTTCCGCCAGCCCCTTGGCGCGGGCGGTGAGAACATATTGTTTGCCAATCTCATCCAAAAACGAATTTTTGGTCAGCATGGTGAGGGACGCAAAGCCGCTGATGACCATCGCCGCAATCGGCAGGGCCATATGCCACATATAATCAAGGGCAAGCTGGATAGGGCCCATTTCCTGCCAGTTATCGGAGGTGAGCCCTCGCAGCGGGAAGAGGTCGAAATAACGCCCACCGGCAAAAACCACAATCAGCAAGATCGCGAACATAAAGGACGGAATGGCATAGCCGATGAAAATTGCGGCGCTGGTCCAGATGTCAAAATGCGTGCCGTCACGCACGGCCTTTTTAATGCCGAGCGGAATGGAGATCAGATATATAATAAGTGTCGACCACAGCCCGAGCGAAATCGACACCGGCATTTTTTCCAGCACCAGTTCCAGCACGTCGATATCGCGGTAATAGCTTTGCCCGAGATCAAAGTGCAGATAATTCCCAACCATAAGAATAAAACGTTCATGCGCCGGTTTGTCAAAACCGTAAAGTGCCTCGAGTTCGGCTATAAATTCCGGGTCGAGTCCCTGCGCTCCACGGTATTTGCTGCTCTGGCCGGTGGCGCTTTGCATCGACGCGCCCATTTCACCGCTGGATGAGCCACCGAAACGGGCTGTGGCTTCGGTGCCGTGGCCCTGAAGCTGGGCGATCATGCGCTCAACCGGGCCGCCGGGGACAAACTGGATAATCACAAAGCTCACCAGCATAATCCCGAGCAATGTCGGGATCATCAAAAGCAGGCGTTTGAATATGTAAGAGGCCATAGGACTCAGTATAAAGAAAAAACAAGAAGGGGGAAGGGGGTGGGGCCTCAATTATGGGATGGGTTGATTTTGATGTCTTTTGTTAATATTTTTCGTCTCTCCGATGGCTATCGTTTGTAATTTCTTCGCTGATATGAAGTCAGGGTAGAGTCCAAGAGCTTTGTCCGCGTATTCCAAAGCTTTAGAAGTGTCCTTATTATGTAGCGCTCTATACCCTGCGGCAACCAGGACATGCTTGTTACTGGGGTGTGCTTTCAGCGCATCTTGAATAATGCGCTCGGCTTTTTCATTTTCACCTAATTTTGTGCAGCAATGTTCAGCCAGCATAAGGAGTGAAAACTTTTCAGGATTTTTTTCAGCCAAAACTATTTCAATACTATTCATAGCCATTTCGTAATCTTCTGCTGCATAATAAAAACGCGCCAGTTGATTTCTTGTTCTCATGTTGTTGGGAAATATTTGTTCGGCACGGTTTGCTACAGTCATGGCATTTTCAAGGTGAACAGAATTTTTGTCGGCGGCAATCCATTTGCCGTACATGTCCAGCGCCTTGCTAAAGGAAATGCTTTTATCTTGGCATTTATCATATATCTGGTTAATGAGGGGCTCGGCTTCCTTAAATTGTCCTGTTTCTGTTAGGGACTCAAATAAATGTAGCAAGCCATATCTGGAGATCACATTTTTTTCATGAACAGCTTTTAATAGAGGCGCTGCCCTTTCGTGATTCCTGCGCTCGCACAACACGATGCCCAGTTCTTCCTGGATTTTCAGGTCTTCAGGGTCTAATTCATGGGCTTTTTCAGCGTGAGCCAGCGCCTCCTCATAATCTTTCTTATGCGAACGTGCTAAATACGCAAGCTCCTTATAGGCTAAAGCGTTTGGTTTAAATTTTGTACTTTCCAAATAAGCATTTCCGGCCTCGGCATAATCGCCCAGTGCTTTATAGGCCTCTCCCAGAGCATAAAAAGTTTGATGATCGGGACATGTTTTACAAGCTTGTTTTGCCTCATATAGGGCTTCATTAGCATAGTCTCTATGTTTCCTTGCATTATAAAGTGTTAATAGAGTTAAAACGATCTCTGAAGCTATGGCAGAATTATCCGGTTGTACTTTTTGCGCACATCGTGCGAAATGTAATGCGCCCGGGGATCTATCGACGCTATTTAATATATGAGAAAATTTTATATTTGCTTCTGCATGATCAGGTAAATGATCGAATATATAGTCACCGACGATCTGGCAGGCCTGGTCAAGTTTCTGATGGTTATTTTTTAGTTTCTGCCCCTTCGGTTGATCGTAAAGTGTTGCCCTGTAGTTTGCCAAAAGATCCAAAACTTCCACGGGCTTGTTTTTTACCGATGCATTGAGTTTTCCCGGATTGCTGAGTAGTGCAAAATCTTGAGACAGATTATAAGTAGCCATATTAACTCTTTCCTCGTAATTTCACATTGTCATAGCAGAGGAAAGAAGCAGGCGCAACAAATATGTCAAAAGATCTTAAGGTTTAATATTCCACTCCGTCACAGTCCAGCGATTATCTTCATATTTGAGGATTGCTAAGGCTCCTGTGGAAAGTTTGATGTTGTGGTTTTTCCTGAATTCTTCGAAATCTCCAGAAATATGCGGGGCAAAGCGGGCAATGCCGTTTGAGGTGACGACCAGTACGGTTTCATTGTCATCAAAGGCCTGGGCCTGATCGGCAAAGCCCAGCCAGTTTTGAATAATTTGATCAGGGTCCACCTTCCAGCCATCGGGAACGATTGCGCTTTCATCCCAGTCCTTAATGGCTTGTTCTCCGATGCGGGCAATGACGTCTTCTTCAGTTTTGTTTTCATCGGGGCCGTAATCAATTTCATTGAAAATATCGAGGGTAAAAATTGGATTGGTGACGCCGGATTCTTTGATCGCGATTTCAGCAGTTTCCTGCGTGCGTTTGAGATGCGAGGCGTAAACGACGTCGGGAATTAATCTGTTGTCTTGCAAGTATCTTCCGATGGCTTTGGCTTGCTCCCGGCCTTTTTCAACCAGTCGTAAATCAGTATGCAGGCCGACGCGGGTGGGGGTGTCACCGGGCTCAAAAGTATTGCCGTGCCGTGCAATAATAAGCGTGGTCATGCGAAATGGTCACCATGTTTGGTCAGCATTTTTTCTGCGCGTTTTAAATCTTCGGGTGTATCAATGCCCGATTGCATTAACCCCGTGGCTAATTTGACCTTTACGGCATGGATGCTGATGTCGTTTTCGAGCATGCGTAGTTGTTCCAGGCCTTCAACCTTTTCATACGGGCTTTGTGGCAGAGAGCAGAATTTTTCCAGGACATCGGTCCTGAATCCGTAAAGCCCCATATGCTGGTATACGGGGGACTTTTTATTTTTTTCTCGCATGGCTTCTTCATTGCGGATGGCGGGAAGAATATTCTTTGAAAACCACAAAGCCCGGCCTTCTTTGTTGACGACGGCTGTTGTGCCGCTAAAGGGCGTTTTCTTTTTGGCATCACGTAAACGGTCGAGATCTTCCCAGATCAACTGATGAACAGGCGTAACAACTTCGATAAAATCCTTGGTTTTAAAAGCTTTGATCAGGGCTTTGACCACCGATGGCGGGGTAAAGGGGGCGTCGCCTTGAAGATTGATCACAAAATCCGGCCAGTCATTAAGCTGGCGCAGGGCGGAGAGCACACGGTCAGAACCGGTGCGGCAGCTCGGCGGTGTCATGATGCAGGGCACGTCTAAAGTTTTTGCGTGTTTCTCGATATCCCGGTTTTCGGTGGTGGTAAAAACAAAAGCATCATCAATATCGCGTATAGCGGATTGAGCCAGGCTTACAACGCGGGACAACATGGTGCGCCCGCCTATTTTTTCTAGAGGTTTGCCGGGGAAACGAGAAGAGCCGTAGCGGGCTGGTATAGCGATGGCTATTTTCATGGTGTTGCTTCTACTTTTCCCGCTTCCTTGTGCCACCACGTGCTGCTGATCAGTGGGCTGATCCCGGATAAAGTTTCAGGGCGCTGGATTTTGCTCCAATGAGCGATGCGCCATTTCGGGTAATGCCACATCGGGATGACGTAATGATTGTGTAGCAAAATCCGGTCCAGCGCGCGGGAGTGAGCGACGAGGTCTTCGCGGGATTTGGCTTTAATTAATTGTTCGACCAATTCATCAATCGCCTTGTCCTTGATACCAATATAATTACGCGAGCCGCTCATTTCTGCTTTGTCACTGCCCCAGTAATCGCGTTGCTCATTGCCGGGGGAGGCAGACTGGCCAAAGGCCGCAATCGTCATATCAAAATCAAATTCATTCATGCGGTTTTGATATTGGGCGCTGTCGACAACGCGGAAGGAGGCTTTGACGCCGATGCGTTCCATATTTTTGATGAAAGGCAGGACCCAGCGCTCGAACTGTGGATTGGAATCCAGAATTTCAAACTCAAGACGTTGCCCATCTTTCGAGCGAATGCCGTCTTCTCCAAGTTTGTAGCCAGCCGCATCAAGGATTTGCATGGCTTTGCGTAAGTTCGTGCGGTTGTTGCCAGAGCCATCGGTGGCCGGGACTTTGTATTCCGTTGTAAAGACTTCAGCCGGGATACGGTCCTTAAACGGCTCTAGAATTTCCAACTCGCGCGGTGACGGCAGGCCCGAAGACGCCAGTTCCGAATTCTCGTAATAGCTATCTGTGCGGACATAAGTGCCATAGGCGAATTGCTTGTTCGACCATTCAAAGTCAAACGCATAGGCTAGGGCTTCGCGCAGTTTGATGTCCTGAAAAATCGGGCGGCGGATATTATAGGCGAAAGCCTGCATGCCCGCCGGGCGCTGGTTTTCAATTTCTTCTTTGGTGATGCGTCCGTCTTTTACCGCTTCGGTGTTATAGGCGGTTTCCCAGAGCTTGGCGGTGTTTTCAATCTGCACGTCATATTCACCAGACAGGAAAGCTTCGAGGGCGACATTAGAGTCACGATAATAATCATACTGAACGCGCTCGAAATTATTAAAACCTTTGAAGAACGGTAGATCCTTGCCCCACCAATCGGGGTTGCGCACATATTCAATGGAATGGCCGGGATCGATCTTGCCGACTTTATATGGCCCGCTGCCGAGTGGTGCGTCCAGTGAGGTCACGCCAAAATCGCGGCCCTCAGTGGTCCAGTAATGTTTGGGCAGCACAACGATTTCGGCAACAATGAGCGGAAGCTCTGCATTGCCTTTGACGGCAAATTCAAATTTCACGCGGCGTTCGCTCTCGGCAGTGACGGATTTTACATCGTGGTAGTAAGCTTTGTAAAACGGTGTGCCTTTTTCCAGCAGCGTGTTGAACGTCCAGACAACGTCCTCTGCTGTGATTGGTTTACCGTCATGCCATTTGGCTTCGGGGCGGAGGTTGAACGCAATCCAATCGCGCTCCGGGCTCATTTCAACTGTTTCGGCGAGGATGCCGTAAAGCGTGAATGGCTCGTCCCATGAATTTTGCATCAGGCTTTCATAAACAAAACCACTGCGCAGGAAATTAAGGCCCGCCGCCGGTGTGCCCTTAACAATGAAGGGGTTGAGGGAGTCAAAACTGCCGATGGCGTTGACTTTAAGCGTGCCGCCTTGCGGAGCCTCTGGATTCACATAGCCAAGATGCGTGAAGTCTGGTCCGTATTTGGGATTTCCATGTAAGGCAAGGGCATGGACGGGTTGCGGCGCAGTGACTTCAGCTTGTGGCGCAGGTATTTCTGCTGGCGGCGCACTTTCTTCCTGCGCGATGGCGGGAGAGGTGAAAAGTATCAATGTCGCTAATAATAATCTCATGTGCTTTCCTTTGTTATCAAGCTGCTTTTTGCTTGCGGTAGGCGCCGGGTAAATCAGGTTTGCCGAACAGGAATCCCTGTCCGTAATGTATATCATAATCAAGCAGTTCTTTTAAGCTGTGCTCGGTTTCAATCTTTTCAGCAATAACGCCGATGCCGTTGGCTTCCAGCCTTTTCTTCATCCGCACCATATCATTAAACTTCCGGTCGGTGTCCATTTCACTCAGCATCCACGCAGAATTAAGTTTTACAAAACGGATTTTATACTTTTGCAGCAGGGCTATGTCCGGTTCTTCCTGGCGCACATGATCGAGCGAAAAGGCGCAACCCAGTTTTCCAAGCCCGCCTAGAATTTGCAGAACCGGCATGCTTAAATTTTCGAAATCGTTTTGGGGGATTTCAAAAATAAGGCGTGGTGCCAGTTCTCTGTTCTTGGCCAGAAACTCCAACAGCTCTTTCATATAGCCAGTATTTTTTAATGTCGCCGGTGTGATGTTGATAAAAAACGGAGCTGCCTTTTTCACATGGGCTGATTTTTTGATGATCTTCAGGCAGTGTGTAAGGAGAAGATTGTCGATGTTGTTGCTGAGTTTATCCCGTTGTGCTTGTTCCATGTAGCGTGCAGCGGGGAGGTAGACCCCTGGATTGGCACGGATGCGGGCGAAAATTTCATAGAAACGCGTTTTGCGTTGGGGCAGGCGTACAACCGGCTGAACAAAAACGTCAATGCGCTTATCGCGCACGGCATGATGAACCAGATCTTTTATGACCATGTCGGTTAGCGTTGCATTATTCGCATAAGGGTCATCATTTGAAAAGTTGTTGGTGATGGCCGCGACCAGCTCTTCCGGGCGCGCTGTTGGCTGGGTTTCGGTTTCCAGGTCTGGGGCTTCCGGCTCAGAGGCTCGCATTTGCGCTTCTTGCGCTTCTTCCTCTTCAAAAAGCTGCCTTGCTGTTTTTGGCGCCAGTCTTTTTTCTTTAAGTTTTTTTTCTGGAGATTTTTTCTGTGGTGCTTTTTCTTTCTTCTCTGCTTCTTTTGCGACAAGATTTTTCCATTTGATGCTGCTTCTTGTGTCCATCACATTCTCTTTGATCTGGGCAATTTCTTCGCCCTGACGCGCGAGCTCTTTGGCTGTATCTTCCTGGCGGCTGTGCAGGGTGCTGATGTTATAATTTGTTTTGTTTTCCCAGTTGCGGCGATGCGTGGTGTCTAGAAGAATGATATAGGTCACAGCCGTAAAGCCGCCGGTCAAAATCGCCAGCTCGACCGAGACCATCGCAATGATCGCGACAAAGGTAGCAGAGATTGTCACGGCGGTGGCCGTAAAAGCCGGGTTGGACCGTTTTGGCGGTTTTTCCTGCGTTCTCTTTTTTGGATTCTTTTTCAAAAATTCAAGAGCCATTGGCTGCCTTACTGCTTTTTTTGTTTAGCCCCACGCCAGTACCAATGGCATCAGCAATGTTGCCATGTCCGTCGGCTTTGAGCAGCATCAGTAATTCTTCGTTTATGGAATGTGCCACAGTTGGGCCTTTGAACACAAGCGCGCTGTAGAGCTGCAGCAATGAAGCCCCCGCTTTTATTTTGTCATAGGCATCGCGGCCGCTGGAGATACCGCCAACCCCAATAATCGGGATTTTGCCCTTGGTCAACCTATAGAAACTCTTGATGGCTTGCGTGGACATGTCTTTTAGCGGCTTACCACTAAGCCCGCCTGGCTGACTGGCAAAGCGCGCGGGCAGGCCTTCGGGTCGAGCCAGAGTCGTATTGGTCAGAATAATGCCGTCCACTTTTGCATTCAGCAGGGTGGCGGCAATTTCTCCGCGTTGTTCTTCTTCCATATCCGGGGCGAGTTTGACCAGCAAAGGCGGTGGATGATTGCCGCAGGATTTTTTGCGCTCTTCCATCATCGCGCCCAGAAGCTCGGTCAGCGGCTCCTTTGCTTGCAAATCGCGCAAGCCTGGCGTGTTGGGGGACGAGATATTAATTGTTAGATAATCGGCCATCGGTCCCAGCATACGGATCAACACACCATAATCTTTGGCCGGATCTTTCTGGCTTTTGTTCATGCCGATATTAATGCCGATAACACCGGGGGGGCGGGAAGAGCCACCGCTCGTTTTACCTGCAAGGAATTTCTCCAGATTGGCTTTAAAGGCATTCATTCCATGGCCGGAAAAGCCCATACGGTTGATAACGGCTTCATTGACCGGGTCTCGGAACAGGCGGGGTTTTGGGTTGCCGTGTTGGGGTTTTGGGGTCACGGTGCCGGCCTCGACAAAGCCAAACCCGAGGCCAAAGGTTGGGCCGATAACTTCGGCATTCTTATCGAAACCTGCGGCCATTCCTAGCGGGTTGGGAAAGCGCAAACCCCAGATAGTCTGTTCCAATATTGGATCTTTGAGGGTTTTACCGGGAGGGCTCAAACCGGCTTTCATCGCCTTGATTGTCATGGAATGCGCGCGTTCCGGATCAATCCGAAACAGCAAGGGTCGGGTTAATTGGTAGAAATCGGGCATGCCCAATGGTTTACGGCATTTTCCTCATATGGTCCAGAGCCGTTTTGAGATAGTTCCATCCGGTGATGAGGGTGAGGATGGAAGCCCCGGTCAGGACCAGCTGCCCCAGCATTTGGCCGCCCCAGAAATAGGGGCCGACAATCAGGATTCCGGTGGCAATCATCTGCAGTGTGGTTTTCCATTTAGCAAGATTGGTAACGGGGAGTTTTATGTCTTTGTTCCCGAGATATTCGCGCAGGCCCGATACCATGAATTCACGGACGATAATAATGACGACGCTGAGCACCCATAGATTTTCGATGCGGCCGACAGCGACCAGCATCAGCAAAATTGTGACCACGAAGATTTTGTCGGTGATCGGGTCCATGAGGGTGCCGAATTCGGTGACTTGGTTGAATTTGCGCGCGACCCAGCCATCGAGCCAGTCGGTCGCCGCGCCGATGATGTAAAGGATTAAACAAACCCACGCCGCCCAGGAAAACGGGATAAAAAACAGCACGATCATCGGCGGGAGCAAGGCCAGCCGGGTGAGGGTCAATATGTTGGCGAGGTTATTCATTTATAGTCGCCTTTATAGATGCGAACAACGCGATGCGTTGCTTCGCCCCCTTTTTCCTTCAGTTCGTTCCAGAGAAAAAAGTTTTGGGCCTCGTTATGTTTTTGTTTTTGCTTCATTTTAAAAAAATTCCTTCAGTTCGTATCGTCATAGGCTCTGTCCTTTTGTTGTACGCGTCTTTGTCTACAAATTCAAAGAAGACAGCATAGGACATTATTCCTTTTTTGTAAAGGTAGGAAGGCATCTTTACAGCGGAGGCGCAGAGGACGCAAAGGGTTATTACCAAAAATATACTCTGCGTGCTTTGTGTTGAATGTTTTAAAATTCACTGGGTTGCCGCGGCCTTGCGGCCTCGCAATGACGTGGGGAATGGCAAAGACTTTGTCTCTTTGGTCCTTTGCGTCAAAGGTTGTGTAATGCCTAGATGACTGTTGGTGGTTCCACTCCTGCCTTTTGAAAGGCGGATACAATTATATCTGGAGAATCTACTAGCTCAGACTGTGGCTCAGATCCCGGGTCAGTCCATTCAGGGTTACTAGAGGCAAGGATGACACTACGCTTTCCCCGACCCTTGATTTCTGTAACCTGGTGAGATGCGTGTTCGCCAAAATGAGCCAAAGTAATTGTACGCCCAATCATATCCCTTGCTGTTATAGCTTTAACAGCGCCGCTATCCTTATCTATTACGATGCTGGTCATGACGTTCTCCCTAATATAATAAAGAGATAAAATTACCATAACATTATTGTAATGTCAAATCACACAAGATATAGGCAGTTATATTAGAGTTTCCGAGGCCTAAGCGTTCACAGCTTCCTGCTGTTTTTTCTTTTCTTCTTCCGGGTCGCGCAGGACGTAGCCTCTGCCCCAGACGGTTTCGATATAATTGGCGCCTTCTGTTACATCGGCCAGTTTCTTGCGCAGCTTGCAGATAAACACGTCAATGATTTTTACTTCCGGTTCATCCATGCCACCATAAAGATGGTTCAGGAACATTTCCTTGGTCAGCGTTGTGCCCTTGCGTAAGCTCAGCAATTCAATAATGCCGTATTCCTTGCCGGTTAGATGCAGCGGTCTGCCGTCGACTTCGACGGTGCGGGAATCCAGGTTCACGCAGACGCGGCCGGTTTCAATCACGCTTTGTGAATGACCTTGGCTTCTGCGGACAATCGCTTGAATTCGGGCGACTAATTCGCGTTTATCGAACGGCTTGGTCAGGTAATCGTCAGCGCCATAGCCAAGACCTTTGAGCTTGTTATCAAGCTCGGTCAGACCGGACAGAATAAGAATAGGGGTTTCAACCTTGGCATCGCGCAGATGTTTCAAAACATCGTAGCCATCCATATCGGGCAGCATCAAATCGAGGATGATAATGTCGTAATCGTAGATTTTGCCGATCTCCATGCCGTCTTCACCCAGATCGGTGGTATCGACAATATAACCTTCTGATTTGAGCATCAGCTCGATGGATTTGGCGGTGGAGCTGTCATCTTCGACTAAAAGAACGCGCATGGCTTAATCCCCTTGATAGTGACGATTACACGAAAAGGCTTTGTTAACCTTGGTTAACATCTATATTAACAAATATTAACAAAGTTAACAAATTTAATTTCCAGGCCTATCAATTCCTCAAATTGAGGTGGAGGCCGGACCACGGACAGTGTACTGTAAATATAGAGTTTTAACGCTTTATGGGTAATTTTCATGGACAGAATGGCCGACCAGGTAGAAGCCGCAATTTCGACTCTTCCCGATAAGGAAATATACGGGCAGGTGACGAAAGTGCTCGGCCTTTTGGTTGAAATAGCCGGTTTTACAAGCAATCTCTCTATTGGCTCGATGGTGCATTTGCGCCCCGATGGCAAGTCGTATATCCCTTGCGAAGTGGTCGGATTTAAAGACGGCCATGCGCTTTTGATGCCTTTTGGTACGCTGGAAGGGGTTGGGCTCGGCTGTCGGGCTTATATTCAGGAGGGTGATCTGGTGATTACGCCGGATGATCGCTGGCTCGGTCGCGTGATTAACGGTATGGCAGAGCCGATTGACGGGCTTGGGCAATTGGGGAAGGGCGGGCATCCTGTGCCGCTGCGTAACAAACCGCCGTTGCCGCATTCACGGCAACGCATTGGTGAGCAGCTGGATCTTGGTGTGCGCTCTGTGAATTCATTTTTGGCAACATGCAGAGGTCAGCGCATGGGGATTTTTTCCGGCTCTGGTGTTGGGAAATCGGTGTTGTTGTCGATGATGGCGCGTTATACCACCGCCGATGTTTCGGTGATCGGGCTGGTTGGTGAGCGTGGCCGCGAGGTGCAGGAATTTCTTGAAGATGATCTTGGCGAAGACGGGTTGGCGCGCTCGGTTGTGATTGTTGCGACGGGTGATGAGTCTGCCTTGATGCGCAGGCAGGCGGCTTATACGACGCTGGCTGTGGCCGAGTATTTCAGAGATCAGGGTAAACAAGTGTTGTGTCTTATTGATTCCGTTACAAGATTTGCGATGGCGCAGCGCGAGATTGGTTTGTCTGCCGGTGAGCCGCCAACATCGAAAGGATATCCGCCAACAACATTTGGCGAGTTGTCGCGGCTTCTTGAACGCGCCGGGCCGGGCGCGCCGGGGCAGGGCTCTATTACGGGATTGTTTTCCGTGCTGGTCGAGGGGGATGATCACAACGAACCGATTTCCGATTCCGTGCGCGGGATTGTCGACGGGCATATTGTTATGCGCCGTGAAATTGCCGATCGCGGGCGCTACCCGGCGATTGATGTGTTGAAATCGATCTCGCGTTCGATGCCGGGATGTTTTAATGACTGGCAAAATGCGGTGATAAGACGTGCGAAGCAGATTGTAACAACGTACGAAGATATGGCTGAATTAATACGGCTCGGCGCGTATCGAAAAGGCAGCGATGCCGCGGTGGATGAGGCGATTGCCATCTACCCGCAAATTGAGGAGTTCCTGCGCCAGCACAAGGATGAATCAACAAGCATCGATAAAAGCTTCCAACTTCTGGCCGGGATTTTGGGCGTGGCGCAGGAGGAGGATTTTGGTTTGGTGGATGATGGTATGGGTGATAAGGGAATGAGTGATGGCTGATCTCAATCCCCTTATCCGCGTGCGCAAACATGTCGTTGAACAGAAACAAAAATTTCTGGCCGAGCTGTACCGGCAGGCGGAAGAGCTGGAGAACCAGAAAAAAACTTTACTAGATCAATTGACCGAAGAGCGTGAGAAGTCCGCTGAAATGGATTCAGCGGAAATGATGGGTTATTTCGGGCGCTACGCCGATGCGGTCAAGGACCGGGTGAAAGATATTGATGACGCGGTGGCGAAGCTGGAAACGCGCATTGATATTGCGCGCGATGATATGCGCAATGCTTTTGCCGAGCTGAAAAAGATTGAAATCACGCAGGATCGTCGTGAAGAGGAAGAGCAGGCTGAAATTGATAAGAAAGAATCCGATGAGCTGGATGAGATCGCGCTGGAGGGTTACCGGCGCAAGGTGGATGAGGGTTAGGGCCCAAATTCTTGATTTATTTCATAAACAGGCATTCCAGCGACACCTTCTGTCTGTTTAAAGAAACCTGATTCAACAAGACTTTGGGCGATAGGCTTTACATCGGTTAAACGAACGCCGGAGAATATTGCTATTGATTCGGCATATATTTTACCTTCATGCCAAACCGTTGCCTTAACTTTTTTCTCCGGTGTATCTATTCCCTTTGAGAAAGACAATTTTAACTGGTTTGGTATGTGCCTAACTGTTTCGCAGTGCTTGGGGTCATAGACTTTCAAAGGCCGAAATAATTCCCTTGCATATTCTCGTAATGTTTCTTTAAAACTAGGCATATCTTATTAATATGTTTGTCGATTAAATATGTCAAGGCTTAGGCAGAAACGCCCAGCGTCTGCTCCGTCGGGATCACCTGCACCCATTGTTCGGGGCGGTTTTGGAAGGATAGCTCGCCGGCCAGCTGGGTTTGGCCCAAAGCGCCGCTATAGGTGCGTTTCATTTCCCTCTGCATCGCTTGGCTGAACGGGGTTTCGGCGCGGACAATTAAATCGAGTCGTGTGGTGCGGAACAACCCATCCAACTGCACCTTTCCCATCTGGCTCAAATTCAAATCAAAAATAAAGCGTGTTTGTCTGGTTTTTTCCTGTTCATCACTATCGCCGCCGCCATCCTGTTTGTAGTACAGCGCCATTTTGTGCATCTCGCCTTCCCAGAAATGCGGGATGCTCATGCCGCGCCAGTCCTGTGAAATCGGCTCGGCACTGAGGCGGCTCAAAATCGAACCTTCTTGCGTCAGGCGGGAGAGTAAATTTCCTTTGCCGTCGCGGCGTAAAATATCGATGGTTTTATCACCGAGCCAGCTTGAAATGTCGCCGCTACGCACTGCGGCCAGAAAAAATAACGCTGCCGGGCCGAGCTGCGCCGGGTTGCTGGCTTGTGGTGTCATATTGCTGAGCACCTGTGCGGCTTGTGGGGATACTTGGGTGAGGGATTGATAAATTTGTTCCAGCACCGGCCATGTTGATTCTGGTGTGAGGAAGGCGGCCGGAATCGCTGCGGTGAGTGGTGGTAATGACGTTGAGGTTATCACTGGTAGCGGCGTTTGCGGGGTGAGCTGTATTTGTGTGCCGATTGGCAAGGTGCTGCCCGGTATTTGGATGACAAAAAGTGGTGCACTTGTATCGCCGGGCAGGGCGAATGAAATCACGGGTAAGTTTTGCTGGATAAAACCGACAACATGTGCGGTGTTGCTCACGGGTGTGTTTTGAACGATGGGTGCAGCGTTTGGCGCTGTGATGTTTTGGGTTTGCTGGCCGGGCGGAACAATTTGCACATCAGGTTGGGTAATCGCTGTGATGCGTGCTTCAAAAGGTTGTTGTTCTATCGATAGAGCAGGCGGCGTTTGTCCTTGTGCGGCGCTCAGAACAATTGGTTGTGTTAATGTCGGTGCCAGGACAAGCGGCGTTAAAAGAGTAAGGGTCTGGGGTGTCAGAACCGATTGCTGCGGCGGGGCGAAGGAGACTTCCGGGATAATCTGCGGCGTATTGAGGGCCGGTAAGTCCTGAAGCACGGGCTGTAATATTGGCAGTAGGGGCGCAGGCAAAACAGGCTCCGTCTGTACGAGAGAGAGTATTGGTGTTTGCTGTGGAACCGCCGGGGCCTGCGCCGGGGCCTGCACCAGGGCTCTGATCAGGTTTGTTATCTCCTGCGCCTGCGTTTCCGTCACAACAATCTGCGCGGCGATTTCTGTGCGGGCGACGATGCTGCTTTGGATTAATTCAGTGATTGGCTGGACAATATCTTGCGCCAGATTGGCGGCGAGCGGTAATAGCCTGACGACATCTTGCGGCTGCACGGGTTCGGCTTGTCGTGTGGTTGGTGTCGGCGTGGACGATCGTAGCTCGACATTCACAGGTGTTTCAGCCGTGCGTGCGCCTTCTTGTGTCGCAGTTTGTGTTTCGGGCGGTGGTGCGTGTCGCTGGTCCACCGGTGTTGGCTCACGGATGACGGCTTGCTGTGGTGGGTTGCCGGGTTGAATTTCGATGTCGACACGCTGGCCGACTTCCGGGCGCTGGACACGGCCATGCTCGGGGCGGATATTAAATTCACCGTGTTCAGTCCGCACACGTACTGAGCCATCGCGATTGTCGCCGACGATTTCGGCCTGCAAACGCACTGGCTTTTTTACATCGTTTAGCTCATTCGGCACGCCGATGAGGCGGACCCTTTGCCCGTCATTTTGCTCATTACCGCGCTCAAGGCCGGGAATATTGGTCAGATCGCGCGGGCCGCCACTGCCGTTATTTCCCGGGCCGCCGGGTGGAAATCCTGAATCGCTCATAGCGCGAGTTTAACCTGTTACAAGGGGCCAGGCCATATGGCTGTCATTTGTGGAAAAGATAATGTTTGACAAAGTAGAGCTCTCTGTACTATGAAAATTCATTAAAATTAGTATTATAAGGGTAAATTTATGGCTTCTTCTGCTTCTACGCTGGCATCTGAACAAAATGTACAGACAGAAACAAACTTTCAGCAGGCTTTTCGCGTATCTGTTGCTCCCGGCGCGCATCAAAAAAAACATGTGAAGTTTATAGAGAACTATATAAGGAGCAAGAAAAAATGGATGCCTATTGAAATAGCAGATTGCAAAAAAGATGGTAGCAAGTGGGCCATTTTTGGATGCCGGCCGGAAGAAACGAATGACCTAAAAGGGATGGGTTATAATCTCAAACGCGCTCCCTTTTTTGATGATTTTTGTTGTTGACCGGAGATATTTATGCAGCCTAAGAAAAATATGGATAGAGATTCATTACAAAAATATTTTCTCGTTGTGACAACGAGTGAGAAAGGTCAGGCCGAGGATCAGGCAATCAGGGCCGAGAAGGACATTTTGCAAAGCGGGGGCTATCGCGTTTTCCCGGAAAATTATGGTACATATTTTAGGATGTCTTTTCAGGCAACTTCTGAGGCGGCCGAAAAACTTAAAAAAAAGCACAAGGTCTACATTGATCTTGAACGCCTTTAGCCTCTAACGGCTAACCCGCCGCCCTCTTACCACCTTCAACAGCTTTCCACACAGCCTTGGCGATGGCCTCAACTTCTTTTGCCGCTTCGGTATTGGGGGAGCGGGTCAGCAGTGGGGTCTGGTGGCGGATGGTGTCTTTGACTTTCGGATCGACACGGATCATACCGAGCATTGGTGGTTTTAAGCGCAGGAAATTCTCACAAGCTTTGAGTAGCGTCTTATAGGTTTTGTCTCCCTCGGCCACGCTCGGTGCCATATTCACAACAATAGAAACATTTCGTGACATCCCTGCGGCATTGCCGAGTTTGATAAACGCGTAAGCATCGGTGAGCGAGGTCGGCTCGTCCGTGGTGATTAAAATGGTGCGTGCGGCCGTGGCCGAGAGCATACGCACGGTGCGATCAACCCCAGCGCCTAGATCGGCAATGACGACATCGTAACTGCCCGACACATCGATGAGCTGATCGCGTAGTAGCGAGAGGCGTTGACTGGGTAGGGCAGACAATGATGCCTGTCCCGAGCGTCCGGCGATCACATCAAAGCCGCCTTCGGGGTATTCCTGTATAACCTTATCGAGGCTAAGGCGGCCACGAATGACATCGTTCAAATCGCGCTTGGGCATCAGGCCGAGCTGCACATCAACATTGGCCAGTCCCAAATCACCATCAAAGAGTAAAACTTTTTTGCCCATCTTCGTGAGCGCATGGGCGAGGGTAATTGAAAACCATGTCTTGCCAACGCCGCCTTTGCCGCTGGCGACAGCAAGGAGGTTGGAGCTTGCGCGGACGCCGCTACCTGTTGCTGTCTTGGTTTGTGTGTCACTCATCATTGCCGCGTTCCTGTTCGTTTCAACTGCTCAGGCCGTCTTTCCCGATATGCGCCCGGCATCAAAAGTTTTGACAGCGCTTGCGGGCTGAGTACCTTCAGTCCATCTGCTACTTTAGGGGTGTTTCCGGCATCGGCAAAGCTTAAAGATCCCTGATGGGAGGCGGCCAGCAATCCGCCAAGGCGCCGTGCGATATCAATGCGGGTTGGTAAAAAGCGCGTCGCGCCCAGCGTGGCAAAGACACGAGCGGTTTCACCCATTTCCTCGCTATCGCCACCCGCGGCCAGCACAAGAATGGGCTCTATATCACGGGCGCCGATCATTTTTGCAATATTGCGTATGTCGTCCTTTTCAAAGGGGTTAAGGCCTTGCGTATCTATAATTACCTGGTCAAAGCCTTCCATGTCATTCAAAATATGGTTGAGGTCTTCCGGGTTCTCGGCTTTTTTGAGGTCTATATTCAAAAGCCTTGTGAAAGATTCAAGTTGTTCAATGCCGCCAGCGCGCACGGTATCGGTTGAAATGACGCCGATCTTGAGGCCATTCATCACGCCGCGCGCGGCCATTTTCGCGACTGCCAGCGTTTTGCCGCTGCCGGGCGATCCGACCATCATCAGAGCTTTATCATGAGGGCGAACGGGTAGGGGATCGAAGGTGAATAAATGTTCAATCGCGGCAACCAAAGCGGTGCCCGGGCTTTCCAGCGCCATCACAGTGGCGCAGGAAATGATATGGTCCATGACGCTTTCGGGAACGGAGTGGCGCAGGAGAACTTCGGTCAGTTCTTCGGCGATTGCGCCTTCTTCTTCCTCATCGTCATATTGCAGCCAGCTATCGGGCGCGGCAGCGCTGCCGTTTTTCCCCAGTTCAAAGCCCGGCTCGATCGCGGCGGTGACCCTTACGGTGCGGCCGCCGTTTTCCTCGCGCGTGGCGACAATAACAGCGTCTTCACCGAGGTTGTCGCGAACCATTTTCATAGCCTCTGTCATGGTGTCTGCATAGAAAGATTTAAGCCGCATGGCTGAATGTTACTCTATTAAGTGGTTCAGTATAGGTTTTCAGTGTGATTCATACCAGAGCATAAACCTAAATTAGGGGTATGGAAAAGGGGAATTGGGGATAAATCTGAGTTTAGGGCGTTTATTGACTAGAGTAGACATAATGATGTTATAGACTTTATTATCTTTTGAAAAGGATGTTGGAATGGTTAATTGGAAACTAGAAAAAGAGGCAGGTATGCCTGAAGAAAACCCTTCTTGGCTTGAAGTTAGCTCGCAGTCCTGTTCTGAAAATGCTGTGGAGTTATCAGCAAAAAAGCCTCAGTATATGAATGGAGCTTTTTGCTTGGCAGAGGACGCAAAGCTTTATGCAGAAGTTACTGGGAATACTAGATTGGTGACTCTTGCATTTGAAGCACATAAAGAAGTTCAAAGTGCCGCAATTCAAGCGCGCGTCAAAGAACAATGGAAGCCAGATCCTGATTTTAAACCTGCACTAACATTTTAATCCGCGTTTTCCTTACCGTCATTGCGAGGAGCGGTAGCGATGAAGCAATCCAAGGGACCAAAGAAAGGTTTTGGATTGCCGCGTCGGCGTTGCCTCCTCGCAATGACGGATTAGACCTGCTCCAACGTTTTAATCCGTGCTCCCTCATTGTCACCCCCGCCCCCCGCTTTCGCGGAGGGCAGGCTGCGGCGGAGGTCTGGCACATATAAAGGAAGCGCAGCTTTTCTGCGCTGCTTACCGGATCCCCGCCGTTTTAGCCCTGCTTCGCCAAGGCTTCGCAGGGCCGCGGGGATGACAGTGAGGGGTATTAGACTTGGCCTAACGTTTTAATTCTTGCCTTCGGGTGGATTTCATTCTGCGAGAGCACAATCGTCTGTGGTCTGAATCGTTCAATGACGCTGCGGACATAAGGGCGGATACCGGGTGAGGTCAGCAGCACGGGGATTTCCCCTTCGGCTGACATGGCCTCATAGCTTTCGCGTACGGCGGTAATAAAGTCCTGCAATCTTGTTGGTGGCATGGCGAGTTGTTTGTCTTCACCATCACCGACCAGAGCCTCGATGAATGCCTGTTCCCATTCCGGTGAGAGAGTCACCAGTGGCACAATGCCGCTGGCATTGGTGTGCATATCGCATAACTGCCGTGACAGGCGCGAGCGCACATGTTCGGTAATATGCGCAACATTTTTGGTGTAGGCGGTGGCTTCGGCTATGCCCTCGAGAATGGCGGCGAGGTCACGCACTGATACACGCTCGGATAAAAGATTTTGCAACACACGTTGTAGTCCGCCGATGGAAATTTGTGACGGGATGACATCACTGACCAGCTTTTGATATTCCTTAGGCATTTCATCCAGCAGTTTTTGCGTCTCTGCATAATTCAAAAGATCCGGCATGTTGTCTTTGATAATCTCGGTGATATGCGTGGTGATCACGGTGGGGGCGTCAACAACCGTATAGCCTTTGAAGTGTGCTTCTTCTCTGTATTGCTCATCAATCCACATCGCGGGCAGGCCAAAGGTAGGCTCGGTCGTGTTTTCGCCGGGCAGGCCGATAGAGCCGCCGCCGGGGTCCATACACATCATCATGCCGGGGCGGACATCGCCGCGCCCGGATTCAATTTCCTTGATGCGCACTATATAGGTGTTGGCTGGTAGTTGCAGATTATCCTGAATGCGCACGGCGGGAAGGACGTAGCCCATATCTTCGGCAAGTTGTCTGCGCAGGCCCTTGATCTGATCGGTGAGCTTGTTGCCGTCGTCACCTTGCACCAATGGTAATAGCCCGTAGCCTAATTCGAGTCTGATCGTATCCATAGCCAGCGCTTTGGATATTGGCTCTTCGGCGGCCACCGCCTTGGCCTCGGTTTTTTCGCTGACAATTTTTTGCGCGTCTTCGCGATCAATGCGCTTGAACGACATCCAGGCCATGAAACCGGTAATGGCCCCCAATGTCAGGAAGGGCGCTGCCGGGATCGCCGGGATCAGGCCCATGACAATCATCATGCCCGAGCTCATCGCCATGGCGCGCGGATAACGGGCGAATTGTTCAAATAGTGCCTGATCAGCCGAGCCTTCAATACCGGCTTTGGATACCAATAGACCGGCGGAGACAGAAACGACGAGCGCCGGGATCTGCGATACCAGCCCGTCACCGATGGTCAGAATAGTATAATTGGATGCGGCTTCGCCTAGTGTCATGCCTTGTGACACTGTGCCGATAATAATGCCGCCAATAACATTGACAAAAACAATCAGCAATCCGGCAATCGCATCACCGCGCACGAATTTGGCGGCACCATCCATGGCGCCAAAAAATGTGCTTTCCTGCTCGAGCTTTTTGCGCCGATCCTTGGCTTCATCTTCGGTCAAAAGTCCGGCGGACAGATCGGAATCAATGGCCATCTGTTTGCCGGGCATGGCATCCAAAGTGAAGCGGGCGGCCACTTCGGCGATACGGCCCGAACCCTTGGTGATAACGACAAAGTTTACAATTACCAAAATGGCAAAAACAATCGCACCAATGACATAGCTGTCCTTGATGATAAAGGTGCCGAACGCTTGGATGACATGACCGGCGGCGTCGCTCCCGTTCGCGCCGTTCTCAAGAATAAGCCGCGTCGAGGCAACATTGAGGCCAAGGCGCAGCGAGGTCGACACCAGCAACACGGTTGGGAAGGTTGAAAATTCTAAAGGGGCCTGAATAAACAGCACCGTCATCAAAATTAGGACTGAAAAGGTGATGGATATGGCTAAGCCCGTATCCAGAAGCCAGGACGGCATTGGCAGTAGCATAAACAGGATAATAGCGATAATGCCAAAGGCGAACATCACATCGGTGCGCATGAAGGGGCTAAGCGGATTGCCCATAGGCTTTGGCCCTGCTGCCGGGGCGGTAGGGGCGGCGGCTTGGGGCGTTGGTAAATTCGACGATGAATCGGACATAAATCAGGAACCTGAGAGCAAAGGAAATGCTGGACAGCTCCTTTTATTCTACAACCCTCCCAAAAAACATGCAAACAGCGTGTTTTAAACGAGATTTAATAAAAAATTTATTATTTTTCCATAAATTGATAGCAGGCAAAAATAATAAAGAAGGTGTGTTGCTATGGTTGGTGAGAGCTTTGACGGGGCTGTTAATAGAGATTCACAGGGGTTTTTGATTCCCAGTGATGATGTGGTTAAGGACATCATCGGCAAACTCTACAGAGGTGAGCCGGAAGATGTTCTTGAAACAGTTGTGCCGGAAAAGATACTTGAAGTTCGTGAAGCAGCAAAAGACATCGCATTACCTTTATGGGAGGCTGATATCAAAAAGGGCAAATTGTCTGTATTGATGATAGCTGGTACGCCTATTGAAGAAGAACAGGTGGATGCGTTGCTTAGTGGTGGTGATAGGGGTAAAAAAGTGGCGGGGCTTTTAAAGAATGCCTTGAGGATTACGCCGGATCACAAAGCGTTCAAAACCTATGATACGAACAATGATGGTGAGTTTACAGTAGATGATTTTAAGGTAGATAGCCCTGAGCTGCGCCAGGCTATATTGGATAACTATAACACAATTAAGGCTAGGGCGGAGGGGGCGCAGGCCATTGTGGATATGGTTGGTGAGAACGGGCTTTATAAAGAAATACTAGTCTCAACAATTGGTGCCACAACTGACAGGGTTATGGGAGAAATTGATAGGGCTTTGAAAGAGTCTCAGAGTAATTATAAGCTTGTCGATCCTGTGCCGGAATCTATTCCAGATTCACCTAAAATTGTGATTTAAATTTTTTATTTTGCACCTGACGCGGCGATATCAGAGCCGTCATCTTTGTACTGATTCAATTTATTTCTGAGCGTGCGGATCGAAATGCCGAGAATATTTGCGGCGTGAGTGCGGTTGCCCAGGCAATGATCGAGGGTGTTGATAATCAAATCGCGCTCGACATGGGCAACCGTCTGGCCGATGAGGGATTCTACCCCGCCGGGATTTTCGACAGTGGCGCTGCTGGCAGAACTTTGAGCCGTGGACGCCTGTGTCGCCGCCGGAGCGGGGCCGTCTTGTAAATGGATCGCGCTTTCTTCAATTTCATCCTCAGTCGAAACCAAAATCGCACGGTGCATGGCGTTTTCCAGTTCGCGGATATTGCCGCGCCAGCCATAGGTCTTAAGCGCGGCTTGCGCTTCTTTTGAGATTTTCTTTTTCGGCACGCCATTGGCTTCGGCATATTTGTCGGCGAAAAATTGTGCCAGCGCCGGCACATCACCGGGGCGCTCACGCAAAGCAGGCAGGCCGACATTCACCACATTAAGACGGAAATAAAGATCTTCGCGGAACTCGCCTTTTTGGATTGATTCTTCCATATTGCGGTTGGAGGTGGCAATCACCCGCACATCAACTTTGACCGCATCGTTGCTGCCGACCCGCGTGATAACGCGCTCCTGCAACACACGTAATAATTTTGCCTGCAATCCGATGTCCATCTCGCTGATCTCATCCAGCAAAAGTGTGCCGGCATGGGCTTCTTCGAACTTGCCGATGCGCCGTGACGTCGCGCCGGTGAAGGCGCCTTTTTCATGGCCGAAGAGTTCAGACTCCAGCAAATTCTCAGGGATCGCTGCGCAGTTAAGCGCAATAAACGGGCCGTCCTTGCGCTTTGATTTGCGGTGGATGTACTGGCTCATCACTTCCTTGCCGGTGCCGGATTCGCCGGTGATAAATATCGTCGCCTCGCTCGGTGCGATTTTATCGGCAAGCTTTACCACTTCTTTCATCGCCGGGTCTTCGGCAATCATGGTGTTGTTTTCTTCGGTGACGGCTTCCAGAACCGCGGCTATGAGGTCAGCGTCAGGCGGCAGGGGAACGTATTCCTTTGCGCCTTCCTGGATGGCTTTGACGGCGGCGCGGGCGTCTGTGCCGATGCCACAGGCAATCACAGGGATATGAATGCGTTCATTGTTCAGGCGGTCGATGAAGGCTTTGATCTTTTGTTTGACGTCGATCATGACAAGGTCAGCACCCTTGCCGTTCAGCAGTGCACCGATGGCTTGTTCGGAGTCTTCGCAATGCACGACCTTCGCGCCTTTTTGCAGGGCGATTTTCCCGGCCTGGGAAATAAAGCCTTCGAGTTGGCCGATAATCATAAGGCGCATGGTGGTTACTCTCTAATCAAAATAATTGATTTGCTCCGATGGCGGCATGTCGCTGTTGAGCAGCATTTCCAGCCTTCGTGGGTTTTCTTGGCGCGCCATCGAAGTAGCGGCGGTCAGAATAAGTGTTTTAATCATGGTTTCATCGTTGGAGTTTTTTTCCAGCTTGATGGCAATAGAGGCCATGATAACCGTTCCTAAAATTGCGCCATAAAATGTGGTCAGTAATGCCACAGCCATGGCCGGGCCAATGGCTTCGGGATTGGAAAGATCGGCCAGCATTTGCACCAGACCAACCAGCGTTCCGATTAGCCCCATGGCGGGTGCCACTTCTGAAGCGCGGCGAGCAATACTTGCGGAGCGCTTGTGCCGTTCCGATAACGCGCCGATTTCCTGGGTTAATAAACGTTCGATATCATCGGCGGAATAACCGTCAACAACAAGCTGCATAGCCCGTGAAAGGAAAGGGTTTTTTTTCATTTCCTTATCGTAATTAACCAGCGCGAGAACGCCTTTTTTTCGGGCGACAATGGCCAGATCCATCAGCGATACTGCAAGCCTTGAAGGTTTGTAGACTTTTCTGAACATGGATTTGCCGATGACGCTACCGGCTTTGGCCAGCTCGCCGCCTGTGAAGGAAATACTGGTGGCGGCCATGGTGCCGAAAAGAACAATCATCAGCGATGGCACGTTAAAAAAATTGGCATTGCTTTGGCCGATCGCAATCGCGCCGCAAATCATGCCGATTGCCATGACAAGCCCCAGTATCGTTGCCATGTCTGGCCGGGTACCGGGATTTTCAATTCTTACATTGGGCAGGGGGCCTACACTCTCTTGCTCCGCGTCGCTCATATCCTATGTGCCTTCGCTCATTTATTTATTAAGTACGGTCAGATTTAACAATTTCAGTCATGGTGACGCCAAGCTTATCTTCGACGACAACGACCTCTCCCCGGGCGACCAGACGATTATTGACGTATATGTCTATGGCTTCACCAACTTTACGATCCAGCTCGACAACCGCGCCCCGACCAAGTTTCAGGAGCTGGCTGACCTGCATCGTCGAGCGGCCCAACACGGCTGATATCTGGACAGGGATGTCATAGATAGCGCTCACGTCTCCGGCCATCGGCTCGCCAATATCAAATTGCTGGTCGACCGTGTTCAGTTCTTCAGGCTCACTGATTTCGTCCAGGTTCATAGCCCCGGCTGAATCGCCGCCTTCATCCTCATCATCTCCAAAGATATCATCAACGGCATTCTGGCCCATTGCATCATCTTCTGGTGTATCGCCTTCGTCGGTCATTCGCTCTCTCCACTTTGTGGTTCTTTTGTAGCTGCTTCTTTCTTATCTGGCTCTTGCGCCTGTGGTGCTAGTGTCTCAGGCGCGGGCTCCTTGTCTTCTATAGTGTTATCATGGACATTTCCGCCTTCTGCTGCAAGCGCCTCTTCCAAAGCAGCAACAATTTTATCCGCTTGCTCCAGTGAATTCCTTACGCCGCCGCCATCTGACCAGGAAAGCCGACAATCTCCGGCGCTGAGAGAATCATTTCCCCGAACCGCGATTTTCGTGGTTGTTTCGCCTGTGGACGAAATATTCTCAATGTGCTTTTCGACCTCTGAAGCATAGTCCGGGTGCACATCTATGACAATTTCGCTTTGCCCGGCTGTTTTTTGCAAAATACTGGTCAGGACTCCTTTTAACTCTTCCATGCCATATTTTTCACTATAGAGAGGGAAGAGCTTTTTAAAGATGGCAAGTGTCAGCCGGGTTGATTCCATCTCATATATTTTTTCACGGTCGTCCTCTGCTTCGAAAAGTGTAACAGTGTCCTGCGCTATTTTCTCCAGGATCTTGGCAACATGTTGATCGCGGCTGGCCTTACTTTCCGCAAGGCCCGTTTGTTTTCCTTTTTTAAACCCTTCTTCTCTCGCAGATTCAACAATTTCTATACCAAAGCTGGGTGGTGGTTTGTTTTCCTCAAGTTCGCGTTGCTCCATGCCGTTTTCATCGAACACATTCATATCAAAAAAGAATTTTTCGCTACGGCCTTTTGCCATTTACTATCCT
The DNA here is from genome assembly GCA_021604545.1 of Micavibrio sp. GTDB lineage: Bacteria > Pseudomonadota > Alphaproteobacteria > Micavibrionales > Micavibrionaceae > UBA5701. The sequence continues at coordinate 115,081 of BQJE01000001.1, forward strand.
TATATTTTTCTAGTCTTCATAGATCTATCTAATAGATCATTTCGTCTTCTTCACTGCCAGTTGGGATTATAATTTCTCCTCTGGACTCAAGGTCTTTGGCAACATTGACGATATAAGTTTGTGATTCCTCTACATCTTTCAGGCGTACAGGGCCCATAGCAGCCATGTCCTCTTTCATAATTTTTGCAGCGCGCTCGGACATGTTGGAGAAGAACAGATCACGCAGCGTTTCTGTCGCACCTTTGAGAGCGGGCGGCAGTTTGTCTTTATCCACGGCCCGGATAAGCGTCTGAATAGCCGAGGGGTCAAGATTTGTAAGATCTTCGAAGGTAAACATGAGGGAGCGAATTTTTTCAGCTGACTCGGGTGTGGCTTTTTCAAGCTCTTCCATGAAACGTGTTTCGACAGAGCGCTCGAGGTTATTAAAGATTTCAGCAATTAGTTCATGGCTATCTCTTCTTTGTGTTCTGGCCAGGTTGGTCATGAACTCTGTGCGTAGTGTTCTTTCAACTTCTTCCAGGATATCTTTTTGTACGGCTTCCATGCGCAGCATTCGGTTAATAACCTCAAGCGCGAATGTTTGAGGCAGCAGCGCCAGAACGCGGGCAGCGTGATCAGTTCCAACCTTGGAAAGGACGACGGCAACCGTCTGGGGGTATTCTTTTTGCAGGAAGGTGGCCAGGATCTCTTCGTTCACATTGCCCAGTTTTTCCCACATGGTGCGTCCGGCAGGGCCACGAATTTCTTCCATGATTGTATCAATTTTATCTTTGCCAAGCCCTGCAGCGGTCAGGAGCCTTTCCGTGCTGTCCTGCGTTCCCATGAGAGAATTGGTTGAGGTCATTTGCTCGGCAAAATCGACAAATAGCCTTTCAACAACAGTAGGGCTGATTTTCCCGAGTGTAGCCATGGTCTGGGAAATCTCCATGATTTCCTCGTCGTCCATATTGCTAAAAAGCTTGGCCGTTGCTTCTTCACCAAGTGCCAGCATTAAGATGGCGGCTTTTTCTGGCCCGGTTAGTGTCCTGTAATCCTCGCGTACGCGCATCCCTTAATCTTCCCTCGTTATCTTATGTGTTTTCCTGTGTGGTCATCCAGCTTCGAATTACAGAAACAGTCTCGGTCGGATAATTATCTACAATTTCTTCAACCTTCTTAATCGTCGAGGCTTTTACCCGTCCTTCGACGCCTTTGATATTAATCAGGCTTTCCTCTTCTTCCTCGAGGGGGTCAGAATCTTCTCCCTCAGGAGCAGAAAGGGCAGGGTTAGCAGGGCGTGCAGCCAAAAGGTCTGCCTCGAGTGATTCGTCTATTTGTGGGCCTTCCGATGCCATCAGGCGGCTAACCATAGGCTGAAGGACCAGCAGGACGACCAGAATGATCATGATCGCTACGGTCATAATTTCCGCGACATCAAGAAGGTCGCTTTTTTCAAAACCAAAGAGAAGGCGTTCATCGGTAACCTCTTCGTTGGTATCAATCTGGGCGAATTGCATGTTGATCACTTCAACTTTATCGCCGCGGCTTTCGTCAATACCTACCGTGCTGCTAACCAAAGCTGAAATCTGATCAAGTTCTTCCTGGCTTCTGGGTTCGTAGGTTTTGTTTCCCTCTTCATCTTTTGCATAGCGACCATCAACAAGAACAGCGACAGAAAGTTTTTGAATATCGCCGCCTTCACGGATTGTACTTCTAATGGTTTTGCTGATTTCAAAATTGGTAACTTCTTCAAGGCGGTTTCCTTCTGCGGAAGGCGCTTGGTCAGCAAGCAGATCTGCGCCAACGCCCGGCAGGTTATTGCCGACTGATACATCTTCGGCCAGACCTTCGCGCTCAAGGTTGCTTTCTTCCGTGACTTGCGAAGAACGTACAACCTGGCCTTCAGGGTCGTATAATTCTTCATTGGTGCTAATGCGGTCGAAGTTAATTTCGGCTGTAACCGAAGCTCTGACCTTACCAAAACCAACAATGCGGCTGACCTGGTCTTCCAGTTTTTCCGTCAGTCTTTCTTCGTAGTTGCGGCGCATCTCCTCAGCCTTGAGGGTCAACATATTAACATCTTCAGAGCCGCCCTTGGCTAGCAGGTTGCCGTTGCTGTCTATGATGGAAACATTGGAAGCCTTAAGGTCCGGTACGGCAGAAGATACGATGGACTGGATGGCGAGCACATTACCGCGCTCGACAATGGCACCGGGCCGCACGCCAAGAAATACACTGGCCGTTGAGGAGCGGGTATCGCGGCTAAAAAGTTCTCTTTGTGGCAAAACAATGTGAACACGGGCGCTGCGCACAGCATCAACAGAACTGATTGTCCGCGCGAGTTCTCCCTCAAGCGCTCGAACCTGATTAATGTTCTGAACAAAGTTGGTTGTACCAAAGCCCGATTGCTTATCAAAAATTTCGTAGCCCAAAGACCCCCCATTCGGAAGTCCTTCTTCAGCCAGTAACATTCTGGCGCGGCCGACTTCATTGCCTGGAACGGTCACCCGTGATCCGTCAGAAGAAATTTCATAGCGGATTTCATTTTCTTCAAGTTTGGCGGCAATAGCACCTGAATCAATGGAAGATAAATCTGTATAGAGAAGTTTCATCTCCGGGGTTGAAATCCGCATAGAGACAAAAACGAAGAATAGTAAAAGTCCGACGAAAATGCCGGCCATGATGCCAAGGCGGGACGGGCCGAGTTGCTTCAGAGTTTCAAGTAAACTATTCACTGATTTGTACCTTTTCCTTTTTATATAATAGCTGGAACCCCGAAAGGACTTGGGGTAGCTACCCGGCGCTAAAGTTGTTTCGCATTCTAAATTACGCGAGATTTGCGAATCAGGCAAATCACAACCCATATTCTATTATAATATTTTTTTGACAATTTTTCCATGAGCCTGTGGATAAAGCTGTGAATTTATTGAGGTCACCAGCTAAAGTATGCTCTATGGAAATTAAAATTTGAGATTCAGCTATGTTTCGCGGGTGCAGAAAGTGAAAAACAAGTAAAACAGAGAAGACTTTTTGTTACAGAAAGTGCTGTGGGTTCTATTCATGTTAATACTTAGGTAATAATTGTAATTTTATTACGCAGTTTTTCTCTGTTTTGCTCAATATTCGGCCTTTATTTTGGTGTTCTAATTCTGCGCTACTCGGCGGCTACTGTGGATTTATGCCCTGTTATTTCTTGATATTTGACATTAGATGTGCTAACATGAGAATAGGGTAGTATACCTGGATTTGGGTCCGGGTTTTATAAAGGTTAGGAAACCATGATAGAAGCTGTCAATTCAGTAATATCGAACGCACCGGTGATCCGCGCAAGCGCGGAGCAGGTAAATTCTGTGCGTGCAGAATTGCCGGAGAGCGTTTCTGTCGGGCCGCAGGCTCCGTTTGTTAGCCCCTACATCTCTGTGGATGTGAATTTTGATACGGCTGTGTTGCAAATTCGTGATTCTGATACAGGCGATGTTGTAAGACAGTTCCCATCAGAAAGCACGTTGACTGCTCGCAGGCGGGCTGCTGCAACAACAGAGGCGGCGACGGCATCCTCATCCTCGTCTGAAAGCACTGTTATACAGGCTCAGGAATCTTCTTCAGGCGGAAGCGAAATTGCTGTGAATGCACCACAGCCAACCACGACAGCCCAAACGACAGCGCCATCAACACCATCAGCTCCTCCTGCCGCGCAGGCTCAGGTCGCTGCTCAGGCATTAAGCGCTGGTGCACAAACAGGGGAAAGTTCTTCAGGTAATGTGAGTGTGGTCGCTTAAAAAGTCTTTTTATGATTTTGTGAACGGAGCGGACTTATGGGTCCGCTTTTTTGTCTTCCGGGCCAGCATCTTGCTTGGTCATTAATCCCGCAGCGATTTCCCTATTGATATTGATCAGCACATCCAGCTTTTCCTTCTTGGGGTCGGCCATGATATCGACCTCGCGCTTGAAGATAAAGTTAGCAAGGTTGATAATGTTGCTGCGTAAGTCATTAGGCCGGTCGCCTTCCGGGTTTTCAAGCGCCGTATCGTAAAACATCATCCATATTTGCCGGTTATATTTCAGAGTTTCTTCAATAATTTCGCCATTGATTCCATCCCAGCCTTCCTGCAAATCCTGGATCATCTTGGCAGCCTTTAGCAGCACGCGCCCCTCCAGCTCCCGCTGGTCGGGTGTATGGGCTTGCGCATTCTGGTCATAGGCGCCAGCGGCATCGGCGTAAGGGTTATTTTGCGGTCGCTTGCTGTGTGACATTCTCGATTAGTTCCTTTTCGTGTGCGATTAGTTCCTTGCCCAGTTTCATGGCTTTATAATACGTCCCTTCGATAATCTTTTCATTGATCTGCATAAAGAAAATAGCACTGGTAGGCGAGGCGCCTTGCACTTCATTTACGAGATCAAAATATTTTTGGTGATATTCCCGCGGGTTCCGCGCCAGATACATGCATTGTATAAGGAAATATATTTTTTTGCATGGGGTATCGGCCCCTTCTTCCTGCATGACGTCTTTTTCACGTAAGATGGCAGCATCGCCGGCAATATGAAGCCGCGTGCGCTGAGAGTCATTGGTGATGACTGCTGAGCCGATAAGAATTTTTTCGCCTGGTTTGAGATCAATTACGAGAGCCATGGATTTCTTCCTTTCGCTATGAGGATGGCTTCTGCCACTCCCTATAGTATAACCCGAAAGCCCTTAAGGAAAGATAAAATATACAGTTATTACGGATATAAACCTGCGGCAACGCAATGCTTTGTTCGGAACATAATAAAAAACCCGGAGAGTTCTCTCTCCGGGTTTTTGTTGGGTTCGGTATTAACCGAATAAATATTAGAACAGTCTAAGGACCGATTGCTGTGACTGAGCGGCCAGTGACAAAGATGTGGTACCCAAGGCCTGCCTTGTTTGCAGGGCCAGGAGGTTCGCACCTTCTTCGTTCTGGTCGGCTACGGTAAGGTCATCAGCACCCGCAGTCAGGGTATTGATTGTCGCTTCCGTAAAGTCACGGCGTGTCTGGATGATCGCCAGGTCATTGGCAATTGACTGACCAAAGTTCCGCACATCAAGCAGAGCGGCTCTGGACTGGTCAATTGAGATCTGAACCTCGGTCGCGTTGGTAAAGTCACCAACAGCAATACCCAGTCCAAGCGCGGTGAAGTCAACACCTTGCGTTTCCAGAGAGTTGTTACGATCTTCATTGAAGAACGTAACAAGGTTGTCTCCGTTCAGAAGGTTAACACCACGGAACTGCGCATCTTCAACAATGTCATCAATCTGAGCGCGGATCGTATTGTAATCCGATTCAAACTGATCAAGATTGGCACTGGTTCCAACAAAGGTGAAGAGTTCACTGTTGTCAGCACCAGCAGCAGGGGCAACGACGTCAGAAGCACCGGTACCGAAGCCAAAAGTTGTGACCTCACCACCAGCTGTTCCTTCAACCCGAAGCTCCAGCGTTCCAACATTGTCACCGGCCAGTAACTCAATCTGTCCTGTTTCGGTGTTCAGGCTGGCTGTGACAATTGAGCCAACAGTTCCATCATTGTTAATACCATCCAGAAGATCCTGAATCTCATTGGTATCAGCTAATGTGATTGCGGCACTTGCTTGACCATCAACGACAACTCTGATGTCGACAGTGTCACCGGCAGCAATAAAGTTAGCGTCGGTACCACCGGCTCCTAAAAGCTGGCTGGCCTCAAACTCGCCGCCCGGTCCTGTAGCATTACCGCTGGCAAGAGATGTGATGACACGGCCTGCGACGGCTGTACCGGCTTGTCTTGTTGCGGCGGACGTTGCTTCATCTGCTTCAGCACCTACAACGGTATCTAGTCCAAGCGCTGAGAAACCAGCGGCACCGATACCGGAAGCGGTTGCATCCGCAACACGGACAAAGCCACCTTCGATCAGAGACTCAAGCTGAATCTGACCACCGGAGGTTATACGGGCCTGGATTAACTGGCCGTTCGCCGCGTTGTTGACACCAACTGAGGTGGATGAATTGATTTGTGCAACAATATCATCAACCGTCTGACCTGGGTCGATATCAACGGTTACTGTCTGAGTCACAACCGTACTATTGATTGTTCCTCTAAATGTGACAGTAAATAGATCCGATGCGCCATCAGTAATGGCAGCAAGGTCACCTTCAAGATCGATACCAACCAGATCTTCGGAACCACGAATACGGGCGAACCCTTCCGCGGAACGAATTTCAGACTGGGCTTCTGTCGCAACTGACTCAGCTTGTTCGATCAAGTTGGTCAGTGCAGTAACGCCGTTATCAGCTTCCTCGATCGTCCGGATTGATTGGCCGATACCGTCGAGAAGACGGCTAAGGTCGTTGGCACGGTTATTGAGGCTTTGAGCCGCAAAGAAGTTTTGTGGATTGTCCAATGCAGAGTTCACTTTTAGACCTGTCGCCAGACGCAATTGCGTCGTGTCGATCAGTCGTTGTGTACTTTGCAAAGAGAGTAAGTTGCTGCGAAGCGCAGCGGTCAATACGATATCTGAAGACATAGTATTTCTCCTTTCCTAGGTTTATTTAACATGCATCCTGCACACACCCAATACTTGGGTATATCTTTATAGAATATAACAGAAAAATGAACACGGGGTTAAGAAAATCTGTCTCAATCCGGATTTTTCTGTTTATAGACCTTTAGATATTCTATGGCCTCCTCCGGGGCGGCCTCCTGAAGGGCTTCTATCAGCGGTATAACCTTGGGACCGTAGCGTTTCCAGCGCCCCACAGCCGATTTATAGATGGGCTGACGCACCTGGGTTGCGCTGGCTGTACGGACCGTTCCTTCCGCTTTATGGAAGGCAAGACAGGCTTTGTCCCATTTTAACCCAAGAAAATCAATGGCTTGCCTGGCCTGCCCTTCCAGGTCATCAACAATATCTTCGTAATGTATGTTGAGGATCTTTTCGGGGAATAGTGCATTCCAATGCTCAAGATACATTGTGTAGTGCTTGTAATAATCGCCTAATTCAGCCAGGTCGTAACTAAAAGATTGAGCGTTATCAACAAAATGCTTGGAAAAGCTGGATATGCATGAATCCATGGCATTTCTTTTGATATGGATAAATCTTGCATTCGGCATGGCTATATGAAGATAGCCAGTCCAGAAAACATTCCCCATCGCCTTGTTAATGACGCGTTTTGCGCTCGGGCACTTTCTTTCTATATATGCCGTGTATTTTTCACCAATGATCTCGGTGGGCATATAGTCTCTGTTTTCTCTGTTGGATCTGAGGGGATAGACCCTGTCCTTATAAAAATCCATAAAGGAATAATTTCGGATCAAATGGCCTATAAGTGCATCTTCACCGACCCCTCCTATGTCAGGATGGGAGAGTAGTATTCTCTCAAGCAATGTCGTACCCGAGCGCGGCATACCGAGCACGAAGACAGGCTTATCAGAATCAACTCCCTTCATCTCATGCGTGTCCATAAGGTTTTGATCAAAATAATGAATAACAGCCTGATAGAGGGCGCTGACGTGCTCGGCATCATGCTCTACTGACGATTTTCTTTTTATTTCTGCGCCCTTCAGGACATGGTCAAACGCTTTTTCATGCTCTTTGATAGCATCATAACAGTCAAAAAGTGAATAATGGAGTATGGCGTTATCGTCTGGATTATCTTTACAAAGGTCCTTTTCTTCTATCTCCCGGAGCCGTTTGAAGTATTTATTATCGAGATCTTTTATGCTTTTTGTCTGTGTTGTGTAGTTGAAGAGATAGTCAACGGAGTCTGGTTTGAGATCACAGGCTTTTTTCAGGTGTTTTTCGCCCAGGTCTTTATCCCCCAAAAGCATGTAGGTATTGCCAAGGGCTTCGTATCCCTCTGCCTCCATGATGGGGTCTAAATCTTTTGCATGGTTTTTTAATATGTCTTCAATGAGGGAGATGCCTTCGTCAATCTCATCCTTGCGGATTAGGAGTATGCCAATGGAAACTTGTGAATCATAGTCACCGGGGTCGCGTTCAATGGCAGCTTGATAAAACAGGATAGCCGCTTCAAAGTTTTTTATTTTGTCGCTGACTGCGGCCAAAAGCTTGAGAACGCCTGTATCATCAGGCCTGAGTTTCAGGAGCTCTTTTAGGATGTCTGCTGAGTCTCCGTAATCTCCTTGTAAAAAGAGGTCGCGCGCATGATAAAATTGCTGTTTGTACTTCTTTATATTGAGCTGGTTTTGAGAATCCACAAGATCGCCAAGTTCCTCTGTTTCAGTTGTGACGTCAGAGGCCCCTAATACAGGAGTCTTTTTTGGGGATGCTTTTTTATCGGCGCGGCGTTGTTTTCTGTTCATTGTCGCTACCCTACCATAAGATTCATTTTTGCTATATTTTTCAATGCTTTAGGAACTATATCTTCAAGTAATTCTTTTTGCTTTTTTTCGTCTGTTACGGGGGTGTTATTTTGGTTTATTGTAATTTTACCGGACTTAATGGACTCCATCATCTTCTTTGTCAGTTCTGTGAGCGTGTTGGTTCCGTCCAAATGGCGCAAAAGTTCCATTTCAAGTGCGCTTGGCTTCGCTGTGCTGTAGCTGATATTGGTTACATAAGTGCAATTGGCTAATTGGGATTGATAAACGGCCAGGGGATGCGCTTGTGGTTTTTTTGAGATTTCGAGGGTGTGGGCCGAGGGTGTTATGTTTGGCCTGATAATATTTTGGAAAATATAGAGGCCCATATTGTTTCTTAGAAACGCTTCAATCTCCTGTTTCTGCGCGTTATCAGATTTTTTGACTACAAAAGCAATGAGCTCTTTAAAGGCGTAGCGTATATTGCGTATTTTGCACATCTCTCTAAACAATATTTTTGCGTAAGGGTCTGTGACGTCAATGGAAAAATCACTTCCGGGTCGTCTGAATGTGAGTGGCTCGCCAGCTTTTTCTTCTTCCATGATCAGGTCGCAACTGAAATGCAACTCGTCCAGAACAGCCGGATCGGCCCCTTTTGTTTTACTGCCCTGAGGCTTGATAACGCTATGGCGGAACTGTCGATTGGACAGGAAGTCGATATATTGTTCCTTCGTGACCATGTCCTTGACTTGTTTCAGTGCCTTTTCTGCCTCGGGCGGGAAGTTGCCGGTATACATGAGGCTTAATGTCGAATCGCCGATATATTGTAACTTATGCGCGGCAATCATTTCGGCAAATTCATTGAAATAGAACGGGTTGTTATTGGATTCGAGATATTCATGCAGGATGTAAGAATCATTGGTGCTTTCTTTAAATTTCTCATGAACATTATGAACGGCTTTATGCATTGAGCTTCCCTGGGGCATGAATTTATCGAGAAATTCCACCAGGTATTTTGCCTGTGAGACCTTTTTGGCCGGGTCTTCGAATTTTGCTGTGTGGATCATCATCATTTCGCGGACCGAACGTAGCGGCGCCCAGCCCGGCATGACATTATAAGAGATGCAGGCTAGGCCGTTTTTACTGAGATGCTTGTCGCAGATTTCGAGGATTTTTTCGCGCACGAAGTCCGGCACCCAGGAAAACACGCCGTGACATATGATATAGTCGAACTCTCCCATTTTTTTGTCGAAATCCATGATGTCCATGGCCTCAAACCTTACGTTCTTAAGCCCCAGCGCCTCTTTGTGGGTGTTGGCTTCTTCGATTTGTACGGGTGACAAGTCGATGCCGACAAAATCTGCATTGGGGAAATCAAGGGCCAAAGGCAGAATATTGCCGCCGCCGCCGCAGCCAAGTTCTAGAACCCGTGCGGTTTTCAAATCTATAGGGCTCAAGCCGAATAATTTGGCAACAACGGCTTGGTGTTCAGGATGGGTGAGGGGGTAGGCGTAGCTTTCATACGGGGCGTCATCATAAGATGCCCCGGTGACGGTGTCACGTTGAGGTGGGGTTTTGTTGTCTGCTTTAGTAGCAGATTTCTTTGTTTTTGTGGTTTTCTTTTTGTTGGCTTTGGCCATGCCGTGCCCCCTGATTAATTTTGACCTTCATTGGGTTTACGTGTTTCAGCCAGTGATTTCAAGGATGCTGGCCTGGCTTTGGGCTGCTAGAGATAATGCAGTAAAGCCCAGAGCCTGCCGTGTTTGCACCGCCAGTAAATTGGCGCCTTCTTCGTTAAGATCGGCAACTGTTAGGTCATCAGCACCGGATGTTAGTGTATTGATGGTATTGCGCACAAAGGTTTGGCGGTTATCGATAATAGAGAGGTCGGTGCTTAGCTTAGAGCCGTAATTTCTTACGATATCAATAGCGTTGCGGACTTTGCTAAGAATAATCTCGACATCGTTCAGGTCGTCGAAGTCATGATTTTCCAGCCCTAATCCTTCAGCGCTAAAATCGACACCTTCTGTGATAAGAAAGTTTGAGCGGTCCTCATTGAAATTTGTAATTAGGTTATCATCGGCCAGAAGATTGATGCCGCGATAGCTGGCATCCAGAACAAGAAGATTTATTTGGTTAATCACTTCCTCAAAGTCCTCATTGATGATTTCAGTTGAGGTTGTGCTGTTAAGTGCCCGGGCGTGTGATAAAAGTTGCGAACTGGTTAGGGCCTGATTATAAATGGCGACATCAGAAATTCGTCCATCAAAATTAAAACCATTGCCCACACCGCTTTCTCCATCATGGAACTGTACGCCGCCATTAACGCCACCAATTCCGACATCGCCACTGTGAGAAGGGAACACAGCATCACTGGTAATGGCTAAGGTCCCAATATCAACGCCATCCAGGAAGCCTGCAAATGTCTGGGCAGCCCCATCGAAAACAAAGGCGACATGGTAAGTTTGTCCGGCGATAATCGGGGCGCTGATATCGAGGTCGGCGAATCTGTTGCCGCCTTGATCGTCCTCGGCAGTGACGCGAATAAGACCGGCATCTATATAAATTGTCAGGCCGTTTACGGTCGCCCCTTCTTCATACAGGACCTGTCTTCCTGCTGTGGTATCGGCGTTAAAGACAAGCTCGACAGTGCGGGCTGGGGTGGTTGCGGTGTTGATTAAAGCGCTGTCAGACACACGGATACGGTCGTTTATACCATCAAAAACGGCACTGGTGGCAGCGCCGTTTGTATAGAGGGCTGGTGCCCCCAGAGAAGCCCCGCCATTGAGTGTTGCCGCGTTGCCAGCAAAGCCTGAATCAATGATCGGTCCGCCGGCTTCATTAAGCCTGTAATAAATATCTGGATTGAGGGCTTGGATTTGTGTGCTGATTGGTTGTGGGCTGGTATTAATGGTTACGACCTGATTGTTGGAAACAGTGCCGCCGGATGTGAGGATATCGCGTATATTGCTAGCAACGGCATCACCCTGGTTCAGAAGCTTTTCCACAGCTTCAACGCCGGTCAGGGCCTCACGCACAGTAAAAATGCTCTGCCCGATACCATCCAGAAGACGGTTTAAATCACTGGCACGGTGGCCTAGAGCCTGGGCTGTAAAGAAATTTTGGGGCTGGTCGAGGGCGCTATTGACCTTTTTGCCAGTTGCAAGACGCAAAGTAGTACTATCAACCACCCTTTGTGTGCGGCTGATACTGCTGATTGTATTGCGCAAAGCTGCGCCTAATACAATATCATTAGTCATTACTTTCACCCTCATATAGGGGGCAAAATATTACATCCTGTATCATGACATTATACATCCTGTAGTATGTCTCTATATCCAGTATAGCCTAAAAACTTTAATATTAGGTGGATGAAACATAAATATCCATCAAAAGCCCCTTAGAAAGAGGCACAAACAGTAGGTAGGGGGCGCACCGGAACGGTTGGGTTCTTCCCACAGCAAAAAATACTGTTTTTGCTGCAGTTCCAAGGTACGAAACAAAAAATGCTTCGTGCGGGGCATTGCCCGATGCGCCCAACTACGGCTGCACCATCAGTTCTTGATGAAAATCATGCTTCCCGCAGTCAGTAGGGTCCTGAGCTTTAGGGGTTAGGGAATGCCGGGTAGCATTTTTCCTAAGACCCAAGACCCTTAACTCAATCTATTAACGAAGCCTCAAGAGGTCTTCGGTCATCTGGTCAACAGTCGTGATCACCCGTGTTGCGGCCCCGAAGGCCCGTTGGGAGACGATCAATTTTGCAAATTCATCCGCCAGGTCAACGTTGGAGGCTTCCAGTGTCGAGGGCTCAACAAATCCGGCACCACCGGTTCCGGCCTCACGCAGGTTTTCTTCTCCGGAGTCCGAGTTTTCAGAGTAAGCAGTACCGGATACTTCTGTTAGGCCGTTGGCGTTGGCAAAGGTGATTAGCGGTGCTTTATAAAGCGTTGCTGAGGCGCCGTTGGAGAACCGTGCAATGATAAAGCCATCTCTATCGACTTCGACACCAGTTCGTAGGCCAAGTTCGGCTCCGTTCTGATCAGCAAAGATCACATCAAAGTTTCCGGCGAACTGGCTGAAACGCTCAATATCAACATCAATATTTTGAGGGTTAGAGCCATTATTCCAGTCGATCTGCGAAAGATTGATATCAATGTTGCCGCTGCTGTCGGGCAAGGCGTTCATCGTACCGTCACCGCTGAAGTTTAGCAGTCCACGGCTTAAGGACGTTCCATCAGGGTGGACAATGTTAAGTTGCCACCAACCGCGGTTGTTATACTGCGCATCTCCAGGCAGGAATTGGGGTGTGGCGAATGTGTGCCCGGTGACGGCGTCACCTGTGCTGTATGGCGGGGTATCACCAGGTGTACCGTTGTCATACGGACCGCCGGTGAGGTCATCAGACGCATTAGCGCCGGCCACCAAACCAAGACCGGTCAGAGCCGTTCCAACTTCTGCCAGTGTCAACGTGTTACCTGCGCCACCAATAAATTCATCGCGCTGAATAACCAACTCGCCATCATTGCCGAGGAAGGCCGTTGCTCCGATACCGGCGCTGTTAATTTCACTAATGATATCATTAATGGTCTCAACGTCGCCCGCCACAACCGGCGCGCCTGCAACAACGGTAAGCGTGAGCGGGCCACCAAGTTCTGTTGATATATCAATCGTATGACCGGCCGTCAGGCCAAGGTCGTTGATCAAGTTATCTGTCGCCAGCAAATCACCAATCGTTCCGCCGGCTGTTGCTTGCGGGCCATAGGTTTTGGTGTATTCAAGCGTTAGAACCTGTGCGGATCCCAAAGAATCAAACACGGTAATGCCACGACTGAAATCGACAGGACCGGCTATCGCTGCGGCCAGATTCTGGTCGACGGTTGTGGCGTCGAGATTGATCGCCAGCTCCGCGCTTGATGTCGGACGGGTCAGGCCGCCAAGGAACGCCACATCAGCGGGAACCAGTGAGCTTAAATCACCCTGGTTAGCCGGGAGGTTTCCATTGGCATCAATGGGCCAGGCATACATAACAAAGCCGGCAGCATTTCTAAGCAGACCTTGCGAGTCTTCGCCAAACTGACCAGCTCTTGTATACAGGAACTCCTGCAGCGCATCGTCATCACGTTTGACAGCAAAGAAACCATTGCCGGAAACGGCCGCATCCGTACCTGATGATGTTTGTTGTAGCGCGCCTTGCTGGTCAACGCGTTGCAGTCTGTTGACGGTCACCGTACCTGGCGAGTATGTCGACAGGCGACTTTCTGACGTTACCAAACTTTCGAATGCTGCCTCCGAGCGTTTAAAGCCCGTCGTGGAAATATTGGCGATGTTATTTGATATAATCGCCGTGTTCTGGGATTGAGCGAATAGTGCCGATACCCCGGTAAATAGTGATCCAAAAAGTCCCATCTTGCTTCTCCTTCTTTCGTTAAATTTAAATTCGTTAAATTCGGTTTTGTTTAAGTCTGTTTAAAAATGGTTAGTAAAAAAATCCTTATGCTGCCGGTGGGGTAGCGGGTGGATCTTCTTCTCCCCCACCTTCATCTTCCACCACAATAATTGGTGGTTTGCTGGCATTGAGAACGCTGCCTACCGGTACAGCCCTATCACCAACCAGCAGGAAGATCGTGCCGTTTTGTGTTTCAACACCTTTCACAGCGCCGGTTACAACCGTCGAGCTGCTAATTGCGTTGCCTTCAATATCAAGGGCGTCAACTTTAATCTCGTAAGTGCCAGCCGGTGCTGTCCCTCCATTTGTTAGGCTGCCATCCCATGTGAAATTATTGACGCCGACATTGCTGGAGACGTCAGCTCTAAAGACAAGACCGCCACTTGCATCAAAGATACTCACCTTGGTTTCGGCGGCTTGCTCATCGAGCGCATAGGAAACATCAACAGGCTTTGCGCCGTCATAGTGGAATTCCGAGCTGAGATAACTGATGTCGAGGCCGACATATTGCAGCGCGCCGGTAAAGGCATTTGTAAGGCCCATTGCAACCAGAGCGTCCAATTTCTGGTTGGTGTTAATCTGTTGTTCCACACCGGTAAAGGATACAATCTGATTGGTAAATTCTGTCGTATCCATCGGCGAAAGAGGATCCTGATTTTGCAACTGAACTGTCAGCAATGTCAGAAACTGGTTAAAGTCTTCTGCCAGCTGGGTGCCCGCTGCAGATGTGCCTTGCTGCTGCTGAATTGCTGAACTTATTGTTACATCGGATGCCATTTTTCTTCTCCTTTATACCAACATGTCATAGCGTGTCAGGCCCGTATCGGGATCGACATACCAGTCCATGGTGGTTTCGATTAAATCTTCGTTGCTCTCTGTGCCATCACCACCGGCGCTACCGCCTGCGTTCCCATCATGCCCACCGTCTTGACCAAAATCACTGTCATGCCCAGCCAGTTCAAATTCCATACCGCTGCTGTCCAGACCAATTTCCTGAATGGCGCGCTCTAAAACATGCGCATCACGTTGCAGCATCAAAAAAGTTTCCGGTTTTTCGATCAGCATAGTGGCTTTAAGGGTTTTACTTTCACCAAACTCAAGCCTTACTTTCACCTTGCCAAGGTCAGGCGGATCAAGCTGTAAGGTGATGCTTTTATTTTCACCATTAAGAGCATTTTTCTGCAATGTAGCGGCAACCATTTGGGTCGCGCTATGGGCCTGAGACGCACTTTGCGTGTTTGTGAGTAGGCTTGTTAGATTGGTTGGGTTGCTCACAGTTGCGCCGGGGGTTTGGATGCCCAGCTCTTCAAGAATGGGGTCGCTCCAACCAGATGGCGCAAACAGGCTACCGGTTAGCGTAAACGGCCAGCCTTGCAGATAGCTCAGATTAGGGCTGGAAGAGGGGGCATTATTGTCGCCGCCGATATTGGCGAGAGAGGCGACATCAGTTTTACCGCCACCTGCCTGTTTAATAAGTGATTTGAAAGTTTGGGCGTCTTGTAGCGCTTTCAAGTCTAGCTCATCGCCGATGGTTAATTCACCTTTGCCGCCGATGGTTAATTCACCTTCGCCGCCGGGGATTAGTGAATTTAATTTCGTCGCCAGATCATTTGATGGCGCTGTATCTCCGGCTGCTGTTCTTTCCGGCTGTCCGATATTGCGTGGTGCAACAACAACGCCGCGTGATAAGGCAACAATTTCAGGTGTGGTTGCCCCTGTTTGTGGCTGCTGGATATTGATTAGCCCGATGAAAATGGCAAAATTTGGATCTTCGTCCGCGTTATCAGAGAGCTGTTCCTGTAGCTGTGTGATCTGTTCAGGCGTTAAGTTTGTGGCAATAAAAGCCGGGCTTTCTTCCTGTGCTAATGTTTCCAGTTTAGCTAGAATTTTTTCCAACTTGCTTAAAACGGCTGCATTCTCATTGCCTTCTGTTTCAATCAGGAGACCTTTGAGGATACTTTCTGTTCCTGGAATTGGCTTTAGTTCATTTTCGAGGGCCTGTCCGTTCAGCGCTAAAACTTGCGAGAGTTGGTCTGTCGGGGTGAGGCCAAATGTCTCGATATCCTGCGTAACCTGGTCTTCAATGTCCTGATTGGTCGCGAGTAATTTAGCAAGGTTCAGTGTTGGTTCTTTGTCCAGAACAGGGTTGTCTGATTGTAGAAGTTGATGCTCTTCGCCAGCCTTACCTTCAGCTTCTTCTTCAGTTTCTCCGGTGTTTTGTGTCAGCCGCGCAAGAATCAAATCGATAAAGTTTAGCCCCTGAATTTGAGAAGAGTCGGCTGCCCCTCCCGGCTGATTGGGAAGTTTGACAGTGCTGCTTTGCGAATTTTGCAGCGTAAAAAATAACTCTAGGGTCATACTTTAATGTTCCTACACACTCTTAGGCTGTTTCACTTACTCCTGTTGAAACGGTTTTGTTTTCGGTATTTCTCATTGTCCCTGTTGCGTCGTAACTGAAGGAGCGTTGTTTTTGCGCTTCTTGTTTGGCGGCGCGGCGGATCGTGTTGCCTAGTCGTTCAACGCTGCGGTCCATGCGCCCAAGGGCGTCTGCATTCTTCTTTGCCAATGCAGAAAAGTCACGTTGCATGTTTTCAAGCTTCTGACGCAGGGTTGGGTCGACTTTTCGCATTTCATTCTTGCGTATCAGCATTTGCTGAATGCCATCCTGATAGTTGCGTGCGGCTTTCATTTTTTCATCCTGCATCGATAGGAATGTTTTGGTGTCCGCATTGCTCAGGGCGTCAGTTTCACGGATATAGATGTGGCGAAGCACATCAATTGTATCCATCATTTGCTGCATGGCTTTGCTTGGATGTTGCGACAGAACCAATGTTTCTTGTGCAACCTGTTCTTCGGTTTTTGCATGTGTTGTCATTACGCTCTCTCTTGCTGTTCTTGTTGATGGCCATTTTTAAATTTGAGAGGTTGGCCTAGCTCCTGCGCTGTAACCAAGGTCGCCTGCGTATTGGCCAGTGCTTTTTGGTGCAGCTGCTCGATTAAAATATTGTTACTTTGTGTTTTCTTGTTCAAATCTTTCTGAAGACTTTCCAGCTGATTCAAAAGAGAACGATCAGCCCTGCGGAATTCTTCAAGGCGTTTGCGGAATTCCTGCGAAGAATGTGTGTATTGCCAGGCTGTCTTTTCTTTGCTGCCTTGTAATGAGGAAAGCTGAACCATGTCGCCCAGGGTCAAAGCGCGCTCTTCCAGCTCTGCAGATTCAATCAAGCTGCGCGTGAGGGAAATCAGTTTCCGTAGCGCCATGGCTGTATCCTCAGGTAGAATTTTATGGCCCTCTTTTTCTGAGATCGCTTCTTGTTTGTTATGATTCATTTGTTATTCCTTCCTGTGTCCCTGTTTTTGTGCCTTCCTGAATTCTAATCAGTTCTTCTTTTACGCTGTCGGCAATACCAATACGTCCGGTTTGCGAGAGCATCTTGCCGTATTCCTCAATCATCATGCCGCGGAATATTTCTTCACCTTTGCCGCCGCCGAACATGCCTTTGGTGTCAATGCCTTCGAACATCGGCTTCATCATCTCGGCGACAAAAACCGCTTCAAACTCTTTGGCGGCTTCCTCGATCTTTTCGAGGTTTTTAATATCTTTGAGCGCTTTAACAGCCTTGTCATTATCGGGCTGCGTGGCTTGCAAAAGTGCGAGTGTCGTGTTTGGCGTCAAATTATCCATTACATCACCTCAATTTCTGCCTGCAGCGCGCCGGCCGCCTTGATGGCTTGTATGATGGTGATGATATCGCGTGGCTGCATGCCGAGGCGGTTAAGTCCTGTAACAAGATCCTGCAACGTTACGCCGGTTTCAAGCAGTGCCAGCTTCACGTCATTGCCGGCATTCACCGATAAATCCGTGCGCGGGACAATAACCGTCTGTCCTTGCTCGGCAAATGGATTGGCCTGCGATACCTGCGGCGTTTCGGTGACGCGGATCGTTAGGTTGCTTTGTGCGATCGCCACATTGCTGATCCGCACGTCAGAGCCCATCACGATCACGCCTGATCTTTCACTGATAACAACCCGTGCCGGTTGGTCGGGCTGAATAGGGAGTTGTTCGATATCGGTTATAAGATCGACAATTGAGCCATCATAATTGGCTGGACGCTTTAACATGACGCTGGCGGAATTCTCTGCTCTGGCCAGGGAAGCGGATGTGAAACCGTTGATCGCCTGCGCGATACGGCGCGAGGTTGTAAAATCGGGGTTTTTAAGGGCGAGACGCACTTCTTGCAGCTCTTCCAGTGTGAAATCAATTTCACGTTCGACGATACCGCCGCTGGCGATACGGCCGGAGGTTGGAATATTCTGGGTTACGGTTGCGGCATCACCCTGAATGGAAAAACCTGCAATACTGATTTCCCCTTGTGCCACGGCATACACTTCACCGTCAGCAGCCAGAAGTGGCGTTACCAATAATGTTCCGCCCTGCAGAGAGCTGGCATCACCAAGCGAGGAAATATTAACGTCGATATGTGAGCCCTGATTGGTAAAAGGGGGCAGGGTGGCCGTCACCATCACAGCGGCCACATTGCCGGTATTCATGTTTTGATCGCGGACACTGACGCCCAGACGCTCTAACATAGCTTCCAGAGATTGCCGTGTGAACGGAGAATTATTAAGACCGTCGCCGGTGCCGTTGAGCCCAACGACAATACCGTAGCCAACCAGTTGGTTTTCGCGCACGCCTTCAATATCTACAATATCCTTGATACGGGCCGTTTTGGCGTTGGCTGTGCTTGAAACGGCAAAAAGAACCATAAGGATGACAAAAAACAGCCCTATGACTTCTTTCACTATTCGTTCGGTTTTGTCAGGTGCCTGAAACATTCTTTGCACGTGTTTCCTTTAATTTTTGCCCGGATCTAATGCTGAAATAATTTTCATCGCATGTATTCCGCGCATATAGACGCGTATGCGAAAGCCGTGCCAGTTTTGGAGGCGATTATTATTATTATATTTCAATGGGATAGAAGAACGCTAAGATATGAAAACTTTTCAAAGGCGGAAATTTTTAGCGGCCCACCTCTATATAAGGGCAATTCTTTCCGAGTATGCACAGACATCAAAAAAGCGTTATACTAAGAGGAAGACGTTATTTTAAAAAAGTATCTCATGAAAGTGCCCAAATGAAAGTACAAGGTCCCGGCCAAAGTCAGGCGACATCAAAAACCAAAAAATCCGGTAAAACGGCCTCTTCCGAGGGGAATTTTGGCGATTTTGTTAGCGGCGAGACGCCGGAATCGGCCACAACGACCGCAACGCAGTCCATTGCGCAAGTGGATGCCCTGTTGGCTATTCAAGGTGCCGAAGATCCTACCGAGCGCGCTTCTCGTGGTCGCGCCTATCGACGCTCTAACACCATTCTGGATGGGCTGGAAAAAATCCGTATGGCGATGCTGAGCGGCAACCTCACAGTGGGCCATATGGTTGATATTGCTGATGTTGTGGCGGCTCACCGTGAAAAAATCATGGACCCGCAGCTAACTGATATTATGGACGAAATTGACCTGCGGGCGCAGGTGGAACTGGCCAAAATGCGGGTTACCCTCGACGAACAGAAGCAAAAAGCCTGAATTCTCTTGATTTTAATGCCAAACCGAACGTATATTTCTTCTTCATTTTTGAAAGTCGATGGGATTTACGGGGATAAAGGCCATGGCAAAAGCAAAGAAAAAATCCAGTGTGGCTAAGAAAAAACCAGTGAAAAAAACACCGGCCAAAAAGCCTGCTAAAAAAACAGTCAAGAAAGCAGCCGTAAAAAAGAAAACTCCGGCAAAGAAAATTGCTGCCAAAAAGACGCCTGCAAAAAAAGCGGGCGCCAAGAAAACTACAGCCAAAAGAACGGCCGTAAAAAAAGCGATTAAAAAAGTTGTAAAAAAGGTAACGTCCAAAAAAACGACGACAAAGAAAAAAGCGCCGGTTAAAAAAGCCTTGCCAAAGAAAAAAACAGTTAAGAAGGCGCCAGCCAAAAAAGCTGTGGCCAAAAAAACTGTGGCTAAGAAAAAAGCGACACCAAAAAAGAAGACCGTAAAGAAACAAACTCCTGTAAAGAAAACTCCGGCTAAAAAGACAACTGTAAAGAGGGTAATCGTGAAAAAGACCACAACAAAAACAACGGCAGCTAAAAAAGTACCAAAGGCACAAGTGCCGGCAAAGAAAGCTGCGGCCACCAAATCAATGGCCCCAAAAGGCCCACCTAAGAAAAGTGAGCTTAAGGATCCGGTCATACCCACTGCCCCCGTTAAGGCAAAGCCAATTCGTAAGGCCAGTAAAATAAGCGGGGTTACGGTGCCGCCGGATTATGATCCTGAAAAAGACAAAGGTGAGTTCATGAACCCGGTTATGCTTGGGTTTTTCAGGCAACAGCTTATCAAATGGCGCGAAGAGCTTATTCGTGAATCTGAGACAACGATCAAGGAAATATTGCAGGAAACGGAATTGCAAAAACCTGATCTTGCCGACCGGGCCTCAGCCGAAACAGATCATGCGCTTGAACTGCGGACCCGCGACCGCGAACGCAAACTGATCTCCAAGATCAATCAAACGCTCGATCGTATTGATGAAGGTGATTACGGTTACTGTGAAGAAACTGGCGAGCCGATTTCAATCGCCCGCCTGATTGCGCGTCCCAATGCAACGCTCAGCATCGAGGCACAGGAACGCCACGAGCGCATGGAAAAAACCCAAAGAGACGACTAATCAAAAAAAACCGGCCCTTTTGAGGGGGCCGGGAAGAGTCGGGTGGGTAAACTTTCTTGTTCTAGCTACTTAAAACGGGAAAATAATGTCATAGAGCTGTTGGCCGTAACGGGGCTGCTGCATATCCGTGATCTGGCCTTCACCGCCATAGACAATTCTTGCTTCTGCAATTTTCTCATAAGAAATCGTGTTGCCCGTTGTAATGTCTTCGGGTCTGATGACGCCATCAATTTCCAGTATGCGCTTCTCGTAATTGACCAGCGCTTCCTGGCGGCCATGGATCACCATATTGCCGTTGGGCAAAAGCTGCGTGATTAGAGCCGCCATCATGAGTTCAATTTTTTCTTCACGGTCGGTGGTGCCCTGACCCTGATAATCGGATGTGGAATCGAAATTCGCTAAATCCGTGTTGCTAATGGCTTCCGGCAATATATCTGCCAGTGCCTGTTCATAGCCAAGCAAGCTGTTCAATCCGGCATCTTCATTGGATGAACGTGAACGATCTGTCTGGTTATCAATTTCTGCTTTATCATCAATTTCGATCATCACTGTAATAATGTCTCCAACATCGGCTGCGCGTTGGTCTTTGAAGAATGTTACGCGGTCCGATTGCCAAAGAGAGTTTTTCTGGCGCACGACATTTTGCGGCGCTGGCATCGGCAGGCTGACGGGTTGGTAATTTGCCTGTGTGGTTGGATTAGCAATGCTGCCCATCTCTGGTGCTTTTCCGATATTGGCGATACGCTCCGATGCGCCGCAAGCGGATAGCGCCATGCAAGCGAGCAGGGTAAAACCGGTTTTCAGGTAATCATCTTTATTATTTTTACTCATTACTGATCCTCTTATTCGTTTGTCAAATTAGTTGGGTTGTACGGTGACTTCTCGCTCAGCCGTAACAACGGCTTCAACTGTGCGGTTGCTGCCCGTATTCACGACCCGGATAAAATCGCCTTTGGCGCCGTTTTCAAGAGCTTTTCCTTTGGCGGTCAAGCTGAGCATGCCGTCTTCAAAAATCATGGTGACGAAATCGCCGCGCTCAACAATTCTTGGTGCCTGAATTTCGCTGGTCTGGATGGGCTTGCCAGCATGAAGAATGCGCCGTGGCGTCATGCCCCTTAAGTCGTCGGCGTTCCTGATGTAGTCGTGATTGACGCTGCGGCTTGGGAGGTCGACAAACTCAATGTCTCTTTTGCCAATGATTGTACCCTTGTGCAGTGTATCGCTTAGAACAGGAACGCTGGTTAAACGCTCGACCTGGCCGCTTAAACGTGCGCGATGGATCGGGTTGTTTTTTGATGGTGCAACGATATCCGCTTCAAACCAGTCTTTCTTGGGGTCAAAACTAATAGACGTAATTTCAATCGTGCCGGGCTGGCCCTGTGGCAGAATAATGTCTGTGTTTCCATCGGCGAATTTTAGATTGTAATTTCCCTTCAGCCCTTTTTCGATCAGGGCCTCTTTCAGTCCGTTTTCGATCTGTTCACGGTCTACAAGTGTGGCCGCGCGGCTTAGCACAACATAATCGGCAGAACTGGCTGGCCGCCAGGGCAAATCAAGGGCAATGGCGATCCGCATCAGCGTGCGAGCGTTGAGCACCATCTCTGTGCCTGGGCGTGGGGCCGGGCCGAGCACTTTGTCTGCATCACCCGACAGGCCGTAGAAAACATCACCCAGCTTAATAGTGTTATCGGTAATAACACTATTTTGCCTTAGGTCGACAGCATGTGCGGAGTGTGACGCGGTGAGCAGGAGCATAGTGCCCATGAACAATGATAGCGTAACAACCAGGGTTCTGAGCGCAACGCTCCAGCCATTCCAGATTGATTTTACATTGTTCATTTTACTTTACTCCTGTTTTCCGGTCAGCGATTACCGAAGCTGCGTTACGGTTTGCATCATTTCATCTGTCGTCGAAATCACGCTCGAATTCATCTCGTAGGAACGCTGCGCTGTAATCAGCAACGTAATTTCTTCAACAACATTCACATTCGATTGCTCTAGTGCGGCTTGCCTTACGCGGCCGAACTGATCCTGACCGGGATTGCCGGTGGTGGGTGATCCGGATGCATCAGTTTCCAGTAGCAAGTTATCGCCGATAGCATCAAGGCCGGCTGGATTGATAAACGTCGATAGCTGAATTTGTCCTAGATTTTGTGTGGCGGTCTGGCCCTGAATATTGACTAGAACTTCACCTTCTTCGCTGATATCGATATCAACGGCGTCATCGGGAATGGTGATGCCGGGATCAACCAGGAATCCTTGCGTGGTCACAAGCTCACCGTTTTCGTTGACCTGAAATGTTCCGTCACGCGTATAAGCTGTTTCGCCGTTGGGCATTTGTATCTGGAAAAATCCATCACCGGTGATGGCGAGATCTAGTGGGTTCTCGGTAATGCGGATAGCGCCCTGTTCATGTAGACGGTATACAGCAGCCGGGCGTACACCCAGACCCAGCTGAATACCGGATGGGACAATCGTTCCGACATCTGATGATGTTGAGCCGGGGCGGTCGATGTTCTGGTATATCAAATCCTGAAAAGCGGCGCGACGGCGTTTAAAGCCGGTCGTCGTCATATTGGCGATGTTGTTGGAAATGACATCCACATTCATTTGCTGTGCTAGCATTCCCGTTGCGCCGATATCCAAAGATCTCATTTTATTTTCTCCTTAGTTTAAAATTCTCATTCAAAATTCTTGCTTCGTTTTTTAGCCGCCTTGCGTCAGTTTTTGTATGGCTCCGCGCAGCCGTTCATTTTCTGTTTGTAAAATTTTCTGCACACCTTGAAAGCTGCGTAGTGTGCTAATCATCCGTGTCATTTCGATGACCGGCTTTACGTTTGAGCTTTCCAGAGTGCCTTGCGCGACAGTTGTTTTTTCTGCTGGCAAGGTTGTGGCATCTGTCCGGTATAAATTGTTGCCGAGTTGTTCAAGTTTTTGGATGTCTTCAAATTCGACAATCATCAGCTGGGCAATGGCGCCGTTCTGATTGGAAATAACGCCCTTTTTATCAATATTGATTTCTGTGGTGCCGCTTGGAATGATGATGGGTGATCCGCCCTGGTCAACGACAGATAAACCGGAGCCGCTGACAAGAGCGCCATCCAGCCCCTGCTGGAAATGGCCGTCACGAGAATAGGCAACTTCGCCGTCCGGGGCCTGAATGCCCAGAAAGCCTGGTCCGGTCAGGGAAACATCAAGCGGGTTTTCTGTGATCCGCACCGAGCCGGGATCAGTGATCTGGTATTGGCCATGATCAACGACAAAAGACAGTGGATCGTCCTGGCCTCTGGGGTCGGAAATAAATTCAGAAAAGACCATATTTTGGCCGCGATACCCGTTGGTATTCATATTCGCTACATTATTGGCGATAATGTCCATATTTCTTTGGAGCACGACCTGTTTCGATAGGCCTATATAAATACTATTTTCCATGTAGGTGTTCCTTTACCCAATCTTAAAATGAAGCTGTGTTTTTACACATGCGTATCAAGACCTTGCATAGGCTGTGCCAGAATGAATTGTTTTTGTTAATCAATAGGTTGATATGATTTCTGTGGAGCGTTTTTGACACGTTTGGGGTAAGTTTTACGGTAAGGCTGTGTCTTTCGGCAAAATTTTCCCCCAAAATCTCTGTTTATCGCTGTGAAACGTATATGTGCATTTGCCGTGCAATCCGTTAGTATAATCCTCTACTATGTGATTGCTGCGTTTACCCAATGCATTAGAATGCGCTCTAAATTCAAGCAGACTGGACAAAATCGATGGCCGACGACGAAGAACCAAAAGAAGAAGATGCTTCCGAACAAGATACTGACGGCGCTGTCGAGAGCGAAGATGGTGCCGAAGGAGAGGACGAAGAAGGTGGCAGTGGGTTTGATGCCACGAAAATCGTTCTTTTCGTCGTCGTTCCGTTGCTTTTACTGGTTGGCATAGGCGGTGGTTTGTATTTTTCGGGCATGCTTGACGGGCTTTTGGGTAAAGGCGGGCAAGAAGTGATGCTGGATGAGCACGGCGAACCAATGCTGGATGAGCATGGCGAACCGATAATGGCTGCAAAAAAGGATGACGGCCATGGCAAGAAAAAAGGTGGTGGTCATGGTGGTGGTGACGGGCATGGCGATGGCGGTTCGGCGTTTTTAGAGATCCCAACCATGATCGTGAATCTTAATACCCAGGACGGCAATCCACGTTATTTAAGGCTTACGGTACAACTGGAGCTGGTAAATCCGGAGGAGCTGTCTGCGGTAGAAGCTGTTATCCCCCGTGTTGTTGATCAGTTCCAGACTTATTTGCGAGAGCTACGTGTCAAGGATTTGCGTGGCAGTGCAGGTATTTACAGGTTGCAGATGGAGCTTTTATGGCGTGTAAATCAGGCGGCGGCTCCTATCGAGATCAAAGATGTGCTGTTTCAGGAAATTTTGATCCAATAATGCTATAATAGGCGTGTCGGCATGGATTTTGCGTATATAAAACGCATATATTAGGTCTAAACCGACGGCAAAAAAAGGTCAGGCATGAGTGATACTGAAACCGAAGAAATGAGCGAAGAAGAAAAGGCCATGATGGATGAATGGGAATCCATGGCCGGTGAAGAAGGCGGCGGCGAAGACGTGGTCGATGCTGATTCTATGCCAGATTTCGATGGTGAAGGTGAAGCGGGTGAAGAAGAAGGTGGCACCCGTATCCTCAATCAGGAAGAAATTGATTCTCTTTTAGGTTTTGACGATGATGCGGCCAGCGGTGGTGAAACCTCCGGTGTGATGGCGCTTATTAACTCGGCGATGGTGAATTATGAACGCCTGCCGATGCTTGATATTGTGTTCGACCGGCTGGTGCGCCTGATGTCGACATCATTGCGGAATTTAACCACTGATAATGTTGAAGTGTCGCTGGACCAGGTTTCCACTGTGCGCTTTGGCGATTACATGAATTCCATCCCTTTGCCCGCTATGCTGTCTGTGTTTAAAGCCGAAGAGTGGGACAATAACGGCCTTTTGGTCACCGATAGTGCTTTGATTTATTCAATCGTTGATGTGTTGCTTGGTGGCCGGAAAGGGACGCCATCCATACGTGTTGAAGGGCGGCCTTATACCACTATCGAAAGCAAGCTCGTGGAAAAAATGGTGCAGGTGACGCTTGGCGATCTGTCCTCGGCTTTTGATCCGCTTTCACCGGTTAGTTTTAATCTCGATCGCATGGAAACCAATCCGCGTTTTGCTACTATTTCACAAAGCGGTAATGCTTGTGTTCTTGCACGTTTGCGCGTTGATATGGGTGATCGTGGTGGCCGCGTCGAAGTTCTTATTCCTTATGCGACATTAGAGCCCATTCGGGAGTTGCTACTCCAGATGTTTATGGGTGAAAAATTTGGTCGTGACTCCATCTGGGAAAGTCACCTTACGGAAGAGCTTTATAAAACCGATATTCAGCTTCAGGCTATATTGGGAGAATCAACTGTGCCTCTGGGAGAGATGTTGAACTGGCAAGTCGGTGAACAAGTGATGTTTACCACACGCACCGAGGAAGATCTGGAGATGCGCTGTGGTCATTTTCCGATGTTCAGAGGGCCGGTGGGTCAGCGTCAGGGCAATATTGCCCTCAGGATTGAAAACTATATTGAGCCTGATAAAGGGGATGATGGATGAGTGGGCCGTTACTGAGTATTGTTCTAGACATTGTTGTTCTTATCTTTCTGGGGATGACCATTTATTACGCCATGCGTCTGTCAAAAAGCCTTAACAATTTCCGTGTGCAAAGAAATGAGATGAAAAATCTGGTGGCGGCGCTAGCTAAAAATATTGATCAGGCCAATAGTGCAATTGCGGGCCTCAAGGCCGCGGGCAACAGCTCTGGTGAAAAACTGCAGGGACTCATCAATGAATCCATAACCCTGTCTGATGAACTTCAATTGATGAATGAGGCTGGAAACAATCTGGCTAAGCGTCTGGAAAATCTGGCAGAGGGAAGCAGCGCTCGTAGCAGCAGCCATATCTCTGATGAAGCGATCAGAAAAAGTGAGCCGGATACCTCACGCGATGATATAGGCGCGCCGTTTTTGATACAGGACCGTGATTTCGAACAGCCCTTTGATGGGGCAGAAGGTTCAGAGGAATCTTCGGGATGGGGGGACGAAGACATCGATCTGGATGTTCCCCAGGATATGGCAAGTGACCTGCATAGCCGGGCGGAAAGAGAGTTGTTTCAGGCATTACAGAAAAACCTGAAGAAAAAATCTTCCGGCGGAGGGGCTTAGGTTATGTTTTCCGTGAACTTTAGAATCATCCCTCTGCTGGTTTTCGTGGCCATGCTGGCCTTTTCTTTCAGGGTGGTTGAGATCGTGACCGGCTTTTCAACTTTATCCGGTGCCGCTCTGGCTGTTGAGGAGGTTGATGCCCAGCCGCCTGAAATGCCGCCGGAAGCAGAAACAGCAAAACAGGAAATAAAAGAAGAGGGCATGATGGGTGTCGACAGCCATGAGAAAGAGGCTGACGCACCGGAAAAACAAGCCCCGCAACTCACTTTTGCCGAGGAAGAGGAGGACAAAGAAGATTCTTCACATGAGGAGGAAGAGGATAAAGGTGGCGATATAGATTGGCGTGACGCAAGCGATTCTGATTTGGATTATACCGAAGTGCGTATGGAGTTGTTTGAAGACTTGTCCAAGCGCCGTAAGGACATCGTACAAAAAGAGAGGCAAATGCTAACGCGTGAGGCGTTGCTTCGGACAGCTGAAAAAGAGCTGGATCGCAAATTTCAGGAATTGTCACAGCTTCGTGGTGAAATCGAATCTTTGTTAGAAAAACAATCCGAAGAAGAACAGGGGCGTGTCCAGAGTCTGGTTAAAATATACGAAGGTATGAAGCCCAAAGATGCTGCGCGGATCTTCAATACGCTCGATCTTGATATTCTTGTCACTGTCATGGGTAAAATGTCGGAGCGCAAGCTGTCTCCTGTTTTGGCGAAAATGAACCCGGAGCGGGCAAGGACCGTAACCATTATGCTTGCAGAGCAAAAACAGCTGCCGTCATTGCCCCAAAGTAACTAATGCTTGTAATTAATTCTTAATATTTCATTCATTCTTGTGTACTCTATCTAATGGTACATTACGTTTTTCTGAGTTTTTCATTTACACTTACAATTGGTTAACTAATTTTGGTTCATAATACTTGTTCGAAGGTTGAGTTCTTAATATTTGTTAGCATTAGGGGAGAATAAAAGTGGCGGTTGATATGGATATGAACATCCTGATTGTGGATGATTACAACACAATGCTGAGAATCATAAAAAACCTGCTTAAGCAGCTTGGATTCAATAACGTTGATGAAGCTACGGATGGGACGATGGCGCTTGAGAAGATTAAGCGGAAGTCCTATGGGCTTGTCATTTCCGACTGGAATATGGAGCCGATGACCGGCATTGAGCTGCTGAAATTGGTGCGTGGCTCGAATGATAATTTTAAAGATATGCCATTCATTATGATTACGGCCGAAAGTAAAACGGAAAATGTTGTGGCTGCCAAACAGGCCGGGGTGAACAACTATATTGTTAAACCTTTTAATGCGGAGACCTTAAAAGGAAAGATAACGTCTGTTTTGGGGGAATTTTAAGCGTGAAACTTTAAGTGAAAACTAGATTATCTGTTTAAAGAAGATGGGGGAATAGCTGCGATGTCAGATGTAGTGCCGGAAAATGGGGAAGATCAGGGGTATAAGAGGGACCAGGTTGTCAAGATTATAAGCTCGGTTATTTCCAAGGTCGAGGCGATTGAGGACGTCGAGCGTGAGACTATCTATAGGGAACTTAAAAACCTTCATGATATTATTGAGGAAGCCAGACAGGAAGTGGGTCAGGCGCAGGCCGGTGATATTAGTGACAAACATATTCCGACAGCGACAGATGAGCTTGATGAGGTTGTGCGAGCAACGGCAGAGGCTACGGGAACTATTATGGATGCCTGCGATATTATTAGCGAAAAAGCTGCTGAGGCAGGTGAGGCGGGCGCGGCCATTACTGATGAAGTGATGAAAGTCTATGAGGCTTGTTCTTTTCAGGATATTACCGGGCAACGCATTACAAAGGTTGTCGCCACACTCAAAGCGATCGAAAGCAAAGTCGATGCTTTAATGAAAGTTCTTGGCGAAAAAATGCCGGGTATGCCGATTCAAGGTGATGGTGAGTCAGGTGGGGAAGGTGATGCGGCTTTGCTTAATGGCCCACAAATGCCGGATAAGGCTATTACCCAGGCCGAAATCGACAAACTTCTGGAAGAGTTCGATTAGGGTGCCTCTCTTTGGGTTGTCATTTCTGTTAAAATATTCTGCATTCTAGTATAATGGGAATCAGAAGGATTCCTATTTATGGCCAATCAGTTTCTTGCATTATCACTTTTTATTATGCTTTTATCATTTTTCATTGTGATAAATGCGATGTCGAATTTTGAAGAAGTAAAGTCGCGGCCTGTTTTAAACAGCATATCACTGGCGTTTTCTTCAAAAAATCTGGCCGAGGAAACCGCACCTTCTTTTGAAGAAACCAACGAGCAGCATTTCAATGATGGCGATGCCATCGATCAGGTGGAAGCTTTATTCAAGGCGCAGATTACTGGCCATAAGGTAACAAAGAACAGTCTTGGGACGGTGATGCATATTCGTTTGCCGCTGCGTTCTTTCGAACGTGGTGTTGGGGCGGCTGGAGAGGTTGGCAAGAATCCTAAAAAAGCACAGCGAGGGGCCGGTGGATTTTTTCTGACGACATTGGTGTCTTTGTTACAGGCAAGAAATACGGGGATTCCTTATCGCATGGAAATGTTGCTGAATATGCCGCGTTCTCCGGCTGAAACGTTTAACAAAAGCCCTCGTGTTGTGAATGAAGCGCTACAGAAGGTAAGTGGTTATGCAGAGCAGCTTGAAGCGGCTGGCTTGCCGCGCAAGCTTATGAGCGCAGGGCTGACCCAGGGTAAAGACGGTTACATAGATTTATATTTCCGCCGCTACAGCGCATTTAATCCACTTGGTAATAATAAAGCTGGAGAGAGTGGTGAGTAACGAAGAACCAGAAGACGAAGATGTGCAGGTTCAGGGGTTGGGGTTTTCCTCCTTTAGCCGCGGATCAGGTAAAAAATCAGGGGGTGATGGTGAGCGTGTGCCGCTCTGGTTGATTACCTTTACCGATGTCATGGCTCTGATGTTGACCTTTTTTGTGCTTCTTTATTCGATGGCCGTGCCGAAGGAAGAAGAATGGTCACATATGACGGCGGCTCTTAATACAGAGTTTAACAAATTCTACAGCACAAGATGGGAAGAGGGGCCGCAGGATTCTATCAATATTGAAAAGCTGGATTTCAGCTCGGCTCTTGACCTTGAATATTTACAGGCTTTGGTGGCGCAGTTGGTGGAAGGCGAAAGCATTTTAAAGAATATTGTTCTTATTCCGCAGGATGATCGTTTAATTGTTTCACTGCCGAGTGATCTTCTTTTTGATGTAGGTAAAGCTGATGTCAGGGACAAAGGCCGCAAAGCTCTTTTCGCTCTGGGCGGCGCCTTGTCACGAATGAAGAACAGAATTGAAGTGATTGGCCATTCTGATCCGCGCCCGATAGATAGTGATTCGGGAGAGTTTTCCTCAAACTGGGATTTATCCCTGGCTCGCGCGCTTAAAGCCGCTGCCGTTCTTCAAAATGTCGGTTATCGTCGTCCTATTGTCGTCAGAGGATTGGCCAGCGCGCGTTATGAAGAATTGCCGCGTGATATTCCGGAAAAAGAACGTCTAAATCTGGCCCGTCGCGTTGATATTGTCATTATGCAAGATGACGGCTCGCGGCGCTTGCTTTTGGAGATGGGGCGCTAGGCGCTAACGTATTAGATCTGGCGTAATCAGTGTTCCGTGCCAGATTTTTGACACATAAGGGATTGTGATTTCTCCGCCTTGTGCGTGTTTTTGAAATACTTCCCGTACCATTGTATCTAGCAATTGATTTAAATCTTCTCTTTGTGTTTCAGGGTTTGGCGTAAAAGAAAAGCTGGTCAGCAAATTCCTGAATCCTTGCTCGTCAGTCGTAAAATCAAATTTAGCAACATCCAGATGCCTGTTCTCGAAATCCAGATAGCGTCTATATTCGTAGTTTGAAAATCCTGGTGAATTTTTATACAGGAGCTTGACGATCTGATCATCATATCCGGGGCAAATACGACTCAGGGTCGTATCTATATGCTGACAAACTTCGCTGCTATCATTGAAATGTTGTGTCAGTGCTATCAATTTTCCCGTAGGGTGTAAAAATTTATTCCATTCTCGTACGGCTTCTTTAAACTGGTGGCGCCACCAATGCAGGGATTGTCCGGCAAAAATAGCTTTGATTTTCCCGTATGTATGTTCCGGGATATTTGGTTTAACTGCTTCACCTTCGTATATTTGAAAGTCAGGATATGATTCAAGATTCTTTTTGGCTTCAAGCCGCATATCACTAGGTTCAACCGCGCGAACCGTAAATCCTAATTCCAAAAGTGCCTTTGTTAATCTTCCTGAGCCCGCGCCGATATCAACAACAGTATCACCTGATTGCAAGCCAGATTTTTGTATGGCGCCCGTTATTAATTCCGGGGGATATTGGGGGCGTGCACTATAGGAAGCGCCGCGGTTATTATAGCGGGTTGTGTGTTTTTGCGACATGGCTAGAGAGAATCCTCAGGGCTAGGAAAAAGCTTCATGAAGGTACCAGATGTTCTCTGGCCGTTGTCTTTGGGACGTGTCGCAACCATTTTACCGCCTAGTGACAAAAAGAGTAATGTTGATGCCCGGTTTTTATCAGGTTCTTGCGCGATCTCACCCAGCATGAAAGGAGCATCTCCCACATTTTCCGGTAGCGCTGCTTTTTGAACCATAGATGTTGTCACCGTTCTGCTAACACTAGGCATAGTAGCAACTTGTTGCACATAAATTCCTTTTTCAAAATTCGGCATATCAATTCCATCGCGAATCCGATTGGCCTTAGTCAGAAAGTAATCAAGCACTGATGTGTCGTTACCTGTCTTCTGTCTGATTTTCTCCATTTTCTCCAATGTGTAGGCCATCATAAACGATTTAACTACATCGTCATTGTTAGCCAGCCAGAAATGGTTAGAAAGCTTTATGCGCTCTGCGTAATTAGGCTGGTCAGGATCATCGACTGCGAGCGGGTATAGTATAAATCCTGATGCGGCGAGACGGCGATTAAGAAAATTTATCTGATCTTCTGTAATCAGCTCCGGCAGCCTTGCTTTAATGTCATTGACGCTCATGTCGGTAAGATGGCTAATCTCCCGACCTTGCCCATCAAGATAGTCCAAAATATATTTTTTGGCTGAAACTCTTTGCGCTACATCATGAATCGCTTGTGCATCTGGTTTCTCTGCATGCCTTATCATAGTATCCATTGTTTTATACTTTCTGCTCTATTTCTTCGGAAACACATGTTTTAGGCTATTTTCCAGATTACTGTCAAGTTTATGCTTTAATGATAGTTCTGCACCACTCAAATCATTATGCGTTCGGGTACTGGTGAAAGCGCTTAAAACTGGCTATTCTGATCCACATGACTCGTATTCTTCTGCTTACTCTCTTTTGTGTGATTGTGCCATTCCAGAGCGGGTGGGCGCAGGAGGCTCTACGTGTGCGTACTGGCGAGCACGAAGGCTATTCCCGTCTGGTTTTTGACTGGAAGAAGCGCGTGGATTATGAAGCCGACACCTCGTCAAAGGGCCGATTGGTTCTCACCTTTAAGAAGGATGCTCTGGTGAATACAACCGGTATGCAGGTCGGAGACAAATCCAATATTCTGGCTTTTGAAATATTGTCACAATCGCCTCTTAAAATTTCCCTGGCTATACCCGAGGGTAGCCGGACACGGAACTTTCATGCTGGAGAGCGTTTGGTCGTTGATATTTATGATCCGTCTGGTGGTAAACCAAAATCACAGTTTCAGGCTTCAAGGATAAAGCTGCCTCCACCTTCTTCTATAGAGCCGCCCCCCGAAGCGAAAGCACAAGCGCCGAAAAAAGTGGCAAAGATAGAACTGAAGCCGCCAGAGAAAAAAGAAGAAGTGAAGAAAGCAGAAGAGAAAAAAACACCCGAAAAAAAAGCTGAAAAAGCACCGGAAAAACCTGCTGAGCCTGTAAAGCCGGTAGAAAAGGCTGAGGCGCTGAAAGTTGAACATAAAGAGCCTTTGCCGGTCGAAGTCGTGGAAAAAGAAAAACTGGATGACGCAAAGCCCGATGACGCGGAGGTGCCGTCTCTTATCTCCAGCCTTGAAACTGCGGATGGTGAAGCGATCCCGCCGCACGTGATTACGATTACTTCAACCAAAAATGTCGGAGTCTCTGTTTTTGAAAACTATGGTGAATTGTGGCTGGCGACGGACAAGGATGAGTTTTATCTTAAGCCCCAAATCAACGGCCCAACCCCTGAGATCTTTCCACCCTTTAAAGAGCAAAAACTTGGAGATGACAGCAAAGCCTATGCTACCAAAATACCGCCTGGAAGCAATGCACGCGGGCAGGGTGGCGGTTTGCTCTGGCGCGTTGTGGTCTCGGCTGAGGAAAACAAAAAACATCCAGTGAATCCGATCCGTGAATTTGAACACCGCGATGCTGTGCGCGGCGGCACACTTGTCTGGCCGTTTGAAGAGCCGGCAGAAATCCTGGAATTTGTTGATTCTATTTCCGGCGACACGCTTATTTTGGCGACCACTGGCAGCTCAAAAGACTTTGCCGGGCCGGGCCGGGAATTTGTTGATTTTGAAACCCTGCCCTCTCATATCGGTTTGGTTATCCGTTCCAAAGTCGACGATCTGGAGGTCAGGGTAACCGGTGATGGTATTGAAGTTTCACGGCCCGGTGGTTTGGCTCTGGCATCTGAACAAATGTTGGCGATGGCCAGAGATAGAAAAACGTCATCAGAAAATGAAAAAGAGGGAACAAAAAGAAAAAAACCGGCGCCGCGTATCTATAGCTTTTCTGAATGGCAGATGGGCGGGGTTAGCGTCATGGACCAGAATGAAAACATTATTTTGGCCGGTATGAATGAAACACCTGACGGTGAAAAAATTGAAAATCTGATAACGCTCGCGCGGATGTATCTCTCGAATGGTCGCGCCGCCGAAGCCCTTGGGTTTATCGCTTTTGCGCAAGAGGAGTTGCCCGAACTGGAATCCAATCCAGATTTTCTGGCGCTACGCGGCGTTGCGCATGCGATGAGCTGGAATAGCGAGGAGGCGTTTAATAGCCTCTCGATAGAATCTCTTAAGCCGTTTGAAGAGGTCAATTACTGGCGCGCCTATGCGTTGGCTGATCTGGCTGACTGGCAACAGGCTTATCAGGTTATGCCCGCAGATACCAACACGCTTTATGATTATCCGGAGGCGGTCCGTTCGCGTCTGGCACTGGTGCTTTCTGAAGTTGCTTTGCGCGCGGGCAATATCGATATGGGCGAAGACCTGTTGGTAATGGTCGAAGAAGACAAAGACAAACTGGAGCCGCCATTCAAAGCCGCGCTGCAATATCTCAAAGGTGAAGCGGCGCGTCAGGCTGGTAACACCGATGAAACCAAAAAACTCTGGAAAGCTTTGTCCAAGGGCAAAGACGATCTTTATCGGGCCAAGGCTGGCTTGGCACTTACGCGTCTCCAGCGTCAGGAAGGAGATATCACACTGGAAAAAGCGATCGATAATCTTGAAAGACTACGCTATGCCTGGCGCGGTGATCAGCTCGAGGCCAGCATTGCCTATTGGCTTGGCCGCACCTATTTCGATGCAAAAGATTACATCAAGGGTCTGAATATTATGCGCGAGGCCACAGGTTTTTCTGCCGGTACGCGTTTGGGTCGCCGCATCACAGAGGAAATGACCGAGGCTTTCACCGATCTTTATATCGGCCCGCATCTTAATGATGTCTCTCCGCTTGATGCTGTTGCGCTCTATGAACAATTCAGCGAATTAACGCCCGCCGGGCCTAAAGGCGATAAGGTGGTTGAAAACCTTGCGGAACGTCTGGTGCAGGCTGACCTTCTTGACCGCGCCGGAGACTTGTTAAAGCACCAGATCGAACACCGCCTGAAAGGCGACGAAGCCGCGCGCGTTGCGGTGCGTCTGGCAGCTATCCGTTTGCTGGCTGCGCAGCCGGATTATGCTATGCCCGCGCTGGACAAAGCCACCGCCGTTTTGCGGACCCTACCGGAAGAAATTGCGACGCCGATGCGCTACAGTGAAATTTCTCTGCTGCGCGCGCGTGCCTTTTCACAAGATAAAAAACCGGATCAGGCATTGGCAATTTTAAACGGGATGGATCTTACGCCTGATGTTAATCGTCTGCGCGCCGATATTGCCTGGAAGGCGGCGTATTGGGATGATGCCGCCGAGGCTTTGGGGGATGTTATTCTTGATCGTGATATTTCTTTGACGCGGCCTTTAAAAGACGAAGACGCAACCTTCATTCTCCACCGCGCCATTTCGCTTAATCTTGCCAGTGACCGCATTGCGCTTGCTAATATGCGTGAGAAATATGCTGATCCTATGGCGCAAACCGAAAAAGCGCGGCTGTTCGAAGTCGTTACGCGCCCCCGCCAGAACGCAGCCCTCGCCGATCGCCAGACATTGCTGAGCATTGTCTCCGAAGTTGATATGTTTGAGGGTTTTCTTGATTCTTACCGCGGCTCACAAAAACCATCGAATTGACGGCCTAAAAATTTATGAAGGCGTAGCTGGCGCTACTTCTATTTGAGGCGTAGTGGGTTTTTCTTGTAGAGGTGAAATTTCTTTCAGGAATTGAGGCAGTGTTGATTTCTCCAATGGACTTTGGTCAATGCGGGTTTTGATGTCCTCATATTCCTGATCCGTAATTCGGCCCATTAAGTGAATATTTTCGACAAGCTCATAAGCAAGGTTCGTAATGGCATCATTTTGTGTTTGTATGGTTTGACCGGCGTAATCCAAAATCTGATCGATGGTCTCGGGTGAAGCATCCTGTGCCTGCAAGAAGCTCGGTTCATCTGTCTGTGATTTTACCGGACCGATCATAATCCTGTCATCCGGGCCAAGGGGGCTGTTTTTATTCATGTCGTGGACTTGATTGATATGGTTTTGAAAATCTTTTAGGCCACCTTCAAAAGCGCCCCATATACCACCGGCTTTATAATATTCATCCTGTACTTCTTTTGGGCTTAATCCTTCAAGGTTTTGTAAATCACCGTTAATGGTGTCGGCGGCCCAATTAAATGCGGCTGATGCCCCTGTGTCTGCCTCATGATACCATTCATCAGAAAAATATGAACCGCGTGAATTTACAGTCATCTCCACCAGTTTCATCGGCGGCATTTCACCGGTTATACGGTTGGCTTCTATATTATGGCCGGTTGGAATATGGACCATGGCCGGATCAAGCCAGGCGACATCTTTTGTATATGTCGTGCCATCTTCATTCCTGTGAACCACGTCTTCGCGCGCAAATAATTCAACAATAAAATTATTGGCCGATGCAGCCACAGCAGCATCCGCCATGGTTATATCATGGCTTGACACGCCGTTACGGCAAGACAGAAAATTTATCTTCTTGGTCATGGCGTCATAAACCGGCATGTGAATGACATTTCTGCAATCACTCAGTTTTGTGTCTTTGCCCAAAACACTTTCATAAACATTGCGAATATCTTTTTGTTCAAACATATATTCTTCCGGCTCCCAGTCGGGCCTGATCCATTGAAACAGTTCTAAGCTGGCATAAGGTATTCCCCCTGCTAGCCACTTTGCACCGGTTGCAAGTCCATTAAACCCGCTTGTAAGCGTGTCGCCGTCAGGGTTATCAATAACATCTGTATTGGCCCATTCTTCTATGTCTGTGTTTATTTCTTCCGAGGCTTCGGCCAGACCGTCAAAAACTTGATCTGTTGCCATTTTCAACGTGCGCAATCCTTTGTCCGGGAAAATTTGCGGCGTTGTTTCAACAAACAATTGCAAACCGTCTTTCATGGTGTACTTGGCTTTGTCTGGGTCGTCGGGATCACGGATGTTCATACCGGCGACCAAAAATGCCCCGACGGAAGATCCTTCCATGACCTGAAAAAGATCGACGGGTGATTGTCCGGTGAGTTCTTCAAGGCGCGCCAGAACAGTCAGGGGAATGATGCCTTTCATGCCACCACCCTGAATATAAAGCGTATAAATTGTGGGCTGTTGCCCTTCTATTAGCTGTGCACCCTCATCAGCCATGATCTTTCCCTCTATTACTTTGTTTTTCTTATAAAAAGTTTCGTTCATTATAGGGGGGAAGGTCTTAAGAGCAGGTAAACAGGCATTTACCTTGACATTGTAGGATATATTTCCTATAATGTTGGCATGAAAAACGGACCACAACACATATTGCCGTCATCCCGTTGGCACGCCGCGTTAGCGGCGTTTGCACAAACGGGATCTACTAAGCCTTTGGCATGTGCTCCGGTTTAACACTCGGACTTTCCTGAGAATCACTTGTATCCGCTGCAGCGGTTTGAAATTTTTTATTAACTTTCTGATCCAGAGCGCTTGGTTCTTGCGCTAAATCATCACCAAGCCCGAATGTTTCGTTGATATACTCATCGGCGGCGTTTTCGAGAGATTCCAATCCATCCATCACCGCATTACCGAGGGATTCGGGACGCAATCGCAAATGTGCTTCTTCCCGTATTTCCGGCGGCAATGTTTCAAGCCAACCATCAAAAGCCTGTTGAGTTTTCAATTCTTTACCAACAATACTGGGATCAAGAGCCACCTGTTCAGCATGCGGGTGTGCAACATCTATCAGATATTGATTATAGGCGCTTTGCGGCAACTTACCTTCAGTAACCATGGCCGAAGCCTCACTTTGCAAACCAAGAAAATCTGCCGCTGCAGGAATGATAGCAACGCCGGGTATAACCTTTAAAATACGCAAAAGACCTTGCCCCATTTTTCCTACCAAGCTCATTGGTCCTTTTCTCAGAGCCCATTCATTTACATTGTCTTTCATATATCTACGAGACGCCCCTCTGATACCGAACTGATCAGCTATACTTTTTGGCGGAGTATCCATCACTTTTCTTAATTCTTCTTTATCCCAGACCTGTGTCATATTCCGCATACGTTCGATAGTCGGTGTATGATGTAACTGTTTATCAAGGGTAATATCTACAGATTTAAGAATCTCTCTGTAGATTGGATTGCTTTCTGCTAGTTGCAATAATTTTTCATTTTTTTTAATTGCGTCTGTGAGACTTATCGGTATCCCGCCTGTTCTATTTGGACCATAGGTTTTACTTAACCTTTCCAAACCATCTTGCACAACCTCCAAGCCTTGTTGGCCATGACGTCCAGCTTCTTCAAGAATATCCATTACTACTACGTTTATTCTTCCTCTATATGCATCAGTTACAGGCTTCGAACTTTCAACAGCATCCAATACTCTGTAGCTTAAATATCTAAATTGACGTTCTATATCTTGGATATTTATTTCAGTTGTTGCTGGCATTTTACTAACCCTCTATTTGCTATATCTATTACACCGCTGCTGGTATCCTACTCCCCCCCGGTTAATATATAGTTAAGGAAAATGAAGGTGTCTAAAGCTCTTGACAAAATAGGATGAATTTCCTATAATGTCGGCATGGAAAACGGACCACAACACATATTGCTGTCATTGCGAGGAGCGCCAGCGACGCGGCAATCCAAAAGCCCAAGCAAAAAAAGTTGGATTGCCACGGCCTTCAGCCTCGCAATGACGGTAGAAAAGCACCCCGCTTTCTGTTGGCCGTCAGGCCAACCTTTGCGCATTTTTATTATGAAAATATACTTTTCACGGAACAGACTAAAGGATTATCATTATGTGAGATAAAACAAGGGTTTACCCTTTAACATGTGCAGAAAATGCAAGGGAGGGTGACCCCTCTCCAAAAAATGAGGAACGAACTGACGAAGTCTAATAACGTCTTGGAATCAAAGCTTTACGGGCCGGGTCCGGGTGTTGTTGGGGGTACATTCGGCACCACGTCAAAGCCCTGGATCAGCGATCCGGCGATCAGATACCAGCCATCGACCAGCACAAAAAAGATGATTTTGAACGGCAGAGAAATCGTCACGGGGGGGAGCATCATCATCCCCATCGACATCAGGATCGAGGCGGTCACAAGGTCAATAATCAGGAACGGCAAAAACAGCATGAATCCGATTTCAAACGCGCGGCGCAGCTCGGTAATCATAAAAGCCGGAATGATCACCTGCAGCGGGATGTCATCGACAGTATCAAACGGGCCTTCCTGACTGTAATTGGCGAACAGCTCAAGATCCTGTTCGCGTACATGTTTCAGCATAAAGGTTTGGAACGGTGCGACGCCTCTTTCAAAAGCCTCGATCTCGTCAATTTCTTCGGCAATGAGCGGTTTGATGGCTTCTTCATAGGCGGCTGTAAAAGTTGGCGCCATAATGAAAAAGGTGAGGAATAGCGCTAGCGAAATCATCACCGTATTGGGTGGTGTTTGCTGGATACCAATCGCGGTTCGCAAAAAAGAGAGTACAACGATGATCCGTGTGAAGCTGGTCATCATAATTAGGATTGATGGTGCCAGTGATAAAATGGTGAGCAGCGCTACCAGCTGGATTACGCGGCCCGAAACGGTTCCATCGCCTTCGCCGCCAAGATCGATCGAGATGTTCTGCGCGAGCGCTTCATGACCAGCCAGAATACACAGAGTCACAAAAGCGCTGAGAGCAAGGGCTATACAGGCTTTGGTAAGGTTCCTATGCGCATCCTTATGCGCGTTTTTACTGGATGGTTTTGCTTGGCGTTTTTTCATTGCTCTTCTTTGGTTTGATATCATTTTCGACAACAGTTTCACCATTCGGTCCCAAAATGACAAGATGTTGTTTGTCATCACGCTCTAGGAGAATTGCTCTGTGTCTTGCATCAAGCGGCAGCGCTTCAATAACCTTGAGCCGCTTTACTCCGTTTGATGTTTTCATTCCTGTGGATAAGCCGAACCGTTTTAGGAGCAGCGCCAATCCGCCCATTAGCGCCAACACAAAAGCAAGGGCGAGCACAAGGCGCAGGATTTGGGGCAGTTCGGATTCCATTATTAGCTTTCGGGATCACTCTGGAGCTTTTGTTGGTATTCACTCAGAGCCAAAGCCAGTTCGTCAAGCTTTCCAATCATCTCGGCCATCATCGGCTGGACTCTGGCTGTGGTTTCATCATCGGCGGCTTCGATATCGCTGCACAGGCCTGAAACGCGCTCATCCAGATTGCTTAAATCCGGCATCTCGTTGCTTTTTACCTTGGTGAGTGCATCTTCAACGAAAGTGGTTAATTCGTGGAATCGCTCTTCATAATTCTCGTCACTCATATAGTAGAGCTCCCTTATTTCTTACTCTATTTCACCAATATCACCTTTGAACACAGTATCAAAAGGATTTGGCGCGCCATTGGCTCTGTAAACATAGGACAAAACTTCCGCTACAGCCATAAAAGCCTCGCTGGGAATGGGGGAATCGATCTCAAATTGAGCCAGCATTTCGGCCAGTTCGCCGTCCTCGCGGACTTTGATTCCATTGTCAAAAGCCAGTTGCAGAATCTTCTCGGCAATTTTTCCCCGTCCGGCGGCGGTAATACGGGGAATATCTGGCCTGTTTTCGGATTCCTGGATGGCGACAGCGGTCTGTCGTTTGGGAATTTTGTTTGTATTTGAACGACTTAAGCCGGGATTGCTGTCGTTTTCACTGTCATTATCGTATTTATCGACCACTGGCACGCTTCCTGCAATTGTTTGATCAGACACGTCTCATCAGGTGGAGTAAAACAAGGTATTCAGACAATGACCACAGAAAATATATCTCTTTTTAAGGCAATTGGCGCAAAAATGGACTTTTTGAACCAGCGCCAGCGCATTATTTCGCAAAATATATCCAATTCAGATACGCCAAAATACCGGCCCAAAGACCTTGTGCCTGTCGATTTTGGTAAGGTTCTTCAGGGTGTTACCAAGCAGGGTTCGCATTCCGTTTCACTGGATACGACCAGAGCCAATCATTTGCCGCCGCCGAATGAAATTCCGGGGACGAAATCACGCAAGCAAAAGGAAACCTATGAGGTTGCACCGGTGGGCAATGCGGTTGTTATGGAAGAACAGCTGATCAAATCAAACCAGACGGTCGCTGATTACAATCTGATGACCAGTCTTTACCAGAAAAATGTCGGGCTGATTCGTATGGCCATTGGCGCCAGATAGGCTAGGGAGAAATAATCATGGGTTCAGAACTTCTTAATGCAATGCAAATCTCCGCCATGGGCATGCGCGCTCAGGGTGAGAGGATCAGGGTCATTACCGAAAACGTTGCCAACGCCAATACGGCGGCCGGCACACCGGATGAAGATCCGTATGCACGCCAAATAATCACGTTTAAAAATGAGATGGACCGCCAGTTGGGGATCAATCTTGTTGAGGTTGATGATATTACCAAAGACAAGAAAGCACCGTTCCCAACCAAGTATATGCCGGATCATCCGGGCGCTGATACGAATGGCTATGTAAAGATGCCCAATGTGAACATGATGATCGAGGTTATGGATGTACGCGAGGCACAACGAAGCTATGAAGCTAATTTGGGGATGATTGAACAATCACGCTCAATGATACTGCGGACCATCGATATGTTGCGGAACTAAATAATAAGAGTAGAATGACTGGAGGAGTAAGATATGCCGATAGATAAAATCATAGATCCGAATGTTGCGGCCAATGCCTACGGCAAGACCCTGGGTATAGGGAGCAAGGGCGTATCCGGCGGAGATGACGATGGTGTTTCCTTTTCCGATTTTCTTAAGAAATCAGCCCGCGATTCCATTGATACCTTAAAAGGTGGCGAAGCCATGAGCGCCAAGGCTGTGACAGGCGAAGCTGATATCACGGAAGTGGTGGCTGCTGTTACGTCCGCCGAGTTAACGCTGCAAACTGTTGTAGCTGTTCGTGACAGGCTCATCGGCGCTTATCAGGAAATTATGCGGATGCCCGTATAGTAGTTGACAGTCGCCCGTTTTCCGTCAGACTATTCTTAATATGAACGATACAGAAGTTATTGAAACCGCCAGACAGGCCTTGCTGATTGCTATTGAGATCGGCGCGCCGGTTTTGATTATCGGGTTGGTGGTTGGTGTTTCGATTGCCCTCATTCAGGCCCTTACACAAGTTCAGGAAATCACGCTGGTCTTCGTTCCCAAAATCCTCGCTATTTTTCTGGCGCTGTTTTTCTTCCTGCCTTTTATGATGACACGCCTGGTCGTGTTCATGGAATCGCTGGCCGATCGCATGATCGGGCTGGGGTAGGGGGCGGATCATGCCCAGTGCTATTGAAGCTTTCATCGTCTCGGGAGTTTTTGCTTTTATCCTGACATTTGTGCGGATTGGCTCGGCGGTGATGATCATGCCGGGGTTGGGTGATTCCTTTGTGCCGGCGCGTATTCGCCTTCATATGGGGTTGGCTTTGACGCTGGCTTTGTTCCCGTTATTGATTCCTCTGATGCCAAGCCCCATTCCGGGTACGTTGACTTTGGTTACCTTGATCGGGATGGAGTTTCTCATCGGGATATTTTTCGGCACCATTGCGCGGATTCTTATGACCGCGCTCGATACGGCCGGGATGATTATTTCTCTGCAATCAGGTCTGGCCAATGCTCAGCTTTTCAATCCATCACTGGCCTCGCAAGGTTCTCTCATGGGTGCATTTTTATCGGTGACCGGTGTTGTGGTTCTTTTTACCACCAATTTGCACCACCTTCTGATCATGGGTGTGCTGGAGAGTTACCAGCTGTTCCCCATCGGTGAGCTTCCTGATACAGGCTCGATGGCCGAGCTAATGGCGCGGGCGGTTTCAACCAGCTTTTCTATCGGGTTTAAAATTGCCGCCCCGTTTGTGGTCGTGACCTTGCTGATTTATGTCGGTATGGGTGTTCTCACGAGGTTGATGCCGCAGGTACAGGTGTTCCTCTTGGCGCTGCCGCTGCAAATTCTCATTTCGCTGGTAACGTTTACGCTGGTGCTGTCGGCCGGGCTCATGTACTGGCTGGGTCAGTTCCGCGACGGTATGGTGTTTTTCTTAAGCTTTGGTGGGTAAACGGTATGGTAGAATAAAACCATGAGTGATGAACAACCAGACGATTCCCAGAAGACCGAAGAACCGACTCCGAAAAAGATCGAGCAGGCGCGCAAAAAGGGGCAGGTGGCCTTGTCGCGCGAGATCAATAACTGGGTGATGATTCTGGCGGGGACGATTATAATCGCTGCTATTGCCGGTCCGGTTCTAAGCAATCTCAAAGAAGTAATGAAGGCTTATATTGAGCATTCTCATGATTTGCCACAGGTGCCGGGTGGGCTGCACATTATTATGGGAGAGGCCTATAAGAAGGTCATTGGAATTTTGGCTCTGCCTTTCCTTCTTTTGCTGGCCGCGGCTTTCCTAGGTCCCTTTGTACAAGTTGGGCCGCTTTGGGCCCCTGAATCGATCAAGCCGTCCTTAAGTAAAATTTCGCCTATCAAGGGATTCTCGCGTTTGTTTTCGACGCGCTCGTTGATGGAGTTTGCCAAGGGGATTTTAAAAATCACGATTATCGGCGTGATTGGTGCGATCATTATTTATCCCTATTACGGACAGCTAGAGCATTTGATCGGTATGCCGGTGTTGCAGGTTTTGGGTGAATTGCAGGGTCTTGTTGTTAAGATGATGGCCGGTATTCTTGTTGTTCTTCTGGTTGTTGCTGTGATTGATCTCGTGTATCAGCGCATGG
Organism: Micavibrio sp.; assembly: GCA_021604545.1. GTDB lineage: Bacteria > Pseudomonadota > Alphaproteobacteria > Micavibrionales > Micavibrionaceae > UBA5701. Next base: position 158,335 of record BQJE01000001.1, read on the forward strand.
AAAATCAAAAGAAAATGCGTATGACAAAACAAGAGCTGAAAGATGAGTACAAACAGACTGAAGGTGATCCGCATGTTAAGGCACGTTTGCGGCAATTGCGGACCGAACGTGCGCGCCAACGTATGATGCAGGCTGTGCCTGAAGCTGATGTTGTCATCACCAATCCAACTCATTATTCCATTGCTCTTAAATATGACCCCGAAGCCATGGAAGCGCCGCGCTGCGTTGCCAAGGGGATTGACGAACTGGCGTTGCGTATTCGTGAAGCGGCGAAAGAACATGATGTTGAGTTGTTTGAGAATAAGCCGCTGGCGCGGGCTTTGTACGATGTGGTTGATGTTGATGAAATTATCCCGGCCGAGCATTATCAGGCTGTGGCCGAAATCATCTCTTACGTCTTTAAGCGTAAAGGCAAACTCCATTAAGCTTTAGTGGGTTTTCACCCTAAATCCTGTCATTTTTTGGTCATTTATGGCACTATTATGGGATGAAAATCGACCACGCGGAATTTATCGCCCGCCATCACAAGGGGGCCGGATCGGCCTCTCAGCAGACAAAAAACAAGAACCGTTATGCCGGGTTTCTGGCTGTTATGGTGCTGTGTCTTTATGCCGGGATTTTTCTGTTCATTGCGGCGTTGACCCGTCTTGATGAGATGACGGGTATGATGATGGGTGCGGCGGCTTTGCTGGCTTCACTTGTCATCTTTGTCGCTTATCGTTCCTACTCCATTCATTCCGTCCAGGAAAAAGAATCCGGTCTTTTAAAAGAAGTTCTTGAAGGGTCCCGCGGCGCGCGGCTTATTACTGACAGCGCCGACAATACTGTTTATACAAATGACAAGTTCAGAAAACTTTGCGGCAATATGGGGCCGCCTGATTATCAGACTCTGATTAAACTATTTCAAAACAACGAAGAGGCGATGGCCCATTTTCGTTTGCTGGCTGATCAGGCGCATCGTGGCCTGACTGATTCCATTGAATTGTTTTCAAATGATGAGCTTCGGGCTGGCTGGTATATTGTTGTCGCGCAGCCTGTCGCCGGGCATGCAGGTTATATTCACTGGCGCATAGAAGACGTCACAGAAAAACACACTGTTGATCGTGCGATCCGCGAAGAGCGGGAGAAGCTTATTGATTTTACTGACAATGCGCCGGTCGGGTTTTTCTCGCTTGATGAAAACGGGCGGTTTCTTTTTGCTAACGCCACCTTTGCACGCTGGGTTGGCGATGACTTGCAGACCTTATTGAAGCAAGGGGTTTTGCATACTTATCTTATGGAGCCACCAAAAAATGCAGCGCCCTATGACCTGATAGACAAAGGCGGGCGGCGCCAGGTGGTTGAAGTTAAGATGAAGGGTCCGGCTGGTAAGAGTTTCCTGGCGGCAATCAATCAGGTTGTAATGAAAGAAGATGGCGGGCGGGTGCGTACCCGTGCCGTGGTCAATGATATGACGTCCGAGCGCGAAATGCATAAAGCGCTGAAAGCTTCGGAGGACCGTTTTCAGAGATTTTTTGAAGAGGCGCCGCTTGGGATTGTTCTGATAGATCAGGACGGAATTATCAAAGACTGTAACAGTGAGTTTGCAAATATGTTGGGTCTGGATATAGGTGAGGTTGAAAATAAGAAATTTGAAAACTTCATCGGAGGAGAAGGTGAAGATAGTGAGTTACTTATTTCTGCTGTTGATAAAATTAAACAGGGACAGCAGATGGAAGCGCCTCTGGAAATTATTCTCAAGAGCAAAGATAAAGAGGTAACGGCACAGATGCATGGGAGGCGCTTTAAGGAAAGCGACAGCACGGTTCTGCACTTTATTGATTTAACCGAGCAAAAGTCACTTGAGGCGCAGTTCGTGCAGGGTCAAAAGATGCAGGGTATTGGCCAGCTGGCTGGCGGTATTGCACACGATTTTAACAACCTTCTAACGGCCATTATTGGCTTTAGTGATTTGTTGCTCTTGCGGCATAAACCTGGTGATCCATCTTTTGCTGATATCATGCAGATCAAGCAAAATTCCAACCGTGCAGCCAATCTGGTGCGTCAGCTTCTGGCCTTTTCACGTCAGCAAACCTTGCGGCCAAAAGTGCAGGATATTACCGATATTCTTACCGAGCTGTCACATCTTCTGCGCCGTCTTATTGGTGCCAGCATAGATCTTGATCTTGTCCACGGGCAGGATCTTGGTCTGGTTAAGGTCGATGAGGGGCAGATGGAGCAGGTCTTTATCAATTTGGCTGTCAATGCGCGTGATGCGATGGATGGTAATGGTAAGCTGACAATCGCCACGGAAAATTTTACCAATAAAAAACCAAAAGATCTTGGGCCGGAAGAAATGCCGGCCGGGCACTGGATAGTGATCAAGGTCACGGATACCGGTAGTGGCATGACCAAAGATGTCATGGATCGTATCTTTGAGCCGTTCTTTACAACCAAGGAGGTCGGCCATGGCACAGGGCTGGGGCTGGCCACCGTTTACGGCATTATTCGCCAGACCGGCGGTTATCTGCATGTCGAGAGCAAGCTGAAGAAAGGCGCTGTCTTTTCGATTTATCTGCCGCGTTCCAATGAGCTGGAAGAAGAAGAGATTGAAGAAGAGATGGAGCCCGATGAAAGCAAGTCGCAGGATCTTACGGGATCAGAGCGGATATTGCTGGTTGAGGATGAAGATGCTGTGCGCACGTTCTCGCAGCGCGCCATGACCAATAAGGGCTATGAGGTTTTAGCAGCGGATTGTGGAGAATCGGCGCTGTCTGTTTTGGAGAAGGAAAAAGAACCGATCGATCTGCTGATTACCGATGTGGTGATGCCGAATATGGACGGGCCGACTTTGGCGCAGCGAATCAGGCAGGACAGCCCCGACCTCAAAATCATCTTTATCTCTGGTTATACCGAGGACAAATTAAAGGATCATATGGGCGAAAATATCTATTTCCTCCCCAAGCCATTTACCCTGAAACAGCTGGCAGCCAAGGTTAAAGAAGTGCTGGAGGAATAAATTTGTTCCTATCTTGTTCTTTTTGCTTGACGGTAAGAACAAACCGTGTACAGTGATGTGTATAAGGTTTTGTGAAGGCGCGGAATTGTTTGCGCAAGTGACCTAAACTATGTCAAGAAAGGGGAATATCATGTCCGTCACACCACTCAGAGCAGGTGATCAAATGAACACGCAAAATGCTGCCGATAAGGAAAAGGCTCTCGATGCCGCGCTTTCACAGATTGAAAGGGCCTTTGGTAAAGGCTCGATTATGAAGCTTAATGGGGAGCACAATCCGATGGAGGTTGAATCGATTTCTACCGGCTCGATTGGGCTGGATATCGGGCTTGGGATTGGTGGTGTGCCACGCGGGCGGATTGTTGAGATTTACGGACCGGAAAGCTCGGGTAAAACCACTTTGGCGCTGCATGTGATTGCCGAGGCGCAAAAAACCGGCGGCACATGCGCGATTGTTGATGCCGAACATGCGCTTGATCCGGGCTATGCCAAAAAGCTTGGTGTTAATGTTGATGATCTTTTAATATCGCAGCCCGATGCCGGGGAGCAGGCTTTGGAGATTACCGACACGTTGGTGCGCTCCGGTGCGCTTGATGTTCTGGTGGTGGATTCTGTCGCGGCATTGGTGCCGCGCGCCGAGCTCGAAGGCGAGATGGGGGACCATCATGTTGGTTTGCAGGCGCGATTAATGTCGCAGGCTTTGCGTAAACTGACGGGTTCGATTGCCAAGTCTCGTACCACCGTTATTTTTATCAATCAGATCCGCATGAAAATTGGTGTGATGTTTGGCTCGCCTGAAACCACGACCGGTGGTAATGCGTTGAAGTTCTATTCTTCCGTAAGGTTGGATATTCGCCGCATTGGCGCGATTAAGGACAAGGATGAGATCGTCGGAAACCAGACCCGCGTTAAGGTGGTGAAGAATAAAATGGCGCCACCATTCCGTCAGGTGGAATTTGATATCATGTACGGCGTAGGCATATCCAGAATGGGTGAGCTTCTAGATCTTGGTGTTGCTGGCAATCTAGTCGAAAAATCGGGGTCGTGGTTTTCCTATGATGGTCAGCGTATTGGCCAGGGTCGTGAAAACTCCAAGAATTTTCTAAGGGATAACCCAGAAGTGGCCGCAAAGCTTGACGGGCAAATTCGTGCCAATGCAGGGTTGCTCTCCGAAGCTCTTCTTGCCGGGCCCGAGGTGGCTGAAAAGGCAGCGGAGGATGCAGCGGAAGATACCGCCAATGATGGGGTTGATGATGCTCCAAAAAAGAAAAAGGCAGGCTAGAAAGTTAGAACAGAGGACTGTTTGAAGGCAAGATTACTTAGTCAGAAAGGCTACAAGCCGGGAAACGCGCCGGGTGCGCTTGATGCACCCGAGGGGGCGCTTGACCCTGTGGCGCAGATTATTTGTTATGACCCCGAAAACCTCGAGGAAATTGAGTTTACTTCTATCGATGATATTCCGGCATTGTTAAAAAAATGGCCCTTGGTCTGGATTAATGTCAGCGGCCTGGCCGATGTTGGTTTGATAGAGCAGCTGGGGATACAGTTTGGTATCCACCCGCTTGCTCTCGAAGATGTGGTTCATATCCCGCAGCGGGCCAAAGTCGAGGAATTTGAAAACTGCTTGTTTGCGGTTTTTCGGATGGCTGTCATTCAAAACGATGCCCATGCGTTGGAACAGGTCTCGCTCTTTCTTGGCAAAAACTTTGTCCTGACATTTCAGGAACGTCCTGGCGATGTGTTTGAACCGATTCGCGAGCGTATTCGTAAAGGGCGTCCGCGCATTCGTATGGCCCGGCCTGATTACCTTGTGTATGCACTAATGGATGCCGTGGTTGACGGCTATTTTCCAGTGCTTGAGCTCTATAGCGATAGGCTGGATGCATTGGAAGAGCGTATCCTAAACAATCCGACTCAAAAAATGATGGAGGAGGTATATAGGATCAAGCGTGAATTACAGTTGCTGCGTCATTGTATCTGGCCGCTGCGGGAGGCAGTGGGCAATCTGACCAGCGGCGAACATGGTCTTGTTAATCCTGAAACCGCCTTGTTCTTACGCGATTGCCAGGATCACGTTATTCAGGTTCTGGATATTTTAGAGAATTACCGTGAACGCATTTCCGGCCTGACTGATTTGTATTTGTCCTCAATCAGCAACAAGATGAACGAGGTGATGAAGGTGCTGACCATTATAGCGACGATTTTTATGCCACTTGGCTTTCTGGCCGGGATTTACGGTATGAATTTTGATACGGAATCGCCTTATAATATGCCCGAACTCAGCTCACCGATTGGTTATCCCATCCTGCTTTCAGTAATGGCGCTGGTCGGAATTGGGATGCTGCTTTATTTCAAAAACCTTGGCTGGCTTGGTGGTGGCAACAAGAAAAAACCCTAACGCTTGCTTGTTTTCAGCAATCTTTGTTTCTGTTTGCCCCAGTCACGTTTCTTGATCGTCTCGCGTTTATCGTATTCTTTCTTGCCTTTGGCCAGAGCAATTTCGATTTTTGCCAATCCGCGCCCGTTAAAGAAAAGCCGCAGCGGCACCAGCGTATAGCCATCCCGGTTGACAGCCCCCAGCAGTTTATTCACTTCACGTTTGTGCAGCAGTAATTTGCGTGGCCGTTTTGGGTCGTGCTGCATTTTGGCCCCGGCCTGCTGGTACTCCGGGATGTGCAGATTGAAAATCCATATCTCACCGGCTTTCGGACCGACATGGGCCTCCTTGATCGTACACTGGCCCATGCGCAGGGATTTGACTTCCGTACCGACCAGCATTATCCCGGCCTCAAATTTTTCCTCGATTGTATAATCATGGCGCGCGCGGCGGTTATCGGCCACCGTTGCGTTGGTCGAGATCATGCCGGATTTTTTGTCTTTCTTTTTACTAGCCATTGTTTCTTAACCACAATTTAAACGGGGACACATTAAACCAATGTGTCCCCAATATATAGAATAACATAAAAGTTCTTTAACCGGCAGCGCTGGCTTTGCCGTTGGTATTAGCGGGTCCCAAACCCGCGTGCGCCATAGCTTCATCCACGATTTTACGGGCGCTGTCACTGGCGGGTAGAAGAGGGCGGCGGAGCTGATCGGTACACAAGCCAAGAACACTGGCGGCATATTTCACCGGCGCAGGAGAGCTTTCGACGAACAGGCCACTGGCCAGTGGTGCCAGTTGATCACGGATTTTTTCAAATGTTTTGATGTCGCCTTTTTCCCAGGCTTCATGGCGCTCGGCGGATAATTTCGGAACAATATTGGCCAGCACCGATATAATGCCGTGACCGCCCTGTCCAAGAAAGGCACCAATGGCTGGGTCTTCACCGGATAGCTGAATGAAATCCGAACCGCAAGCCAGACGTGTTGCGACCGGACGTTCGCCATCTCCGCTTGAATCCTTCACCCCGACAATACGTGGCAATTCGGCTAGTCTTGCCATGGTCTCGACGCTCATATCAATGACGCAACGCCCCGGGATATTATAGATCACAATCGGGATATCCACAGCCTCGTGGATGGCTTTATAGTGTTCAATCAAGCCTTCCTGGGTTGGCTTGTTATAATAAGGTGTAACGATCAGGGCGCCATCGGCGCCGGCTTCTTTTGCGTGTTGTGTCAATTCAATGGCTTCGCGCGTTGAATTTGAGCCGGTTCCGGCGATTACAGGCACTCTTTTCTTGACGATTTCAACGCAGCGCTGGACAATAGCCATATGTTCATCATGAGACAGAGTAGGGCACTCGCCCGTCGTGCCAGTTGGGACCAGGCCGTGAATGCCTTGTTCCACCTGCCATTCGACAAGGTTTTCAAAAGCCGGCCAGTCAATCTCGCCATCTTTAAACGGGGTGATCAGAGCGGTAATAGCGCCTTTAAACATTTTCGTCTCCGTAAATTCAAAGTGGGGCAGAATATACGTATATTTATGAAGAAAAGCAAGAAACCTGCTGTTTTGGCTGTGTTTTTGATTATCTGTGCTTTGGGTCTTTCTTTTGCCGATGCGAGGGAAACGCCAGTGGCGCGGTTGCAAACGGCTGCGGACAGGGCGCAGACTTTGCAGGCGATTCAGGCCATTAATCAGGGACGCTGGGAGCTGGCTGAGCAAAAAATCGCTCAAACTAAAGACCCGTTGGCGTCAAAGCTCTATTACTGGCTGGTCTTTACCAAGGGCTCGAAGAGGAATTGGGGCAATGCCAAATTTGTTCGCTTGGCCCATTTTATAAGGCAAAACCCCGAATGGCCGGGGATTAGGAGTTTGCGCCTGCTGGCTGAAGACGTCATGCCGAATGACCAGCCACCGCAGGATGTTGTGGTCTGGTTTAATGATTATAAGCCGCTGACAGCCGACGGTATGGATCGTTATATGGGGGCCTTGATTGTGACTGGTCGCAGGGCAGAAGCTAAAAGTCATTTGTCGCAATGGTGGGTGGATAGCCTGTCGATGTCACGCGATGAGCAGCGGCAAATCTACCGAAAATATGGTGGTCTTCTGGATAACGGTGATCATAGAAAACGCATGGATGCGCTCTTGTTTGCCAGCCATTACCGCAATGCTCGTGCGATCGCTGGTTTGCTTGGTGATGGTTATCCGCAATTGGCCGAGGCGAGGATTGCGCTGGCTGAGAAAAAGACAAACGGTGTTAATCAGCGGATAGCTCAGGTGCCACGCGCGTTACAAAGTGATCCTGGTTTGCTTTATGAGCGCCTACGTTGGCGACGACGTAACAATCTGGATGTTGGCGCAATGGAGCTTTTACACAACGCTCCGCCAATAGAAAAAATTCAAAACCCTGCTGCGTGGTGGCAAGAGCGCCATATTATTATCCGTCGTTTGATGGAAAGGGGCAGCCATAAAAGTGCTTATCTTTTGGCCACAGAGCACATGCAAAAAAGTGGTTTTTCATACGCGCAGGCCGAATGGTTGGCCGGGTGGCTGGCGCTACGGTTTCTTGAAAACCCTTCTGAAGGTTTGCAGCGTTTCGAGGCTCTGCACAGCAATGTTAAAACACCGATCAGTAAGGCGCGAGCGGCTTACTGGGCAGGTCGGGCAGCAAAGGCTCTGGGTGATAATAAAGCCAGTGCGATGTGGTATCAAAAAGCTGCTGCTTCGCGGACAACGTATTACGGGCAGCTGGCAGCCGGTGAAATTTCATTAACGGATAGTTTGCCCAGTGCGGCGCCGCCAGTGATTACAAGCGCTGATAAAAACGCTTTTACCAAAGCCGAGCTTGTGCAGGCCGCTGAGCTTTTTCACGATGCCGGTATGCGCAAAGAAGCCAGCCGTTTTATTCAGGCTTTTGTAAAAAATGAAGCAACGCCAAAGGCCTATAGATTTGGTGCCGAAATGGCGGCGAATATGGAGCATTACCACGATGCGATACGTATAGCGAAGAATGCCACGAAGCAGGGGATGTTTCTGACATCCCAATCCTATCCGGTTATTACAGGCAAGTTGCAGGGTGTTTCTCTTGAGTGGTCCTTGGTTCATTCGTTGATCCGGCAGGAAAGCATGTTTGATTATAAGGCTCAAAGTCCGGCGGGTGCGCTCGGGTTGATGCAGTTGATGCCTGCTACAGCGAAGGAAGTGGCCCGTAAAAAAGGAATCGCACATCGTACAAGCTGGCTGACGGAAAATCCGTCACATAATATTGCCCTCGGCACCGGCTATCTGGATCAGATGCTCAGACGTTTTAATGGCTCATATGTTCTTGCTATTGCTTCTTATAATGCAGGGCCTGGTCGGGTTGATAAATGGGTTAAACAATTTGGCGATCCACGTGCCGGCGAAGTTGATATGGTTGACTGGATTGAATCAATCCCGATTTATGAAACGCGCAACTATGTCCAGCGGGTGATGGAGGGCGTCTATGTTTACCGCCTGCGCTTGAAGGGTATTCAGAAAAAGCCAGATGAAGCCTTATACATTGCGATGCGTCAGGGGACCTAAACCCTTTAATTATTGACGTTTTTGGCTGCATACGAAGAAAACCACCCTATTTTTGTTTACACAAAATTATCCTCCCCGGGTTACACTAAAGTATAGGGTAATTCTGCTGTTTTTTAATAATGGGTTGAACAGGGGCAATGAAACTTTTACTGGCTGACGATCATACATTATTCCGTGATGCGCTGGTGCAATATATCGAAAGGGCAGAGCCTGAATCCGATATAACGCTGGCCAAGAATTTCTATGAGGTGGTTGACCTTATGAAGGAAAAACCTGAGCAGGATCTTATTTTGCTTGATCTGCGTATGCCGGGGATGAATGGCATGGAAGGTTTTAAACGTATGCGTGATGATTACCCTGATATTCCTGTGGCGCTCATGTCCGGTGTGGCAGAAACAAAAGATGTGAACGATGCTATGGATCTTGGTGCTGTCGGTTATTTTCCCAAGACCTTATCGGGTAAAGCATTGCTGAAGGCTATACAGCTTGTTTTGACGGGCGAACGCTTTGTTCCGATTGATCATGAAACCAATGCGATTATGCCTTCGCATTATAATGGAAAAGGTAACGGGGAGAGTAATGGTAACGGCTATGGCGGGCTTCAGGAGGCACAAGATACGTTGGACGGCGAATCCGTTATTCAGTTGACGCCGCGCGAAACGGAAGTGTTATCGTATCTTGCGCGTGGTGCTTCCAACAAGGAAATTGCTCGTGAACTGGAGTTGCAGGTGGTTACAGTTAAGCTGCATGTAAGGGGCGTATGTAGAAAGCTGGAAGCGAAAAACAGAACGCAAGCGGCGCTTAAAGCACGCGAGCTGGGAATAGTGGCGGCTTCCTCTTAACACCTGTCGGTTAGCATGAAAATTCATAATAAAAAATTTCTAGATATTATTAATTACATTCCAGGACTCGTGATCCTGGTTTTTAGCATGCTGGCGCTTCATTCATCTGTAAGTTTGATGGAGGCAAACCGGGACATGGTCAGTGCTTATGAGGAATACAAACACTCAGATTTTGAAGGCGCTGTTAAAAGAGAAAGTATGGTGCAAGCCCTGCATATAAAAGAGACCTGGTTATATTGGTCTGTTTTGGCTATAGGGTTTTCAGGTTTTCTGCTGGTGGTTTTGAACACTGACAAGCTGAGAAAACTACGCAGAGTAAACGAAGAAAAGATGACGACGCTCAACCTACTCAGGGATCGGCTGGCTGCTATGGAGGCTTCGCGGGATGGGATTGGGATTATAGATGAAAAAGGAAATCTAGCCTATATGAACAACGCACTTATGAAGCTGCATAATATTCCCGAAGACAAGGTCGATGAATATATCGGAAATCCGTGGGAGGGCTTGTATGCTCAGGAAGGCCGGGAAGATGTTTTGGCAGGTCGTCAAAAAATACAGAGTGCGGCCATGCTTGAGCTGCAGGAAAAAGGGTATTGGCGTGGTGAATCACCGATTGCTCAAAAAGATGGAAAGATTGTAAATGCTGAGCTGTCTCTAACACTTTTGCCTAATGGTGGTTTTATCGGGACGGTGCGCGATATATCTCATCGCCATAAAATGGAGAAAGAAAGAAAGGATCTTGAAGATCAGTTTTATCAGGCTCAGAAAATGGAGGCTATTGGACGGCTAGCCGGTGGTATAGCCCATGACTTTAATAATATTTTGGCAGCTATGAACGGTTATGCCGAATTTCTTATGGATGATCTGGAAGAAAAATCTTCTCAGCATCAGTTTGCCGTTAATATCCTGCAAGCTGGTCGGCAGGCACGTGATCTGGTTGATCAGATGCTGGCTTTTTCCCGCCGCAAGGAAGGTACGAAAGACACTCTTGATCTGATTGTTCCTGTTCATGAAACATTGTCTATGCTTCAGGCAACTTTACCCAAGACCATAGAAGTCAGGCAGCAGATTAAGGTTGTACATGCGCCGATAGACGGTAATGCAAACCAGATCGCACAAGCCATCATGAATTTATGTGTGAACGCCAAAGACGCTATTGAAGATGAGCACGGGGTGCTCAAGGTTAATATTGATATAATTGAGTCCTCTCAATGTGGTATGCCTAATATGCTGGTTGATGATTTAGAGAAGGTTGATGCAACGCCGCTGATAAGATTTGAAGAGTCGGCGCCTGGGCGCACGCAGTTATTGTTGGGAAAGATGGTCAGTAACCAGAAATATGTTTGTTTGAGTGTTGAGGATACCGGCTGTGGTATGAGCAAAGTTATCATGGAGCATATATTTGAACCTTTCTTTACGACCAAGCCGGTTGATAAGGGTACGGGGCTGGGGCTGTCTACGGTTCACGGTGTTGTGGCAGGACATCAGGGCGCTATGGTGATTGACAGTACCCTTGGCAAAGGAACGCGTTTTGACTTGTTTTTCTCTGTATCGGAAGCTGCTGTGACAGAAAATTCGGCTGATGAGAAGGAGGTGTTAAATAACAATTCTGGCGCCGGGCGTATTCTTTTGGTTGAGGATCAGGGTTCGGTAAGAGATATGATGATGAATATGCTGGAGCGTTTGGGGTATGAGGCCGCAGCCTGTACGACCGGTCTGGAAGCTCTGGATGTTTTGCGAGAAAATCCCGGTTCTTTTGATCTGGTGTTGACCGATCATAATATGCCAAAAATGACAGGGCTGGAGTTGGCGCAGCAGATCCATTTTGACTTTCCTGATTTACCGTTCATTTTGTTGTCAGGGTATAGTGAGCAGAAGTTAAAAGACTTGATGAAAGGCAACCCGGCAATCAAGGCTATCTTGCGTAAGCCGATTGCAAAAAATGCATTGGCACAAAAAATAGAGGCCGTTTTATCAGGCCAGAAAATAGCGGCCTGATTATCCAGGCTTGTTGTTTTGTCTTTTATTTTGTTTGGCCCTCGCGCCACCAGGTAAAAGTAGCCAATCCCAGGAGAATGAGAGCCGCCAACCATGGCGGCAGTAAAGGGCGGTCTTTAACGCCGGTGACGTTGAAATCATGGTTGCGGCGCAAGCCTATCCAGTTATGTCCGGCGTAGTTCCGTCCTTCGGGAAGCAAGCGAATAGATGGTGAAGTATTATCGGATAACCATTTTATACTGCCTTTTGAGGCCTCGGCCAGAGGGGCGAGTAAATCAGGTGTTGTTCTGACACCTTTTAACTCCGGCGGGTTTAGGTCGCCGATAATAGCAAAGCGACGCTGACCGTCCGGGTCCTCAAAAGAAAAAACGCCAAGTTGATCGGCTTCTATTCTTTTTTCCAGCCAACCGTCTTTATCTTGTTCCAGCTTTATTATTTCTGTTGTTCCATCTGGTTTTGTTATTGTGATATTCATACCAGATTGCTTATAGTTTCTGGAACGAACCGTAATGATGTTGTTGTCAATTTCGACATCTAATGCTTTTTCGTCGAGCTCAGGCTCTTTCATCAGCCAGTGTACAACGCGCCGTAAAAGATCGGCGTGAGGGCCGCCGGATTCATATCCACGTGACCAGAGCCAGATATGGTCGCTTGATAATTGTGCTACCCGGCCCTCTTTGACTCGGTCCAGAACCAGCAGAGGATAGCCGTCTGCGCCATCCATCAGTGTTTCTCCTTTATCCCTTTTTATGACGACCTGACGCAACCAGTGTCCCCAGTTGGGCTCATTATTTTGCAGTATTCCGTTCCAGTATATATCTTTTGTCACGGGGTGTTTTTTGCCCCCTTCGGTTAGCGATGGAATAAAGGGCTTGCGAATAATGGCGCCCGTGGGTATGCCCGGCAAAACATTCATCAAAGAAGTGTAGTAAACCGAATCCTGAGAGGCGAAAGACGGACCGCTTGCCTCAAGTAAGGCGCCGCCTTCCTCAATGTAGCGAACAATATTGTTGAAGTAATTGCTGGGAAGGATTCTGTTGAGGCGATAGCGGTCAAAAATAATCAGATCAAAGTCATAAAGCTTAATTTCGAATAGTTCCCGAAAAGGAAAAGCAATTAATGAAAGTTCATTTTGCGGGGTGCTATCGAGTTTGTCAGGCTCGCGTAGGATCGTAAAATGTACAAGGTCTACGCCAGGGTCTGATGTCAGGAGATCGCGCCATGTTCTTCCGCCGGCATGTGGCTGCCCGGAAACAAGAAGAACGCGTAATCTATCCCGTACACCGTTTACCAGCAGCGCTGCACGATTATTGTCCAGCGTGATTTCCTTGGGGATAGCTTCGACGCTGAGTTCCAGAACATTTTGTCCTGCATGCTCGATATCCACTTCAAGGGTTTGCTCTTCGCCTACCGGCACAAAAAAGACTTCGGGTTTTCCATCGTGGCGCTTGAGCGTGACCGTAGCGTTTGACTGGCTGGCGCTATCGGTGTCCTCAACTTTATACTGAATGGAAATTTTTTGTCCGACGATGCCGTAGGCCGGGGCTTTAAGGATGACCAATTGGCGATCACGTTCCCTTTTGTCGCCTGTCAGAAGGCCGTGAACTGGGCCGTATTTCTCAAAGAGTGCGCTGTCTTGTGGAACATCATGAATCTGGCCATCGGTTAGAAAGATAACGCCTGCTCTTCTTTTTTGTGGAACATCAGACATGGCAAGATCAAGGGCATCAAAAAGTCTGGTATCTTTTTGTATTTCCTTGCTGCTGGGCGCTTTAACGATCCGCAGCTCCAGATCGTCATGTTTCACCAATTTTTTCTGTAGAGCTTCGAGCGCGTTATCTCTGCGCTCTTCTCTTTCCCCCATCTTCTGGCTTTGACTTTGGTCGACGACGATCACGGCAACATCTTTTACGGCTTCACGCTGCTGCTCAAGCAAAGAAGGATTTATAAGTGCGAGCATAAAAACGCCAAAAGTCAAAATGCGCAGTACAAGACCACGCCCGTTTCCCAGAAACCCAAGTGTTAGCAAAATAAGTCCAGCAATGCCTGCGGCGACAAGCCAGCTTAAAGGCAGCGCCGGGGAAAAATGAAGGGCAAAAGCTGTGTCTAAATTTTTCATCTTTTTACTGGCCCAGCCTTTCCAGTATAAAAGGAACGTGGACCTGATCGGCTTTGTAATTTCCAGTCAGCGCATAAAGAACCAGGTTAACGCCAAAGCGCTGTGCCATTTCCTGCTGGTGCGAGCCTCCCATGGAAGATCGTGTGCCACGCCCGGCGGCCCAGGCGCTGGCCCAGTCATGTGATCCGATAATTATAGAGGAAACACCGTCACGGCTATTGGCGCTTTCTTGGGCAACCCATAAAGTGCCGCCGGTATAGCGGCCTGGAAAGGAATCGAGAAGGTAAAAGGATTTTCCCAAGACATGACCTTCGGGGATTGGCATGAGTGGCGGTAAATTCAAGGCGCTCGTCATGATCTGCAAGCTTTCTGTATTTTTTGTGCCGCTTAAAGAGCCAGCGGTATAGTTTCTGTCTCTGGTATCAAACAGGATAGTTCCGCCGTGATCGAGATAGTGCTGTACGTTGTTAAGAGCCTTTTGCGATAGCTTTGTTTGTGTTGTGGTGACGGGCCAGTAGATAATAGGAAAGAATGCCAGTTCATCATATTCGGGGTTCAGGCCTGCAACGCCGTCCGGTTCGACCGACGTGCGCCGGGCGAGGACCTCCGCCAGGGATTCAAGGCCGCGGTGGCTTATACTATCAAGGCCTGTATCGCCGGTACGCATATAGGCGAGATAAAGCCCATCAGCGTAGTTTTTGCCCTGGGCTTTGGCTGGCAAAGGCGTGATAAGAAGAGCGAGGACTATTGCTGCCGTGCCGGCGCTGCGCCACACTCTTTTGGTAATAAGTTTTCCATTACCGGCAATTAGAATCATAATAAGCCAGTCTGCTAACAGTAAAATCAGGGCGGCATAAAGAAGGAGCGGCATCAGGTTGATTTCGAAATCACTGCCGTAATGTTGAACAAAGACTCCGGTCGGAAGATTGGTGGCTGCTCTCAGCTTGTCGATATGCTCTCCCGTATTCAGAGCCTGTTGGTAACCGCCGCGTCCATATAGACCTGGTGGATGGGTGGAATCTGGCTTCGTATTTTTAAAATCCTCAGCCAGTATTGATTGAACAAAACTTTCGGGGTCTTGAAGGCTGCCGAAACCATCAAGGACGCGGCGGGGTTCCAGATAACCGTCAACTTTGGTGTTCTGGCTTGCCGATGTGCCGGAAATACTAATGATACGTTGCAGAATTTCGACGAACAAACCCGAAAGTGCGAGATCAGACCATGCGGGTGTGGCAGTGGTATGAACAAAAACCAGCAATCCCTGGTCAAGAGGCGAAGCCGTAACCAAAGGTGTTCCATCTGATAATGTGCTCCAAATTTTTTGATCAAGATCCTGTGATGCGTCCGGAAGGATTTGCTGGCTCACAGTAATGTCACCCGGAACATCCAGTCCATAAAGAGGGCTGTTTTCAGGAAACGGCATAACTTTTACCGGCTCTTGCCAGGTTAAAGAGCCGTCCAGCGAGCGCCTGCTTTTGCGGATAGGGACAGGCAAAAGATAAATATCGCTTTGATTTTGTGTCATGTTTGGGCCGGCAAAACGCAGTAACAATCCGCCCTTCTTGACCCAGTCTTCGAGCATGTTGAGAGTTTCCGGCGGCATTGAGGCAATGTCTGGCAGAATAATAACTGAGGGGTCCTGCTCGACAAGCTCTGGGATATCTCCAAAATGAAGCGTTGTAAAAGGGTCAAGGGCACGCTTTAGATAATAGCCTGCTTCAACAAGGGGCGCGGTTTCTGCTTTTTCGGGCGGGGAGACAATGCCGACACTACGCTTGCGGTGGCGCTCATCAAGAAGGAGAATGCCGCCAGCCCCGGCTTTTCCTGTAAAGCGAAACTGACTGATATTATTGCGCAGGGTTTCAGGAACATCGAATGTCACCGTAGTGGGTAACTTGTCCGGCTCTAATGTTATATTCTGCCGGTCCAGAACACGGCCATCTTCTGCCAGAGCTTGTACCGTGACAGGGCGTCCGGGCGTAATGCTGGATGGCGCATCAACTATAGCCTGAATGGCGTATCCGGCTTTTTCCGGCATGCGTAACAAAAGCGGTAAATTTCCAGGCGTAGGAGAAATATAGTGAAGGCCGCCCTGGGCTTGTAAGGGCGTGATAAGTTTATCTATACCGCCTTCATTAAGCCCATGGGAAAACCACATGCTGGTCACTGTTTTTTGTGGTGGTCTTTCTTCTACAATTTCTTTCGCCCCTTTATAACTTGCCGGCCATGGGTATGGCTTAAGTCCGCGCAGGATAGGCAGCCCTTCCGTGTAGGATAGTGGTCCATATTGCACTGGTTTTTTTTCGCCGGGTGGTGGGGTTGTTGTCAGGATATAAATCTCGCGCTTTTCGCGCCCGGCCTGCATGAGAGATTCTTCTGCCGCCTGTATTTGTTTGCTCCAGGTTTGTGCCGCGGGCCAGCTATTGTCTATCACCAGCCGGACAGCGCCACTACCGGGCAAGCCGCCAGCCGGGTTGTAAACAGGCTGTGCCAATGCGAGTAACACAAGTGCGGCCACCGCGATACGCAAGAGTAAAATCCACCAAGGGGTGCGACTGGGTGTTTGCGTTTCCGGCACCAGTCCAGCCAGAAAACGCGTGGTCGGCAATACAATGCGTTGCGGTGTCGGTGGCATAATGCGCAGGAGAAACCACAGTAATGGCAGGCCTGCTGCCCCGAGTAAAATCCAGGGGTTCATAAAAATGATATTGCTGATTAATGCCATCATGGTGACGTCCCTATGGATTGGGAGGCACTGTGGTTTGATATGGATTCCCAAACCTTCATAAGGGTATCGCTTACATCATGATCTGTAGCATGCAGGTGGTATTCCCACTGACGGTCGCGGCAAATGTTTTGGATTGCGCTTATGTGTTCTTTAATACGCTGTTTGTAGCTTTCGCGAATAGAATCCACGTGATTAACCTGTTCCTGAACTTTTGTCGTGGTGTCTTCGAAGATAAAGCGGCCCGAATAAGGCAATTCAAGTTCTGCCGGATCGAGAACCTGGATCACAAGACCGTTATCAGTATGAGCAGATAGTTTTTTAAAAGCGTTTTCAATGTAATCTGGCGGGCTTAAAAAATCACCAATTTGTACCAAAGAGCAATGGCGTGGCAATGTGCAGGCGTAAGGGTCAGGGAGTTCCTCAAAATTATTCTCGGTGCTGCATAATGTTTCCCCCATACGGTGTAGGGTGGCTTCTGTGCGGCCTGTTCGGGAGCCGCCAAAAATCCCGACTTGTTCACCGGCGCGGGTCATAAGAAGTGCCATGCCTAGTGTGAGTATTTTTGCTGTTTCAGCCTTTGAAGGATATTTCTCATCAGAGCTAAAATCCATGCTCGCGGTTTTATTGCACCAGAAAATAGCGCTTTGCGTTGTTTGCCATTCTTTTTGCCTGATATAGATGTGATCGGTTTTGCCAGATTGCCGCCAGTCAATATCCTGCGGACGATCACCGGGGACGTAATCACGAAATTGCCAAAACTTTTCACCTTGTCCGGATTTTTTTTGCGTGTGTTCGCCTTGTAAAATACTAGCGACAGCCTTTTCCGCTTTGAGCATCAGGGCGGGCAGATTGGACGCTACTTCTTCGGCGCTATGATGTAGTTTCAGGGTGGCGGGGACGATGTTCATTTAAAGTTAAACCCTGGCAAAATTATAACCCTTGGCAAAGTTCTTTAATCACATCGTCTACATCAATGTCATTGGCCCTGGCTTTGAAGTTGAGGGCCATGCGGTGTTTTAGGACAGGCGCGGCCAGATCAATCACATCGTCAATTGAGGGTGCTTCGCGGCCATCGAGTAGGGCTTTTGCGCGGGAGGCCAGCATCAGCCCTTGCGAGCCGCGCGGGCCTGGAGCCCATGCTACGTATTCGTTTACAATATCCGGTGCATCAGCGCCGGGGCGGCCACGCCGCACAAGTGTTAAAATCGCATCGACAACTTTTTCACCGATTGGCATGTCACGCACCAATGCTTGTGTGCTCAGGACGTCGTTCTTATTTAATATGGCTGATACCATGGCTTTATCATTTGTTGTGGTGGCGAGTAGAACCTGACGTTCGGCATCGGCGCCGGGGTAATCGACATCAATTTGCATCATGAAGCGGTCAAGTTGCGCTTCGGGCAGGGGATAGGTGCCTTCCTGTTCAATAGGGTTTTGAGTGGCCAGAACATGGAACGGTTCGGGCAGAGCATGCGGCTGACCGCTGACGGATACTTCATGTTCCTGCATGGCCTGTAACAATGCGGATTGTGTGCGTGGGCTCGCGCGGTTGATTTCATCAGCCATCAGGAATTGTGTAAAGACCGGACCTTTGATGAAGCGGAAAGAACGATGGCCGGTTGAATCTTCTTCCAGCACTTCCGAGCCCAGAACATCAGCCGGCATCAAATCAGGTGTACACTGAATACGATTTGAGGAGAGTCCCAATACTTGCGCGACTGTTTCCACCAGCAATGTTTTGGCAACGCCAGGAACGCCAATGAGCAAAACATGGCCGCCGGACATCAATGTAATCAATGTCTGGTCGATGACTGAATCCTGCCCGAAAATAACCTTGCCGATTTCTGTGCGGGCATTGATTAGCTTTTGGGATGCATCGGCGAGGGTTTTTTCGATATTTTCTGCTGGGCTGTTCACGTGACCACTCCTTGTTTGAGTCTGAGCTCTAGTCTATAGACTCTGGAGAGGATACGAAATGGAATCTGTACAAAAAATAGAGCTACAGCAGTGGATGAAAGCGCCGGAAACAGTGGCGGTTATAGATGCGTTAGGGCTTGGGAAGGCGCTGTTTGTTGGCGGGTGCGTGCGTAATACGCTGTTGATGCGCGATGTCGAGGATATCGATATTGCTACGATTTTAACGCCGGAAGAAGCTGCGGAAAGGCTGGAAGCCGCAGGTATCAAGGTTGTTCCAACAGGTGTTGAGCATGGCACGGTGACGGCGGTTTCGGGCGGCAAGGGCTTTGAAATTACCACCCTGCGCAAGGATGTGGAAACTGACGGCAGACGCGCTGTTGTGGCGTTTACCGAGGATTGGGCAGAGGACGCACAGCGCCGCGATTTCACGATGAATACGCTGCTGGCTGATATGGAGGGGAATATCTTTGATCCGACAGGGCAGGGATTGGCTGATTTAAAGGCACGCAAGGTGGTGTTTGTGGGTGAGTCGACGGAGCGGATTGCCGAGGATTACTTACGGATTCTGCGGCTGTTTCGTTTTCATGCGTTATATGGCGAAGGCGAGATTGATGCGGGAGCGCTGGCGGCTTGTAAGGTGGCTGCGGACAAAATTGCGACACTTTCAGCGGAGCGGATTACCCAGGAATTTTTCAAGATTATAGCCGTGGATAAGCCGGAGGATATTCTGAGGATAATGTTTGATAACAATGTATTGAATGAATTTTTTTATCCAGAATATGACCCGAAATTGCTGGGTCATTTTTGTGAATTTCAAAAGCGCTATGGTCTGATTGCGCTGCCATCGCGGCTGTTTGTGCTGGCCGGAATGAAGCTTGATAATGTAAACAATATGGAGAAATTACTCTTATTTCCCAAAGTGTTCCGAAAAGATATTGAGTCGCTATCAAAGGTTCTGGAGATGGATGATCTGGGTAATGAGCAATCGGTCAAGGTTGCGGTTTACCGTCATGGCCGCGTCGCAACGGCGCAGGCATTGACCCTCGAGGTTGTGCTCGACCGCGTTGTGAATGGTTTTGCGCCCAAGGCTCTGGATATCATTCAGAATTGGGAGGTTCCGAATTTACCGGTGTCTGGTGACGATTTGATGAAGGCCGGGATCCCCGAAGGGCCGGCGCTTGGCCAAAAACTCTCAGCAATCGAAGAATGGTGGATTGGTGAAGGATTTGTAGCTGATAAGGAAGCTTGTCTTAAAACTCAAATACAATAGCCCTAACAACACTTCCCTTCTTACTGTCAGAGGATCCTGTAAAATTCCTAACAGGATATGCAGCCGTTAACCTTTTTCTTGCTTCCCCTTCCCCTATGCTTTCTACATCTGGCCCGTCTTCCTCTCTTTTACCTGTCATTACTACAACCTGTTTAGTTGGAAAGTTAGAGGGTAACAAACCGTCATATTCTACAAAACAACCCCTGTTTTTTTCCGCTGTTTGCGTAACGACATCAAAAGGGTGCTGGCCTTCGGGTACGAGCACTTCTGTTTGTTTTCCTTCCCTTACCAGAAAAATTCCGTCCATATCTGCTGTCTTTCTTAAGGTTTCCATTTCTTACTCCTTCGTTATGTTTGTTATCTGTTGTTTTATACCGTAATTTTATATTTCTAAGCTTCTGCTGCTGGTTGCGCATTTCTAACTAGGTCTAAAAAGCTAGTGGGTGCAGGAGTTTCAAGTGTTGCTCTAAATTGCCTCATAAAATCAAGTTTATCCTTTGCAGGAAATACCTGTGCTGCCAACCCTTCTCTAAAAAGGAGGTAGTTGACCTGAGGTGTTTTTCCGTTTTCTCTCTCGGTAAGCCTATAAAGGGTATTGGGTGGAGGTACGATTTGTTCATTCATTGTTGTTGTTATATGGCCTCTTCCCAGATTCATATCCTTCAAAGGGAGCACAGTAGGAATAATTCTAGTGACTGGTGCTTTTGTTGGGTTTGTTTGGGAGTTAGTATTCTTTAAGTAATATTTCCCTTGAACCACCTGAGAATGGGGTTTCCTAAGAACATGCCCCTGAGGAGTGACCTCACCAACATGCTCACATAATAGTTGAGCAGGGTTTTTTGTTCCAAATATCAAAACATTTGATTCGTTATCAAGCGTAAATTTAGTTTTATCAGTATTCTCCAAAAACTCTCTCCTCAAACCAATGTGTTATGTTAATTATTTGTAGTTTTATACAGCAAAGAAGCATTTATATGCAAGAAAAATATCATTGCCAAGGCTTTAGAGCCATTTTACTTCGGGGGGAAGGGACATCAGGATGGCCTCGGTATTGCCGCCGGTCTTGAGCCCAAACTGGGTGCCGCGGTCGTAAAGCAGGTTAAATTCAGCATATCTACCACGTTTGACCAGTTGAATTTCGCGCTGTTCGTTGCTCCAGTCGCGGTTCATGGATTTGCGCACCAATTGTGGATAAATGCTAAGAAAAGTCTGCCCGACATCTTTGGTGAAGGCAAAATCCGAATCCCAGTCATTCTCTAAATAATCGTAGAAAATCCCGCCAACGCCGCGCGGCTCGTCACGGTGGGGCAGGAAGAAATAGCGGTCACACCAGGCTTTGTATTCCTTGTAAAGGCCCTCCCCATGGCGGTCACAGCAGGTTTTGAGCGCCGCGTGGAAGGCTTTGGTGTCTTCGGCATCCTCAATCATCGGCGTGAGGTCCATGCCGCCGCCAAACCATGTTTTGGAGGTGCAGATCATGCGGGTGTTCATGTGAACGGCCGGGACCAGCGGGGATTGCATATGGGCGACCAGGGATATACCCGCAGCCCAGAACGCGCCGCCGCTTTCATCCGCACCGGGTATTTTCTCACGAAATTCCTCGGAAAATGACCCGTGAACCGTGGAGATATTGACCCCGACCTTTTCAAAGACGCGGCCGCGCATGATCGACATTTCGCCGCCGCCCGCCTGCACGGCTTCGCCGCTACGGCGCGGCAAGCCCCCGTCCTCTTTGCGGTCCCAGTTTTTGCGTTCAAAGTGGCCCGGCTCAAGGGTCATTTTCGGGCCGGAGGCCAGTTCACCTTCGATTTTTTCAAATTCTGCGCAGATTTGATCACGCAGGGTGCGGAACCATGAAGAAGCTTCGTTCTGGCGTTCTTCTAGCGTTTTATCTTTCGTGTAAGTTTTTGTTTTAGCTTGCATAATAAAGTTACCGAGTTTGTTCCTCATTTTTTTAGGGGGGTGGGGTAGGGGGTGCCCGGAATACAAAAGGAAAATGTCCGCAAAAATCGTATATAAGCCCTTGTTTTAAAATTATTAATCGGCATCCTTCTCTCTGTTCCTTAAAAACAATATTTCCGTAATCTTTATCCTGTTGTATTGCTTACATTTTTGTGCGAACAATATAGGAAATAAATCCTTTTTTGTCAAGTGTTTCCTGTCTGTCTCAAGGCCTCGCCCAGTATCATGGCGGTGGCGTTGACGATGTTGAGCGACCTTAAGTCATTTTGCATCGTAATGGCAATACGGGCATGGGCAGCGTCATGAATATCATCCGGCACGCCGGCACTTTCGCGCCCGGCCAGCAGGATATCACCGTCCTGAAACTCAAAAGCAGTGTAGGGCGTGTCGGTCTTTGTGGTCATCAGGATGATGCGGACATCCGGGTTTGAGGCTATAAATTGCTGCCATGAGCTGTGGCGGGTGAGGGTGACCTTATCGACATAATCCATTCCGGCCTGCCTGATTTTCTTCTCGTCCCAGACGAATCCGCAGGGGCCGATAACATCCAGCGGTACACCAAGGCATGCACACAGGCGCATCATCGCGCCCACGTTCTGAGGTATATCCGGCTGGTAAAGACAGACTTTCATCATTTCGCTGTGGAAAATTGTGTATTTCTCATACAGATGTGGATATAGCAGGGTTGATGATTTATAAAGAGAGAAGTAAAAACTCTTCTCTGATTACCTTTCGTATAATTATTTAGTGTTACATAAAAATGGCGGCAGGAAGCAAGTCGATAGATCACGATGATGAGGGTGAAACGCGCCGGGATTTTCTGTTCCTGACGGCGGGTTCTTTCGGCGCGGTTGGTGCCGGTGTTGTGGCCTGGCCCTTTGTGAGTTCAATGAACCCGGCGGCTGATACGCTGGCGCTTTCAACAACGGAAGTACCCTTAGACAAAATTCCTAAGGGTCAGTCGATCACGGTGATGTGGCAGGGCAAGCCGGTTTTTGTGCGTCATCGCACGGACAAAGAAATTGAAGAGGCGCGTGCTGTTAATCAGGCGGAGTTGAGCGACAAGCAGGACGATTCAGAGCGAATTAAAGAGAACAAAGATGAGTGGTTGGTTGTTGTCGGCATTTGTACGCATCTGGGTTGTGTTCCGGTGGGGCAGAAGACAAGTCAGAGTAAGGGCGAATATGGCGGCTGGTTCTGTCCGTGTCATGGTTCGCATTACGATACATCCGGGCGTATTCGCAAAGGGCCGGCGCCGAAGAATCTGGCTGTGCCGCCCTATGAGTTTCTCAGTGATACTTTGATAAAGATTGGTTAGACCGATGGGCAGTGGTGAGCGCGTAGAATTTGATAACAAGGTCGTTAACTGGATTGACGAGCGGTTGCCTCTGTTCACGTTGATGCAGAAGGAATACGGCGTGTTCCCAACGCCGCGTAATTTTAATTATTTCTGGAATTTTGGTGCGATTGCAATGTTTATGCTGATCGCGATGATTGCCACCGGGATTTTCCTGGCGATGAATTACACGCCGCATGTCGATATGGCGTTTGATTCTGTTGAACGGATTGATCGTGATGTGAACTGGGGCTGGATGCTGCGTGATATTCACATGAACGGGGGTTCTTTCTTTTTTATTGCGGTGTACATCCATATTTTTCGTGGCATGTATTACGGATCGTATAAAAAGCCGCGTGAGTTGCTCTGGATTTTGGGCGTGGTTATTTTCCTGCTGATGATGGCAACAGCCTTTATGGGCTATGTGCTGCCCTGGGGTCAGATGAGCTATTGGGGCGCTACCGTTATTACCAATTTGTTCTCAGCCATTCCTTTTGTCGGCGATAGTATAGTGACCTTGCTGTGGGGTGGGTTTTCCATTGATAACCCGACGCTGAACAGATTTTTTGCCCTGCATTATCTGATGCCGTTCGTCATTCTGGCGGTTGTTTTTCTGCATGTCTGGGCGCTGCATATTTGCGGCTCGAACAATCCGAGCGGGATTGAGCCCAAGGGCAAGCAGGATACGCTACCGTTTCATCCCTATTACACGATGAAAGACACGTTTGGTTTGCTGGTGTTTCTGGTGATTTTTTGCGTGTTTGTGTTTTATGCGCCGGATTATCTGGGGCATCCGGATAATTACAAAGAGGCCAATGCGCTGGTGACGCCGGCGCATATTGTGCCGGAATGGTATTTTCTGCCGTTCTATGCAATTTTGCGGGCGATTACCTTTGATATTGGTATTCCCTTTACCGAGATTACGATCATTTCTGCCAAGCTTGGCGGGGTGATTTCGATGTTTGGGTCAATTGGTTTGTTGCTCATCCTGCCGTGGTTGGACACGCATCCGATCCGCAGTGCCCGGTATCGTCCGAAATATAAATTCTTCTTGCTCGTCTTTCTCGCGGTGTTTTGTATGCTTGGCTATGTCGGGTCGCAATCCGCTGATGCCGTGTTCTTTGGTTTGCCAATGACGCTGATAGGGATTTTGTGCACAACGTATTATTACGGGTTCTTCCTGGTGATTATTCCGTGGCTCAACAATACCGAGAAGGGCAAAGATTTGCCCAAGTCGATCCATGATGCAGTGTTGAAGACGGAAAGGGAGAAAGCATGATGATGCGCTTTGCCCTCCTTTTTGCGGTTTTGGTTCTGATGCCTGTGGCTGGCTTTGCCGGCGGTGGAGAAACCGTGAAGCCGCCGCATCATCATTGGCATTTTAGTGGCGTTAATGGCACGTACGATAAAGCGGCGTTGCAGCGCGGTTATAAGGTGTACCGCGAGGTTTGTGCGTCCTGCCATTCAATGAAGCAGTTATCGTTTCGTAATCTCACTGATCTTGGCTATGACGAAAGCCAAGTGAAGGCAATTGTCGGTGAATATACCGTGATGGACGGTCCAAATGATGAAGGCGAGATGTTTGAGCGCCCGGCGCGGCCCAGCGATCAGTTTCCATCACCGTTTGAAAATGACAAGGCTGCAGCCTATGCCAATGGCGGTGCGTTGCCGCCGGATCTGTCGCTGATTATTAAGGCGCGGCATCACGGACCGGATTACGTGCATGCGCTCCTGACTGGTTATAAAGACGCACCGCATGATGCTCATTTGCTTGAAGGTCAGCACTGGAACAAATATATGCCTGGCCATGTTATCGCGATGGCGCCGCCGCTTTCCGACGGGCAGGTGGCCTATGAAGACGGTAGCCCGGACACGGTCGATCAATATGCCAGTGACGTGGTGCAGTTCCTGACCTGGGCCGGGGACCCATATATGGAGACGCGCAAGCGCACCGGGATGAAAGTGATTATCTTCCTGCTGGTCTTTGCGGGCGTTATGTATGGTGTGAAGCGCAAGATCTGGTCGGATGTTCATTAAAGTTTAGAGGTCATGAGTAAAGAGCAAGTAAAAGAACTTCTTATTCGCTCCAAAATATACAGCGCTTTCGCTATTATTTTTCTTGTTGGTGGTCTCGGGGCGTTTGCCTATTTTTATTTTGAAAAATTTGACGGTGATATCAAGACGGCGATTATGAATCCGATCAGTGCTGGCTTTTTTGTTGTGAGCCTTGTGCCGTCGCTGTTTTTTACATGGCGGGCTGGTGTCGCAGAGAATAAAATGGTTAAACTCATAGATAAGTTAAAAGATTAACCTTACGGTTTCAGTTATGCGCGATACGAAATATGAAATTCTCCATTTTTGGTTTGAAGAAGTCCAGCCACAGCAATGGTTTCAAAGCAACCCGGAACTTGATTCCCTGATTACTGAAAAATTCCTGTCAACATATGAGATGGCCAAGGATGGTCTCTGTGATAACTGGGCCGTCGATGAAGAGGGGGCGCTGGCGCTTTGTATTTTGCTGGATCAGTTCCCGCGCCATATGTTTCGTGGCAAGGCGGAAATGTTTGGTACGGACCGTAAGGCGCTTTTGGTTGTAAAGGAAGCGATCAACAAAGGGTTTGATCAGATTTTGGAGCCGGTCAAGCGCGGGTTTTTGTATGTGCCGTTTCAGCATAGTGAAGAGTTAAATGATCAGAACCGTTCGGTTGAGTTGATGAAGGCGATGGGTGATGACAACCCGGCCGGGTATGATTACGCGAAGCGGCATAGGGATGTGATCGAAAAATTCGGGCGTTTTCCGCACAGGAATGAAGTATTGGGGCGGGTGAGCACGACAGAGGAACTCGATCATTTAGAACAAAACCCATCGGGTTTTTAAGGGGATCATAATGAGTAAAACGAATGACGTTTTAAAAAATCTTGGGCTTGATGCGGGTGCTCTAGCTAAGGGTGACCTTGAGGTTTATTCGCCGCTTGATGGGGCGAAACTAGGGGCGTTGCAACAGCATAAAGCCAAGGATGTCGCGCCAGCCGTTGATAAAGCGCAGGCAGCATTCGCGACATGGCGGGCTGTGCCGGGGCCGGTGCGCGGTGAATTTGTACGTTTGCTGGGCGAGGAGTTACGTAGCAACAAGGATGATCTGGGCAGACTGGTGACGCTGGAATGCGGTAAGGTTTTGTCCGAAGGGCTTGGAGAAGTGCAGGAGATGATTGATATCTGCGATTTTGCGGTTGGTCTGTCGCGGCAATTATACGGTTTGACAATAGCTTCTGAGAGGCCCGGCCATCACATGCGCGAAACCTGGCATCCGCTGGGGGTGATTGGCATTATCTCGGCATTTAATTTTCCGGTGGCGGTGTGGGCATGGAATGCGGCGCTGGCGCTGGTGTGCGGGAATGCACTTATCTGGAAGCCGTCGGAGAAAACACCGATCACGGCGCTGGCGTGTCAGAATTTATTTGACCGTGCAGTAGAGAAATTTAAAGCAGCCGGTCATGACATACCGGATAATTTGTCGCAGGTTCTCATCGGTGCGCGTGATGTTGGTGAGGCGCTGGCGGATAACAAAAATATTCCACTAGTCAGTGCGACGGGCAGCACAGTGATGGGTCGAGATGTTGGTGCGCGTGTTGGGGCACGGTTGGGGCGGAGCTTGCTTGAGCTAGGTGGTAACAACGCGATGGTGGTTTCCCCCACGGCGGACTTGGAAATGGCGGTACGAGCGATCTTGTTCGGTGCGGTTGGGACTTGTGGGCAGCGCTGCACGTCTCTCAGGCGATTGATCGTGCATGAGAGTGTTTATGATGGGCTGGTGGCTTCGCTGGTGAAGGCTTATGGGCAGATCCGGGTTGGTGATCCGCTGGATAGCGATACGCTGGTTGGACCATTGATTGATGAAGCGGCTTTTGAGGGCATGCAGGACACATTGAAAAAAGCGCAGGCCGAAGGTGGTAAGGTTTTGGTTGGCGGCGAGCGTGTTACTGATAATGTGCCGGGTGGGTTTTACGTCGCACCGGCGATTGTTGAAATGTCCGGGCAGAGTGATGTGGTGATGCATGAAACTTTTGCGCCGATTTTGTATACCTTGAAATATTCTGATCTGGAGCAGGCGATCGAGATGCATAATGATGTGCCGCAAGGGTTGTCATCGTGTATCTTTACCGAGAATGTACGGGAAGCGGAAAGATTTTTGTCAGCCACCGGTAGTGATTGCGGCATCGCCAATGTGAATATTGGAACCAGCGGTGCAGAAATTGGTGGCGCGTTTGGTGGTGAAAAAGAAACTGGCGGTGGTCGTGAAAGTGGCTCAGATTCCTGGAAAGTTTATATGCGAAGACAGACCCAAACCGTGAATTATTCAGACGAAATGCCACTGGCGCAGGGCGTGGTATTTAAGCTCTAGCCACACAAAATCCTTCAATTGATGATACGCCCCCTTTTTTTTGACGCACGCCTTTCGTATATGCCATAATAGTTTATAGATGCGAATCACGGTGTAATAAAATTATAGTGGCGAGGCACAACACGACCCAAAGTAACAATATTAGCAAACATTATAAGTGTTTATAACAAAAGGATGAATCCTTTTTTGTGCTTTAATCGGGTCGATTTTTTTGCAGGAAGCCGTATGAATGGAGTAGCGTGGAGGCAATCTATACCGACAATTTATAAACGAACAGGAGAATAATATGGCTGCACAAGCAATGACTTCCTCACAGAGTTCCCGTATTGAAGCGCTTAAAGCAAAGCATTCTGCGTTATCTATGCGTATAGAAAAAGAACAGCAAAGGCCGTCCGCCGCCAGTTATTATCTGCAGAAATTAAAAAAGCAAAAACTTGTCCTTAAAGAGGAGATCGAAGGGCTTGGGCGATCATCCACAGCCTGATAAATATTCTATATTAGGAGAAAAAAGCGGCCGGTTCAGAGATGACCGGCCGTTTCTTTATTCACTTTTTTCGGACGTGCTGTTCGTATTGGTCAGGAAGTTCGAGAAGTCAAATGCATCGGACGACATATTGTTATCATCCTGGCCATCTTCACGTTCCTTACGCTCTTTTTCAAGCTGTGCAGCGCGCTCGGCTTTGACGGCTTCAGGGTCCTTACCAGCAGCCTTTAAGCCTTTGTTGTAGGCTGTTTCGTATTCCTGATAGCTACAAAGTCCCAGCTCGGCCGGGTGGCGCGGGCGCAGACTAGAGCTGTTCGGATGTGTACGGTCACGCACAGCAGCAATCGTTGGCTTGGTCGTACCAACTAGCTTGCAGATCTGCGCATCGCTAATTTCAGGGTTTTGCTTAATGATGTAAGAAATCGCATCAGGCTTGTCACCACGCTTGGATACAGGTGTGTAGCGCGGCCCTTTGGCGCGGCCCTGTACAGGTGGCAGTTCGCGTTTGGCGATTGTGAGGCTGGCATCTGCATCTTTTTCACAGCGCTCCAGCTCTTCCGGGGTGAGTTCACCGTTTTCAATCGGGTGGCGACCAACCAGGCCGCGGCCGATATCTTCGTTGGCCAGTGCCTCGATTTCAATCTCGGTCAGAAGCGT
This sequence comes from Micavibrio sp., assembly GCA_021604545.1. GTDB lineage: Bacteria > Pseudomonadota > Alphaproteobacteria > Micavibrionales > Micavibrionaceae > UBA5701. The sequence continues at coordinate 186,993 of BQJE01000001.1, forward strand.
AAATTCGCCGATTTGCCTGAATGTAAGGGCTGTATTCTCAATAAGCCACACAGCTGTCGCCTTGGGCATTAAGAGTTTTTCAGTTGTTGTTTTTGCTGCACGTGCCATCTTTAAATCTCCTTTATGGGTTTGAAAAATAAGGGTGTTTCGCGATCCTGTTCCTTGGATCAACGGTTTTTCAAACCTTGCAATGTATAGGGAACGCCCCTTATATAGGGGATTGCGAGGGAAAATACAAGAAATTCTCTCTTAATGTTTGATTAAGATTAGAGGTGCTATGATGTTCGATGAAGAGCTGCCAAAGCCAAAAACGGCAGGATTTCCGCGTAATTTTGAAAATATGTCAGTCAGTGAGCTTGAGGACTATATAGAGGAGTTGAAGGCCGAAATTTCGCGCGCGGAAGAGGACATTACCAAGAAGAAGGCCTCGCAGGAAGCGGCGGCTTCGGTGTTTAAGTAGGGCGTTTAAATCGTAAGGAATAGACATGCGCATAGAAGAAGGTACAAAGTTAGATTTTAAAGACGTGTTGATCCGCCCCAAACGGTCGACTCTGGCCAGCCGTAAGGACGTCGACATTTCACGTGAATTTCAGTTTAAGTGGAGCGAGCATAGCTTTAATGGTGTGCCGATTATTGCCGCTAATATGGATGGTGTCGGTACATTTGCGATGGCCGAGGCATTTGAAAAGGATGGTAATGGTTTAACGGTGGCGTTGCATAAGCATTATCCGCTCAAGGATTTGACTGAATTTTTTGGTAAGCATGGTGGCGAAGGGGTTTGGTACAGCATTGGTATTACCGATGATGATCAGGACAAGCTGAAGGAATTTCTGGCTTCTGATGTGCAGAAGCAGGGCAAGGGAATTGAGAAACTTTGCATTGATGTGGCCAATGGCTATAGCGAGCAATTCGTTGATTTTGTTAAAACTATTCGTGATCTGGATACGGGCATTACAATTATGGCCGGCAATGTTGTCACCGGTGAAATGGTTGAGGAACTGATTTTAAGCGGCGCTGATGTGGTCAAGGTTGGGATCGGTCCGGGCAGTGTTTGCACAACGCGCAAAATGACCGGGGTTGGTTATCCGCAGCTCTCAGCAATTATTGAATGTGCCGATGCGGCGCACGGTCTGGGAGGTCTCATTTGTGCCGATGGTGGCTGCACGGTACCGGGTGATATTGCTAAAGCTTATGGTGGCGGTGCTGATTTTGTGATGTTGGGCGGTATGCTGGCTGGCCACGATCAGTCTGAGCAAAAAATCGTCGAGGAAGGCGGAGAAAAGTTTCTGGAGTTTTATGGCATGAGTAGTGAAGCCGCCATGAAAAAGCACAAAGGCGGCGTGGCTGAATACCGGGCCAGTGAAGGCAAGAGCGTTAAAATTCCCTATCGCGGTGATGTGGCGGGGGCTTTGCAGGATATTCTGGGTGGCGTCCGTTCAGCCTGTACCTATGTCGGCGCAAGGCGGCTCAAGGAGCTTTCCAAGCGGACGACGTTTATTCGGGTGAGCCAGCAGATCAACACGATCTTCGGCAACGAATAATGATTCTGCCTATTGCTAATCAATTTATGTCCCGCTAAAGTATCTCTTCTTGCGAGCATTGAGAAAGGGAAACCGGGTTATGGATGATATTCAAGGACGTCTAAAAGAAACTTCCGAGACATGTGTAGCGTCATACGCGAAGTGGGCTACCGATAAAAAAGATGGCGATGTTCGTGCAACATTACAGGAGGCTATTCATGAGCTTCGTAAAGTTGCGTCGCGGTTAGAGATAGAAATGGCCATTAGCGAGCGCGACGAAAACGCTCTCAAGAAAATCCCTATTCCTTCACACAGAGCACAAGGTCGCGGTCATCAGAGTGGCGATGATGATAATCGTGGTAATTCTGCAGCAGGCAACAGCGCACCGCCAGCGCGTACCAGTCCAAAACCACAGCGTAATCGTGGCAAACCTAAGAGAAACGATAACTAAAAATTATCCCTCAGCTTACGAATTTCGGCAAAGCGATCTGCTGATCCGGCGCGCAGGAAGACATTGGTTTTCTTTTCAATGCCAATGGTTGAAGGCAGCGTCGGTTTTTCTTCCTCTCTTAGAGCGTTAACCTCTTCCGCTCTAGCTTTCAGGTCAGGATTGTCCGGCTCAACCGTAAGGCAAAAGCGAGCTCCGCCTTGCGTGTATTCATGGCCGCAATAGAGTTTTGTATCATCCGGCAAGGCCATGATTTTTTGAAATGAGGCCCACATTTGTTCGGGCGTTCCTTCAAATAAGCGCCCGCACCCAAGCGAAAAAATAGTATCGCCCGTAAAAATAATTTTACTAATCGGAAAATAAATACATATGCCGCCCGTCGTGTGTCCGGGCGTTTCAAAAATTTGTGCTTGTTCTCCACCAAATTCAAAAACACTGCTTTCGTCCAGTTCTATATCCAGATCGGCAATGCGATGTGAATCTTTCGCAGGGCCTGCCAGTTTTGCATTATAGGCGTTTTTGAGGTCCCGGTTGCCGGCGATGTGGTCGCTATGGTGGTGGGTGTTGAGAATATAATCCAGGTTTAGGTCTTTATCGCCCAAGGCAACGATAACAGGGCCGGATTCGCCGGGGTCGACAATGGCTGTTTCACCGTTATCGGCTTCCAGAAGATAAGCATAGTTGTCTTCGAGGACGGGCACTATTGTGACGTTTATCATGAGCCTGCGATGTCTCCTGTTTTGAGTTCATTGGTGTCTAGTGCTTCGGCCAGACTATGTTCGGCGCTGCCTGGACGCAAGGGTTTTTGCTGCGATTCATGCGGGGCCCAGCCCAGTAGGAATATAACTTCAAAGCTGGCAACAATACGCCCGTCTTTTTCGGCGAATTGTTCCTGGTACAGGCGTGCGGCTTCCAGGAACAGGGCTTTTCCGGGTGGCGTTTTGTTGCGGGCAAAGATAGCATTTCCTTCTCCCATACCACGTAGATCATGGAAGAGTTTAAAGATGTTGTCATAGGTAACAGTAACAATGTCTGAATCGATGACCGGCAGGTTAAACCCGGCGCGCTGGAGTAGGGCGCCCATTTGTTGTTTGTCGGCAAAAGGGGAGACACGCGGGCTGGCGCCGCCTTTGATGTTTATTTCCGCTTGCGTTAGGACTTGTCGCAGCTCATGTAGTGTTTCACCACCAAGCATGGAAGCGATGAACAATCCGTCGGGCTTAAGAGCTTTGCGGATTTGTAGTAAGGCACCGGGCAGGTCATTGGTGCTATGCAGATTGAGCGTGCTAAGGACAAGATCAAGGCTTTCTCCGGCGAAAGGCAGGAATTCTTCATCGGCAATGATGGAAGCATTACAAATGTCCATCGAGATTAAATGGTTTATTTTACTTGATTGGGGGGCAGGGCCGCGGGTTCCAATTTGTAGTGCGAGAGGAAACTCCCGCTTTATATCGGCAAGGCGTTCGTTTAGTTGTTTATCAGCCCAGTCGAACATGAAGCTATGCTGAGAAAAATTGGCGGCGGCACGTTGCCGGTTGTGACGGATACGGCTGCGATCAAAGACTTTTATGTCTTGTTCGGTGTCATGTGACGTTTGGGCGGGGGCCGTCTTCATCGGGATATTGTTCCTTTAGCACCTGCGTGATTTCATGAATTTCTTTTTCCAGTTTTGCGGCCATTTCTTTCTCGAATTTTTGAGCATCTGCTATTGTAGCCTTGGTTTGCACTTTTGGTGTTACGATTTTTGGCGCCTGTTTCTTTTGTGTTTTTGGCGGCGTTGGTTTTTTATCTTCTCGTGGTACGGGTGCATAGGAGAAAGGCATCGACCAGTCAGGCTGGGCGGCAGAAAAACGCTCTTCCAAAATCATTTGTGATTTGAGCTTGATATCATAATTTGTGCTATCGCTTAAAAAACGATAAGCCCGCGCCAGCGTTAACATGAAATGAGGTTCGCGCGATAAATTGTGCCACAACATCATAAACCAGCTGACCGGTATAAACTGCATTTCAGGATCGTCCGGGAGATATGGCGGCACAGAGATGGCAAAAGGATGGATGCGCTGTGGCGTTATACTGACATGGCTAAAATAGCTTTCGCCAAGTTTGACAACCATTTCAGGAGCAACATTGAATTTCTCTGCAATAAATTTTTTGGCCGTCTGGGTGTCTGTTATTTCCGGCGGCAGATCAAAGCTCGGGGCGCTTATGGTCAGACCATTTCCTTCGTGACGTTGGGGTGCGGGTAGATGCTTTAGCAAGAAACCGGCATGCATGTCACCTTCTTCGTTGGAGGTGAGCGGCAGCACGACGGCCGTATTCACGGTTTTTTCATCGGAAATGACGAAGTCAACATCCTGGGAAGAAAGCCCCGTGATGGCGCCCTGACTTTGGCCTTCTTCCACAAAGGTGGAGTGAATGCTTCTTAGTTGGCCAGTGGTGCCCTTGACGTCTTGAAAACGACTGTCGGTTTCGTTGAGGCTCTGGAGCAACAGGCGCATATCCGCTTTGGCGGTTATTTGTCCGCGTTGCAGGGCAATTTCTTTTTGGGTCCAGTTTTCCGCTTTGATTCCGAGATGCTGGTAGAGCGATAATATCTGCATTTCCAGCCGCGCATTTGGAATAATGCCGATCGTGATGGCGTTCAGGATATGTTGTGCGCTTAGCTCGCGGATTGTACCTCTGGCCTGAAAACGCGCAGCGTAGCCGACAAAACTTTTCGGTGCAATTTCCTTGGTGGGGCTTTCGACCCGCAGATAATAGGTATGAATTCGTTCATCAATATAATCGGGCGCAGGGTAATAATCGGGACCATGTTCCATCACAGCGTTGTTTGATGGCTTGAGGCCAAGATAATCACGAGAAAACCGCACAGTATTTTTAACATCAAACTCATTAATGCTGGCAATAGCGGTCATATCAAAGGAAACGGGTTCAACCATATGTGAAGACCAGCGCTTGCCGTCGAGATTTGAGCCACTGCGGGGCACGGCGTTAATGATCGAGCGGGCAATACCATCATGCAGGAAGATTTTAAGGCGCCCGTCTTCGGTCACTTTGTAGGGAAGGATTTCACCGATCTCCATATTGCGCGTTACAATATCCGATAGTTCACCCGTTTGTTGATTGCGCATAGCCGTTATTTTAAGCAGGCTTTCATGTTGGTCTGTCGATGGACGGCGTTCCTCAATATAAAGGCTCTTACGCTCTTTCATCTTCTGGGCGATGGCAATGAAGCTGGTTGGTGGGTTGCCGATCGGCTTTCCGTTGTCTTCATATAAACGGAACCGCCCTTCGAAGCGCTCTTCAATTTTTCTCTCATCCCAGTATGGGCCAGAATACTGAACGCGGGCACCAAGAGCTCTCAACTCTTTGCGAAACTCAAGCTCGGTGAAGAAGGTGTATTCCATCGGCAGCTCGGTTTCCCATTTCTTGCGATCGTCTTTGCGCATAATAAATTCATAGGCCCATTTATAAGGCAGACGGAACAATCTTGTTTTCGGGAAACGTGCCGGCAATTCTTCAAGGAAAAACCCGCCTGTGCCTGGGTCGTGGCGCGGCCGTGCATGTTCGGCATACCAGACCAGTAAGTCGGATTCAGACATTGCTGCCAGGGCATCACCGGTGCTGGGGGTGTCAGGCATTTCAATGCGGACCATTTGTTCCGACGGTGGGCAGGCGTAATCGCGGATGAACATGCTGCCGCCGACTTTAAGCATCTGGAATTGCTTTTTTAGCGTATCGCTGACAATGCGCTCATTATAACGAGAAGAGGAATAAACTTCATGCAGGATGAAAGAATTTATAATGGCATCAAGTGAATTTTCCTCAAGAGGGTTGCTGGAGACATCGCCGGTTTTAAATTCAAGGTTGTGTCTTTTGTAGAGCTCCTTAGCTTTGCTGATATGGCGTTTGCTTTTATCAACGCCAATAATTTTGATCTGTGGATTCAAAACAGCCATCGTGTAGGCCATAGAGCCGTCATCGCAACCCATATCGGCTACGCGCGCTCCATCAGAAAGCAGTAAATGAGACAGGGTAAACCAGGCCTTGCGAACAGTTTCATAAGGGATGTCCTTGAGCAGTTCCTGGCGCTCCTCGCTCAGCTCATGCGTCTGGTCCAGCATCAGAGTTTGTTCTGTGCCTATTTGCGCTTCCTGTTCCTGTCTTTTAAGGGCCTGTGCCATTTTTGTCCTGTTTTTCGAAAATCCTCGCATCCTACACAAAATCGACTAAAATATGCAAAATTTTTGGATTTATCGAAATATGAAGAGCTCCGTATTGGCGCAAGCCATTGATATTGTTCTACCTCCGCGCTGCGTGGTGACGGGGGACATGGTCGAGCGCCAGGGCATGATCGCCCCGGAAGGCTGGGCAGGGTTGGATTTTATCGGCAATCCTTTTTGCGCATCCTGCGGTATTTCCTTTGAATTCGAGGTCGAGGATAAGACCCATTGTGCCGAATGTATCAAAGATAGTCCGGTTTTTGCGAGCGCGCGTTCGGCGTTGAAATATAATAATCGTAGCCGAGATTTGATTTTGGGTTTTAAACATTCCGATAAAATTCATGCGGTGCAGGCTTTTGTTCCGTGGTTGAAGCGGGTGGGGGCAGAGATGTTGGGCGAAGCCGATTTTTTGGTGCCGGTGCCGCTGCATCGTTGGCGGCTGCTCTCGCGGCGTTATAATCAGGCGGCGGTGATTGCATTTGCGCTTGGTAATCATATTGGGGTGAGATGTTTGCCTGATGGATTGGCAAGGGTGCGGGCGACAAAGAGTCAGGGCCATATGGCGATGAAAGAGCGCGCCGACAATGTTCGTAAAGCGTTTGCATTTAATCCGCGTTATGCAGAGCGGGTGAAGGGCAAAACGATTGTGCTGGTTGATGATGTTTATACGACGGGTTCGACGGTGAAGGAATGCACGAAGGTTTTGTTAAAAGCGGGTGCGGCGCGGGTGCATGTGTTGACGTTGGCGCGAGTGGTGAGTTCTTACGAGGGTTAAAGAGGCTTTCCGGCAGCGAGGCGGCTTTCATCAATTTGCGGGGCGAGGCCGTGTTGCATGGCTATTTTCTTAAGTGGCGGGATACGGTCGAGGGTCTTAAATCCGCTCTGGCGTAATTTTTGAAGCGCCGGGATGTCATTACTGACAATACGGTTCATACCATCAACACCAAAAACACGCGTGGTTATATCGATGCGGCGGCGGCTTTCATAGTTTTTTAAAATAGTTTTCGTGCCGGGATCTAGGCCAAGGCGCAGGCAATCAGCAATAACCTCGGCCAATGCGGCAACATCACGCAGGCTTAGGTTTAGCCCTTGTGCAGTGATTGGCGACATGACATGCGCGGCTTCGGCGATCAGTGCCATGCGCGGTGCGGTCAGGGTTTTGGCACGGATAGAGCCGAGCGGCCAGCTCTGGGCCTTTGTCTCTAGCATGATGCCGCCAAGAAGGCCGTTTGTTTGTGTTTGCAGGGTTTCGATGAATGTAGATTCTTTAAGGGCCAGTAATTCTTCAGCGCGCTCTGGCGTTTCAACCCAGACGATGCTGGATTGATTGCCGGGTAGGGGCACTAGCGCGAGGGGCCCACTGGGGTAGTGAAACTCGGTCGAGATATTGTCATGGCTGTTTGAATGATTGATCACGCAGGTAATGGCGTGTTGTTTGTATTTAATCTCACGACACTTAATGTTGGAAATTTTGCGCACGGATGAATTGCGGCCATCGGCCCCGACCAAAAGGCGAGCGGTGATGATTTCGCCATTCTTTAGTTCAGCGATAACGTGGTTGTCCTCTATTTTGTAATCTTCTAATGCGTTCGGGATATAAGTTGTTACAGACGGCAAAGATTGTACTTGTTCATAGAGTGTCGCGCGCAAAATTGAATTGGGGACATTAAAGCCGAATTCTTCCTGGCCAATCTCGAATGCGTCGAATTCGATGTCGATGTCATGATCGGTGATGCGCATGGCTTTAAGCGCGGCGGAGAAGTCTTTGCATTGATCCCAGACGCCAGCGGCTTTGATGATATTCACAGAGCCCTGCATCAAGGCGATGGTGCGGGCGGAGGGTTTTGTGTCTTTTAATGGCTCGGGTGGGAAATTATCAATAACAGAGACATCAATGCCCGCACGGCCCAAAATGGCGGCCAGCGTCAGCCCGGCGATACCACCCCCCGCAATCAGGATATCCGTTTGACAAGAATTCTGTGTCATCTATCTTCTTTATGGTTGTTGCTGTCATTTATAAAGGAGAAGCACTTATGGCGAAAGTAGAAATTTATACCACTCAGACCTGCCCTTATTGTGTAAAGGCCAAAGGCCTGTTGGAGCGTAAAGGTGTTGAATATACGGAAATTGATGTTGGCAGTGATGATGAAGCGCGGATCAAGCTGGTGGAAAAGGCCGGTGGTGCGCGGACAGTGCCGCAGATTTTTATCAATGATAATCTGGTGCAGGGTGGATCCGATGGTCTGCATAAGCTCGATGACGAAGGCAAGCTGGATGAGATGTTGAATGGCTGATGTTTTGAAAGCCGCTTGCGTGCAGATGACAAGCGGTTCAGATGTTCAGGAAAATTTGAAAGTTGCGGAAGGTTTGATCCGGGAAGCAGTTTCTGGTGGTGCACAGCTTGTTGTGACCCCTGAGGTGACCGACCAGGTGTTGCCACGGGGCGCGGATCGTGTTGGAGAATCTTTTGTACAGGATGAGCATCCGGGGGTGGCGTTTTTTGCGGCGTTGGCACAAGAGCTTTCTATTCATCTTGTGATTGGTTCGATGTTGATTAAAACGGCAAGCGATAAGGTTGCCAACCGTTCGTTTTTGTTTGCGCCGGATGGAAGTTTACAGGATTCATACGATAAAATTCATCTTTACGATGTTGATTTGCCAACGGGTGAGAGTTGGTGGGAGAGTAATGTTTTTACGCCGGGCGACCGATTGGTGGTCTCAGACTGTCAGGATTTCAAACTGGGATTATCGGTTTGTTATGATGTCCGGTTCCCACATCTTTATCGTGATTTGGCCAAAAACGGCGCGGAGATTTTAACGATTCCCGCTGCGTTTACGGTTCCCACAGGCAAGGCACATTGGGAGGTGCTCTTGCGGGCGCGGGCCATTGAAACCGGGTCTTTTGTGCTGGCGGCAGATCAATGCGGCGATCATATGGGCATGAAACAAAGCTATGGTCATTCGATGATTATCAGCCCGTGGGGTGAGATTCTTGCTGCGGCAGGCGAGGAAGTCGGTATTATAGCTGCGGATCTAAATCTGGAAGAGGTGGCAAAGGCGCGGCGATCAATTCCGGCTTTGCAACATGACAGGAAATATACGGTAGAGGCATGACAAAAAATTACAGAGAAAAAACCAAGCTTGTGCATCTGGGCCGTGATCCGGAGGATTATTACGGCATTATGAATCCGCCGATCGTGCGCGCCTCGACCATTCAATATAAAGACCTTGAGACATTTGAAACCAAAAAGGGGCAGAAATTTACCTATGGTAATGTCGGGCATCCGCTCAGCCGTCATTTTGAGGATGCGATGGCAGAATTGGAAGGAGGATATCGATGCGTGAGCTCTTCGACCGGACTGGCGCCGATTACCGCTTCGTTGATGGCGTTTTTAAAAGCAGGCGATCATTTGCTGATGTGTGACAGTATTTATCCGCCGACGCGCTTTGCCTGTGAGAGATTGTTGAAGCGTTTCGGGGTTGAGGTGGAATATTACGATCCGCTGATTGGAGCCGGGATCAAGGATTTGATTAAAGACAACACGGCTGTGATTTATCTGGAATCGCCGGGCTCAGCGACGTTTGAGGTTCAGGATGTGCCGGCTATCGTCAGGGAAGCCAAAGCAAAGGATATTATTACCATCATGGATAATACCTGGGCGGGTGGATTGCTGTACCGGCCGATAGAGCACGGCGTCAATATTTCAGTTTGTGCTGCGACCAAATATATAGGCGGCCATGCCGATGTCAATTTGGGTTATGCGGTTGCCGATAATGAGGTTAATTATAAGAAGCTAAAAAGAGCGCATGTCGATATGGGGATGTGCCCGGGGTCCGAAGAATTGTTTCTAGCGTTACGCGGCTTGCGCACCATGAAAATGCGTATGGAACAATCAGCAGAAAGCGCACTTAAGATTGCGCAGTGGCTTCAGGGTCGCGATGAAGTGCAGAAGGTTTACTATGTAGCGCTACCCGATCATCCGGGGCAGGCGCTTTGGAAGCGTGATTTCAGCGGTGCCAATGGCGTTTTGAGTTTTCTTTTAAAAGAGACTGATAAAGAAAAGATACGTGGTTTTATTGAGGCTCTGGAGCTGTTTCCCATTGGCTCGTCATGGGGTGGGTATATGAGCTTACTCCAGCCGCAAACTGAGATGGGATACCGTAAGACCGTTCCATGGAAAGAAGAGGGGATGTTGTTACGCTTGCAGGTGGGGCTTGAAGACGTTGATGATTTGCTAGAAGATCTCGACCAGGCCTTTCAGGTGTTCAATAACGGCTAGGCCGCTAAAACTCCGACATTAACGTGAAGAGCTTGTGCGATAGATTTCATTGCGCGGATCGAGCCATCTTTTTTCCCGGTTTCAATTTCGGTTAAGTACGGGCGGGAGATGCCGGCTTCGCGCGCCAGTTCGGCCTGAGTCATGCCGTGATGTTTGCGCAGGATTTTCACCGGGTTTTCTTCCTGAGCCGTTAGGCGGTCGAGAATCTCTTCCGGAAGTTTGTCATCTTCCTGTGCGTTGGTGAGGCCGCGGTAATCATGCAACGGCACCAGAACGTAGGGTTTTCCCTGGATATGTAATAAGTCATACTTCATGTACAATGTCTCTTTCGGAGACATCATAGCCTAAAGAAATTGGTACGGGAAGTGTTAAAAACGGGTGGTTAAAGTAAGCGCGCCAAAAACACTTTCGGCGCCCTGGCCGTCAAATTCCTGTGAGCGGCCATTGATCGAATAGGACAGACGGTAATCATCATAGGTGAAAGCTACTCCGGCACTGACATCACCAACCAGCGGTTTTTTGTCGACATCGGGGCTGTCGGTGAAGGTGTTGCCGTCGAGGAAAATATTGCGGCCAACGGCGCGTAGATCAAACCCGGCAAAAGCATGCCAGCTCCAGTCCTGATCCGGGGTTTCAAAAAATCCGGTGCCGGGCATGGATGGGCGCACGCGCGGTGGGGTGTCCTGGAAATAATTTTGGTAGGGGCCGAAGACAAATGTTATGCCTGTGCCGGCGTAAGTATAAACATTGCCGAGTGAGAGATTGATGTTGGGCTCTGCGCGTAAAAGGTAATCACCCATCTTGTAATTAAAGGCCACTGGCCAGCGTCGTTGCCATGACAGGATAATGCCCGGTTCAAAATCAAGCTGGTTGTCCCAGCCACGTGGCGTTGGTGAGTTGGTGATGTGGGTATGAATGAATTTCTGCGCTTGTTTGCCGAGCGCTTCCGGGCCGACAACGCCGAGTGTTAGTTCAAGCTCATCAATGTGATTGTCGGTAAAGGTGGCCATACCAACCGAGCCGTAAAGCCAGGCGGCCCAGGGGCGGTCACCGTTTTGCGGTCCGGAAATTTTTATATCGTCGGGTGTATAGATATTATGACCGAGCGAGAAAAATGTGCTGGTGGTTTCATTAAGGTCAAAAGTTGGCACCATATCGGCCAGCGTATCAATGCCTTCGGGGACGGGGGTGTTGACGTTGAACCAGCTAAAGCGCACGCCGCTGGTGTAAAAACGATCGGTGCCGCCGCCGAGCGAGTCATTTTCAATCGCCAGGCTGATATAGTTTTTATCCTCGGCTTGTTTAACGCGCGCAGCTGTGGTGTCCTGTAACGTTTGGGCGTTGGCTGGTGTGCAGGCAAGTGCGGTGAGGGCAAGGGCAATGAAAAGGATTTTTTTAGCCATAGCCCTAATAAGCACAAATATGACGGCCCGTGAATAAAAATCCTGATGACTTGGTGCATCCAGTGGTTTAAAATTGCCCGATGCAGTCTTTGAACACATACGAACATAAACCTCCCGAAAATGTAGAGCCGAAGCAGCTGGTGCTCTTGCTACACGGTCTTGGTGCGGACGGGCGGGATTTGATGGGGTTGGCGCCGCTATTTGCGCAAGATCTGCCAGAAGCGGTGTTTGTATCGCCTGATGCGCCGTTTTCCTGTGACATGGCCCCGATGGGCTATCAGTGGTTTTCTTTGCAGGATCGCTCACCTGAGCCGATTTTAAAAGGCGTGCAGAAAGCTGCGCCGATATTGGAGGCGTTCATTGATGAGCAGCTTGAGAAATATGGGTTAACGGCTGATAAACTAGTGTTGCTTGGGTTTTCGCAGGGCACAATGATGAGTTTGTATAGCGGGCCACGTTATTCTAGCCAAATAGCAGGAATTTTGGGGTATTCGGGTGCGCTGGTGTGGGAAGAGGATACAGATGCAGGTTCTTTGCAGAAAATGCCGGTTCATCTGATCCATGGGGAAGCCGATGACATCGTACCGGTGCAGGCACGAGCTCATGCGCAGGAATCTCTCGAAAAGGCAGGGTTTACGGTGTCCGGTCATACTGTGCCGGATCTGCCGCACGGTATTGATGAAGCGGGGATAAAGAGTGGTTCGGAGTTTTTAAAGCGGGTATTTGAGTGAGCTATGGATTTTTATAACGTATTTATGATGAGTATGCTTCTTATCGCCCTTTGTTCTTGGGCTATGACGCTGTTTCATATGTCAATGCTATACAGGCAAGCATCTCGAATAAAAGGAAAGCGTGAGGCGTTGTTTGCTAATACTTGGCTGTCTTTTTTTGACGAAGATAAAGTTATTACAAAACATCGCCGAAGGATATTTCAATATGCAGTATTCTTCTTTTTTATCGTTGCTGTACTTTCGTTGGTACCCAGCTTTTGAAAGCTAGCATTTATTTTAGAACAGGACGAAATAAAATTGCGCGGAAACTGCCCTCAAACGAGAACTTGTCAAGATAATTCACCAAAAAACACACGTGTTTATACGGCAGTGCAATATTAGAGTGATTTCTTAAAAGACATTATCTAACGCACAGGAATTCCACAGGTTTTTCCACATGCACTAAATGTTGCGGCGCAGTAAAAACGCCTGTGCAGCATGAAAAATCGGCGGTAAACCCACGGAATCCGCCATTGTCGTGGTATAATAAAGTTACAAGACTCGTGAGGTCTTTTGCCCGGTTTAGGGCTCACTATAGAAAGGCCTCCAGCCGTAGCGATACGGCAAACGGAAAGGAGTGTGGCCTTTATGGAGACGACAACACCATTACAGCAATGCCCGGCTTTGATATTGAACGCCGATTTCCGGCCACTCAGTTATTTTCCCCTCTCAACATGGTCCTGGCAGGATGCGGTGAAAGCCATATTCAGAGATAGCGTCACCGTTGTTTCCGAGTATGAGCGGGTTATTCGCTCGCCAACCTGTGAGCTGAAACTGCCAAGTGTATTGGCGCTTAAAGAATATGTGCCAACGGCACGAAGCCCGGCCTTTACGAGATTTAATGTTTTTCTGCGTGATCATTGGTCCTGCCAGTATTGCGCAAGTGGGTTTAAGACCCACGAACTGACTTTTGATCACGTGATACCAAAATCACGTGGCGGACGAACAACCTGGGACAATATTGTCGCGGCTTGTCAGTCCTGTAACACGACAAAAGGGAATCGAATGCCGCATGAGGTAAAGATGTACCCTGTTACAGAGCCAAGACAGCCGACGATTTTTGAGCTCCAGGATCAGGGACGGAGATTCCCTCCAAATTTCTTACATAAGAGTTGGGGGGATTTTTTGTATTGGGACACCGAGTTGGTGGACTCATAGCAATAGGCATCCATTTTGGAAGCGTATTGCATGTAACGTGCAACGAAAGGAGAAAAATATGTTTTCGCATATCACAAATCTTGCACACGTACGGTCTTTAACGCAGGCTGTTGGATTCTTTGTATTTTATTCAATACTGCTTATCGGCCTAACAACTTTCCTTGGCGATGTTAATGGACTGCTTAGTCTTGTAGAAGTCGGTTCTATTAGCACACTTGTAGGTGCCGGTTGGACGATGGTCTTGTCCAGCATGATCCTGTCAGGAAAGAAACTGACCAACGACATGATGGCTGTGATCATCGCGGTTGTAGGGATTTATCTCTCTTATACCGTTGATGTAACGATCGGCATGGTTGTTGCGGCATACCTGACTACGTTAGGTAAGTAATTAAAAAGAGCCCTTATCTTTTGGGGCCTTTTTGGGAAGGAAAGCCGGGCTGCGAAAGTGGTCCGGCTTTTCACTTTTATTCGGTGCTCTTGTCATTTTTAACCACAGAGCACACAGAGGAAACACAGAGCACACAGAGGAAACACAGAGTTCACAGAGAGTGCTTTTTCAAGAAGCAAATAATTAGCTATGAACCTTGTGTAATCCTGTGGATTCTAAAATTTGCTTATGTGTTTCGGATGATTCCTGCATAAACTGGTCCAGTTCTTCCATATGCTCACTTGCAAGCTGCATTAATGCGTCAAGATGTTGCATTGTATCTATATTGAACTGTTGGTTTAGTCTTGTTTGGGTGTCCAGGGTATAAATGTTTGCCTGCGACATAAGACCAAAAATATGTTGTTTATGTCTGAAGGCTTGTTCTTCGGTTACAACTTCGTCTTGGATGTCATCATAAAGTTTTTGCGCTTGCACAACTTTGTTCATCATTATGAAGGTTTGCATCTGATCTGCGGTTAGTCCCAGTTCCTGATATTTAGCAGGATCTCTGTGGTGGTACCCTGCTTCCTCGAGCAAATTGGCGACTTCCACAAGCTTATGTAGAACCTCTTTTCTTTGTTCATGGATTTCCAATGCTTCTTTAAAGGCAAGGCGGGCAGCAAGAGCGGCGGATTGTTGATGTGGTGTTTTAGGCATTGTTTGAATCCTCATCTTTTATAAATATAGATTCAAGTTTATTCAAATGATTCTGAGCTTCTTGAATGGTATGTAGCCAGAACCATCGCCACTCTCTAAAATCTTCTTCTTCGGCGATAGATTCCAAAGCTGCTTTAAGCAACCCTTCACAAATAGTGCGGTTTTTTATCCCTTTTCTTTGCCATACCGCGGCACGCCGCACGGCATCTCCAAATACAATCATGCGGTATTCTTCTTCGGGGTCTTTCATGAATTTTTGAAACTCTGTCATTATTCTCACTCTCTGTGTTTATGCCCTGAAATTGTATCAAAATTATGAAAATTATACAAAAAAGATTGGGTGTGTTTATTTTTGGGCCACAAAAAACCGCAGAAAAGCTTGACTTCTGGCGCCTCAAATGCTTTTTATACACAGTTTTCAATAAGATTATAGCAGCAGGGACGCACAACATGTTTGACGATTTATTTGATTTTGCCAAAAAACGCACACTGAAACAGTCAGTGGGCTTCTTTATTTTTCACTCCGCATTGGTTTTGACAGCAATGGCTGTGATCAACATGATGGGCGCTGCTTAAAAAACCGTTCACCTTTATCGCCGAATGGTCTGCAAATACCGGCTTTTTCCGCTTCCGGTACTCAAATACCTATGTGTATGTTCCGTTCCGGTTCTCAAAAGCCGGCATTTTCGACACATTCTGCTTCAAAGGTAAGCGGTTTTTGATTGTAGTTAGCGGGATTTTATTTTGAACACACTAATCAGACATACGACAAAAAGACCAAAGCACAGCAACACATTATAATTTGCCATGGACAGGTCAAAGATCGGGTCCGCCCAGGGAATCTCGTCGCAGCGCGCCGTTGGGGCGCTGAGGATATTCTCAAGGATGCTTTGTGGTTCATCCCCGAAGTTGGGTACGGCGCAGCCTTCGACGGCTGATTTCCACCAATGAAGCTCAACGCCAGAATGATAAAGGGCAATGGCGCTGTTGGTTAAAAAGAGTGCGCCGCATAGTCCGATGAGGGTGATGGCTATGCCGGCTTTCTTCTCTTTTTTTATTTTGCACAGTACTAGTCCAGCAAGAGAAACAAGCAGGGCCAGCAAGAAAGGAATGCGCTGGTAAAGGCACAGGATACAGGGCTCTAGCCCAAGGGCGACTTCGGCTGTTAATGCGCTGGCGAGAGATAAAGCGGATATGGCTGCGATGCCGGAGAGTACGACAAAAGGGCAGGACAGTAATTTTTGTATCTGCGTGATCATAACAACCTACATAAATGACTTAATGGTGTCTTTCACCATATCAATGCCCTCTGCACCGAAAAAGAGAACGGCATAGGCTAACATGCAGACCCATAAGGTTCCAATGATTGCGCCGCCTAGCACCGCAACCCCATCGCGCATAATGACGCCAATTGCCATGAGAGCGATGCCGAGACTGGGGACTGTGTTGGTCAGGGGCAGGGGGATGCAAACTGTCAGCGCCATAATTAACCCCATCAAACCGATGATGTTGGAAAAGATCCCTTGCGTGGCAAAACTAAAACGCGGACGGAAAACAACCTCCAGCTTTTTCATCCAGGGAATAACGGCGTTGAGGGTGCTATCGAATTTTTCCCGCGAGAGGTTTTTCTTTTTGATTGCCTCCGGCATCCAGATGGTGCGGCGGCCAATTGCCTGCTGCGCGGTTAAAATAATCAGCGGTGAGGCCAGCAGGATATTAATCCCCGGTGGCACGGGTATCGGCAAAGCCATCGGCGCAGCAAAGATCAGCAGCAAAAAGCCGAAGCCACGCTCATGCAGAGCATCGAGGATATTGGCAATACTCACGTCAGAGCCACTGAGGCCCGCCTGAAAATCTGTAAACACATCGGAAATGGAGCGTATGGTCATAAGGGCTTATTGTTTCCCGTTGAAGGCTATTGTTGATTATTTGTACAGGATCGGATAAATCCTTGAAAGTCATATCTATAGCAGTGCCCCTGTGGTGGAATTGGTAGACGCGCCGGATTCAAAATCCGGTTCCTTCGGGAGTGCGAGTTCGAGTCTCGCTGGGGGCACCAGCCTTTGCACTTCGTGCTTCGGCTTGGCAAGCCAAAGCGCAGACAAGCTGAAGGCGATAGGAGAAGGCTGTCACGCCTTAATGCCCATAATTCAGGCAGTATTCTGCATACATCAAAATATATGCCGTGGGAGATTGAAACGTATATTGGCTTTTCAAGTCATGAAAAAGCAGTTCAGTTTGAAAAATATTTGAAATCCGGATCGGGCCGCTCATTTGCTAAAAAACGTTTGTAATATATAAAACCGCATAAAATCCAATCTAATATCAATAGAAAATCAATGGTTTGCCTGATACAATTAAGGTGAATTTTCACTTTAGGTAGCCACATACATGGCCACAGCAAAAGCAAAATCAGCTAAAAAAACATCGAAAAAGAAGAAAACTGATCTGCCGCTCCCCGAGCGTCAGCTATTTCTGCTATTGCTCGGCGGCGCCTTGGCCACAGCGGTTGTTGCCTATGCAACGCCGATGCGAGAGGTGTTCCTGTCGCAATACGGCGTGTTTTCAAATGCGGCAATTTTGTTTTATCTGGTGGCGTTTGGTTATGGGCTCAAAGGCATTTATGACCTTAATCTTGAGAACTGGAAGCGCTGGCGGCCGTTGGCGATATTATCGCTGCTCGCTTTGTTTATGGCGGGCGAAGAGCTAAATTGGGGGCTGTCTCTTGTTGATGGCGCGCATGAAGGCTGGGCCGTGCAAAGTGTGCGGGATTTGATTGCGCTCTCGCTGCTGGGTGTACCGGAGGGTGCAGATATTAAGTTGGTTGGGTTTATTGCCTTGATGCGCTGGATGCTGTTGCTGGCGGTTCTTTACGGTTTGGGTTCGCTCTTTTTCCTGCGTGAGAAAATTGCTGGCATTTGGGTTAAAGCCAGGAAACATCCATCGTTCTTTTATGGCTGTGTTTTTGTGGGTCTGTTTGTTGTTGGGATTTTGATGAATGCCGAATTTCTTCCCGGTCATGATGTGTTTGGTGATTGTCTCAGGATGTGCGGTGCGCTGGCATTTTTGCTGGGGAGTTTGCAGTTTTGGGGGAAGGTTAAGGGTTAGGGGCATCCGCAAACATGCTTTTGCCGTATTCCCACAGATCACCGCCAGATTCTGTTATCTGACCCCATACACCTTTTGCAAGGGGTGGGCCGCCTTCTGTAACCCCGGTTGTGAGGGTTGACCATCCCCCTTTAAGCATGTCTGTAAAGCCAGAGGCATTGACTGCGTTGCCAGCCACTTGGTTGAAGGGCTCACTAATATTAGCAGCAACAGCAACAGAACCAAACACAACGGTCAGTATTCCGGCAATGACTAAAGGGTTCTTAGCAAACCCTGCCGCTTTACCAAATACACCTTTAATTGTGTCCCACATTATAAACTATTCCTATTCAATCTTTAAGCTGCCATTGCATATTCAGGTGCATTATCGTCACCCAGGTTCAAGGCCTGCATAATAGCGCCACTGTATTCACTTACTTTGGTCGATAGGCTTTCTAGACCAAAGGCATTCGTAAGGCTCATTGGTGCCGGAACGCCAAAATTAAATTCATCTGCTGGGCTGCTTGCTGTAATACCAAAAGTATCAGTTAGTTTTTTGCCTACCCATGCGGTTCCGGGATCAAGAACATAAGGGGCCGCTATATTGAAACCGGCTGTAAGCGAATGCCCCCAGCCCTTCACAATACCCTTTGCGCCTTCTATCAGGTCAATATTACCTGTTTTGGGGTCCATGCCCAGAACGCGCCAAAATGCGGTGAGTGTTCCGGAATTAGTTACTTCTTCAGCTGTTTCGACGTAGAAATTGGTAGCGGCACCCCAAAATAGTGCAAACAAGCCACCAAAAGCAGTAGCCACGCCGCCTACGTTGTCACCAACCCATTTATATCCTCGACCAAGTGCTCCGAACACAGAATGGCTCCATTTCTTGTCGTTTATACGTCAATTTCAAAAGTTAACAGGATATTAACACAAATCTTATGTCTATTACAAATTTCACTGCTTTATCTCAGTCCGATCATCAAAAAATTGTTTAATGTCAGCCACTAATGTTATCCTAGGCTGAGTGCGTTTTCGGGCGCGCTTATACTTTCTACAACGTATTCAGCACCTTCTAGCAATGCGCTGCCGCCCCATGAGGCTGCACCAAACACTTGTGTAAGAAGAGGGCCGCTGGCTGCGATACTGTTAAAGACGTAGGAAATGCTATATTCTACGGCCTTTGCCGTGGTTTTGTACAACGCGTCCGGGGTTACACCGCCTACGCCATAGGCGGCAGTAAAGGCCCCGAAAGCTGCGGGGTTCATCATAAAAGCCATCAAGGCGAATAGGGAGGCGTAGCCGAAGGCGGCCCACATCTTGGTTAGAAATCCGTTTCCCATTTCCCACATCTCTTAAATTATTGCGAAGAGGAATTTACCAGAAAACAGGGTAAAATTGCCATAAAATAATGCAATGGAAAGTATTTTTTCTTTACGCGGCTGTTTTGACAGATTTTTTAGGCGGCGTAAGCAGGGTTTTGAGGAACTGCCCGGTGTAGCTTTTCTTGCTTTTGCAGATAGATTCGGGGGTGCCGGCGGCAACAATTTCACCGCCTTTATGCCCGCCTTCTGGGCCAATATCTATGATGTGATCGGCGGTTTTGATGACGTCGAGATTGTGTTCAATCACGACAACGGTATTGCCTTGGTCGACGAGAGTATGGAGCACCTCGAGCAACTTGCGCACGTCATCGAAATGCAGACCGGTGGTTGGCTCATCAAGAATATAGAGCGTTTTACCGGTAGAGCGTTTCGACAGTTCTTTCGAAAGCTTCACACGTTGCGCTTCGCCGCCGGATAAAGTTGTGGCTTGTTGTCCAACATGGACATATCCGAGGCCAACAGATTTTAATGTTTCCATTTTGTCACGGATGGAGGGGACGGCTTTGAAAAAGTCGGCGGCTTCTTCTACTGTCATCGAAAGAATGTCAGCGATGGATTTGTCTTTGTATTTTACCTCGAGCGTTTCGCGGTTATAGCGTGCGCCGTTACAGGTGTCACATTCAACATACACATCGGGTAGGAAATGCATTTCGATTTTGATGACGCCGTCGCCGGAGCAGGATTCGCAGCGCCCGCCCTTGACGTTAAATGAAAAGCGCCCTGGTTTATAGCCCCGCGCTTTGGCCTCGGGCAGGCCGGCGAACCATTCGCGGATGGGCGAGAACGCGCCGGTATAGGTGGCCGGGTTGGAGCGCGGCGTACGGCCGATTGGGCTTTGGTCGATGTCGATGACTTTGTCGGCGAATTCGAGGCCTTTGATGTCTTTGTGCGGTAGCGGTGTTTGGCGCGACTTCATAAGTGTTTTCGATGCGGCGCGGTAAAGCGTATCGATGGTGAATGTCGATTTGCCGGAGCCCGACACGCCGGTGACACATGTAAATGTACCAAGCGGGATTTTTGCGCTGACATTTTGGAGGTTGTTACCGGTTGCGCCGATGACTTCAATAAACTGACCTTTTTTACCGGATCGGCGTTTTGAGGGCACGGGGATTTCTTTTCTGCCGGTCAGGTAATCGGCCGTCAGACTGTTTTTTGATTTTAGAATGTCTTTTAGTTTTCCTTCTGCGACAATTTTTCCGCCATGGATTCCGGCACCGGGGCCCATATCAATCACATGATCGGCGTTGCGGATCGCATCTTCATCGTGTTCAACAACCAGCACAGTATTGCCGAGATCGCGCAGACGTTTGAGTGTTTCGAGTAGGCGGTTATTATCGCGTTGGTGTAGGCCGATGGAGGGCTCATCCAGAACGTATAAAACGCCTGTAAGGCCTGAGCCGATTTGTGAAGCAAGGCGGATACGCTGGCTTTCACCGCCCGACAGCGTGCCGGAAGAGCGGGACAAATTGAGGTAATCCAGCCCGACATTTACCAAAAATGTCAGGCGTTCGTTGATTTCTTTTAGGATTGGTTTGGCGATTTCGAGTTGTTGTTTTTTTAGTTTTTTTGGTAGGGAATCAAACCAACTATAAGCGCTGGTAATGTCCATCGCCGCGACTTCACTGATATGCAGCTTGTCAATTTTAACGGCAAGTGCTTCTGGTTTGAGACGCGCGCCTTCGCAGGTTTCGCAATGGGTGCTGGCTTGATATTTTGAAAGTTCCTCGCGGCGGGAATTGCTGTCGGTTTCAATCAGTCGGCGTTCGAGATTGTTAATCACACCTTCGAATGGTTTGTTACTTTTCCAGACGCTGTCATTTTTGCTTTGATAGGTCGTTGCGATGACAACATCACCTGAGCCATACAGCATAATGTCGCGGTGTTCTTTTTTCAACTCGTTCCACGGCTTTGTTGTGCTGAATTTGTAATGCTTGGCGACGGCGTCCATCGCCTGCATATAAAAAGGTGCGAAGTGCTTTGACCAGGGCTCAACCGCGCCTTCAGCAATGGATTTGGTGGGGTCGGGGATCACCATGTCTTCATCGAAATACAGGCGTTTTCCGAGCCCGTCACAGACTGGACAAGCGCCGTGTGGTGAGTTAAACGAAAACAAACGCGGTTCAATTTCGGGAATGGTAAAACCGGAGACAGGACAGGCGAAGCGTTCCGAGAATAATGTCTGTTCGCCGCTATCGGCGTCTTCGGCGATGATGAGGCCGTCTGATAATCTTAAGGCGGTTTCGACGGAGTCGGCGAGGCGGTTGCCCAAATCATCACGAATGACGAGGCGGTCAACAACGACTTCGATGTCGTGTTTGAGTTTTTTGTTGAGCTTTGGCACCTCTTCAATCTCATATAATTCACCGTCGACTTTGACGCGCTGGAATCCTTTGGCCTGGAGGTCTTTAAATTCTTTACGGTATTCGCCCTTACGGCCTCGCACGATGGGGGCCAATAAATAAAGTTTGGTGTTATCGCCCATATCCATGATGCGGTCGACAATTTCGGTGGCGTTCTGGCTGGTGATCGGTTTGCCGGTGGCGGGGGAATAGGGCACGCCGACCCGCGCCCAGAGCAGACGCATATAATCATAAATTTCTGTCACCGTGCCGACGGTGGAGCGTGGATTGCGGCTGGTGGTTTTTTGCTCAATAGAAATGGCGGGGGAGAGGCCCTCGATCGAATCCACATCCGGCTTTTGCATCATTTCTAGAAATTGTCGCGCATAGGCGCTGAGGGATTCCACATAGCGGCGCTGGCCTTCGGCGTAGATTGTATCAAAGGCGAGCGAGGATTTGCCTGAGCCGGACAGGCCGGTAATCACCACAAGGCTGTCCCGCGGCATATCGACATTAATGTCCTTCAGATTATGTTCCCGCGCCCCGCGCACGCTGATTGTCTTAAGCATAGGGAGTTATATGTGTTAGAGCGCCGCTGTGACAAATTTTATTTTGATTTTTTTTGACATAAAGGAAGCAGAAAGATATGTATGTTGTTAATTACTATTAAGTGAGGTTACGAGTGAAATGAATGAACATGAACATTATACGGGTCCCGGTTTAAAAGAAATTTGGGAAGCCCGTGGGGAAATAGGCAGAGGAATGGCGGCTTGTCTATTAGGGGGCGCATTAGCTTTGGGTGCGTTAGAAGTTGCAGACAGGGTGGGGCTAAAAGAAAAATTGGGGCTCACTAGCACAAGCTCTAAAGATCAGAACCTTTCGACAACAAATAATCAATCTGAGTTAATACCCTAAAATACCCACCGCAGTCCTAATTTTCTCCAATAAACCCTTTTGACTCCCGGTTTGTTCTGTTTATACTCGGATTCCCTACAAAAAGGAGCGTAAATATGGCAGGCAGCGTCAATAAAGTTATTCTCGTCGGTAATCTAGGTCAGGATCCGGAAGTGCGGAGTATGCAGTCCGGTGACCGCGTCGCCAGTTTTTCAGTGGCAACATCGGAGAACTGGAAAGACAAGGCCAGCGGTGAGCGTAAGGAAAAGACCGAATGGCATCGTGTGGCCATATTTAATCAGGGTCTTGTGAAGATTTGCGAAAGTTATTTGCGCAAGGGCTCAAAGGTTTATCTCGAAGGCCAGCTTGAGACTCGCAAATGGCAGGATAAAGAAGGCCAGGACCGTTATTCGACGGAAGTGGTGTTGCGCAATTTCGGCGGCACTCTGACCATGCTGGATTCCAAAGGCGGCGGTGGTTCTTCCTTTCAGGATAATAGCGCCGGTGGTTATGAAAGTGGGGCTCCGCAACAACAGCAGGCGGTCTCTGCCGGTGGTGCGCCTTCGGCCCCTGTTGATGAGATGGAAGACGAAATCCCGTTCTAGCCCCATAGTCGGCTATGCCAGCGAACGTAAAAAAGTTAAGGAGAACCCAATGAATCTGATTAAGGCATCTTTTCTGGTCTTGTTTGTCGTTTTTGTTATCAGCAGTCCTGTGATGGCTCAGGAGGCAGACGATGCTTCGTTTGATAGCCGTCTTGAACTCGCAGAAAAGATGCAGGCCCTTAACCCCGCGCGTGCTCAGGTGAGCAAAGCAATTGAGAAATATGTTGCCAGTTTGCCAGCTAAGGAACGCGATGTTTATCGTGCTGCTTTGGGAAATATTATCAACTATAAGGCGTTGGAAAAAATTTCTGTCGATGCCTATGCGGAGACCTTTACTGAGGCTGAACTAGCGGCGATGGTTGAGTATTATTCCAAGCCGGAAGCCGTTTCCGCACGTGATAAGCACAGCGAATGGGGCAAGAAGGTTTACCCTGAAATTATTCGTATGTTGGACAAAGCGATGATGCGGGTTAAAACCGGCGGTGAAGGGCCTTAAAAACCCCGTAAAACTCCCATAGTTTGCTTGTATACCCTCCCAATTCCTGCTAGAAAAGCCCATCAATAATAAGCAGTAGGCACTATGAGTGATTCAACCGTAATAGAAGACGAAAATATCCCCACCATCGCCCTCGAAGAGGAGATGAAGCAGTCCTATCTCGATTACGCGATGAGCGTGATTGTCAGCCGGGCGCTGCCCGATGTGCGCGATGGTTTGAAGCCGGTTCACCGCCGTATTCTGTTTGCTATGCGTGAGGGCGGGTACACGTCTGATAAAGCTTATAAGAAGTCAGCCCGGATCGTCGGGGATGTCATGGGTAAATACCATCCGCATGGCGACCAGGCTATTTATGACTCGCTGGTACGGATGGCGCAGCCGTGGAGCCTTCGTCTGCCATTGATTGACGGACAGGGGAACTTTGGTTCTATGGATGGCGATTCCGCTGCTGCGATGCGTTATACCGAAGCGCGTCTTGATAAGGCCGCAGAAGCAATTCTAGAGGATATCGACAAAGACACGGTTGATTTTCATCCCAACTACGATGAATCGATGATTGAGCCCGATGTGTTGCCTTCGCGTATTCCGAATTTGCTGGTGAATGGTGCTGGCGGTATCGCTGTTGGTATGGCGACCAATATCCCGCCGCATAATCTGGGTGAAGTGGTTGATGGTTGTCTGGCGAGCATTGATAACCCCGATATTACAACTGATGAGTTGAACGAAATTATACCGGGGCCAGATTTCCCGACCGGTGCGCAGATTTTGGGCGTGATGGGTATTCGCAGCGCCTATCACACCGGCAATGGCTCGGTGGTGATGCGGGCCAAAACCTCTATTGAGGAAAGCGGCAAACGCGAAGTGATTGTCGTGCATGAGGTTCCCTATCAGGTGAACAAGGGTAAATTGCTGGAGCGTTTGGGCGAGGTTGGCCGCGAGAAGATCGTTGAGGACATTCACGAAGTCCGTGATGAATCCGATCGTGACGGCGTGCGGGTTGTGATTGAGCTCAAAGTAAATGCCAACACCGATGTAGTTTTGAACCAGTTGTTTAAACACACGGCACTGCAAAGTAATTTTGCCTGCAACATGGTGGCGCTGAACCACGGTAAGCCGCAGATGATGCTCCTCAAGGATATGATTGCGGCGTTTGTGGAATTCCGCGAGGAAGTTATTACCCGTCGTACAATCTTTGAACTCGGCAAGGCACGGGACCGTGCCCATATCTTGGTTGGTCTGACCGTTGCTGTTGTCAATATCGATGAGATTATTGCGCTGATCCGCAAAGCGAAAGACCCGGCGGAAGCGCGCGAAGGGTTGCTCTCTAAAGCATGGCCGGCGGCTGAAGTGGCACCATTGATCGATCTGATTGACGACCCGGAACATTCTGTGGATGCAAAGGGCGGTTACAAAATGTCCGAGGCGCAGGCCAAGGCCATCCTTGATTTGCGCTTGCATCGTTTGACAGGACTTGAGCGTGAAAAAATTGGCAAAGAGCTGCGTGAGATTACCGAGAAGATCGCTGAATACCTTGCTATCCTGTCCAGCCGTGAGAAGTTGCTGGAAGTTCTGCGCGCTGAATTGATCGAAGTAAAAGAAAAGTTTAGCACACCGCGCCGGAGCGAATTGGTTGATGCCGAGTTTGAACATGACATTGAAGACCTGATCCAGCGCGAAGATATGGTGGTGACCATCACTCATGGAGGCTATGTGAAGCGCGTGCCGCTTGATACCTACCGGGCGCAGCGCCGTGGCGGCAAGGGTCGCGCTGGGATGAGCACCAAGGATGATGATTTTGTTGCCGATTTGTTTATCGCCAGCACCCATACGCCGATCCTGTTCTTTACCTCGCGCGGTATCGTGCACAAGCTCAAAGTCTGGCAATTGCCGTTGGGTAGCCCGCAGGCACGTGGCAAAGCGATGGTTAATCTATTGCCGCTGGAAGGCGAAGAAAATGTTTCGGTTTATATGCGCCTGCCCGAGGATGAGGCAATCTGGGAGCGGCTGGATATTATGTTTGCGACTTCGCATGGCTCTGTGCGTCGTAACAAGCTGACAGACTTCCAGAATATTCGCGCCAATGGTTTGATTGCGATGAAGCTGGCGGAAAAAGAAGAGCTAGTGTCGGTAAAAATTTGTGCGCCGGATGAAGATATTTTGCTGGCCTCACGTATGGGCAAAGCGATCCGCTTCCCGGTTGAGGCGATCCGCGTTTTTGCCGGGCGTACATCGACGGGTGTGCGCGGGATTAAGCTGGCCAAGGGCGATGAAGTGATTTCGATGTCGGTGCTTAAACATATCGAAGTTACACCGGACGAGCGCGCCGCCTATATGAAAGCGGCCAGTCAGGTGATCGGCAGCGAGGATGAAGATCAAGACTATGAAGAAACCAATTTAGAGCTGACGCCGGAACGGTTCCAGGAATTACTCGAGAAAGAACAATTACTGCTGACGGTTTCCAATGGTGGGTTTGGCAAGCGGACCTCTTCTTATGAGTATCGCATCTCCGGTCGTGGCGGGCAGGGCGTGGCCAATATGTCGCTGACCAAGAAGAACGGCGGCAAGGTTGTGGCGACGTTCCCGGTCACAGATTCCCACCAGATCATGCTGGTCACTGATCAGGGCAAGCTCATTCGCACGCCGGTTGAAAATGTCCGCGTGACGGGCCGCGCTGCGCAAGGCGTGACGATCTTTAAGGTTGATGCAAAAGAGCAGGTCGTCTCCGTTGCCTGGCTGGTTCAGGAAGAGGGCGATGAGGATGATGGCGATGATATTTCTGAAAGCATTCCTGAATCTTCAGCGGTTGAAGAAGGATCACCTGTCGATGAATCTAAAGGCGGTGATAAAGAGACTGGTGATTTAGAAGCGGAGTAAATGAAACCCCGCTTCCGTTTTAAGCTTTAAAAAACTGACAGACTTTATTGGTTAGTAAGGTGTTGTTGTAAAGTGGCTAGCTTCTGATCGGCAAGTTGTCCTCTAAAGTTTCTTGCATGCTGTTCAA
The DNA here is from genome assembly GCA_021604545.1 of Micavibrio sp. Lineage (GTDB taxonomy): Bacteria > Pseudomonadota > Alphaproteobacteria > Micavibrionales > Micavibrionaceae > UBA5701. The sequence goes on from BQJE01000001.1 coordinate 213,683, forward strand.
TGGCACTAGTAAATAGTTCAGGTGTCATTGTTTCTTCATCGCCTAGTTGTTTTAAGCCTGCACATATTTTTTCGTAAGAGCCCTGCGCGCCCGCTAAGACTTGTGCTGCAGCTTGTTGTACTTGTGGATCGGTATCTAAAAAAAATTCAGCAAGAAATTTGTTCTTTTTGAATTCTTCTAGCCAGTTAATATTAGATTCACCCATGATGTAGTCTCCTTACAATTAAGTCCTTTGTTACATATAAATAAGGCAGAATAATTACCACAGCGAATAATATTATGTCAAGAAAATTATAGAAAATGCTATTTTTTATGCGATTATTCTTTGCTTATTAAGGGTTTGACGGCTAAACAAAATCTATGAGCAACAACCCAAAAACCCGCACAGGCATTTACCCCGGCACGTTTGATCCGGTGACCAAGGGGCATTTGCACCTGATCCGCCGCGCATCGCGGCTGGTCGATCATTTGATTGTTGCGGTGGCGGATAGTCCCGGTAAGGGCCCGCTGTTTTCTCTGGAGGAGCGGCGTGAGATGGTCGCGGCTGATATTGGGACTATGCCGGATAAGGGATGCGAGATCGAGGTGCGATCCTTCAGTAATCTTTTGGTCAATTTTGCCAAGGAAATTAATGCTGCCTGTATTTTCCGGGGGCTGCGGGCCGTATCGGATTTCGAGTACGAATTCCAGCTTTCGGGCATGAATGCCAAGCTCGACCCGTCTATTGAGATGGTCTATTTGATGGCTTCGGATGAATGGCAGTTCGTCTCGGCCAGCATGGTCAAGGAGGTGGCTAGCCTCGGCGGCGCGGTTGAGGAGTTCGTGACCCCGCAAGTGGCGGAAAAGCTTAAATCCCGGTTTTCCTGATCTATGGATCCCCGCCGTTTAAGCTCGCTAATGCTCGCCGCGGGGATGACAAAGGAGAGGGGGGAGGGAAAAGCTTGACGATTAGGCCCCAAAGCCATATCTTGCCTCGTTCGTAAGGCTTTATGCGAAAAATGACCGCTTAGCTCAGCTGGTAGAGCAACTGACTTTTAATCAGTAGGCCGAGGGTTCGAATCCCTCAGCGGTCACCATTTTCTGCCTTATACGCACCATAATGCCACGCAGGGGATAGCGATGAGCAAGAAGAATTCAGCGGAAACAGTTGTTGATCAACACACAAAGGCCACCAATTTAAGTATGGGCGGGCGTGTGCGCGGCTATCTGCTGGCCGGGATTTTGGTGACGGCGCCGATTAGCATCACTGTCTATCTGACCTGGGTGTTTTTGACTTTTATTGATACCCGCGTGGCTAAAATTCTGCCTGATGATTGGTATGCGGCTCTTTATGGTGGCACGACTTTCCCGGGTTTGGGGTTGGTCATTGCGCTTGTATTTTTTGTTATCGTGGGCTGGTTTGCCAAGAACTTTTTCGGGCGACTGGTTATCCGTTTGTCGGAATATATCGTTCACCGTATGCCGGTGATCCGCACGCTTTATGGTGCGATTAAGCAAATATTCGAAACTATCATGGCCAGCCAGTCCAGTGCGTTTCGCGAAGCAGTCATGCTGGAATATCCGCGTAAGGGCGTGTATTCGATAGGTTTTGTAACCGGCAAGACCGAAGGCGAGGTACAGCGTGCGACCAAGAATGAAACCATCAATGTCTTTGTGCCGACGACGCCGAACCCGACATCGGGTTATTTGTTGTTCGTGCCGAAGAAGGAGCTGATTTATCTTGATATGAGCGTTGAGGAGGCCATCAAGCTGGTTGTTTCTGCGGGGATTATTACGCCGCCAGATAAAAGCGAAGGAAAAGGCAATAAATAATGTCCGGTTTTATTCAATCCATTCAGGAGCGTGATCCGGCCTGCCCAACATTTTTCGAAGTGGTTTTTTCCTATCCCGGCTTTCATGCGATTGGGTTTCATAAGGTGTCGCATTTTCTTTGGGGTTTGAAGCTAAAAGGTCTTGCCAGGTTCTGGGCGCATATCGGACGGTTCCTGACTGGGATCGAAATTCACCCCGGTGCGAATATTGGTAAGCATTTGTTTATCGATCACGGTATGGGTGTGGTGATCGGCGAAACGACCGTCATTGGCGAGGATGTTACGCTCTATCATGGCGTTACGCTTGGTGGTAAAGGCGGTGACACCGCAGGGAGCAAGCGCCATCCGACGCTTGACGATGGGTCGGTGATCGGTTCGGGCGCGCAGGTTCTAGGTGATGTTGAAATAGGTAAACGGGCTAAAGTTGGGGCCAATTCTGTAGTCACCAGTGATGTGCCGCCGGGCTGCACGGTGGTTGGCAATCCAGCGCGGCTTATTCATTGCAAGGAATCCGATCAGGGCAAAGCCTACGGCATGCCGCGGCAGCTTGTTGATCCGGTGTCGGAAGTGATTGATGGTTTGCTGAAAGATGTGAAGACTTTGAAAGAGAAAGCCGGTGTCAAAGAGCAGGATATTTCCGAAGAAGAATATAGCAAACACTGGAAGGGTAGCGGGATTTAACTACCCACTGCGTAAATTCTGGATTGCCTGATCGCGTTCAAATAAATAGAGGAGCGTTTTGAGAGCTTCACTGCGCTGGCCGGTAAGCTCCGGGTCTTTGTCAATAATGAGCCGCGCATCATCGCGGGCCGCAGCGAGCAAGTTACCATGCACAGATAAATTGGCCAGTTTAAATTCAGCCATTCCGCTTTGGCGTACGCCAAGGATATCGCCGCTTCCGCGCAGCTGCAGGTCCTTTTCAGCAATAAGAAAACCGTCTTCTGTTTCGCGCATAATGCCGAGGCGCTCTTTTGCGGTTTCACCAAGTGGGCCGGTATAAACCAGAAAGCAGTATGATTTATCGGCGCCACGTCCGACACGGCCACGCAGCTGATGCAGTTGCGATAGGCCAAAACGCTCAGCATGTTCAATAACCATGATGGTCGCTTCGGGAACATTAACGCCGACCTCGATAACCGTGGTGGCGACAAGGATGTCTGTATCGCCAGCTACAAATTTACGCATGGCCTCGTCTTTTTCATCTGGTTTTAAACGGCCATGGATAAGGCCAACACGATCGCCAAAGAAATGTTTGAGAATATCATAACGATCTTCAGCGGCGGCAAGGTCGAGCTTTTCTGATTCCTCTACCAAAGGGCAGACCCAGTAAATCCGTGCGCCGGTTTCAATTTGTCTCTTTAGTCCGTCAATCATGGGATCGATTTTTTCGATGGGGATGAGGCGAGTATCTATGGGTTTGCGTCCGGGCGGTTTTTCATCCAGGCGACTGATATCCATGTCGCCATAGGCGCTAAGCGCCAGTGTGCGTGGGATTGGTGTGGCTGTCATAACAAGGACATCGACCCCTTTATTCTTGGCGGAGAGCTCAAGTCGTTGATGAACACCAAAACGGTGCTGCTCATCAATTACGGCCATACCGAGATCGGCGAATTCGACACCCTCCTGGAAAATAGCATGGGTGCCGATGATAATTTGCGCGGCGCCGTTACCAATTTGCTGGACTAAAGTCTCACGCGTTTTTCCCTTGTCACGCCCAGTCAAAACAACAAAGCGAATTCCTGCTGCCTCCAGCCAAGGCTTTAAACTTTCTGAATGCTGGCGGGCGAGGATTTCCGTTGGGGCCATGATCGCGGCTTGCGCGCCGTTTTCAACCGCGTTTAACATCGCCAGGCAGGCGACTACGGTTTTTCCGCTGCCGACATCGCCCTGTAACAGCCGTAGCATACGGGCTGGTTCGGCCATGTCCTTATCGATCTCTTGCACTGATCGTTCCTGTGCGCCAGTCAGTTGAAAAGGAAGAACATCAATAACTTTTTGACGGAGGGTATGATCAGATTTGAAGCTCCTGCCGTTCACTTGTCTTTGCCGGTGACGCACCAAAGCCAGCGTCAACTGGTTGGCCAGAAGCTCATCGTAGGCCAGCCGTTCCCGCGCTGGATGCGTTGGCTCCAGTGCCTTTTCGTCCGGTGGGTTGTGAACGGATTCTACAGCAATATGCCAGTCCGGCCATTTCTGGCCTTTCTTATATGCGGCATCCTGCCATTCGGGAAGTCTGGCTACAAAACCCAGCGCAGCTTGAATTGATTTTTTGACAGCTTTATTGGTGATGCCTTGTGTGAGGGGATAGACTGGCTCGACGGTTTCAATCTCTGCGCGCATCGATTCTGGTCCCATCGCATCGGGATGAGTCATTTGCGGATTGCCCTGATAATATTCAATGCGGCCACTAACGATGACGGTTTCATTGAGCGGCAATTGTTTTTCGAGATAATCTTTATGCGCATGAAAAAACACAAGATTAATCGTGCCGGTTTTATCGGTGCACCAGACTTTATAGGGCTGGCCCTTACGTTGATTGGGGATATGTTTACCAATTGTAACAGTAAGCGTTGCGACTTGGCCGTTTGGGGCATCCTTGATTTTGGGCGCAAAGCGGCGATCAACAAAATCAATTGGAAGGTGCCAGAGTAAATCCAGCACCTTCGGTCCGCCGACCAGCTTTTCCAGCAGCTTGCCATTGCGCGGCCCCACACCGGGCAAAACGGTGAGGGCGCGGAATAACGGATCGAGGTCAAAGGGGCGCCCCACTGTCTTTTTACTTTCCGGCTCTGCTGTCATCGCTTGGCTTTTCATCTGAATGTTCTATCATGCCATTCTTTGGTCCGTAAGATAAAGTATAGAATTATGGCTACTCATATTTATGCTGCAGGCTATGGTGGTGCTATCTGGCTTATAATCGGCTTGGTTAGCGGCGATCTTGAAGCATGGGATTCGAGACTGTACTGGGCTGTTGGTTTTCCGGCGCTCATGATCGGCTCGGCCGTTCTTGGGTGGCTTTTTTCGGAAAAGTCCTGGCGCTGGGGCGCATGGCTGGGTGGTGGACAGGCGGTGATGGCGATTATTACAGCTCTGATCAAGGGCAGTGGCTTTGGTTTAATTCCCCTTAGTCTGATTTTGTTTATGGCCCTATCCGTGCCCTTCATTTTATTGTCGGCAACAGGTGGTGTGCTTCGCCGGAAATGTTTGCAGGAAAAAGATGTCTGAAAACATCGAAAACAGGCGTAAACGGCTTATTTTTCGCTCCGGGCATCGGGGGACGAAGGAAATGGACCTGATTATGGGGTCTTTTGCTGCTCAGTATGTGCCGGGGTTTTCTGAAGGGGATTTGGCGCTCTATGAAGATATTCTCCAGTTTCCTGATCCGGATTTGTATAACTGGATTACAGGTAAGGAAGATGCGCCTGCCAACGCCATCAATGATGTGTTTGAGAAGTTACTTGCACATAAGTTTGTTTAAAGCTTCTTAAAAACGGCATGCCAAGCATAACCTTTATACAAAGGTTCGAAACCTAAATTTCCTTTTTCTTCTTCGTCGAGTTGTTTTAGATAGTCCAGAATTTCGGGCTTGTGGTAAACATGAAACATCTTTAGCCACCAAAATAGAAATGTTCTGAAGAATTTTGGTAGGCCGGATTGATTTCCAAAATCAACAATATGAATTTCGCCTCCGGTTGGTAAAAGTTCCAGGGCGTGGTCGATAGATTCTTTCCATGGTGGGATCATCGACAGGGAATAAGAAAAAATAATTTTTGTTAATGGTTCTTCAAGGTTGAACAAGGTTTTGGGATCAAAAGACTGAGCGTAGGCTTGTGTGATTTTGACGCCCTTAACGCCCCGTTTTTCCAGGGATTGCCGCGCTGTTTTGAGCATTTCATCGGAAGCATCCAGGCCATAAAAAGGGACGTTTGGGTATTTGTGCGCTAACTTGATTAAGTTGCGTGCCGTACCGCATCCAACTTCACAAATATTTTCACCGTCCTTGGGATTTAGATTGTTAATGAGGTGATCGCGTCCCAAAAGATAATATTTGCGCGTGGCGTCATAGATGTGGCGTGTCATTCGATACATCCGGTTCATATTGTCTTTGATATGAATTTCGGATGTCATTTTCTATGCTGCTTTTTTAATGGGTTTAACATTGCTGAGCGTATAAACATGAAACCCACCATAAATGGACGAGCGATCGCGTGCCACCATTTTTTTACTATTCTCCGGGTCGTAATTCCATTGGTTTAGAAATTCCTGTGTCAGAGCTTTGTCCAGTGGTGAGTCTTCTCCGGCGGTACGGAAAATAACGCGGGCACCGGGGCGAGCGGTGCGCAAAACCTGTTCCCATAGGGCGTTTAGCTGTGCTTTGTTCATCCAGTCCTGCGCATCAAGAAAGACATAGCAGTCGAGGCTTTGTTCGCGCTGTGCCTCGAGGAAAGAAGTAAGAGATGTGTGGTAAACCTCGACCTTGCCTGCGTTTTCTTTCAATTTGTTGTAATTTTGTTCAGTGAGGTAGCGGGGAATGGCGCGTTTGTTTTTGATGTCATACCCGCGGCCAAAAGCCTGCCATGCGAAATAATTGTCCTGAATGGGGAAGTCGCAAGCAAGGCGCTCAAGGCGCTTCTTCAGCAGGTTGGCCATGTCGCCGCCGCCTGCTTTGTGCAGTTCATCGAACTGCGAAGGTGGAATGCCAAGGCCATAAAGCGAGACCGGCATATTGCACAGCCATTTTACGGCCTTTTTTTCAAAGACGGGGGCTAGTGTGCGGTTGAATATTTCTTTTTGTTCTTCCAGTGATTGTGCTTTTAGGATCTCGCGCGGATCTTTGCCGTAAATTCTGGCGACGATATGAACGAAGCTGATGGTGCGGCCCAGAAGGCCAAACTGGTAAAGGTTTTTGGTGAAATAATTGATACGCTTGCCATCGAGCAGGCTCCACGACTCCCAGTATTTGCGTGTGAAAGGATCGAGGCTTGGCTTTATATACGTCTCGTAATTTTTGATGTTGCGTTTTTCAGCGGCGTGGCCAAAAAACAGGAAAAAACTTTCATAGTCTGGCAGATGCTTGAGCGCAGTAATTTTAAGACGCGTCAGAGCAACATGGGCCGGGTTGAGGTCGACAGCTTTTACGACCTCTGGGTTTTCGGTTAGATAGTTCATGATGTTGCAGCCACCCGAGGCAATGGTCATGATCCGAGAATCTTCCGTGATTTTCATGGCTTCAAGATCAATTTCGGGGTCTTCCCAGATTTGTGGATAGACAAAACCGCGGAACATAAACGCGAACAGCCGGTCGAGAAAACCACGCTTGCTGGTGGATTTATCCTCACTATGCAAAACTGCATCATCCAGAAGGCGGTTTCGTTCAGCTTTGATCTCACGGTTGGATAGGGCTTTATCTGTGCTCATATGGGCTTCAATCCTTTTAAAGTACGCAAAATCTATATATAAAAACGCAGGTTTTGACAAACAAAGATTGGAGTTTTCGTGCCCGAAATTGCCGTAAAGCCGGATGAGGACAGAGCGAGCGTGGTAATTCATGGTGCGCTGGAGGGTCAGGATGCCCGGATTCTAGCTGAAAAAGCGCGTGTTTTAATGCCTGAGGACCGTATTCTTGTGCATGTGGCGCTGGATGATGCGCGGTTGGCGACGTTGTCGGAATTGCTGGGCTTTTTTGCGCCGGATGTTGAAATTATCACATTCCCGGCCTGGGACTGTTTACCGTATGACCGGGTATCGCCACATCAGGAAATCGTGGCTGAGCGGGTGGCGGCGCTGTCGAAATTGTTGTCATGGGAAAAAGAGGCAAAGCGTTATCCGCGTATTTTGCTGACGACCGTGAATGCCATTACACAAAAAGTTGTTCCACGTGAAACGCTAAAAGGGGGCCAACTTGAGGCAAAAGCGGGTCAGGAAATTGAGCCCACTTCTTTTCAGAATTTTTTACAAAAGAACGGTTATATGAGAACCGAGACTGTTCGCGAGCCGGGTGAATATGCGATGCGTGGTGGGATTATAGATTTGTTCCCTCCGGGATATCAGGAACCGCTGCGGATTGATCTGTTCGGCATGGAAATAGATAAAATAAAAATCTTTGATCCTGATACGCAGCGTAGCCTGAAAGAGATTTCAGAATTCTCTCTATTTTCAGCGACTGAATTATTTCTGGACGAAGAGTCGATTTCACGTTTTCGCTCCGGTTATCGTGAGGCTTTCGGGGTGGTGCGTGATGACGATCCGCTTTATGAGGCTGTGTCGGAAGGCCGCCGCCACAGCGGTATGGAGCACTGGTTGCCGTTATTCTATGAGAGTATGGATCTTTTGCTTGATTATGCACCGGGCGCAGCGATGACCATGGATCATAATGCCGTTCAGTTGCGGGGGGATCGCCTTGATCAGATCAGGGATTTTTACGAGGCGCGTAAAACGCTGGAGGCGGCTGCGCTAAGCAAGAATGGTAAGTCCAAAGATGTGAGTTTGTCGGGTTCTGTTTATCATCCTTTACCGGTTGAGGAGTTGTATATAGATGAGAGCTGGGAGGCCGAAGCATTATCACCATTCGGTGCGCCAGACGCTGAAGATGAAGGTGTAAAAAAGAGTCGTGATTTTGCAAATATTCGTGCGCTTCCCGACGGTGATGTTTTTGCGGAGTTGAAGAAATATTTATCGGGTCTGACTCAGAAAGTTTTCATCGCCGCGTATAGTGAAGGCGCGGCGGTGCGTTTGAAAGGGTTGATGGAGGTGGCCTCTATTGGGCCGCTCGTTGATTGTTCTGATTTTGAGGGAATCAAAAAATTAAAGCCAGGGCAGATTGGTATAGGCGTGCTTGCGCTGGAACATGGCTTTGTTGCGCCTGATCTGGCGGTTATCACAGAGCAGGATATCCTTGGCGACCGTCTGGCACGGCGCGGTAAGAAAAAACGTCAGGCCGATAATTTCCTGACGGAAGTATCGTCTTTATCCGAAGGCGATCTGGTGGTGCATGTCGATCACGGGGTAGGGAAGTTTATCGAACTGGAGACAGTAAAGGCAGCAAAGACCCTGCATGATTGTCTTAAGATTGAATATGACGGTGGTGACCGGTTATTTGTGCCGGTGGAAAATATTGATGTGTTGACGCGTTTTGGCGGTGATGAAGGCACAGTGCAGCTCGATAAGCTAGGCGGCGCCGGATGGCAGGCACGAAAAGCGCGGGTCAAAAAAGATTTGATGGAGATGGCGGAGCATCTTTTACAAATTGCTGCCGCCCGCCTGTTGCGCAAAGCAGACAAGCTGGAAATCAGTGAAGAGCTTTATAACGAATTTGCTGCGCGGTTCCCGTATGCGGAAACCGATGATCAGGAACGTGCAATTACGGATGTGCTGGAGGATATCAGTGGTGATCATCCGATGGATCGTTTGGTTTGTGGTGATGTTGGCTTTGGTAAGACGGAAGTGGCGCTCCGTGCGGCTTATGTGGCGGCGATGGCCGGGGCGCAGGTGGCGGTTGTGGTGCCTACCACGTTGCTGGCGCGTCAACATTACCAGAATTTTACCGCGCGTTTTAGCGGTACGGGTTTGCGGATCGGACAGCTTTCGCGGCTGGTGAGTGCGAAGGATACAAAATCGGTTAAAGAGGGGTTGGCTGATGGCCGCGTCAATATTGTTATCGGGACACATGCGCTGTTTGGTAAAGGAATTGAGTTTTCTAATCTTGGTTTTCTGGTGGTGGATGAAGAGCAGAAATTTGGTGTGAAGCAAAAGGAACGTCTGAAAGAACTCAAGAACAATGTTCATATTTTGACCCTGACCGCAACGCCGATCCCGCGCACATTACAGATGTCTTTGACCGGTGTAAAAGAGATGAGTTTGATTGCGACACCGCCGGTCGATCGGTTGGCGGTGCGGAGTTTTGTTTTGCCGTTTGATGATGTTGTTATCCGTGATGCGCTGATGCGGGAGCATTACCGCGGTGGACAGAGTTTTTATGTGTGTCCGCGTATCAAGGATATCGAGCAGGTCGAGGAAACGCTGAAAGAGCTGGTGCCGGAGCTGAAATTGATTACGGCGCATGGGCAGATGACCCCGGATATGTTGGAGGATCGCATGAGTGCGTTTTACGAAGGGAAGTATGATGTGTTGCTGGCGACAAATATTATTGAAAGCGGTCTGGATATTCCAAGTGCAAATACATTGGTTGTCCATCGCAGTGATTTGTTTGGGTTGTCGCAGCTTTATCAGATACGCGGACGGGTTGGGCGCTCAAAAGTGCGGGCTTATGCGTATCTGACTTATACGCCCGGAGTAAAGTTGAACCCGCAGGCGCAAAAACGGTTGGAGGTTATTGAAACGCTGGATACGCTGGGAGCAGGGTTTCAACTCGCCAGTCATGACATGGATATCCGCGGTGCAGGGAATTTGCTGGGGGATCAGCAATCGGGGCATGTGCGCGAGGTTGGCGTTGAATTGTACCAACAGATGCTGGAAGAGGCGGTGGCAGCGGCGCGGGAAGGGACTGATATTGGCGCTGGTGTCGAGGAACGCTGGTCTCCGCAGATTAATATTGGTACGTCGGTTTTAATTCCGGAGAGTTATATAGAAGATCTGAATGTGCGTATGAGTTTGTACCGTCGCTTGTCGGAGTTGGAGGGAAGTGACGATATTGAATCTTTTGCGGCCGAGTTGATTGATCGGTTTGGCTCTATTCCCGAAGAGGTGAATAATTTGATCGATATTGTTTCGATTAAGCAGTTGTGCCGCAAAGCGGGTGTGGGCAGTATTGAGGCCGGGCCAAAAGGAGCGGTCATAAGTTTTCACAAGGATAGTCCGCCCAATATCGAGGGGTTGATGAAGTGGATCGGTGAAAATCGTGGGGCGATTAAGCTGCGGCCTGATCAGAAGCTTGTGGCCATTCGCCAGTGGGACAACGCGGAAAAACGGGTGAAGGGTGTACAGCGTTTGATGAAGGAGCTGGCGGCGCTTTCTTAGGCGTTTGGCTTAAGAATTTGGTGTTTTTTTTGATTTATGGCATTGTGAGGGACGAAGGAGGCCATCATGTCCAGAGAATATGCCGAAAGGCGCATTAAAGAGGCGATCAAGAAGACCAATGGCAATGCGGCGCGGGCCAAGCAGCAGGTTATTGCCTGGACGATTGAGGATACGAAATTGCTGGATGCTCTGACGCGGCCGCATCTGACCGGCATTGTTGCTTATAATATTGAACGCATCATGTCTGGGCGTAGCGCTGCGAAAGAGGAAGCGCCAGTTGCCGATAAGCCACCGACGCAGGAAGATGAGTTCGGTATTGAAATCCTGAAGGCTGTCGCAGCGAGTGATGCTGCTGTCTTTGGACAGGAAGGCAATGCGCCGCCGATGAAGCGGGGACGTGCGTCCAAACAACATATCGATGCCATTCGCCAGATGACCGGCAAAAGCAAACCCATTAAAAAGTGAACGCATTCGTAGATCAGTATGGGTGGATAATAGAGAGCCCGGTTGCCGGTGATGTTTCTCCACGGCGTTATTATCGCGTGTCAAAGGACGGGCGGCAGGCTATTTTGATGGATGCGTCTGCGGTTGAGGACAAGCAGCAAATTCATGATTTTATCCGTATTGGTCAGTGGCTGAATGATATTGGTCTGAAGGCGCCGGAGATTTATGAGGCGGATGAGGCGCAGGGGTTTTTGCTGCTCGAGGATTTCGGTGATGTTTCTTTTAGGAAAGCGATTGAGAAGGGGCAGGATGTAGGGGCGCTATATCAGCTTGCCGATGATGTTCTGGAGCATTTGAAGGTGCAGGATTGCCCATTGAGTTTGCCCGACTATTACAGCTCAGCCATTCACGAAAAGCGGCGCTTTGTGGTCGATTATTATATTCCGGCTGTGAGGGGAGAGGAAAACCCGCAAGGATTGGTAGAGGATTATTTGTCTGTGTGGGATGGGATTGAGAAATCACTGCCGCCTTGCCCGACAGGTTTTGTACATGCGGATTATCATCTCGAAAATATGATGTGGTTGCCGGGTGAGGAAGGTGTGAAACGTCTCGGTCTTCTGGATTTTCAGGAAGCGCTGAGCGGGCCTGTGGCGTATGATCTGGTTAATCTGCTGGAGGATGCACGGGTGGCCGTTCCTGATGATATTAAGAACGAAATATTAGGCCGGCAGGATGCGTTGGTACGCAGTTGGTATCGTATTTTGGGTACGCAGTTTCATTGTCGCGTGATTGGTCTGTTTATCAAGTTGGCGCAGGAGGATGGTAAGACGCAGTATCTACAGCATGTGCCACGGCTGGGCGCGTATATCAAAAAAGGTCTGGAGGATCCGTTGCTGGCGCCTATGAAGAGGTGGTTTAAGGATCAGAAGATTTCGTTTGATGCTGATGAGGTAGCGCGAGCGCTAGGCCAAGAATGAACCATAGGAAGCGCGAATACAGAATTTCGTGCACCAGAGAAAATAAGCCAAAAACCAGAAGCATAAGGAATGTGCAGATTAGAAAGGTTTGCCGCTCGGGTGAGAGGGCCTGCTTTTTCTCTAGGAAATAGGGCCATAGTGCCGCTAGCATAGCAGCGAAGCAGGCGAGGAAAGTCACAAGGCCGATTAGTCCCATATCCGTTAGAATCCAGAGCATAGAATTATCGATAACATCTATGGTCTCACCGTATTTTACTTGCTGATAGGCTACGCCGCCGCCTATTCCTGCGCCAATGATTGGGCTTTGCTGCCATCGTTCCAGCGATGATTCAATGATTTTCATGCGGGCATTATCGCCACCGTGAATATGTTGCTCTTCTTTGGTGTCTCTGAGGGTATGGTTGTAAAGCTTTGAAGAGCTTACAAAAGGTGTAAAAATAAGATTTCTTTGGCCTTCGTGAAGAACAGAAACAAAAAATATTGATCCAAATAGTATGGGTAAAAATATGAAGCGCAGGAAGATTTGTTTGTTGGTTATGCCTAGATAGATGAGCAGTAGAACTGCAGCCAACCACATGGCGCGTGATCCATTCAGGCAGAGTAAAGCCGGGAAGAAGGACCAAAACAGGATTAGAGACCATCGCGGTATAATGTCAGGGTGCCGCGCTGAGAAGATTGTTATAAAAACTGTGATCACGGCGAATAGGAAGGCCAAAGCATTGCGGTTTCCCATCATGCTTTCCAGTTGGTAGTAATCGGGGATAATAAGGCGGGCTAGCGATAGTGGCAAAAGATCATAGCCTACCATGATGATACTGACGGCAGACACGCTAGATATAAGTAAGAAACAAAAAACAAAAGGTTTTATCAGGGGCCGGATTGTTATTTCTGCATAATTTGTTGCCAGCCAGGCTCCGGCATAAAGATAGGCTATTAAAATAAACCAGCCGGTGAATTTGTTAAGCAGGGCCCAGCTCGATAATTCGCCGCTTAGCCGGTAGCCGTTCATCAGGGACAAAGTCATGACGACCGTTAGCGCCACCAGCCATAGAATTCCGAATGGCTTTTGCCAATGCGGCCATTTTGTTTTGTTTGATAGTAATGAGTACAGAATAAAAATGCCTGTGAACGGCAGGAGAAGATCAGCAAGATTGATACGCAGCCCCGCATAATCAGTTGTTTCAAAAAGGGTGATCTGAACTTGTAGGAAGATAGCGAAAGTCGCGCACAGAATAGCAGGTATTGATATTTTGAGATCAGGCATGTTCAGCCTTATTTTATCTTGCGCGTGATGCTTTCAGATTTTTGAGAGCGAATTGCATATGGCCGCTCATAAGGGCGGGGATGCCAGCTATCAATACGGCTATCATGCTGATGAGGCCTATCTGAATGGATACGACAAAGGCGGTTTCAATCGGAACATTAATCAGGCCTAGCCCGTAAACAAATGCCCCTTCGCGAATGCCCCAACCGCCATATCCGACAGGTAGACTGGCAACGATTGTAATCATTGGCAGAACAGCCATGAAGTAGAGTAAGGGGAAGTCTACGCCAGTTGAGACCGTAACAACATAGACGGCTGCAAAATAGGCAGTCTGGGCAAACAGGCTGGTGGCTGTAATTTGAGCAATCAGATTGTGGTTGCGTCCAATAGAGCGCAGATATTTATAGCCTACTGCTATTTTTCTGTGTGAAAAGATCAGGTGGCGCCGGACGTTTTTTAAAAACAGCAGCGAAAAGACGCTAAAGGCCAGCACAAAAGTGAAAATGGCAGCCAGTGTGCTTTGGAAGATCTCTTTTTCAACAATGCCAAAAAGAATGGGTAAAAACACAACAGTCAGGATTAAAAGGGCGGCCAGCGTCATGAGGCGATCGAGCGTTGTGGCGGCAATAGATTGGACCCATGATATGCCGTGCTGTATTGCCAGAGCTACGCGGACGATAATGCCGCCGATCGACGTAATAAACAAATAATTGGCAAGTAGGCTGGCGAGTGTAATGCGCAGGGAATCGCTGTAGTCCATTTTATGGCCATGTACGTTAATGAGAAGCGACCATCTGAGCGCCAGGGCCAGTATCTGTACAAACATAAGGAAAAGGGCGACCAGCCAGTATTCCACATGGATATGACCGACAAGATCTTTGATGGTTGTTATATCCATACGCATGACAAGAACAGCAATGATCGCCAAGGATATAAGGGCTTTAATTAAAAATGCCTTTTGCTTTAACATCTGTGTCATCGAAAAAGTCTTTGCTCAAGGATTGAATTCATACAGCGGAAGGGTGTCTCTCCTATCCTTTGTACATCAAGTCTTGTAATTGTAACAGGGGCCGCATACAACAAAAATGACGTTTTTCACCGAATTTTACTTAATAGGGAGACTTCTACATGTCGATTATTGCTGACCGTTTGAGCCGTATCAAACCTTCACCTACGATTGCTGTAAGTACAAAAGCCAAGGAACTCAAGGCAGCCGGGCGTGATGTGATTGGTCTTGGCGCCGGGGAGCCGGATTTTGATACACCAGATTTCGTTAAGGATGGTGCAATTAAGGCAATTAAGGCTGGCGATACCAAATATACAGCTGTGGATGGAACGCCAGCTTTGAAGGACGCGATTATTGCCAAGTTTAAACGCGATAATGATTTAAGTTACGAGCCCAATCAGATTACGGTCGGTACGGGCGGCAAGCAAGTGCTTTACAATGCGCTGATGGCGAGTGTGAATCCTGGCGATGAGGTAATTATTCCCGCGCCGTATTGGGTGTCATACCCGGATATGACTTTGCTGGCTGAAGGCACGCCGGTGCCGGTTGATTGTCCGAAGGAAAACGATTTCAAATTACAGCCCGCTGATCTTGAGGCGGCGATTACGCCCAAGACGAAATGGCTGATTTTGAACTCTCCGTCTAATCCGACCGGCGGAGCGTATACAAAAGACGAGATGAAAGCGCTTACCGATGTGTTGATGAAGCACGAACATGTCTGGGTGATGACGGACGACATGTATGAGCATATTGTTTATGACGGGTTTGAATTCTGCACGCCGGCGCAGGTTGAGCCGGGTCTGTATGATCGGACGCTGACGATTAACGGCGTGTCCAAATCTTATGCGATGACTGGCTGGCGGATTGGTTATGCTGGTGGTCCGGCGGCGTTGATTAAGGCGATAGCAAAAGTGCAGAGCCAGAGCACGTCGAACCCGTCTTCAATCTCGCAGGCGGCGGCGGTAGCGGCGCTGAATGGGGATCAGTCGTTTTTGCAAGAGCGCAATGATGCGTTTAAAGAGCGCCGTGATGTGGTGGTAGCGATGTTAAATGATGCAGCGGGGATTGAGTGCATTACGCCGGAAGGGGCGTTTTACGTCTACCCGTCCTGCGCCGGTTGTATCGGTAAGAAGACGCCGGATGGCAAGACGATTGAGAGCGATGAGGATTTCGTGACGTATTTGCTGGAGAGTGAAGGCGTGGCTTGTGTGCATGGAGAAGCGTTTGGACTCTCGCCTTATTTTCGGATTTCCTATGCGACATCGATGGAGAATTTGAAAGAAGCTTGTGGCCGGATACAAAAGGCATGCGCAGCGTTGCAAGGTGAGGCGAAAGCGGCTTAAGCGCGTTTTTCACCGCGGGAGATGTAGTGCCGGAGGATCTTGCCGAGGCTGGTGCCTTGCTCTCTTTTGTCGTCTTCCTTGCGGTCGCGGTTGCTGACCAAAAGGTGGCAGACGTCATCAAATTGCTTTTTGTTGTCTTCCAGCATTTCCTCGAAGAAAACTTTGAGGCGGGCAAGGTTTTCAGGGCTGGCATCGTCGATTTGGGTATTGGGGGTGTTGAGGTTGTTGATGTCAAGAACCATCGATTTGTTAAACACATATAAATTTTTGCCCATTTCTTCGCCGAAGCTTTCCATGAGGGCGGTTTCAGAAGCATGAAAAAGTATGTTGATCAGCGGCAAGTCATTGACCGGATCGACAACACCAAGCCCGCCATAATTATTCCAGTCTTCCTTTTTGATTGAGCGCAATGTATGGCCGGTGCCGAGCATAATCATTTTGAGATTGCGACCTTCGGGAATGTGTTGTCGGATGGCGCCGTGATAGCTGATGCACGGATTGTCAAAGATTGAACCATCAATGCCGGAATATTCGTGCGTATTGCGTTCATCATTGTATTTCACCTGGAAATGGTGACAGGGGAAATAAGTCGGTGCGGCCGTGCTGGCCTGAATGGCATCAAAGAGTGAAACATCGGGTGCGGGGCGTTTGCGCAACTCCATCTTCATATTTTTGAGCCAGACGGCATGGCCGCCACGATCGGCGAAGTTATTTTGTGTGTGGACAGGCGTTTCGCCGGTTTCGCCCGCTTCTTCCACCACTTCAAGCTGTTCGCCATCGATATTATAGACAGGGATGATCAGGCTTTGGAGGGAATCGGAAAGTTTCGTATCACCAAAGAGGGCGCTTAACGAGTGGCCAAGATGGGCTGGGTCGTAATGGCCTTTTTTGAACAGCGCGTTGAGCTGATTGATTTTCATGGTGCGGTTGTTGAAGTCATGTATCAATGCGCGGAATTCGCGGAAGCGATCCTGCGGGAAAATATTGAGCCCTTCGCGCTCGTAGAACTTCACCATGTGCCGGGCGCGGTATTTCGGGCGGTCAGGGTGATCAGGGTGCGGAACATTGAGGGCGGCATTTAAAATGGCACCGGTCGAAGGACCGGTAAAAATATCGACCATATCAACCATGCGTAGGCCGGTGACGTCTTCGATCTTGGCCATGAAATGCGCCGGGATCAGACCGCGCATACCGCCGCCATAATTAAAGAGGGCTATGATATCTTTGTTGTTACTCATCTAGTCACTTCCTTTTACTTTTGCAGTGCGTTGCTTCGCTCCTAAGGTAGCTAACCGTACCTGTTGTCGCTCGTGCCTGCTGCAAAAGTAAAATCAAGCGACTATAGCCTGAGAATATTGTTTCCTGATTCTAAGGAATAGGAATAGCCCGAACAGGCTGTTTATTAACAATTATACCATAAAAAAACCGGGCTCTGCATGCTCTACGCATGGGCCCGGAAAGTTGAACAGGGAGGTTTTACGTCTTGAGAGACGTAAGAACCGACTGGCGGTCCTTATTGGTGCCAGGCACCAACAGCGGCCTTTATATACTCATCGCTCAGCCTGTCTATTGTGTTTATTGAGAATCAGGTATGAAATTTGTGCATAACGCGCCCTAAAATTCTGTGGCGCTGATATTCTCCAGAAGAAAATCCCGGAAAGCGGCGATGCGCTGGGATTTGCGTCTTTCTTCAGGATAGACAAAGTACATTTCAACGCCGGGCCGCTCGGCTTTTGGCAGGATGGTTTCGAGGTCTTTGTTTCCCTTCACAAGGTAATCGGGCAGGGCGGCAATGCCGGCGCCGGTCATGACGGCCCTGTGGATAGCATTAAGAGAATTCATCATCAGCATATTTGGGTTATTTTCCGGGTTAATGCCTGCGATTCGAAAAATCCAGTTGGGATCGGTAAAGGGTTCGGTCGTGTTTTCAGGGTAGCCAATCAGGGTATGGTCTCGTAGATCTTTGGACTTATCTGGCTTGCCATGTTTTTTGAAGTAAGATTTAGAGCCGCAGACATGAAAATGAATGGTGGTGAGATGGCGTTGAATTAGGTCGGGCTGCTCTGGTTTGTAGAGACGGATCGCGGCATCAGCCTCACGCATACCCAGATCAAGGATGCTGTCATCCAGTAAAGCGGTGAGCTGAATGTCAGGATGGTCTTCGCGGAATTGTTTGAGCTTCGGTGCCAACCAGGTTGAGCCGATAAATTCTGCAACGGTGATGCGCAAGGGGCCTTCGGGCAGTTTGCGCGTATCCATCAGCTTGCCCTCGATCATCGACAGGCTGGCGAAGATATCTCTGGCGGTTTTGTGGAGTAGATCACCTTGTTCGGTGAGTAAAAGGCCGCGCGCATGGCGGTGAAATAGTTTAATGCCGAGGCTTTCCTCGAGCGTACTAATCTGGCGGGAGACAGCGGACTGACTGAGGTTCAGGCTTTTGCCCGCATGGGTGAAGCTGCCAGCTTCGGCGACAGCGTGAAATACTCTTAACTTATCCCAGTCCATTATACAGTCACTTCCTTTTACTTTTGCAGTGCGTTGCTTCGCTCCTAAGGTAGCTAACCGTCCTGTCGTCGCTTGCGTCTGCTGCAAAAGAAAAATCAAGCAACTGTATGGTTTCTAGCTATTCTGCCGCTTCAGCCTGTTCTTCGTCGCCTTGTTCAGCAAGGAAGCGGTCGGCCTCTAATGCCGCCATGCAGCCCATACCGGCGGCGGTGACAGCCTGACGATAAGTGTGGTCGGTGACATCACCGGCGGCATAAACACCGGGAATGGAAGTGGCGGTTGAATCGGGTGCGGTATCGATATAGCCGTTTTCATCCATATCGACCTGATTTTTGAAGATTTCTGTGGCCGGGTCATGACCAATCGCAACGAAAAGTCCTTCGGCAGTGATTTCAGTTATCTCGTCAGTTTTGACATTTTTGATTCTGGCGCCGGTCATACCGGTATCATCGCCGGTGATTTCTTCCAGAGCGCTGTCCCAGATGATTTCAACTTTATCGTTCTTGAACAGGCGGTCTTGCATAATTTTTTCGGCGCGCAATTCGTCGCGGCGGTGGACCAGTGTCACCTTCGAGCAGATGTTGGCCAGAAATAAGGCTTCTTCTACGGCTGAATTGCCGCCACCAATGACGACGACGTCTTTGCCTTTGTAGAAAAACCCATCACAGGTGGCGCAGGCTGAAACACCGCGTCCACGGAATTTTTCTTCCGAAGGTAGGCCAAGCCAGCGTGCTTTGGCACCTGTGGAAATGATGATGGTGTCGCCTGTGTAGATCGTGTCGCTATCGCCAATGGCTTTGAAAGGGCGGGCGGAGAGATCAACTTCCTTAATCTGATCAGTGACCAGCTTCGTACCAACATTTTCGGCCTGGCCTTTCATCTGTTCCATTAGCCACGGACCTTCAATTTGTTCGGCAAAGCCGGGATAGTTTTCGACTTCTGTGGTGATCATCAGTTGTCCGCCTGCTTCATAGCCTGTGACCATTAAAGGTTCAAGATTGGCGCGTGCAGCGTAAATGGCGGCGGTATAGCCAGCCGGACCGGAGCCGATAATGAGAACTTTAGAATGTTGTGTGTCTGTCATAATTGATCCCTGATAATATTGACTGATGACTTATATAGTTTGTTTATCCCGCTTATTCAAATGCTGCTTTATGGCATCAGCGACTTTCTGTGCATCATTCAGGGGCTCGTACTCCCAGCTTTCGAGCTTTCCTTCGAAAATACGCATGGCGTCAGATTTCTTGAGGTTTTCGTGAAGCTTGTTCAGACGTTCGGAGCCGCCTTCCATTGGTATCATATAAACCGGTTTTCCTGTGGTGCCAGCTTCAGACAGCATTGAGGCGCTGTCGGCGGTTACAAGTATATAGTCGGCCCATGCCAGAAAACCGAAATAGGGGTTTTTGCCACTGCCATCCCAGATATAGGCATCGGTGTCTTTGAGGGTGTCTTCGAGTATTTTTTGGTTTTCTTCGCCTGTGCGTCGTGAGGTGGTGATCATCAGCCCGGCATCGAGGTTTTTTAGATCTTCGGCCAGTTTCTTCATGCTGTTTGCTGTCATTTTATGGGATTTGCTATTACCACCGATGAGAACAGCTACACGCGGCTTTTTAATTTTTTTAAGTTCAGGGAAATCTTTTTTGGCCTCTTTCAGGCGCTCTGGTGTTATCCGGTTGGGGGTGGCTGTGGTGACGATCACATTGTCCCCACGTGTTGGGTCATGAGCCGGGACAGCGATAAGATCGAATTGTTCAGGCGGGATGCGTGGGTCCTGGATCTGGATGGTGAAGGTTTTGCCGCCGCTGACTTTTTTGAGATAGCGCGAGGCTGCAATGCTTTTGCGGCCGCTGGCAATTAATATGTCCGGGAAAGGAATATCTAGCCCCGGATCAAAGGTCCAGAATTGTTCGAAACCAAGATAAGGGGAAAATGTTTTCCACGGCTCACGCAGGCGGATGCGTTTGACGGTTGGCTTGACCCCCAACGCTTGGGAAATGCCCAGGCACTGATTTTCCGTTCCGGCGATACCTTCGGTAACAATCCAGCAGTTTAAGTCCTGTGGCGAGAAAGAGTTGTCGGGTGTCAAATTATCACATCCTGAAGTTGTTAGTTATTATACGAAAGTGCTTGCCAGAGGCCGCGTGCAACTTTATATCAAACCGTTATAACTTTATGAATCAAATTACACACCCAAAATCATCCATGCGCCGATCAAAACTCGATAAAATTGATAGAAAAATCCTTAGAGATATGCAGGGTGATGGCCGTATTACCAATGTGGAACTCTCCAAAAACGTAGGTATTTCAGCGCCGCCTTGCCTGCGTCGTGTGAGGGCGCTGGAAGAGTCCGGTTATATTAAGGGTTATCATGCCAAAATTGACCCTTCTGCGTTGGGATACAGCGTGGTTGTGTTCGCTATGGTTAAGCTGACGTCCCAGGCGGAAAAGGACCTGTTGGCGTTTGAAAAGCGCATTGCTGAGCTTGAGATGGTGCGTGAGTGCCATATGCTGGCCGGTGAGACTGATTTCATCCTGAAGGTGGTAGCCAGGGACTGGGATAGCTATCAGGAGTTTCTGACGTACCAGCTGACCACAGCGCCCAATGTGACGTCGGTCAAGTCATCGCTGGCTATTCGTTCGGCCAAGGATATACCTGGGGTTCCCATAGACGAGATATAGGGCGTGCCCTAGTTTTTACTGGAAGGCGACCTTTAGGATTTCGTAATTGCGCACGCCTTTGGGTGTTTTTACGGCCACAGAATCACCTACTGATTTGCCGATAAGGGCGCGGGCGACAGGGGCGCTGATTGAAAGTCGACCTTTATCTGTATTGGCTTCAAAATCGCCAACAATCTGCCAGGTTTCTTCTTCGTCAGTTTCTTCGTCAACAATGGTGATGGTGCCGCCGAATTTAACCGTGTCACCGCTTAAGGTGGAGGGGTCGATGATCTGGGCTTTGCCGATCGCGGATTCGAGTTGCAAAATGCGCCCTTCGATGAAGCTTTGTTGTTCACGGGCGGCGTGGTATTCGGCATTTTCCTTTAAATCACCATGCTCGCGCGCTGTTGCGATATCCTGAATCACAGCAGGGCGCTGTACGCTTTTGAGGTCTTTGAGTTCTTCTGCCAACGTCTCATAGCCGATTTTTGTCACTGGGACCTGTTCCACAGTCTTTTTCCTTATCTAAATCTAATCGTGGTAATCAAAAAAACAACGCCCGCCTCACGGGGCGGGACATAATTATAAACATTAAGTAGAAGTCGTAACTATAAGATTTTTCAGGATTTTGTCAATCCTAAACCGCTTTGCGTTGTTTAACCTCTTGATCTTGTTCAAAATAACTCTGGAGCGGGGCGACTTCGATATCTTTGGCCTTGAGGGCATGAATGGCCTGCACGGCAGCGGAAGCGGCGGTTAAAAGCGTGTAATAGGGTATTTTATGCATGAGGGCTTTGCGCCGGATCGAGGTGGAATCGGCTACGGCCTGTGAGCTTTTGGTGGTGGTGTTGATCATCAGGTCAATCTGGCCGTTGATGATGGCATCGACAATATGCGGCTGGCCTTCCATCACTTTATTGATGCGGGTAACATCCAGTCCCTTTTCCTGAAGGAAAGAGCAAGTGCCGCCAGTGGCCACGAGTTCAAAGCCAATGCCTGACAATGATTTGGCTATGGGCAGTAAATCGGTTTTATCGCTGTCTTTAACGGACAGGAATACTTTACCGCTGGTTGGCAGCATCATACCGGCCGCCAGTTGTGATTTAGCCATAGCGTGGGCAAGGTCTTTGTCGAGGCCCATGACTTCGCCGGTCGATTTCATTTCCGGGCCAAGAAGTGGTTCCACGCCGGGGAAACGGTTGAATGGGAAGACGGGCGCTTTGACAGCCGAATGGTCCGGTGTCATTCCCGTGAGCATATGTTTGAAGTCTGCCAGTTTTTCACCGGCCATGATGCGGGCAGCCAGTTTGGCGACCGGCACGCCGGTGGCTTTGGCAACGAAGGGCACGGTACGCGAGGCGCGGGGGTTTACTTCGATGATAAAGATTTCTTCTACGCCAGTTTCCTCGTTGATTTTGGTTGCAAATTGAATGTTCATCAGACCGACGACTTTGAGCGCTTTGGCGAGCTGGACGGTTTGTTTTTCGAGCTCGGTGACAATTTCAGGTGATAAAGAATGCGGCGGCAGGACGCAGGCGCTATCGCCGGAATGCACGCCGGCTTCTTCAATATGTTCCATGATGCCGGCAACATAGACGTCTTCGCCGTCACAGAGTGCGTCGACATCAATTTCAATTGCGCTTTTGAGGTAGCGGTCGAGCAGCACCGGCGTATCACCGGAGACAATTACGGCGGTGCGGATATATTCCTTTAGCTCAGTCATATTATGGACGATCTGCATCGCCTGACCACCGAGTACATAGGACGGGCGCAGGACAAGCGGGAAGCCGATATCTTCGGCCATGTCAACTGCTTCCTTTTCTGAACGGGCGAGGCCGTTGGGCGGTTGTCTGAGTTTGAGTTTTTTGATCAGTTTTTGAAAGCGTTCGCGGTCTTCGGCTAGATCAATGGCATCGGGGTCAGTGCCGAGAATGGGTATGCCGGTTTTTTGTAGGGCGTCAGCCAGTTTAAGCGGTGTTTGGCCGCCGAGCTGGACGATGACGCCGAGAACTTCACCATTTTGTTGTTCAGCTTTGATCAGTTCAACAACATCTTCTTCGGTTAGCGGTTCGAAATAGAGTCGATCAGACGTGTCGTAATCGGTGGAGACGGTTTCGGGGTTGCAGTTGACCATGATGGTCTCATAACCCGCTTCTTTCAGCGCATAGGCGGCGTGGACACAGCAATAATCAAATTCAATGCCTTGGCCGATGCGGTTGGGGCCGCCGCCGAGGATGATGACTTTCTTTTTATCGCTGGCGCCAATTTCATTTTCGGCCGGGTTTACACCATCACCTTCATAGCAGCTATACATGTACGGTGTTGCCGACGGGATTTCGGCGGCGCAGGTATCGACGCGTTTATAGACCGGGTGAATGTTGTGGCTTTTGCGCGCCTTGCGCACGACTTTTTCTTTGACGTTCATCAACCTTGCTAACTGAGCATCAGAAAATCCTAGCTTTTTAAGTTCCAGCCACCCCTGACCGTCAACCGGGAGCCCATTTTCTGCAATGCTGGTTTCGGTATCGACAATGTTTTTTATGCGCTCCAAAAACCAGGGGTCGTATTTGCAGACATTGTGAATGTCTTCGATGGTGAGGCCTTGACGCAGGGCTTCGGCAATATAGAGAATACGTTGGGGTGTTGGCTTTGCGATGGCTGCCATAAGATCGTCGCGTACCGTTTCGCCATTGGTTTGGAGGGGGATGGGGGTGAGGCCGTCCAGCCCTTTTTCCAGCGAGCGCATGGCTTTTTGAATGGATTCTTCAAAGTTGCGGCCGATGGCCATCGCTTCGCCAACTGATTTCATCGAGGTGGTCAGGACATTTTGCGCGCCTTTGAATTTTTCAAAAGCAAAGCGCGGGACTTTTGTCACGACGTAATCGATTGTGGGCTCAAAACTGGCAGGTGTTTTTCCGCCGGTAATGTCGTTGCCGAGTTCGTCGAGCGTGTAGCCAACCGCGAGCTTGGCGGCGATTTTCGCGATCGGAAAGCCGGTGGCTTTGGAGGCTAGAGCGGAAGAACGCGATACGCGCGGGTTCATCTCGATAATCACCATGCGTCCATCTTCGGGGTTTACACCGAACTGCACATTCGAACCGCCGGTTTCAACGCCAATACCGCGCAGTACGGCAATCGAGGCGTTTCGCATGATCTGGTATTCTTTGTCGGTGAGGGTAAGCGCTGGGGCTACGGTAATCGAGTCACCGGTATGCACGCCCATTGGATCGACATTTTCAATCGAGCAGATGATGATGCAATTGTCGTTTTTATCGCGCACGACTTCCATCTCATATTCTTTCCAGCCCAGCACTGATTCTTCGACCAGGACTTCGGTGGTGGGGGAGGCATCCAAGCCTTCGCGGACGATCATTTCATATTCTTCGCGGTTATAGGCAATGCCGCCGCCGGTGCCGCCGAGGGTGAAGGACGGGCGGATAATAGCGGGGAGGCCGATGTTTTCCATGACCTCGCGCGCTTCGTCGATGGTGTTCACAACCGCACTTTTGGGTGTCTCTAAACCAAGTTCGGCCATGCAGGTTTTGAATTTGTCACGGTCTTCGGCTTTTTCGATGGCTTCCTGGTCGGCGCCGATGAGCTCAATGTTCAGTTTGTCGAGTGTGCCGTCTTCTGCCAGAGCAAGTGCGGTATTCAGAGCCGTTTGTCCGCCCATGGTCGGGAGCAGGGCGTCGGGGCGTTCTTTTTCGAGGATCTTTGCAACGACATGCGGCTCGATCGGCTCGATATAGGTGGCGTCCGCCATCTCCGGGTCAGTCATGATCGTGGCTGGGTTGGAATTGATGAGGACAATGCGGTAGCCCTCTTCCTTGAGGGCTTTGCAGGCTTGTGCGCCGGAGTAATCGAACTCACAAGCCTGACCGATAATAATGGGTCCTGCGCCGATAATGGCGATGGATTTTATGTCGGTACGCTTTGGCATGAAAACTCGGCTTCCAGTGTTAGGGTCCGAGAACGATTATGTACCGAATTCTGTGTGGCAGTTCAATGATTAATTGAGTTTATGAGGTAGAAGCGCCGGTTTTTTTTGCTTTTTGAATTTCTTGCCCGGTTAGAGGCTGGAATGCGCCGGTTGCAGGATCAAGCTCGAGGATTTGGCCGTGCTCCATATCGAACAGCCAGCCACTGATGGTCAGGGCTCCAAGGTTATCCTGCACTGCCGGGTACTCTATGAGATTATGCAGGCCAGTCATGATGATTTGCTTTTCTGTTTCACGGGCCAGGGCGGCAGTATCTTTGCTTGTCGTCTTTGCTCTTGCTCTTTGGAGGGCCGATTGTCCAACCTCCAGCCAGGGTTTGATGTGCGGATCATCATTGCCGCAAGCAAGCCCGATGGCTGCGCCGCAATGGGTGTGACCGATAATAATAATATGACTGACGCCTTTTTGGATGGCGAAGGCTAGTTTGGCAGCCAGTTCATTTGAAGATGCGGGGTTTGGATCATAGGGTTGTACCAGTGCGCCCATAGGCCTGTGGCTAAAGCAGGAGCCAGGCTTCAGGTTAAAAATTGTTTCCGGTGCTGTGCGTGAATCCATGCAGGAAATGATCAGAAATTCCGGCTTTTGGCCGCTTTCCACCAATGTAGGCATGTGATCACTTTCAAGGTAATTTTCCTCGTAAAAGCGGTCAAAACCTTTGATTAGCGTGTCTTTATGGGCCATTTCTTCTCCGTTGCTGGCAGCAGCATACGTAAATTGCCATAATATTGCAAGTTAGTATTACTTTGAGGCTTTTATATTTCCAACAAAGCGATCAAACAAATAATGACTATCCTGTGGGCCGGGGGAGGCTTCGGGGTGATATTGTACCGAAAACACAGGCTTACCATTTACCTTTAAACCTTCATTAGAGCCATCGAAGAGGCTGACATGGCTGGCTTCGACACCGTCGGGCAAGCTTTCACTAACCACTTCAAAGCCATGATTTTGTGAGGTGATTTCAACTTTGCCGGTTTGTAAGTCTTTCACGGGGTGGTTGGCGCCGCGATGGCCCAGATGCATCTTTTGGGTTTTGGCACCAAGGGCGCGGGCGAGTAATTGGTGCCCGAGACAGATGCCGAAAATCGGTATGTTCTTTTCCAGCAGGGCCTGAATAGCAGGGACGGCATATTTGCCGGTGGCTTCCGGGTCGCCGGGGCCGTTTGAGAGAAACACGCCATCTGGCTTATGCGCCAGAATATCTTCGGCGCTTGAATTGGCTGGAACGATGGTGACGTTACACCCGGCAGAGGCCAGGCAACGCAGGATGTTACGCTTGGCGCCGAAATCAACAGCGACGACGTTGTGTTTGGCATTGGCTTGTTTGCCGTAGCCTTTGTCCAGCGTCCATGTGGTTTCGTGCCAGCTATAGCTTTGTGTGCAGGACACTTCAGCCGCTAGATCCATGCCTTTGATCCCTGACCAACTTGAGGCTTCTTCCTGTAGAGCTTCCAGATCAAATTCACCAGCTGGGTCATAGCAAATCACGCCTTTGGGCGCACCTTGATCACGGATGAGGCGGGTGAGGGCGCGGGTGTCGATGCCGCTAATGCCCGGCAGGTCATGGCTCTTCAGCCAAGCGTCAAAATGTTTGGTGCTGCGCCAGTTGGAGGGCTGGGTGATATCTTCACGCACAATCAGTCCGCGCGCCGCCGGATTGGTGGTCTCGTTGTCTTCCTCGTTGGTGCCGGTATTGCCGATATGAGGGAAGGTGAAGTTGATAATCTGCCCCGCATAGCTGGGGTCGGTCAGAATTTCCTGATAGCCCGTCATAGAGGTATTGAAGCAAATCTCGCCGACAGTCTTGGTTTCCGCGCCGAAGCCGCGGCCCCAAAATAGCGTGCCATCAGCCAAGACAATCACGGCCGTTGCATTTTGGGGTCGTTTTGAAGTAGGTATTTGAGCCATATGGGTGATACTTTCTAGCAATGTGTCGCTAGAAACAAAGTTATTAATGAGTTTTACGATAAAAGAAAAGGGAAAAACGTGGATATACGCTCAGAAATTCAAATAAAGTTAAAAGAGTCCCTCAAAAGCAAAGAACAGGTGGCAACAGCGACTATCCGTTTGATCCTGGCAGCGCTGAAGGATCGGGACATTAGTGCACGCGGTAACGGTAAAGCCGACGGGGTGGATGATAACGAAATTCTTTCGATGCTGGGATCGATGATCAAGCAGCGTAAAGAGTCGGCGCAAACTTATGCCGATGCCGGGCGCGACGATTTGGCCGAGCGTGAACAATCGGAAATTGAAGTCATTCAAAGTTTTATGCCCGCGCAGCTTGAAGATGATGAAGTGGCCAAGGTGATTGAGGAGTTGATAGGTGAGACCGGCGCTGCTGATATCAAGGATATGGGCAAGGTGATGGGCGCGCTCAAAGAGCGCTATGCCGGGCAGATTGATATGGGCAAGGCCGGTGGGCTGGTGAAGGAAAAGTTAGCGGGTTAGTTTTATATAGGCGCAGATTCAGGTTGAGCGGTGGTTTCAGCTTCGAAGGTTTGGTTGATTTCCGTTAAAATACTGAAAGCCTCACTTCTTACATCGCCACTATATTGTGAAATAGGTATTGAACATGCTGTTGTGATAGCTTCCTGCGAAAAAGGAGGAGTTCCGGTTTTTAAAAGGCGTTCTGCTGATTCTACAAGATTATTTTTTAGCATACTACTATCTGAAAATATCTTTGATATTCCACACAGCTTGTACTCTACCAACTGTTTAAACTGGTCGCGCTTATCGCCGAAATCCATATTCAATTACCCCATGGCTATATTCCAAGTATGGAAAGCCATAGCACCGTTTTATCTTAAGAGGCAAGGAGCATAGAATAAACGGGTTTGGATTAGGCTTTTGCTGGAGAAAGAAGGCGGATCATATGTTTTTTGAAGGTGTTCCAAGCCGAGGAATCATTTTGTGCACGGCCATATTCAATGACGTTGATTTTGCAATTCTTTGTAAAAACCTTTGGCATCTGTGCGTTTCCGAGGAAAGAGTATAAAATATAGACGGATGTATAGTTATTATTCTGCTGCATTGCAAATGATTTTTGCTGATTTTTTAAGTTTTACAGGCTTCAAACTCTCTATAATATGTCTTTATGACGATTCCCCCGCGTTTTCTGGATGAGATCCGTAGCAGACTCTCGTTGTCCGATGTTATCGGCAAGCGGGTCAGAGTTACGCGCGCGGGTCGCGAATTCAAGGCATGTTGCCCGTTTCACAAGGAAAAGACCCCGTCTTTTACCATCAATGATGACAAGCAGTTCTATCATTGCTTTGGTTGCGGCGCGCATGGTGATGTCATTGGTTTTGTCATGCAGCACGATAATCGTAGTTTTATTGAGGCGATAGAAATGCTGGCCGCTGAAGCCGGGCTGCAGGTGCCCGAGCAAACTCCGCAGGACATTGAAAAGGCTAAAAAGCAAAAAAATCTCTATAGTTTGATGGAAGAGGCAACATCATGGATGGAGGAACAGCTTTATGTTCCTGGAAACAAAGAGATTTTGGCGTATCTAGATGGGCGAGGGTTGAAGCGCGAAACGCTGGCTTCGTTCCGGGTCGGTTATGCGCCCGCAGATCGGCAGGCTTTGCGTAGCTATCTCAAAGAGCAAGATTATGATGACAAAGATATGATTGATGCCGGGTTGTTAAAGCCATCGGACAGGGGCGGTGATCCTTATGTTTTCTTCCGTGATCGGATCATGTTTCCGGTGTCAGATCGTCGCGGGCGGGTGGTGGCTTTTGGTGGCCGCGCGTTGCCCGATCATATGCGCCCACAGGAAAAGGATGGTTATACGCCGGCCAAATATATTAATTCGCCAGATACGGTGCTGTTTGATAAAGGGCGCATGCTCTATGGGGAATCACTGGCGCGGCAGGCGGCGATGGATGGACACAGCGTGATTGTGACCGAAGGTTATATGGATGTGATTGCTTGTCATCAGGGTGGTTTTAAAGGTGCTGTTGCCGGGATGGGTACGGCCTTAACTGAGCAACAAATTCTGTCGTTGTGGAAGATGGTTCCAGATGAAGAAAAAACGCCAACGCTTTGTTTTGATGGTGATAATGCAGGAAGACGCGCCGCCGAGCGAGCTTGCGAGCGGATCATGCCGATGCTGGCACCCAATCAAAGCGCGAGGTTTGCGTTTTTGCCCGATGGAGAAGACCCGGATTCGCTTTTGCGTTCGGGCGGCAAGGATGCGTTTAAAAATATTCTTTCCGGCGCATTGCCGCTGCTTGACTTTATCTGGGCCAAACATACAGGTGGGCGGCGTTTTGAGACGCCGGAAGCGCGGGCCGGGGTAATAAAGGCTCTGCAAAATGAGATCAAAGAGATAGCTGATCGTGATGTGCAGGTTCATTATCAAAGGCTTATTCAGGATAAAATCTCCGAGACATTTTTTGCGCGGCGCTCCTATAAGAATTCAAAATATCAGGGTAAACCCGCTATTCCTGCGATGAAACTGCGCAGTCCGGCAATGCGCGGCGGCGATATTTATGCGCGGATTCTGGTGGCTTGTGTCCTTAACCATCCGCATATCTATGATGGGGTCGAGGAATCCTTTGGTGGCCTTGAGATTAGAGATGAATCTTTGGCCCGTTTACGCCAGGCCGCGATTGAGGTTTTGGAGGAAAGTCCGGACCTTGACAGAGGCGCTTTGCATACCCATTTGAAAGAAAAGGGTTTTAAAAGAGAAATGGGTGACATTCTCAGCGAATCCGTCTATGTTCACGCAGCTTTTTCAGGGCCGCGCGCTGATCCGGACGAGGTGGGTCGTAAATGGCTTGCGTTTTGGGGTGATATTCAGGGTAAAGCTTCTGAAAATGAAGAGCAGGGCAACTGGAAGAAAGCCTTTTATGCCTCTAATGAGGCCGAAGAGGAAAAATTGCGGAATATGGTGCGGGTGCGTGCTTCCGAAAAAGGGTCATAAAAAGGGCCGTGAGAGGTTGGGGTAAGTTTATCTTATCTCTTTGAATTTATAGGGAATCAGGATTTAATCGCGAGATTGGGTTAGGGGCAAAGTGAGTAAGAATTTGGCAGTGAGCAAAAAGAAAACAGAAGAAAATCAGGAAACCGATACAAAAAAAGGATCGTTGGCGGCAACGGTCAAGAAACTTCTTGCCCAGGGTAAGGAGAAGGGTTTTCTGACCTATGAGGCAATTAACAAAGCCCTTCCGGCTGAGGATTTTTCATCTGAGCAGATTGAGGATGCAATGGCGACATTCTCTGATGTTGGTGTGCAGCTTGTTGAGAAAGAAGACGATGTTGCCGAGGAAGAGTCTGACGACAAGAAGAAAGATAAAGATTATGAATCCGGCGGTAATATAGCCGATGATGATACGGGACGTACCGATGATCCGGTGCGGATGTACTTACGCGAAATGGGCGCGGTTGAGCTGCTGTCCCGCGAAGGCGAGATTGCGATTGCCAAGCGGATTGAGGCCGGACGTGAGCTGATGATCGGCGGGATTTGCGAATCTCCGCTAGCGATTGAATCTATTATTGCCTGGTATGACGCGCTTCAGAAGGGCGATATCTTGCTGCGCGAGGTTATCGATCTTGACGCCACTTATACCGGCGGACCGGAAGCTGCTATTGATATGACGCAGGCTATCAATCAGCCTAAGCCTGAGGATAAAGAAGACGACAAGAAGGTCGACGGCAAAGATAAGAAGGATGGCGAGAAAAAAGAAGGCGAGGACGGCGAGAAGAAGGACGGCGAAAGCAAAGACGCTGACGAAGAAGAAGACAATTCAATCTCTCTGGCCGCGATGGAGGAAGAATTAGCGCCGCAAGTTTTCGAGATGTTCGGCAAGATTCAAAAGACCTATAAGAAGATGCAAAAGGTTCAGCAGGAACGTCTGGATTCCTTGCAAAAAGGTAAGGAGCCACCACCAGCGACCGATAAAAAATATCACAAGCTGACAGCCGATATGGTTGTGTTGATGAACGAAGTGCGGCTCAACAATGCCCGTATTGAACAGCTTATTGACCGTCTTTACGGCGTAAACCGTGAGTTGGTCAGCATCGAAGGCAAGATGTTGCGTATGGCCATGGAGTGCGGCGTTAAACGCGAAAATTTCCTCGAGGAATATTACGGCAACGAGCTGGATACCAAATGGCTGACACGGGTGAAAAAACTCAAAGCCAGAGGGTGGACCAAGTTTGCTGAGAAGAATAAGGACGAAGTCAAGGCAATGCGCGAAAAAATCGGCGCTATTTCCGATGAGGCCATGTTGCCAATTGGTGAGTTCCGCCGCATCGTTTCCACCGTGCAAAAAGGTGAGAAAGAAGCCGGCCGTGCCAAGAAGGAAATGGTCGAAGCAAATTTGCGTCTCGTTATTTCCATTGCCAAAAAATATACTAATCGTGGTTTGCAATTTCTGGATCTGATTCAAGAGGGCAATATTGGCCTGATGAAAGCGGTTGATAAATTTGAATATCGCCGCGGTTATAAATTCTCGACTTATGCGACATGGTGGATCAGGCAGGCGATTACGCGTTCGATTGCCGACCAGGCACGGACCATTAGAATCCCTGTGCATATGATCGAAACCATCAACAAGCTGGTGCGGACTTCACGGCAAATGATGCACGAAATTGGCCGCGAGCCGATCCCGGAAGAGCTGGCCGAGCGTTTGCACATGCCTCTAGAAAAAGTCCGCAAGGTCTTGAAAATTGCTAAAGAGCCAGTTTCTCTTGAAACGCCGATTGGTGATGAAGAAGATTCTTCTCTTGGTGATTTCATCGAAGACAAAAACGCGATCCTGCCGATTGATAGCGCCATCCATTCTAATTTGCGTGAAACCACGACACGGGTTCTGGCCTCTCTGACGCCGCGCGAAGAGCGGGTGCTCAGGATGCGTTTCGGGATCGGTATGAACACCGATCACACGTTGGAAGAAGTTGGCCAGCAGTTCAACGTGACACGGGAGCGGATCCGGCAGATTGAAGCGAAGGCTTTGCGCAAATTGAAGCACCCAAGCCGCAGCCGTAAATTGCGCAGTTTTCTGGATACTTAAACGCTTTATCAATCTATTTGTTCGTACTATAAAGCCGCTTGTTATAATTTTCCTGGGGGCCTGTAGCTCAGTTGGTTAGAGCAGTCCGCTCATAACGGATTGGTCGGGGGTTCAAATCCCTCCGGGCCCACCAATTTCCCTCTAAGGGTCTATGTACTTAATCAGCATCTGATAGCATAAGATTGAAAATATAAGGATTGTTATCGTATGAAGATCGTTGCTATCGGTGGTGGGGAAATAGGTCGATTTGAAACCAAGGTGAATACGACCGCTATTGACCGGGAGATTGTCAGGCTGTCGGGTAAAAAGACGCCGCGGCTCCTGTTTATTCCAACGGCCAGTTCCGAGAGCGATGAATATTGCGCCGCTATTTATAAGCAATTTAGCAAGAAACTAGGATGCAAGGTCGACATTCTTCTGCTTATTAATACAGATCCTGAACGTAAATCCATTGATGAAAGAATGGCGAAAGCGGACATTATTTATGTTGGTGAGGGCAATACGCTCAAGATGATGACGTATTGGCGGAAGTATGGCGTGGATGATGCTGTTCGAAAGGCGATGCGGCGCGGCGCTGTTTTGTGTGGATCAAGCGCCGGTTCCATTGCGTGGTTTAGGCATGGCAATAGTGATTCATTAAAATCAGAAAAAAATCCGGACAAGCTTATAAGGGTTCGTGGATTGGGGTTTATCAAAGCGTTGATTTGTCCGCACTACGATAAAGAAAAGGCCCGTAAAGCCTCTCTCAAAGAGATGATGAAAACGACCAGTGGTGTTGCCATTGCTCTGGATGAGTGTTGCGCGCTTGTCATCGTGGATGACGCGTACAGGGTGCTGTCCTCTGTAAAGGGGCGTAAGGCTTATCGTGTGTACTGGAAAAAAGGCGCATTCAAAAAAGAAGTTATTGAACCCTCTCGGAAATTTTTCCCCTTGGGGCCTTTGTTGACTAAGTAATAACTCTGTCAACAAAAGGCGAAGTCATGGCGCGGACGAGGGCGCTGTAGTTTAGCTGCAATTCGATTTCATCACCTATGGATGGGCGGTTGTCGCCTGTATTTAAAATGAGGTGGTCGCTGCTGGCCCCGAGAATTTCAATGTCGGGTGGCGGTGTTAACCCCTCCGGGTCAGTATCCTGTTCACCCAGTGCCAGCATAACCTGAGAGATATCACCTTGATCTGTGATTGGCGAGGGCGTCCCAAATGCGGTTTGCGCAATGTCACCCCATGGCTGTGATGGCTTGACCTTCGACTCGATAACTTCAGCGATGAGCGTGATGGCATCGGTATGCAGGCCATCGATTGGCTCTCGATTAAGAGGATCAAGAGCAAGCAGGATAGATTCACCCAGGCGCAGATTGTTGATACGCCCGATGCCTGCACCGCTCATATCCCCATTGAGGGCCCATTCGAGATTGCCGGAGTTGCCACCTGAAATGATGTCCATTGTGAGGTTGAACGTCTTATCAACTGAATCCGCCAGCGCCGACAGCTCACCCATATTTTTAGCGTCGGGTGAGACGCCGCTGCGGCATGCGAGATTTGTGCCGATGCCTTTGAATTCTATATGCGGGAGCTCGAGTGTTTTGCGCACAATGCTCTCTACGTCTTCAGGCATAATGCCTTCGCGCAAATCTCCAAGCTCAACCATGAGCACAATGCCGTGCGTTCGCCCCATCTTCTGCGCGGCACTAGAGAGTGCGTTAATAACATCAAGCTCGGTGTTGAAGCTTATATCGGCCCGTATCACGACTTGCTCGATTTGACTGAGCATGGGAGAGCGGATGAGTGTTATCGGTGCGCTCACACCAGCATTCCGCATTCTTTCTATGTTTTTAATGCGGGAATCGCCGAGTGTGCTTACGCCTGCCTCGAGTAGCGTTTTAGCGACTTCAGGAGAGCCGAGGGTTGCCTTTGTAATGCCGGTAACCGAGATGCCGTGAACGGCCAGGCGTTCGACCAATGTGCGCGCATTGTGGTGAATTTTTTTGAGATCAATTTCCAGTCGCGGTGCACTCATTCGGCAGCCGCGGGAATTTTTCTATCAAGCGCGGGGAAAGCCAGCAAGGCCATCTCTACCAGATGATCAGGTGATCGGGTGAGTGCGTCCGTGACAGGGATGTCGAATGTGTCTTCATAGCGCGTGATTGTTGTGCTGATCTCATCGTCCGTCATATTTTCGTGGTTGAGCGTCAGGCCGATGACTTTTGTATCGGAAAAAGTCTCGATGAGATTGATTTCGCTGGTGGCGCTCGGCATTGGTATGTCGGGGTAGTCAGAAAGATTGGTTCGTCCCGGTGCGTGCTGCAGGATTACACCATCAGGACAGCTTCCTCTCAGGATATAGGCTGAAGTCAGATAGGCAGGGTGGCTGAGTGCGCCTTGCCCTTCGATAATAATAACGTCAGGGCTTTCCTCCTCGAATGCTTCTATGACTGCGGCCTCCATTTCACCAGAGCAGAATTGCGGGGCAATGGCATCAATTGCAATGCCGTGTCGTGCACCTTGCATTAAACCGGTTTGACCCGTTCCAACCATCACCGCTTTTATGCCCTGATCATTCAAGGCTTTGGTTAATATGGTGGCGGTGGTGCGCTTACCGATAGCACCGTCAGTGCCAAGTACGGCGATGCGTGGGCAGGTAACTTCTTTGATGCGGCCACTAAACACTTTCAAATCTTTTTTGGCGTGCGGTTTTCGTATATCAAGGATCGTTACGTTATTTGCGGCGCTCGCGGCTACGAATTCGGGATCGTCGTTCAGGAACTCATGAAGACCGTTCACGATATTCATTCCGAGATTGATGGCTTCAAGCATGATACCGCGTTCATGCTCGGATAGCATGCCGCTTAAAGGGGCCATACCGTAGATGAATGTATCCGGCATGTCGTCAGCATTCTCTAGGGCTTCATTGAGGTCACGACAGACTGGAATATTATTTGGGATGTCATCCAGCACCATGCCGGAATCAAGTCCTGTTTTTTGACTATCGATGACCGAAAGGATCTTGTATTTTTCTGAATAACGGATAAGTCCGTTGGCCGTTTTGCCATCTACTCGTCCAAAATTTTCTTCACAGTAAATGATTGCTGTTTTGTGCTGCCTTGGCCGGTCATGGGGTTGTGATTTCGATTTTATCTTTGGAAACGTAACGACAGGCATATTCATGCCTCCTGTTTTTATAAACGCTTATATCGGTGCATTCATGCGTGCACCCCGCATAATGCAAGGGTCGCATTTCAAAGCCTGAATAGGCGCAAAAACTATAAGGTTAAACTTCGCTGAAAGAGGTGAGGTCTTGTATGCTCTCACGCATTGCCGTAGCAGGCAGACATTTTTTTCGGAAAAATCGTCTCAATAGAGGGCTTTTGCCAAACTCTGACGCATTAGTAGTGGGTTTGGGCTGTTTTGTCAAACTTACGCGCTTCGTGCACCTTGCTCAGCCCTTGGTTTTCCCTCCGGGCCCACCATCTGCCCTCTAAGGGTCTGATGTAACAAATCAAAAGACAATATCTGCTTTTAAAAGTTAAAATTACTTTATTTCCGGCCTGTGTGCTATGAGAAGACGCTCTCAGTAAAATATATAGAATGCGAAACAACGCGGTGCGTTGCTTGTGCCCATTCGGGTGCTTCGCGGTGGTTTTCTTAAATCCTGAAATTTCATTGCTGCATTGCGGGGACTCGGCGCAACATCCTCTCTTTCTTTGAAAATGGCTAAAATTAGTCAATCGTGGAATACGACTCTCAGAGTCACTTTGCGGGCGGTGAGGGTATTTTTTAGGTATTTTTTGCTATAAAGTCCGTATTTTTGCTCTTGACTTTGATTCAGAAGTGTAAACTTGCGCGAAATCCCGAAAACTGCTAATAATACTTCAATTATATGGCCAATAGTGCGCCCGCCAGCTGCATTGCAGCAAGATTATTTTAAGGGCAGCCCTCTTACGGAAGGATTAGGCCATTATGAGTTTTAACAACCCAAATGAAAGCTTAAGCAGCACTTTTGAGCCCCCGGCAAGTGAGGGCACAGGGTTTGATACGTCTTTGAACCGACGTAAGCTTTTACAGGTTGGCGGTGCCGTGGTTCTGGCAAAATTATCCAGTCTTTTTCTGCCTCCCTCAGTGGGCGCGGCAGGAGATGGATATAAATCAACGCCTGCGTCTATCAAGCCACCTGGCGACTCTCCCCCTGCTCGTCATGCGGGGAAATTTATAGGTAATGATATTAGGGGCTGGACAGGTGAAATATTAGTAGACGCCCCATATGCAGCCTCTAACGGTCGTATAGCGATTATTGTTTACGGAGAAGGCAGAAATGCCTTAGCTGCCGCACAACATGCCGGAAAATTATTCGCCGAAAAGGTGGGCGTTGATGTTAGCTATCTTCATGCTGTTCGTGCCGGTGATAAAGAAGGGGACCCAAATAGTACGCGTATTGGTATTTATGCTAATGGCGCAAAAAGATTTGTTATAGAAGCGGATCCCACACGCCAGCCCAACGCAATTGCGGCAGAGATCATAGGTGATATGAAACAAATTTATGATTCAGATTTTGCGCCAAAAATTGTTAAAGCCAGCCTCGATCAAGGTCCAGGCGGGACGAATTAAGCAACACTGCTTGGTATATCGTGTTTAATAATATTCTCATTTAATATTGGTCCTGGCGGCTCTTGTGGTTTTGGTTGGTCAGGATTACTGGCGACGCAAAAGCACTCTTGAAGATTTATGCCTGGATCTATTGGTGTTGTGCCGTGCGTTTCAGCATATGAAATTGTGGGTTCTGTCAACGCCAGTGCATCTAGCCCCGCCCCTAAATCAGAAGAAAAATCTGCATCAAATTCTCTAATTGCAGGGGTTATTTCGTTTGCTTGATCTAATGCGGCTAGCTTTTGTGTATGTTTCTCACTATACCCTTTGCCCTCTCGTATCTCATTTTTCTTTTCTTGGGATTTAACTTTATAAATAAATTTGTTAAGCGTTTTACTATCCTTATTTTGAACGAAGTTGTTCATACGTTCTTGTTTTTTGACGGGGTCCTTTTCGTTTTGGACTGCGTCGAATTCCGCTTTCATTCCGTTAGTATCTCTTTCAAGAGTTTCTAAATCAGATTCTTTGGCTTTCCAGACTTCTAATTCTTTGTTCTTATCCGCCAATGTTTGTTGCTGAAGCAGGTACTGGACAACAAGGGGATCATTTACATCCAGCTCACCTTTCTTTAATTTCTGTTTCCAATCAGGGCCGTATTTTTCTTCCAAGCCTTTTTCTGTTTCAGAAATGTCTTTTTCGAGTTCTTTGATTTCACCTTCGAGTCTAGAAATTTGTGCCCTTACCTCTGCCAGCTCTTTTTGAAGTGCCCTAAGAGCTGCGTTTAGCAGCTTCCTGAATCTTTCTTCTTTTTCTTTAACACCACGAAGGCTAACTGTGGTGGCGGCACCACGCTCAATACGACCCGTTTTCTCCGTAAGAGAAATGTCGCCGCGCGCTCGGTTTTTATCTTTTATTACCTGCTCTTTTTCAAATGCTCCAGAGGCGTTTTGATTATGTGTCTTAGCAGCATGGCCGGTAAGTTTTTGGCCGTTGTCTTTGTCGGTAATTTCCTCTTCGGGAATAGGGGGCTCTTCAGAAATCACAGGCAGAATGTCATCCGCTGCGATTTCTTCGCCGTCACCCAGGTCAAATTCTGTTAAATTGTCCGCCATTACGCTTACCCGCACACATTTTTTCGTTTCCCCTGTGGTGCTTTTTGCGCACCTTATTCTTTGGGATATAGTTACTGTATAGTCTGAACTACATTCCTTAATTATACGTTATGTAAATGTAAAATTTTAGTAAAAATTGATATATCTAAGTGATTGATAAACCACATGATTGTATTTACATAATTGGCACAACCTATAATAGAGATATGTTACAAAACAGGGCGCTATCTTAAGATAAGTGTTAATTTCAGGGGCTCTGACCCTATCCTTTGGGTGTAGCGCGCGGGCAGGGACTGGCTCTGCAGAAAGCGATATTTCAGAAAAAAAACCAGAGATCAGGCTCTTTTTGCTGAGAAGGAATGATCTGCTTTTTCGCACTTCATTAGGTTGGTCATTCGGCTGGATTTTTTCTGCTCCCAATCTTTGGGATTTGCACTTTTGTTTATAGGCAACCGTTTATGCGCAACATCCGCTTGTAGTATCCGTGGATAAAGTTTTTTTCTTCTTGCGAGGTTTGCACGACTGGTAAATACTTCTCCGGAGGTTCTGTGTCCGTTTCAAATTTCCATTTTTTATCCATCAAGCTCTGAGGGGAGAATCATATGCGTCGTCGTAATACCAAGTTTTTAAACAGCCTTAGGTTTCCTATGATGGTGGCCGCGTGTGGCCTTGCGATGAGTGCGCCAGCTTATGCCGTTGACGGTTATGATGCCGAGCAGTCCCTAATCAAGGATGGAAAATTTTACGCGAATGTGCGCTATCGTTTTGAGCATGTTGAGCAAGATGGCTTTACCAAGGATGCGGATGCTTCGACAATCAGAACGCGCTTTGGGTTTCAGACTGGGACTTTTGAGGGTTTTCAGGGGCAGATAGAGGCTGAG
The DNA here is from genome assembly GCA_021604545.1 of Micavibrio sp. GTDB lineage: Bacteria > Pseudomonadota > Alphaproteobacteria > Micavibrionales > Micavibrionaceae > UBA5701. The sequence continues at coordinate 252,255 of BQJE01000001.1, forward strand.
GCTGTTGGTTATCTGGGGGACGACAATTTTAACAACACGATAAACGGCAACACCACATTTCCAGTTGTGGCGGATCCGAATGGTGTTGAAATTAATCAGGCCTGGATTTCGTGGGCGGGTTTGCCCGACACAAAGATTAAGGCTGGGCGTCAGCGCGTCAATATAGACAATCAGAGATTCGTTGGGGCCGTTGGATGGCGTCAGAACGAGCAGACTTTTGATGCTGCTTTTATCGAGAATTCCAGTATTCCAAATCTTGACCTGCAATATGGCTATATCCACAACGTGAACAGGCTCTTTGGGGATGATCACCCGCTGGGAGATCTTAAATCCGAAAATCATATTTTGCATGCCGCTTATACAGTGGCTGACTGGTTGAAGGTTGCAGGCTATGGCTATTTTCTTGATTTTGATTTGCCGGCGGCTAGTGGTTTGTCGAACGAGACATATGGTGTTCGCCTGACGGGTTCTCATCCGTTTAATGATGTAAAATTTGCTTATGAAGCAGAATACGCAATGCAGGAGGATCACGGCAACAATACGGCCAGTTATGATGTGGATTATTTCCATGTATCACCGTCTGTTTCGTGGGGTGGTTTGACGGTAGCCGCCGGGTTTGAATCACTGGAAGGCAACGGCACCAATGCTTTCGCAACGCCGCTGGCGACCTTGCACAAATTTAATGGCTGGGCCGATAAATTCCTGGCGACGCCGGTGATGGGCCTGGAAGATAGCTATGTGAAAGTTGTGTACAAGGTGGACGGCGTACATGAATGGTTAGACGGAACGAAATTCGTTGGAGTTTATCATGATTTCGATTCGGAACAGGGTAGCATGGATTATGGCGATGAGCTTGACTTGCAGGTCAGTCGTAAATTGCCGCATCCAGATTTTCTAAAGGGCGCATCCATTGCGCTTAAATATGCCGACTACGATGCAGACGGTTTGTTTACTGATACTAAGAAGTACTGGGTTTCGTTGGGTGTAGATTTCTAGGGATGTAATCGTTTTTTAACCATGCTTATGTATTCTATACTTAAGGGCATTATTCACAGGGCAGTTTTATGTTATCGTGAAGTTCTTTTTTCAAGCTTGCGTTGCGTACAGTACGGCGATAGTAGCACTTAACGCTGTATATTTTTTTAAAGGTTTTATTTTTCAGGAGCATATCAATGAATTTTATTAAAAACATGAAAATTTCGCGCGCTATTATGATTGTGGCGTTGATACCCATTTTGGTTGCCACAGTATTTTCCGGCATGGTGGTCATTCAGGAAATGTATACGTATAAAGGTCTGAAAAAATTGGAAACCCTGACCATGCTCTCAGAGAAGATGAGTGCTCTGGTTCATGAGCAGCAAAAGGAGCGTGGAGCGACGGCGGTTTTTGTTGGTAGTAAAGGTGCAAAGTTTAGATCCGAGCTTGCCGCGCAACGTCAGGATACCAATAAAAGAAGGGAAGAGCTGCAAGCCTATCTTGAAGGGTTTCATGAAGAAAGCTTTGATCAGACTTTTAATCAAAAATTTGCTTCCTGGCAGGCTAATCTGAAGAAACTGGATTTACATCGGGCCAGCGTTGATGCGCTCTCTGTATCGAAAGCAGAAGCGATTGGCTATTTCACTGCTTTGAATGCCGAAAACCTTGATACGATTGGGTATATGGCGAACTTAAGCTCTGATCCCAAAATCGTAACCAGTCTCGTGGGCTATACGAATTTCATGCAGGGTAAGGAGCGCGCCGGGGTCGAGCGCGCCGTGGGTGCCGGCGGCTTTGCCAGTGGCAAGTTTGAACCGGCGGCGCTGAGCAAGTTTAAGGGCCTGATAGGAACGCAGGACACCTATAATAATATTTTTCTGACTTACGCCACGGATTCACAAAAAGCCATTTACAATGAGGTGATGAATAGTGCCGAAGCGAAGGAAGTGGCAAGAATGCGTGAGGTAGCGGTTGGAAGCACCGCGACTGTCGGGGCTGGTCCACAACAGGGGTTGGGTGTTGAAGGTGGTTACTGGTTTGATACCATCACCAAAAAAATTAATGGCCTCAAAAGAATAGAAGATTCTCTGGCGCATGATTTGGAGGCTCGGATGATAGCCATTGAAGGTGCAGCATATTCGAAGCTATGGATTGCTCTGATTACGGCGGTGGTTTCCGTTCTTGTCACAATTGTTTTGTCTTTTATGATTGTCCGTAGCGTTAACGTGTCATTCAGAGAGGTCGTGGCGTCAATGACAGAATTGGCGGAAGGAAATTTGGAGGCTGAATTGCCGCCGGAGACGAATAACGAAATCGGGCAAATGGTTAAGACATTGCAAGTCTTTAAGGACAACGCCAGGGAGCGGCAAAAACTGGCAGAAGAGCAAGAGAGTGAGAACAAATCCAGACTTGAGCGTACTGAGCGCATTGACAAAATGGTGCAGGATTTTGATGCTAAAGCTAGTGAGTTGCTAGAAGGGTTGGCATCGGCGGCGACCGAGATGGAGGCGACGTCCCAGTCTATGAGTGCCGTTGCCAATAAGACCAATGAACAGGCAACTATTGTTGCTGCTGCGGCCAATGAGGCCGGAGCGAATGTTCAGAACGTGGCATCAGCAACGGAAGAGCTGACTGCTTCTATTCAGGGTATTGCCTCACAGGTTACGCAATCTACCAAGAATGCACAGACTGCAGCGACGTCTGTGGCTGAGACGCAGAAAACAATGGAGCGGCTTTCGACGGCAGCGGGACGGATTGGTGAGGTTATCGGGTTGATTACCGATATCGCCGAGCAGACCAATTTGCTGGCATTGAATGCGACCATTGAATCGGCCAGAGCCGGTGAAGCCGGCAAGGGTTTTGCGGTTGTGGCCAATGAAGTGAAATCGCTGGCGTCTCAGACACAGAAGGCGACCGATGAAATCGCCGGTATGATTAATAGTGTTCAGACTGAAACCAATGATGCTGTTGATGCGATTGCCAACGTTTCGAAGCTTATTGATGAGCTGAATAATACAGCAACGACGATTGCTTCAGCAATGGAAGAGCAAACTTCGGCAACGATGGAAATTTCCCGCAACGTGCAGGAAGCTTCTACCGGCACCAATGAGGTAACCAGCACGATTACAGGAGTTAGTGATGCTGCCGGTGAATCAGGCCGTAGTGCTGGTGAAGTTCTGGGTGTGGCCAAGGAGCTTTCCGAGCGCTCTGAGACCATGAAAACAGAGGTTGAGGGCTTCCTGAAGAATATTAGAGCCGCATAGCCGAGTTTGTTGGCTTAATTATAGGCAAGAGGCCCTTTGCGGGGCCTTTTGTCATTTTGGTAGTTTTCTTGACATTTTCCGGTTTTTCCGTATATTTCGCTTACTTCCCAAGAAAGTGGGGTCAGGTGACCCCCGTTGATTGGCCACAATAAGGGACAATCAAACCAAATGGTCTGTTGGGACAAAAAAGGAGAAAAGCAATGAGTGGCAAGCGTCAAAGCGCCAAACACAAGATCGATCGCCGTGTAGGCGGCAATATGTGGGGGCGCCCCAAATCACCCTATAACACCCGCCAGAGTGGCCCCGGCATGCACGGCCAGCGCCGCAGTAAGCCAACCGATTACGGCACGCAGTTGATGGCTAAGCAGAAACTGAAGGGTTATTATGGCTCTATTGGTGAGAAACAATTCCGCCGTTACTATCATGAAGCCGACCGCTTGCGTGGTGATACCGGTCAGAATTTGGTCGGTTTGCTTGAGCGCCGTCTTGATGCCGTTATCTATCGCGCGAGTTTCGTGCCGACTGTTTTTGCGGCGCGTCAGTTTATCAATCACAAACATATTCTGGTCAACGGCAAGATCGTTAATATTCCGTCTTATCAGTTGAAAGAAGGCGATGTCGTTGAGATCAAGGAAGGCTCGCACCAGTTGCCGATGGTTATTCAGGCGACGCAAACGCCAGAACGTGAAATTCCTGAATATGTTGATTCCGATCTGAAAAAGATGAAGGCGACTTTCTTACGCATTCCGCAGTTGGAAGAGATTCCATACGCGGTGCAGATGGAACCCAACCTCGTGGTCGAATTTTACTCACGTTAGATTTATTAGAAGAATTCTAAGGAAGCCGCTCTATTTGGGCGGCTTTTTTTGTTCTATGAGGGCGGAGAGCATGCCATGCAGGGTCCGTACCTCCTGATCGGTGAGGTCAGAGCGGGTGAACATGTTGCGGATATTACGCTTCATCGTCGGACGCATTTCTTCGGTGCGGAAGAAGCGGCGGGTTTCGAGTTCTTCTTCGAGTCTTGTCAAAAATTCCTCGAGCTTTTCCTGTTCCACAGGGAAGCTATCGCCCGGGTTCAGAATTTTGTCTGGTGTTTTACCCTGATCACGCAGCCATTCATAAGCCAGCAACGCCACCGATTGCGCCAGATTAAGAGAGCTAAAATCTGGATTGGTTGGAATGGTAATCACGCCCTGAGATTTGGCAATAGCATCATTGATCAGGCCCATACGTTCAGGGCCAAAAATCAGGCCTATTTTTTGGCCCTCAGCGGCGCGGGTCCGACATTCTTTAATACCGGATTTAGGGGTGTAGACGGGTTTGAGCATATCGCGTGGCCGGGCGGTGGCGGCCATGACGTAATGAAGATCAGCTATTGCTTCAGCTAGCGTATCAAAAACCTGTACAGGTTGCATTTGAGCAAGCGCTCCTGCGGAGTTTTTATCGGCCGCTTGGTTAGGCCAGCCATCGCGCGGCTTCACAAGGCGCATCTCGTTAAGGCCGAGATTGAACATTGCGCGTGCTGCAGCGCCTATATTTTCACCCAATTGAGGATCGACAAGGATGATGATTGGGTTTGATATATCAGCAGTCATAAATTAACTAAGGGATAATGGTTTGGGCTCTGAAGCAGGAGAATCAGAAAGTGTAGGGTTGGGGTTATTAGTCTCTATTTTCAACTGAATTGTTTGCGGGGTGCCTTTCATGACAACAGTAATTTTATGAGCAGGATATAATCCTCCGGTAAGCGCCCATTCTTTTTCAGTATCTAGTTTTTCGATAGCCACATTATCAGTGCCAATTTTATTTTGAAGTTCTTGAAGCAAGCCTAAGATTCCTTCTGAATCAGCATAAAAAGTAATAAACGATAATACGGTTTCTGTGTCGTCTTTTTCGTCAACCAACACATCGCTTGCCGAGAGGTCTGCTAGTAAAAGTTTTTGTTGGAGGATGAGCCAAAGCGAATCTTGATATGACATTTTATGAATCCTGAGTTACTTATGTACTGAGTTATCAACTATCTATCACCCTGTTATTTATATGTCAATTTTTAGACTTAGGCGGCCTTTTTGTGGCTTTGCAGGCGATCGCGGGTTTTGTCCGGGCCTATGAGCAGGAGCAGGTCTGCCAGTTCCGGCCCGTGCTCCATACCGGTCAGGGCTTGGCGTAGCGGCATGAACAGCTCTTTGCCCTTGCGGCCGGTCTTGTCTTTAACAGCGGCAGTCCATTGGCTCCAGGTATCTCCACTCCAGGGCGCTTCGGGGAGCAGGGTGGCGGCTTCTTCGATAAAATCAGGGTCGTTAATGACCGGCTCGACCGGGCCTTTGGCAACGTTCCACCAGTCCTTGATGTCGGAAAGTTTTTCTAGGTTTGCGCGTACGGCATTCCAGAATTCTTCGTCAAGGTTTTCAAGGCCCATCTGCGCCAGGCGGACATTGATATTTTCAAAGGGCGTGTCGTGAAGGATTTTTGCATTGAGGCGCAGTAATTCATCTGGGTCAAATTTCGGTGTGCCGCGTGAGAATTTGGAAAAATCAAAACTATCGATAATGGGTTGGGTATTGTCGAAGGCCTCGATTGGTTCAGACGTACCAAGGCGCGCGAGCAGGCTGACCAGTGCCATTGGCTCGAGTTCTTCTTCATCACGTAAATCTTTAATACTCATAGAGCCAAGGCGTTTGGAAAGCTTGCCGCCTTCGGCATCTGATATCAGCGATAAATGAACGAATTCTGGTGGTGTTGCACCCAGAGCAACAAACATTTGTACATGGGCAGCGGTGTTGGAGACATGGTCTTCGCCGCGTACCACGTGGGTGATATCAAAGTCTATATCGTCAATGACGGAGCATAAATGATATAGTGGCGAGCCGTCTTCACGGATGACGACTGGATCGGACAAATCACCACCATTGAATTTGACGGGGCCGCGAATAAGGTCGTTCCATTCAATCGGTTCATGCTCGAGTTTGAAGCGCCAGTGTGGCTGGCGGCCTTCATCTTCGAAAGATTTTTTTTGTTTGTCCGTGAGGTCTAGAGCAGAGCGATCATAGATTGGTGGCTTGCCACTGGAAAGCTGGGTTTTGCGCTTGAGAGATAATTCTTCTGGTGTTTCATAGCAGGCATAGAGACGGCCATCGGATTTAAGTTTTTCGATGCCTTCATGGTAGCGATCAGTACGAGCTCTCTGATTGGCTTTTTCGTCCCACTGTGCGCCCAGCCAGATGAGGGCGGATTCAATGTCTTCTTCATATTCGGGTTTTGAGCGCTCAAGGTCAGTATCGTCAATACGCAGCAGGAAATGGCCGTTTTGGCTGCGGGCGAACAGCCACGTAATCAGCGCCGTGCGGGCATTGCCGACATGGAGATGGCCGGTGGGCGAGGGGGCAAATCGTACTTTAACGCTCATAAGTCCTGCTTTACGTTGTTCAAGCCTATCTGAATAGCGCTAAATACCCGATTTTTCAATGAGATTCACGAAATGATTGGTGATCGGGTATCTGCGGTCGCGGCCAAAGGCGCGGGAGGTGATTTTAATGCCTGGCGGGGATTGCCAGCGCTTGTATTCGGCGCGTCCGAGCATTTGCCAAATTTTTTCAACCATCTCGCGTCCATGACCGCGTTTGGCGATGTCGTTAATGCTCATATCTTGTTCTATCAGGCACATTAGGATGTCATCCAGTGTTTCGTAGGGAGGGAGCGTGTCTTGATCGCTTTGATTGTCTTTGAGCTCTGCGGTTGGAATTTTTGCAATGACACGTTCGGGTATGACCTGTCCTTGTTCGTTGCGCCAGCGTGCAAGTTCGTAAACTTGTGTTTTATAGATATCCTTGAGCGCATTAAAGCCGCCGCACATATCGCCATATAAAGTTGCGTAGCCAACCGCCATTTCTGATTTGTTACCGGTTGAGAGAACCATTTTCTCAGTAGCATTTGATAAGCCCATCAGGATGACGGCGCGGGTTCGAGACTGAATATTTTCAAAAGTGACAGACGAGTCCTTGTGATCACTCATGATCGTATTGAATTGTTCTACGACTGGTTCGATAGGAATGGTATCAAGTTTTATGCCGAGTGCATCAGCTTGTTCTTTTGCATCATCGAGGCTGTCCTGTGATGTGTAGCGTGAGGGCATCATGACACAATGGACGCGCTCTGGCCCTAGTGCATCAACGGCTATTGCAGCGGACAGGGCGCTGTCTATGCCGCCGGACAGGCCAAGAAGAACGCCGGGAAAGTTGTTTTTTTCGATATAGTCATGTAGGCCGAGCGCCACGGCGCGATATATGGATTCATGTTCTCTTAGGGGAGGTGGCAGGTTTTGATCTCCGGTGAATGCTATTCCGTTGTCATTTTTTTTGAACGTTATAGTATCTAATCTCTCTTCAAATTCAGGAAATCTAATTTTCTGAATTCCTTTGTCGTCGAGAACAAAGGAGCCACCATCAAAAACCAATTCGTCTTGTCCTCCAACTTGATTGACGTAGAGAAGCGGTAGGCCGGTTTCATCTGTGCGTGCCTGTGCCAGATGTAAACGGATGTCATGCTTTTTTGAATCAAAGGGACTGGCGTTGATAACGATTAAAATTTCAGCGCCTTTTTGTTTAAGGTAGCCGGCAGAATCAGAGTGCCACATATCTTCGCAGACCATGACGCCCAGCTGTATGTCTTTAAATTCCATGGGTTCGGGCAGGGGGCCGGGGGTAAACAGGCGCTGTTCGTCAAACACGCCGTAATTGGGCAGGTGACGTTTGGTGCGCGTTGCTAAAATTTTTCCCTTATGAACTAGATGAATGGCATTGTAGGTTTTACCATCGATCCGCCACGGTGTGGACAGAAGGAGGGCTGCGTTGTGGTTTTTGCTTTCATCGACGAGGGCTTTAATGGCCTGCTCGACGCTGTCCATGAAGAAGGGTTTGAGGACGAGATCTTCGGGCGGATAACCGCATATGATCATCTCAGGGAATATAATGAGGTCAGTGTCCTGCGGCACATCCTTCCAGGTTGCACGGATTTTATCCATGTTATAGGACAGATTCCCGACAATGGGATTAATCTGGGCTAATGTAATTTTGAGGGCGATGTTGGGTGCCTGCGTCATTTTATTCCGCGGCAGCTGCCGCTAAAGGTTGAAATTTTGTGTTTACACGAAGGTCTTTCAGCTCATCGGCAATTAGGAATGCCAGTTCAAGGGACTGGCTGGCGTTGAGGCGTGGATCACAGGCCGTGTGGTAGCGGCTGGACAGATCTTCGTCACCAATATCTTGCGCACCGCCAACGCATTCCGTGACGTCCTGGCCAGTCATTTCAAAATGAACGCCGCCGGGGTGGGTGCCTTCGGTTTTATGGGCGGCAAAAAATCCTTTGACCTCGGCCAGGATATTTTCAAAGTGCCGTGTTTTATAACCGCTGGAAGATTTTTCAGTATTGCCATGCATCGGATCACAGGACCAGACAACACTGCGGCCCTCTTTTTTAATGGCGCGCAACAGCGGTGACAATTTGTCCTCAACTTTGTTATGCCCCATGCGTGCGATTAGGGTTAGGCGACCTGGAATATTATCAGGGTTTAAAATATCAATGAGGCGTAACAACTCATCCGGATCAAGATCAGGTGAGCATTTCAGCCCCAATGGGTTTTTGATACCACGCAGGAACTCAACCTGCGCGTGATCTTCCTGATGAGTGCGGGCACCAATCCAGAGAAGATGCGCCGATGTATCGTACCACTCACCGGTCAGGCTATCCGTACGTGTCATGGCCTGTTCATAAGGCAGGAGAAGCGCTTCGTGCGAGGTGTAAAAGCTAGTTTCGCGGATAGCAGGAACGGTTTCACCTGTGACGCCGCAGGCGGCCATAAAACCAAGTGCATCTTCTATACGATTGGCAAGATCTTCGTAACGCTCCCCCAGAGGACTGTCGGCAACAAAACCAAGGTTCCAGCCGTGAACGCGCTGCAGATCGGCATAGCCACCGCCGGCAAAGGCGCGCAACAGGTTCAGGGTTGATGCTGCCTGATGATAGGACATCAGCATTCTTTGTGGATCAGGCTCTCTGGCTTCGGCAGTAAATTCGAGGCCGTTGATATTATCGCCGCGATAGCTAGGCAGGGTGGTATCACCTTGCGTTTCGGTATCGCTGGAGCGCGGTTTGGCAAATTGCCCAGCCATACGCCCGACTTTGATAACAGGAAGCGAGCCAGCATAGGTCAGGACTACGGCCATTTGCAGAATAACCTGGAAGGTATCTCGGATTTTATTGGCATTAAATTCAGCAAAGCTTTCGGCACAATCACCGCCCTGTAGGAGAAAAGCCTCTCCATTGGCCGCTTTTCCAAGGCTTTCGAGCAAATTACGGGCTTCACCAGCAAATACCAGCGGAGGCTGGCCAGCAAGCTGCAATTCAGCGGCTTTTAGCGCCTGTTCATCTTTATAGGCAGGCTGCTGTAAAACCGGCTTTGTGCGCCAGCTATCGGGTGTCCATTTATTTGCCTGATTTTTGGCCATTTTGTTAATATCTCCGTAACACCGATCGCTTAAAATGATAATGTTATGCCTTAATTTTTAAGGTTTTTCCAACGCTATCTGTACAGAACTATAGAAAAACACTAAATTATTAATAACAGGCAATACAAAGTCTATTTTTCATATGAATTATTCAGAAAAAATAAACACCCTTAAAGATGTCATTTCTTCCCTGGCACCGGACCCATCATGGGCCACGTCAGAGGCCATAGATCAGGCTCTTGATGATGTGAAATTGCATCTGGAGGAGGATATCGCCGTACTTGAGCAGGAGGCGGCGTTTATATTTTCCAGCGAGGTTGAGGTCAAAAGCCATACGCGCCAGATGGTTGATTTGCTTAGAGATTGGCATATGGAAGAGCGCAGCCCGTCCTTGTCAGCCATAGCCTGCGCGGCTATTAAAAACTTTGGTCTGGAAGATAGTGAAGAGGGGTTGCGCTCGATATTGATGGCCAGTGTTTTGGGTGAAGTCAAAAACTCGCTCGCCTATCACAACAACATGCATTATCGAATTGTGTTGCTTCAGATCATTTGTCTGATTGTGCGCCATAACAGTATTTACGCCGATACATCGAATGAATTTGATAAGGATCAGATTGCCATGTTGATGATATCTGCCTGTATTCATGATCTAGGCCATGACGGACAGGGTAACACTGTGAATGAAATTCATATGTCGGGGCGTCTTGAAAAGCGAGCATTTCAGTTGGCAAGGCCTTATCTAATGGCGACTGGGTATAATGATGGGAGCAGACTGGCTGATATCAGGACGATGTTAGTTTGTACTGATGTATCGCCGCTTTATGATCCGAACAATCCGGCCAGCCAGATGAAGGCAGTTTATAAATATCATTACCAGGGAGGAAAAGGAAATCCGCTTCCTTATCTTAGCGACGACCTTAGTGTTTTGGCGGACAGGCCTGACGTCACGTTAATGGGACTCATTTTGCATGAGGCCGATATTGCGGCCTCGGCAGGTTTAGAGTACAGCGTAACAAAATTTGAGACGCGGCTTTACCGGGATGAGATTGCCAAGGAAGAAGCCGGGCCGCAACACGTGCTGGATTTTCTTGATGAAGTTTGCCAAAGGCAGATGTTGTCCGGGGCCGGGCAGAAGCTTTATGCGGGTAATTTGGCGCGTATTTGTGCTCTGGCGGAAGAAGGCGTTAAAAACGGTAACAAGCCCTTTACGCGGCCTGAAGACTCTGAGTTTCTTTCAAGCGCTGGCGGATAAATTCAACCACTGATTTTTCATTTTCCCAGACGAGTTGTATTGGCATCTGTAGAATCTCTGTGCCCCAGTCTTCTTCCGGAAGACGCAGGAAGTCTTTTTCTGTGGTAATCAGGGTGGCGTTTTTTTCTTTGGCTTCTTCAATTAATTTATAAATATCTCCTCGCTTATAGACGTAATGGTCGGGGAAGGGGCGCCAACCAGCAATGTCGTAATTAAGCTTTTGCAAGAGATGATAAAACTTTTCTGGTCGCCCTAAGCCGGCGAAAGCGATGTAAGGCTTGGTGGTTGGGGGTTTGTGATCGTCCGCCACTTCGACATGGACGTTAAAGAGAGGTTTGTCTTCGGGTAGCATATGGACGGCCCCGGTTTTGTCTTTGCCGATGAGCACAAAGGCGTCAGCTTTGGCAAAGCCGGATTCTAGAGTTTCGCGTAAGGGGCCGGCGGGCAGTAATTTTCCATTACCAAAACCGCTGGCGCCATCAATCACAACAAAGGATATGTCTTTGTGGAGTGAAGAGTTTTGTAGTCCGTCATCCATGATGAGAAGATCGGCGTTTTTTTCTTTGGCCAAATGCGCACCGGCTGGGCGGTCGGCAGACAGGATTGTAAAGGCGGTTTTGGCCAGGAGTAAACTTTCATCGCCGACTTCGGAGGCATTGTTTTCAAAGTAATCAACCAGGAGCGGGCCTTTTTGGTTGCTGCCATAGCCGCGCGTTAGAAAATGTGGTTTTTCGGCGAGCTTATCGCCGGATATAAGCTGCATCAGGCTAAGGGCCACAGGGGTTTTACCGCTGCCACCGGCGACGAGGTTGCCGATACAAATGACAGGCATATCAGCCTTTTGAGAACTCTGGCGCGCTGTGTTGATACGGTGGCCAGTGCCGTAGGCCCAGCTTAGTGGCGTCAGGATCATTTCCTGGAGTGACGCTTCACTGTTCTGGCGGCGATACCAGAAGGACGGCGTTTTAAATTTTAGTCCAAGGCACATTTTATGCAGCTTCTTTCGTAATTCCAGATTGCTCAAAAACAGGCTTCAGCGCCTGCATAATTCTATCAAGCACATTGGATTTATCCTGCGCAAAGGATAGAGCCCTATTCTGAATCTCGTGCAACGCTTTTGGATTTTCTAATAAATAACGCAATGTTTCTATGAATTCTGTCTCATTACCAACGCGTAAGGCTGATTGTTCCAGATCAATCTCACCATAGATTTCCTGTAAGTTTTGAACGTGCGGGCCAAATAAAACAGCACAATTAAGTTGCATCGCCTCGATTGGATTGTGGCCGCCGCCACCGTCATTGCTAAAGCAGCGCCCGATACATGCGATGGGAGAAAGGCGGTAGAATAGCCCCAGCTCACCAAGCGTATCGGCAATATAAATCTCATCTTCGTTGCCTGGTAGAGCATGACTATCGCCACGTAAACACGTGCGAAGATTATGCTCTGCACAGGTTGCGACTATGTCCTTGCGGCGTTCGGGATGGCGCGGGACAATAATGGTTAGCAGATCCGGTATAGTGTTTTGAAGAACCTGGTGGATACGGCAGGCCATAGCTTCCTCACCGTCATGGGTGCTGGCGTAGAGCCATAGGGGGCGGCGTCCACACATGGCAGAAAGATTGCTAAGGGATTCTTCATCAAAAGGCAGGGGCTTTGCGCTGTATTTTAGATTGTCCGTGGTGATGACATGTGATGCTTTCAGTGATTGATAAAGCCTTGCATCTTTTTCTGTCTGGGCCAGAACAAGGGAAAATGTTTCCAGTATTTTGCGAGCGTTGCCGCCAGACAGCTTCCAGAGCCTGTAGGATTTGTTCGACAGGCGGGCATTAACAAGTACTGCCAGAATATTTCGATCTTTAATTTCAGCAAGCATGTTTGGCCAAAGCTCGGATTCCATCCAAAGCACTAAGTCGGGATGCCAGTGACTCAGAAAGCTGTCGACCCAGTCCGGGTGGTCAAGTGGGTAGAATTGATGAAAGGCACGTTCGGGTAAATTTTTGGCCATCATCTTTGCAGATGTGACTGTGCCTGTTGTTACCAAAGCGTGCATAGATTCATTTTTGCTGAGTAGTGCATCTATTACAATCAGAGCGGATTGTGCTTCACCCACACTGGCTGCATGAATCCAGACGAGCTGGCCTTCCGGCCTTTGCCTGCCTGGCTGACCCTTGCGCTCTCCTATGCGCATCGTGTCCTCTTTGCCCTTCAGGCGACGGCGCTCTAATATCCGGGTTAAAACGGGTTCCCCGGCTGCCATTAACGTACGGTACATTTTCAGCATTTTTCCCTTTTGGTAACGATGTGTTAGCTTTTGTAGCGTTATTCTTAGTGATATGGGGGCATTTTGCAATTTACATGCATATATTACATGTATCAGGAGGCTGGATTTGAAACGAATTTACCGTAAAAAAGAAAAAAAGCAAGTACGGGAAAAGGCTTTGGAGCAATTTCGTGAAACACGAAAAAAGCTGGAAGGTGAGCATCCAGAGCTTTTGGGAAGCCTCAGGGATAAAATTCTTGAATCAGAGCAGAGTTTGAATATGTCTAATGAGGATTCAGAAAGCATTGCCATTGATCGAAAGAAAAACATGGATATTGTCTTGCGGTTTCTTGAAATGAACCCTGGATTTCTCGAAGGTGATCTTAAAGGGCTTTTGTCAGGCAAGTATCACTAGGATATCAACGTATCACCCGCACCCTCCAGCAGGATCATAAGTGCAACCAATTTGAAGACAGATGTGTTCTTGATACTCGAGAGGTTCTTTTACAGGGCGACGTACTGTAATACCTGTCGGGATCGGTGGTTCGCTACCACACCGAAAGTTATCAAGTCTGTCCAGGTGGGTCCAGATTGGGTCTTCCTCCCAGGGTGGAAGTTCCAGAGCCGTATCTATCATATCATCCCAGCGCTCTTCTCCAGGATCACATCTTTCCGGCAGGAAACGTTTATCGGGGTCTGTGCTATATTGTTCGAAAGTATAAAACCCGTCTTCATCTTCGTTTTCAATAAAATTCATGCATTTGGCTTTTAGCCAAACGTCGTTCATAACTGTGCAGCCGTACTCACCGCCGCTTATTGATGAAGGTTCATAGTTTTCCCCCTCCAGCCTTCCACCAAGAAAGTCGTGACCAAAATTTAGAGAAATATAATCTATAAGAGCTTCGCCAACCAGGAGGTCTAAAGCGACATCCATACTGTTATCTGGCAATATCTCCCCCCATCTTTCCGCGTTTTCGCTGAACATATCAACGGCGAACTGGGCCAGAACATTGGCAAATTTATCAAAGCAGGTATATTCCAGGACACTGTCGGCTTTAAAGATTAGATTTTGATTCTGGGTGATTTCCCGCTGCGCTTCCAGCCAGGCCCGGGCCTCAAGAGAGTCAAAATAGACTTCATCGCAAGGTGTTTCTGCAATTTCGGCGGCGCCGACTTGGGCATTGGTTTGATGAGGGGCCGCGATGATTCCTATGCCAAAGACACAAAAAACTATCGCTAGACACGGGTTTTTTATCTTTTTTCTGTATATTGTCATTATATTATGCCTTTTTCCCTCATTCTTAATTTTACTAAAATATGTACCCTATACGCAAATAGCTTTTTACTCGCATGCTCCGTCACCATTGTAGAAACAGCCTGGATTTGAACAAACATGGTCATCGAAGGGAATTATTTCCCTATCAGTATTGCCTTCCTCATCAGCTTCAAAGAGAATTCTTCCAACGGAAATCCCTGTTGGAATCGGGTCTGTACAGATTGACGGGTCTAAAAGATCATCAATAAGAAAGGTTCTGTATTCTGAAAGTTCCACCCATTCAAATTCGTCATTATTGGAAAGCTCAATGAGTTCGTAAGTTATGGGGGTGTGATCTTCGCACTCCTCAGGGAATATTCTGGGGTCAGTCGATACCAGGTCATCAAAGCTTAAAAAAGAATCATCCAGGGCAAAGTTACGGCATTTGGCTAGAAACCAGACCTTGTCCATGGTTGCGCAGTCATAATTATCACTGCCGATTGAAGCTTCTATCTCATTGTTGAGACCTATAGCAGCGCCACCGAGAAAGTCATGGGCGAAATTAGAGTCTACATATTCTTTAAGAGCGACCAGAACGAGGCCTTCTAAATCCTCATCCAGTATGTCGTCTTCCATAAAGACATTAAAAGGCACCGTTTTTTCGAGAAGAGCCTGAGCTTCCGCCTTTGCTGTTATCTCATCAAATGCCCCGCTTACTTGGTCCGTGAGTGGCTGGATAGCTTCTTCAATAATTTGCTTGAGCTCGTCTGACGCGTTTGATGCTATGTCTGACAGGCCACTTGTGAAAGAATCAAGCGCGGCGGTAAAATCGAGGGGTAAGGTGGAGACAGTGATAGGAATTTCCAGGTCTGTAAATCGATCTGTTTCTGTGAATAGGGGGCCACCGTGAATGGCTGTTATGCTTACAAATTTATCAAAGCATGAGTATTCGAGGACACTGTCAGGCTTGCGAAAGATGGTTTCATTGATGATGTTTTCACGCTCGGCTTCCAGGTAAGCCTTGGCGTAAATCTGGTTCATGAAATCGCCATCGCAGGTATTTACGCCATCGCCAAAACTGTTTTGTGCAAAAGAGGTTGGGCTATATGTAAGCAGGCACAGAACAATGAGCGCTGACGCAATATGGCGGACTATCTTTGATATCATTTTATGGTGCGACATAAATACTTTTACTTTTGGATGGTGTTCTAGAAATTTTTCTACCGTCTGTTTTTGGCTCGTTTTTGCCTGTGCCTTTTTTGACAATACAGGGAAATCCCGGAGAGCAGAAAGCGCCATCGCTCGATGCGCGCGCGCGCGGCTTGAATGGGGTGCCGTATGGGGTTACCGGTGGGCGTGAACTGGCAAAGGGGTGAGCACCACCACTCAGGCACGTTGATGTTGCCGCTATTATGCTGTCAGCGCCAGATATATTTTCACCGCTCACACTGTTGTTGCTTTCGGTGCCGCCATTACGCGCAACGATGCTGTTCGGGTTATCGCCGCCAATTGTGTTGTTCGAGGCCTTGGAGGTTCCTCTCACTTCTAGATCATAGGCAGCAATACTCTGCCCATTGTCGAAGGCGGTATTGTTTGTCGCGTCTGCATTGTTAGAGAGATATATTCCCTGCATTCCGTTGTCGTAAGATGTGTTGTTGTACACTTGATTGGGATTGGCAGAGTCATCGGGAGATTTATTATATTCATTGCCGTTAATACTAATGCCGATGCCTTCATTGCCGTAAGAAACGTTGTCGCGAAAGGTGTTGCCCCCGCCGCCATGAAGCCTGATCCCTGTCGCATCTGTGCGAATACCACTGCCAGCATGAAGGAAAGGGCCCTTACCATCAAAAGTGAGGTTGTTTTCAACAATCGAATTGCTCAGGTTGGTGCCTTCACTGGTGTTTCCGAGCCTTAAGTTGTTGCCGACATTACCATGGACAATATTGCCGCTGATCAGATTATTTTCCCCGCTAATGTAGGTGCCGTAGCCTCCGCTAAGTCCCGGCACACCATTATCGTGGATATGGTTGTTTACGACTTCAATGTTATGTCCTCCTTTGCCTCCTCCTGAAATTCCATGGACTATATTGTTATGAATCTCATTGTTGCGAATGACGATGTTGTGTGAGTCTGAATTTGCATTGGGGCTGCCGGAAGATTCGATTTGAATGCCGACGTTACCGCTAGCACCTAAGCTGGCTGCTTTACTTTTACAGGCCTGAATATCGCCCGATGTAAGGGTACATTTTAGTTTTGATTGAAGAGTCGCAGGGTCGGGTTTGTTCAGATTTGTGATCTCAAAACCATCAATAACAATATTGCTGGCACCGGAAATTCTGATGCCATTGCCCTTTTCACCAGTGTTAATTATAGCGCCTGGCTCGCCTTTAAAGGTAATCCACTGACCTTCCGGGGGGTGGAGGTCTCTTAGTCGAAATCCGTCATAAGTTCCAGATTCAACCAAAATGGTATCACCGCCTTTTGCCGCATCGGCCGCCGCCTGGAGGCTCGCGAAAGGTTGTCCTGCATCGCCTGAATTGCTGTCGGAACCATTCGCCGAGACGTAAATCGTTCTGCCTGGCTTTATCGGCGTTGTATCCGATGAGCATGATGGCCCACCGCCGGCATTTGAGGCGGGCGCTTGCTGAGACGAACATGATGGTTCGGAGCCAAAGGTGCTGCGCGCCGGACTGTTGCTCGCTAACGCAAAGTTTCCACCACCATTTGGCTGAAAGTTAACCTGAAGCGGATCAACGCCAATCTGGTTTCCTTGTGTTTTTGCGTTTATTAGCCTTGGAGTATCTATGCCATTCTCGTAAATGATGTTGTCGGTAATAAGATTGTTTGTGCCAACATTTCCTGCTTCTCTTATTGATCTTCCTCTGTTGTTTCTTACAATGTTGTTCGCAACCGTTGTATTGTCGTTTGTTATATTATAGGGCTTGTCTCCTGCCCCAATAACAATTCCTCCTCCGATTGTACCGTTGTTTGTTTTTGCCCCGTTATTGAACACAAGGTTATTGGTGATGTTCACATTATCGGCGGCATGCCATAAATGGATTCCCCACCCGGCAGCTCGATAAACAGTATTGCCCTGAATTTGTCCGCCAAGGGTAGAATGATAAATTCCGTGAATGAAATTGCAGTAGGATTCTCTTGGCGAGCCATCGGGCTTTATGTGGGCGGTGGCAATATCATGAACCACGTTTCCAATAATTTCGTTGCCCACGGCGTCATAGTTAGTCTGGCCGATACCCGCGCCGCCATAGCTTTGACATTTGGGCATCTCATAATCGTGGACACGGTTGTTTACAACCCGGACATAGGAGCCCGCATTCTGGATACCTGAATAGGCGAAGCGGTCGCCTGTGAGGTCAAACCCTTCAATATCAACATAATCTCCCTCGTTCTTCCATGTTGCAAAGGTCCTGGTAGAAGAAATTTTTGCGCCCCCCGGGACCTCTGAAACATAACGAATGCGATTTTCAGCTGTTCCGCTATTGGAGGTCACGACGGCTTCATAGGTGCCCGGTGCCACTATAATTGTATCTCCCGGCTTGGCATTATCAGCGGCATCTTGGATCGTTTGAAAAGGTGAGCCTTGTGAGCCGTCGCCGTTGCCGGCTGCATTTGGGGACACATACAAGGTTCTAAGTGATGGTGTATCTGATAAGCATGATGTGTTGGTGCTTGCAGGCGGTGCAGAGCCACCAGATGGCGTGCCACCCAATCCGGATGGATTGGCACCAATGTCTGGGGTAACGCCGGGTGCTGAGATGCCGGGAATCGCAACGCCTGCGCCAATGGCCGGACTTCCTGCCTTAAGGCTGAAATCTCCACCGCCGGGATTGGTGAATTGTGGGTCTGTGTCAAACAGGTTGTTATTTTCCGTGGTGTTAATTCCATTATCAATATAGTCGGTCTTATTTTGATAGCTGATATTGTTAAAGACTTCCGTATCAAACGGTCCCTTGTTTCCCCATAAGGGCGCCGAAACCTCGATTCCGATTGTGTTGTTGAAAGCGGTATTGTTAAAGACTTTTGTATCCCTTGGGTCCGCAATGCTGCTGACACTAATACCCCTTAAATTATTCCGAAGCAGGTTGTTGTAGACGAGAGCACCGTCAGAACCTGTTATAATAATGCCTGATCCATTGCTGTGCCCGTATATATCGTTGTTGCGATAGACATTATTTTGCAGTCTTGGATCTGTACTCTTGATATTTTGATGGATGCCAAAGCCGCCATTGTCGTGAATTGTTCCGCCCTCGATCAAAACGCCTCCGCTTTTGATGTAGTATCCATGATGGTGGCGTGCAGTGTGCTGTGCAGTGTAATAGCTGGAATCGAGCCCATTGTGATGAACGTTCATGTTTATAAATTTAAGGGCCATGTCCCCGCCCGGATTGGGGTCGTTGTGATAGCCGGTGGAAATGCCTCCGGTCGATGCTGAATTTTTGACCTCACCATTCATAAATGTGATGTTATTCGCGCCGCCGTTAATAGAAATACCGCTATTTGCATATCCTCCGGGGGATGGTTTTGCATCTATGTTTATGCCGTCAAAAGTAATGTGTGACGGAGGGCCGCCGTTCTGTCTTCCTATGTGGATACTCCCCTTCAGGTTTACAGTTTCGTTATTATAAGCCTGAATTGTGACAGGGTTGCCGGCTGTGCCCGAAGGGAATGTTGTGCCCAAATGACTCGCAAGGACTCCCCCATAATTCCCGCCACGGATATTTAATGTGTCGCCCGGTTTAAGGGATGAAATTGCTGTATTTAGCGATTTGAAAGGGGAGTCGATACTGCCGGAATTGGAGTCGCTACCGTTTGGGTCCACAAAATATGTTGCCGCCCAAGCCGAGGTGTTTGAGAGCACCAAAAGAACAATTAGTATTGAAGCGAAATGGTAGAATATCTTTGGTATGGTTTTGTTGCGTATCATGGCCTCTCATCTTTCACTGTATAATGAGAGCTTGCCGGCTCCCAAACGTATAGTTTGTAGTCAAAATCATTTTTTTCGTTATCGTAAGCTTGGATGTCCCTGATACCATGTGAGTAAGTATTGGCCAGAGAAAGATAGCGTGCCTTGATGCGGCCCAGAGAGATCATAGATCGGCCTTTGTCTGCCAGAATTAGATAGGAACACATCTTTTTAGGTGGCGGGCAGTCTTGAGTGCTGATGATGAATTCGTTGATACCGTCTTCGTTTAGGTCTGTGCCCGCGATTCTTATGTTTTTAGGGGTTATTTCAGGGTTTTTAGCTGTGTTTTGCTGCGTAAAGAGGGTGATGCTTTTCTGTACGCGCATGGGAACGCTATAGTTAAAGCGTATGTACTCGGCTGCAAAAGCTGAAAAAGCTATTGTAGAACAAAAGCATAGAAGAAATGTAAAGCTCAGAAATCTGAGAAGTTTCATCAGTAGCTCACCCTTGCACCCTTTTTTGCACCAATACTTACAATTTTAGCAAATTTTGATGCAATCAGGCAAAGAGTTACTGATTTTTAGGTGTTGTTAGGCGCTCTCATTTAGGTCAATACTCAGAATAGCCATATTGAAGTTATAGGAGGTATCGCCGTCTTCTTCATCCTTGTAGATAACGCCAATAAATTCACCATTGATGATAACTTCTACTGAATCTTCAACTTTTTCACGCATTTTGAGGGCGATGCCTTCATGTCTGAATATTTTTTGTAAATAGGCCTGAAGCCTGGAGATTTCTTCGGGTTCTATAACGGACATTGTATTTCTCCTCTATTATTTGCTGTTTAGGCTGCCTGCGTTTGTTCTTGCGTCAGGGCAGGGGTGCTTTCCAGCCCCTTGCTTACTTGCTCATAGCATAGTTTGGCAAGTATTTTTCGATCATTAATATCCGAGGCCTTGATCGGTGGATGGAATTTTAAGACAACCGTTGCGCCTGAAGTCTTGGCAAAGCGCCAAAGATGGTCGGGCAATTCGGTGGTCATGTCGACATGCCAGGCATATAAATCACGGTCATCCTGGGTTTCTATCGCATGACCGTCGACGGTTTCGAGTTGTACGGTTATGGGTTGCACGACCATATCCTTGTTGTCACCAATATAGGCGATCGAAAAAAGACTGGATTTAAAAGGGAGAACACTTTTGCCATCTGTCGAAGTGCCTTCAGGGAAAATGATCAGGCTTTTGCCTTCGTTCAGTGTGGTTTCCAGAGCGTTTGTTTCTTTTGCGGCATCAACGCGGGAGCGGCTGATGAAAGCAGTTTGTTGTAATTTGCACAACAGGCCAAAAAGCGGCCAGCTTTCCACCTCGGCTTTGGCGACGAAAGAGGCTTTCAGAACGCTGCCGATAACCTCGATATCCAGGTAGGACATGTGGTTGCTCATATAGAGCGTCTGACTATCCGTATAGGGTGTGCCTTCTATGCGATATTTAATGCCAAATGTCATGCGGACACAATTATGCCAGAGGCGGGGCATAATATAGGAGGCCGGGCCTTTATAGAGGAGAACGAATGCACCTTGAACGATAATAATGAATACACACAGCACGGCAAAAACAGCCAGCTTGCAGCCAGCGATAAAACTACGCATTAGACAGTGCCCCGTGCCGTTCCGCCCATGAAAGCGGCGATGTCCTGTAGGGGTTCTTTTCCGCCCGGCATAGGTTTTTGATTTTTGCGCTCATAGTGCGCGCGATAGCGCTGGGTCATGGCATCGGTTGGCATGACGATAAACACATCCGTCGTATTGAATTGTGGGTCAATGACAGCGCCGTCACCAACTTTGGCACCGATCCGCAAATAGCCTTTTAGCAAAGGTGGCAGTTCATTGAAAACTACTTTCGGGTCTAATTCATCCTTGGGGATGATGTCCATGTTGATATAGCGATGTTCTAACGCGCGGACGCGAATGTTATCCGGGGCCATGTGGTAGTGGTACATATAAGATAGCGGCCTTGAGATATTGGTAACTTCAGTGCCATGTAGAGAGCCGCAGCCAAAGAGCAGTCCAATATTGTGTTCGGTAATGTAGCCACCAATACCCTGCCAGAGAAGTTGCAGGACAGGGCGCGATCTAAATTCCGGTAAGACGCAGGAGCGACCAAGTTCGAGAAGCGATATATCTGCGTTAAGAATGGTAGAGAGGTCATATTCGCCGCTGGAATAAAAACCGCCATGATTGTCTGCGGCGTCGCGTTGTAAAAGGCGATATGTGCCGACAATTCTTTCCTTGCCGGATGAGTTATCAATCACCACCAGATGATCGGCGATTTCATCGAGATCATCCATATCCCGGCGGCGTTTAGTCATTTCGGAGGTTGGGGTGGCATCGTATTCTTCATAGAACACCTGATAGCGCAGGCGCTGAGCCTCCTCTATCTCCTCGTGAGATCTTGCCAGTCTCACAGAAACCGTTTCGATATCAGTTTTTTTTGTCGTCATTGTATTGTTTATTTAGCCACTTCAGCGGCACATTTTTGGGTCTGTCTCTTGTTTTGCATATGCAATCAGGTCATCCTAGGATGCGTCACACGAGAGCACAAGGCATTTATTAGATTATGTGTAACCCTGACTACCAGCCCCTTTCGGGCAATATGTGGTTATGACGGAGTTTTATGGCGATGTATAGCATTCTTTTTGTTTGCACCGGGAACATCTGCCGTTCCCCGACGGCTGAAGCGGTTTTTAAGCATTATGTAAGAGAGCGGGATTTATCCGGGCATTTTTACGTCGATTCAGCCGGGACGCAGGGCTACCACATTGGCTGCGGTCCGGATTATCGCTCTGTTAAGGCAGCGCGAGTTGGCGGTGTGATGATGGAGGGGCAGCAGGCGCGCAAGGTTAAAAAGGATGATTTCGATAAATTTGATCTGATTTTGGCGCTGGATCGGGGGCATTATATGGAGTTGCGCGATATTGCCCCGGCTGGCGGGAAGGGGGCGGAGTTGTCGTTGTTGCTCGATTATCACGACGATTATAAAGGACAAGATGTGCCCGATCCGTATTACGGTGAAGAGGAAGACTTTGAGCAGACTTATAATATGATTGCTGCAGGCGTTGACGGGTTGCTTGATTATCTGGTTAAAGACTTAGATCTGGAATAGATGTCCCCGTAGCTCAGCAGGATAGAGCACCGGTTTCCTAAACCGTAGGTCGGAGGTTCGAATCCTCTCGGGGACGCCATTATGGTTCGACAAAAAGCTTAATGAGGGCAAGCGAACGCGCAGGCCGAATTTAGCGCTTGCCACTTTGGTAGGGACAAAGCCCCGCACCAAAGAAATCCCGCCGGGGAGGGGCATTTGTTTTATTCGAGATTTGAGGAAGGAGGGGCTTCGTTGTGTCCGTTGTCTCGTTTTTGTAATTTGGTTTTAAGGGTTCGGACTCTCAGTATTCTATTGTGGTATTGCTGTTCACTTTCTGCCAAGGCATGTTCTTCTTCGGCCAGTTGTAGGGCGACATCAACTTTTTTTGCTCGTCTACTTTCTAGCTGATCATGGTTATGCGAAAAATCTTTGAATAGTTCCTGAATGGCTTTCGTTGCAAACCCAGATGAGATAATAATATGCAGCGCCGCCATGCTAAAGTCAGAACGAGCCTGTATGGTGTTGCCTACGCCATAGTTGGTAATGCCGGATGAAAGATAGTCAGCCCCTTGGCTTCCTTCCTTAAATATAAAATATCCCTGAAGCAGAACATTGCATTGCGTCCAGAATGTCCATATCGCTGCACGCCCTTTCGCATTTTCAACTGCATCGGCTTCCTGGGACAAGGGGTCTTCATTTTCGCTTTTTATTTTAAAAATAGTTTTTAGGCCCGACTTGGTCGCATACCAGGCGTGTTTTGATACTTCACGGGTATTATAGGCAAAGTGCCCAGAATCATATACGTTTTCAGCAGCATCCATGACAAGCTTGGCTCCTCCCCTGAAGGGGTTGAGAAAGCCAAGAACATGAATTGTGGTTTTCCCAAATACTTTTATGGTTGTGCCTACGGTATTCAATATATTTTTACCTACCGCTGCCGCATCTTCCAGACTAACGTTTGCAAGCCTGTTGCCTGTATGTTCAATAGCTTTGCGCAGTTTTTTTTCAATCGGGTAGATGATAGGTTCTGCTTTAAAGTCATTGGGGTTTATATCATCAGGCAAGCCTTCAAATTCCAGGCGAAATTTTGAGTGGAGTTCTCGCCCTAATTCTTTTTCGAGCTTTGTCCGTTCTTCCGGCGCTAACTCTTCTCCGGTAAAAAGCTTTTTATGTCGATGTATGAGGGAGCCAAGCCTTTTGAGGGTTCTGTGGTTTTGCCAGATTTGACTTAGAAGAGTGCTGGAAATAATTGAAGTTGCTATTAGTGCATCTTCCGAGTCATCGATATGCTGTAAATCTTCTTCAGAGAGTGAGGTCTCGACAGGTGCCGGAGCTTCACTAACCAGTGGGGTTTCAAGCAGCTGCGGATCTAAAATATGCTGTATATCTGATATTTCGAAGTCAAAGGTTGGAATTTGGCTAAGGTAGACAAGGGTGCCTATTGGCACGCTATTGGAGATCATCTCTCCAGTGATTCCCTCTAATAAATCCGTACCTTTGTTGTGGTGATATAAAAAAGCAATTTTAACAGCTTCTACTGGCTTAAGAAGTTTCCCCTTTTTGGTTTCGCCCACGGGCAGGACCTCTTCCTCATCAGAAGTATCAAGGGTGCTTTCAGTAGCAAGTTCGATGTCGTCTTGCGCCGCCATGAATAATGAAGTCCTTATAATTTATGTTTTCAACTACGTAAAAATGTGCGTGATTTAAACACAAATCGCTACAAATTACAAATTATGGGAAAGGTTGTGGCGATACTACGTATTGAAGGGCATTATTTACCCGCTATTCGCTTCACGTGAAACAAAAGGGGAGCAAAATATACTGCTGATTTTATAGGATAATTACCGGATATACAGGTGGACTTCGTTGGTCGTCGCCTGTGGATTATCGGTATAGGACAGGTCGATCCGCTCCAGCGGCAGGCCCATCTGGGTTAGCGTCCGTAAAACACGCTCGGCATTGCGGCGGGCGCGGGTGCTCTCGATTGCGACCTGGGCAGCGTTGCCTTGTGTTGGATTAACAGCTACCAGCTCAAAACGGGCATTGGGGTAGCGATCAAGCGCTTCATTGACAGCCATATATACGGCTTGTTCGTACTCAACATCCGGACGATCAAAGCGGATTTTAACCAAAGGCCGCGCTGTTGTTAGGCCGGTACTGGATTGTGCCGGCGAAGGTGTAAGGGCTGCAGAGCTGCCGGCGCTGATGCTCGGAGCAGGAATAGAGCGGGTACTTTGACCGGATGCGCCGGGCTCGAAAGGTGTAACGCTTGAAAACGGGCGGTTGGCCAGGCTTTTGCCGTAGAGATCGCCATTGGTCACGGCCAGAGCCAGCGCGCGCAAATTGTGGCGCTCAGAACCGAGATAGGCCGTCGTGCGTGTAATATCATCATTCACATTGTTCAAAACACGCTCAATCAGAACCAGCGTGTTGTTGATTGAATCTTCAAGCTGGGCCAGGTCGACGTGATCTTCTTCAACTGCACCGGACACACTATAGGCGGCGCGTGTATTTTCGAGCAGGAATGAAGCTTCTGAGGCGACCCGTGCAGCATCGACGGCCAGCTCATTAAGGCGCGCAACATCTGTAGAAAGATCTTCCAGATTACGCTCTGCCGCACCGATTTTTTGCACAAGACGCGGGTTGCCGGGGGTTGTGCCGGACTGAAGCTGTGTATTGATGGTGGCGATATTGGCGTAGTATTCAGCTGCTTTGCCTTCGCCGGATCTTTCCAGATTACGAAGATTGCCGGAAATGCCGGTGATATTGCCTTGAACCTTGGCGAGATCGCTTTGCAGTTCTGTCACTTTGGCGCTAACGATTGTTTGCGTTGGCTTGAAATAGGAGCTGCCGGTGATTTCGTTGGCCTTAATATCGCGGGTCCTTACAGGCTTTGTATATACCTGATCCCTGACTTTTTTGGGAAATGGATCAATCAGGACAGGGGCACCGGAGGCTCTTTGAGCCTGCGCATCCGCCGGAGTTAAAGTCATAATTGCACCGCAAAACACTGCGCCGGACAAAAGCAGGGCAGAGTTCCGGAAGAACCTATTTTTGGGGGATTTTTTAATCATGTATTTTTTGAATGCCTGTTTCGACCTATAGACCAGTGAGATGTAACAGTATTTGAACCACGCAAAACGATTACTCTTCCTGCCTAGCATTACCTCTAAGCACTGTTCTGTCAAGCAGGTAGAGCGTTTTTATGGAGAAAAAAACCGGGTGTGGGTTTGCGGCCCTGCGGGTGCTTGCATTCATTTTGCATTTCGCGTAGTGTCTGCCGCACTTTACAGCCAAATATGCGCCCGTAGCTCAACTGGATAGAGCGTCTGACTACGAATCAGGAGGTTAGGGGTTCGAATCCCTTCGGGCGCACCATTCCCCTCAACTTAAGCCGCTTTCTTCTGCTTGTTTTCCAGCGCTTTTAATTTCTGCTCTGTCTCAAAGATATAATCACGAGTGAGGCCAGCGGCGTCGCGGGTGCGGGCGAGTTGCATTTGAAAGACCATTTGCGGGCCGGTTCTGAAGGTCATTTCACAGGTGGTCAGGTAAAATTCCCACATCCGGCAAAAACGCTCATCATAAAGGTCGCTGATTTTGTCGCGGTTGTTCTGGAAGCGTTTGTTCCATTCGGCGAGCGTATCGGCGTAATGCACGCGCAGCACTTCGACATCACTGACCCAGAGGCGCTGGCGTTCGGTGGCGCTAAAAACTTCCGACATGGCAGGGGAATAACCGCCGGGGAAAATATATTTTCTGATCCACGGGCTGGTGGTTGATGGCGGGCTCATGTGACCGATGGAATGCAAAAGGGCGATGCCGTCATCATTTAGCAGATCATAGACATGTTTAAAAAATTCATCGTAACGCGTGGTGCCGACATGTTCGAACATGCCCACGGATATAATGCGGTCGAACGGCCCTTTGACTTTGCGGTAATCTAACAGTTCGAATTTTACGCGATCCGACAGGCCTTCAGCTTCTGCGCGCTCGACGGCGATTTTGTGTTGTTCTTCGGATAGTGTAACGCCGAGAATTTCGACATTGGCGTGCTTTGCCAGATCCAGCGCTAACCCGCCCCAGCCGCAGCCGATATCAAGGATGCGCTGGCCGTCTTCGAGTTTTAATTTTGCAGCGAGGTGACGTTTCTTTTTCTCTTGTGCCTGCTCTAGGGTTTCATTGCCGTCTTCAAAATAGGCGCAGGAATATTGCATGTCTTCATCGAGGAAGAGTTTGTAGAGCTCTGCCGAGAGATCATAATGATGTGCTACATTTTTCTGGGCTTTGCCAATCGGGTTGTGTTGTTGAATGCCACGCAAGATGCGCCATGTTTTGCGCAGGACTTGTTGGAGTGGATAGGAGGCCATTGAGCGACGGTTGAGCGAAAACAGTCCAAGAAAATCTTTGAGGGTCGAGCCGTCTTCGAACGCCATTGTGCCATCCATGTAAGACTCGCCAGCGTAAAGATCGGGATTGCGGAAAAGTTTCAACGGCAAATTCGGGTCGGTCATGCGCACTGTTACGACAGGGTTTTCGGTTCCTTTGAATTCTGTGACCTCTTCATTGGAGTCGATCAGGCGCAATGTGCCTACTTGTATAAAGCGTGTCAGCATATTGGAGAGCAGGGTTTTTCCCAGTTTTTGCAGGGGTGTCAGTGTCGTTTTGGCCATTGTTTTCCCTTTTTGTGAATGGCTCTAGTAATAGAGTATTTTGAGGCTTTGCGGTAGAAAAATATTCTAAATGACTATGTTTGTTGTCTAATTATGTGTCCTAAGGGCCATAAAAAAGTGAAATGCACCGTTGACATAAGGGCTTGACGTAACTAACGTCAGCAAAGTTTTCACAATTCATTTTTGAGTAAAGGAATAAACCAATGAGCGCGACAGCAACAATGCCGGCACCGGAAGAAGCACCTAAAGAAGGTGAAAAAGTAAAAAAGGATGAGCAGCCGGAAGCGGGTTATGCTCAGGCAGAGGAAACCCCTAAAGAAACGGCTGTAACTGTAACCAAGGGTCTCCATGAGATGAGCCCTGAAGAGCAAACAGTTTTTGCGATTAAAACACTTAAGCAAAAGGATGGGCCTGGCGCTTTAAATACAGCTATTCTTGATGCTAAAGGTAAAGCCAAGAAAGCTAAAACAGTGTTGCCACCAATTTATGTGGATGTAGAAGATATACGGGGCGTTGTAATAAGAGACGCTATTGATGGGCTTGAAGTTGTCCTTGATTACGCCAATACCAAAGATAAGTCTTTTGGTATATCCCTCGACACCAAGAAACTTCTTATGGCCGGGAAGGTTGAGACGCATAATAGAGCTATGGCAAAAGCTAGAGCCAAAGACCCTAGCTTTGAATTGCGTATTGCTGGCAATGGATTGCAGAATGCAGATCTGACAGGCATTGATTTTGAAGGGGTCATTTTAACTGATGCTAATTTTGGGGCTACGATTTTGAAGGATGCTAAATTTAAGGGTGCATTGCTTGTTGATACAAAATTCACCGATGCGGAAGCTAAAACATCTGCCGATGTGACGGGTGCAACAGGGTTTACGGTAGAGCAATTGTCCGAGGCCAAGACGTTGCCCAAAGTTTTGCCTGAAGGCATCACAGCAGAAGATATTAAAGCTTATAAAAAGAAGATTGTAGATCTCGTTAAAGCAGCGAATGCTGCTGCATCTGATGCACCGGGTCTTGATGAAGGTCCAGGCTAGTAGAACGGGTAATTATTTGTAAGTATTTAAACAGCCTCCCTTCGCGGAGGCTGTTTTTTATAGGTTTTAGGGCATATCATGCGTTTTCTGCATATCTGGCATAATATATTTGCAAATCTTATTTGGGGTGTTTAGGGTGTAGGTGTTAATAACCCTAACTCAAGCTCCAAAGGAGAGCGTTACTATGTCTAAATTTACGATGGCTGAATATATCTGGCTTGATGGTGCGACGCCGACGCGTTATGTGCGATCAAAAGCGCGCGTTGTTGATGTTGGCAGTAAGCCTTCTATGGAAGATTTTCCGGAGTGGAGCTTTGACGGCTCCTCAACCAATCAGGCCGAAGGTCATGATTCCGATTGTATTTTAAAGCCGGTTTCTTTTATTCCCGATCCTATTCGCGGCGAAGGCAATTTCCTGGTGATGACCGAAGTGTTTACGCCGGATGATCAGCCGCATGAATCCAATTCACGGGCACAGCTGCGTGCTGTTCTCGATGCGGGCGCAGCAGCGCAGGAGCCATGGGCCGGATTTGAACAGGAATACACATTATTTGCCAACCGTACGCCGCTTGGCTGGCCGGAGAGCGGCTTCCCTGGACCGCAGGGGCCTTATTACTGTGGCGTTGGTGCCGATGAAGTACATGGCCGCGAGATTGTTGAGCTGCACGCGAAGGTTTGTCTTGAGGCTGGGCTTATTTATTATGGCTTGAATGCTGAGGTGATGCCTGGTCAGTGGGAGTTTCAGATCGGCTTCCGAGGCGATCCGAAGGAATCGTGTGATGTGCTCAGCATTTCCGATCATGTTTGGTTCGGGCGTTGGTTGCTTTACCGTGTGGCAGAAGATTTTGGTGTATCGGTTTCAACGCATAACAAGCCGGTTCGTGGTGACTGGAATGGTGCCGGTATGCATACAAATTTTTCAACCAAAGACACGCGCGATCCGAAGAAGGGGCGTGCGGCGATTGATGCCGCTGTTGAAGCGTTGGCGGCCAAACATAAGGAGCACATTGTGCTCTATGGTGCCGGTCTCGAAAGGCGTTTGACCGGGCAGCATGAAACCTGTGACATCAATACGTTTAAAGCGGGTACGGCAGATCGGGGTGCATCGATCCGTATTCCGAAGCCGGTTGATCAAAAGGGCTATGGTTATTTTGAAGACCGTAGACCGGGCGCCAATGCTGACCCGTATCTGGTAGCGGCACGTCTTTGCACTACAGTGTGTGGTATCGATGAGTCGGTGATGCAGTTTACCAGTTGGCCGCGCGAGCAGGCTCGTCTGGCTGTTGCGGCCGAATAAAATCTTTTGTTTTAATTTCGAAGGAGGGCGCCTTTGTTTACGGCGCCCTTTTTTTTATTATAATCAATAAATTATCAACCCTTATGGATGTGGTGCTTTAGTTTATTTGGGGTGGGTTTTGTGTTACCTTATAAGAGCTTATTGGTTTTTCAATAAGAACTCACCGGGTTTTTGATTATGAAAATCCAATATAATCAATTTGTTAACCTTTCTCCGGTAAAAATAACCTTAAGCAAGTGGGCTAACAATTCTTTGTGTATCTAATTTTTGCGTATCCAAAATGGTAACTTAATCAAATGCTTTAAGATGAAAACATGAGTAAAGACAAAACAAAAGATATGGGCGTAGCTCCTGATAACAAATCGGAGGTGGATGATTTTGTATCGCAGGATATAAGTGCGCTCGATATTGATATGGAGTCAGGTAAAGAAATTAAGTCTGAAAAAGATCCGGGGCAACTGCCTGTTAAATATAAAGAACCCAAGCAATCCAAAAGTCAGGGTGCTATTCAAAAAGCCTATACTGATATTCAGGCAAAGTCTGGCAGTGGAAATGAGGCTGAAGATGGCCCTAAAGGGCGAATTGGTGATCGTCTTGTCGCCATGGGAATTATTACCGAAGACCAGCTAAACGTTGCCATTCAGGAAAAGAAAATTTCCGGGAAGATGCTGGGGACCGTTATGGTCGATCTCGGGTTTATTGATCAGGAAACGCTAACGGCTTTTCTGGCTGAATCTTCAGGTTTCGACGTTTTCGATCCCAAGCATACAATTGTTGATGGTGATGCGCTTAGTCTTCTTGAAAAAGATGTTGCGATCAAACACCAGGTTCTTCCGATTTCCGTGACGGATGGTGACGTTCGTGTGGCGATGGAGGATCCGTATGATGTGGTGGCTCTTGATACGCTGCGTCGTTTTTTTCCTAAAGGTTCACAGATTATACCTCTGGTTACAACATCCAAGGTTTTGGCGGATGCGATTGATGCGGCTTATGGTTATGCCAGTTCTATCAATGGGATATTAAAAGAACTTGAAGAAAATAAAGAGCAAGTGGATCTGGCCACGTTAGATGAAAACCTGGCTTTTACTCATCCTATTGTCCGCCTTGTGAATGCTCTTGTTTTCGATGCTGTTAAAATCGGCGCTTCAGATCTTCACTTTGAGCCGGAGGATAATTTTGTTCGTGTGCGTTATCGTTTGGACGGCGTTCTTTTTACTGCCCAGATCCTTCACAAGCAGCACTGGAGCGGCGTTTCCCAGCGGATCAAAATCATGTCGGAATTGAATATTGCTGACAAACTTACGCCGCAGGATGGTCGGTTTAGTATGAATGTCGGTGGCCGTGAGGCTGATTTTCGCGTGTCCTCTCTTCCCACCGTGCATGGTGAGAATATTGTTCTAAGGGTTCTGGATAAAAGCGCCAGTATCATGCCGCTGGAAGGGTTGGGCTTTAGTGACACAAACATGGAGCTTATCAAGAATGCTCAATCCCGCCCTGAAGGAATTATTATTGTGACAGGTCCGACGGGGAGCGGTAAAACCACCTCCCTTTATTCCATGCTGAATGAAATTAACGATGTTGTCGTCAACATCCAGACTTTGGAAGACCCGGTTGAGTATTCTCTGCCGATGATCCGCCAAACGCATGTGCGTGAAGGTGTTCTAGAGTTTGCCGACGGAATCAGGGCAATGTTACGTCAGGATCCGGACATTATCTTTATCGGTGAAATTCGCGATAAGATCACTGCCGAAATGGCACTAAAGGCGGCCATGACCGGTCACCAAGTTTACACGACGCTTCACACAAATGATTCTTTTGGTGCTATCCCACGTTTGCTCGATCTTGGTTTAAAGCCAGGAATGATTGCCGGGGCCATTATATCTGTTTTTGCCCAGCGTCTTACGCGGCGTTTGTGTGGTAATTGCAAAGAAGAATATCGCCCCGATGCTGAGGAATGTGAAATTTTGGGGGTTAGTTCTGATAACGCGCCTTCTATTTACCGGGCAAAGCAGGGTGGTTGTGAAATATGTGCCGGCCAGGGATATAAGGGGCGTGTGGCAGTTGTTGAGATTCTAAGTTTTGATGAAGAGTTAGATGATATTGTTGCTAAAAACGAAACAAAAGCGGATCTAAAGGATGCTGCGGTAAAAAAAGGCTTCAAAAGTATGAAAGACGATGGCATTCTTAAGGTGCTGGAAGGTGTAACAAGTCTTCAAGCCCTCGCCAGAGTCGTCGACATCAATAAATAATCTTTTCAGGGGTTCCTAGCTATCGAACGTTACAAGTACAGAGCTGTTAACACTAGGGGTAGGCCCATTCGCGGTACTATTTCTGCCGCCAATGAGGTTGACCTATACAACCAGCTGCAATCAGCTGGGCTAGAGCTTGTAGGTTGCTCACTTCTTAGCAAGAATAAGGGGTTGTCTTTAGGGGTTAGGCTAAAGAGGATCAAGATTCGTGACTTGATCCAGTTTTTTGTGCATATGGAACAAATGCAGGGTGCAGGCGTGCCCTTGCTTGATGGGTTGGCAGATATCAGGGACACAACTGATAACGACCAAATGCGCGACATTATGTCTGAGGTTTATAGGGATGTTTCGGAAGGTAGCTCTTTATCCGAAGCCATGGAAAAACACCCTAAGGTTTTTAACAATCTTTATATTTCGTTGATTAAGGCTGGTGAAGACACCGGAGACCTTACAGCTTCATATCGACAGCTTGTGAAGTATTTGAAATGGGTTGATGCTATGCAGTCGATGATACGCAAGGCAACCCGTTACCCAATAATTGTGACTATTGTTGTTCTTGTAACCATTGTTGTGATGATGGGTTATGTTGTGCCGCAAATTGTTGGGTTTATCCGCAACCTTGATCAGGAATTGCCGTTTTATACGACCTCCCTTATGGCGACTTCCGACTTCTTTAGGGCTTACTGGTGGGCTGTTCTGGGGGGGCCTGTCATTTTTACCGTCGTGATTAGAGTGTTGATGGGCATGTCCGATGAGTTTGCTTACCGTGTGGATTCGGCGTTGTTAAGCCTGCCGATTGCCGGCCCATTGATTCGAAAAATCACCATTGCACGCTATGCTCAGACCTTCAGTGCCCTTTTTGCTGCCGGCATCGACGTTATCAACAGTTTAAAGGCGGCTCGTAATACAGTAAACAACCGAGCGCTGATTGATGCGCTGGAAAGCGTTGAAAACTATGTGCAGTCTGGTAGTCCTTTGTCTGATTCATTTAACGCCTGTGGCGAGTTTCCGAGTATGGTTATCAGGATGCTTAAAATCGGTGAAGAGACAGGTAATCTCTCGGTTGTTCTCGATCAGGTTTCGGAATTTTATACCCGGGATGTCGATGAGGCTGTGCAAGGTCTTATTGCCATGATTGAACCAGCGCTAACAGGTTTGCTCGGGGGTATGATATTATGGATTGCAGTAGCGGTCTTCGGGCCGATCTATGCTAGTTTTGAAAATATTGATTTCTAAGGTTATAAAATGTCGCTTTCGTTTTTCACACCTGCTCGAACTGTTTTGCTTATAGCTGATGAGGCTCTGTGCATATACAGCACAAGCTACAAAGGTGTTCGCCTTGTGGAAACCGTTCCATGGACGGCAGAGAATTTTGAAAAAAATGTAGCAACTATCCTGTCCAAGGATTGCGGTAACAAGCCTGTCTTGATCATCAATGATATGGTGGAGCAGCATTACCGCAAAGAACGGATTCCTGCTGTTGGTGCGATGGATAGGGCGAGTGTCTTGCAAAGAAAGCTGGTCGTTGCGTTTCCCAATTATCCTATAAGGGCGGCGTTACCCCTAAAGGAAAAAACAGCAAAAACTGATAAGGGGGGTGCGGCCTCTATTTATATTTTTGCAGCTGTCCCGAACTCAGAACCGTTTGCCAAGACGATGGGTACAACGCGAGCATCTCTGGTTCCGATCGCAGGTTTTGGACTTTTGCCTGTGGAATCATCAGACATGGTTAAGGCGCTGGCCGCCAAGATATCAAGAAGAGAGAAGAAGAAGTCCGTCTGGGCGGTCTTTATTGGTCAGCACCAGAATGGCGGCCTTCGTCAGATTGTAACGAGAAATGGCGAGGTTGCTTTGACGCGGATGACGCCCATTGTAGACAAGGATTCGGATCCTGAGCAATGGGTTGGCGAAGTTAATCAGGAATTCAAAGCGACTATGAGTTATCTTTCGCGCTTTGGGTATGCCGAGGAAGACGGATTGGATGTTATTGCTATCACCAATCCCGCTACAGGCGAATTGCTAGAAAATACAATTGATACACCTTGTAATTTTAAAGCGCTGACGGTTGTTGAGGCGGCGCAACTTCTTGGTATTCCTTTGGGCCGACAAGATGATTTGCGCCATGCTGATATTCTTCATGTCGCATGGGTGGGCCGCAAAAGATCTATGCTTTTGCCTATGAAGGCGAGGGAAATCGATGCTGTGTCGCGTCCGCGACAGATGGCTGTCGCCGCTTCGGCTGTGCTGATCCTGGCGGCAGGATTTTTAGGATACCAGATGCTGGATCAGTATCAGGATATGAGCGTTATTCACGGTGATCTTGATGAGGCAAATCAGCGAAAAGCACAGCTGGATGTTCAGTATCAGATTGAGGTGAAGCGCAAGGAAGATCTTGGTTTTGATGTCAGGCTCGTACAAAGTTCTTTGATGGTGTACGACGAGCTTGAAAAGAAGAATATAAAGACGCTGCGCTTGTTCAACGGTGTGGGGCACGCTTTGGGCCGTGATCTGCGCCTTGATCAGATTGTTGTTAAAAAAGATAAGGTCGATCTGGCAGACAAAATTCTTAATCCGGGCGAGATGTTTTCTGACACTCTTTATCAAGCAAAAATGCATATGACTTACCCGAGCACCACAAATATTGATAAAGGAAATCAGGAGGTACGCGACCTAAGGGATCGCCTTCAGATGTTTCTTCCTAGTCATACAATTGAGGTTACAAAATTTTTGAAAGACTATGAGTATACGGAGCAGGTTGTGGTTGAAACAGGCGATCTTAATAAAAAAGATGTCGTGCAGGATTTTGTGGCTGAAATTTCTATCAAGGGGCCGGTGTTATGATCAGGGTTTTGGGCGCAAAGCGTGTGTTATTATTAGTGGTCCTGATGGCCGTCAACATCTTGTTCGCTTTCGCAGTCTATGGATATATGATGCCAGAAAAGATAAAAACAGAACGCAATTTACGTTCTTTGCGGGGGCAGATTTCTACGGTGCAGCAGGATATTAATCACCTTCAGATAGAATTTGAGCAACTTGAAGAGCAGCAGGCAAAATATCAGCAGCTTGAAAAAGACGGTTTTTTCCGTGCGCAGGGAAGGCGCGAAGCACAGGATTTATTTGAACGTATTCAGGATAGTTCAAAAGTTATTTCTGCGGTGGCGAGTATAAGGGCTGGAGAAATTGAAGATCATGTGGAGGCACAGAAAGCAGCACATAAATTACTGGTCAGCCCGGTTGATCTTAAGATTGAAGCTCTCAGTGATGTTGCGGTATTTCGTTATCTTTATTTGTTGGAAAAATCATTTCCTGGGCATATAGCCGTAAATAAAATTGATTTGAAGCGTACGCAGAATCTAAATGCTGCTGTTCTGCGCTCAATTACGACAGGGAGCAACCTGTCCTTGGTTGAGGCTGATATTAGTTTGTTGTGGCGGACAATGATTCCAGAAGCGAATGTGCGCGAAGATGAGAAGGAATGAGTTTGTTAAGGATGATGATGCGATCAGATAAAAAGAATATAGGGGACGGTTTAGTCATGGGGGCTTCGTGCCAACTTGCCGTCATTTGCGCTGTGATTGCTATTATGGTCA
This sequence comes from Micavibrio sp., assembly GCA_021604545.1. GTDB lineage: Bacteria > Pseudomonadota > Alphaproteobacteria > Micavibrionales > Micavibrionaceae > UBA5701. Next base: position 287,678 of record BQJE01000001.1, read on the forward strand.
TGCCTATGTGCGTTCAGGCACAAGAGGCCGAGGCGGTCGTTTCAGACACTGAGGTGGCGCAAGAAGAAGCGGCTGTGCAGGAATTGCCTGAGATTAATCCCAACGAGATTCCATCTGTGCTTTTTACCTATTGGGAACATACTGCAATAATGGAGGCTAAAAGTGCGCGAGGTAGTGTTCGCCCACCTACGGAAGCTGAGTTGGCAGCGTCTGTTCCTGATGAAGAAGGCAGACCTAAGCCACCGCCCGAAGAAAGGGAGCTAAGGCTGGCCGGTATTGTTTATGTCAGGCATGGGGACTGGACTATATGGCTGAATGAAAAGCGAGTAACGCCAACTGCAGTTCCTCCTGAGGCTATTGATCTCGAAGTTTATAAGGAATTTATTGAGCTCAAATGGCATGACGATTACACAAATCAGATTTTCCCCATTCGTTTGCGCCCCCATCAACGCTTTAATCTTGATGCGCGTATATTCCTTCCCTGATGATCAGGTCAAAAATTTAATGACAGTCGGCAAATGAGATGAGTACCAAGGACAACACGCTCGTCATTGATGATGTTAGTGTCTCTTACGGGGCTGCGCCCGTTATTCATGATATTTCCTTGCAGATCAAAGAAGGTGAATCTTTTGGACTCATGGGGCTAAACGGTGCAGGAAAGACAACCTTGATAAAAGCTATATTGGGTTTGCGTGAACAAGATAGTGGGCAGATCAGCATTTATGACGCTCCTTGTACCAGCTCTGAAAGTAAGGCCAGGCTTGCCTATTTGCCTGAGCGCTTTGAGCCGCCTTGGTTTCTAACCGGTTTTGAGTTTTTGCGTTTTTCATTAAAACTTTACAATCAAGAATTTGATCAAGAGCATGTGGCGCAAGCGGCGGAAAAGCTTGCGTTGGATAAAGATGCTTTGAAGCGGCGTGTCCAGACATACTCAAAAGGTATGCGCCAGAAATTGGGGTTGCTCGGAACTATATTAACCAATTGTTCCTTACTTATCCTTGACGAGCCGATGAGTGGCCTTGATCCGCAGGCGCGTTCTTTGGTCAAAGATATGTTGGCTGAGGCCCAGACGAAGGAGCGCACGATTTTTCTTAGCTCCCATATTCTTGCTGATATGGAGGAGGTTTGCGATAGGGTGGCTGTGCTACATGGGGGTGTGATTATGTCTACTGGAACGCCGGCAGAGTTAAAGAAAAAGACGGGCTCGAAAAATCTTGAGCGGGCCTTTCTACATTTCATTGAGAAAAAGGATGCGGCGTGATAGAATCATTTAAGATTCTGTGCCGATTCGCGAGCGCATCATAAATCAAAGGGTTCCTAAATGTTATCACCAGATTTTTTTCAGCACTTTTTTACTGGCCTCAAAAGCGGTTCGGCTTTTAATCGGGTTTTGTATACGGTCCTTGGCTCAGCAGCTGTAAGTGTGCTTTTTATTTCTGCTGTGACACATATTGCAAGTGCACAGGAGGATCCGGGGGTGATGAATTTACTGCCTGACGGGGAGCGTGAAGGCGGCTCCATGGCAGAAGAGGTTGAGGGGGGAATATCTGCTCCAAGTGCTAGCGCACTCTCTAGTCCTCAAGCGGGCTCTACACCAGAAAGCGGTGCTGTTGAAATTCCATCTATCGAAGCGCCGGACGATGTAGATGATAATGTATTTTTTGATGCCGAGGCTCTTGTGCCCACAGGTGAGATGGGTACCGGTGCGCCACGAAAAGTTAATCCAAGATTGCAACCAGCTTCAAAACTGATCCTTGTGACAAAAAATGCCGGCTCGAATAGTAGAAAAGCACAACTTGTTTCTGCTTCCAGAGCGATGAAGCTTGGTCGTTACGAGGCGGCACTGGATATGTATGACAGGCTCTATGCAAAAAACAAACGTGATCCGCGCATCTTGATGGGCCGTGCTGTTTCGCTGCAACATCTGGGACGATTTGATGCGGCTATCGGTACATATGAAGAGCTGTCAGAAGTTGATCCTCATAATGTCGAAGCCAAAATAAATATGCTTGGTCTTTTGGGAACGAAATACCCTTCTGTGGCACTCAGGCGTTTGCTGGATCTAAGGGATGAGCACGCGAACAACCCTGGCATTGCCGCGCAGATAGCCGTTACACAAGCCAAACTTGGCAATTTTGAGGAGGCGATTCATTACCTGGGAATTGCTGCCAGTATGGAGCCCGATAATGCCGGGCATGTTTATAATATGGCTGTCATAGCTGATCGTGCCGGCTCTAAAAAGCAGGCTGTCAAATATTACGAGCAAGCGCTTGAAATTGATTCCATATACGGGCGCGGGGAAACAATCCCGCGTGAGTCTGTATATGAAAGACTTGCCAATATTCGCTAGCAGGCGTTAACAAAGTACGATAAATGGCCTGCAAATTCAGAATTTCTGCGCTTCCGCTTCTCAAATACGCAAAAGTATTCTGCGGGGCGGTTCTCCGAATTCAGAATTTTCGGCGCATTTCTCTTTCTTTGTTAACGCCTGCTTGTTTCTATAGGTGTCTGTTATGATTCTTTTTCCCATGGAACTGCTGATCATTACGGCAGCGGCTCTGGCGCTGGGAAGTTTTTCAACGGCCTTAATTTATCGTGTGCCGCGCAATATTCCGTGGGCTTTTGGAACTTCTAAAAAAGGAGAGCCAACAGCCGGACGTTCCGTTTGCACATCCTGTAAGGCTGTTCTTTCTCCGTTGGACTTGGTTCCTGTTTTTTCCTGGCTTTTTTTGAGAGGAAAATGTCGTCAATGCAAGACGCTCATACCTGCGCGCTACCCATTAACAGAGCTGGGTGTTGTTCTGGCGTGTCTTGGGGCATATGCCGTTTTTGGTTTTAATGCCTATACATTTTTCATTATGGCGGCCATTCCTTTTTTGATGGCTCTTTTGGTTATTGATCTGGACCATATGATTTTGCCAAACCAACTTGTTTTTATTGTCGGTTTGATTGGTCTGGGGCATCTTCTTTTTGTATTTTTTAGTTCGTCTTTTACGATGGATCGTTTTGAACTTGTTGCTATGTATGTCGTTGCTGCGCTTTTTTATGCGGGTTTATCATGGTTTTTGGGGTGGTTTTTAACCAAAATCCTGAAAAAAGATGCCTTAGGCTTCGGAGATGTAAAGTTTTTTGCTGTAGCTGGCCTGTGGCTTGGGCTTTCGAATGTTGCCCCGTTCTTAATTTTGTCCGGTTTGTTGGGCATTGTTTTTTCTGTGGTTTGGCAAAAGGTCAAAAAAGAAGCTGTTTTTCCCTTTGGTCCGGCCTTAATAACATCACTTTATGTAGTTTTGCTTCTTCGAGGTTCTCTTTTGCTCTAAAAACCAGTAAAATCAATAAAGTTAATGGTTCTTTACTTTCCCTTTATAAAATTGCGTTAAAACTAGTATTTAGGCACTGATTACAAAAAAGGATATTTCTTGTGGATCTGACACAACTTCTTGCTTTTACCATGCAAAATAATGCCTCTGACTTACATTTAAGTGCGGGCAGTCCGGCGATCATCCGTGTTGATGGATTGATGAAACGTGTTAAAGGTGATTCGCTAAGCAGCGATGACATTAGGACCATGCTCTATTCGGTGATGTCGGAAGATCAGCGCTCAGAGTATGAGAAAAATATGGAGCTCGACTTTGCGATTGCTCTCGGTGAAAAAGCAAGGTTTCGTGTGAACGGTTTTACCACGCGTTTGGGTGCATCGGCTGTTTTTCGGACGATTCCTTCTGTGGTTCCTACCATGGACGAGTTGGAGTTGCCTGCTGTTATGAGTCGCTTTGCTGAGCTTGAAAAGGGAATTATTCTGATTACCGGTCCGACCGGAAGTGGTAAGTCGACAACTTTGGCTTCTATGGTTAACCATATCAACCTGCATCATTCTAAGCATATTTTGACAATTGAAGATCCGGTTGAATTTTTTCATACTTCAAAGAAAAGTTTGGTCAATCACCGAGAGGTTGGGACCGACACTAACTCTTTTGCCCGCGCTTTGAAAAGTGCCTTGCGTGAAGATCCTGACGTAATTCTGGTTGGTGAGATGCGTGATTATGAAACGATTTCTCTGGCATTGACGGCAGCAGAAACAGGTCACCTTGTCTTTGCCACATTGCATGCCAGCTCAGCGGCAAAAACCATTGACCGTGTTATTGATGTGTTTCCGACCGGGGATAAGGAAATGGTGCGCGCTATGCTGGCCAGTTCATTGCAGGGTGTCGTCGCGCAGACTCTTTTGCGCCGTGTTGACGGTGGTCGCGTTGGGGCATTTGAGATTTTGGTTGGAACAAATGCTGTCAGAAATCTTATTCGTGAGAATCAGATTGCGCAGATGTATTCTATGATGCAAACCGGTTCGCGCTACGGAATGATCACAATGGAAGAGGCGGTCTCCAATTTACTTGAGGGTGGTGTAATTAGTAAAGAAGAAGCCAGACGGACGCTTCTTAGAACATCAGATGAAAGCGATGATGATGGTGGTGATGATAGCGGGGAATATGCATCTGCTGCTCTTGGTGGTGGGCGTATTGGTGATGACGAGGACATGGGCAGTGTCGATATAGATACTGGGCAGGGTAAAAAAGGTGGCGGTGAGGGATATTCGTTTTGACCGCCCCAATTATTTTCACATATCTTAACGCAATGAATGAACATAAGGCGAGTGACCTTTACTTAACGGTTGGTCATGCGCCTTGTCTGCGTACGGATAATGATATGATTAATATTACAGACACCCCCCAGACTCCGGAGAACATAGAAGAATTACTAAATTCTATGCTAACCACCCGTCAAAGGCGCGATTTTGATGCGCACATGGAGCTCAATACAGCTTTGGATATGGGGCAGTATGGGCGTTTTCGTGTCAACGTTATGCGCCAGCGACAGTTTCCTGCTCTTGTCATTAGGCGTATCGTTTCGCAAATTCCCAGCTTTGCAGATTTGAAGCTTCCTAAAGTCTTGGAAAAACTTTCGCTGGAGAGGCGTGGGCTAATCCTGGTAACGGGTATTACTGGCTCAGGAAAATCGACAACCCTTGCGGCCATGATTGATCATAGGAATGTAAGTGAAAAGGGTCACATTATAACGATAGAAGACCCTATAGAATATTTTCATGAGCATAAGCAATCTGTTGTTACACAAAGAGAGGTTGGTGTGGATACTGAAAGCTATGCTCTTGCCATGAAGAATTCTCTGAGACAGCGTCCTGATGTGATTCTGGTGGGAGAAATTCGTGACCGAGAGGTTATGGAGCAGGCCCTTACAATTGCTGAAACTGGTCATCTGTGCCTTGCTACGATCCACACCAATAACTCGTATCAGGCGATTGAGCGTATTGTGAATTTGTTTCCTGAGGACTATCACAGCCAGATTCGCCTTAATCTTTCCATGAACTTGAAGGGTATTATATCTCAGCGCCTGCTTCCCTGTGAAACAGGTGGGTTGGTGCCGGCTATTGAAATTATGTTGAATCAGGGGCTTGTGCGAGAGCTTATACTTACAGGTAAAATCTCAAAAATTTCTGAAGTTATGGAGTCTAACAATCCTCTGGGTATGTGTACCTTCGATCAGTCACTTTTACGGCTTTATATTGACAATTTAATTTCGGAAGATACGGCCATCAGCAACTCAGATAGACCTTCCGATATGAAGATGAAGATTCACCAGGCGAGGCTAGCGGGTAAAGCCGGGGGTTCTAAGGATACCCTGCAGGCAGTTGATACATCTCTACTATCCTTTGATTAGAGAAAATTGGGTGCTCATTTGCCCATATTATCTAGGGCATGTTTCATAAAACGTTGATCTGCTATTGCCTGAGAGGGGCTGTTATGGTGTAATAGTACCAGTGAGAATGTTCACTGATTCGCGGCTGTCCATGCCACAATTCTACATTTTTCGGAGTGTTTCCCAATGTCCAAGCGCCAAGTCCTTAAGACTCTAAAATCATACGGGTTTTTAAATTTATGTTGCCTTACGGTTATGGGGCTGTCTCTGTCAGGCTGCGATTTGGCAACGAATTATTTGAAGCAGGATAGAGGTTCAAATATGGAGATGCAGGATTTTCGGGATGGTCTTGCCGAGCGTATACCTGAGGTTGACAGCGATGCTGATGGAAGGGGTAGTTCCATACCGTCACTTCAGCCTTATATTTCGTCCGTGCCAGAAAATTTGAAGCCAATGCCGTTGGTTTCTGTTTCTGTCAACCAGTCCGTTCCTATACGCGACGTGTTATTTGAGTTAGCCGAGCAGGCCGAATACGATCTGGAGCTTGATCCAGGCATACGTGGTTCTGTAATTTTTACGGCGCGTAACAAGCCTTTTGATCTGGTTATTGAGCGCATTTCAGACATTGCCGGTCTGAGATATCAGTTCAAGGACGAGATTCTCCGGGTGGAAATGGATACGCCATATAACAAGACTTATAAGGTAGATTATCTCAGTTATGTTCGCACCAATTCAGGGAATGTCAGGAATAACATTGGTGTTGTTTCCGGTGAGGGGACTGATACAGGATCGAGCTTCTCTGCGACGACCGAAAGTGAGGCAAATTTCTGGGGAGAGATGGAAACTAATCTGCAGCAGATATTGGGCGAGGCGGCTGCCTCTTCGCTTAAAACATCCAGGGATCCCAGGATCGTAGCGACATCGCAGAATCCAGATGTGCAGCCGCTTGTACCGCCAGCCGGGCCGGGCGAGGAGCAGGAAATTAATGTTCAGCCTCCCGAAGCGGTCTTGAATGTTGAATCTTTGCCGTTGGAAGATGAGGAAGATTCAACGGGGGATGGTGAGGGCAATCAAGCAAGTTTTGGTATCAACAAACAGGCCGGCATTATTAATGTTTTTGCTTCAGAAAAAGCTCATAAGGAGGTGAATGCTTACCTTCGTCTTGTTCGGCGTGCTGTAACAGCGCAGGTTCTCATTGAAGCCAAGATTCTTGAGGTCGTTCTCAACGACGAAAACATAGCCGGTATCGACTGGCGCTATCTAGATGCCTTGTCAGGTGAGGGGGCCATCGGTTTCCTTTCAGATGGTTTCGGCGGCGCCGGCGGGATTCTTGAGACACTTAACGGAAGTGGCGTTCCCCCTGTGGTAACGCCTATAGGTGAGACCGTGGTGGCAAATAACTCCAACTTTGTTCTCGGCTTTGCCGGTGATGATGTGCAGGCTTTCGTCCAGGCGGTTTCAGGATTTGGTACGGTTCGTGCCTTGGCTAGTCCGCGTCTAACGGTTCTAAACAATCAATCAGCTGTGTTGAATGTTGCAACGAACAGGGTCTTTTTTGAAATTGACGTTGATGTAACAACAGATAGCGGGGTGACATCGATTGATGTTGATAGTGATATTAGAAATGTGCCGGAGGGGGTCTTGGTTAATGTCCAGCCGTCTATCAATCTTGATAGCGGCACCATTTCCATGGCAGTTCGTCCGACAATAACCAATATCGTAGGTCAGGTGGCGGACCCAGCTGTCGCAATTGCGACAGCTGCTGCAACACCGCCAATTACAGGTATTGTTTCCAATGTTCCGGAAGTCAATGTGCAGGAAATTGATTCTGTCATTCAGGTTCGTTCGGGCCAGCCAATTGTTATGGGAGGGTTGTTGCAGGATAGATCTACATCAACTACTAGCGGTGTCCCTGTGCTCGGCGAAGTGCCAATGCTTGGTTCGCTGTTCCGTAAGCAAGGTGATCTGGTTCAGAAAACAGAGTTGGTTATTTTCCTGAAAGCGACGATCATTGAATCGCCGGATGACACTATTCACAATACAGATCGCGATTTGTATAGAATGTTTTCAGGTGATCGCCGTCCTTTGAAACTGTAAGCCAGAATAAGGGCTTTAAGATAAAGAAATGTCCTGGCCCCTTGTCACATATGTCCTGACCGCCGCATTACGCGATAAGCTTTTGCTTTCCCTTCTTATACTACTTGTGCTGGGTGCCAGCATGTCTGTTTTTATAGGCTCCTCTGCAGTTATTGAGCAGGACAGATTTTCCGTCGTATTTGCGGGCGGAGGCCTGCGTGTGGCCAGCGTTTTGGGTCTGGTTCTTTTTGTTGTTTTTTTTGTAAGACGTTCTTTCGAAAACAAGGATGTGGAATTCCTTTTGTCTCGTCCGATTGGGCGCATTCAGTTTCTTTTATCTTTAGCGACCGCCTTCTCTTTGCTCGGAATTTTGATGGGAGCGGCAGTTGGCGCAACCCTTTATGCACTAAGCCCTCATTTGTTTGCTCAAGGGCATATTCTCTGGGTGGTTAGTTTGATGGTTGAGAATATGATCATGGTTAATGCCGCCTTGTTTTTTTCCATGTTTTTATCCAGTGCTTCTACAGCGGCTATGGTGACTTTTACCTTTTATATTCTTTCACGAATGATGGGACAGATTTTAGGTATTATCGATGCCGGAGGTCGCCTTTTTGATTTTGGGCCTATGTCCATTGCCATACAGATGATATCGGCTGTGACGCCACGACTGGATTTAATGGCTCAGACCTCGTGGCTCGTTTATGGTGCTGGTGATGAGATTGGATTTATTTACATCATTATACAAGGGCTTGTCTTTAGTACTCTGATTATCCTGGCTTCGCTCCTTGATTTGGTGTTTAGAAAATTCTGATGACTATGTTTGTGCACAGAGAAAAAATATTAAAATTTTTACTTAGTATAGCTGTCTTGGCCAACGTATTGACCTGGGTTTATGCGCGCGACGTTCAGGCGCGTTGGACCAACGTGCCCCCCGTTCCGAATGAGCTAGGTGCCGCGGGTTTTGCACTTGGTGACAAGCAGTTTGCGTATCGTGCGTTGGGGTTGATGTTGCAGAATATGGGTGATACAGGTGGCCGCAGCACTGCATTACAGGATTATAATTATGAAGAGCTGACAAAGTGGCTGTTCCTGATGGATCAACTGGATTCAGAATCAAATTACGTGCCTTATCTGGCATCCTATTATTTCGGTAGCGTTCAAAAACCTGAGATGTTGCGCCCTATGATGGATTACTTTGTTGCAGTCGGAAATACTCCTTATGGAGAAAAATGGCGCTGGCTTGCGCAGGGGGTGTATCTGGCACGATTTCGTATGAATGATTTGGATAAAGCTTTAGAAATGGCGCATGTGCTGGCGAAGATTGATAATGATCAGATGCCGGTCTGGGCACGGCAGATGCCGGGTTTTGTACTAACGGCTCAGGGAGAAAAAGAGGCAGCTTATGCCATTATGGTGGAAACGCTGAAAAGCAGTGCCGATAAACTGCATCCCAATGAGGTGAATGCAATGCGGGCTTATATTTGCATACGTATACTGGATATAGAAGAAGCGCGCACCCATCCTTTATGCCAGGACATTCCTGAGGTACAATAATAGAGCATGGATAAATTAACGTTCACAGTGCCTGAACTTATTTCGCTGGTTGGTGTTATCCAGTGTGTCTATATCCTTGTTTATATTTTATTTCGGTCGGGGCGGCTATCCCATGCTGGGTTGCCGTTTTTATATTTTCTGGTTTTGGGTACTGCTTTTTTTCTTGATCTGGGTGTTGCCTATATTGAAGAAATTACACCTTATTATGAGATCATTCAGTGGTTCCTGTGGTTTTCCGGCCCGCCGCTTAGCGTTCTTCTGGTGATACAGGTGGTACAGATTACGAAGCTACCGGCTTTGTATCATTATTGGGTTTTGTTTTTGGTTCCTGCGGCGCTGATAGCCTCAACTTTTCTATCGACCACCTATGGAGTCTGTGAAACTTCGGCAATCTATAGCTGTTCATCGCTAAGAGAATGGCTGATTGTGAGCGGACTGGTTGCCGGGGCGGTGAGTTTGCTGGTGATATGGGCTCAGCGTGGGCTTTTTGATGTGTTGTTTGTCCAAAAGACCGGAAAAGACCGCTACTGGCTGATTTTGGCACTGATTTTTGTTAATATTTTTTTCCTGGGGGCTATGTTCCTTAGTCTGACACCGGCGATTTCACCCACTGATATTGGCCTCATTCGCAGTATTTTGGGTCTGGGCTTTGTTTACCTGGTGACAACTAGTCTGTTTCGTATCTATCCGCAGGCCGTGCGCGTGGTCCCCAGTGGCGATCGGGATGATATTTTGTCGAATAAAGAGCTGGATGTGGCCCTGCAGATCGAAAAATTAATGGAGCTGGACAAGGTTTATCATGAAACCGGCTATTCGCGAACGGATTTGGCCCGGGAATTAGACGAATCCGAGACGGCAATTTCAAAGATTGTTAACCTTCATTTTGGCAAATCCTTCCCTCAGTTGGTAAATGAGCGCAGGGTTGCGGATGCGAAGCGATTACTGGCCGAAACCGATGCTTCAATCAAGGTCGTGGCCGAAGAAGTTGGGTTTAACTCCTTAGCCTCTTTTAATCGTGTTTTCAAAGACTTGGCGGGTGAGGCGCCCAGTGCGTACAGGAAAAACCAGATTGCCTGACTCCTCAATTTGTTATTGTGAGTAATCACCCTGTCATAACGCCGAAAACCGGGTTATTTTTTAATGCCTTGTTTATAAAAATAGCCCATGATTAAACGACTAGGGGCTGTTTTTAACGGGCAAAAATGTGTATACTTTTGATGCTTGTCTAAATCACGGGTCCCCGTGTTTTTACTTTAAAGGAGATACCAATGCATACGAATGAAACCAAAATTCGTAAGGGAGAGAAGGGTTTTACCCTGGTCGAGCTTGCGATTGTGATGATCATTATCGGCCTGCTGATCACAGGAATTCTTAAAGGGCAGGAAATGATTGCCAATGCCCAGGTTACATCAACAATTTCACAGTTGAAAGGTCTGGATGCCGCGGCCAATACATTCCGGGACAGCTTTAATGCCTTTCCTGGTGATATGGCGAATGCAACCACGCGTTTAGCGAATTGTGCAGCGCCATGCGCGGATGGCGCAGACCCTAGTGGCCGTCTTGATGACGGGGTTGGCCCGGTACCAGCTTCCGAAGGAATTCAGTTCTTCCTGCATATGTTGGCCGCTGATTTGATTACCGGTATGGATGGTACGGCGCCGGTAACATTTGGACAAAGCTTGCCAGCGGCCTCTGTGGGCGGCGGCTTTTTTGTCGGCCATTCGTCCGTAGCGGTTGGCGGTTTTGATGATACAAATATGCGTATTGGGCATTACATCGTCCATAATGGTACGGTCGATAATGTTGCTGCTGACACGGGCGCCATGGTGCCCACCCAGGCAGCACGCGTTGACCGCAAAATGGATGACGGTGTACCAGATACAGGCAGTGTGCATGGAACTGACGCAGGTAACTGTCATGATGGTACTGTTTATAACGAAGATGATGATAACACGACATGTGCTATTGCCGTTCGCATCGGTAGCTAATTTGATTTAGCTTCATAACGTAATTCAAAAGGGCCCTTCGCGGGGCCCTTTTTTTGTTGCCCCCATACTTGTCATTCTGAGGCGTAGCCGAAGAATCTCCCTGATTTAAGGAGATCCTTCACTTCGTTCAGGATGACAAAGGGTTATTATTGCTATACCAGTCCACTGATAAATCACGCCAGTCTGGGTTCTCTTTTTCAATAAGAGCATCCTTCTTTCTTCTGACCCAACCCTTTAGTTGTTTTTCTCTGCCTATTGCTTCGGCAGGAGAGGAAAAACATTCATAATAAACGAGTTTGTCTAAGTTGTATTTTTTAGAGAAGCCGGGAATATCGTGAGATTTATGCTCGGATAACCGCCGCTCAATATTGTTGCTTATACCAATGTAGACAACATTGTTATATTTGTTGCTCAGTATATAAACGTAATATTCGTTCATTCGGGAGATCCTTCGACTGCATCTGCTTCGCTAAAGCTATGCAGATTTCGCTCAGGATGACAATTTAGCGTTACGCCGCTTTCTTACCCAAAGCTGCCGCCAACAGATCCATCGGCATCGGCAGGACGATGGTAGAGGCCTTGGCGTTGGTGAATTCACCCAGCGTGCCAAGATAGCGCAATTGCATCGTCTCAGGGCGCTTGGCCAAAATGGCGGCCGCTTCATCGAGCTGCTGCGCCGCCTGTAGCTCGCCTTCGGCATTAATAACTTTGGCGCGGCGCTCACGTTCGGCTTCGGCCTGTTTGGCAATCGCACGAACCATAGTCGGGTCGATATCAACATGCTTGATCTCGACATTGGTCACTTTAACGCCCCAGCCATCGGTACGGCTGTCGAGAATATCCTGTACATCTTTATTCAATTGGTCGCGTTTGGAAAGCATATCATCGAGGTCATGCTTACCGAGGACAGAACGCAGCGTGGTCTGCGCGAGCTGTGATGTGGCGCTGCGGAAATCTTCAACACGGTTAACGGCATAAGAGGGCTCGACAATGCGGTAGTAAACCACTGCGTTCACCTTCACTGAAACATTGTCTTTAGAGATAACGTCCTGCGTTGGAATGTCTTCGGTGCGAATGCGCATGTCGACTTGCACCATCTGCTGGATGCCTGGCAGCACAATCTGAAGGCCCGGATTGCGGGTGCCGGAATATTTACCAAAGGTATAAACAATGCCGCGGTCATATTCCTTGATGATGCGCACCGAGGCAAAAATCAGCACCAGAAGGGCAACAAGTACAGGGGCAAAAAATGTCATGGGAGTTCTCCTTTTAAACTTTAATTTTAAGCGTTAAATTATCGACACTGTCGACTGTGACCTTTTCATCTTTTTTGAGGTCCATTTCTTTATCGGATTCTGCCTTCCAGGTTTCCCCCTGAATTTGTACGCGGCCTTTTTGACCTTTCCATTCAACGACAGAGGCTTTTTGCCCGACCATGCTTTCGGTGCCAGTGCTAACACCGTGACGACGATAGCGTATTATCAGGAAGATAGCAGCGATCAGGATGGCTACTTCAACAAAGGCAATACCAAAGAACAGCCCCCAGTCGAGCGGCACACCAAACAAAGCATTGCTCCCCGAGGCAATCGCATAGCCGACCAGCAGGGCAATGGCGCCGTTAAAGGCAAAAATACCGCCAATTAGAAAGAATTCAGCAGCAATAAGCAGGCCACCCGTTACATAAAGAAAGGTTGCGGCGCTTTCGGCATCCATAATGCCAAAAAGATAGAGCCCAAGGATAATACTGGCGATCATGCGGCCTCCGCTTTGCTTTTTTGAAGTTGGCTTATTAGAGCATCTCCCATGGCAGCTGTCGAGACTTCGATACAATTGGGTGCCATGATGTCCGGCGTCCGTGTGCCGGCGTTTAGAACGACTTGAACGGCTTGTTCCAACTGATCGGCGGTTTGTCCTTCGTTTAGGGAGTATCTGAGCGCCATGGCCAGGCTCAAAATCGTGGCCAGCGGGTTGGCTTTGCCTTGTCCGGCAATATCGGGAGCTGAGCCATGAACAGGCTCATAGAGACCTGGGGAGCCAGGATTGCCTAAAGAGGCCGATGGAAGCATGCCGAGTGAGCCGGTAAGCATCGCGGCTTCATCGGAGAGAATATCGCCGAATAAATTATCCGTCACAATCACATCGAATTGAGATGGACTGCGTAAAAGCTGCATAGCGCAGTTATCGGCATACATGTGTTCAAGTTCGATATCGTTGAATTCTGACCCATGAAGCGCGGTGATTTCTTCACGCCAGAGCTTTCCGCTTTCCATGACATTTGCTTTTTCGCAGGACGTAACTTTGTTGCTACGCTTGCGTGCAAGGTCAAAGGCCACACGCCCGACACGTTGGATTTCGGATGTCGTGTAGGTTTGTGTGTTAAAGCCACGTCGTTGGCCATTGCCTATATCTTCAATACCTCGTGGTTCACCGAAATAAACACCGCCGGTGAGTTCACGGACGATGAGGATGTCGAGACCTTTGACGATGTCCGGTTTGAGCGAGGACGCATCGACCAGCGCATCAAACACGAGCGCCGGGCGTAAGTTTGCAAATAAGTCGAGTTCTTTGCGCAGTTTTAAAAGGCCGGCTTCAGGGCGAATATTGTATTCGACATCGGCCCATTTAGGTCCGCCGACTGCGCCGAGTAGTATGGCATCGGCTTTTCTGCATTGCTCAAGTGTATCATTGGTTAACGGATCATTATGCGCGTCGATGGAAGCGCCACCAATGAGACCTTCTTCAATATCAAAGGCTATACCGGCATCACTTTCTAGCCAGCCAAGAACCTTGCGGATTTCTGCCATAACCTCCGGGCCAATGCCATCGCCAGGTAATATCATTAATTTATGTGTCATGACTTCGTTCCACTCATTAGCCAGGGTTTGTCTATAGAGAGTTTTTCTTCATAGGTGTTAATATGATTTCCTTTTTCCATCGTCAGGCCTATATCATCTAGGCCGTTCATCAGGCAATGTTTGCGGAACGGGTCGATATCAAAACTGAATGAAAATTTATTGCCGCGCGTGATGGTTTGTTTTTCAAGGTCAATCTCCAGAAAAGCATCAGGATTTTCCTGCGCCTCTTTCATCAGTTCGTCAATCTGTGCCTGTGGCAGCTCAACGGGTAAAATACCGTTCTTGAAACAGTTGTTGTAAAAGATATCGGCAAAGCTTGAAGCAATTACGCAACGAATGCCCATATCAAGCAAGGCCCAGGGCGCGTGCTCACGGGATGATCCGCAGCCGAAATTTTCGCCGGTGATAAGAATTTCCGCGTTTTTGTAGTCTTCTTTGTTCAAAACGAAATCATGGTTTTTGCTGCCGTCTTCATTATAGCGAATATCATGAAAGGCATGTACGCCCAGCCCCGTGCGCTTAATCGTGCGCAGGAATTGCTTTGGGATGATGACGTCGGTGTCGACATTGATCATCGGCAGGGGGGCGGCGATTGCGCTCAGGTTGTTAAATGGCTCCATTGTCTTGTCCTATTCATCCAAGCCGCTGTTATACGCATTCATCTTCATTTCTGCAAATGCTTCGAAGAGCTCCATATCAAAGATATCCGGCCCTTTTTCTTCGCGCATACGGGTGAGGACGCCGGGAATGGAGATATCACGGTCCCCGTAATGGGGGCGCCAGATGCGCCAGCCGTCATAGGCTTCAACGATGGCCGCCAGCCGCACAGGCTTTGAAAGCTGCTCTTCTGTCAGGCCGTGATACCCCGCGCCGTTCATTTGTTCATGGTGGTTGCGCATGATATCTAGCGTCAGGTCAATGAAGGGATGGGTCAGATAACCAAGTTCTTCCTTGACGATTTTAGAACCTAAATCCGTGTGGCTGCGGCGTTGTCGTTTTAATTCATCGGAGGGCTTTTCGACTTTGTCCCATATTTCCGCAGGCAGTTTTCTCTTGCCGATATCATGGGGCAGGGTGGCCCAATACATGTTCTCGGCCACCAGATCACCCAGTTCCATATGAAGGCATGTTTTTTTTATGTTTTGTGCCACGCGTTCGGCATGTTCATGAAAGATATATTTTGAACCGGATGGTCGTTGCGCGCCATAGACTTTCAGCTTTTCCATCTCGCTTGTGATGAAGGTGTGAACAGGCGTGCCGATCTCCGGCGTTTCACGCAAATCAAAGTTGTCAGGCCACTCGCTCATTTGTTTCCCATAATCATTTCATAAAATTTTATCTATCCTGTATTACTATAGGTTTAGATAAGCACAAAAAAAGAAACGACAATAAAAGACAATATACGGGAGATAGAAGATGTGTAAGAAGCTTATAGCAAGCGTTGTGGCGATAGTATTGTGCCCAATGGCGGGTCCGTCTATCGACGCACAAGAGCTGACAGGTTACGCCCAAGAGGCAAAGATTGAAGGCTATTCATTGTTTTATGACTTTGATTACTTTTTCCAGCCTGATTTTTCCAACGAGAGTGCTGTGTACAGCATCGAAGACGGTAAGGGTTTTGCCTATAGACTGGCACAATCACGCGAAGGGGCCACTTTGGGTTTGTTCGTGAAGAATAGCGCCTCGGAAAGCTATGATATTACAGGTACAGAGCTGAACGCCATTGCCCCGGCGGCGGGTATTCAGTTGACCTTTGACCTCAGCCTTTAGATATAAAATATAGCTTTTCCTACCAAATATATGAAAAAATCTTGCAAAGAGCCTTTTTTTGTCATATAACGATCTCCTTATTTTAAATAATTCTATTAAGGAGAGTATTGATATGAACTTTAACTTAGCAAGTAGTCCGGTAGCGAAGATAGCGGGGACCACGGTTCTCGGTGCACTTATTTTGCTTCAATCAAGTTGCGGAGCAGTTAAAGCTAAATATGGAGCTGTGGGAAGATCGGTAAAGCAGAGTTTAGCCGTATCTGAAGCTAGCAATGACCCAGCGCTAGCCAAACAAAATAAATTCATCAAATCACTCTTTAAGAAATGTGGTTGCAAAGGAGAATATGGCCAAGAGCTTGAAGATCACGGTGTCTATGGGCCTGACGCAGTACATGCAGAAAAGAGTCTTGTTGCAGCAAACGCTGAACTTATGAAAACACTTAGCCAAGGCGGGACTGTGGAATTAGACTTTCAAGATAAGAAATTTGTTTTGACTATTGCTGACCTTTATAAAGAAGGAAAGTTGAATGACTGTCCAGAAGAAGTTGATTTTGAGACCTTAGAGCTAAACAAAAAATAAATAAAGATTGAATAAAGAATTCAAAAAACCGGGCTTTGGTCCGGTTTTTTTTATGCCAGATCACGTACATCAGTGAGGCGGCCTGCGATGGCGGCGGCGGCGGCCATAGCGGGGGAGAGTAGATGTGTGCGGCCACCGCGGCCCTGACGGCCTTCAAAGTTACGGTTGGAGGTCGAAGCGCAGCGCTCTCCGGGTTCTAGTTTATCGGCATTCATCGCCAGGCACATAGAGCAACCCGGTTCACGCCATTCAAAACCGGATTCAATGAATATTTTATCAAGACCTTCGTCTTCGGCTTGTGCTTTCACGAGGCCGGAGCCAGGAACAATGAGGGCGCGAATATTGTCTGCAACTTTTTTTCCTTCGGCTACTTTTGCGGCTTCGCGTAAATCTTCGATGCGCGAATTTGTACAAGAGCCGATGAATACAGTGTCTATTTTAATGTCCAGCATTTTAGTGCCGGGTTTGAGGTCCATATATTCGAGGGATCTTTCAATTGCGGCTTTGCGGTTGGCATCATCATAATCAGCCGGGTTGGGTACCGTGCCAGTGATAGGTACAATGTCTTGCGGCGATGTGCCCCATGTCACGATGGGGGGGATGTCAGAACCTTCAATCACGATTTCTTTATCGTATGTGGCACCATCATCAGAAGGAAGGGTTTGCCAATAGGCCACAGCCTTGTCCCAGTTATCGTTTTGGGGTGCCATTGGGCGGCCCTTTATATATGCGAACGTGGTCTCATCCGGCGCCACCAGCCCGGCGCGCGCGCCAGCTTCGATCGACATGTTGCAAACGCTCATGCGGCCTTCCATGCTCATATTGTTAAAAACATCGCCGGCATATTCGATGACATAGCCCGTCCCGCCGGCGGTGCCAATCTCACCGATGATGGTAAGCGCAACGTCTTTGGGTGTGATGCCAACACCAAGTTCACCATTCACCGTGATGCGCATTGATTTGGCCGGTTTCTGTATCAACGTTTGCGTGGCCAGCACATGTTCGACCTCCGACGTGCCGATACCAAAGGCCAAAGCGCCAAATGCACCATGCGTTGAAGTGTGACTGTCGCCGCAAACAATGGTCATGCCGGGTTGGGTAAAGCCTTGTTCGGGGCCGATAACATGAACAATGCCCTGACGCTTGTCATCCATATCAAACAATGTCACGCCGAATTCATCACAGTTCTTGCGTAGGGTTTCGACCTGGATGCGGCTGTCTTCTTCTTTGATGCCCTCAGAACGGTCAGTGGTGGGGACGTTGTGATCGGCCACGGCCAGCGTGGCGTCTGTGCGCCGGACAC
This sequence comes from Micavibrio sp., assembly GCA_021604545.1. Lineage (GTDB taxonomy): Bacteria > Pseudomonadota > Alphaproteobacteria > Micavibrionales > Micavibrionaceae > UBA5701. The sequence goes on from BQJE01000001.1 coordinate 305,513, forward strand.
CACGCCCGGAAAGCCGCAATCCTTCAAAGGCCTGCGGTGAAGTCACCTCGTGCACCAGATGGCGGTCGATATATATCAGGCAGGTGCCGTCATCCTGTTTATGGACGATATGCTCGTTCCAGATTTTTTCAAATAATGTGCGCGGTTTAGCCATGTTTCTTAATAAAAAATTAATATTTACGGAATATCATACACTAACAGAATTGGCATTAAACAGATAACCAGAAACATAGTCAATTCAATAGAATTTGGTAATAGAGGGTGTAAGAGAATGAGCGGTTTATGTGGCGTGTTTGATTCTGCATGCGGTGGCAAAGATTTGATTGCTGCCGATCTTGTTGTTCCTTTCAAAGCCGGTGAAGAGCTTTATGCTTATCTTGGTTCACAAGGCGGGTCTGGAAAAATTGTTTCTATTGATCAGGAAGCTTTGGATACAGCACTTAGCAAAACCAATGCAAATATCGTTAATTTAAAGAATATTGATAGTGATGAAGCCACACAGTCTTTGCAAAACCAAATCAGTGAAGATGCCGTAAAATATTATCCCACGGCCCTTGGGCAAGTGAATAGGTTGCGTCAGGACAAGTGGAATGAAGGCCCCTTGCCTAATGAGCTTTCTGGGTTTGACGATCTGGAAGTGTTGCAGATTCAGGATGCTTTTCGGACGCTGACCTCAAATTCATTGGGGCTTATGATACACAAGGAAAGAGCAGCGGGAGGTGATGATATCGAGCCCATGGAATATCTTCACGGTGAGATATTTGATACTGTAGGGCGGTTGGAAATGAGTAAGAATCTTCTGCATTTTAGCCGTGATTTTGCCGTTAAGTTTAATGAGTTTCAGCAAGAGCACAACGAGCCAGTTACGCAGCCGAATATAACGCCACCGGGGATGTTACAGCAGTTTTTAAAACCTGAGCCGTTGCCAGAGGCGTAATTATTTCGTTAACCTTTCTACAACTATTCGGCGTTATACTTATTGCAGTGCAATAGGAGACGAAACGATGGCTAATAAGCCCCTAATAGAAAAATTTGAAGCGGTAAGTATAGGGCCGGATCAGATGCAGCCTACAATGTCACTTGGCGGTGCAACGGTCACAGGCGTTATAATGTCGCCTGCCGCCGTTCTTAAATAAACTATTTCTTGTCAGGTTTATCTTTTTTCGCGGCAGTCTTTTTGGCTGCTGTTTTCTTTGCGGGTTTATCAGCTTTTGGAGCGTCGTCAGCTTTTTTATCAGCAGATTTAGCCTTCGCCTTTTTAGATTCTTTTTTCGGCTTTGCTTCTCTGGCTTCGATGTCGTGGCCTGTGGTGCGTTCGGAAATACGGGCTTTCTTACCACGAAGATCGCGAAGGTAATACAGCTTGGCACGACGAACAGAACCGCGTCTTACCAGTTCAATTGAATCAATCCGTGAACTCCAAAGCGGGAACACACGCTCAACGCCTTCACCGGCACTGATTTTACGCACGGTAAAGTTTTCGTTGATGCCGCCGCCTTCACGAGAAATACAAACGCCTTCATAGGCCTGGATACGCTCACGCGTTCCTTCCTTCACACGGACATTAACTTTGACGGTATCACCGGCACCGAAACTAGGGACCTGTTTGGTTTCCTGAAGCTTTTCGAGCTGTTTGGCTTCGAATTTTTGTACTGTATTCATCTTTTTCTTCCCTTATCAGGCCCCGATATCAGGCGTTAACCCGGCGGACCATTTGTGTTTTTATGGGGTTTATCCAAATTCTGGGCGTTTTATACCGTCTAAAGCAGTAAAAAACAAGAAAATACGTCACTTTTTACCAAGTAAATCGGGACGGCGTTTTTGGGTGATTTTCTGAGCTTGCTCCTGCCGCCAGGCCTTTATTTTGCCGTGATCACCAGATTGCAGGATTTCGGGCACATCGTGGGTTTTTCCGTCCGAGGCGTTCCAGCTGGCGGGCTTGGTATAATGCGGGTATTCCAGCAGGTTAGGGGTAGAAAAGCTTTCTTCTGTGGGGGTTTCCGCGTTACCGAGCACACCGGGTAGCAGGCGGATACAGGCATCCATTAAGGTTAACGCCGCTGGTTCGCCGCCAGAGAGCACATAATCGCCGATAGAGACCTCTTCGAAGTCATGAGCGTCCAATATGCGCTGGTCTACACCTTCATAACGGCCACAGAGGAGGGTGATTGCGCTGGTTTGTGACAGGTTTTGTGCCATTTTCTGGTCCAGAACCCGGCCTTTGGGGCTTAAAAATATCTTTTTACCGGGATTTTCGATGGATAGTAGGGCTTTTTCGATGATATCAGCGCGCATTACCATGCCTGCACCGCCACCATAGGGCGTGTCATCGACGGATTTATGCACCCCTTCGGCGAAGTCGCGGATATTTATTGTGTCATAGGACCATATGTTTTTCTCCAGTGCCTTGCCGCTGAGCGATTGCCCGAGGCTGCCCGGGAACATATCGGGGAAGAGGGTGAGGATGTTGATGTGCCAGCTCATTGCATTTCTTCTTTAATCTCTGGGGGTAAATTGATGGTGATCATGCCGGTTTCAATATCGATGTTCGGTACATTTTCTTTTGTGAAGATCAGGAAAAAACTTTGGTTGTCTTTCGGTTTGATCTCCAGTAAATCGCCAGCGCCGAAATTTTGTATGGACGTAACGGTTCCGATAACCTTGCCGTCTTTGTCTTCGGCTTTGAGGCCAGCTAGATCTTCAATGTAAAATTCACCTTCGGCTGGTTCAGGGAGTTTGTCTCTCTCAAGCCAAAGTTCGGTGCCGTTTAATGCGTCGGCCTTGGTCTTATCGTCTATGCCCTCAATCTCAACCAACCAGTTTTTGCCGACAATATTTTTCAGCTTAATGGAAATTTGATCCGGGCCGGTTTCAGAGGTATAAAGCGGCCCGTATTGCTCGAGCGCTTTTGGGTCTTCGCCAAAACAGAAGACTTTGACCAGACCCTTTACACCGTGCGCGCCGTTGATTTTCCCAAGGCATACACGTTTCGGGGTCTGGTCATTATCCTGAAATGACGTAGTGGAGGACATTTAGTCCTCTTTCTTTTCTTCTTCTTTAGGCTCTTCAGCTGGAGCGTCTTCAGCTTTAGCTTCCTCAGCTGGTTTTTCTTCAGCGGCGGGAGCTTCTTCTTTCGCCTCTTCCTTTGGAGCTTCCTCAGCAGGTGTTTCTGCTGGTGCTTCAGCTTCTGCGGGTGCAGCGTCTTCAGCAGGAGCCTCTTCGGCGGGTGCTTCAGGTGCTGGCGCTTTTGCCGCTTCTTCAGCTGCTTCCTTCGCTTTCGCTACTTTTTCTTTTTTGTCCTCTACGCGCAGCAGCGTTTTTTCGCTTGGTTTGGATTTGTTTGGACGGTTTGGCTGCGTCGGTACTTCTGCAAGACCGGCTTTGCCGAGAAAGATTGCAACGCGCTCGGATGGTTTGGCGCCTTGGGACAGCCAGTATTTGATGCGGTCTTCCACGAGTTTCACGCGTTCTTGATCATCGGGGAGCAGGGGGTTATAGGTTCCCAGCCTTTCGATGTAGCGCCCGTCGCGCGGCATGCGTTTATCCGCGACCACGATGCGGTAGAACGGACGGTTCTTCCGTCCCTGTCTTGATAGTCTGATTGATAGTGCCATTTCAGTAGTCTCCTTTTGGTTTGGTTAAAGTTTACCGCTTCTTCTTTTTGCGATTTTTTTTCTTGCCGCCATGTGGCTGGCTAGAATTCCCTAGTAAATTTTCTAAATCTCCCGGCATGCTCTGACCAGCCAGTGCGCCGCCGGGGGCGAAGGGGTTGGGACCGAGGCCACCTTCATCAATGCCAGCCATATCTTCGGCCAGGGCTTCAGGGTTCATGGCATCGGCCATTTCCGCCATATCACCGCCCATCATATCTTTCATCATGCCCATCATTTTGCCGGCACCCATTTTCTTCATGCGCTTCATCATGGTTTGCATCTGTTTGAGCTGCTTCACGATCTGGTTGATCTCCTGCACTGTTGTACCTGAGCCGGCGGCGATGCGTTTTTTACGTGAGGCATTCAGAAGGTCTGGCTTTTCGCGCTCTTTATTTGTCATGGAAAAAATAATGGCTTCCTGTTTTTTCATGTGAGAGTCATCAACGCCTGCTTCGTCCAGTTGCCCTGCCATTTTTCCAAGGCCGGGCATCATCTTCATCATTGCGCCCATGCCACCCATTTTTTTCATCTGTTGCATTTGCGACAGGAGATCGTTGAAATCGAATTTGCCCTTTTTGAATTTGGCGGCCATTTTTTTGGCTTCGTCCTGGTCGACGGTTTCGACCGCCTTTTCAACCAGTGAGACCACATCACCCATGCCAAGAATGCGTCCGGCGATCCGGTCAGGGTGAAAGGATTCCAGCGCGTCTATTTTTTCTCCGGTTCCCAGCAATTTGATTGGTTTGCCGGTGACGGCTTTCATGCTCATGGCCGCGCCGCCGCGGGCATCGCCATCGATACGGGTGAGCATGATACCAGTGATATCAACGGCCGCGTCAAAGGCTGTGGCGGTTTGCACGGCGTCTTGCCCTGTCATCGCATCAGCCACAAGCAGCGTTTCAATAGGATTGATAGTTTTTTTGATTTGGGAAATTTCGTCCATCAGAGTTTCATCAATGGACAGGCGTCCTGCCGTATCGAGGATGACAACATCAAAGCCTTCTTTGCGTCCCACATCCATCGCACGCTTGGCGATATCAAGTGGTTTTTGTTTCTCAACGATAGGCAGCGTTGTAATATCTGTTTGTTCGCCGAGTTGTTTCAATTGTTCCTGCGCCGCCGGGCGATAAACATCGAGGGATGCCATCAGGACTTTTTTGTTGTGCTTATTGGTAAGGTGTTTGGCTATTTTTGCTGACGATGTCGTTTTACCAGAGCCCTGCAAGCCGACCATCAGGTAAGCACAAGGCGGTGTGCCAAATTGCATAGGGTCTTTTTCAGAGCCCAGAAGTTCAATGATGGCATCATGGACAATTTTGATGACCTGCTGGCCTGGATTGACGCCTTTGACGATTTCCTGGCCGGTGGCTTTTTGTTTAACCGTTTCGATGAAATCCTTAACCACGGGCAGGGCGACATCAGCCTCGAGCAGCGCCACACGGATTTCACGCGCTGCGGCCATGACATCGTTTTCCGAGAGGGTGCCTTTTCCTCTCAGGCTATCGAATACACCACCAAGCTTTTCACTCAAAGATTCAAACATTTAAAGCCTTTTCCTCACAAAGCATTTCAGCCCCGGTGAGCGTCAATTCGCCGACCGGGGGGTACCGCTAAGCACTAACATTTAGTCATGTCAGTGAAATTTGGTGGGAAATTACGGCGAAATTGCTGTATTGTCAAGAAAATACAGGAAGCTATGGATATGAACTTTTTGAAAATGCACGGGCTTGGTAATGATTTTGTCATTCTCGACCACCGCAGCAAGGCAGACAATCTAACGCCAGAGCTGATCCGTCATATCGCGGACCGGCAATTTGGCGTGGGTTGTGACCAGTTGATCGTGCTTGAGCCAACCAATGAGGCCGATTTGTTTATGCGTATTTTTAATCCCGATGGTGGTGAGGCCGAAAGCTGCGGCAATGCGACGCGCTGCGTGGCGCATCTCTATATGAAGGAAAAAGGTGAAACTGCGTGTGTTATAGAGACAAAAGGGGGGCTTTTGTCGTGCCGGATGGTTGAAAACGGCCGCGCTGTCGAGGTTGATATGGGCCCGCCGCAACTGGAATGGGCCGATATCCCTTTGGCGCAGGAAAAAGACACGTTGCATCTGGGCATTGGTCAGGGCGCAGCGCGTGACCCGGTGGCGGTCGGTATGGGCAATCCGCATTGCGTGTTCTTTGTGGAAAACCTTGAGAGTATCTCTGTGGAAGACATGGGACCAATCTTTGAAAACCACGAGCTATACCCGCAGCGCGCCAATGTCGAATTTGCGCAGGTATTGGGGGATAACCAGATCAGATTGCGTGTCTGGGAGCGGGGAGCAGGGATTACTCTGGCTTGTGGGTCAGGGGCCTGTGCGACAGCGGTGGCGGCTGCGCAGCGAGGATTAACCGGACGGAATGTAGAAATTATCATGGATGGTGGGTCGCTGATGCTGGAATGGCGTGAGGACGACGACCATGTTCTGATGACCGGGCCTGTGTCTTATGTATTTGACGGTGCTCTTAAAGAGCTGTAAAACCGCGCCATGAGTAAAGAACCGAACATTGTGACCTTTGGCTGTCGTCTCAACACTTATGAGTCGGAGGTGATGCGCGACCATGCCAAAACCGCAGGGCTGGAAGATGCGATTATCTTCAATACCTGCGCTGTGACCAAAGAAGCCGAACGCCAGGCGCGTCAGGCAATCCGCAAGGCCCGGCGGGATAATCCACAGGCGGAAATCATTGTCACGGGCTGCAGCGCACAGATCGACCCACAGAAATACGCACAGATGCCGGAAGTCAGCCGGGTGATCGGCAATGATTTGAAGCTCAAAGCCGAAACCTGGCACGGATTGAACGGCGAAAAGGTTCTGATCAACGACATTATGAGCGTCAAGGAAACTGCCAGCCATATGCTTGAAGGTTTTGACGACCGGGCGCGGGCGATTTTGCAGGTTCAGCAGGGCTGCGATCACCGTTGTACGTTTTGCATTATCCCCTATGGCCGCGGCAATGCGCGTTCGGTGCCGATTGGTGTGATTGCCGAGCAGGTGAAGAAGCTGGTGGAGAGTGGCTATAATGAGATTGTCTTTACCGGCGTTGATGTTACATCTTATGGCCCTGATTTACCGGGTAAGCCAACATTAGGACAGATGATAAAGCGGGTGCTGGCCTTGGTGCCGGAGTTAAAGCGCCTTCGTTTATCTTCTCTCGATCCGGTCGAGATTGATGATGACCTCTGGGAATTGATCAAAAATGAACCGCGTTTTATGCCTTATCTGCATTTATCCCTGCAATCGGGCGATGATATGATCCTGAAACGGATGAAAAGGCGGCATCTGCGGCAGGATGTGATCGATATGTGCCGCAAAGCACGTGAGTATCGCCCGGATATATCCTTTGGTGCCGATATTATTGCCGGTTTCCCGACTGAAACCGAAGAAATGTTCCAAAATACATTGAATATCGTCGAGGAATGCGATTTGACGTTTCTTCATGTCTTTCCTTATTCAGAGCGTGAAGGTACACCTGCTGCGCGTATGCCGCAGGTTGATAAGGCTGTACGTAAGGAAAGGGCGGCGCGTTTGCGGGCTTTGGGCGAAAAACAGACTGAAAAGTTTCTCAATAATAATATCAACAAAGAAATGGAAGTTATTGTTGAAAAAGGAAATATTGGCCGCGCTGAAAACTATGCGGCGGTGCAGCTTGATCAGGAACTGCCGGTGGGTTCTCTGGCGCAAATTAAAACGACCGGTGTTGCCAAAAACCAACTTTTAGGGCAGTCTCTGCGGCAAATGCCTTAGGAGAAATTTCAATGGTTTTCTGGCGTAAGAAAAAGAATATCACCGAACAGGATAAGCAGGATCATGATGATCGGTTTATCCATCGTCCGGGCGATCCGGCGCTTGAGCCGTCGACCGAATATGACCCCGAAATAGATGCTAGTTTAAAGCATGAGATCGAAGATCCTGTCGCTGATATTGATGAGCTGGAGGAAACGCCGGTGCCCGAGCATACGCTAGTCGAGGATGCACAAGAATCTGAGGATTTAAGTGATCACACGGAAGAGGGTGGTTGGCTTTCGCGTTTGACCAAAGGTCTAGCCAAATCGACCAACAAAATCTCGCAAGGCATTACCGATGTTCTGACCAAGAAAAAGCTCGATCAGGACATGCTCGATAGTCTTGAGGAAGTGCTGATCGGTGCGGATTTGGGGCCGAAAACTGCAGCGGCTTTGGTGGCAGATTTTGCCAAAGATCGTTTCGGCAAAGATATAAGCGAAGAAGAGGTCAAGGAAGCACTGTCGGGGAGTATCTCTGCCATGTTGTCCCCTGTGGCTCAGCCGCTTGAGATTACGCCGCCGGCTAATGGTGGTCCTTACGTTATTCTGGTTTGCGGTGTGAATGGCGTTGGTAAAACCACGACGATCGGCAAGTTGGCTCAGCATTTGAAACAAAAAGAAGGGCGCAGCGTCATGATGGCTGCAGGCGACACGTTCCGTGCGGCAGCGATTGAACAGCTTCAGATTTGGGCCGAGCGTACGGGATCACCGTTGGTGACCAAGGAAGTCGGCGCCGATGCGGCGGCTGTGGCTTATGAGGCGTATGAGAAAGCCAAAGAGCAGGGCAGCGATGTATTGCTGATCGATACGGCTGGAAGACTTCAGAATAAGGCTAATCTGATGGCCGAGCTGGAAAAGATTGTCCGTGTTCTCAAGAAACAGGATGAAAACCTGCCGCATGCGACGTTATTGGTGTTGGATGCTACCACCGGGCAAAATGCCTATTCGCAGCTTGAGAGCTTTAAATCGATGGTTAATGTCACCGGGCTGGTGGTGACCAAGCTTGATGGTTCGGCTAAGGGTGGCGTTCTTGTGGGGCTTGCCGATCAATTCGGCGTGCCGGTTCATGCGATTGGTATTGGTGAGAAAATGGAGGATATGCAGCCTTTCAATGCCGATGAATATGCCCGGTCACTAACAGGATTGAATGCGGCCTGAGCCGTGTTATGATGTTTCAATGTCAAAGCCGCCAAAAACCTTCAAGCCCCGAACATTTAAAGATCCTGACAAGGCCTTGGCAGTCGTGCAGGAGATTTATAACACCCATATCGACTATTTGCTCAACAGCTTCCATCTCTTCGGGCAAGGAAAGCTGGAAGAAGAAAGAATTTCAGCCTGTTATCCCTATATTTCCATTACAACAAAAATGGCACGGAAGGCTGATTCACGGCTTTCCTACGGATTTGTGCCCCGGCCCGGCACCTATAAAACAACGCTGACGCGTCCGGATATTTTTGATCGTTATTACAGTAAGCAGATTGGGCTGCTGATCGATAACCATGATGTGCCCGTTGAAATTGGCGTAAGCGATACACAAATACCCATTCATTTTGCTTTGGGTGAGAACTTTCATCTTGAGCGGGATTTAAGCCCGCAGCAGGTCGAGGACATGCCTCGTTATTTCGATGTACCCAATCTTGATATCATGGATGACGAGATTGCCAACGCAACCTACAGGGTTAAGGAGGGGCAGCCGGGACCGTTATCTTTGTTTACGGCGCCGCGTATTGATATAAGCCTGCAGCGCCTGAAACATTATTGCGGCAGCGATTCCCACCACTTCCAGAACTATGTTATTTTTACAAACTACCAGTTCTATATCGACGAATTCATAAAGATTGGCAGGGGTAAAGCTAAGAAAGCGGATTACGCAGGCTTTGTGGAGCCGGATGATAGCGGGCGTGCACCACAAATGCCAGCCTATCATTTGAAGCGCGAAGACGGTTCGGGTATTACCATGATTAACATAGGTGTTGGCCCCTCCAATGCCAAAACTATTACCGACCATGTAGCAGTTTTGCGCCCGCATGCCTGGTTGATGCTGGGGCATTGTGCTGGATTGCGCAGCTCACAGAATCTGGGGGATTATGCGCTCGCTCATGGATATTTACGCGAAGATCATATTCTGGATAAGGATGTGCCACTCAGTATTCCTATTCCAGCGCTTGCAGAAATCCAGGTGGCGCTTGAAGATGCGGTGGCGGAAGTTACAGGGCAGAGCGGTTACGATCTTAAAAAGGTGATGCGCACGGGAACGGTTGCCACCACGGATGACAGAAACTGGGAACTGCGTTCTTCGGTCAAGCAAAGTCTTGGGTTATCCCAAAGCCGCGCTATTGCGATGGATATGGAATCGGGGACGATCGCGGCGAACGGTTTTCGTTTTCGTGTTCCTTACGGCACACTTTTATGTGTTTCAGATAAACCCCTGCATGGCGCTTTGAAGCTTCCCGGTATGGCTGATAGTTTCTATCGGGAGCGGGTAGAGCAGCATTTGAAGATTGGCCTGCTTGCAATGGAGAAGCTGCGCGATCTTTCGCCAGAGAAATTGCATAGCCGTAAATTACGTAGTTTTAATGAGGCAGCCTTTCAGTAGCCCATTAAAAAAGGCGCCTATCGGCGCCTTTGTATGTAACCCTTTTGGGCTGTTAGACTTCTATATCAAGTAAAGATCCGCGCGGCTCTTCTTCTGTATTGCCTGATGGGTTACTCGATTGTAATTCCTGTGCAATATCTTTATGAAAGTCCAGCACAGAGTCATTATTAGCAGTTAACCCTGATATGTTGTCACCAACAGCAAACTCCGTTTTACCGGTTTCAGAGTTTTGTGAGAGTCCTTTTTTAATTTCGTCTTGTGATACGTCACTCGCCTGTCCACTAGTAGATCCAGGTCGAAAAGTTTGTGCAAATGAAACTTGCTGTGCACCTAAGCCGCTAATTGGTCCTGCCATGATATTGGTCCCTTATAATAAACCCGTGTCTTTATAGTTTACTACCAAAGACTTAACAAAAGCTTTCGACGCACATCCTATGCTAAGGAATTTATACAGTAAATTGGGTTTTTTCGCAAACGCATCATAAAAAATGTCTACAACTTTAACCTAATTTAAATAAATTGCAGTGTATAAGCATAGGCAGGGCGGGGGAATAACTGCGTAAAACAATATATGAATATACGTTTTCGAGCTTCTTTACCCACAGAATTAAATATGACTAAAAAATGCCAATAATAAGGCGTTAAGGGTTTTAAGTGTAAAATAAGAAAAGAATATGCGGGGATTCTATAATGGATTTAGGTTTTCTAGATAAATCATCTGATGTAACGCCACTTTTAGTGCGCTTATATGACAGCAGCAAGATATATGGTCTGGCAAAGGATAAGAAACCTTTGGCACGTGCTGAGTTGACATCTGCGGTAAGCGAGTTGTTAGAGCTTGATGTTTCGCCGCGCGAAAGTGAATTGATTGCCGATGTGTTGATCGAGTTGATGCGTCAGGCTGAAACAGATTTGCGCCAGGCCGTATCCGAACGCTTGTCTGTGATGGATAATGTGCCGTTACGTCTCGCTCTTCAGGTGGCGAATGATGATATTGAGGTAGCAACGCCGGTTCTCAAGCATTCAAAGGTTCTGAAAGACCTTGATCTTATATATATTATCAAGTCCCAGAGCCCGGCGCATTGGCAGGCGATTGCCTCGCGCAAGATTTTAAGTGATCAGGTCATGAATATTTTGGCTGATACTGGTGACTTTGGTACGGCTACGACTCTGGCCGAAAATATGGATATTAAATTGACCGAACATACGGTCACCGCCCTTTCTTGTCTGGCGCAGCAAAGTGAACAGGTGGCTAGGCCGCTTTTGCGTCGGGAAGAAATTTCCTCTGATATAGCCACAAAGCTTTACCAGTTCGTTGGTCAAGAGCTAAAGCAGTATATTCTGAAGAACTACAAAGTTGAGTCAGGTGTCCTTATCGATGCGATTGATGATGTTGTTCTTGAATTTTCTGATGCTGATAGTATCAGTGAGTTTGCCCCAACACAGATTATGCTGAATGCAGCAGATCGTTTTAAAGAAAAGGGATTGCTGACAATTAAGTTGATGCTTGGAACTTTGCGTCGTGGGCAGATTCAATCTTTTGTTGCTCAGTTCTCACGGTTTGCTGATCTGGACCCCCAAACTGTTGAGGAAATTCTTGTGCAGCCAAATGGCCAAGGGTTGGCTGTGGCCTGTCGTGCTTTTGATATTATGAAGGCAGATTTTGTTTCAATCTATTTGTTGACGAACAGGGTTAGGGCACAAGGTAAAATGGTTGATTTAAAGGATATGACTAAGGCCGTAAATTATTTTAACCGTATCAAACCTGATGTTGCCAGGAACATCATGCAAGGTTCTATTACCAAAGAATTTAATCCTTCCCAAGTAGAGATTGATTAAGCTGCTTTGCCGGTTATTTCCAAGGCTGCAATTCCAGGTAAGGATTTTCCTTCCAGCCATTCCAGAAAAGCGCCTCCGGCTGTTGAGATATAGCTGAAATCAGAAGCGGTGCCTGCATTTTCAAGGGCAGCCACCGTATCGCCCCCCCCTGCAATGCTGACCATTTCACCTGTTTTTGTTTTTGCAGCAACGACTTTAGCCAGAGCATTGGTACCTTCATCAAAGGGTTTGATCTCAAAAACGCCCATCGGACCATTCCAGACAATGGTTTTGCAATCTGCAATTTTCTTTGTGACGTGTTTGATGCTTTCTGGCCCGGTATCAACGGCCATTACGTTAGGTGGGATGTTATCTGTAGATACGGTTTCATATGCGGCATTTTCGTGAAGCTCGGTTACGGTTACCAGATCAACCGGCAGAATAATCTCGCACCCTGACTTTTTCGCATGTTCCATGATTTTGCGCGCTTCATCAGCCATATCTTTTTCGCAAAGTGATTTTCCTATGTCTATGCCTTGTGCGTGCAGGAAAGTGTTGGCCATGCCACCGCCAAGAATAAGAAAATCGACTCTCTCGGATAAATTATAAAGCACACTTAGCTTGGTTGATATTTTTGATCCACCTGCCACCGCTGCTAGTGGCTTTTGCGGATTTTCAAGTGCAGCATCAAGCGCTTTTAGTTCTTCTTCCATGAGTAACCCAGCGGCCGCTGGTAAAAGATACGCCAGCCCTTCCGTTGAAGCGTGAGCGCGGTGTGAGCAGGAAAAGGCATCGTTCACATAGATGTCGCCAAGTTTGGCCAGCGAAGCTGCAAATTCCGAGTCATTGGCTTTTTCACCTTTGTTAAAGCGTAAGTTTTCCAGCAGGCCAATATCCCCGTCTTTTAAACTGGCGGCAAAAGTTTCAGCCTGCTCACCAATGGTGCTCTGACAGAATTTTACATCAGCGCTCCATTGTTGTTGTAGAGCGGGGGCCAGGAAAGCCAGCGATAGACCGGAATTGTTCTCGCCATCGGGTCGGCCAAAATGCGACAGGACAAGGATTCTAGCGCCTGCCTCCCGCAGATAATCAATAGTGGGTTTGAGGCGGTCAATACGTGTTGTGTCGGTGACTTTCCCGTCTTCTGTGGGCACGTTGAGATCGGTACGTAGCAAAATCGTTTTGCCTTGAACGTTGATGTCTTTGATCGATTTAAAATTCATTTTTATTCCTTTTAGTTAATATTCTTCGCATTTTCTAACGCCTGGATTAGCTGTGAGCGTATTGGCGGATCGAGAGCAGAATGTCCTGCATCGGGCACAACCACATAATCGGCTTCCGGCCATAGATGATGCAGTTTATAGGCGCTGCGTATCGGACAGATAATGTCATAGCGTCCTTGAATAATAGTTGCCGGAACTTTTCGCAAATTGTCCAGTTGCGTCAGAATAGATTTTTCGGGCGGAATAATTTCGCGCATGAAGAAATGAGCCTCAATACGTGCCAGCGCCAGTGCATGTTGTTTTTGTTCTATGGTTGAAATTGTTTCATAGTTGGGAAGAAGGGAAGAGCACGCTCCTTCATAAAGGCTCCATCGGATGGCAGCCCCCAGTTGTATAGATCGGTCTCCACCTGTTAAGCGTCTATAATAGCCGCTTAACAGATCATGTTGCTCCTCTTCAGGTAAAAATCCTGCGAATTGTTCCCAGGCTTCGGGGAAGATGGTTTTCATGCCATAGAGGAACCAATCGATTTCCTCCTGTTCGCATAAAAAGACTCCGCGCAGGATCAGGCTAATACATTGTTGAGGATAACGGATGGCATAAAGCATGGCCAGAGTGCTACCCCAGGAGCCGCCGAACAGATGCCAGCGCTCAACATGTAAATGTTTGCGTAAGGCTTCTATGTCGTGGATAAGGTTTTCAGTGGTGTTGTTTTCCAACTCACCGAGTGGCGTCGAACGTCCGGCACCGCGTTGGTCAAAAATGATGATGCGGTAATGATCGGGATCAAAAAACCTACGATGGGTCGGTGTTGCACCGGCACCGGGACCACCATGAATCAGAAGGACAGGGACGCCATCCGGGTTGCCGCTTTGCTCCCAGTAGAGGTTATGCGTTTTATCAGCACCCAGAAAACCACTGGAGTAGGGAGTAAGGGGTGGAAAAAGATCAAGAAGATGCTGGCGCCGCGTTGCGCCTCTATCTTTGTTAGTGTTGCTGACAGCATCCTTTACGGGCATGGCAAGCGAGGCATCTGGTTAAGATGTTAATCATTTGGTTCAATGCTTCTGACGATAGAGTCTTCTGACGCTTCTGGCAATGATTCAACCTGAATTTCGTCCGACTCGACTTTATCTTTCATCAATTCGACGGCCTGCGCGTGGTTGATCTCCATATAGGGACCATTATATGCCACAATCCACCCGCGAACTCTGATTGTTTTGCCACCCCATTGCAAAGGGTCAAGACCCGCTTTGGCAAAGGTGCGCTTATCAGACGGGGCGATTGCAACGGTAAAATCATCACGCCAGTTTTTTCCAAAGTTGAGATAGATCCAGTTCTTTTTAATGGTGGCACTTTCTACTTTGCCCTCGATAATATTAAAGCTGTCAGTGTAATCTGCTGCCTCTTTTGGTGTAATAACATCGAAATTTGTAACGACCCATAATCCCAGCCTCTTGTCCCGCGCCTGTTTTTCAAGCTGATACAGAGTATCTGCCATTTCCGGGTTGCGTTTGGTGGTGCGCACACGTGCCAGCCCAAGCGAGACAAGGCTGCCCTGCACCCAGACATTATCATCCCGGCGCTCTATGTGCGCAACGTGATGGCCCATACGATTCAAGCGACCTATATTTCTCTTTTTTGTTTGATATATGTTAACATCCTTGCTTTCCAGCATGTCTCTCAGAATGCGCAGAGCTGTTACAGATATGTCGCCTGGCTGATGCACGTCGTAATCTGGAAAATCTATACCAGCTAGACGTATCAATCGACCATCTTCAAGCTGAACAGTATGTGGATCAATGACTTGTAAGACAAATGCGGTTTCCGGATGCCCCATAGGTTCAAAATTGGCTACAGGAAGCCCCTTGTCTTGAGCGCTGGCAGGCGCTACATAAAGACAGACGATAATAAGGAAAGAAAAGAAGGTTTTAATCATGGCACTAGATTGGACAGATTCACGCATAAATTTCAAGCTCCTATTTGCAGCCCTTATTGTACCACTATTAGCGGCCTGTAGTACAAATCCGGCCACGGGCGAGCAGCAATTTGCCGCCCTGATGTCGCCACAGCAGGAAGTGAAAGTAGGAGCGCAGGAGCATGAAAATGTTATTCAGCAATTTGGAATTTACGATAATCCGGCGTTAGCGGCTTACGTTAATCAGGTCGGTCAGAAAGTCGCACAATACACCGAGCGTTCAGATGTTCGTTATCAGTTCTTTGTTGTTGATTCTCCGATCACAAATGCTTTCGCTTTGCCGGGTGGTTATATATATGTCTCGCGAGGTTTGCTGGCACTAGCCAATAGTGAGGCCGAGTTGGCAGGTGTCCTTGGTCATGAAGCCGGGCACATTACCGGGCGTCATTCAGCCGAACGTTATTCGACAGGTGTTGTAACGTCTTTGGGTGCGGCTGTTATTGCGGCGGCGCTTGGTAGTGATACAGCGTCGCAGGCTTTGGGTGTTGGTTCTGATTTATTGTTAAAATCATATTCGCGTGGGCAGGAGCATGAAGCTGATAGTCTTGGTATTCGTTATCTGGCACGTTCGGGCTATGACACCAAAGCGATGACCTGGTTTTTAACCAATCTGCAGGCTGACTCGGCTTTGCAAGGCAAATTAGCTGGTCGAGATTCACAAGGGGCGAGTTATTTCTCTACCCACCCGGCAACATCGGAGCGCATTTCTAAAACGGTGTCCGAAGCAAACAGTCATCAGGGGCAGGGACGCGTGAACCGCGACGGTTACCTGAAAATGTTGAGTGGTATGCCATTTGGTGACAGTGCAGCCCAAGGCTTTGTGCGCGGTCAGGATTTTTATCACACGAAAATGGGCTTTACGTTTAAAGTGCCTGATGGATTTCATCTTGTGAACCAGCCCAATGCCGTGGTAGCGACATCAAAATCTGGCGCGGTTGTATTGTTTGATATGGCTGGCAACAAGCAGGGCGTTGATGCTGCGACCTATCTCGGTCAGACATGGATGAAGGACCAGCCGATTAACGGTATTGAACGTGTTAAGGTCGGTGGTATGAACGCGGCATCTGCCGGATTTCAGGGCCGGGTAAACGGTCAGCCGATGAATATCCGTCTGGTGGCGATTGAATGGAAGCCCGATACTATAGCGCGCTTCCAAATTGCTATTCCGGCTAATGCATCGCAGGTGTTGCTCGAGGATCTAAAGCGCACGACTTATAGCTTCCGTAACTTAAGTGCCAGTGAGCGGCAATCGATTCAGCCTTATAAGCTGCGCATTGTGACGGCGGCAGTCAGCGATAGTGTTGCTTCACTAGCGCGCAAGATGCCGTTCGATGATTATCAAGAAGAGCGCTTTCGTGTTTTGAACGGTTTGAACCCGAATGAAGGTATTCAGCCCGGACGGCAATATAAGATTGTTTCGAGTCGGTAGTTTAACCCTCCAGAAACAAATCGCCTTTGTCTTCGACCATATCGTTGATGGAAGTTTTTAGTTTGTCCAGCGCGCGGGCCTCTAGCTGGCGGACGCGTTCCTTGCTGATGCCAAGGCCTTTGCCCAGCGTTTCCAGCGTCACCACTTCATCACCGAGGTGACGTTTGCGGATAATGGTTTGTTCGCGATCGCTAAGGCCTCCCAGTGCTTGGTTCAGCCATGCCGAGCGTGTCTGTGCATCTTTGGTGCCGACAACAACTTCTTCGGGGTTGGGGCGCTCGTCCGCCAGAAAGCTCTGCCATTCTTCATCGCTCTCTTCGCTGAGGCGGGCATTGAGGGAACTATCGCCGCCGGACAGGCGTTGTTCCATGCTCTCAACCTCTTTTGTTTTAACGCCAAGGTCATTGGCAATGAATTCCCGGCCCTCGTCATCAAGGCTTTTGCCGTTCTTTTCGATCTGGGCGCGGAGGCGGCGCAGGTTAAAAAAGAGTGATTTTTGGGCCGCCGTTGTACCGGTCCTTACAATTGACCAGTTGCGCAACACGTAGTCCTGTATCGCGGCGCGGATCCACCAGGTCGCATAGGTTGAAAAGCGAAGGTCGCGCTCTGGATCGAACCGCTCGGCAGCTTGCATGAGGCCGATATTGCCCTCCTGAATGAGGTCGCCCAAGGGGAGGCCGTAATTTCTGAATTTCGACGCCATCGCCACAACCAGCCGTGTGTAAGAGCTTACCATCTCATGCAGGGCTTTTTCATCGCGTTTATCGCGCCAGCGCCGGGCCAGATCAAGCTCATGATCCTTTTCCAGCATGGGGGCATCCATCGCCGTTTTGATATAGGCGGTGTTGGCTCTTTGGGTTTGTGGGTCGTCAATATGTGCCATGTCAATTCTCCTTTTCGACTCGATACTGTACTGATTGGTACAACATTAGCTTATTCGTATCAGGAATGCAAATCGTTACGAAGTTCTAAAATTTATACGTGCCATAGCGGCAATCCCTGCGAAAACAGGGGGTATAATTATAGAAAGTGTGTGGGTTGTTCTAAGCTTCGAGCATTTGGAAGCTATCACCGGATTGATCAAAGCCTGCACAGACGAGGGGGCCGCCAAAGCCGCAGCCTCCATCTATCGTTGCTGTGATGCAATTCATTTTGATGCCACCATGATCGGGATCGTAACCACGTACGACTTTTTCAAAAGGGGCGTAGGGGGCATCAATGGCTTCGAATTCCTTGCCGGCCCACCAGAAATTATCATTCTGATCGCTCAGGCTTTTCTGTCCGTCAATGCCGGCATGGACAAACAGCATGGGGTAATCAGCGTCTTCATTTGTATGGGCCGCGCGCAAAAGCTGGGTGCCGAATATTTCATGGCCCGGGTGGTTTCTTACGGTTTCGCGTATTTTGCCTGTCCATTTGGTCAGGCCCATCACACCGGCACGGCAGGCTTCGATGCCGTCATGCGGTGACAGGCCGTAGGCATAAAGTGTATTGGACAGTCCATTGCCCAGCATCCACAGCAGTACATCGGCAGGGTTGGGGGCGAACTGGATCTGCAGTAGTTTTTGCCACATTTCTTCCTGCGTGCCACGTAAATAGATAAGGTCATGAGCCATCATTGCCGGTTGTGCCAAAACCAACCTACGAAAAGCCAGGATTTCATCAACGCTTTCAACCGCGCGCTCGCCATAGCCGATATAATTCCCAAGATAGATAATTTTGTCGCCGGGCCTTATATGTTCGAGCAGGGCGTCATGAAGGGCTGTTAATTTATCGACTTCACCGTGGATGGCTGATATGGCCCATATCCGTTTGGGAGAGCCAAGAGTGGTAAAGCGATTGTCTTTAATGGTTTTGCTCACGATTGATACGGGGCTCACATAAAGGGGCAAAATGAGAAAAATACGTAAAGAGAGGAGATTCTGAAGAACCAATTGCCAGAATCATATAGAGTATACAATAAAATCAGGCGCATAGGAAGGTTAAAGTCCTTATGCGCCTGATTTTGAATGATAATCGTAATATTTTTGGAAGTTTTAGGCTGCCTTTTTGGCTTTAACCTCTTTTTTCAACATTTTTTCAAGACGCTCGGTGGCCTTTTCATCCGTGATTTTCTCAACGACGGCTACTTCGCGGGCCAGTCTTTCCAGTGCGGATTGATAAATCTGGCGTTCTGAATAGGATTGCTCTGTATCATCATTGCTGCGTTTAAGGTCACGAAGAACCTCTGCGATGGAAACAGGGTCACCTGAATTAATCTTTGTTTCGTATTCCTGGGCGCGGCGGCTCCACATGGTACGGCGGATGCGAGAGCGACCTTTGAGCGTTGTAAGTGCATCTTTTAGGCGGTCATTGGTGCTGAGCTTGCGCAAACCCGAAGATTCAGCCTTTATGACTGGAATTTTAAGGCGCATACGCTCTTTTTCAAAGCTGACAACATAAAGATTCACGTCCATACCGGCAATGGTCTGTGTTTCCAAGCCTTCGATTTGTCCGACCCCATGGGCCGCATAAACAACATAATCACCTGTAGAGAAGTCAAAATTATCATTGTCAGCCATGTTTTTTCACCTTTGTTCGTTAAAGTTTTTATTAAGCGTCAGGGTAATAACGTGACGCCGGTTTTTTAGTCCCGTAAAACGAAGTAAGCAATGCCTGTGCCATATCCTGATAGATAGTGGCAGCGCCGCTTAAAACCGTTGATAACTGGGCTTACGGGAAGGGAGTGTACTCGAAATTCCGTAAAATTTCAACAAATAAGTGCAAATAGCCCGACTCTTATCCTTGTAGTCGCTTAAGCCTAGAGCGCAAGACCCTATTTTAGTGCCGGCTTTTAATGTCTTCGGCGCTATCCCTGATAATCGCAAGCTTATGGCAGGGTATGAAGTTTTTATCGAGAATGCGGGATGTTGTGGATAATTTGAATGATGCACCAAGTAATTTATGCGCGGTGCGGCGGTGATTTTCTCCAAACTCCATAGCAATCAGATCCTGAACAATTTTATCAGACAAATCTGCCAGTATATTGGTCAGGCTAGAGCCATCGGCGCAAACCGCATTTCCTTGCTTTGTTTTAACAAATCCTTTGAAAAATTCGGTGTTCGGATCCTCTTGATAAAGGCTATTAATATAAACCTCTCCCAGGGAACAGCTTTGTCGGAAGCCACGGGAGAAACGACGGAAATGGTGCCTCTCAAGATCGAGGGCATAGCCGGCAAAAATGGCCGCACTTCTGACGATAGCCGTTATTTTTTGTGTGTCGAATGTTTTGGTCAGATCAATGGTCGTGCAGTCACTGAACATCAACGCTTTTATCTGTGTGGTTTTTTCAAGATGAGCGGCATAAGCCAGTGCATCACTGGAAAAACCGTCCAGAGCGACGTTCATAAGGTGAGCATCCCCCTCCGTCTGGATGACACTCAGCTTGTTCGTGCAGGCATCGTATTGATAGTAAAAACCAGTGCCCCACGCTGTGAAACTCCCCTGCGGGTCAGTTTCCTGATGCAGTAACGTAAAACTCATAACCCCGATACTTTTTTATTTTGATTGGCTCAGTGTACCACAGGCGTGGGGTGCATCGTCAAACTTTTATATTAGGGTGTTGTAAAGTAACAATATTTCAGGAGTGGGTGTTTTTATTTCTCAACAGCAGATTCGAGTAGCTCTAAAGAAATAGAATTATTTTGTGCTTTTAGTGCTGCTTTTGTGCCGATCGGGAAGGTGTAGAGCGTTTTGCCGTGGCCGAACGGGGCATTCATGATGACGGGGATGTTTAAATCCTGGGTATGTTCCCTGACGATATCCTCTAGCGTGAAACCAAATGGCGTGCCGCTATCCTGCATCTTGCGAAATTCACCGATGACAAGGCCAGATATCTTTTCGAAAACGCCGAGGCATCTCAGGTGTAGAAACATTTTGTCAGAACGACTGAGTTCCTCATGGCAGTCTTCGAGGAACAAAATAGAGCCGTCAGTGAAATCATCAGGCAGGGTTTGTGGTAAATATTGAAAGATACTTAAGTTGCCACCAACTAGAGGCCCCTGTGCTTCGCCTTCATTAATGGTTGTGGCCTTGTCCATTGGGTAATCAGGAGTTTTGCCCGTTAGCAAATCATTCAAATGGTCGAATTCCTTGTGTTTATGGAGGTTCTTGAAAACCGGGCCGTGAAAAGTGGTGAGGCCGGTATGGGCGTAAACGGCGTTCAGGATAGAGGTGGCATCGCTAAAGCCGATGAGGGTCTTTGGTTTTTCTTTCAGGGCGTCATAGTTGATCGAGTCAATGATGTGCAAAGAGCGATTACCGCCACCGGCCGCCCATATGGCTTGAATGTCGCTGCGTTGCCACAAACCTTGCAGTGCCAGTGTTTTTTGTAAATGCGTTCCGGCGGATTGATTTTCGCGCTCGAAAGTTTGAGGGTGAACAAAAACTTTGTAGCCTTTGTCTTTGAGAAATGCCGTTGATTTTTCGACGTCTTCTTTTTCAACAATACTGGACGGGGCCATAACCCCGATCGTGTCTCCAGGTTTTAGGGCGGGTGGCTTCATGGTTGTGCCTTACAGGGAGTTCTTACCCGTCCTTGGTGATCTGGGTGATCAGTTCCTGCAGTACTTCTTCCGCTTTGAGGTTTTCAATCTGGCAGGTTCCGGCCGCCTGATGACCGCCGCCGCCATATTTTAGAGCCAGATCACCAATATTGGTTTTGCTGGTGCGGTTGAGGATTGATTTTCCCATGGCAAAAACAGTGTTTTGTTTGTTTTTACCCCACAGGACATGGGTGGAAATATTGGTTTGGGGGAAGAGGGCATAAATAATGAAACGATTGGCAGCCCAAATGGTTTCTTCCTTGCGCAAATCAAGAATAACCAGATTATTATGCACACTGGCGCATCTTTCGATTTGTTCTCTCGCCTTTATTTGATGCTCAAAGTATAAGTCAGCGCGCTCTTTTACGTCGGTGAGCTCAAGAATTTCCTTGATGTCATGATGTTCTCGGCAAAAATCAATGAGCTTCATCATGAGCTGGTAGTTTGAGATATTAAAATCACGAAAACGGCCAAGTCCGGTACGGGCATCCATGATAAAGCTCAGCAAAACCCAATCTTCTGGATTTAAAATCTCTTCTTTGCTGAAATCGGCTGAATCAGCCTTGTCCACGGCGTTCATCATGTCTTCAGAAATGTTCGGGAACTCTACAGCGCCGCCGAAATAATGATAGACAACACGAGCGGCAGACGGAGCGTCTGGATCAATCACGTGGTTATAGGGACAATCTTCCAGGCGAGTGACTTCACTTGAGTGGTGATCAAAAGCCAGATAGACGCCTTCGACATAAGGCAGGTTTGTGGTGATATCGTTCGGTCCGACCTCAATCAGACCGTCCTGCATGTCTTTGGGGTGGGCGAATGTAATGTCTTCAATAAGGCCCATTTCCTTTAGAAGGATACCGCAAACCAAACCATCCATATCGCTACGCGTAATGAGGCGGTACTTCTTGCCGCTTTCCGGCATAATTTTTTTGGCTTCTTGTGTCATGGTGTGTTTCACTCCTGTATCGCTAGAGTTTTTGAATGGTGTATACCCAGATTATTTTGCCGCAGCCTCTTTATCTTTGTCCTTATCTTTGCCTTTTGCTTTACTGGCCTTCTTTTTCTTTTTGTCAGCAAAGACATAGACAGGGGTTTTGCTGTCTCTGACCGTATCGTCATTCACAACAACTTCTTCTATGTCTTCCATATCGGGAAGTTCAAACATTGTATCGAGAAGCAGTCCTTCAAGAATAGAGCGCAAGCCACGGGCACCGGTTTTGCGCTCAATCGCTTTTTGGGCGATGGCCTTCAGCGCGTTATCAGTAAAGTTGAGGTCGGCACCTTCCATCTCAAAAAGTTTGTTATATTGCTTAACCAGCGCATTTTTAGGCTCTGTCAAAATGGTGACCAGTGCATCTTCGTCGAGATTTTCCAGCGACGCGATGACAGGCAGGCGACCGACAAATTCGGGGATCAGGCCGTATTTCAAAAGATCTTCAGGTTCAACTTCCTGGAAGACCTCACCAACGCTTCTGTCATCAACGGTTTTAATGTCAGCGCCGAATCCTATGGTTGTTCCTTTGCCACGATCGGAAATAATTTTTTCAAGGCCGGCAAATGCACCGCCACAGATAAAGAGAATATCACTGGTATCAACTTGCAAGAATTCCTGTTGTGGATGTTTGCGGCCACCTTGAGGAGGAACGCTGGCGACGGTTCCTTCCATTAATTTCAATAGAGCCTGCTGAACACCCTCACCGGATACGTCGCGGGTGATGGACGGATTGTCAGATTTGCGAGAAATCTTGTCGATCTCATCAATATAAACGATACCCTTTTGCGCGCGCTCAACGTTGTAATCCGAGGCCTGCAGTAGTTTCAGGACGATATTTTCAACATCTTCACCAACATAACCGGCTTCGGTCAAGGTGGTGGCATCGGCCATGGTGAAGGGAACATCGATAATACGGGCTAAAGTTTGCGCCAGTAGCGTTTTGCCGCAACCGGTCGGCCCGATCAGCATGATGTTTGATTTGGCCAGTTCTATGTCGCTATTATTAGCGCTGTGCTCCAGACGTTTGTAATGGTTGTGTACAGCGACAGACAAAACACGCTTGGCGCTTTCCTGTCCGATCACGTAATCATCAAGAACGGCTTTAATTTCACTTGGTGGCGGGACGCCTTCGCCGGGACGGACAAGTTGCGTCTTGTCTTCTTCACGGATGATATCCATGCAAAGTTCAACGCATTCATTACAGATAAACACATTAGGGCCGGCAATCAGCTTGCGGACTTCATGCTGGCTCTTTCCGCAGAAAGAGCAGTAGAGAGTATTTTTTGAATCGCCGCTTCCCGACTTGCTCATTTTTTGACTTTCCCGTCCGTTTAAAAAGTAATACTTACTTCAATCTGCCAACTGGCATCACACTGTGCAAGCCCCTATATTAACGAAATGGTACTTTCGCACCAATAATACAAACTTTTATTCACAGCGGCGCTACTTGCCCTATGTCCCCATTATAATATAAGAAGAGTATTCAAGACCTTAATGGAGTATGGTAAATGGCTCTACAGAGCAGCATAGAAGAGGTTACCGAGAATTTTTCTCTGTTTGATGACTGGGAAGAACGCTATCGCTATTTGATAGATTTGGGCCGCGAGCTGCCGGCGATGGATGAATCACTCAAGACGGATAAAAACTTTGTGCAGGGGTGCACATCACGCGTATGGATGCAGGCCGATGTCAAAGATGATGTGTTCCACTTTGTTGCCGATAGCGATGCGCATATTGTGCGTGGGCTGATTGCGTTGTTGATGATTGCTTATCAGGATAAGAACGTTGGTGAGATAGCAGGTGTGGATATTGAGGGGATGTTTAAAGAGATCGGGCTGGACCAGCATTTAAGTCCCAATCGTCGTAGCGGATTTTTTGCGATGGTTGAGCGGATTAAGAAGTTGGCAGTTAATAGTTAATAGAAACCCCCCAACCACTTCTAACTTTTAACTATTAACTTATTCTTCTTTATCGTCGCTTTCTTCTGATTTGTTCCCTTCCGCTTCTTCCTTTGCCTTTTTCTCTTCCTCGGTGACGAAATGAACACTTTTCAGGACAGAGCTAAACAAAGAATCGGCGACTTCATCGGCTTCGCCTATCAGCTCGGCCTCGACAGATAGAATAGAATTATGCCCGATCCATAGCTGCGCGATGTAAATCGTTGGGGTCACGCCGACCTTGCCTTCACCGACCAGTCCGGCTTGTTTGTAATTTTCTTCCTCACGGAAAGACGTGTCGAAGGTTTTAACAACACTGCGCTCAGTCATGGATTTGAGCGTGGATTCCATCACCTTGCCGCTATATTGCTCGAATAAATCTTCACCGGAGGGATTGCAGATAATCCGGAAATTGACAGTGGAGGAAAGTTGAAAGACCTGCGTGTAGCTAACCAACTCATAACAGCGGTCTTCCTTGCCATCTTCGCAGCGCGGCGCTGTATATGGCTTCTCTGGAAAGGTAATGGCAAACTCGCAGTAATCCGGTGAATAGGTGACGGGCTCTGCGGCCATCGCGAGAGAGGGAAGGGCTAAAAATATAATGAGGCTAAGCCACTTCATTTAACAGGACTCCAGTTTTCAGGATCGGCTTTTGATTGCTCGCCGCTCTCCATACATTTTACCTCATGGGGGCTGCCGTCTTCAAATGGCGGGAACCAGACGTAAGGGATTCCTTTTTTCTCAGCATAGGCCATTTGGCGTTTTAGTTTGGAGCCGCTGTGAAACATTTCAACGTTAAAGCCGTTTTTGCGCAAGGTCTGCGCGGTTTGTGCGGCAATTTCGCGGCGTTCGTCACTGGGCAGCACCATGAGGATATCGGCGGGGGATTTTGATCCGGTTTTGATGTAGTCGTAGTGATTTAGAACTTCAAACAGTCTTGTAAAGCCAATCGAAATACCAACGCCGGGAAGGTTTTTATTGATGTAAGAGCTGGCTAAGTCGTCATAGCGCCCGCCAGAACAAATACTCGATGTAAATTCGGGGATGTCCAGAAGGCGCGTTTCATAGACGGTGCCTGTGTAATAATCGAGGCCACGGACAATCGACAGATCGGCTTTTACGGCATGCTCTGGCAAGTGTTTGAGTTGATCCATGACAAAAGACAATTCGCTTAATCCTTCTGCCATGACTTCATTGGCCGGTTTGATGGCGCTAATATCTTCGGCAGTCGCAAGGGCCAGTATAGAATCTGTTTGTTCTTTTGAAAGCCCAGTTTCATCTTGTAAAAGTTTTTCAACCTCCTGTCGCTTAAGCTTGTCGAGTTTGTCAACAATGCGTGTGACAGGGGCTGGGTCTTTAATGCCAAGACTTTCCAGCAGGCCCAGAACGATTTTACGGTTGCTTATTCTGATCTGGAATTTACCGATATTGAGTCCATCCAAAGCCTCATAAATAACGGCTGGCATTTCAGCATCGAAATGTAGGGGCAGTGTGTCTTGCGCTATGACGTCAATATCGCATTGATAGAATTCGCGAGCGCGTCCTAGTTGCGGTCTTTCGCCGCGCCAGACGCGCTGCATCTGGTAGCGTTTAAATGGGAAGATCAGATCGTTGAAATGCTGGGCGACGTAGCGCGCCAGCGGTACGGTCTGGTCGAAATGCAGAGCTAATCTGGCTTCTTTGTCGCCTTCTTCTTTATGCAGGCGCTCTAACACATAAATTTCCTTGTCGACTTCGCCTTTGGCGGCGATGACGGCGTGTTCCTCGACGCTCGGCGTTTCGATCGAGCAAAACCCATAGGATTCGAAGACCTTGCGGATATGATCCAGCCATTGCTGCTCGACCAGCCGCGTTTCGGGGAGCCATTCGGGAAAGCCGCTGATCGCTTTGGGTTTATAGGTTTTGCCGCTCATAAGGTCTGTTTTACTTGGCATGGGGCGCGCAAACAATGGCTAAAAGGGCTTTTTCTTGACATATTCACGGAAAAGCACCAAGATGCGGCACAATCAATTTATAGAGTAATATATTATAAGGAGTAACGACTTATGAAACTTTCGAATTTCTGGAAAAACTGCACAGTTGGAACCATGGTGTTGGGTGTTGTGGGTGCCACCAATATGCCAGTTGAAGAAGCGCATGCGCAGCCAAATCGTCACCAGCCAAGTTCTCATACAGTAAATCTACAGAACGGCACAGTAGATAATTGGAGTGTAAAAGGACTAAAACCCGATTACAGTATCGATAATCCTGAGGACCGCCAATATTTGTATCGCGTTTTTGCCAGTACTGTTTGTTTGGATGAGGGTAAAGGGCAAGAAGGCTTTAGCCATCAGGGATGTATGCATGATCTGCTGATGGAGGTAGCCAGTAAGGATTATAACGGAGACTTGGCACCTAGTCAGTAATCATTAAAAAAATTCTACGAAAAGCCCTCAATTCGGGGGCTTTTTTAATGGATGGTGGAGAGCGCTCACACACATTGACTTGTTTCTGAAAAAGTCTTAGGTAAGGCTGTGTTTTAAGCCCCAATCATAAAGGAGATATCCCATGTCTATTGCAAAAGTTACCGAGATTATCAGCGGCTCTTCCAAAAGCTTCGATGATGCTATCGAGCAGGGCATTAAGCGTGCCAATGAAACGCTGAAGAATGTTTCCGGTGCCTGGGTCAAAGATCAGAATGTTGTTATTGAGGGTGGTTCGGTCAAGGAATACCGCGTGACATTGAAGATTACGTTTGTTCTGACGGATTAGTTTTAAAAGA
This sequence comes from Micavibrio sp., assembly GCA_021604545.1. Classification (GTDB taxonomy): domain Bacteria; phylum Pseudomonadota; class Alphaproteobacteria; order Micavibrionales; family Micavibrionaceae; genus UBA5701. The sequence continues at coordinate 332,313 of BQJE01000001.1, forward strand.
TATCATCCCACACCGGGTGCGCTATGAGTGGTGCCAGCGCCGACAAGTTCCTGGTTTTGATGGGTTTCGGCTGTTGCGGGTTGCTCAGCGGTCATTGTGCTGGCTGGATCGTTTTGAGGCTGTTTTTGTACGTGTTCGCTAACATGCTTCATAGCCTCTAGAAAACTATATTGCTGTAGGGTTTCAAGTCCAATCTGGTTGTCTTGTGCTTCTAGGGCTGTTTTATAGCGCTCATATGTTTCAGGATCACGCAACGCTTCTTCAAGAGGAATCACTTCCATTGTTTCTGGGTCTTTCATAGTTTCCGGGAGAGTTTGGCAGTCTTTGAAAAGTTCTTTTTGCGCCTGGGTAATATCTTCGGGTGAAGAACTTTCATTGAGGTCATATTTGGTTATAACATCGTTTATGGCGGCCAGAGGGTCTGCATCATTGCCGATTGATTTCTTAATGCCTTCAACTATTCCTTCCAAGATTCCCGGGTTTAAATCCACCCCATATTCTCGCAGTAGAGGTCTTAATGTTTCTGTTATAGGTATGGTAACCATAGCTTCTTCTGCGCCTGACATTCCAGCTTCTGCTAGACGCCCCTCAAGAGCGGCTGTGGCCGAGGAGGCTCCGGGAATGAAAGATTCAGCTGCTTCTGCAAATTTGCCTTCAGACAATAAATGGAGTCCAGCTATAATGCCGCCAGCAACCCCGACTCTTCTTAGGCCTTCAAACGCAGGTGAAGGAGCTTGGGTATGTACACCCGGCGTGTTCGGTACCTGACCGTTGGAAGCTATGCCGTTGGCTGGGCCGGTGGGGGTGGCTACAGTGGGTTTATTAATGTCGGGGTGGGCATGTTTTCTGGCAATGCCTTTTTCTAATCCATCTCTAATTTTTTTATCATTATCGTTAATAGGCTTTGCCCATTCTTGGCTATCTCCTATTCTTTGAGGTTTGATATCTTCTTTAGGAACACCTGTCTCAACTAATTTACCTTTTAAAGCTCTGACCCCATCTTTAAACGCATCCTTTGTGTCTCTTGTGTTTAATGCTCGCCCATTCCTTTTGGAGATTGGCTCACCTTGATCGTTAAGCGTATGCGCTTTGTAGAAGGTTCCAGCAAAGTTATCTCTAACCATTTTACTTTTTGGATCTGCGTTTGGTTTAGGGTCTTCCAATTGTTGGGGATTGAAAACTAAAATACTCTGAGTCTTGGAGTTACAAAAAGAAACGGAATCTTTATAATTAGGATCGTTTGATGTGTTGATTATAAATTCAGTATCAGGGTCACTGAGCATATCTTTAATAAGCCCAACCATTTCTTGCCGAGAGCCGACATTAAATTCGTCCAGATGTTTTGCTTCAGCATGATGAGATATGCTTTCTGCTAAAGCTTCAATTTGGTCGGGGGTTAAATTCGCCATTATTCACACACTCTTAAAATTTATAGTGACCAGTCGATTTTTTTACGTTACGATCCAGTCAGTTTTTTTTATAAAGAGCTTGTTGGTGTCAGCCCTTTTTCGTCCCACTTAATGTTTTGACTATGAAGTTTTTCTAATACATTAAAATCATTATTTTCTAAGCCCGGCAAGCTATTATCGGTAGAGCGGATAAGGTTTGTATACGTAGCCCAATCACTAAAATCCATTGGTACCAGTATAGGGTCCTTGCCCAAATCGAATTGCGTTTTCAGTTTCTCTATCATGTTTTTAATGTCATCAAGGCTTAGCATTATAGCTGCCTGGTCAATTATTCTTGGGTCGTGCCAGTTTTCTGACATTGCAGATAATGTTCTCAAGACAACGTCTAGGTCCTGCCGCTCAAACGGAACATTAATGCTTGTTATTTCTTCCATGTTTGCATCTTTCCATTGTTCTTGGTTCGTCATTATGCATTCCCTACAGGTTTCTATTAATCTAAAGCCACATTCATATCATTTTTAACGATCTTTACTGCCTCAACGCGTCTTTGTTTAATCATGTCATTACTCAATTCTTGGCCGTCTGAATCCTGCGTCTCTACATCTTTTACGGTCTGTAGTACTGTCCGTAGCAACTCAGCTTGCGGATAAGGGCGGTCCTCTAGCCCTAGTCGGCCTTGTGCATCTGCTTGGGCGGCCAGGATAAACTGTTCGAATACGCCGGGGTTGCCTAAAGCATTTGTACGTTCCAGCAATTTTACCAATGTCCCTGGTTTCGACTCTAATGCACGGTGCGCATGGAGGTGATAGCGTGCTACATGTTCTGCGAGTTCAGAAATGTGTTCTGGGACACCTAGGCGTTCTTTTATAGCTTGTATCGGGGCAACACCTAATTCTTCATGATTGTGATGCTTAGGCCAGTGTGCTTGATCGGTTAAGGCCTTGCCCAAATCATGTACCAAGGCGGCATAACGAACAGCCAAATCATCACTTAATTCTGCCGCTCTTTTTAATGTCATGAGGGTATGAATTCCGGTGTCTATTTCCGGATGGTATTCAGGCGTTTGAGGGACGCCAAATAGGGCCTCTACTTCCGGTAAAAGCGTCTTTAATTCACCAGTATCGTATAATTTTTGAATAAATTCTTCTGGATGATCTCCGCGTAAGCCGTGCGCAAAGCTTTCCCAATTATGTTCAGGATTGGTCGTTGAAACTGGCTCTATTTCGGGCAAAGCCTCTAAATTGCTCATTTTACTACCGTTTTTCCCTAAATTAGCTCACATATAATTATACATAAAGGAAAAAATAAAGTCAAAATACTGAAAAATAAAGGCTTTATTGCCCATCTTCAAACAAATCAGCCAGTTGTGAGGCGAGGGCGTTGGCCAGTTCATCCGCGTCGGCGATGGTGAGGGCTTTGCGGTAGTAACGGGTGACGTCGTGGCCGATACCAATGGCGGTTAATTCAACGTCTGAGGCGGTCTCAATCCATTCAATTACATTACGAAGATCAAGCTCTAATATATTGGAAGGATTGACAGAAAGGGTGGAATCATCCACCGGCGCGCCGTCAGAGATCACCAGCAGGATTTTGCGCGCTTCGGGGCGTTTGGCGAGGCGATTATGAGCCCAGACCAGAGCTTCGCCGTCGATATTTTCCTTTAGAATGCCCTCTTTGAGCATCAGGCCGAGATTGCGGCGCGTGCGGCGCATCGGCGCATCAGCGGCTTTATAGATGATATGGCGGACGTCATTGAGGCGGCCGGGGTGGAGCGGGCGTCCATTTTCCATCCAGTGATCGCGGGCGCGGCCGCCTTTCCAGGCGCGGGTGGTAAAGCCGAGGATCTCACTTTTGACGCCGCAGCGCTCTAACGTTCGCGCGACAATATCGGTGGCCATGGCGGCGATAGCGATGGGGCGCCCACGCATCGAGCCGGAATTATCGATCAGGATAGTCACAATCGTATCGCGAAACTCGGTTGATTTTTCCTGCTTGAAACTGAGCGGCACATTCGGATTGGCGATCATGCTGGCAAGCCGAGCGGTGTTTAAGATTCCTTCTTCGGTATCGAACTGCCAGCTGCGTTGTTGTTGCGCCATCAGTTTTCGCTGCAGACGGTTGGCGAGTTTGGTGATGATGGTTTGATGGTTGTAGAGTTGCTTGTCGAGCATGGTGCGTAGGCGGGTGAGCTCTTCAGGATCGGCGAGATCGGTGGCGGCGACTTCTTCGTCAAACGCATCGGTGTAAATTGTATAGCCACCGTCGGGGCCGGGGATGAAACCTTCGGGGCGGTTGCTCAAAGGGGTGGCCGACATGTCGCCCTCGCCCTCGCCTTTCGTGCTGTCCAGCGCATCGTCATAACCGGATTCCATCTCGCCAGCTTCACCATCTTCTAGCCCGTCAATGTCCGGTGCCATATCGTTTTGGTCTTGTGAATCGTTGTCGTCAGCAGCGTTGTCATCGCTTTCGGGTTGCTCGCTGTCATCTTCGCTATGGTCGGTTTTGTCGGGTGATTGTATCTCCATATCCAGCGCTTCGATGAGTTTGCGCGCCATGTCGGCGTAAGCTTTTTGGTCATCGACCAGCGGTTTGAGATCATCAAAGCCGAGCGTTTTAAGTTTTCTGTCCAGCCATGGTTGCCAGAGTTTCACGAGTTTTTCTGCCGATGGTGGTGGCGGTGTATCTGTGAGTGCGGTGCGCGCCAAAATGTGTAGCGCGTCAGAAATATTTGCATCTTTGCGTTTGGAGATATCGGCCAATCCCAGACGGACGCAGCGTTCCTCAAGGACAGCATTTAGATTGCCAGCGACGCCGCGCATCGCGGTCACGCCCAAAGCTTCGCAGCGTGCCTGTTCCAGCGCGTCAAACACCGCGAGGGATTCAGGGTCGCGGGGGCGGGCAGTAGCGTGGAGTTTGCGGTCGTGATGGGCGATAAACAGCGCATGGGCATCGGCGCAGCCGCGGATCAGGCGCAGGCTTTCGGGGTTCATATTATGCTCGGGTATGGGCAGGCGCGGGCTGGCTGTGGAGGTTATTTTGCCGGTTGGCGGCTCGGACGCGGAAAAGGCCACTTCCAGCTCTTTGCGGCCAGCGATGGTGCGCAAGGTGACAGCGGTGGTGTTTTTGAATTCTTCGAGGTTTCGGTTTGGGGAGTCGGTCATGACGTTTTTTTACCACAGATGAACACAGATAAACACAGATCGTCATTGCGAGGAATGAAATGACGCGGCAATCCAGGAGATATAGCGACAAGACTGGATTGCTTCGCTATGCTCGCAATGACGGAACGGGGGAAATTCTTGGGTTAAGCATCTGATTTAATGAACTAAATCATGACCCTTCTTTTCGTTCCGCGAAAAACGCATTTCCGTAACGTTTTTAGTCTAAAATTTACAATTATTTCAGTAGGTTATAGCATAAAATTGTGAGTTTTTCAAGGTTTATTCCTGAAGCTTGTTTAGAGATGGAAAAGCGTGCTTATTTTGATGCTCTCTGCAAAATTTGCACGTAAATTACGAATTATGGTATATTTCCATAGTTTTTAAATAGATGGAGAATGATTGTGGGTTATTGGAATACAACAAAGAATTTACTAGCGTTTACTATATTTGGAGGTGTAGCAACTTGTGTTGGAGTCCAGACTTGGGATGCTGCCGATGTAGAAGTTAAACTTGATACTAACAAGTTAGGGAAGAATCTTTATCAGGGCGGTAAAAATGGAGGCAAGGGCGTTGCAGAAACAGCCGAGTCTTTGTTGAGTGAGGCTTATAAAGATTTTAAAAGTGGACAAGGTAGCGCCGCGTCGTCACAGATAAGCTGTGATAAGTTGACAGATCTGGTTGCCGGTGGGCGCGCTTCCTGGCAACAGCTCGACGATTATATGGCATCACCCAGAAATTGCCGTGATTAATAGTCACTCCGCCGCGATAGCCTGTTTTCTGATCGCGCTTTCGGGGAGTTCGATGTCGAAGCAGCGTTGATAATACTCGGCAATAATCGGGCGCTCGGTTTCATCACATTTATTTAAGAAAGAAAGCTGGAACGCGACTTCGCGGTTGTTAAATATCATGGTGTTTTCAATCCATGTGATTACGCTGCGTGGGCTCATCAGAGTCGACAGATCGCCATTGATGAATCCTTCGCGGGTTAAATCAGCCAGTCTCACCATTTTGTCGATATTGTCTTTGCCTTCGTCGTCTGTCATCTCCGGGAATTTGGCGAACATAATATTCATTTCATCGATGTGCGAAAGATAGTTCAGCGTCACCACGATGTTCCAGCGGTCCATCTGGCCCTGATTGATGGCTTGTGTGCCGTGATACAGCCCTGTGGTGTCGCCAAGGCCGATGGTGTTTGTGGTTGAGAACAACCGAAAAGCCGGGTGCGGGCGGATGATCATGTTTTGATCGAGCAGGGTCAGGCGGCCTTCGGATTCTAAGACGCGTTGAATGACGAACATCACATCGGGGCGGCCGGCATCATATTCATCGAACACCAGCGCCACCGGGTTTTGAATGGCCCAGGGCAGGAGGCCTTCCTGCCATTTGGTGATTTGTTTGCCTTCTTGCAATGTGATGACGTCTTTGCCGACGAGATCGACGCGGCTGACATGGCTGTCGAGATTGATACGCACGCAGGGCCAGTTAAGGCGCGCGGCGACTTGTTCTATGTGCGTTGATTTACCAGTACCGTGATAGCCCTGAACCATCACGCGGCGGTTATGCCCAAAGCCGGCCAGGATCGCCATCGTGGTGTCGTGATCGAATTGGTAGGTTTTATCGATTTCCGGCACGTTAGGATGATCATCGGTAAAGCCCGGCACTTCCCAGTCAACATCCAGCCCGAAGGTTTCGCGGACATTATATTTTGTGTCGGGAATGGAGGTGTATTTGCCGCTATTGGGTGTGAGCGAGGTGACGTCAAAAGACATCGCCATTGGTTCTTTGTTTCTATCGATATCTTCAGGCACTTCTTAATTCCGTTCCGGTAATTGTTCAAACTGCTCATAAGCGAGCTTTAGAATGGTATAAGCCATATTAATGTGCTTGAGAAGCTCTTCTGACTTTTCGCAGCCCATATTCAGATCCGGGTGGTGTTTTTTCGCCAGTTCCTTGTAGCGCTTTTTGACCACTTCAAGGGTGACAGGCGGCTCCAGCCCCATCAGCGCCATGGCCTCGAATTCCGGGGTGTTTTGTTTGGCAGCAAAGCCGTTTGCTTTGCCGTTGGTTCCATTATGGGGCGGTGGTTCGTCGGTGAAGTTATGCGTCTGCCAGGCCTTCGCTCTCAAAATATCTTCGGCATCGCCTTCGACGCCGTATTTCCACGTGGGGCGGTCACCGTAAATGCTGCTCATCATATGATCTTCGACTTCTTTGCCCGACATGCCGGAGAAGAAATCCCACGCCAGATTATATTCGCGCACATGATCGACACAGAATCGGTAATAATCATCGAGCCCTCTATGTTTGGGCGCCTTGTGTTCGGCAATCGATTCGCAGCCGGGCATCTCACAATGATGGATTTGTGGCTTCTTTTTCTCTTCAAATTCAGGGGATTTGGGTTTTAGCTTAATTCTAGGCATAACTTACATTATAAACGATTCTAGCAGGCTGTATCATCAATTATCGTCTTTTGCCCTGCAAACAGCGTGTTTCTTTCGGTGCAAAATACTTCAATTGATAACACACCCAGGAGGGGGCTAAATTATGTCTTTGGCAGAACAAATCAAGCAGAAACTGGAAGCGGCACTAGAGCCTGAATTCCTTGAACTTATTAATGAAAGTGATCTGCATAAAGGACATGCTGGCCATGACGGGAGCGGAGAGAGCCATTATAGATTAAAGGTAGTATCCCACGAGTTTTCAGGTTGTGGACGAATTGAACGTCAGAGGATGGTTCACAAGATTTTAGGTCAAGAAATCAAAGAGTTAATACATGCTTTGTCGATTGAGGCTGTGGCCCCTGAGGAGTTTTGTACCCTTTAATTTTACTTTTTATCGCGCTATAGTTGAATAGTAAGGGGGACTACTATAGAGTGCGCTTATACAGATTACACAATCTAAAGTTGTAGATCTGAGCTAATAAGTAACTTCATTGGAGGATACAATGAGCGATACACAAGAAAGTGAAGCAGAGTTACTATCTCAAGATATTAAGAGTACTTTGGTAAGCCGCAATATTACTGTTTTCGGTCGCAGAACATCCGTTAGGCTGGAGCCGGAAATGTGGATGGCATTGCGCGAAATTGCAAAACGAGAAAAATGTTCCATTCACGATATATGCTCTTTGATCGGTGTTCGCAAAAATGAGAACACTTCTTTGACAGCGGCTATTCGTGTCTTTCTGATGCTTTATTTTCGTTCAGCTTCAACGGAAACGGGCCATCGGGATGCCGGACATGGAAGTTTTGATGACATGAAAAACAGAGCGCGTATTCCAAGCGAGTATTTGTGCTTTTTTAAGTCTGGCAAAGAAACGCAAGATATGCTGAATGGTGAAGGTATATTTGGACAGAGCAATTCTGCGCTTGGTGCTCACTGAGCTATAGATTTCGGCCTTGAGCGATAAATTTGCTGCGGCGGTTTTGGATCAGGCTGGAGCGGTCCCAGGGGATCAACTCGTTCAGTGCTTTTTCGATCTGGCGGGAAACGTTTTCCATCGTTTCTTCTTTCCTGCGATGGGCGCCGCCGATGGGCTCGTCGATGATATCATCTATGATGCCAAGTCTGTGCAGGTCCTGTGCGGTGAGTTTAAGAGCGGTGGCGGCTTCTTCGGCATGCGCGCCGTTGCGCCAAAGAATAGAGGCGCAGCCTTCCGGTGAAATCACAGAATAAATAGAATGCTCCAGCATATAAATGCGGTCAGCGACAGCGATAGCAATGGCGCCGCCTGAACCGCCTTCACCGATGATGACGGAGATAATCGGAACTTCGGTGCGTAGGCAGGTTTCGATCGATTTGGCGATGGCTTCGGACTGGCCGCGCTCTTCAGCGCCAACCCCGGGATAAGCACCAGCCGTATCAACAAGCGTAATAACCGGCAACTGAAACTGTTGTGCCATTTTCATGAGGCGTTGCGATTTGCGGTAGCCTTCGGGGCGGGCCATACCGAAATTGTGGTAAACGCGACTTTCTGTATCGTGGCCTTTTTCGTGGCCGATAATGACGCAAGGTTCGCCTTTGAAGCGGCCCAGGCCACCAATGAGAGCATGATCTTCGGCAAAGTTACGATCGCCAGCCAGCGGTGTGAAGTCTTCGATGATGTAGTTAATGTAGTCGAGAAAATGCGGACGTTCCTGATGGCGTGCGACCTGTACTTTTTGTGCCGGCGTCAATTTGCCGTAGGTCTGAACAAGCAGTTTGTCAGCCTTGGCCTGCATGCGGGTGATTTCGGAGGCGATATTGACGCGGTTGTCACTGGTGACATGGCGTAGCTCGGCAATTTTGCCTTCCAGCTCTAATATCGGTTTTTCAAATTCTAATGACAAGTTTGTGGCTCCCTAAATAACAAATCAGGCAGACATGTTTAGCACATTGTCTGCCTGATTTTAATCTATTTATAAGGTCTGATTAGCCTTCAGTTCCGGTTTTTGACAAAGGGTGCTTGTCTTTAACCGTTTTCTTGGCCGCATCGCCAACGATATGCGTGTAGATTTGTGTCGTTGCGATATCAGCATGACCAAGCATTTTCTGGACAGAGCGCAGGTCGGCACCATGGCTCAGAAGATGCGTTGCAAAAGCGTGACGAAGGATATGCGGGCTCACGCGGTCTTCATCAATTGCTGCTGCACGGGCCAGATCTTTCAGAAGCTGGGCAAAACGCTGACGGGTCAGGTGGCCACTGTCGGATGTTCTTGATGGGAACAACCATTGTGCCTGCGTACCTGAATCATCGGAAGCAACAAACTGCTTGCGAATATCCGTGTAGTTTTTCATCGCTTTCTGAGCTGGATCAGACAACGGAACCATGCGCTCGCGTCCGGCTTTACCGGCGATCATCAGGAACTGGTTACCTTCACCAATGGCGGACATTGGCAGGCCAACAAGCTCAGAAACGCGCAGGCCAGTGGCATACAGCATTTCAAGCAGACAAACCAAACGAACGCTTTCGCCGCTGGAGCCTTGTCCAGCTGTTTTGATTAGCGCGCTGACTTCAGCTTCACTCAAAGTTTTTGGAAGCGTACGGCCCTGTTTCGGGCTTTCAATCGTTGATGTTGGATCATCCTGACGGACATTCTCTGACACAAGGTAACGATAGAACTGACGCAAAGCAGACAGACGACGGGCAACCGTACGAACGGCGATCTTGCCTTTATGCTTTCCTTTGATGTGCACTTTTTCGCTGAGGTCTTTCAGGTAAGCCTGAATTTCAGCTGTCGTTGCCTTATCAACATCAGTTGATTTTTTGCTACGGAGGTAAAGACTGACATCAGCCAGATCACGCCAATAAGCATGACGAGTGTTCATGGCTGCGCCACGCTCCGTTGTTAACATATCTAGAAACGAGTCTACGAGTGGATGTAGATCTGGTCTCGGACCTTTTGGGCGACCTGGACGTGCCATAGTTTTTCTCCTTGTTATATTTCCAGAAGGGTCTCTATGACCATCTCCCTGGAAATGTTTGTTAATCCCACAGTATTAAAACTCATTAGTACATTACGCAGAACGCCCGGATAAAAATTCTCCATCGGGGCACCCTGCAGTGCGAATGTGCTTAACAGGATCGTTTCACCAATATTGCGATTTCGACTTACCAGAACTAAACGATCCCACACATCCACAGAAGGCATTACATAATCTTCAGTGGATGTCAAGTCAAAATCTTTTTCATAAACTTTTGAGGCATTATGGTCACCTTCGTAGCTCTTGTCAAGATTTTCTATAATATTTCTTAAAAAAGCTGTGTATGATGATTTTCCCTGTTTTAGAAAGGTTTCAACCCTTTCTTTTTCAAGGTCCGACCTTCTATACTCGGTCTTAGCCAAAAAAGTGCTTAAATACAAACGCTTATACTCATCTGACGAGGCTATGTTTTTACTATAAATGGCCTCTAAAGCCTCGCTCCAATGGGGAGGAATGGACAATCCAGCGACCTGTAAAACGCGTATAGCATGGCCGATATCTGATAAATTTACGGCTTCTGGTTCAAGTTTTTGAATTATTTCTGCTGCGGGTGCTAATGCTGCAGCGCCATATTTGTCCTGCACAGGGAAAAGATGCGTGCGGATAATATTCCATTGATCGGCATCTTTTTTGGCATTTTTGACCTTTAGGTAGTAATAGGCTGGTTTTTGCCAGCCTGCCAGAGAATCTGCAACCAAATTGTCATTGGCAAATTGTTCATAAAGTTTTTTCAGGTCTTTCGTTTCGAGAATATTTTTATCGACAGCCTGAATACTCAGCAAAACTTTCTGTGCCAGTGTGATTTTTTCGTGACCGAGCAACAAGCCAAGATGCCGGGCGGGTATGTCGCTAAATTTAATTGCATCCAGATTGCCCAGTTTCAGACTTTTTTCAGCGATAAGGACAGCTTGTTCCAACTGTGAAAGCTTCTCAAATTTCTTTGGCGCGTAAGTAAAATTATAGCGCCCGCCAGCAGCCAAAGTTTGAAACATATTTTTGCCGGAAGATTTCAGAATCTGCACGTCTCTCTTTTCCGGCTTGTCAGACAGGGAAAGGTTGCAATAAGCATTCAGCTCTTGCCAGAATTGTTGATCAGTGAACCTGTTGCCCAGCGTGTTGGCTTCGACACAGGCCAGCGGTTTTTCACCGTTATAAAGCATGGCCAGGATACCGGTTCTAGCTAGTCTTTCGTGGTAGGACTCTTTGTTTAGAAGCGAATATAAGTCGAACGCTTCGGCGTAGAGGCCCATATCCAGCAGTTTTTCAATTCGAACCGTTAGCAAATCGCGGCCGGGCTCTATCTCAACATCATTATTGATTAATCTGGAATTGGTTTCGGAAAGTAGGGCGCGCTTGTTTAATTTGCGCAGTGTTCTGGATGAAATATATTGTGGCAGCTCTTCAATCAAACCGATCAGATATGATCTTTGTGTGTTGTCCCATAAATCTTTGCCAAGAGAACCTTCGCGTGCGTTACTGTACAGTCCTGCGGATTCAATGTTGTCGTAATTCACTTTGAGTGTGATGGGCCTTCTGTTTTCTTCTTCGGCTTGTTCTTGCGCGTGCAGTGTTGCAGGCTGCAGCAAGCCAGCGCATAAGAACAGCGAAAGGATGAAGGTGGATATTTTATTTTTCATTGAAAAAACGCTCATTCGGAATGGTTTTAACAACCTCGCTTTGTGGTGGTTGAACGTCAATTATAGCGAAATAACCAAAGCCGCCGATCAGGACCAAAGCCGCTAGGCCAAAAATAATCTTGAATATCTTCATGTTACAGTCACTTCCTTTTACTTTTGCACAGCGTTGCTTCGCTTCTAAAGTAGTAAAAAATACTCGTCGTCGCTCGCGCCTTGTGCAAAAGTAAAATCAAGCAACTGTGATGGCGATCACGAAACTCTTGAGGGGCTATCTTTTTCGTAACCTGCGCACCATATACAAAGCTTATTATGATTTCAACGCCTAAAGATTTGGAAGCTATGACAAAAGCCGTAAAAGACAGGCTGGACAGGCCGATTGTGCTGGTTGGCATGATGGGGTCGGGCAAAAGCCATGCCGGGACCTTGCTGGCACAGGCGCTGGGCCTGGATTTTGCTGATTCTGACAAAAAAATAGAGGAAGCGGCGGGCTGTAGTGTCCAGGAGATTTTTCAGCGTGATGGTGAAACGAAATTTCGTGCCTCTGAAAAAAGAGTTGTCAGCGAACTCCTGGGTTCCGGGATTATGGTTTTGGCGACTGGTGGTGGTGCTATCATGGATATGGATACTGCCGCCTCTATTCGGGAAAAGGCAGTCTCTATATGGATTGATGTCGATATCGATGAATTGCTGAAAAGGATAAAGGATAAGGGGGGTAGGCCGCTTTTGATGGGTGACAACCCCAAGAAGGTTTTAGAAAATTTATTGAAAGAAAGAAGGCCTGCCTACGAAAAAGCTGATATTACTGTGCGGGGAGAAGGGCTTGCCGTTGCGCAGCTCGTGGATCGTATGGTAGATGCATTGCACGAATTTTTATGTGGGGATGGCAGGCCCTAGAATTAATGGAAACCAAAGTTGTTACAATTGATCTGGATACGCGCGGTTACGATATTTATATCGGGCCGGGGCTGCTCTATCGCCTGAATGATTTCGTGCCGATGGAAGTTGAAAGCCGCACGGTTTTTGTTGTCACGGATGAAAATGTTAAGTCTTACGCGCAGGCCGTGCAGAATATCATGCTCGAAGCTGGTGCGCCGCGCTGTGAAATGCTGGTGCTGCCGCCCGGTGAAGCAACCAAATCTTTTAAAAGACTAGAAGAGGTTTGCAGTTGGCTGCTTAATAAGGGGCTGCATCGTAATTCTGTTGTGATGGCCGTAGGTGGCGGCGTGATTGGTGATCTGGCTGGTTTTGCGGCGTCTGTTACGATGCGCGGCGTTGCTTATGTTCAGATACCGACAAGTTTGCTGGCGCAGGTCGATAGTTCTGTAGGTGGTAAGACCGGGATCAATATGGCGCAGGGAAAAAACCTTGTGGGCTCCTTTTATCAGCCTATTTCCGTCGTTGCCGATATTGATACGCTTAAGACCTTGCCGCGCCGTGAGCTGCTTGCCGGTTATGCTGAGATTGTTAAATATGGATTGATTAACGATCTTGGTTTTTTTCAGTGGTTGGAAGACAACGGTAATGATGTTTGTAACCTGAAGCCCGAAGATGTGGTTTATGCCATTGAAAAAAGTGCAAAGGCTAAAGCTGAGATTGTTCAGGCGGATGAACGAGAGTCAGGGCGGCGTGCGCTTTTGAATCTTGGTCATACATTTGGCCATGCGCTGGAAGCTGCAGCCAAGTATGACGGGCGTTTGTTGCATGGTGAGGCGGTGGCGATCGGTACTATGATGGCATTTGATTTATCATTGCGTCTTGGTCATTGCAGTCGCGAGGACTATGAGCGTGTTGAACAGCATTTTAAGAATGTTGGTTTGCCAACTAGCGTGTCTTTTATTGAGCCGGGCTTAAAAACAAGCGTGGACTCTTTGATGGAGATCATGAAGAAGGACAAGAAGGCCGATGGCGATAAAATGACTTTTGTTATTACTTCGGGTATTGGCGAAGCTTTTTTAACGAAGGATGTACCGGAAGAAACTGTGCGTGAGGTTTTGAAGGATGCTCTGGGGAATTCCAAGACGGCCAAAGATGGTTTTAACAAGCAGGGTAAAAGAAAGGGTATTAAAGGTTTATGGAAGTCGGCATTCTCATCCCAGTCATAGCCATTGTTGTATTGCTATTTCTTTCAGGTTTTTTCTCAGGCTCGGAAACGGCTCTGACGGCTCTGTCGCGTGCCCGGTTGCACACGCTGGAGAAGGAAGGCAACAAACGCGCCAAGCTGGTTAATAAAATCCGTGAGAGAAAAGACCGGATGATCGGCGCACTTTTGCTTGGTAATAATCTGGTGAATATTTTGGCTTCGGCTGTGGCAACCAGTCTGCTGATTAAGCTGTTTGGCGAGAGCGGGGTGGTTTACGCGACGCTGGTCATGACCATGCTGGTTCTAATTTTTGCCGAGGTGCTGCCGAAAACATACGCTCTTCATCATGCTGAAACCATGTCGATGCGCATTGCACCGATCATCAGAGTTATTATTTATATCTTCGCACCGATCACAGAGATGGTGACGTGGATTGTTCGCAATTTTTTAAAACTTTTTGGCGTTGATATTTCAAAGGTTGGAGCCGGGTCGCATCTGGAGCTTTTGCGCGGCGCAATTGATATGCATGACGGCAAGGAAAAGAAGGTTCAGGAGCAACGTGTGATGTTGCGCTCTATCCTTGATTTATTTGAGGTGGATGTTGAGGAAATTATGATCCATCGCAAAAAAGTAGAGATGATTGATGCGGATCAGCCCGTTGCCCAGATTGTCGAGGCGGTTCTTGAAAGCCCGTACACACGGTTGCCGATCTGGCGGGATAATCAGGATAATATTATTGGTATTTTGCATACGAAAGCGTTGTTGCGGGAATTGCGCGATCATAAGGGCGATGCATCACAGATCAAGGTTGAAGAGATTTCCATGGACCCGTGGTTTATTCCTGAAACCACAACATTGTACGAACAATTGCAGGCCTTTCGTAGCCGCAAGGAACATTTCGCAATTGTTGTCGATGAATACGGGACGTTTATGGGGATCGTTACGCTTGAGGATATCCTTGAGGAAATTGTTGGTGATATTGATGACGAGCATGATGTTCCGGTGCCGGGTGTGCGCAAGTTACAGAATGGTAGTTTTCTGATTAATGGCGAAGTGACCATTCGTGATCTTGACCGTGAATATGGCTGGGGCCTGCCGGATGAAGAATATGCGACACTTGCGGGGTTGATTATTCATGAGGCGCAACGTGTACCGGAAATTGGCCAGGTTTTTACGTTCCATGATTTTCGGTTTGATATTATCAAACGGCAGCGCAATCAGATTACGCTCATCCGCGTAACGCCGCCGCTTGATGTAGAGTCGGTATCCTAATTTAGCGTGTTATTTTTATACCTGTATCTTGAAGCGCTGAACCCGGTTGGTTCACTTCGTTGCTATCAGCAACAAGGGCGGTGTTTAGCTTTTCAATGTCAAGCACAGCTAGCCGCGCATTTTCAAATGTTCTAAATTGTATCAAAGCTTCCGGTTTCATATCAGTGCTATTAGAGATGCTGATGGCCGCCATTATTTCGGTGTTTCTTAAGGCTTCAAGAGTAGGGATGTCGTTTCCCTGCCACGTAATGGTTTCCGGCAAGTGTTTGGCAATCAGACCGACTTGCAGGGCTTCAATACCTTCTGGCGAGGTTCGCAGAAGTTGCTCTACTGTTAGATCATAAGTGCTGTGTAGTTCAAACATATCGGTTAGCGCACCGGGGCGGTAGAGTTCATATTCCGGGCTGTTTTCGTCTATGCCGTAAGCTTTGGCCCATTTCTGGTAAGCGGCCTGAACAGGTAATTCGCCAGCGACCAGAGAAGGGTCTACCGTAGCCTGTGTCGTATGGCCGGTTAAAATTCCCTGATAGGCAATGAAAGCTTCCTTGGATAAATCACCTTTGGTAAAGGCAGCGTGGGCTGAACCTTCGAGGCCGACGGCTTCTATGCCTGCGCCGACAAAGCCGATAGGGCCCAGGACTTTTAGAATTCCAAGTGATTTACCGATGCCTTTCATCCATAAGAAAGCTTTGTTTTTATAGGTATCAATTGCGAGTTTTCGATCGCCATATCTGAAGTCGGAACGAACAACGTCAGGGTGTCTGTCAGCAAAACTGGCGACCACGCGTCTGTATGCGTCAGTTTTCAGTGGGCTGTGCGATACAGAATTAACCGCGCGCTGCATTTTCTCTATGAATTCGTCGCTGAAGGCACCATCGAAAGGCTTGTTGACTGTTTCACTTAAGCCTCTTACCACGTTGTCCATTATTGAGTTGGTATCATAAGGAAGACGACGTAATCTGGTCGTCATATATCCTATATACTCAACAATTTTTTCATCGGGGACTCCAAGATGTTTTAAGTTTCTGATGTGTCCTTCAAGTTTTTGTGAACGATTATATACACCTGTGTTATCTGTTTCTTTTAAATAGTCTCCAAAAAGTTCAATTTCGACCAAGAACCTCTCTACGTTGTCTCTGTCAGGAAAAAAACGTGAACTTCCTCTATTAGATTCTCTTGGCATAATTTCACCCTCCATGTGTTGCTCTTGTTTAAGTTACGGAAAAGCATACTATGGAAATAGTTAAAATTTTATTAAAATTATGTAAATAATTAACGAGATATTAGGTTTAAAGGTTTATAATGCGGCTAAACAGTTAACATTTTCCTTTAAATGATCAGGATTGATCGTGCCGGTGATGACGGCGGACGTTCCGGGATGGCCTAAGGCGAATTTCAAGTATTCCTGGACGTTGGCGGCATAGCCACTGGCGAGGGCCTTTTTAATGAAAGCGCCTTTGTTATTCTGGGCGGCGTAATCCAGCACTGGCTTTTCATCAATGTAAGCCGGGTTGTAGGAAACCATCACAGTGTCAAATAGCTCGAGCGCCATGATGCCGCCTTCCACCGTTTTGCTTGAGACACCGAGAGCGCGCACGAGGCCTTGTTCTTTAAAGCTGTAGAGTTTTTCAATGAGTTTATTATTGGCAAGAATGTCCATATCCTGACCATTGGAATGAACGAGAAGCACGTCAAGATGATCGGTGCGCAGGCGTTTGAGGGAGCGTTCCAGTGACATTTCGAAATGATCTGCTGTGAAGTTGTAAGAACTTTGGCCGTCTTCAAAATCCTCCCCGGCTTTGCCGACGATGACCCAATCTTCACGTTGGGTGATCAGCAGGTGGCCAAGGCGTTCTTCGCTGCTGCCGTAAGAAGGGGCGGTATCGAGCAGGTTGATGCCGAGATCTTTGGCAAGGGCCAGCAAATCGGCCAGCGCCGTTTCATCCGGGATTTCGAACCCTTCAGGGTATTTGACACCCTCATTGCGGCCAAATTTCACTGTGCCGAGGCCCAGCGGGGATATTTTAATCCCGGTTTTTCCTAGTTCTCTTTTGTCCATTGTGCGTTGTTCCATGGTGCTTCAGCATAATCCACTTCGGGCAGGAATGACCAGTCCGTTTGTGCGTTTGATGGTTCAACCCCAAATTTTTTAATTCTGTGTACAAGTGCATCGGATAGCATGGGCGCGAATGTGAGTTTTGTTGGCCAGCAATAAAATGTGTTGTCTATTTCGTGAATGGTCGGGGTGTCGGGGAGCCAGTCTCCTGTTTTTGATTTTCCTTCGATGCGGTCAATGGGCAGGCTTGACCATTCTATGTTGGATAAATCTACCGTTGGCATATATTTGGCGAAGGATTTTTGGATATCTTTATAAAGTTCATTGGCGATTGCTTCTTTAGCGCGCTCGGCTACGGCCCCGCCAACATACCAGACGAGCGTGCCGTCTTTGTCTTTGTGGGTGGTGACGGTGGCGGCTGGTTTGTCTGAGGTGCCGACAAAATGGGCGTAAAGAGGGAAGGGTGCGGGTTTTATAAGGCCCATCAGAAGGGGGCGTGTTTGTGTCTCTAGCTCGCTGTCGTGGCTGTTTGTTTGCGCGATTTCGTAGTTGCCTGCGGCAGCGGTGTAGATTGTTAGTTTGGATTCTATCTCAGTGCCGTCGCTTTGGCGAATGGAGTTTTTGTAGGGTTCAGCCAGGGCGCGGATGACGGCCGGTACATCCAGAACAGGTTCATCCATATGAATGAGGGATCCTTCAAAGCCGGATAGAGAAAACTCACGCGGCCATTTTTCGAGTGGGACTTCTTCGGCACCGGTTCCGAGTACTTTTTTACTGATCGTTTTAATGAGGCCACCCATGAGGCCGGGTGGAATGAGCAGGTGTTGCGAAGAGATGTTTTGTTTGGCCGGTGAGAGGTCGACTGCGCCGGTGCCGTTTAGGGCCGCGCGCCAGACATCTGGCATGGCGCTGATGGATTTGGCCAGTTCGCTGACCTGCCCGGCGAGGGTGTATTTGAGGCCGGAATGGATGATGCCCTGGCTGGCGATGGACTGCCCGCCGCCAATGGCATTTTTTTCCAGAAGTAGCACGTCATAGCCGGCGCGTTTGAGGGCGTGGAACAGCCAGAGCCCGGCAATGCCTGCGCCGTAGATTAGGATGTCTGTTTTGTGTCCAGTCATAGGGGTTTTTACCACAGAGCCTGTTGAAAACACAGAGAATTTCATTGACACGGTTTCGTTGAATTTTTTAGAATCTTTTATATAGTGCGCGTTACAGGGTTGATAAAAATGCTTGTCAAATTATTCGGTTTATTCAGCACTGTTTTTGGTGAAGGACGGTTAGACAGGGCTTCGTTAAGTGAAGGCTCAGGATATGATGATGATAACTATAGGGTTAGATGTCTTCCTGAGGATTTTGAATCCAATCCCTTACCACCTCAATCTGATCCGGTGCCATAAGCGACGGGACGTGGCCGCAGCCTTTAAAGACATGAAAGTTGAATTCCGGGCCGCGTTTGTTCATTTGTTTAATAATCTTTTTGGTCAGGATCATTGACTGTTTGCCTTGTAGAACCAAAAGCGGGCAGGTGATGTTGTCCCAATGTGGCCATAAATCCTCGGCGCCGGTTGGTTCGCCTTCAAACACCACGGAAATCTCCGGGTCATAGGCATAAGTGATGCGGCCATCATCGAGCGCGCGGGCATTGTGTTCGGCCATATGCCTCCATTGGTCGGCGGTGACCGGACCCCAGGTCAGACCGCGAGTTTTTTTCATACGTTTTTCGAGGTCTTGCACGGTATCGAAGATATAGGTTTGTGAAATGACCTTATGAATGAAATCTAGCGCGGCTTTGGGGACTTCGGGGCCAACGTCGTTAATAATCATGCGCCTTATAGGCGTGTCTTTCATACCGGCGAGATAAATGCCGAGCAACCCGCCGAGCGAGACACCAATCCAGTCGATGCTCCCCGGATCTCCGAGATTAAGGTGCGCGAGCAGGGCGGTGAGGTCGTGAATATACTGGCCGTAATTATAATCATGCGGGTTGGCCAGAAAATCGCTGCGCCCGCGTCCGGGTAGGTCAACGGCGATAATGCGGTGGCCGTCTTTGATGAGTTCTTCGGCCAGGAAATCAAAATCATGACCGTTGCCGGTGAGGCCATGGACGCAGATGACGGGAAAGCCATCCGCCGGCCCCCAGTCGTTGTAGACGATGCGGTGCGGTCCTTGTGATGTGATTCCGGTGTAGTGATTTTCGATGAAGCTCATACGGGGAAGGGTAGCATGAGTTTAAAAGGATTGTTAGGGATTGAAAGTAAGAGGTTTTGAAGCGTTAGATGTCGTTCCAATGTCACGTACAATTCCTGCTTTTTCTTCAGCACTACTCTTAGGGCATTGAGATAAGCTTAAAAACAGGCCTGTTAAGGCTGCGCCAAGGAGCATTACTACTCCGCCACCGGAAGTGTGTTGGTTATTTGGCATCATAAAATCCTTTGTTTAACTATTCACTTATACTTTACTTGTTACCTGTTGGTTCTGGAGAAAGGTTTTCTGGCTCGTAGTAACACTTATTTCCACCAACCATTACATATTGATAGACCTTGTTTGCGGCAGTGTGCATAGGGCTTATATATCTGACGTTTCCTAGCTTCGCTTTGTTTTGCTCTGCGTACTCGTTGCATTTGATTTCTTTTCTTTCCTCGTTGTGTTCGCCAAACACATGAGCGCCATACATCAGGGCGCCTATAAAAACAGCTGTAAGGCTTAGCCTGATTTGATACTTATCCATTGCAAACCCCCTTTACGCAAAGATTAATTCAATAATATGGGCGGAATATAGGTTGATTATAGAAAAAGTTCAAGCTGATTTTAGACCTTAGCCAATTTTCCCGTGGCATTGCTTGAATTTCTTGCTGGAGCCGCAGGGGCAGGGAGAGTTGCGCGGAACTTTACCCCAAGTGGTAGGGTCTTGTTCATCAAAGGCGCGTTTTTCAGGGAAGGGTTGGACGTTTTCGTCAGTTTGCCCGTCTCTTTGTTGTCTGTTTCTGATGCTGCCCGTTCCCATTTCAGCCGGGTCCTGGCGTGTCGTGTTTAAGTCCTGCTCCTGATACTCCATACCGGGCATGAACATGTCGACACGACCATCCTGAATACTAATTTCTACGAGGCTCAGGGTTTGGGTTACACTTTCACGCATCATATCGAGCATGGATTCGAACGCGCCGAAAGCTTCAGTTTTGTATTCGTTGAGTGGATCGCGTTGGCCGAAAGCACGTAAGTTGATTCCCTGACGCAGGTGGTCAAGATTGAGCAGATGTTCTTTCCAGTGCTGGTCGAGCATTTGCAGCACGATACCTTTTTCGGCGCGCCGCCATAGATCAATGCCGTTATCGGCAGCTTTCTTGGCTATGTGTTTGTCCGAGATATCCATGATGCGCTCGGTGATTTCAGTATCGGCAATGCCTTCTTCTTTGGCCCATTCGCTGATGGGGAGGTCAAGGCCGAGCAGGCGTATAGCTTCATTGTGTAGCACTTCAGTGTTCCATTTTTCAGCGTAGGCCTGTGGCGGTATAGAAATTCCAACGATGTCTTCGATAATATCGTGACGCATGTCGCGGACCATGTCTTCGATGTCATCGGACTTCATAATTTCAAGGCGCTGTTCATAGATGACTTTACGTTGGTCATTCATGACGTTGTCGAACTTCAAAAGATTCTTTCGAATATCGAAATGCATGGATTCGACTTTGGCCTGGGCGCGCTCCAGCATTTTACTGATCAGCGGGTGTTCGAGAGCTTCCCCTTCTTTTAGGCCGATCTTGCTGTTGGCTAGGAGTCCCTCGAGTTTGTCACCGGCAAAAATGCGCATGAGGTCATCTTCAACCGAGAGGAAGAAAATTGAAGCGCCGGGGTCGCCTTGTCTTCCCGAACGGCCACGAAGCTGGTTATCAATACGCCGTGATTCATGGCGTTCTGTGCCGACGATATAAAGGCCGCCAGCCTCTTTAACAATTACTTTGTCTCTTTCGATTTCGGCTTCAATCTTTTCAATTGCCTTTTGTCTTTTGTCTTCGCTTAAGCCTTCATCAATTTCGTGCTTGATGCGCATTTCGGCGTTGCCGCCGAGCTGAATGTCTGTACCACGCCCAGCCATATTGGTGGCAATCGTGACAGCGCCGGGGTGTCCGGCTTGCGAGACGATATAGGCTTCCTGTTCGTGGTGGCGTGCGTTTAGTACTTTGTGTGGAATTTTTTGTTTTTTAAGCTTGGCCGAAAGTTGTTCTGATTTTTCAATCGACACCGTGCCGACTAGAACAGGTTGTTTTCTCTCCTGGCACTCTTTTACAAGATCGGCGATTGCTTCTTCTTTTTCCTGCATAGATTTAAAAATCTGATCTTCGTAGTCGAGGCGTTCGACATCAACATGCGTTGGCATGGCGACAACGCCGAGATTGTAAATCTCCATAAATTCACCTGCCTCGGTGAGTGCTGTTCCGGTCATGCCCGCTAGTTTTGGATAAAGGCGGAAGTAATTCTGGAAGGTTATCGAGGCCAATGTTTGGTTTTCATTTTGAATTTCCACACCTTCTTTGGCTTCGAGGGCCTGGTGTAGGCCTTCGGACAGGCGGCGGCCATCCATCATGCGGCCAGTGAATTCATCAATGAGAATGACTTTGTTATCCTTGATGATGTAATCGGTATCACGGTGAAAGAGCTTGTTGGCGCGCAGGGCCTGATTAACGTGATGGACGAGATTGATGTTTTGGACATCGTACATCGTTCCTTCTTCGAGCAGGCCTGTTTCTCTTAGTACGTTTTCGACATGCTCTGTGCCTTCTTCGGTCAGGATGATGGTTTTGTGTTTTTCATCAACTTCAAAGTCCTGATCTTCCAGCTTGGGGATAATCATTTTATCGACTTGGGTATACAGTTCAACTGAGCTCTCGGCAGGGCCGGAGATAACCAGCGGGGTTCTGGCTTCGTCAATTAGAATCGAATCGACCTCATCGACGATGGCAAAATTAAACGGGCGCTGGACCATGAGTTCTAAATTGAAGCGCATATTGTCACGTAAGTAGTCAAAGCCGAATTCGTTGTTGGTACCGTATGTGACATCAGACTGATAGCAAACGCCGCGGTCGGGCGGTTTAATTCTGCTGGTAACGCAACCTGTGGTGAGGCCAAGGAAGCTATAAATTTGCCCCATCCATTCGGCATCGCGTTCGGCCAGATATTCATTGACGGTGACGACGTGAACGCCTTTGCCGGAAAGAGCGTTTAAATATACGGGCAGGGTAGCGACCAGGGTCTTACCCTCACCGGTTTTCATCTCGGCGATTTTGCCTTCGTGCAGAACCACACCGCCGATAAGCTGTTCGTCATAATGACGTTGGCCCAGTGTCCTTTTGGCGGCTTCGCGGACAACGGCAAAGGATTCGTGCATTAAATTATCGAGCGGCTCGCCATTTTCCAGTCGTTGGCGGAACTTTGAAGTCTGGGCGCGCAATTCGTCATCGTCCATAGATTCGTATTGTGGCTCTAGCGCATTGATAGGCGCAACGTGCCGCCCCAGTGCCTTGAGAGTGCGGTCATTAGAGGAGCCGAAAATTTTAGTAGCCATGTTAAGCAATAAGTTATCTCCAGATCTTTTTAAGCCGTTTTGATATAAGCTGCTCTCACCCTTACGTCAACGTATCCTTGGTCTAATTAATAATATCTGTTGAAAAGGTGTTTTCTATTGGTTAGGCTTTGCACACTGTCTCAACACATGTTTACATATAAGGAATTCGTATCATCATGTCCAAGCACAATGCTTATCATAAAGAATCCGGCAATGCCGTAGTTATCGTCCTTGTCGTTCTTGTTATCGCTGCCGTTGGTGGTTTGGCTTACCTTTCAGGCCAGATGGGTGGCAAAGATAAAGACGGCGCTGCCGCTTCTCAGGTTGCATCAGTTCAACAGGCTAATCCTGGTGCGCAGGCTGCAGCGGCAGGAGAGCAGCCAGAGCCGCTTAATGTTAAGCCTGGTAATCCGGTCGTCGCCAAACTAAACGGCGATGATATTACAAGGGTTGATGTTTTTAACTTCATTCAGCAATTGCCGCCCAATGTGCGCCAACAGCCTGTTCAACAGCTTTTCCCGCTTGCGCAGGATCAGGTGATTACGGCGAGAATCATTGAAGCCAAAACCAAAGGGGTAAAGCTTGATAATGATCCCGAGGTTAAAAAGCAGCTTGCGGCAGCCAAGGAACAAATTGTTCGTGCGGCCTACATCAATAATGCAGTGACGAAAAAGCTGACAGATGAGCGTCTGAAAACAGCTTACGACCAGTATGTTAAGCAGTTCCCTGATATTGATGAGGTTAAGGCGCGCCATATTTTGGTTGAAGATGAAGCCAAGGCCAAAGAGATCATTGCCAAGCTGGATGCTGGCGGATCTTTTGAGGAGCTTGCTAAAGAGCATTCCACAGATGGCACAGCGGCCAATGGAGGCGATCTTGGTTATTTCTCTAAAAATGATAATCTGGTGCCTGAGTTTCTTGAGGCGGCCTTTCAGCTCAAGGTTGGAGAGCTCAGCAAAAAGCCGGCCAAAACACAGTTTGGTTATCACATCATTAAGATCGAAGAGCAGCGCAAACGCCCACCTGCCGATTTTGAAACAGCCAAACCTTTCCTTGAAGGAGAGTTGCGCCGCGTTGTTTTGAACGAGGTAATTGAGGAATGGCGCAAGGACATGAAGATCGAGCGCTTTGATATTAATGGCGATGCGATTGAGCCAGCAGCCGGTGGTGACGCCGCTGCGCCTGCGAAGTAATATTTATAGAACGTTTTAAAAAGCCGCGGAATTCGTTTCGCGGCTTTTTGTTTGGAGAAAACGATGACCCAGAAAATGAGTTGTGCTGAGGCGCTGGACCAACCACGCAGTGAAACACCACCTGACTTGCCAGTTGTGCTGGTTGTAGCAGCGGCGCTGGTTGATCAAGATGGGCGCGTTTTGCTGGCGCAGCGTCCGGAAGGAAAATCGATGGCCGGGTTGTGGGAGTTTCCCGGCGGCAAGGTCAAGGAAGGTGAAACCCCGGAATTTGCGCTGGTCAGGGAGATTGAGGAGGAGCTGGGTATTGAAACGCGGGAAGGGTGTTACACGCCCATCGCTTTTGCTTCGCATTCCTATGATGATTTTCACCTGCTGATGCCGCTTTTTGCCTGCCGGGCATGGAAGGGTGAGGTCACGGCCATAGAGCATCAGGAGATCAAATGGGTGAAGCCGCAGGATATGGGCGATTACCCGATGCCGGAGGCTGATATTCCTCTCATTGCCAGTTTGCGCGATTTGCTCTAAAAATTCCTTATGTATCGTTCAGCATATGATTTGAAGGCTTTTTACAACGGCAAGGCCGGACGCATTGTCCGCCGTGTGTTGCAGGAGCGTATTCGCGAGTTTTGGCCCGATGTGCATGGCGAGCGTGTGATGGGGTGTGGTTATGCCACGCCGTATTTGCGGATGTTCATGGAAGAATCCGAGCGGGTCTTTGCGGTGATGGCCGCGGGGCAGGGCGCGCATCACTGGCCGCAGGCTAGTGGTGATGAAAAGAACCTTGTTTGTTTGTCCGAGGAGTCAGAGCTACCGGTTGAAACATCTTCGATTGATCGTGTTTTGATGATCCACGATATGGAGTTTGCGGAGTTGTTAAAGCCGGGGCTTCAAGAGATTTGGCGCGTGCTGAAATCCAATGGTCGTTTGTTGGTGGTGGTGCCGAACCGTACAGGACTCTGGGCGCATGCCGACTGGTCACCTTTTGGTCACGGCACGCCCTATACAGCCGGGCAGATTTGCCATTATTTGCGCGACAACAGATTTGTTCATGAACGCACGGAAGAGGCGCTGTTTATGCCGCCGATGAAATTTACGCCTGTGTTGAAGTCAGCCGGATTGTTTGAACGGATGGGGAAAAGCTATCTGCCGTTTGGCGCCGGGGTGCATATGGTTGAGGCGAGCAAGCAGCTTTACGCGCATGCCGATAAAGGCTCGGGCTCGCGTGTTCATGTGCGTGGGCGCGGGATTTTGGTGCCGAAGCCGGTGGGGTAGTATATTAGGATGGGTCGGGGGTTTTGGGAGAGCTTGGATCAAGTAATCGTATCGTTATCTTTCCGTCCTTTATATCCATTGCAGCCGCATTTGGTATGTTTGCTGCACCATTAAGAGCCATTTCTTCTTGCTGTCTATGGAATTCTAGAACAGCTCTATGTTTTTCAGCTACGGTGACTCCCTGCTCTGCGCAGGCGGCGGCATTTATCCTTTTTTGTTCCTCTATTTCGTCAAGAAATCCATCGCCCATATCAAAACTCCATTATTTTCCTTATTCAGTGTTGGCTTAGTAAATCATTTTTGGTTGTGGAATGCAAATTCATTGCCCGTCATTGCGAGGAGGCGAAGCCGACGCGGCAATCCAAGAATCTCGAGGCAAAGGTTGGATTGCTTCGCTGCGCTCGCAATGACGAAAGGGGAGTTACCCTTTCAACCCCAGCGGATCATCAGGATCAACGCCGTCCATAAAGATTTTCTGGCGGTCGACATTGGTGGTCTGGTAAACCTGCCCGGCCCAGTTGGCGATAACGGAGCGGGCGCTGTCACGCCAGGTATTGTCGAGCTGTTCAGTCAACTCAACTTCAGGGAATTCCAGCCCTGTATTGCCGCTCATAATCTGATTGCGGTATTCTTCTAGTATAACTTCCGAGAGGTCATTAAAGAAATTTTGTGGTAGCGATGGATATTCAGATCGTTCGCCACTGGTGTAAAGACTAACCTCGCGCTTGTATTCCTTTAAAAGGCTCACGGTGTCGTATTCGGGGTGGCCCTGAAAACAGATCAGGCGGAAACCATCGGGGCTGGTGGCCATATGGACCCCGGCCTGCTCGCTTTGGGCCAGAATTTTCATGCCGGCGGTCTCGAACTGGGTTTGTGAAATATCATTGAAGCGCGAATGCGGCGCATGGAACAGCGTGTTCATATGTTCGGTTACGGGATGCTGGCGATCAATCACGCGGTGTTCATAAACACCCCATAATTTGCCTTGTTTACGGGGTGTACGCTTTTGGCCATAGCGAAACTGCATCACCGCATGGGTGGCCAGGCATGAGCAAACTGTTGAGGTGACATTATCCCAAGCCCAATCCATGACATTTTGAAGGGGTTCCCAGAAAGGCTCTTTATCAAGCTCGGGCTGGGAGACATTGGCGCCACTGATAATCAGGGCGTCCAGTCCTTGCGCCTGGATTTCCTCAAAACTCTCATAGTATTGTTCAATATAGGCTTTTGCCTCCGTGCCGCGCGGCAATTCCGGCAGGGTAAAGGGGTGCATATAGAACTGGGCGATCTGGTTGCTTTCGCCGACAAGGCGGAAAAACTGGCGCTCTGTGGCCTGCAAGGCGGTATCAGGCATCATATTGAGCAAGCCAACATGCATTTCGCGGATATCCTGCTGGGCGGCGCGATCCGGGGGTAGAACGGTGCGGCCTTCCTGCTGTAGGCGCTTGAATGCAGGTAAATCTTTATAAGCTACGAGAGGCATTTGCCCTTATCCTTTGATTTTCAAGAGATATCACTGTAATAAGACATCGTTATAGTAGAAAGGCTGTAGACAAGTCTATGTCTAAGAAACTGGAAGAAATACGTAAAAAAATCGATACCATCGATGACAAGGTCCATGATTTGCTCATGGAGCGCGCGATGCTTGTGGCCGGGGTGGCGGCAGAAAAGAAGAAAAACAACATGCAGGTCGTCCAGCCGGCGCGCGAGGCCATGATGATCCGGCGTTTGCTGGCCCGTCACAAGGGGCCCTTGCCCGAGGCTGCGGTGGTCAGTATCTGGCGTGAGCTGGTTGGCGCGGTGTCGCTTTTACAGACGGGGCTGAATGTCGTGGCGACAGTGACAGACGAGGACACCCATTGCTGGGATATGGCGCGTGATTATTTTGGCAGCGTGTTGCCGATGAAAAAAATATCGAGCCCGCTGGCTGCTGTTGGCGCTATTCGTGATGGCAGTGCATCTTTTGCTGTTCTGCCCTGGCCGGATGATACGGATGAAAAACCCTGGTGGCCATTTATTTTGAATCCTGAAGGTGGCCAGATGCGTATTGTATGCGCGCTTCCGTATGGAAAGGGTGAAGGTGAAAATGTAACATCACATGAGCGGGCGCTTGTAGTTTCAAAAATTGATTTCAAGTCCTCGGGAGACGATCATAGTTTTATCGCGCTGGAGTTGGACCCAACGGTAAGCCGCGCTCGTATTTTTGATGTGTTGAAAGATTTAAAGCTGGAGCCGCTTGGGTTGCATACTCAAAGCGATGCGGAGCAAGGTATTCCAAGCATTCATCTTGTGGAGGTTGGAACTTTTATTGGTGATGATGATAGCAAACTTATCGATATAAAAGTTCAATTTGGAGAATCCTGTTTACGTTGTATTGCGCTGGGTGGTTATCCGGCTTTGCCGGTATTTAAAACAATCATGCGAAAGCGAGAGCTTCTTGCTGCTCCAAAAAAGCAGGAAAAAAAGAAAAGAGCTTAAAAGTTAGAAGAGAATTCATATCATGTTTAAGAAGGTAACCATTATTGGTCTGGGCTTGATCGGCTCGTCGATGGCCAGAGGTATTAAGGAGAAAGAGCTGGCTGAGCAGCTTGTTGCTGCCGACAGAGATCAAAATGTTTGCGACAAAGTCATGGAGCTTGGTGTTGTCGATGAGGCAACCGCCAATCTTGCAGAAGGCATCAAAGATTCAGATTTGATTATTCTGGCTGTGCCGGTCGGTGCCATAGAAGATGTAGGAAAAGAAATAGGGCCGTTCTTAAAGCCCGATGCCATTGTCACGGATACGGGATCGGTTAAACAGGCTGTTGTTGATGCTTTGCAGCCCTTTTTGCCTGAATCGGTTCATCTGGTTCCCGGTCACCCGATTGCCGGGACGGAGTTTTCAGGGCCGGAATCAGGTTTTGCTGAATTATTTCATGGAAGATGGGCTATTTTAACGCCTTTGCCGGAAACAAGTATTAAGGCCGTCGAGAAAATTACGGCATTGTGGCAGGCGCTTGGCTCGAACATTGAAATTATGGACCCGAAACACCATGATCTGGTTTTGGGGATCACGTCACATTTACCGCATTTGATTGCCTACACCATCGTCGGGACGGCAACGGAGCTGGAAGATGATGTGAAATCCGAAGTGCTAAAATTTTCAGCCAGTGGTTTTCGTGATTTTACACGCATTGCCGCATCCGATCCAACAATGTGGCGCGATGTTTTTTTATACAACCGCGTGGCTGTTCTTGATGTTTTGCAGCGTTTTACCGAGGATCTTACGGCTCTACAGAAGGCAATCAGAAGAGGAGACGGGGATTATCTTTATAAAACCTTCAGTGAAACCAGAGATATAAGAAAGCAGATTATTGACTTGGGGCAGGCCGATTACGCCGCGGCGCCTGATATGGCTGGCGTGGCCCCGGCAGGGACGCCACCGGCAGTGGCCCCGCATAAAGGGTCTGCTTCTTCTGGGTGATTGGAACGGTGACAACGCCATCTTCTTTGAAGGCGCTTAACGCAAAGCCCATAAGCAAGGCAGATTCCCGTTTGATGATTTTCAGATCACCAAGATGTTCGAGAAAATCTTCGTGGTTTTTCATGGCAACGCTCAGATCAAATTTTGGATAAGGCTGCTGGCTAAAATCGATTGAGCCGGTTGCGCTGCCTTCGAATGTCTCGCGGCGCACATTGCTTTCCTTGATGTTCAATATGTTGCCAATGACGGTAATCTTGGCAGCAAAGTCCTGAAAGATAAGAGGTTCACGCCACTTGAAAGAGCGTATTTCCACTTTGTCTGCATTTAGATGAGCCGGCAGGAAGGGAAAGGGCCAGCTGCGGGCTTTTAAGTTTTCGACTTGCAGCGTGCCTTCCGGGCTTTGTAGGTATTCAGATGCAATGTGCATGTGAATCTTTCCGGGAAAGCCGGAAACCACAGGCGCAGAGAAGGTTCTCTCTGGCATTAAATCCTGCATGAAGCCGACATATATATTGCTGGCGCGTTCGGCCATGGAAAACCAGTAGGCGCTGTAGCATGCGAAGATAGAAATCAGCAAAAGAACTTTGATCGGCGTAGAGATTCTCTTCTTTGTTGTCGTAGGTTTTTTCTCTTTTGCCTCTGCTGCGAGCTTGCTTGATTCTTTTTCGATGCGCTGTTCCAAAGTGTTCATCAGTTTCTTCCTGTCCATTTTGCCGGGTTCAATGGGCTTTAGGAGCTGGAATATAACCGTTCCGGGCTTTTTAAGCCAGCCCCGTTTTGGCCAGAAATAACCGCTATTGAGCGCCATCGGGATCACGGGCAATTCGGTGGCATCCTGGACGCGGGCGATGCCGGCTTTATAGGGTTTGTCGGCAGGTGTTTCATCAGGGTGGACGCGCGTGCCTTGCGGGAAAATGATAATGGGGCGTCCTTGTGCTTTCATACGCAGTGCGCCTTCCTCGATTGATTTGAGGGCGCGTTCAGGTGTTGAGCGGTCAATGGCGATGACATCTGATTTGCCGAGATAGAGGCCCCATAGCGGAATGCGCAGCAGTTCTTTTTTTAAGATGATCGCCGGGTCGTCAAAAATAAGGCGCAGCTTGAATGTTTCAAAAAGCGATTGGTGTTTGGATGCAATCAAATACGGACCGTCTTTGGGCAGGTGTTCGAGACCGCGCACTTCGTAGGTGATGCCCATGACATGGCGTTCAAAAAACTGAACGGTCAGGAGGTATGCGGTGACTGTACCCAGATATAATTTGCGCGGCAGAAGCAATGTCGGAATATAAATAATGCAGCTGATCGCCGTGGCAATCAGGAAGCAGATATTAAAGAGGACAGAGCGAATGATATGCTTACTCATTCTTTATCCTTTGTTTCCAGTTTCTTTTTTGGTGTAAAGGTGAGTAGAAAACCCCGGTACAGACGCTTATTGTATTCACTAAAGGTAATGGCCCAGAATTTCTTTTCTGTTGGTCCGTAATCCTTGTACGGCACAGGATGCTTGATAATTTCAACATCCGGTAGAGCGTGGCGAAACTCCAAAAGGGCGCGGCTCATGTGGTAGCCGGAGGTGACAAGGCGCACGGATGTGTATTCATGTTCTTGCACCCACTCACGTGCTTCCTGTGCATTTTCACGCGTGGTTTCTGCTTCATGGCCGAGGGTCAGACAGCAGGGTGGCAAAGCCGGTTCACCATCCCATAGTTTCATGATTTCCCATTTGGTTGTTTTGGGATTCACGCCGGAAATAAATAAGTGACTGGCGCGACCCTGGGCGAATAATTCCAGCCCGGTTTTAACCCGCTTGTTGCCGCCAGTCGGGACAATGATGGCGTCCGTTGTTTCATCGGGGTGTTGTGCTTTGGCCGCTAGCGAGGAAACTGAAAAAGCCATATAGCCGGCCAGCCAGAGAAAAACGGCTCCAACAAGTCCGAGCGCAGCTATTTTAATAGATTTGAGCATATCGACGTAATTTAGGGCATATCGGCCAGCACACGCAAGACCGTATGGCGTGCGGTGAGGGCAGAAATTCCACATGCCATAACTGGCAAGAGGAAGAGAGTAACCATATGGAGTCCGTTTAGCCTGAAGTCTGGTACCAGCGCGGCCGCTGTTTCACCTGATATCAGGCTGACCAGGACCATAATAATACCGCCGCCAAGCACGCCGACGACGCTGCCTTGCAGGGTGAGGGTGAGGGCATGGCGCTGGAATTGCTCGGTGATGTAATCGTCTTTGGCGCCCATGAGGTGGAGCAATTCAACTTCTTCTTTATGGACAGCCATGCGTGAGCGGATAGCCCCGGCAACGGCTGTGACTGTGGTGGCACCGATAATCAGGGTGATCATAAGAGAGGCAAACTGCATCGCCCCGGTAAAGCGCAGGAGATCATTGAGCCAGCTTTCATGGGTGTCGAGCCGGGCGCTGGGGCTGATGTCTTTGACCATTTTTTCAAGCACGCGCAGGGTTTCCGGGCTGGTGACATGGAGCTGCACCGAAATCAGGCCGGGCAGGGGAATATCACCCAGCGACAGATCATCGCCCAGCCACGGGGAGATGAGCGCCTGGATTTCTTCTTCGCTTAGGATTTCAGCGCTTTTGACGGCGGGGTGTTCTTTGATCGTTTCTGCTATATCAAAGGTCAGGCTTTTGACATCTTCGTTGGGGATAATGATGCCGTTATTTGTTTCAGTAACGGTTTCCGCCGGGATTTCGATTGTGAGCTTGTTTTCGAGGCCGGAGCTCCAGCGCTCGCTCATTGCGCCCAGCACAAAGGACACGGCCAGTGCCAGCACCGCCAGAAAGGTCATCAGGGCAATGAGCAGGATCAGGAAGCCCGAGCCCTCGCCACGGTTCAGCGGCAGGTCATATTGGCGTTTTCCATCAGCAACGCCGAGTTTTCTATCTTTTTTGGTAAACATTAAGAATGAGCGTAAGCGAAGGGCACGCCAAATTGAAGAAAATTATCAAAAAACCTTTGACAGGGGCGGGAGGTGTCTTTATGTAATATTCCTTAAGCCAAAGCTATGGAAATATACAAAGGAGATAAGATTATGAGCGAAATGTCAGACACAACTTTTCCGCAGACTGCCGAGAATAGTCGTCTGCGAGAGACGCAACTATGGTTTGAAGGAAATACGATTGAGGGTGAATGTAAGATTAACCCTAAATCAATTGGTGTTGCCTTGTTAATGTTTGCCAATGAAGCGGAAACAGCTCATTTTCAACAGCCTGCAGATGAACAACAAATAAAGGATGATTGCAGAGCAGCGACGCTTTTTATTGTAAATAGCAAACAGTTTGATCCTAAGTGTACGGAAGCAGAAACAGCGTTAACCCGCGCGGCTGGCGTTCTGCGTTGGGATGATGTTGTGATGGAAGCTTTTAATTCTAAAAAGAGCTTCAGACCTTTAGCGTTGGCCCAAATGCTTGGTGCAAACGGGAGACATGAAAATAGTAGTATTGAAATTGCTATTCTGATTGGTGCTCACCCAGATCTAAATATTTCCAGTGAAACAGTGCATGGCGCCGTAGATGGCTTTGCCGAGCGTGGGGAAACTGGTGTTATCAAGTCTCTGAAAAGAGAGGGAAGAGATATGGATTTCCTTTATAGAAACCAGCTTGCTTTTGCGGAAAGAAAAAGAGCAGGTGCTCAACCATCAACTGTGGCTGGGCATGAAGATCAACATAACACTGTTTCTCGTGCAATAGGTATATAGAAAGAGCAATCCGTCCCTAAAAAACCCCTTCGATCTTTTTCTGGATCCAGTTTTTATCCTGGCCGGATTCGATATGCAGGTGGCCGGCATCTAATATCATGCGCGGGTGGCCGAGCTTGTCCATGATCGCCTGGCTGTGGGTGGCGATGACAATCGTCGTGCCCATACGATTGAGTTGATCGAATAAATTCATCAGGCGAAAACCAATTTCATCATCGAGGTTTCCGGTGGGCTCATCCGCGAGCAGCAATCTTGGGCGGGCAATGACAGCGCGGGCAATGGCGATACGTTGTTGTTCCCCACCGGACATGGTGGGCGGCAGGACGTTCATTTTATCGCCGAGGCCAACCCATTCGAGCAGCTCGTTCACGTTATTCTCTATTTCCTTTTCCGGGCGGCCAAGAATGCGCAAGGGAAGCGCGACATTGTCAAAGGCCGAGAGGTGGTTCATCAGGCGGAAATCCTGGAACACCACGCCGATGCGTTGGCGGATCGGGGCAAGCTTGCGGCGGTCGAGATCGTTAATATTTTGTCCGAACATGGTGACCAGCCCGCGGGTCGGGCGGCGGCCAAGATAAATAAGGTTCATCAATGAGGTTTTGCCGGCGCCGCTGGGCCCGGTGAGGAAATGGAAGGAGCCGGGTTCGAGGGCAAAATTAATATCGCTGAGGACCTCTGGTCCGACCCCGTAGCGCAACCCTACATTTTCAAATTTAATCAATTATTTGCCCTGTTACTCTAAAGTTATTTCTTCTCTACTTCGCGCGGCTTTTGTTTATCCAAAACATATTGTAGCGCCTGGGATTTCTTATAAGCGTTGGTGATTTTCATACCCGCCTGCAGAGCTTCCTCCAGAAGGCCTTTGCCTGCAAGGATTTTGGATACATTGCTATAGGCTTTGTTCTTGTACGCGTCGCTGGCGATCTTGCTGATACTGGTCATAGCAGCGGTGAAATCCTTGCGCTCGGCCTGAATCTCTGCGGCTTCGCCATAAGCCTTGTTGCGCAGGGCTTCATTTTCCATTGCGGCGGCGGTGGCCCAGGCACCATCATTATCACCCGCAAAAGCCTGGCTCATGGATATATAGGTGAGGGCTATCGCAAAGGAGGGCTTGTGGGCTATCTTTTTGGTGGCTTCGTGGAGTTTATTGAAAACTACTGTCGCTTCCTCGGGGTTTAACTTGTTATCGGCCACGGTCATGCCAATGCCGCGAATCGTCATGGCTTTGGTGTCTGAGCTTTCAATTTTATCGATGAGGGCAATGGCTTCGTTGATGCGCTTGTCAAAAGCCAGGGTTTTGGCGAGTTCGCGGTAGGTTTGGTCACGCCAGGTCGGATTTTTAATATGTGAGGCGGAATCTTGTAAAATCGTCGTTACGCATTGGCGCTCTTCAACAGGGCAGGTTTGCACGGCTTCCTCAGCCAGAGCGAGGGGTGTAGGCAGAACAAAAAGAAAAAAGATTAATAAAGGCAATGTTTTTGTATGCGGCATATGGTTATCCTTTGTCACAGAGCTTATAAATACTAGAATAACGTTATAAATAGAAGCGATTCAATGATTCTAAGTTGTCCAAATTGTACCACGCGGTATTTGCTCCCGGCTCAAGTTCTGGCACCGGATGGGCGCAATGTTAAATGCTCCGGGTGCGAGGAGGTCTGGCATGAGATGCCGGACCCGGACGAATTGGCGGCTGAGCAGCAGCCCGAGGATATTCCAGAGGCTGTCAAACCTATTCCTGAGGGCTCATCCGTGCCGGCATTGCCGGAGGACGTTTCCGATGAGTCATCGAAGGCTCTGGCGAGTTATGGCGCTGCGGCGGCTGTGTTCTTTTTTGTTTTTACCCTTTTGTTTGTGTTTCATCAGCCGGTGGCACGGGCGTGGCCAGCCAGCCATTACCTCTATGGCATGCTGGGCATTGAACCCTCTCTGGCTAGTGAAGGTCTGGTTTTTGATAAAATTAAAGCGGCTTCAGGTCATGGAACGGTTACCATCGAAGGCAATATCGTAAATTTAACCTCTGAAGATCGTCCGATCCCAATGATGAAGGCGTCTTTACGAAAGGGAGAAGATGAGCCCCTCGATCACTGGTTCATTGAGGCGCCACAAAAAATGCTGGCGTCGGGGGAAACTGTATCTTTTCGCGCTGCCCATGAAAGTGTCGGTGACGCAGCTACGGAAGTGAATGTTCGTTTTGTTTTGAAGGCGAAAGCAGCGTCTAAAGATAATTCTAAAACTGGCGAAGAAGACGGCGATAGTAATCCAGCTCATAATCCGGACGGCCAAGCTCACCCGAGCGGCGACGCAGGAGCCTCAAAATCTCCTCCACACGCTTCCGCTCAGCCTCATTAGGAATCTTTACGCGTGAGCCCGGGAACAGTCCCGGCTTTTCACCATCTCCGCCGTAAGGTCGCCCGAGTGGGTCCATCTTCATGCCACCACCACTCATCGCCATGCCGGTCATTTGCTGAATGCGAGCCATAAGCTGTTGGCTGAGTTGTTCCATCGATTCCTTTAGGTGCTCAATCGCTTTTTCCTGATGCGGGATCGATAGGCCGGGCTTGTTTGCTCCGAGCTCTTCTGATGACAGGCGCATTTCCTGTTCTGCTAAACCCATACCTTCCGGGATATCATCCAGCGCTTCTCCAGCCTCCAGCATCAACTGGCCAAGAATAAAACGTAAGGCCTCTTGCTCTACTTTATTGGATTGGGTGTTGATCGTAAGTTCTTTGGTTTTTCCTTCCTGGTCAAAACTAGGCGGTGGCGGCATATCCTCCATCGCCAGTCCCCATTTATCGAATAGTGACATATTTGGTTCTAATGTTTCTCCGTAGCTCCGGCCTTTTTGTTGTAAAACGCCGGTAATCTCCATTTGACCTTTGGTTTGATCGAGTAATTCCTGTTGGCGGTCGATCAGCTCCTGTAGCTCATTCACACCCTCCATCATCATCTGCATATCCATGGGCAAGGGTGTGGCCATCGATGGGTTCATCATGTCCAGCATGCGCTGGAGTTGTGAGAGCATCTCTTGCGCTGCATTTTTATCGCCAGACATCATTTGTGATTCCATCTGGTCAAGAAAACTGGATAGGGCTTCCGGATCAATCATACTGGAGAGCATTTCCGGCGGAATCATTGGTACGTTGTCACCTTGCGCCATGCGTTTTTGCAATTCTTTTTGCAGCTCCATCAAATATTCAGCCATCGCAGAACGTAATTCGTTCATAAGTTGCGCAATTTCCTGATCTGTGGTGCCGGAATTTTTGAGAGCGTTCTCTAATGCATTTTGTGCATCTCGTAGATTGCGCGCCGCCAGTGTAAGGTTGCCATCTTCAATGCGCAGAGCCGTATCCCAGAGTAGGGCTATGACAGCTTTTGCCGTTTCTTTGGACGGGGAATGAAAAAGTCGTGAACTGGCTGCGCGAATGGCAAGAAAGACAACAAAGTCATTGCCAAAGGCCGAGGGGCGGGCCAGGAATATTTCGATGCTTCTTGCCAACTCGCGCGATGTTTTAACCGGCTCCCATGCCAGTTTTTTGCGGGTGTCAATCAGTGCTTTGGCCACCGGGTGTTGAAATTCTCGCTCAGGCAGTGTCATTTTAATGGGTGGTAGTGACGCATTTTGACCGATGTGATCTGTGATACTCAAGCGGATGACGACGGGTAGTCCGGCCCATGAGTGCGGCGTTAGATCGTAAACCGGTTGGATATCGAAGGTTGCTCCGGCCGGGGAAACAACTGAGCGGGTTTCAGTAACCGGTTCGCCTATCGGTGCTTCACTGACCACTTCATCCAATGTCATTGTCATGGTGATGTCTTTGACGCTGTAATCATCTGTAACAGTGAGCGGAAATCTGATTTGTCCGTTTTGTAATATTTCATGCGGGGTTTTGGCTTCAATAACGGGTGGTGTGTCGGGAATGAGCTTGTAGTTCCAGGAGCTGCGCGTGATGAACATTTGTTTGATAGTGAACTGTACTCCTTCCGGTACTTCTGTTTCCAGTCCGTAGCTGTCATCGCCTAGATGTTCAAGAGGTGTGGTTGTTTCGCCGATTTTTAAGGCTGGATGGCCGAGTCCTCCTGTAACTCTTATTTTTACTTGTGAGCCGACAGGGATTTTAACAATTTCCTGTTTTTTGCCCGAGCCTTCAAGAATAATCTGGCTCATGCCGGTATATTCAGGCGGCGTCACCCACAGACTGATGCCATCGGCCTTTTTGAAGTCCATTGTGTAGGAGACAGGTGTTAGTCCATTCCATATCCGTTCATCCCAGCGTGGGCCGGAAACGCTCAGTCCGATTATAAACAGCAAAACGATGCCAAGGCGGATCGCATAAGGGTCTTTCTTTGCCGTAAAGGCTTTGGGGTGCGGAGTTTTTAATCTAGCGAGCGCGGCCAGCATATGGGTTTTGCTGTCTTCCCACAATGTGCGCGTTTCATATTTAGCCGGGTTGGAAAGATCATCCTGTAAGCCAGAGATAGGACGATGTTTGAGGTTACTGGCTTTTTCCAGTCGCCTGTCTATTTCTTTTTTAGATGGCCATTGAAAGCGTCGAAGATCTTTTTTGTAGAGATAAATGCAGCCTATGAAAAAAACGACCAGTGTAATCACCGCACCGGGGGAACCAAAAAAGGCCGGGATTTGAATCATCCATAAAGCGCAGAACAGGAGGGCCCAGAAGAATAGCCGCCAGCAATGAAGACTCGCCTGCTCGAACAACATCACCAGCAGCGCGGTTTTTCTTTTGCGCCCGAGCTTATCGATCAGATGGCGGTTTTCAAAATCAAGCGGATCAATCATGTTATTTTAGCCAGTCAGGAATAGTCTCTCCGTCCATTACACCCTCAAGCGCTTGTCGCTTACGAATAATCGAGAATTTATCACCGCTTACCAGGACTTCAGCGGGTAGGGGCCTTGAATTATAGGTGGAAGCCATGGAAAAACCATAGGCTCCGGCTGTGCGGATGGCAGCTAAATCACCCTGATTCATTTCCGGTAGGGAGCGTTGGGTGGCAAAAATATCGCTGCTTTCGCAAATGGGCCCAACCACGTCATATGTTTGTGGCGAGGCGCTTCGGTTTTTGACGGCGTCAATGCTGTGCCATGCTTCGTATAAAGTGGGGCGGATCAAATCACTCATCGCGGCATCAACGACGAGGAACGAGCGATCTTGTGTTTCTTTCACATACAAAACTTCTGTGAGCAGGACACCGGAGCCACCAACAAGATAGCGTCCCGGCTCCATTATAATTTCAGTGTCCAGGGGCAGGATAATGTCGCGCACCCAGTCAGCATAGGAGTCCAGATCGAGCAATTTCTCGTCTTTATATATGATTGGAAATCCGCCGCCAATATCAAGGCGCGATATGGTGTGGCCGGATTCTCGTAGGCCATGAACAAGAGCAGGAAGTTTTTCAAATGCCTCTTTAAACGATTCAACCGTAAAGACCTGTGAGCCGATATGCATGGACAGGCCAAGCGCGTTTACATGATCCATGTCTCTAGCCATAGCAAAGGCTTTCATGACGTTTTCGACGCCCATGCCAAATTTATCGCGCTTGCGCCCGGTTGATATTTTATCGTGCCCACCGCCGCTGACATCAGGATTTAGGCGGAACACAACGTTGGCGGTTTTTCCTGTTTCAGTGGCTGCCGTATTAATCATCTCAAGCTCGGGCAGAGACTCAACATTGAATTGATGGATGCCGGCATCAAGGCAGGCAGCGATTTCATTTTTTTGTTTGCCAACACCGGTGGATACAATTTTATCGGCGTCGAACCCGGCCTTCAGGCCGCGCATTAATTCACCTTCGGAAACAATTTCTAATCCGCAACCCAGTGAGCGCAGAAAAGACAGTACGGCTATATTGCTATTGGCTTTGCAGGCGTAACAAAGAAGCGGTTGGCGATCGGATGGCAGGGCTTTTGTCATGGCACCGG
The DNA here is from genome assembly GCA_021604545.1 of Micavibrio sp. Lineage (GTDB taxonomy): Bacteria > Pseudomonadota > Alphaproteobacteria > Micavibrionales > Micavibrionaceae > UBA5701. The sequence goes on from BQJE01000001.1 coordinate 370,539, forward strand.
CCAGGCGTTCATATTGCTCACGGATGACGGATTCCGCGTAGACATAGCATGGTGTGCCCACCGCTTCAGCTATTTGCGGCAGGGGCACATTATCAGCATGGAGAATGCCGTCTTTTTCGTTAAATCCATTCATTTCTTTTTGCTCTTAATAGGTCACAACATCTCCGCTGCCGGTTGGCATAGGTTCGACATCAATATTTGTAGGTTTTAGCGGTGGCGGCGGATCTGTGCTTTCCGCAGGATAAGTATGAGGGAAATTGGTCTCTTCACCTTCCGGTGGGGCCAAGTCTGAGGGCTTGATGCCACAAGCAGAAATGGGAGCACCAAGGGTCAGACACATCAGCAGGATTATCATTTTCTTTCTCATCCTACAAATTTATAGCTATAGCCTTTAAAAGGAAACCTCTAAGATAGGCTCTATGGTAGCAATAACGCCCGGAAAATTTAAGCGCATCCTGTTTTTTCTTGGCATCGTCATGGTTCTGGTTGTGGCGATGTCAGTGGAGCGGATTCGCCAGGATATAAGGCTCAGTAAATCAACTGGTGAGGCGCGTAGTGAATTTGCCTCGATAGAGCGCTATCCCAAGGCACCCCCTCTGCCGCCGCTGAATATAATGGGGCCGGAACGTGAGGCCTTTAATCTTTCAGATTACGGAGGGCGGTATGTCTTGCTGAATCTCTGGGCAACGTGGTGTTCCCCCTGTATTGCTGAATTACCGGACCTGCAGCGCCTTAAAAATCGCTACAAGGACGGCAGTTTGGTCGTATTGGCCGTTTCTGTTGATAACCGCAAAGACATGGCTGGTCTAGCCGCTTTTCTGAAAAAGCATGATTTGGGGCCTATAAACCCCAACCATGTCGCTCTTTATCATGATTTTCAGGGAAATATTCAAAAAACCATTTTTTTCAATGAGTTACCAATGACTTTTCTCATAGGGCCTAAAGGGCGTATCCTTTATCAGGTGAAAGGGCCTGCAGATTGGGACAGCCGTAAGGTCATTAAATTTCTAGATTCTGTACAAAAGACAAAAGGCTATTGATTTGTTAATGATTTTCGAAGGACAATAAAAGGATGCAAGAACAAGCCGCTTCTGCGTCAGCACCACTCGAAAAAATCTCCCAGGACCAGCTCGAAGCGTTGGTACGCCTGCATAACCGCTTTATTGACGGGCGTTTAGGGGGGCGGCGCGCGGATCTTAAAAATACCGATCTGACGGGCTTGTCCCTGCAGGGCGAGGATTTACGTCAGGCCAGTTTTATGGGCTGCGTTATGACGGGCATGGATTTATCGGGTGCTAATTTTCAGGAAGCCTCGCTTTACGCTTGTGATCTCAGCAATTCAAACCTTCATAAGACCAGATTTGTGCGCGCCGATATGCGCGGCGCACGGATTGAAAATGCTAATCTGGAGGGAGCCGATCTGGAGGCTGCAGATCTGCGTATTGGCGGTGTGTCTGATGGCAGTAATTATGATGCCGGTCAGGCGGTGAATTTCCGCGGTGCAAATTTAAGCGGTGCAAAACTGGCTGGGTCGATGGCCTCCAAAGCTGATTTTTCCGATGCAATTATGGCCGGTGCAAATATGTCGCAGGCTGATTTATCTGGGGCATATCTGGAAGGTGCTGATTTATCCGGCGCTGATATTGACGGCGCAAAATTCAAAGGAGCCAATTTGAAATCAGCGATTTTGACCGGTGTTGAAATCGGTGAGCTGGAGGAGAAAGGCGTTGATCTTTCTAGTGCGATTACTGATAAAAATATCGGTACGTCTGTCGCCGATATGGATGAGCCGCTTGGCCAGATGATTGAAACGCACAAAAGCTGGGTGGAAAGCGCCGGGAAATCCGGCAAGCAGCTTGATCTCAGCGCGATTGATTTGCGCTCTTTGCAATCCCTCAAGATGGAGAAACTGACGGCAATTAAGGCTGTGGGAGCCAAGTTTTTCGGCATGAATCTTTATAAAGTGGAATTGCAAAGCGCTGTGGTTGATGAGGCTGATTTTCGCAATTGCGACATGGAGGAAGCCGATCTGCGTGGCTCCAGCTTTAAGAATGCCAATTTTGCACACGTCAATATGAAGGGTGCCAATTGCGGTTCACTTTTATTCGGAGAGGGTAGTGGTACTAAACGTTTTAGCCCAACCAATTTCGAAGGTGCGAAGTTGCGCTATGCCGATTTGTCAGGCACACAGATGAAAGGCGGCCAGTTCCATGGTGCTGATTTATCTTACGCCAATTTAACCGGTGCAGATTTGCGCGATGCAGATTTTACGGGCGCGGTGATGAACAAAACCATCCTTGATGATTGTCAAACTGAAGGCACGAAGTTTGATAAAACCGATAAACCGGTGTTTCAAATTGGTGGAGAAAAAGAAGACTAACCGTCAGAGTATAGGTCACCTCCTTTTGTTCGCTTTCTCATCGGGTTGCGTCTATAGCAAAGCCTTCCAGGTGTGCTTTAGGTCGCCCCTCCTCTCCTTATGTCAATAAAACCTGTTGCAATTTTCGTAATGCATGTGCTAAACATGTTGCTAAATACATAAAAAGGGCCTTAAAAGGGCCTTTTTCCATGAATAACGGAGAATGAAGAATGTCCGAGAATATACAGAACGTACGAATTACAGTGGTTAGAGGTGAGGAAGAAACGCTGAGGCAATGGGTTGGTGTTTTAACGGACCGCCTTGGCATGCTTAATGTATCAACAGCATGTTCAAGAGAGAGCCTGGTCGCTATTAAGCAGCCTCAAGGACTCGTACCTATTATTGATCCCACTAAAGTTGATGAACTCGCAGCCGCAAACGACATTCTTATTCTCAAAGACGAAGCGCCTAGTATCAGTAGCTCAGATTTTTTAAAGGCTTTGCGTGAGAGGGGACACCAGACGGGTGTTGTTTTTATTCGTCCACCAGAGGGTCCAACAGAAGCACGTAATTTTGATGGCAGTGTTTTAGACACAAGGTCTACAGTTGTAGAAGGGTTTGACGCAAAGAAAATTGCAACTGCCATCCAAAAAGTTATGGAGGGAGCGCTTGTCGATCTCAAAAATATTCAAACCTTCTCTGCGGCTGTAACGCCGGAGGCAGCATCAGCTGCCGAAGTAAAGCAAGGGCAGGGAGCTATCCTTGTTGTTGATGACGAGCGTCAAATACGCGAAGTAATCGTCGGGATGTTGGAAGTGCAAGGTTATTCTGTTGTGAGTGCGGCCTATGGTGAAGAGGGTCGTAAGATTGTGGAAAAGGGTGGCATATCTTTGGTTATAACGGATCAGGAAATGTTCTTAAAGAAACAGAAGCCACCCATACTGGATCCGAAAGTGCCCGAACTACATGGCTCAGATCTTATCCAGGCTATACGCACAATGCCGGACCCGATCTGCCGTACGCCTATCATTTTATCAACTGGTCAGGGTGACGAAAAACTTGCACGTATTGTTGAGGACCTTCCTCATGGCAAAAAGCCAAATAGCGCTTTAACCAAACCGTATAATTTTACGCAAATTTCAACCGTTGTGAGTCATTGGATTGGTACACCACCTGTGAAGTGTGTGGCAGCAACAGCTCAGGTGGCGCAGGTTGTTGGGCATGAGACCTTGGAAAAATAGCCTCCGGCTTAAGTTTTAAGGTAAAATTTGTATTTTTCGTAATATTTATGCTATTCTGCCCCAACCCCCGAAAAATAAGGGATTGGGCGTTTTTAAATGGAGAGACAAGTGACTGAGAATAAAAAAACAATTCTTCTTGTGGATGACGAGTTAGATGTCCGTCTCATGCTAGGAGATCGTTTGGCGAGCCTTGGTTACAGCGTTGTTACTACTGAAGATGTGCCGGGTGCCCTCGAAGCTATGAAGGCAAACAAAATAGACTTGGTCCTTTCCGATTATGATTTGAAGCAAAAACTGAATGGTCTGGACTTTCTCAAGGTATGTCGCCAGTCAGAGTATAATTATCAAGGACCTTTTTTTCTGGGCTCATCTTACCACCAAGATGATTTGAGAAAAGAGTGTGAACGTTTGTCCGTTGAGCCAGACGATATCATTAGAAAACCCTATGACTATGATGGCTTAAAGCTGGCGATAGAGAAGGCGCTAAGTTCTTCTGACAGCAGGGCAGCTCCAAAATTTGAATCCACTGATGAGGAGCCTGAAACTTACGGGGTAACCTATCCCACAATAGAAAATGAATTCTCCTAGAGCTTACCCTCTAACTCCGGCACGGCATCAAAGAGATCGGCGACAAGCCCGTAATCGGCAACCGAAAAGATCGGGGCTTCTTCGTCTTTGTTAATGGCCACAATCACTTTTGAATCTTTCATACCAGCCAAATGTTGGATGGCACCGGAAATGCCGATGGCAATGTATAGGTCAGGCGCGACGACTTTACCGGTTTGCCCGACCTGATAATCATTGGGCACGTAACCGGCGTCTACGGCTGCGCGGGAAGCGCCAACAGCCGCGCCAAGTTTATCAGCAAGTTTTTCGATGATCGCAAAATTTTCAGCCGAGCCAACCCCGCGTCCGCCGGAGACAACAATTTTGGCCGCTGTCAATTCGGGGCGTTCGGATTTGGAGAGTTCGGCGCTATCAAAACTAGAGAGGCCAGAATCGCCTTTGCCGGAGACATCTTCTATCGAAGCGCTGCCGCCTTCGGCATTGGCGGCATCGAATGTCGTGCCGCGCACGGTAATGAGTTTAATCGCATCACTTGATTTGACGGTGGCGATGGCGTTGCCTGCATAAATTGGCCGCTGGAAGGTGTCGGGCGCATCGACGGCGATGATCTCGGATATTTGTTGCGTGTCAAGCAGGGCGGCGGCGCGCGGCATGATATTTTTGCCAAAGGTCGTGGCCGGGGCAAGGATGTGGGAATAGTTTGGAGCCAGATCAACAATCACGGGCGCGATGTTTTCTGCCAGTGGGTGTTCGTGCTCCGGCGCATCGCATTTTAAAACTTTGGATACGCCGTCAACTTTAGAGGCGGCTTGCGCAACACTGTCGCAGCCGGAGCCACACACCAGCACATGGACATCGCCGTCAATTTCCTTGGCTGCGGTGATCGTGTTGAGGGTTGAGCTTTTTAGCCCCGTATTATCATGTTCGGCGAGGACAAGAATGCTCATGAGATCACCTTTGCTTCGTTTTTGAGTTTATCAATTAGCTCGTCGACGCTGGCGACAATAATGCCGCCGCTTCTTTGTGCTGGTTCAGCAACTTTTAAGGTCTCGAGGCGCTTTGCGGTATCAACACCAAGATCGCCGGAGGACATGGTTTCCAGCTCTTTTTTCTTGGCCTTCATGATGTCAGGCAGTTTGGCGTAGCGCGGTTCATTGAGGCGTAGATCGGTGGTGATAATCGCTGGAGTTTTCAGCGCCAGCGTTTCCAGCCCGCCGTCAATCTCGCGGGTGACTTTGACGGAGCCATCGGCAATTTCCAGTTTCGAGGCGAAGGTTCCCTGCGCCCAGCCGAGCAGAGCAGCGAGCATTTGCCCGGTCTGATTGGAATCATCATCAATGGCTTGCTTGCCCATGATGACGAGGTCTGGACTTTCTTTGTCGACAAGGGCTTTTAAGATTTTGGCAACTGCGAGTGGTTCGACTTCGTCATCGGTTTGCACTAGTATGCCGCGATCGGCACCGATGGCCATGGCGGTGCGAAGCTGCTCCTGTGCTTTTTCGGGGCCGATGGAGACGGCGATAATTTCTGTGGCCTTGCCGGATTCTTTCAGGCGCACGGCTTCTTCGATGGCGATTTCATCGAACGGATTGACCGACATTTTGACATTGGCCAGATCAACGCCGCTATTGTCGGATTTGACACGGATTTTAACGTTAAAATCGACGACCCGTTTGACGGGGACAAGAATTTTCATTTTGGTGTGAACTCCTTCTCAGGCTTGATCAGGTTTGCGAGGTAAAGTATGCCAGTGCAAACAGGGCCAAGGCAAGCCCCTGTAGCGTTACACGCGCCTGCATTAGCGTATTGCCGTGTTTTTTGTTGAATTCTCCGCCTTTGATCATGGAAAACAGGCCGATTCCTAGGACGCCGAGAACAGAAAGCATGGCCAGTAACATGGCGATGAGGAAGAATGTGTTCATGGTTTCTCCTGTATTTTTTTGGCGCTCATCAAATAATTCACATCAATGTCGGTTTTTGACAGGGTAAAGCCGTTTTTGAGCGGGTTATAGATCAGGCCGGTGATGTCGCCGGGTTTGAGGCCGTTTTGTCGTGCCACTTTGGCCAGTTCGGATGGTTTTACAAATTTTTGCCAGCTATGGGTGCCGCGCGGGACCCAACGCAAAATATATTCCGCGGCGACAATGCCTAGCGCAAAGGATTTCGGTGTGCGGTTAAGGGTGGAGAAAATAATCAGTCCGCCGGGTTTGACCAGTTTGGCGCAGCTGGCCACGAAGTCTTCGATGCTGCTGACATGCTCGACAATTTCGAGCGCGAGGACGATGTCATATGTGCCGCCCATTTCTTCGGCGGTTGTTGCCTGGTAATTAATCTCCAATCCTGATTGCTTTGCATGGTCGCTGGCGACTTCGATGGCAACTCCATCGGCATCAATACCGCTGATATTTGCGCCCATTCGGGCCATGGGCTCACAAACCAGCCCGCCGCCGCAGCCGATATCGAGTATGTTTAGGCCTTCGAGTGCGTTAAAATCTTTGGGATCGCGGTCAAAATGGCTGCAAATCTGGGTTTTGATATAATCAAGCCGCACAGGGTTGAGGCGGTGAAGCGGCGCAAACGGCCCGCTTTCATCCCACCAGAGGGGCGCATCCTTGGAAAAATGCTCTATTTCGCTTTTTTGAACAGTGCTGGACATAAACCCAATCTTTCCTGTAAATAACAGGGTCTTTTAACCACAGATAAACACAGATGAACACTGATAAAAGAGTTCAATAAGAAATCTGTGTCTATCCGTGTCCATCTGTGGTTGATAAAAGAATATTTAATTAGAGATAGTTATGGCCTTAATCGTTGCAAAATTTGGCGGAACCTCCGTCGCAGACACCGAGCGGATAGAAGCCGCTGCGGCTAAGGTTATGCGTGAGGTGAAGGCCGGGCATAAAGTCGTGGTTGTGGTTTCGGCTATGTCGGGTGTTACCAACCAGTTGGTTGGGCATTGTGATGCCATCAGCAAGGTTTACGATCTGCGTGAATATGACGTTGTGGTATCCAGTGGCGAACAGGCAACCGCTGGACTGATGGCGATGGCGTTGCAAGAAGTAGGTGTGCAGGCGCGGAGCTGGCTTGGCTGGCAAATTCCAATCCATACCAATGATATGCATGGTAAAGCGCGGGTGATTGATGTTGATGCGGATGAGTTGCACAAACGCCTTGATGCTGGTGAGGTCATTGTTGTGCCCGGATTTCAAGGTGTAACGAAAGAGAACCGTATTGCGACGCTGGGGCGCGGCGGCTCTGACACAACGGCTGTGGCACTGGCGGCAGCGCTGGCGGCTGATCGTTGTGACATTTATACTGACGTGAACGGTGTTTACACCGCCGATCCGCGTATTGTCGAAAAGGCACAAAAAATTGATAAAGTTTCTTATGAAGAAATGATGGAGCTGGCATCCCTTGGCACGAAAGTTCTGCAGATCCGTTCGGTGGAGATTGCGATGAACAAAGAGGTGCCGGTACAGGTGCTGTCCAGTTTTGAAGATACGATCGGCAGCAATCTGCCGGGAACCCTTGTAACCAGAGAGGAAGATATCATGGAAAAGCAAACCGTAAGCGGCGTAGCGTGTAGTCGGGATGATGCAAAAATCACTGTGCTCGATGTGCCGGATAGGCCAGGGCTAGCGGCAAAGTTATTTACGCCCCTGGCAGATGCGGCCATTAATATTGATATGATTGTGCAGAACGTGTCTTCAGACGGGCAGGGCACAGATATGACCTTTACCGTTTCACGCGGCGAAAGCACGCGTGCTTTGGAGGTCATTGGCAATCTTGAGGAGTTCAAGGATGCCAGTCTTTTGACTGCCGATAACGTGGCCAAGATATCCGTGGTCGGGATCGGTATGGTTTCGCATCATGGGGTGGCCAGCAAAATGTTTGCGACTCTGGCTGAAAAGGGAATCAACATCCAGGTGATTTCTACTTCGGAAATTAAGATTTCCGTATTGGTTGATGAGGAATATGCAGAACTCGCGGTTCGCGCACTCCATGAGGCTTATGGGCTGAGCCAGGAAGCGGCGTAATAATAATTTATTGTAATTTATTGTATCCGGGCTTCGCCCGGTGCTAGTGTATTCATATTATGGGACATGCAGTTTTAAAAGAGGACCTGGCGCCACCGCCGGGTCGTTTCCGCACTGAAATGCCGGTGGGCGACATTTTACGCCGCGCCCGCCTTCATTATGATCGCTCCATTGCAGATATAGAAAAAGCTATCCGAATACGTGCCAGCCAGATCGAGGCGATCGAGCAGGGTCGTCTTGATGAATTGCCGGGCAGGGTTTATGCGATAGGCTTTGTACGCTCCTATGCCGAATATTTGGGTCTTGATGCTGATCGTATGGTGCGGTTGTTCAAAGAACAATCCGCCGGCGTTGTTAAAGAAAAACCTGAGCTTCATTTTCCTGTTGCCGCGTCTGAAAGCAAGCTTCCAGCCATATGGATTATTCTGTTCTCTCTGGTTGCCGCCTTTGCGGTGATTGTGGTTTGGAGCTATATGCATGTTGAAGATCGGAGCATGGTGACCGAAGTGCCGCCTGTGCCGCCGGCTTTGCAAGCTGAACTGGAAGCTGAGATAATCAAAGAGGCAGAGGCTCGTATTCCCTATGGTCCGCCAGCGCCAACGCCAGCGCAAATGGCCTCCGCAGTGGAGGCACCTAAGGCGGAGCCGGGCATTATCCTTAATATCACAGCCAATAGCTGGGTTGAGATTAGCGATGACACTGGCAAAAAAATTGTCTCCAAAGTTCTAAAAGCGGGCGATCAGTATTTTGTGCCTGATAGTCCCAATCTCAAAATGTCACTCGGCAATGCCGGTGGTGTTGCCGTGACACTTGATGGCGAACCCTTGCCTTCTCTGGGCTCCAGCGGGCAGATCAGACGCAATATCCCTCTGGGTCGCGCAGCGTTGCAAAATCTTCAAACAGGCTTAGAGTAACTCCCCATGTCTATGCAGGAAAAACTTGCGTCCATTCGGGCGCGGCATGAAGAACTTGCGGCTTTGATGTCGCAAGGTGGTCTTAGCGGTGAAGAATTCACCAAAATGTCGATGGAATATGCCGAGCTTGATCCGGTGGTTGAGGCGATCACAGAGTATAACAACGCTATCGCCGAGAAGGAAAACCTTCAGGAGCTTCTGAGCGATCCTGAGATGAAGGACATGGCGGGGGATGATTTGCGCGCCATTGAAAAACGATTGCCTGAATTGGAAAAGCAAATTCGTTTGGCGCTGGTTCCCAAAGATGCAGATGATACCAAGAATGCCATCCTTGAAATTCGTGCCGGCACTGGCGGCGAAGAGGCGGCGCTGTTTGCTGGTGATCTGTTCGGTATGTATAAAGGTTTTGCCGCCAAGATGGGCTGGAAGCTGGAGGTGATGAGTGCCTCCGAAAGTGATCTGGAAGGGTACAAGGAGATCGTTGCTGAAATTACCGGGCGTGATGTTTTTGCCAAGCTCAAATATGAATCCGGTGTGCACAGGGTACAGCGTATCCCCAAAACCGAATCCGGTGGACGTATTCATACTTCGGCGGCGACGGTGGCTATCATGCCTGAGGCTGAAGAAGTTGATATAGAGATTGATACCAAGGATTTGCGCGTTGATACTTATCGCGCTCAAGGCGCAGGTGGTCAGCATGTCAACAAGACTGACAGCGCCGTGCGCCTGACGCACCTTCCCACCGGCGTGGTGGTTGAAATGCAGGATGAGCGCTCTCAACATAAGAACCGCGCCAAAGCGATGAAGATTCTACAAACGCGGCTTTATGATGCCGAGCGCAGCAAGCTGGCGGCAGAACGATCCTCGGATCGCAAGGAGCAGGTAGGCTCCGGTGATCGGTCAGAGCGTATTCGTACCTATAACTATCCGCAGGGGCGGGTGAGTGATCATCGTATTAACCTGACCCTTTATAAGCTGGAAGAGGTGATGGGCGGTGAAGCGCTGGATGAGATTGTTGATGCCCTGACGGCTGAGGATCATGCCTCGAAGCTGGCTGAACTGGAGTCTTGAAAAACCTATACAAAAAAGCGCAGGAAAGACTGGCTACGGGTGCCATTGACAGCCCGGATCTTGATGCGCGGTTGATCATCAAGGCCGTGCTGAATGTTGCTGATGCTGATTTTATTACCTGTTCCGACATCAGTGTTTCCGATCAGGATAACCAAACAATCGAGTTGATGATCGAAAGGCGGCTGGCGGGGGAGCCGGTGTCGCGTATTCTTGGCGAGCGCGAGTTCTGGGGGTTGTCGTTCAAAATCACGCCTGACGTTCTTGATCCGCGCCCGGATACTGAAACCATCATTGAGGCCGCTCTCAAGCGTTTTGGTGCCCGCCCACCGCAGAGTATTGTCGATCTCGGTACTGGCTCTGGCTGCATCTTGATTGCTTTGCTGCATGAATGGCCATCGGCGCAAGGGGTAGCGGTTGATGTCTCGGAAAACGCTCTTTCTGTGGCCAAAGAGAACGCTGAGCGGCATAAAGTGGCCGACAGAATACGCTTTGTCGAGGGTGATTGGGGTCAAGATATTAATGAATCATTCGATTTGATTGTCTCGAATCCGCCCTATATTCCGCAAGCGATCATTCCGAATCTGGCACCGGAAGTCCAGAATCATGATCCGATTCTGGCATTGCAGGGGGGCGAAGATGGATTGCAAGCGTATAGAGCTATTTTTTCTCAGCTAAAACCGCTCATGAATGAGGATGCGGTGGCGTTATTCGAGATCGGTTATGACCAGCAAAATGATGTGGTGCGACTCGCGGAAGAATCGCGATTTTCTATCGAGGGTATATATGCCGATTTGGCAGGGAATCAGCGGGTTGTAGAAATATCTAGTGGGGATAACTGAGAAAATATTTCGAAGGGCAGTTGATATAGAATTTGGTCCCGCGGTAGGTTGTTCTTGTTCAACGCAGCCAAACGCAACATGCGGTTTGAGACTGGGATGAAAAACCCAACATATTGTGTCATCACATTACTGGGGCTGGCCACGAGTCTCCAAATGATGTATGGTGTACGTGTGTTGATTTTTAGGAATATAGAGATAAAACAGGATTTTTGATGAGACACGCAACAACAGGTAGACGCCCGCGCAACAATAGCAACAGGGGCAATGGCGGTGGCGGCGGTCGTAGAAGCAACCAACCCCGGATGAAGGTTTATGATAGCAATGGCCCGGATGTACGTATTCGTGGCACAGCGCATCAAGTCTGCGAGAAATACCAGATTTTGGCTAAAGATGCAGCCTCCAGCGGCAATGTCGTGCTGGAAGAGAGTTATCTTCAACATGCTGAGCATTATCAGCGGGTCATCAATGAATTCGCCGCTGAGCAAGGGGCGCAAGCGCCGAGAGATAATGCGCAGCGTGAAGGTGGTAACAATCGAGATGCCCAGGCGGATCGAGCGGCAAGCCAGAAAGACGATTTAGCTTTGCCTACCAGCATCTTGGGCGAATCTTCTAAAGCGAAAGATGAGACACGTACACCTGCCGCCAAAAAGGCCGCAGAGGCGGTGGATTAGGTTTTAGCTTTTATAGTCGGAGAACATAAGGCTGATATTTTTCAGCCTTTTTTCTTGTCAAAAAGCGGCAAAACCCCATATTTATGATGTATAATGAAGAGATACGCCTCGTATTAAGGATATTTCATGGATTTTGATAAGTTAACAGAGAAATCAAAGGGCTTTTTGCAACAGGCGCAGACTCTGGCGATGCGTTTGAATCATCAGTCATTAGAGCCTGAGCATCTTCTCAAGGTTATGCTCGAGGATGAGAGCGGTTTGACGGTTAAGCTGGTCCAGGCGGCCGGTGGCGATGTGGCGCGCCTTAAGGGTGATATTGAGACATCAATTGCCAAATTCCCGTCTGTCGAAGGGCCGGGGGCGGGTCAACTTCGTCTTTCAGGTGACATCGCAAAGATTATTGATAACGCATTGAGTTTGGCTGAAAAATCTGGTGACAAGTTTGTGACCGGGGAGCGGATTCTACAGGCGATGATTATGGCGAAGAAGGCTGATATTTCCGGCACGCTTGAGGACGCCAAAGTCAGTGATAAAGAGCTCAATCAGGCTATCAATGATGTGCGCAAGGGCCGCACTGCCGATAGTGCTACATCCGAAGATCAGTTCGATGCGCTGAACAAATATGCACATGATTTAACGGCGGCCGCGCGTGAAGGGAAATTAGATCCTGTGATCGGTCGTGATGAAGAAATTCGCCGCGCCGTGCAGGTTCTTTCACGTCGCACTAAGAACAACCCGGTGCTGATCGGTGAACCGGGCGTTGGCAAGACTGCCATTATCGAAGGATTGGCGTTGCGGATCGTCAATGGCGATGTGCCTGAAAGTTTGAAAGATAAACGATTAATGTCGCTCGATCTTGGTGCGTTGCTGGCCGGGGCGAAGTTCCGTGGTGAATTTGAAGAACGTTTGAAGGCTGTGCTCGATGAAGTGAAAACTGCCGCCGGTGAAATTGTTTTGTTTTTAGATGAGCTTCATACATTGGTTGGTGCCGGTAAGGCCGAAGGTTCTATGGATGCCGGGAATATGCTGAAACCTGCGCTGGCAAGGGGCGAGCTGCGTATGGTCGGGGCAACGACGCTCGATGAATACCGCAAGCATATTGAGAAAGATGCGGCGTTGGCGCGGCGTTTTCAGCCGGTCTTTGTGGCGGAGCCGAGCGTTGAGGATACGATTTCGATCCTGCGCGGGCTCAAGGAAAAATATGAATTGCATCACGGTGTGCGTATTACCGACACGGCAATTGTTTCGGCAGCAACGTTGTCCAACCGTTATATCACCGATCGGTTTTTACCGGACAAGGCGATTGATTTAATGGATGAGGCATCTTCAAGGCTCAGGATGCAGGTTGATTCCAAGCCGGAAGAAATTGACGAACTGGATCGCCGTATTATTCAGTTAAAGATTGAACGTGAAGCACTGAAGAAAGAATCGGACAAGGCATCCAAAGAGCGTCTAAAAAAACTTGAGGAAGAATTAAGCGAGCTCGAATCAAAATCTGCAGATTTGACGGCGCAATGGAGGGCTGAAAAGGAAAAGCTGAATAAGGGCCAGAAAAACACTGAAGAGCTGGATAAGGCCCGGGTTGAGCTGGAGCAAGCGGAACGCGAGGGTAACTGGGCGCGGGCGAGTGAGTTGAAATATGGTGCGATCCCTGAGTTGGAGCAAAAACTTGGTGATGCGGCGGATCACACCACGGAAGAAGGCAGTAGCGATTCCAGTTTGATCAATGAAGAGGTTACAGAAGACGACATCGCGGGGATCGTTAGTAAGTGGACCGGTATTCCGGTTGATAAAATGCTCGAAGGCGAGCGCGAAAAACTTCTGCAGATGGAAGGTAAAATTTCACAGCGTGTTGTTGGTCAGGATGAAGCGGTAAAATCTGTTGCTGATGCTATTCGCCGTTCGCGTGCCGGGCTGCAGGATTCACGCAGGCCAATTGGATCGTTTTTATTTTTAGGCCCGACAGGTGTTGGTAAAACTGAGCTGACTAAAGCTCTGGCCGAGTTTATGTTTGATGATGACTCTGCCATGGTGCGCATGGATATGTCCGAATACATGGAAAAACACGCTGTTGCCCGCATGATAGGCGCGCCGCCGGGCTATGTCGGTTATGAAGAGGGCGGGGCGTTAACCGAGGCTGTGCGCCGCCGTCCGTATCAGGTGGTGCTGTTTGACGAGATTGAAAAGGCTCACCCGGATGTGTTTAATGTGTTGCTGCAGGTTCTTGATGACGGACGCTTGACGGACGGGCAGGGGCGCACGGTTGATTTTTCCAACACGGTGTTGATCATGACATCGAATTTAGGCGCCGAGCATCTGGTGAACCAAAAAGATGGGGCCGATGTTGAGGAGGTGCGTGAGGATGTTATGAATGCCGTGCGCGCGGCGTTCCGTCCAGAATTTTTAAATCGTCTTGATGATATTTTGTTGTTCCGCCGTCTGGATAAAAAACAAATGGCAGGGATTGTTGATATTCAACTTGGTTACTTGCATGATCTGCTGGCGGATCGCCATATTCATCTCAAGCTTGATGATAAGGCCAGAACCTGGCTGGTTGAGCAGGGCTATGATCCGGCCTATGGCGCAAGGCCGTTAAAGCGGGTTATACAGACGCATCTTCAGAATAAACTGGCTGAAATGATCCTACAGGGGGATATTTCTGATGGTTCTAGCGTCAATGTCTCGGTCAAGGATAGCGCACTGGACTTTAAAATCGTTAAGGAAGCGGGCAATGATGATAAGAAGAAGTCGAGTAAATCTGTGGCTTAGTGGTTAAAACCCCTATACATATTGCTTCAGCCCTCATTTTCCGGTAAATTTATAGAACGTATACGTCTTTCCTCTCAAAGGCTCCTGCTCCATGCCTTCTATCCGTTTATCATTTTTATTACTGGCTCTGGTTTTGTCGTCTTGTGCCTACGTGGTTGAAAAAACATTTCAGGATGTCACGATTCTGACGCCGGGAGCACATGGCGCCTTATGCCTGGTTGATGTTGAAGGGTTGAAATATGAATTCCGCCCACCGGAAACGATTCCCGTAACCAAATCAAAAGAAGATATGATTGTGGATTGCAGGGCGCCGGGCAATCGCCGCAAGGTCGTGACTATAGAATCTGATATTTCAACATTGTCCATTATTGGCGCCCCCGGAGCGCCGTGGGATTATGCTTCCGGGGCGATGTTTAAATATCCAGAAACCATAGAAGTGGATTTTAGAAATATTCCTGCCACTGCGATGCCGTTGCCGGCGCAAAATAATCCAGATATTAAACAGCCAGAAGAATATTATCTGGAAGAGTTCAGGCCCGGTCAGCCCGTTATGAATTCAGACCGTCATGTGCCGGCCGTTCAGCTTCACCGCAGGATGGAGGCGGAAGAAGACGTTTACTATCCCCCTTATGGCAGGGAGTCTGACTCAGGTGAAAAACCTCAGGGTAAGGGCGATTTAATGAAAGTGATAGGCGATCTGGAAGGGAAGTCTGATCCAGCCACTGCAGCGCCAGCCACACCATCTGGGGGTGATGCGTATGGCCCCAGCCAGAATTACCCGGTAGAATAATCAGGCTATACGCCGGATACGGGTAATACCTTTATAAATGTTTTCTAGATCGTCTAGTGCTTCAATTCGTACATCCATAGTTCGTGATGTTGCGTTTAAAATATTTTCGTCATCGACCATGATGCCGACATGGCCTTTGAAGAAAACAAGGTCGCCACGCCGCAAACCATTTTTTTCTATTGTTATACCGAGGTTTATTTGTTGGTCGCTATCGCGGGGACAGGAGATGCCGGAGCGGAGCAGGGCGATCTGTGCTAGCGCGGAGCAATCCAGACCTTGCGCACTGCGGCCACCATACAGATACGGACAGCCCAGAAAAGAAAGCGCAGTTTCAACAAAATCTTTGTCAGGCGTAAGAGCGCTGAGTGGTTTTATGTGGTCTTCGCTTGCCCAGCCGTAACCGGGAACCGACACAAATCCATCCTGTTTTTTTTGATCATCGGCAGACAGGCGTGACATCAGGCCAAGATTTATAACGGGCCGGGTTTTAAAGCTGGCCTCCGGGTATATATGGGTCCAACGTTGATTAATGAAATGTGTGGCCGGTTTTTTTGCTGGCGCAAGATGTGCAGTACGCACATGACCTTTGTACCCATCAATAATGGATGTGCCGTGGACCCATTCACCGGATTCACTTTCAGCTTCAAAAGTTTCACCGAACAAGAGTTGGGAATCACGGTTGCCGATTATGGAGCTGTTGTCAGGGTTGTTAACAAGGGCAGTGAGTGATGTCGTAATTGTATGGATTTTACCGCCCATATCGTTTCTCCAGCAATGCAAAGACTGCGCGCATGCCAGTGTCACAGCCGCCTTTGGGTCGTCCAGGCCTGCCAGAGCTTTCCCAGGCAAACACGTCCATGTGCATCCAATTTGGCTTGCCGACAAGAAAACTTTCAAGGAATAGTGCGCTATAAATTAGATCGCCTGGAATGCCGGCGCTGTTGTGAAGGTCAGCAATCGCACTTTCATTGTGCCGACGATAAGGCTGCCATAGGGGCATCTCCCAAAGTGGGTCTTCGCTCTTCATGGAAATATCCTGCAATGCTTTGCCCAGTTTTTCGTTGTTGGAAAAGAAGGCTGGAATGTCCTGGCCCAGTGCCGCGCGCGCCGAGCCCGTCAGTGTGCAAAAATCAATAATGAGGTCAGGCTTTTCTTCGCTTGCCAGCGTTAGTGCATCGGTGAGGATCAAGCGTCCTTCGGCATCGGTGTTAGTGTTCTCGATTGTAAGCCCTTTGCGGCTAGTGAAGATGTCACCGGGGCGGAAGGCCTTGCCCGATACAGAATTTTCGACAGCCGGGATTAAAACGCGTAGGCGTACAGGCAGGTTCAGCCCCATTACCAGCTTGGCGACACCCAGAGCGTGCGCCGCCCCGCCCATATCCTTTTTCATTAGGCGCATATATGCAGATGGCTTTAAATCCAGACCGCCAGTATCGAAACAAACGCCTTTGCCAATGATTGTAAGTTTTGGATCTTTGGCTTTGCCCCATTTGATATCAATAAGGCGTGGACGGCGGGGGCTGGAATCACCCACGGCAAACACCATTGGAAACCCTGTTTCAAGTTCCTTGCCTTTGACGACTTTGATCGTCGCCTTGTGTGTCGTTGCCAGTTTGCGTGCGGCCTTTTCCAGCTCCTCCGGCCCCATGTCATTGGCCGGTGTGTTGATCAGGCTACGGAGCATGCACACGCTCTGGATATAAGCATTGGCGCGCTTTTTATCTATGCCTTTGGCCCAGAGTAGTGCTGGGTTTTCTTTTTTTGATTTTTTGTATTTGGTGAATTCGTAGCAACCTAGCGCCCAGCCGATATGGGCATTGCCCAGATTGTTTTGAGAAAGTTTTTCACTTTGAATTTCAAAGCTGGTGCTTTTCAAAAAGTTACTGCTAAAGAGAGTTGTTATCCTATTAGCAACCTGCGCCATATCATAAAGACGAATTTCTTTATCCATTCGGATTGTAATGTTTTTAATGCTGCCGTTTTTATTTCGTGTAATCAGAAGAATAGATTCTTCTTTATCAAAACCGTTTTCTGCGGCGCCCTTTCTTACGCTGGTGTCTTGCTTTTTAAGCCAGGCACTAAGTTTTTCATTTCTAATGATATGTAGCTTTATGTGCGTTTTACGCTTTTGGGTCAGAAAGCATTTGGGAGTGTCAAATATCGGATCAGCCATGGTTATATTCTACAATCTATAAGAGAAAAATGGCGGAGACTGAGGGATTCGAACCCTCGATAGAGCTATAAACCCTATACACCCTTAGCAGGGGCGCGCCTTCAGCCACTCGGCCAAGTCTCCGTTCCAGTATCAGTTAGCAGTTGTTAGATGTTAGATCAATGCCTTAAGGGCTATGTTAGGTTATTTTATCGTTAAAAAGCGGCTGAGTTCCTCGTGCCACTGTTCGTTTTCTTCCGAACATAGATATTCAGCAACGTGGTGAAGTTGCCAGCTTTCGCCGCTGCGATAGATATGGGCAAAGACAAAGACATCCTTGTTGTGCCCTTCCTCGTGATTGATGGGTGTTTCCAAAAGAGTGTCATTACTAAAACCGTCAGTCAGATGTATTTCCGGATCGGCGACTTCGTAAAAATCATGGCCTGTCTGGATTTTGGCAATGAAGAGAATATGATGGATGTCTGTGGGTAGATCTTTGAGTTCAACTGAAACTTGTTCGTCATCTCCATCGCCAAAGCCGGCGACATTATCGCCGCTGTGATAAATTTTGCCACTGGCGTCAATATCCTGCGCCTGGTTGGGGGAAACCACACTGATAAAGGTGTTGTGAGAGTCGTAAACGAAACAGGCGAGATCAAGGTCATGATGGGTTTTCTTGCCGCCCATGGCTTTTTCGATTTTGTCGCTCAGTTTTGCTTTGCCTGCCGGGTCCCAGCCTAGCCCGGCCATTATACGGTGGCGGGCTTTTTGTGTGACATTGAGGGGGCCGTGGTCGCCTTTGGGTAAGGTCATAATTGTTTTCCTATGAGAGTTTCTTCTTCAAAAGTTCATTCACTGCTGCCGGATTGGCTTTACCCTGCGATTTTTTCATGACCTGGCCGACAAAGAAACCGAAGAGTTTATCTTTTCCACCTTTGTAGGCTTCTACATTGTCCGGATTTTCAGAGATGACTTCATCTACAATGGCTTCGATGGCCCCAGTGTCGGTGACTTGTTTTAGGCCCTTTTCTTCGACGATTGCTGCCGCGTCGTTGCCGGTTTTATACATTTCGGCGAAAACATCCTTGGCAATTTTTCCTGATATCGTATTGTCGGCGATGAGATCAATCAGTCCGCCGAGTTGTTCGGCTTTGATGGGGCTGTCTGTAATATCCTGCTCATTCTTGTTGAGAATACCGAGCAATTCGTTAATGACCCAGTTGGCGGCGAGTTTAGCGTCACGATCTTTTGCAACCTCTTCAAAGTAATCAGCGCGGGGGCGTTCGGCGATCAATACGCTGGCATCATAGGCAGACAGGCCAAACTCATCGATGAAGCGGTGCTTCTTTTCATCGGGAAGCTCGGGTAGAGTTTTTTTGATGGCATCGATTTGCTCTTGAGCTAGCTCTAAGGGAAGTAAATCAGGGTCGGGGAAATAACGGTAATCATGTGCTTCTTCTTTTGAGCGCATTGAACGAGTTTCATTTTTATCCGGGTCCCACAGACGTGTTTCCTGTTTGATCTCGCCGCCGTCTTCGAGGATTTCAATCTGACGGGCGACTTCAAAATCAATGGATTGTTGAACGGCTTTTACGGAGTTCACATTTTTAATTTCTGCTCTTGTCCCTAGTTCATCCCCCGGCTTACGCACAGAGATATTAACATCGGCGCGCATCGAGCCTTCGTCCATATTGCCATCACAAGTGCCAAGATAACGCAGGATCATGCGCAGTTTGGAGATATAGGCGGCTGCTTCTTCGGGGCCGCGGATGTCGGGCTCGGATACAATTTCCATGAGCGCGCAGCCGGAACGGTTCAAATCGACATAGGATTTGGTCGGATGTTGGTCGTGCAGGGATTTTCCGGCGTCCTGCTCTAGATGCATGCGCGTGATGCCGATTTCCTTGACGCTACCGTCTTTGAGGTCGATCTCAATTTTACCTTCGCCAACGATGGGCTGGTCGAATTGAGAAATCTGATAGCCCTGCGGCAAGTCGGGGTAGAAATAATTTTTGCGTGCAAAGACGGAAGTGCGGTTGATTTTTGAGTTGATTCCAAGCCCTGTTTTGATGGCTTGTTCGACGACATATTTATTCAGTACCGGTAGCATGCCCGGCATCGCAGCATCGACCAGCGATACCTGCGAATTTGGATCAGCGCCGAATTTGGTTGAAGCACCGGAAAACAGCTTGGACTCGGCGATCACCTGCGCATGGACCTCCATGCCGATCACCGTTTCCCATTCGCCTGTTTCACCTTTGGTTAGCTGTGCCATAACATTCCTGCCCTTAAAGAAGGCTAAAATAGCGGGGCAGAGCAAGGCTGTCTATAGTTGAATGTCGGCGGGGCTTATTTCCAGCCATATTCATGCTTATACAGACACCTGGTTAGGACAGTTTTGGATTGAGAATTGAAATGAAGATCGTCGAATAAAAGAGCTAGAGGGTCTACGTTTTCGGGGTTCTTCTTTAAAGCCTTCGAAATAACCGCAGGCGCGTTTTCTGTAGTATAATCAGCCATATTCGTAGCCAAACATTCGCAAACTGCCTGAGATTTTTTTAAATTTTGGCTAACGGCTTTGTCCTCCGTGCAGTTTTTATAAAGTAGGTCATGGGCTGGAAATTTCATGCAGGGCGCATAAACGCTGACAAGCATGACATTGCGCATTTTCTGCCCTGCCGGTGTATCCTCGAACATGGTTTGAATTTCCTCAACGCTCATTTCATCCGCCATTTTAACGGAGGTGCAAGAGCAGAGCAGTTCCTGTGATTCTGTGCTGAGGGTGGCGTTTTTCTGCGCTATGCAGTTCTTATAGTAAGTGTTGACCATGTCTTTGCTGACAGCCGTTTGTCCCTGTAGTTGTGATGTGAGTTCACGATCATCAATCACAGGTTTTTTGTCTGCTACCTGCTCCTGCGGCTTTTGCGGGTTAAGGTCAATAATGGATGGTTTGGGTTTTTTGGAGCCTTTGTGTTGTTTGACAAAGACATCCTGTGCCAGTGGTTGCACAACAGGGGCGAAGCAAAAAACCAGCAAGGTCGCCATTATAGTTGTCAGTAAAATTCTCATAGATATAAGTATAACAGGTTGTAAATGTTTATGCCGCTTTTTGGCTTAAAGTTTGGGGAAGAGCAGTAAAACTAGCCTTTTCCTCAATCACGCCGCCAACTCTAAACGCGGTTTCTTCGTCCCAGGCTTTGGTTATGACCTGTAGTCCCAGTGGTAGGCCATTGCTGTCCAGCCCGGCCGGAACAGAAATCCCGGGCAACCCGGCGATAGAAGCCGGAACCGTAAAGACATCATTGAGATACATTTTGATCGGGTCGTCTTCATTTTCGCCAATGGCAAAAGCAGCAGACGGTGCAGTTGGTGTTAGTAGCGCATCACATTGTTCAAAAGCTTTGGTGAAATCTTCGGAGATCAGACGACGGACTTTCTGGGCTTTGATATAATAGGCATCGTAATATCCGGCAGAGAGCACATAGGTGCCAATCATAATCCGGCGTTTTACCTCATCGCCGAAACCCTGGCTCCTCGTATTTTCGTACATCTCGCGTAAATCTTCACCCTCGACCCGTTGGCCGTAACGTACGCCGTCATAGCGGGCAAGGTTGGAAGAAGCTTCGGCCGGGGCAATGATATAATAAGTTGCCAGTGCATACTTTGTATGGGGCAGGGACACATCAACAATTTCTGCGCCGGAGTCTTTGAGCCATTCTGCGCCCTGTTGCCAGAGTTTTGCTATTTCCTCAGGCATGCCGTCCATACGGTATTCTTTCGGGATGCCGATTTTGAGGTCTTTGATGTCGCCGGTGATGGCAGCGGCAAAATTCGGCACGTCTTTTTGCGCGGAGGTGCTGTCTTTTGGGTCGTGCCCGGCCATAGAATTAAGTAGCAACGCACAGTCTTCTACGCTGCGGGCAAAGGCACCGGGTTGATCCAGTGAAGAAGCAAAAGAGATAACACCCCAGCGCGAACATCTTCCATAGGTGGGTTTCATGCCGGTAATGCCGCAAAAGCTGGCAGGTTGACGGATCGAGCCGCCGGTGTCGGTTCCCGTAGCGCCCATCGCGCCGCGCGCGGCAACGATAGCCGCTGAGCCGCCGGACGAGCCGCCGGGTACCAGATCTTTAGCATCAGACCCTTTCCACGGATTAATGACATTCCCAAAATAGCTGTGTGTGTTGCCAGAGCCCATCGCAAATTCATCAAGGCTGGTTTTGCCGAGCATCACCGCGCCGTCAGCGAATAACTTCGCCGTGACGGTCGATTCATATTGTGGGATGAAGCCTTCGAGGATGTGGCTACTAGCGGTGGTTTGGACACCTTCGGTGCAGAAGAGGTCTTTGATTGCCAGCGGAATGCCGTCTAATGCGCCGGCTTTTCCAGCTTCGCGGCGCTTATCGGATTCTTCGGCTTGCTTAAGGGCAATCTCCGGCGTTTCCGTGACAAAAGCGTTCAAATCTTTTGTAGCTGCCATAGCGTCAATATGGGCCTGTGTTAGTTCCACCGCTGTAAAGTCCTTGCTCTCAAGGCCTTTTAGCGCATCGGCTATGCTCATATGGGTTAAATCGCTCATGATCTACTCTACAATCTTACTGACGACGAAAAAGTTCTGCACTTCTTCCGGGGCATTGGCCAGCACCTTATCGGTGCAACCGCCATCGGTCACTTTGTCCTCACGCAGGGCCAAATTGATATTCACCACATTGGCCAGCGGTTCGACATTATCGGTGTTGACCTCAGAGAGTTGTTCGATCCAGTCGATAATCTTGGAAAGCTGTGGTGCCATCGTCTCAAGCTCTACATCATCCATCTTGATGCGGGCGAGACCGGCGACTTTGCGTATTGTTTCCTTGTCCATCGACATAGTTGCAATTCCTTGTTTTTAAGCCTAGATCTTCTAGCACTCGTAACTATGGCTGGCAAGAAGGTTAA
The DNA here is from genome assembly GCA_021604545.1 of Micavibrio sp. GTDB lineage: Bacteria > Pseudomonadota > Alphaproteobacteria > Micavibrionales > Micavibrionaceae > UBA5701. Next base: position 392,887 of record BQJE01000001.1, read on the forward strand.
CGATAGAGACTATGCCGATTGGATTGTTAAAAGATATTATTGATTGTGCGCCCAAAGACGTACGCCTGCTCGGGATGGACCCGGGCACCAAAACCATTGGGCTGGCGGTGTCTGATCCGGCGCATTCTATCGCCACGCCGCTTAAAACCATTAAACGTACCAAATTCACCAAAGATATCGAGGAATTACGGCAGGTGATTGCCGATTACGAGATTGGCGGCTTTGTGCTGGGCTATCCAGTCAATATGGACGGGACGGAAGGAAAGCGCTGCCAATCGGTGCGCGATTTTGCGCAGGAGATGGGCAACCATGCGGATATCTTTGGGGATAACCCCTGGATAGCCCTGTGGGATGAGCGTTTATCCACAGAAACGGTGGAAAGCTTTCTGGTTGAATCTGTGGATATGTCCAGAACAAAGAGAAAACATGTGGTTGATAAACTAGCGGCACAACATATTTTGCAGGGCGCACTGGATTTTATTCAAGCCGCACTTATTTGACGTAATAGTAAAATTTGTTGTAGTAATGCCCAAGGTTCATAAAACCAGGGAGTTACTGATGGAAGACTTTTGTGATTCAGACAGCATGACGGCGATTTATCGCCCAGAGGCCCATGAGCAAGCGAGAAGAGATGTAGATAGCGCGATTAGCCAACTCATGAAGGCAAAAACAGAAAAAATTATCCAAAAAAACCTTAACTACATAACAGAGCCCGGACAAAAATATCTTATAAATCTGCTACAGGAATTTAAAGAGGCGGCAGTTGGTAAGGAGTTAAAGTTGAAAGCTATAGAGGCTATAAGCAATCGCTTGGGAGTTGCAAACTGTAGAACCAGGGTGGAGATCAGTTTAACCTGTAAAACCAAGGGCCAGCTAACAGAATCAATAACAGAGTTAAAACTTTCTATGATGAATGAAGTGTCGGACAGAGTGGAGAACGAGCACGAAGTGCCGATTATATTAATGCGCTAGCCTTACGCCGCTTTCCCATACCGCATAAGCTCACAGCCATTGTTATGGATCCAGTAATACCCGTCTACATAGTTGTCCGATAGATCGCGGCATACATTCCAGAACGCGGTGCTGTGGTCGAGATGTTCCAGATGCGCGACTTCGTGGGCAACGATGTAATCCATCGCGTCATAGGGGGCAAAAATCAAACGCCAGCAATAAGACAGCCGACCGTTTTCATCGCAACTGCCCCAGCGGGTTTTCGTATCGCGAACAGTAACATGCGCGACTTTCTTACCGATAATTCCCGCCTTTTCATGGGAGAGCGCGGCAAACTTATCTTTCGCCATTTGCCGTAGGAAACGCTCGATGCGCCCGGACGGGTCTTCTTTGTTGGTTCTGATCACTAGTTGATTGTTTATCAAAGCAATAGTCGTTCTTTTTAAACCAGAATCATAAGTGATGTCGAGCTGTGTATCCTGTCCAAAGAGTGGCAAAACCGCACCGTCTTCATAAGGAATGGCATCGGGCATGTTTTCAAGCTGCTCGTCGATCCAGTCGCTATTGGCGTGGGCGAAGGCATAGGCCTTCTTTAGTGCTGTGCGTTTGGGTACCACCAGATAAATGACACGGTCCTTGAAATCGACGCGCAGCGCCAGCCGCCGCGCCCGGGTGCTGCGTTTAATTTGGATGTATTTGTTATCGAGTAGAGTGGGCAATGGTGGCTCCTGCGTATATTCAGGCGGCTCAAAATGGAGCAGATTAAGCCATGACGCAAGAGAGAAAAAATCTTTATTTTTTAGTTTGTTGGAAGGCAAAGCTCACCTTTGGTTTTGGTCTTTATTTAGCTGGGGCATCGCTCATTTCACGGTAATTTTCGCTGCGATGTTCTTTGAGCCAGCGCCGTGTCGCCACAATTCCGTGCTTGTCTCGCACATATTGATCGGGTGCCAGATCCGGAACTTTTTCGAGATCCTTCTTGGGAACGGAATCTTTGCCCGGGTCCATATCGCGGATGAAGTGACGGATGCGCGGCATGATTTGTTCGCGCCAGCGTCGACCGTTAAAGATACCGTAATGGCCACATTCAAGCTGGAAATGGTGTATTTGCTTGTTCTGGGGTAAGGCGTAACACAATTCGTGTGCGGCGGTGGTTTGGCCGCGCGCCGAGATATCATCCAGTTCGCCTTCAACGGTCATCAGTGCTGTGCGCGTAATATCCTGTGGACGGACATCAACCAGTTCGTCGGTAAGGGAATCGCGCCATTTCATTTTCCCACGTGGTAATAGGTGGCGCTGGAACACAGTTTCGACGGTTTGCAGGTAAAACTCGGCGGGGATATCCATGACCGAGAGATATTCATCATAGAATTTTCTGTGTGCCTCGGCTGAATCACCATCGCCGCTGACAAGATGTTGGTAGAACTGCATATGCGAGCCGACATGGCGATCGAGATTCATCGACATGAAACCGCTGAGCTGGATAAAGCCGGGATAAACCTCCCGCATAGCACCAGGATAATAATACGGCACACGCAGGATAACATTTTGCTCAAACCATTTGAGAGGCCGCGTTTCCGCCAGCTCTGTTACTTCGGTTTTGGACACGCGCGTGTCAATGGGGCCGCCCATTAGTGTCATGGATAGCGGCTGGTTGGGGTCATTTTCAGTGGCCATCAAAGAGACGGCGGCGAGTACCGGTACGGCGGGCTGGCAGACAGCAATCAGATGCGTTTCCGGCCCAAGCAGGCTCATGAATTCACGCAAATAAGTGATGTAAGTATCAAGGTTGAAGGCACCGTCAGCCGAAGGCACCTGGCGTGTATCCGTCCAGTCGGTGATGTAAACGTTGTGATGCGGGAGCAGGGCTGCCACTGTGCCGCGTAGCAAGGTTGCGTAATGTCCGGACATTGGGGCGACAATCAGCACGGTAGGGTCGTTGCGTTTGGTGGAGCGTTTGAAATTTAGTAGCCGTGCAAAAGGTTTTTCTACAATCACTTTTTCGGTGACGCTTATCTTTTTGCCGCCAATTTTGGTTTCGTAGAGTTCAAATTCTGGTTTGCCGAAACGTCTTGTGGTGCGCTCGATCATTTCGGCACCGGCGCTCATGGTACGACCCAGCTGCGTATAGGAAAGCGGGTTCCATGGGTTTTGCAGCGCCATACGCGCCATCTCTGCCTGATAGCGCAGCGGCGTTAGCATCGCATGTTGTAACTCATAAAGATGGTAGAGCAATCGTTGGTCCTCTTTTTATTACGTCCCTTATAGTTTATTATAGCGCAAAAGGCTTCAATATCTCGCATGCGCAGCATAATGATCCGAGGATTACTCACTGTATCATATTAGAAAATGAATGTAACTAACTGAAATAAAACAATTTATATGCTTGATCTCTACACACAAATACACACTCAAATATTTGATGCTGATCGCATCCCTTATGCTATTGCCGCAATCTTCATCAGTATGGTTGTAGGGATGATCACGGGGCCGTTGGCAGGTAATGCTAATCCACTCATTTGGGGTGTTCTGGATGGTGTTTTTGGAGGTTTGGGTACACGTATGGACCGTTTACACCGTTCAAAGCCTGATTTAATGCTTAGAGGCTTTCTTTTGACCGCTTTTATGATGGGTGCTTGCCTTTTAATAGCTAAAATTTGTGAAAATCTTGCCTTGAATTACAGTTATGATGGTTTTTCAGAGGTTCTTGTTCTCTCGATGTTAATAACTTCGGGTTCTGTGTGGTTTGCGGTGCTCAAACTGTATTTTGCCTTAGAAAAGAAAGAGATGGGCAAGGGGGCTTATTACATTGTTTCACGTTCAACAAGGGTGGATCTCAATAGCGTTGATGATTTTGGTATTACCCGCACGGCCATGGCATTTTTGGCTCGCAGTTTTGATAAAGGGTTGGTTGCTCCGATTTTTTGGTATTTGATCGGTGGATTGCCACTGGCCTTTGTTTACGCTTGTGTGGCGATGCTGGGCTGGCGGTTCGGTAAGGACGGCTTTACCAAGGGGTTTGGAGAAATTCCCCTGGTTTTAGAAAGACTTATGGGGATTGTGCCATCTATTTTTGCTGGTATTCTGTTTTCGTTTATTGGGTATGGCGGGGCTTTTAGGAAGGTCATTGCCCTTATACGGCCCGGTAAGGCTAAGGGCATGGCGCCGTATTATCAGGGTGGTTTGCCTTTGAGCGCTCTGGCCTGGCACAAAAGCGTGGCGCTGGGTGGGCCGGTGAAGGATATAAGCGGGTCTACATTGAAAAATGACTGGATTGGTCCTGAAGGCGCCACAGCCAAAGTCGATCATAAGATCCTGCGCTGGGCTATTTTTACCAATGTTGGTGCTCATATTGTCTTTTTGGCCGCGCTTTTTTGTGCTTATCTTTTGGCCAATAAAGCCTTGATTTAACTCATACAAACGATTCTTTCTAGGTTGTATTGGTTGCGGCTATACAACTTTTTTATGTTTTTTGTCATTTTTATATGGAAATATATGTTAAAATTATGTTAAGCATAATAACTATAAAAAAATGCAACAGGGATTAGAAAGTAAGATTATGGGTTTCGCTATATCGCTTCGGGCAAACAATGATAATTGCTCCCATGAAAGACTTAAGAGGGCACTGGAAGTGCTTGAGCAAGCTGTGGAAACCAACAGGTTGGCTTGTCTTGAATTCAAGGAAACAATCTCTGATCTTAAACGCAGTGTTGAAAAACTTGATGGCAGCTCCAAGGCTTACCAGAAAACTCTGGGTCAAATCGGACGCGATGTTAATCGTACTAACCGCATGTCAAAAGACCTTCTGAAAATTATGGACCGTGTTACCGAGTAATACTTGACTTTTGGGCATATTCTCGCCTATCTTCCGCCTCAGATTAAGACAACCCCTTTATTGAAGGATAAAGTGCTATGAGCCGTCGTTGTATGATTACTGGAAAAGGCGTTATGAGTGGAAACAATGTGTCCCACGCCAAGAACAGAACCCGCCGCCGTTTTTTGCCCAATGTGCAGGATACGAGTCTGTATTCGGATAGCCTGAAGCGTTGGGTAAAGCTACGTGCTAGTGCTGCAGGCCTGCGCACCGTCGAGCATAAAGGTGGCTTTGATTCGTTTTTGACGTCTACAGCATCTACCAAGCTTGACCCGGTTTTGCGCCCAGTCAAAGCCCAAGTGGAAAAGGCGCTGGAAGCTAAAGCGGCTTAAGATTGAACCTTCCTAACTTAGAATACTCCAATTTCTCATTCGATATTACCGCGCGCGATAGCAAGAGCTCTGCGCGTTTGGGCAAGCTCAAGACGCCGCATGGGACGATTGAAACCCCGAATTATATTTTCTGCGGCACTAAGGCTACCGTCAAGGCTCTGTCCCCGACGCAGCTCCATGAAGCGCAAACCGATATTATTCTCTCCAACACCTATCATCTGATGCTCCAGCCCGGGGCCGATCTTGTCGAGAAAATGGGTGGGCTTCATAAATTCATGCAATGGGATGGGCCACTGCTCACAGATAGCGGCGGGTTCCAGGTATTTTCGATGGGGCATGGCTCCTGCGCCGATGAGATTAAGGGGCGGGACAAAGCACACGAAAATAAAAGCCTGCTCGAAATTTCTGAAGAGGGCGCGGTGTTTCGTTCTTATATCGATGGTGCCAAGATTAAGCTGACGCCGGAAAGCTCGATGGATATTCAGCGCAAACTTGGGGCTGATTTGCTGATGCAATTTGATGAATGCACGGCCTATCACGACAGCGAAGATTATACAGCCAAATCGATGGCGATGAGCATGCGCTGGGGTGATCGTTGTCTTAAGGCTTTTGAAGAGAATGATAATGGCGCGCAAGGACTTTATGGCATTGTTCAGGGCGGGGTTTATCAAGGGCTGCGCGAAGAAAGTGCTGCTTATACCAAAGACCGGCCGTTTTTTGGTACGGCGATTGGCGGTTGCCTCGGTGGTACAGATGAGGAAATGCGTGGTATCGTTGAGTGGTCGGCGCCGCATATCCATCCTGATCGGCCGGTTCATTTCCTTGGCATTGGCCGGATTAGAGATGTTTTTACTTTTGTTCGTCTGGGGATTGATACCTTTGATTGTGTGATTCCAACGCGGCTGGCCCGCCATGGCATGGCTTTTGTTAAAGGGCAGGCGAAGGAAACCATTAATATCAAAAATGCGCGTTACAGGGACGATCCTGAGCCTTTGGATAGGACTATGGATTTGCCAGCGTCTCGTGATTTTTCAAAGGCCTATATCTATCATTTGCTGAAAGCCAATGAAATTCTTGGGGTTCAGATACTTGCACAGCATAATGTAGCCGTTTTTAACCGTCTTATGCGGGAGGTGAGGCAGGCTATTCAGGACGGAAATCTCGATAATCTTGAAAAAGAATGGTTAGGCTCCTAAGCTTTGTTAACCAATTTCAAAGTATTTGCTGTATATTCTATATTAAGGATGGAATGAAACGAGGGGACGATGCCTTTAGAATATGATCTTGACAGGAAGCTCAAAGAGCTTACGCCTGCGATGCGGGAGCATGTGGCGTGGTTTGACGCAGTCATAAGCAAGGTTTTCTATTCAGAGTCCGTAGATATAAAACAGCCACAATATTTTTCAACCTGGCTGGAAGAAATGCAGGGTAGAGAAATTCTCGAAGTAGAAAGTTTAAAAGGTCTGCAGGAAATGCATGACAATTTATGCGATGCCGGCAACGCTCTTGTTGATGCTGCTTCATCAGGTCAGAAACCTGATCAGGATCTTTTTAAATCCCTAACGTCATTGTTTGAAGAATTTTTAAATCAGCTTGTAAAGCTTGAAAGAGAATGCCTGCTCGAAAATACAGGAATAGATCCATTGACGGGCCTACGCAGCAGAAGAGCCTTGGTCAGGGATCTTAAAAAAGAGCTTGATCGTTTTGCCCGTAACGGCAGGCAGTTTACGGTGGCTATTGCCCGTATTGATGAATACCCAAAAATCATGGATGCTTTTGGAGAAGAAAAATCAAAAGAATATATGATGCTTGTGGCAGATCTTATCAAGAAATCTATGCGGGCCTTTGATGATGCCTATGTTTTTGAAGATGACAAATTTGTTTTATGCCTCAAGCAATCGGAAGTGCAAGGCGGTCTTGCCGCGCTGGAACGCCTGCGTCATGAGCTTGAAGAGGAAGACGTTATTATTAATCTAGGTGATAGCAAGATGCCTCTTACCATGTCGTGTTGCGTTGCTGAGCCGCAACCGGACGAAAAAGTAGATGAGTTACTTCTGAATCTTAAAAATGATTTGGAAGGCACCGACCATGAAGGTGATAAAGTTCTTCAATATTATGAGATAAGCCCTCTCGAAAGATACGTCCAAACATCTGAAGAATAGCGCGAGAAGGGTCCTAATATGAATGATACGCCCCTCGATCATACAGCGCTTTTCAAAGTGATGCCTATTCCGCGTTTTATTGTGCAGGCTTCCGAGGATGACCGTTTTGTTGTCCATGAAGCCAATAAGCGCGCCCTTGATTATTTTGGTCATAGCGCCGAACAGGTTGTTGGCCATCCCATTGAAAGCTTCATGGATAGCGAAAACGCCCGTCATTTTCATCAGTCTTTTGAAGTCTGCATCACCAAAAAGAAGCCTGTTACCATTTTGGCCCTTCCTACGGTTCCTGGCGGCGTGCGGGTAAACGGATTTTGGGTTAACCCCATTAAAGATAAGAAAGATAATGTCGTTCTTCTGGATGTTATCGGTCAGGCGGATGTTTCTGACCAGTCTATTTTACAGCGAGAACGTGATGACGCTATTTCACTTTTGACCTCCGTTTTTGAGGTGAGTGAGGTGGGGATTGTCGTGACTGATGGCAGTGGTCAGATTGTGCGTGTAAATGACAGCTTTGTAAGAATTTACGGCTGGTCCCGCGATGAACTGATCAATGCAGACATCACAAGCCTTGTGACGCCGGACGAGCGTGAAGTTGTCAAAAGAAACTATGATGAATTCTTAAGAACCGGAGAGCGCAATACCGGGGAGATGAAAATTATCCGTAAGGATGGCAGCATTGCCAATGCGCTGTTTACAACGGCCATGTTGGAACTCAGCCAAAAACGCCGCTTTCAGGTAACCACAGTCATGGATATTACGCTGCGTAAGCAGATGGAGCAGTCTCTCCTTCTTGCCAAGGAACAAGCTGATGCCGCCAATATGGCCAAGTCTACATTTCTTGCCAATATGAGCCACGAGCTGCGCACGCCGCTAAACGCCATTATCGGTTTTTCTGAAATGATGGTGAAAGAGACGTTTGGCCCTCTTGGTAGTGAAAAATACGCTGAATACCAAGGCGATATTTTACTCAGCGCCAATCACTTGCTGGAAATTATCAATGAAGTTCTCGACATGTCTAAAATTGAAGCTGGCCGTATTGAATTGGATGAGGCCAATGTTGATATGCGGGGATTGATGACATCTGTGGTGAGAATGATGGATTCCCGTGCTTTTGATAGAAGTATAACCATTAAGCAGGATATTCATAAAAACTTACCGAATCTTTATGCTGATCCCCGCCTGGTTCGGCAGATTCTGATTAACCTCATGACTAATGCGATTAAATTTTCTGAGGACGGCGATGAGATCTCTATAAGTGCCTATATGATGGATGATGGCCGCATGCAAATTGTTGTGTCTGATGAAGGGGTTGGAATAGCTAAGGATAAGATACAAGAGGCGATGGAACCTTTTGGCCAAGTCACAGAAGGGTCAGGGTATGCGGCACAAGGCACAGGGCTGGGCTTGCCGCTCGCCAAAGCGATGGTGGAGCTTCATGACGGGAGCCTTTCGCTTGAATCCGATCTTGGTAAGGGGGCACGCGTATTTGTCAGCTTTCCAGCGCGGCGTATTATTGCTGCATCTTCTAAAAAAAGAGAGATTTCTGAAGATAAAGAGACTGATCTTGCTGAAAGTGCCGAGTAGGGCTAATATCTGATCATATTTGTTCATAAAGGAATATATGATGTCGGAGTTAGAGCAGCGCTGCACAGAAGCGGGTCTGAAAATGACAGGCCAGAGGCGGGTCATTCTTAAGGTGCTCGATAGCGCTGAAGACCATCCGTCGGTTGAGGATGTTTATGATCGTGCCAGAAAGATAGATGAATCCATCTCTATTGCGACTGTCTATAGAACGCTCAGTCTTCTTGATGAGCTTGAGCTTGTGATCCGCCATGAATTTCAGGAAGGTTATTCACGCTACGAATTAAATTCCGATCATCACCACCATTTGATTGATCTTGAAACCGGTAAGGTCGTTGAGTTTCAAAATGAAGATCTGGAAAAGTTGAAAATTAAAATTGCCCACGATCTTGGCTATGATCTTGTTGATCATCGTCTTGAGCTTTACGGCAAGAGGATCAAGAAGAAGTAATCATGTCCTGCAAGAAAATAAAATTCGATGGTGCCAATGACCCGGATCGCTGTAAATGCCAGGGCGCTGTGATGTGCGCCTATAAAGGGATGAGCCATGAGGGTGATAAGATTGCTTTTGGTGCAGCTATTCGCGTTTATTGCTTCCACCACCCTGAAGACACACCGGCTGATGCCTCATTGACCGTTGGGCGCTGGGTCAATGAAGGCCATTTTCATTAGTTATGAGTGGTGAACGAATCCCGACAGGTCTTATCGTTGAAGGGCAGCTGCGCCGCCTGACAAGTGAATCTATTCCCGCCTATGTGATTAATCGTGGTGCGTATGCAGGCGGGTTGATCCTGCTCAAGATTAATACCATCGAAGAAGGTTGCACGGTTTTGATCCAACAGCGCGATCTTGACGGAGAACTTGGCTGGATGTCGGCGTTGGGTGGTGAGAGTACAGTTGCGGAATCTGAGGCCGATGCTTATATTGCGCGGGCTGTTGATCGTGATCCAGATTTGTGGGTGATCGAGGTCGAGGACCGTGAGCGCCGCAATCCGTTTGAAGGAAAAGTAATAGAGTTATGAGTGTAAATAAAGACATCATCGAAAAACGCCGGACCTTTGCGATTATCTCGCATCCTGATGCCGGGAAGACGACATTGACCGAGAAGCTTTTGCTTTTTGGTGGTGCGATCCAGCTCGCCGGGATGGTCAAGGCCAAGGGTGATCGCCGCCGTGCGCGCTCTGACTGGATGAAGGTTGAGCAGGAGCGCGGAATTTCTGTGGCGTCCTCTGTGATGACATTTGAAAATGGCGGAATTACTTATAATTTGCTCGATACGCCGGGACACGAGGATTTTTCCGAGGACACGTATCGTGTTTTGACGGCTGTCGATAGTGCAATCATGGTGTTGGATGCAGCGAAAGGGATTGAAGTACAGACGCTCAAATTGTTCGAGGTCTGTCGTTTACGCGACATGCCGATCATCACTTTTATTAACAAGATGGACCGTGATGGCCAAGACCCGTTTGATTTGCTCGATGAGATTGAACAAAAGCTGGCGCTTGATGTGACACCAGCCAGCTGGCCGATTGGTATGGGGCGAGACTTCAAGGGGTGTTACGATTTGATCAATGACCAACTCATCCTGTTTGGACGCAGTAAAGGTGAGAAATTAGACGAAGGGATTTCCTGTTCCGGGTTGGATGACCCAAAGATTGATGAATTGCTGCCAGCGGATCAGGCAGCCAAATTGCGCGAAGATGTCGAGATGGTGCGCGGTGTTTGTAAACCCTATGACGAGAAAGCCTATTTAGAGGGGCATTTGACGCCTGTGTATTTTGGCTCTGCGGTGAATAATTTTGGTGTGCGCGAGTTGCTGGGCGGCATTGGCACTTATGCGCCGCCGCCGCGGACGCAAAAAACGGAGAGCCGTGAGATTAAGCCGGATGAAAATAAAGTTACGGCGTTTGTGTTTAAAATCCAGGCGAATATGGACCCAAAACACAGAGATCGTATGGCCTTTGTGCGTATTTGCTCGGGAAAATTTAAAAAAGGTATGAAGCTAAAGCATATACGCTCGGGGAAAAACTTGACCATTCACTCGCCGCAATTATTTTTGGCGCAGGATCGTGAAATGGCAGAAGAAGCATTTCCTGGTGATATTATCGGCTTGCCCAATTACGGTGGTTTGCGCATTGGTGATGGATTGACTGAGGGAGAGGATTTGATTTTTTCGGATATTCCATCTTTTGCGCCGGAGTTGATGCAGCGCGCCCGGCCAGAGGACCCGCTTAAGGCCAAGCATTTGGGTAAGGCGCTGGAGCAACTGGCCGAAGAAGGCGCGGCGCGGGTGTTTAAGCCGGTGATGGATGCGGACTGGATTGTCGGTGTGGTTGGGGCGTTGCAGTTTGATGTGCTAGCTGATCGGATCAGGACAGAATACGAGATTCCAGTGAAATTTGAACAAACGGCGCTTCATACCGCGCGCTGGCTTAGTGCGGATGATCCAAAGATTCTTAAGGCTTTTGTTGATTCAAACCAAAGCGCGATTGCCAATGATCATGACGGCGACCCTGTTTTTCTGGCGCGCAATGACTGGCATTTAACCGATGCGATAGAAAAGAATGATGGGATTAATTTTCAGGCAACGAAGTAGAGGTTATTTAGGGTCTATGCCATAGGGTATATCGATATTTGTAACTTTGTCGGCAAGCTCATTTATAGACAGGCCAGGCTTTGCGGGCTCGTCGCTTCCCAGCATTTTCTGCCATTCTTTTGTGTAATTGGTCACTACTTTATCTCTCCTTAATCTATGTTGATTTTAGCTTCTTCATCTTTATATTCGGTTAAAGTCTATTGATTGTTTTCTTCTTCCTGCTCTTCCTCTTCTCTGGCTTGTATTTCTTCGTAGCGCCCTACCACAGTTCTATTTCCTAAAACGCTGACGATATTTGAATATTGATCGGTCCAGAGTTTCACGCCATTGCGTGTACGTCCTTCGCTCCATTCATTTTTCAGCAGGAATTTATTGTAGGGTTCATTGTATGACATCGAAAAGGCGTGTGCCGGCCAGTATTCAATGTCTGTGTCCTCGTATGTGCCGCCCAGATTGACATGGGAGTAGCCGGGGACATTTAGCTTTTTTGCTACGTTGGTCAGGATAGGTTCAATATCCAGATAGTTGTTTGAAATATGAAAGACGACAACGCCGCCCTTGCGCAACTTTTTCAGATACACCTCAACCATTTCCAGTGTCAGAAGATGAATAGGGATGTTGTCAGAGCTGAAAGCATCCAGCATGATAATGTCATAGGTTTCATCCGGTCGCTCTTGTAGTGTCAAGCGTCCGTCACCAAGGAATATTTCATAGGGGCTTCCGCAATCTCTAAGGTATGTAAAGAACGCCGGGTTTTCCGCTATGCGGATAACAGCAGGGTCAATTTCAAAATAGTCAAAGCTGCGCCCTGGTTTTGAATAACAGGCTGAAACGCCGGCCCCCAAACCGATGACGGCAACTTTTTGCGGACCGTCTACATTGGAGAACCATTTAAACGGTGTGTAGAGTGGGCTGGATTCTGTGTAATAGGACAGAGGTGTTAGTTTGTATTTTTCGTCATTGGATTGTGTTCCATGATTGGTGGTGCCGTGTAAAAGAACGCGTTGGTCGAAAAGTGTGTCGATGACTTTGACAACGCCAAAGAAGTTTCGGTCCTGATGTATAATGTCTTTATACAGGAAGCGGCCCCAGTCGTAGCCCGGTGGATACAATGCAAAAACAAATGCCGTCATAATCGCAAAAAGCCAGCGATTTCGAAGAAGGAAAGCCAGGCATATAGCTATAATTGCGGCGCAAACCTTATAGATGAACTCATTTAACACTGTAGCCGCAGTGATGGCGGTGTAGGTGATAAGGGCTATTGCTGCGCCTTCTATACTCAGAAAAGCATCCAACCCTTTTTCCTGAACTTTGTTTTTGAAGTTAGCGACCGTAGCTTTCAGGTTTGTGTCTTTGTCCGTGCTGTAACGAAGGAACATAATCAGGACAAGAACCAGCATATATTCCAATGGAATGATGAATATATTCGGCGCGATAATGGCATTAAAGAATCCGCCCAGCGCTCCGCCCACTGACATTATCAGGTAGAACTCTGTCAGGTGAGTAGCAGAAGGACGGGATTTCGCGAGCTCCATATGACAGGCAAGAGCTGAAAAGAAAAACAGAGCTATATGAAGAATAATAATGAGAGTTGGATGTATATCGAAGGCTATCATGTGAGCCAGTAAGCCAATAACCAGGGCACCCTGGATTGTCATGACGCTATCGCGGCTTATAATTTGCTTGCGGGCGAACACGATTATAAATGTGCTGACATAAAGGGCGAGAGGTAAAATCCACAGCAAAGGGACTGAAGCAATATCCGTCGTAATAAAGGTTGTTACGCCAAGCATCAGGCTGGAGGGAGCAAAGGCCAGGATGGTCCACTGCGCTCTCATGGCCCATGTGATGTTTTGATCGTTGGCAGGCTTTCGTTTCCCTTTTTTTTCTGTTTTGCCGTCATGAGCCCAGACTAAAATGGCTGATAGTAAAATCATTGCAATCAAGCTTACGTAACCGATCGCCCATGCCAGCGATTGCGCCGGTACGTTCATCAGAGGCTCTATGATAACCGGGTAAGCCAGTAAAGCCGTCATGGAGCCAAGGTTGCTGGCCCCATAAAGGAAGTAAGGGTTGTCGGCATCTTTATGGTCTGTTGCAGCAAACCACCGTTGCAGCATCGGCGCACTGCCGGCCAGAACAAAGAATGGACCACCGACGGTGATGCCCATGAGGGTGAGTTGCCAAAAGGTAGGGTCATGGTCAACAGGCGGTGTCCAGCCATCAGGGATGGCGATTGGTAGTACAACCGTAAAAATACAAAGCAGGACAAAATGCAAAATAGCCTGTGCCCGTATGCTCATAAACTTTGTTGTGCCGTGGGCATAAGCGTAGCCTCCCAGTAACATCACCTGAAAGAACAGCATAGCTGTATTCCACACAGAGGGCGTTCCGCCCAGCATAGGCAGGATCATTTTGCTGAACATAGGTTGTATGGAAAAAAGAAGGGTGGCGCTGAGGAGTAAAGTGAGCGAGTAAACCGGGATATAACTTTGGGGTTTCATCGGGAATCCTTTTGATGAATCAAGACTATATACAATAACATAATGGATGAATTTTACGAAGAGCCCGCCTTGCGGTACAATAAAGAGTATCTTTTTAGTCCGATTTAATGTTTTTGCTTGAAATCAAGGTGTTAAAGTGACATTTAATTGGTACATTTTTAGTCCGCTTTGTATGGTTGAGGTTATAATGATTAAAGTTTCACGTCTTGCCGATTATGCCGTAGTGGTTTTGGTAGCCTTTACCAAAAGCGATGACGCATTGTTGAGCGCTGCGGCGCTCGCGGATAAAACTAGCTTGCCCGAGCCGACTGTGGCTAAAGTGTTAAAACTTTTGGCCAAGGAGAATATTGTAAGATCCGTTCGCGGTGCTGGTGGTGGTTATTCTCTGGAGAGTGATATTGAGCAAATTAGTATTGGCCGGATCGTTAAGGCTGTGGACGGGCCGATTGCTGTAACGTCCTGTGTTGATGGCAATACAGGAGCTTGTGATTATGAGGGATGTTGTGCCGTTAAAGGGCGTTGGAATCCGGTGAATGCAGCGCTGCATAGCGCGCTTGAAAATGTAACTTTGGCGGATATGGCATGAGTATTTCAGACGAAACCATCCAGCAGGTTGAAGAGCTCAGCGGTAAATATGAGGCCGGGTTCGTCACGGATATCGAGACCGAAAAGGCACCAAAGGGCCTTAACGAGGATATTGTGCGCTTTATTTCGGCCAAGAAAGAAGAACCGGAATGGTTGCTGGAGTGGCGTTTGAAGGCCTTTCGTATGTGGCAGGATATGCCTGAGCCGAAATGGGCCAAGGTGGACTTTCCACCGATTGATTATCAGGATGCTTATTATTATGCCGCGCCGAAATCTATGGAAGATGGGCCGAAGAGTCTCGATGAGGTGGATCCCAAATTACTGGAGACCTATAAGAAGCTTGGCATTCCTTTAAAGGAACAGGAAATGTTGGCCGGTGTCGCCGTTGATGTCGTGTTTGATTCTGTATCTGTGGCGACGACGTTTCAAGAGGAGTTAGCCAAAGCCGGTGTCATTTTTTGTTCGATTAGTGAAGCGGTGCAAAAACATCCGGAGTTGGTACAAAAATATATGGGGTCGGTGGTGCCCTATAGTGACAACAAGCATGCGTGTTTGAATAGCGCTGTGTTTACTGATGGCTCGTTTGTTTATATCCCGCCCGGTGTGCGTTGCCCGATGGAGCTCAGTACATATTTTCGGATCAATGAACTGAATACCGGGCAGTTTGAGCGGACACTGATTATCGCCGATAAGGGTGCATATGTATCCTATCTGGAAGGCTGCACCGCGCCAATGCGTGATGAGCGCCAGCTACACGCCGCAGTGGTTGAGTTGATTGCCCATGAGGATGCAGAGATAAAATATTCAACGGTACAAAATTGGTACCCAGGCGATGAGAACGGTAAGGGTGGAATTTATAATTTCGTGACCAAGCGCGGGCTGTGTGAGGGAGAAAATTCAAAGATCAGCTGGACGCAGGTTGAAACCGGTAGCGCGATTACCTGGAAATACCCGAGCTGTATTTTGAAAGGCGATAACTCGCAAGGCGAATTTTATTCTGTGGCGATTACAAACGCCTCGCAGCAGGCAGATACTGGTACAAAAATGATTCATATCGGCAAGAATACGAAGAGCCGGATTATCTCGAAGGGAATTAGCGCGGGTAAGGCCGATAATACCTATCGCGGGTTGGTCAAAATTATGCCGCGTGCTGAAAACGCGCGGAACTTTACGCAATGTGACTCGCTGCTGATTGGTGATCAGTGTGGCGCTCATACTGTGCCCTATATCGAGAGTCGTAATAAATCTGCCAATCTTGAACATGAGGCGACGACATCCAAGATTTCCGAAGATCAGCTGCTTTATTGTCGTCAGCGTGGTATAGCTCCGGAAGAGGCTGTGGCCCTGATTGTTAACGGTTTTGCCCGTGAGGTGATGCAGCATTTGCCGATGGAGTTTGCGGTTGAGGCGCAGAAGCTGATTGGGATAAGTTTAGAAGGTAGTGTAGGCTAGTATCAATACTGTGTGAGGAAACTGTTGAAGGAGAAAGTCATGTTTGACATTATCAATACCGATCCGTTTTTACTGTTTTTTGGTGGGTTTTATATTGTGCTGGGGCTGTCATGTCTTTTTACCCGCAAGCCCTGGGAAGAATTTATGGACCTGTTTATCGAGCATGACTCCCTTAGTCTGGTCATGGGTATTCTGGTCCTGCCAATATCGCTGGCGATTATTGTTTTCTACAACAGCTGGGATGGCCTTGCTCCGATTATCCTGATGGTGATTGGTTACCTGGCGTTTTTGAAGGCGCTGGCGATGCTGATGAAGCCAAGTTTGATGCAGGGGCTTTTGAAGAAAGAGTTTGTGCGCAAATGGATGTGGCTGGATGGGTTTTCCGGGATTGCCCTCGGCCTGGCATTGTTGGTTTTGTAGGTAAGTTTGAATGATAAAAATTAAAAACCTCCACGCTGCGATTGACGGTAAAGACATTTTGAAAGGCATTGATCTGGAGATCGAGGCCGGGAAAGTGCATGCGATTATGGGGCCGAACGGCTCGGGCAAGTCGACGCTGTCTTATGTGCTGGCCGGGCGGGATGGTTATGAAGTGACCAAAGGTTCCATCGAGATGAACGGGCAGGATTTGCTGGAGCTGGAGCCCGAAGAGCGGGCTGCGGCTGGTGTGTTCCTTGCTTTTCAATATCCGGTGGAAATTCCCGGGGTTAATATGAGCACGTTCCTAAAGACCTCTTTGAATGCCATTCGTAAGCAACGTGGAGAAGACGAGTTGGATGCGCTCGGTCTTTTGAAGCTCATAAAATCCAAAACCAAAGAGCTTGGTATTAATGAGGACATGATGAAGCGCGCCGTCAATGTCGGTTTTTCCGGTGGTGAAAAAAAGCGCAACGAAGTTTTGCAGATGGCTATTCTCGAGCCAAAATTCTGTGTGCTTGATGAGACAGATTCTGGTCTTGATATTGACGCGCTGAAAATTGTGGCTGATGGCGTGAATGCGCTGCGTTCACCTGAACGCTCATTTCTTGTGATTACTCATTATCAACGCTTGCTCGATTATATCGTTCCCGATGTTGTGCATGTGCTTGCGAATGGTCAGATTGTTAAAACCGGTGGACCGGAATTGGCGAAAGAGCTCGAAGATAAAGGCTACGGTGAGTATGCAGGCGCGGCGGCATGATTATCTCACCTGACAATTTGCCAACACCAAAACAGGAGGAGTGGAAATACACCAATCTGCCTAAGGCTGTTCCTGACGGCCTGACGCGGGCGCCTGATGAAGCCGAGATTGTTATCCACAGAAACAGTGGAGAAGTCAGTGGACAGGCTGAGGACATCTTGTTTACAGCTCGGGATAGAATGCTGCACAGCCCTGTTTTGAAAGTCATTTTAGAGGAGGGTGCGGAATTGACCCTTATCGAGCGTCATGAGGGGCAAGGGGCCTATTGGAAGAACATGTCGGTCGATATCACATTGGGCGTGAATGCAAAGCTCCATCATTACCGGATTATTGAGGACGAAAGCGTTGTAACGCTCAACACGCAGATCAGTCAGGAAAAGGATTCTTCTTATCACGGTTTTGCAATCATTCAGGATGGTTCGCTTATACGCAATGAAGCGCATGCCGTGCTGAATGGTGAAAATGCAGAATGTGATTTAAGCGGTTTGAACCTGCTTAAAGGTGAGCAGCATGGCGACACAACGATTGTAATTGAACACAAGGCGCCGCATTGCAATTCCAGTCAGTTTTTCCGCAGCGTTTTGGACGACGAAGCGCGCGGCGTGTTTCAGGGCAAAGTGCACGTCCATCAGATCGCTCAGAAAACAGATGGCTATCAGTTATCCAATGCTTTGCTGCTTTCAGAGCGGGCCGAAATGGATACCAAGCCGGAGCTTGAGATTTATGCTGATGATGTGAAGTGTTCGCATGGCGCGACCTGCGGGCAACTGGATGATGAGCCGCTGTTTTATCTGCGCTCACGGGGGCTGAGTGAGGCAGAAGCTAGAATGCTGATTGTGCAGGCTTTTGTGAGTGAAGTTGCGGATAAGATTGTGGATGAAAACATGCGCACTTCCATTAAAAACAAGGCGGAAACATGGCTGCAGAGCGTGCTTTAGAGATGGTAGCCGATATTTTAAAATGCCGCGATGATTTTCCTGTGTTGCAAACAAAGATGCACGGAAAGCCTCTGGCGTTTCTGGACAGTGGTGCGAGTGCGCAAAAACCGCAAGCTGTAATCGATGTGATGAATAATGTTTATGAAGGTGGTTATTCGAACATTCATCGCGGCCTCTATGAAATTTCACAAAACCTGACGGCGGACTATGAAGCGGTGCGTAGCAAGGTTGCAGAATTTATCGGCGCGCCGTCGGAAAAGAATATTGTCTTTACTGGCAATGCGACGGAGGGGATTAATCTTGTGGCGCGAAGCTGGGGTCGGACGTTCCTGCAAAAGGGTGATGAAATTATTCTGACCGAAATGGAGCATCACGCCAATATCGTGCCATGGCAGATGTTGCGTGATGAAATTGGGGTTGTAATCAAGACCATTCTCTTTGATGAGCGGGGTGCACTGGATCTGGAAGCCTTTGAGCGGCTTCTTACCCACAAGACAAGGCTTGTATCATTTGTGCATATCTCGAATGCGCTGGGCACGGTTAATCCGGCCAGGAAAATCATAGAGATAGCCAAGGATTTCTATCCTGATATGCGGGTGTTGGTGGATGGTTCACAAGGCGTTGTCCACAATGCTGTCAACATGGTTGATCTCGATGCTGATTTTTATGTGTTCACGGGGCATAAGCTCTACGGGCCGAGCGGGATTGGTGTTTTGTATGGCAAGGAAGAGTTGCTGAATGCCATGCCGCCTTATAAAGGTGGCGGCGATATGATTGAACGGGTGAGCTTTGAGGAGACCACTTATAAAGACGCGCCGTATAAATTTGAAGCTGGCACTCCGCCGATTGTCGAGGTGATTGGGTTGGGTACAGCGATTGATTATGTGAGCGCTATTGGTATGGAGAATATCGCGGTGCATGAGGCAGCGTTGTTGGTGTATGGAACAGAAAAATTGCGGGAGATTGATGGTCTCACCATTCATGGTGCAGCGCCTGAAAAGGCCGGGATTTTATCTTTTACAATCGACGGGACACATCCAAGTGATATCGGTATGATCCTTGATCAGTGCGGTGTTGCTATACGCGCCGGCCATCATTGTTGTATGCCACTGATGGATAAATTGAATCTAGATGCCACAGTGCGGGCTTCGTTGGGTTTGTATTCCAACAAAAACGATATAGATCAATTGGTGGAAGGTCTGCATAAGGTGAAGGAGATGTTTAAGTGACCGAAGCTGTCGTTAATGAAGACGAATATGATGAGCTTGCCGAACCGACGCATGTCGAGGCGCCAGATGATCATAAGCTTTGGCCGCTGGTGAAGGCTGCCATAAAGGAAGTTTACGATCCTGAGATTCCGGTGAATGTTTATGAGCTCGGTTTGATCTATAAAGTCGCCTTCACAGAGAACAAAGATGGCAAGACAGATGTAGATGTCAAAATGACTCTGACGTCGCCGGGTTGTCCTGTGGCGCAGGAGATGCCGGGCTGGGTGCAGGGCGCTATTTTTACGGTTGAAGAGGTTGGTGCTGTCGATGTTGAAATTATTTGGGATCCGACATGGGATCCTTCGATGATGGCCGAGACCGCCAAGATGCAACTCAACATGTTTATGTGAGGAAAGAATGAGCAGCCCTATTCAAATCACTGAAAAAGCCGCTGACCAGATCAAAGGCCTTCTTGCGAAAGAGGAAGCGGTTACAGGTTTGCGTCTGACCGTCAAAACAACGGGTTGTTCCGGCAACAGTTATAAGCTGGAATATATTAAAGAGGATGAGGATGTAAGCGGTGATGAATGCTTTGAGCATGAAGGTGCAGCGATTTATATTCCAAAAATTTATTCATGGATGTTGTTTGGTACGACTGTAGATTACATTACCGATGAGCTTGGTAATGCTCGTTTTGATTTTATCAATCCCAACGAAACGGGAAGGTGCGGCTGCGGTGAATCTTTTCAGGTTGAAGAACCTGCAGAAAAAACCGAAAGCTAGCTTTTCCTAAAATTATCAGAGATTGCAGCAGATTTAACGCCGGCATGGACGGCTTCCCATGATTGACCGCTTTGGTTTTTGGCGCCCGGAGCCATGACGGTATAAGCCATCGGCTCGTCTTTAAACGGCAACCAGCGCGACATTTGGTGAGCCCTGGTCATCTTTTTACTGGAGGCGCTGGGGTAATCATAGGTATGACCCGGGCCGCGCCATGTCATAAAGGTTCTCATCTCATTATTGTACCATCTTTTTCCAGCGCCTTGATATAAACCTCCATGAGGGCATCGCCTTGAAGTCCTTCTTTGTAGGCATCGAAAACAATACCAAGGCCCATTCTTTTCAGCGCCATCAACGCACCAGGTGCATTGGCATCTTCAAATTCTGCGACGATTTCACACATTTTGCTAATCATATCCAAATTCTTGCCGTAATTGGCTGTGAGATATTCGTCTTTATCGATGCTGGGATGCGGATGAAGATAGCCGCCGGCGATTTGCTGAACATCGCGCAGGGCATAGGTTAGGACGAGGGCCTGAAAAAATTTAGCATTTTGTTCTGCGGCTGGAATGACAAGATATATAACCAGATCATTGGTGATAACGCCGTGGTAATTTGGCGAGCTTAAAACACGAATTTCGACGCTATGTTCGTCTTTTAGTTTGAGAAGATTTTGTCCCGCTTCAGATTCAGAAAGGATGGCAATGCTTTGCTCAGTAATCTGTTCTTCGTTTGTATGACGGTAAGGAATATCTGTATGAGGTTTTAGTTCATGCAGGAAAGAAGCTTTCACGGGAGTGCTTAAAGTGATAGCGCCGTTTTGATTGACGACGGCTTTACCCTGAACCGTGTTGTCGTGGTAAACAAGCGGCGTCGAAATTGTGTATTCCTGCGCGGATTCATCAAAAGCCACTGTGCTTTGTTTTCTGGCTTCTTCCGGATCACCTAGAAAGGCAAGGCTGTGGCCGCGTTCATAGACATAGGAAATGTATAGATCAAGATAATCGAGCGCATTGCTAAGGCCGAGGCTTAAGGCGCGTTTGGTGTTCAGGTTGTGAAAGGCCTGATCAGAGCCGTCGAGATAATGATGATCTTCGCCATTGCTGAGGTAGTCGAGAATCAGATTGGGCAGCATGTATTTGTTGACTATGCGATAGAGCGAATAGCCTTCGTAAAAGGACAAAGGCAAAGTGTATACCTCGCATAAGGATGGCTCGAAAAGAACCAGATCGTCATCTGAAGCGACAGATTTTATAAATTCAATGGACTGTTCTTGATCCAGCCCTTGCCAGTCTCTCATGAAACGGAACCTTTTATGCGGCTTGTTTGATACGGCTTTGGCGCGTTTCCAGCGCCTGTAGAATAATATCTGCTTTTGCGCCTGGTTCATAGGGGAGGGTGCTGAGGGCCTGACGCCAGGCACGCCCGCCGGGTTGACCATGAAACAGGCCGATCATATGGCGGGTGATGGATTTAAGCGGCACGTTATAATGTTCCATTTGCTCGGTAATGTAGGGGGTCATGGCTTCGGCTATTTCTTCGCGGCTCAAGGTGGCTTTGTTGCCAAAGATTTCTTTTTCCACTTCGTTCAGAAAATAAGGATTTTGATAAGCCTCGCGGCCGATCATGACGCCATCCAGTGTCGATAATTGGGTGCGGATATCTTCAATTGTTTTGAGACCACCATTCACGATTATATTTAAATCAGGGTGTTTTAATTTGATTTCCTCAACACGGGTATAGCTGAGCTCTGGCACCTGCCTGTTTTCTTTTGGGCTGAGACCTTTGAGCCAGGCTTTGCGGGCGTGAATGATAAAAGTGTCGCAGCCTTTGTCAGCTACCTGACTAACAAAATGGTCCAGAAATTCAAAGCTGTCTTGTTCATCAATGCCGATACGGCATTTGACGGTGACGGGGATGTCTACGGTTTCGGTCATGGCCTCTATGCATGTGGCGACATGGTCGGGTTCTTTCATCAGGCAGGCGCCGAAGGCTCCGCTTTGCACGCGATCAGAGGGGCAGCCGCAATTAAGGTTAATTTCGTCATAGCCATGGTCTTCGCCCATTTTAGCACAAGTGGCGAGATCTTTGGCATCCGAGCCACCGAGCTGCAGAGCCACGGGCTGTTCGCTGTCATCGAAGCGCAGGAAACGGTCTTTGTCCCCATGGATCAGCGCGCCGGTCGTTACCATTTCTGTATACAGCCGTGCATGTGGAGAGATCAGGCGCAGGAAGTACCGGCAATGTCGGTCCGTCCAGTCCATCATCGGGGCCACAGAGATGTGGGGTGTGCGCGCTCCAGAATTGGTATGTAACTCTTTGTTATTCATTGTATTTTCAGTTTCGTCAGTTTGTTCCTCATTATTTAGGGAGGGGGGTCCCCCTGGCTCCTTTTTTTGTCAAATCCGGAGAAGTATACTAGGAAAAAAATCCTTTTATGTCAAGCTTTATATTCTTTTGGCAATTTGCGTCCAAGACGTTATATTACAAGACGTTAGGGTTTGGGTACAAAAAATGATTATTCGTCTTTTTCTTTTAGTTTTTATATGTTTATCACTTTTTCCTCATGCAGTACAAGCAGAGGAGAAAGATGCTTTTCGCTCTACCAATTATCCTTTGCCACGCTTTGTATCGCTGGCCTCTGACAAGATTTATGTCCGGGCCGGGCCGGGGTCACAATTTCCAATTAAATGGGAATATCAAAAAAAGGACTTGCCGGTGGAAATTATCCTTGAATTTGATACATGGCGGAAAATTAAGGATTTCGAAGGCGATGAGGGCTGGGTGCATCAATCTTTGCTTTCGGGCCGCCGTACGGCCCTCATTCAGGGCGAGGAACCTGTATCCGTGCGCCGCAAACCGGGAGCGGGAGAGCGGCTGGTGGCTTATATGGAGCCCAATGTCGTGGCGTCCGTGCAGGTGTGTGAAAAGGACTGGTGTCGGCTCGATGCCGCCGGGTATAAGGGTTGGGTGAGCAGGGCTTCGCTTTGGGGTGTTTATGAGGGGGAAGTGCTGGAGTGAGGTGTTGTGGCCTTAAAGTGGTTTATTACAGCGCATTTGAGGGGCTTCCATCATTGGTAAGTACTAGGCCTGCTGTTGCCGCGGCACCTTGGGCTGGAGATCCAAATACAGCCATACCAAGACTTGTGGTTCCGAGCAGTAATAGTAAGGAAATACCGCAAATAGAGGCTACGGCGCGCCCGTAAGGGCCCTTCAGGCTCATGCCTTGGATCGTGTCGACTTCCAGGTCACCATCATAACCAGAGCCAGTGTTCGCTGCGTTTTGGTGGTCCTCGTGGGATTCTATAGGCATTAAGGGTCCTTTTGCTGTTTCATACAATATTGAGGGTTTAAAAATATCATATTTGCCCGAATTCCGTCAAATTTAACTATGTAAATAAAAGGCGATGGTTATCTAACTCACTGTTTTGTATAGAAATACCATGATTCCGGAAAAAATGTATTTGCACAGTTTACGCGAGTCCCGAATTCGATTATTCTTGTTATGTCGTTGATTCGGCCCTGTTTCCACAAGCTTATCCACAGCCTCTTGTAGGTAAGTTTTTCAAGAAAAAGACATTATGTTTGCACTGACCAACAAGCCTGAAATGGGGGCCCGTCTTTATGCCGGGTTGATTGAACTGGCCACTGACCCGGAGCGGGGCACGGATGCCATGCAGGTTATTCAGCATATGGCGGGCGTATTAGTCGAAACCTACCTGATTTTTGAAGAGCCTGATGAAACCATGCAGGCCAGTTTGGCTAGGCTTTCAAGGATGCTGGACTGTGAGCCATCAGCCGGACCGCTGGCCGCCAGAGCCTTGCCGCCAGCCCATATTATGGATTTTGAGACGGAGCGGGGGCGCCATGCGGCGCGGGGCT
The DNA here is from genome assembly GCA_021604545.1 of Micavibrio sp. Classification (GTDB taxonomy): domain Bacteria; phylum Pseudomonadota; class Alphaproteobacteria; order Micavibrionales; family Micavibrionaceae; genus UBA5701. The sequence continues at coordinate 416,912 of BQJE01000001.1, forward strand.
TTTTTGAAGAATGGCTTGATTGCGAGTTTGAATTCCATGATCTAATCCTTGTTATTGTTCATAATATTATTGTGAGCTGGGAAGAGGATGGGCAGCCGCGTTCTGAATCCTTACGGCTTTTGATGGAATGTGCCACGCGTTGTATGAGCTATGAGATCGCGGCGCAGGAATTATGCGATATTGTGATTGAGAAAAAGGTGGCTCAGGAGAGCTGGTGCCTGGGCGATTGTGTGGCAAGCTTAAGCGGTGTGGCCGGGCGGCGTTTGGCGACATCTTTGAGTAGTAATAGCTGCATGTTTTTTATGGGAGCTGATATTCCCGAGAATCTTGACCATGTTGCTTATGTTATGACGCAGGAGGCTATTCGTTTGGGCGTTCCGGCGGGCAGTGACTGGCGCTTTGGCCTGCCGGCCAATGATATTCCTATCAATGCGCCCGTGAGCCTTACAAACGCGATGGAGCCGTATTGCACAAGTTTTTTCCAGGCTATTCGTCTGGATAATCCGTATGAGCAGGCCGTGGCCTGCGCCAAAGCGGCTGGCCGAATGGTTGCTGTGGCTGCCGGTGGAGCGCTTCCCGAGTTGGAGCCAGCTATCGCGAAACCCCTGGCCATGGCGGCCATGACAGAAACCTATAAATTTATCTGTTTGGAACAAGAGGCTCTATCCGTTTAAGCCCTTGAACGCCCTTTCATAACCTCGTATAAATCACTCTGTAATGTCCACAGCAGTGAAGAAAACGATGACTTTCGAACCTCAATCCAGCTATTCCTACGATGAAATCATTCAATGTGGAGAGGGCAAATTATTTGGCCCCGGCAACGCACAATTACCATTGCCGCCTATGTTGATGTTCGACCGGATCACGAATGTATCCGCCGATGGCGGCGAACATGGCAAAGGCGTGATTGAGGCGGAATTCGATATTAAGCCGGATATCTGGTTTTTTGATTGTCATTTTAAGGGTGATCCGGTGATGCCGGGTTGTCTGGGGCTGGACGCGCTGTGGCAGCTCACAGGGTTTTTCCTCGGCTGGACGGGTGCGCCGGGTTCTGGCCGTGCGCTGGGCCTGGGAGAGTTGAAATTAACCGGGCAAGTTCTACCTGAAACAAAGCTGGTGAAATATGTTGTCGATATCAAACGCCTGATTAACCGCAAGCTGGTTTTGGGCGTTGGTGATGGCAAAATGTTCGCCGATGGTGAACTGATCTATGAGGCCAAAGATATGAAGGTTGGCCTGTTCGATAATTCTAAAGGATAAATGTATGCGTCGCGTTGTGATCACAGGCATGGGGATTGTCTCCTGCATCGGGAATTCGGCCGCAGAGGTTTTGGATTCCCTTAAGGCCGGGCGCAGCGGCATCGTTGCGGCGCCGGAATATGCCGAGATGGGATTTCGCTCTCAAATTCACGGCAGGCCGGATATCAATCTTGAAGAGCATATTGATAAACGCCTGTTTCGCTTTATGGGTGATGCGGCGGCTTATACGCATCTGGCGATGGAGCAGGCGATTAAGGACTCCGGGCTTGAAGAAGGCGATGTGTCCAACGAACGCACCGGCATTGTTGTTGGCTCGGGCGGGCCGTCAACACGGGCGCAGGTGGCCGCTGCCGATATTACGCGTGAAAAGGGTCCCAAGCGCGTTGGTCCGTTTGCTGTGCCCAAGGCGATGTGTTCGACGACATCGGCGACAGCCTCTACGAATTTTAAAATTAAAGGCGTGAATTATACGATTTCTTCGGCTTGTAGTACGTCGGCGCATTGTATTGGCAATGCGGCTGAACAAATACAATGGGGCAAGCAGGATGTGATGTTTGCCGGCGGCGGCGAGGAGCTGGACTGGACGCTTTCGGTTTTGTTTGATGCCATGGGAGCGATGAGCAGCAAATATAACGATACGCCAACAAAAGCGGCGCGGGCCTATGATGCCAATCGTGACGGCTTTGTGATTTCGGGCGGCGGCGGCATTGTGGTTCTGGAGGAGCTGGAACATGCCAAAGCGCGCGGTGCGAAGATTTACGGCGAGATTACCGGATACGGCGCGACATCCGATGGGCATGACATGGTGGCACCCAGCGGTGAGGGCGGTAAACGGGCAATGTTGAAGGCTTTGGAGACGGTCAAAACGCCGGTGACTTATATTAATACGCATGGCACATCGACACCCGTTGGTGATATTGGTGAGATCAACGCTATTCGCGAAGTGTTTGAAGGCAAGGATATACCGCATATCAGCGCCACCAAATCGATGACCGGGCATTCGCTGGGCGCGACAGGGGTGCAGGAAGCGATTTACTGCCTGCTGATGATGCAAAATGATTTTGTCGCGCCGAGCATTAACATCGAAACACTGGATGAAGGCGCGAAAAACATGCCAATCGCGCAGGAACGAATTGACAATGTAAAACATGAAACCGTGATCTCCAATTCCTTTGGCTTTGGCGGCACCAACTGCACCCTGGCCATGAGCAAATATGATGAATGATCTGATGAAGGGTAAACGCGGCCTGATTATGGGGGTGGCCAATGACCATTCGATTGCCTGGGGTATGGCCAAAGCATTGCATGAACAGGGCTCTGAGCTTGCCTTTACCTATCAGGGTGATGCGTTCGGAAAGCGCGTGAAACCGCTGGCGGAGAGTGTTGGCTCGAGCATTGTTCTGGATTGTGATGCGTCGTCGGAAGATGATCTGGATAAAGTTTTTGACACGTTAAAAAAAGAGTGGGGCGCGCTGGATTTTGTTGTGCATGCGATTGCGTTTTCAAATAAAGATGAATTGCAGGGCCGTTACGTTGATACATCGCTCGATAATTTCCTCACCACGATGCAGATTTCCTGTTATTCCTTTACGTCTGTTATGCGCCGGGCGAAAGATTTGATGAAAGAGGGTGGTAGTGCCGTGACGCTTACCTATTATGGCGCAGAAAAAGTCATGCCGAATTATAATGTTATGGGTGTGGCCAAGGCTGCGCTGGAGGCCTCGGTGCGGTATTTGGCCGCAGATCTGGGGCCGGAAGGTGTTCGGGTCAATGCTATTTCTGCCGGGCCGATGCGCACATTGGCGGGTGCGGTGATTGGCGGTGCGCGCACAACGTTTAAATACAACACGCTGACCGCGCCGTTGCGACGTCCAGTGGAGCTGGAGGAGCTTGGCGGGACGGGGCTGTATTTGCTGTCCGATTTATCTGGTGCGGTGACAGGAGAGACTCATTACGTCGATTGCGGCTTTAACGCCGTCGGTATGCCGCCGCATGAAAATCTGAAAGAACTGGCGAAAAACGGGAATGGTTCTTAATGCACCGTCAGTAAACCATCCTTAACCACATCCGGGGCGTCGGAGAAAAAGCTGTCGACGCCCATACTTTGCAAAATTCGTACGCGGTCGAGATCATTGATCGTATAGGCCATGACGGCGCGGCCGGTTTCTTTGATTTCATTGACCTGTTCGGGCGTGCAGAGATCAAAATCAAGACTGATCGAAGATAGTTGCAGGTAGTCGGCGATCTCTGCCCAGTCTTCGGGTAGTTTGCCTTTTTCTACGGCTTCCAGCCATTTGCCGGTGCAGTGATAGCCGATGACCACGCCGCGTGGCCAGTCCGACGCCATATCGAGAGCGGTCTCTAAACTGACATGGTTGTAGCTGGTAATACGGATGCGCTCGTGATCGTCCCAGACTTTTGAAAGCTCATCGAGGATAATTTCGGCCGCTGCTTTTTCCTGTCCCGGTGCGGATTTTATTTCGAGATTGAGACCAAGATCGCGTTCGATCAGGACGTCAATGGCTTCTTCGAGTGTGGGGACTTTAATCCCGGCGAAGCTGTCACCGAACCAGCTTCCGGCTTCGAGCTGGCGGATGTCTTCGTATGTTGTTTCGGCGACAAGGCCGTGACCGTTGGTGGTGCGCTCCAGCGTGTCATCATGGAAGAGAATAGGGATTTGGTCTTTGGTTAGGGTAACGTCGAATTCAACCCATTCGATGCCCATATCGGCGGCGGTGTGCAGCCCCTCCAGTGTATTTTCCGGAGCGTAAGCGGCGCAGCCTCTATGGCCGATGATTCTGGGGATTTTTGGGCTCATTTATTATACCAACAATGCTATTCCAGACAGTAGTGTAACAGATGTGAAGGCAATTTTAATCCAGCGATTGCCTTTTAAATTTGCAAAATGTGCTCCTGTATACCCGCCAATGAGCGAGCCGACAAGCAAAACAGGCAGCCAACTCCATTGAATTGTCGCGCCGATAAGGCCAAGGGAAAGTGCGGCGATACCGTTCCACAAAATACCCACCATCATAAAGGTGTAGGCAATGGAGCGTTTGTAATCGAGGCCAAACCAGTGGATGAGCCAGATTGTAACAAACAAGCCGGTACCCGATGAAAACGAGCCTTTGAAGATGCCGATCGCAAAAAGGCCCAAGCCGCCAAGGATTAGCCCTTTTAGATCACGGTTTTTTGGATCAAATGTTTGGCCGATATCTTTTTTGATGATCGAATAGAGTCCAAGCAGGATGGTGATAATGCCGAGGGTTGGCTGGGCGATGTGGTCGGGGATTTGCACGATAACGAAAGTGCCGGCGATGCTTCCCAATGTACCGCAAATGGCTAGCGTCACCATCAGGGGTATGTCGGTGAATTTTCTTTCCTGGAAATGGCGATAGCTGGCACCTACGCCCAGAGCGACTGTGGCAATTTTGTGGGTGGCCAGTGCGGTGGTGAAAGGCAGCCCGAATAAAATGAGGACAGGAAATTGAACCAGTCCCGCGCCACCGCCTGCGAAGGCCGACATTGTGTTGGCAATGAAGGAGGCTATGAAGAGGAGGAGTTGGTCGATCATGCGGCTATAATAGCTGTCATCCTGAACGAAGTGAAGGATATCATGAACTCAGGAGATTCTTCCCCCGGCTTTCGCCGGGGGAAGAATGACAATTAAGGGGTATTACCCGTTGGCTTTTTTCTTGCCTTCGCCTTCGATCTCAGCGCCGGTTTCCTGATCGACGCGTTTCATCGATAGTTTGACCTTGCCGCGATCATCCATGCCAAGCACGATGACTTTCACTGTATCGCCTTCATTGACGACATCGGTTGTCTGACCCACGCGGTGATCGGCAAGCTCGGAAATATGCACGAGGCCGTCTTTGGCGCCCATGAAATTGACGAAAGCACCGAAGTCGACAGTCTTCACAACTTTACCGTCATAGACTTTGCCAACTTCCGGCTCGTCCGTCAGGCCCTTGATCCAGTCGACAGCCTGATCGATTGATTCCTGATTAACGGCAGCGACTTTTACGGTGCCATCATCATCGATATCGATTTTCGCGCCGGTTGTTTCCGTGATCTCACGGATAACTTTACCGCCGGTGCCAATGATGTCGCGGATTTTGTCGGTTGGAACCTTCAGTGTCACAATCTGTGGCGCATTCGGGTTTAGCTCTCCACGGGCTTCAGTCAGGGCTTTGGCCATTTCACCAAGAATATGAACGCGCGCTTCTTTGGCTTGAGCCAGAGCGATGGTCATGATTTCTTCGGTAATCGAAGTAATCTTGATGTCCATCTGTAGTGAAGTAATGCCTTCATCTGTTCCAGCAACTTTAAAGTCCATGTCGCCAAGATGATCTTCGTCACCAAGAATGTCGGACAGAACGGCAAAGTCATCACCTTCTTTGATCAGACCCATGGCAATCCCGGCAACCGGTTTGGCCAAAGGCACACCGGCATCCATCATCGAAAGAGATGCACCGCAAACCGTAGCCATCGAGGAAGAGCCATTGGATTCAGTAATCTCGGACACAATACGGATTGTGTAAGGGAAATCCTCAGCAGAAGGCAGAAGCGGACGAATAGCGCGCCACGCCAGTTTACCGTGGCCGATTTCACGGCGTCCGGCGCCCATCATACGGCCAGCTTCACCAACCGAATATGGTGGGAAGTTATAATGCAGCATGAAGGGGGAACGGTATTCACCTTCAAGGGCGTCAACGATTTGCTCATCCTGACCGGTACCCAGTGTTGTCACAACAAGCGCTTGTGTTTCACCGCGTGTGAACAGAGCAGAGCCATGCGTACGGGGCAAAACGCCAACTTCGGGAACAATAGGACGGACTGTTTTGGTGTCGCGTCCGTCAATGCGGCTACCGGTTTTTATGATATTGCCACGAACAAGGTCAGCTTCGAGAGATTTGAATTTACCGCCGACTGTGCCGCCCGTGATACCGTTTTCTTCATCAGCGAACTCTTCGGCAGCTTGGGCGCGGATTTCAGCCAAGGCCGTTTGGCGCTCAACTTTATCCGTATGGCTGTAGGCTTTTTCAACATCCTTGGCGTATTTTGCTTTAAGGGCTTCGGCCATTTTGGTGATGGGCTCAGGCGTCTCGGGGATATCCCAAGGCTCTTTGGCACACATTTCAGCCAGATCGATAATGCCGTTAATGACGCTTTGGTAAGCTTCATGACCAGCGCGTACGGCGCCAAGCATAATGTCTTCGGGCAATTGTTGTGCTTCTGATTCAACCATCATAACGCCTTCTTGCGTTCCGGCAACAACCAGATCAAGATCGCCATCTGCGACTTCGTGCATTGGCGGGTTGATGATGTATTGGCCATCTTTATAACCAACACGCGCGCCACCAATCGGGCCCATGAACGGCAGACCTGAAATCGTCAGCGCCGCAGAACAGCCACACATGGCAATCATGTCCGGGTCGTTTTCAAGATCGTGAGAAATAACAGTTGCAATGATTTGCACTTCGTTCATGAACCCTTTTGGGAACAGCGGACGAACTGGACGGTCAATCAAACGAGATGTGAGTGTTTCTTTTTCGCTCGGGCGGCCTTCGCGTTTGAAAAATCCACCGGGGATTTTACCGGCTGCATAGGTTTTTTCCTGGTAGAAAACACCAAGAGGGAAAAAGTCCTGGCCTTCGCGCAGGGATTTTGCACCAACAACCGTACATAGTACGGATGTTTCGCCAATGGTTGCCAGTACGGCACCATCAGCCTGGCGAGCGATTTTTCCTGTTTCCAGGGTCAAAGTCTTACCCGCAAAATCAATTTCTTTTTTGTATATATTAAACATTATAATTCTATCCTTTTCATAGTATCCATAGCTCTTTTCACCTGAAAAGAGGCTGTTTTGTTATGAAGGGTGTTCGGGGAGAGATTTCGGCGGACAGCAAAAAACAGAAGAGGTAAGGTCTGCTTTTAACAGTCAACCGGAAACCTGACACCGGCTAACCTTCGATTTGGCGCCATATATGCCATTTTCCGTTGTAAAAGTCAAAGATTAGTTTTAATTAACTTGTTAACCGAAAAACCAAAGAATGGGTGAAATCAATGAATTATCTCGTGTTGTTACGTCATGGTCAGAGCCAGTGGAACCTTGAAAACCGTTTTACTGGCTTTCATGATGTTGATTTGACTGAAAAAGGTGAAGCAGAGGCCAAAAATGCCGGAAAATTGCTGGCTGGGGCAGGGATTAGCTTTGATAAGGTTTTCAGTTCGACGCAGACAAGAGCCAATAGAACGGCGGAGATTGCTCTTAGTGAAGCCGGGCAGGGCGACTTGTTTGCTTCTATGGTACGCCATGATGATCTGCGTGAGCGTGATTACGGCGATTTAACAGGGCTCAACAAAGACGAGACGCGGGAGAAATATGGCGATGAGCAGGTGCATATCTGGAGGCGCTCTTACGACACGCCGCCGCCGGGTGGGGAATGCCTGAAGGATGTCGTCGAAAATCGTGTGCGCCCTTATTACGAGGCAAATATCAAACCACTGGTTGAAGGCGGGGAGAATATCCTGATGGCGGCGCATGGAAATTCGCTGCGCGCGATGCTGATTATTCTCGGCGCCGAAACGCCGGAAAGCATCAACGAAGCCGAAATGCCAACCGGCGTTCCTCTCATTTTTGAAATGGAAGATGGTAAGATCCAGAAACGGTACTTTTTAGAGGATAAAGAGGCAGCTTAGCGCCTAATACCTAGGCTCTTAATCAGTTCCTGATAACGGCCTTCGTTCTTTTTCTTCAGGTAGTCCAGCAATCTCCGGCGCTTGGCAACCATGGCCAACAAGCCCTGGCGGGAGTGAAAATCCTTTTTGTGGGTTTCCATGTGCGCGGCCAATTCTTCCATACGACCTGTTAGAATTGCGACCTGCACTTCGGGTGAGCCTGTGTCACCTTTTTGTGTGGCATATTTTTCAACGATTTCTGCTTTTTTAGCTACTTCCATCGACATCGCCTTCTCCTTTGTTATAGGTTCAACACTTTCACGGGTTTTACTTCCGGTCCTCTAATCTCCACAAGCGCGATCGGTTTGCCTTTGTAGAGCGCGAGGGCGGTTTGATTGCTTTCTTGTAAACCCGTTTCTTCTAAACGTTTGAAATCAGGTTTGGCAATAAAGCTTAAAGCTTGCCCGTTTTTCAGCTTTGCCATTTCGGCTTCTTTTATGGCCAGGGCCGGGATGTCGTCCAGCGCGGTCTCAAGAGGCAACAAAGCGCCCGCAATATCGTCCAATTCCTCCAGTTTGTCCAGAGAAATCGCGTTCTTTTCGTCAAAAGGCCCGACTTTGGTGCGTCTTAGCGCTTTTATATAGCCGCAAGTGCCTAAATCCAGCGCCATATCGCGTGCCAGAGAGCGGATATAGGTGCCCTTGCCGCAGATGACTTCAAAGTCGGCCTCGTCGTCGCGGACGTCTGTAAGCTGTAGGGATTCAATATATACAATGCGGGATTTAAGCTCTACGTCTTCGCCTGCACGGGCCAGATCATAGGCGCGTTTGCCGTCAATCTTGATGGCCGAGAACTTCGGCGGGGTTTGTTCGATGTTGCCAGTGTATTTTTCAAGAATGGATTCGATTTGTTCTTTTGTCGGGCGGGTGCCGGATGTTTCTATTACATCGCCTTCGCCGTCATCGGTATCGCGCTGCTCTCCCCACTGTACTGTAAACACATAAGTTTTAATGCGGTCCTGTGCAAAAGGTACGGTTTTGGTGGCTTCGCCAAGGGCGATTGGTAAAATACCAGTGGCCAGCGGATCAAGTGTTCCAGCGTGCCCGACCTTCTGTGCGTTCATGATACGGCGGACTTTCCCAACGGCTTGCGTTGAGGTCATTCCGGGCGGCTTATCAAGGTTGATCCAGCCGTCAACTTTATCACCTTTGCGGCGGCGACCCATGATCAGGACTCTTTTGAATCTTCCGCATGATTAATTTCATGCAAAAGTTTTTCGATGCGTTGTGAGTTTTCAAATGAAGTGTCGGTTTTAAACTGAACGCGCGGGGTGAATTTTAAATTCGACTGGCGGTTTATTTCCTTTTGAAAGACCGAGGAATCTTCATTTAAAGCCGGTAAAAAATCTTCGATATTTTCATCGGCCATAGCGATTACATAGGCCGTCGCGTTTTTAAGGTCAGGGCTGATGCGGACTTCAGTTACGGTGATTTTGCTCGCATCAATAAGCGATTCATGGTGGAAATGCCCGCGTAGCAGGGTGTCAGCAACGATATGGCGGAGTTGCTCTCCGACACGGAGTTGACGTTGTGATGGTTGTGCTTTGCTGTGTGATTTCATGATGAATATCCGGGGCGCTCAAAAACGCCTTATTCGACGGTGCGGGCTTCTGCGATAACTTCGTAGCATTCGATGACGTCATTTTCTTTGATGTCGTCGTAGTTTTCAAATGCCATGCCACATTCGTTACCCTCTTTGACTTCTTTCACTTCATCCTGATGACGTTTCAGGGTTTTGAGTGTACCGCCATCAAGGATAACAATATCATCACGCAGAAGGCGCACTTTGGCGCCGCGTTTAACCATACCCATTTCAACCATGCAGCCCGCAATTTTGCCGACTTTTGTAATATTGAAGACTTGCAGGATTTTGGCCTGGCCCAGATATTCCTCACGCTCGCTTGGCGCTAACATACCACTGAGCAGGGCTTTCGCATCATCGATCACGTTATAGATCACGTTGTAATAGCGCATATTAACGCTCTCACGCGCCGCCAGCGTGCGGGCCTGTGCATTGGCACGGACATTAAAGCCGATAATCAGCGCATTGGATGCGTTGGCCAGCGTAACATCAGATTCTGTGATGCCGCCAACGCCGTGATGCAGAACCTGAACAACAATGTCTTCATTTTCTTCTGTCACTTTATCCAGTGATCCGATAATTGCTTCGACGGAGCCGTGAACATCAGCTTTGATAATCACGGGTAAGATAGTTTTTTCACCTTCGGAGCGCTGTGCAAGAAGTTGATCCATCGTGGTGCGGCCTTGTACGGCTTGGGCAGCCTGGCTCTGTTTACGTTTACGGTCGCGGTATTCACTAATTTCACGGGCACGGCCTTCATCCTTCACAACGCTGAAGCTGTCGCCGGCATCTGGCGCTGCATCAAGGCCCAGAACCTCAACAGGTTGGCCGGGGATGGCTTCTTTAATGTTGTTGCCGTGGTCATCAATCAAGGCGCGGACTTTTCCTGACTCGGCACCCGCAACAAAGACATCGCCAATACGCAAGGTTCCACGCTGAATGAGAACAGTCGCAACGGGCCCGCGACCTTTTTCTAACTTGGCCTCGACGACAACACCTTGCGCTGCACGGTTTGGATTGGCCTGAATTTCGAGGAGTTCGGATTGGAGTAGAATAGTTTCTTCAAGCTTGTCGAGGTTGGTTTTTTTAATGGCTGATACTTCGAGACACAAAACATCACCGCCCAGATCCTCGACAATAATTTCATACTGCAAAAGATCCTGTTTCACTTTGTCAGGGTTGGCGTCTGGCAAGTCAATTTTATTAATGGCTATGATAATCGGGACCTCTGCGGCCTTAGCGTGGCTGATGGCCTCAATCGTTTGCGGCATGATGCTGTCATTGGCGGCAACGACGATAATAACGATGTCAGTCACATTGGCGCCGCGTGCGCGCATCTCGGTAAATGCCGCGTGGCCGGGTGTATCGAGGAATGTAATTTTATCGCCAGATTTCATAGTGACTTGATAAGCCCCGATATGCTGGGTAATACCGCCAGCTTCCTTGGCGACGACATCAGTCTCGCGCAAGGCATCCAAAAGCGATGTCTTGCCGTGATCAACATGGCCCATAATAGTTACAACAGGCGGGCGTGGTTTAAGATCTTTCTTGTCATCCTCGTCACCGTCCAGGCCGATTTCGACATCAGCTTCGGTAACGCGTTTGAGTGTATGGCCAAATTCACCAATCACTAGCTCGGCTGTATCAGCGTCAATCACGTCCGTCACCGTGGCCATAACATCCATCTTCATAAGAGATTTTATAATTTCGCGCACAGGTTCGGTCATACGGTTTGCCAGTTCCTGTACCGTTATACTTTCAGGAATAACAACTTCGCGCATAACTTTTTTGGGTGGTTCAAGACTCCCTTGCGCCGCCATACGGGCTTTTTCTCGTGCGCGTTTTTGAGCAGCAAGAGAGCGGCTGCGGTCGCGTTCATAATCTTTGTTGAGCGCCTGGGTGACGGTAATCCGCTTACCTCTACGGTCGTCGGTCTTGGGCTTTGCCGGTGCTTTGGCCTCTGCCTTTTTGAGCCTGTCTCTAACACTTGCGGGCGCATCCTCACCGTGGACTTTTTCACGGCGGGCGTTTTGCAGGGCTGCGTCCTCGGGAATAACGCTGGCATCAGCGGCTAACTGGCGCTTTTCTTCTTCGGATAGAGGTTGTTCTTTTTCCTCTTTTTCTTTTTGAGCATCTTTTTTGGTTTTATTTTCGGCTTCTTTTGATTCAATTGTCGTGCGCCGTTTTGGCAGCGTTGACTTTTTAGCGCCACCTTCGGCACCGGCCTCGCGCAAGGCCTTGGCTCTTGATTCTTTTTCTTCGGCTGTTAGTTGACGCTTTTCACTGCCAGTTGCAGTTCCGTCTTCCTGCGTACCAGGCGCTCTTTTACGGCGCACTTCTACGGCAACGCTGGCTCCGCTACGGCCCTGCGTAACATTTTGACGTGGAGCCGCTGTAGCTCCCCCTGACAAGCCAAGAGTTTTTCCTGACAGGCTAAGAGTCTTCTTTGGCTTTTTTTCGTCTTTTGCTTCGCTCATATATTTCATCCAAAGCTTAGGTAGAGGCTTACGTATATACCACCTTTATCCAAGCGTAAAATTTGCTCCTGCCTTATTCGCCTGCCGCTTTGACTTCCGGTAGAGCGGGTTCTTCTGCAGACGGCGCTTCCTCAGCGTTTTCTGCTGCTTCAGCGGCTGCTTTTTCCGCGGCTGCCTTGTCCTCTTCTTCAAACCAGTGGGCCCTTGCTTTCATGATCAGGTCATCAGCTGCTCGCGCTGTGATTTTACCTTCTCCGAGAATTTCGATCAATTCATCACCAGCCAGGTCTGCCAGATCATCACGGGTTTTAATTTCTGCTTCGCCGAGCAGTAAGACTTGTGCGGGGGCTAATCCTTCAAGGGTAATGAGATCATCCTGAATACCTAGCTCGTCCTGCTTTTTCTTGAGTTCTTTTTCTTTTTCATCAAGATAGTTTTTGGCACGGTCTTGAAGTTCTTGTGAAAGATCTTCTTCAAAGCCTTCAATTTGGTTCAGTTCGTCAACCGGGGTATCAACGATCTCTTCAATCTTCGAGAATCCTTCAGCAACAAGAAGATGAGAAATAACATCATCAACATCCATGGCTTCCTTGAACAGCTCTGAGCGGGTTGTAAACTCTTGTGCGCGGCGTTCTGATTCTTCAGCTTCGGTTAGAATGTCGATGTCCCAACCTGTTAGAATTGAGGCCAGGCGAACATTCTGTCCACGGCGACCAATAGCCAGGCTGAGCTGCTCATCAGGAACAACAACATCCATACGTTTGGTATCCTCATCAAGAACAACCTTGGCAACGGCAGCAGGCTGTAGCGCGTTAACAACGAAAGTGGCTACGTCTTCTGACCATGGAACGATATCAATTTTTTCACCGCCAAGCTCGTTAACAACGGCCTGAACGCGGCTTCCGCGCATACCAACACAAGCGCCGACAGGGTCGATACCGCTATCTTTGGAGACAACAGCGATTTTTGCACGACTCCCAGCATCGCGCGCAACCTGCTTGATTTCGATGATACCGTCATAAATTTCAGGCACTTCCTGCATGAACAGCTTGGCCATGAATTCCGGATGGGTCCGTGACAGAAAAATCTGTGGGCCGCGGGCTTCTTCGCGTACTTCGTAGATAATGGCGCGCACACGGTCATTATTGTTGAAATGCTCACGCGGTAGCGCTTCATCACGACGAAGCAGAGCTTCCGCACGTCCTTGTACATCAATTGTCGCGTTGCCGTATTCAACGCGCTTAACGGCACCGTTTACAACTTCTCCAACGCGGTCTTTGAACTCTTCGTACTGACGAGCACGCTCGGCTTCGCGTACTTTTTGCATGATAACCTGTTTGGCTGTCTGTGCTGCGATACGACCAAAATCAAGCGGCGGTAGATCGTCAATAAGGAAGTCACCAATGGCTGCGTCAGGCTTGATTTTTTGCGCCTGGGAAACAGTAAGCTGCGCCACCTCGTTTTCAATTTCTTCCTCGTTTTCGATGACTTCACGATAACGTTTGAGCGTGATCTCGCCTGATTTGCGGTCAATGACGGCGCGAATGTCTTGCTCATGGCCATATTTGGAGCGGCCAGCTTTTTGTATGGCTTCTTCCATGGCCGAGATGACAATCTCACGGTCAATATTTTTTTCTCTCGCTACGGTATCGGCTACTTGTAACAGTTCCATTTGTCTTTCCTCTTTCTTTAGATCTGCGCTGTCGCTTTGATTAATTCGTCAGTTAAAACTAGTTTTGCTTTGCTTAATGATCCGAAGGGAATTTCTACTTCACCATCATCGGTATCAATTAAAACTATGCTGTCTTTCATTCCTTTTAATTTGCCACGAAAGCGTTTCTGTCCGCTTTCTGTTGGCATGTTTGTTTCGAGCTTGGCTTCAAAGCCCAGGTAGTCTTCAAAATCCTGCTCTTTTACCAGTGGACGGTCTATGCCAGGTGAGCTGATTTCCAGGTTGTAGGCATTGCTGATTGGATCTTCTACATCGAAAACAGCTGAGAGCGCCTTACTGATTTTGGTGCAATCATCAATGCCCAGGCGCTTTGTTTCTGCATTTTCGGCCATAATCCGCACAGTCTGATTGCCGCTATCTCCAACGATTTTGACGCAAACCAGCTCATAGCCCAGATCTTTAATCACGGGTGCGGCGATTTCCGTTATTCTGTTCTCTTGTGGCGTTGCCTTCATTATTCTCTCAACTCTTTTTCCCTTTTGACCAATAAAAAGGGCGGGCCTCTTTATGAGCCCACCCTTACAATTCGGGTCTATTTGTGGGGAATATAGGGGTGCCAGCAGAATTTGGCAAGTGTTTTGTTAAATTCTCTTAAAAATCAAATAACTCATATTACTTGATCCTTTTGCGCCTTTTTCCTCATAGCGGGTTTTGATCCAGTTTTCTGGGGTTTTACGCCAGTCATCGGCGCATTTTGCCGTCCATTCAAAGGCAGGATGCGTAAAGCTTTGCGTGACTATCCATTCGGCTAGACCATCGACATCAGTGCTCATGATTAGGGCGGCGCCGGGCTTTAAAATACGGGCGAAAATGTCGAGGTTATCCCGGCTGATAATACGGCGCTTATGATGGCGCGTTTTTGGCCAGGGGTCAGGATTGAGCACATAGATACCGTCGAGACATTCATCGGTTAGATTCTCACAGAGCAAAATCGCATCATCCATTAATACGCGGATGTTGTCACATGGTTCGTCTTTGATATCTTTTAGGAATGCGGCCATGCCGTTGATATAAGGTTCAACACCTATGTAGCCGTTTTCAGGATGTGTCTGCATGAGTGCGGTGAGATGTTCGCCATTGCCAAAACCAATCTCCAGCCAATGTTCTGTTTTTGATGCCGGAAAGAGAGTTTTGGGATCAAGGGCAGGGGCGACTTCAATCTGAAGTTTGGGCATCAACGTATCGAACGCCTCCTGCCGTTGCGTGTTCAGCGGACGGCTTTGGCGGCGTCCATAGAGGCGGCGCTGTTGATGTTCCGGCTTAGCCAACGATTTTCTGGAGGCTTTCGACAAGATCAGTTTTTTCCCAGGAGAACCCACCATCGGCTTCCGGCTGGCGCCCAAAATGCCCATAGGCTGCGGTGCGCTCATAAATTGGACGGTGCAGATTTAGGTGCTTGCGGATGCCACCGGGTGAAAGGTCAACCAATTCCTGTAGGGCTTTGATCAGCTCTTCTTCCGGTGCGGTTCCTGTACCATGTGTGTTGAGGTAAACCGAAAGCGGCTTGGAAACACCAATAGCATAAGCCAGTTGAATTGTGCAGCCTTCGGCATAACCTGCGGCAACAACATTTTTGGCAAGATAGCGGGCAACATAAGCAGCCGAGCGGTCAACCTTAGTTGGATCTTTACCGGAGAATGCACCGCCGCCATGCGGAGCCGCGCCACCGTAAGTGTCGACAATAATTTTGCGTCCGGTTAGACCACAATCGCCAACAGGACCACCAATGACAAAACGACCCGTTGGGTTGACGTAGAATTCTTCTTCCGGGCACATCCAGCCTTCGGGCAAAACCTTTTCAACATAAGGGCGGACGATTTCCTTGACTTCTTCCTGGCTTAGGCCGTCAGCATGCTGGGTTGAAACCACAACAGATGTCGCACGCACAGGCTTGTCGTTTTTATATTCGAGTGTCACCTGTGATTTTGAATCTGGCTCAATGCCTTTGATTTCACCGGCGCGGCGGGCATCGGCCAGCGCCTGCAAGATTGCGTGAGAATAGTGGATGGCGGCTGGCATGAGAACGTCTGTTTCACGACAGGCATAGCCGAACATGATGCCCTGGTCGCCAGCGCCTTCATTGGTGTCTATGCCCGTTCCTTCGTCAACGCCCTGCGCGATGTCTACGGATTGTTTGTGAACTTTGACGTCAACATTGACTGTTTTCCAGTGAAAGCCTTCTTGCTCGTAGCCGATCGATTTGATGGCTTCGCGTGCAACACGTTCGATGTCGTCATGTGTGATTGAATCTGGCCCGCGCGTTTCGCCGGCAATAACAATGCTGTCGGTTGTTACCAGTGTTTCAACGGCCACACGCGATTGTGGGTCTGCGGCAAGATAGAGATCAACAACGGCGTCTGACACACGGTCGCATACTTTATCCGGATGTCCTTCGGAAACGGATTCACTAGTAAAGATGTAATCTTTGAGATCGTGTTGAGCTTGTTCTTGTGATTGTGGTTGTTGTTTTTGCATGGCTTGTCCTGGCACGGCTTAAACTCCCATCATTAGGGTGAAACAGTTTCATAATAAAATTAAGGGGGTAGGTTAGTGACAAAATAGGGAGTGTTCAAGGATAATTAGCCATTATTTTAAGCTTTCGCATTAAGAATCGGCGTTATCAGCCATAGATTTGATGAATTTAACAATATTCTTGCGCTTCTCGGGGTCCTTAATAGCGTAATAGATTTTGACAAGATCAAGGGTTTCCTTTTTTTGCATCAGGTCATCGCTACCGAATTTATCCTGCTCCGTATCAGAAAGTCCGTGAGCGGCTTGGGTTTGAGCACTTGAATCTCCAAATTGCTCATAAAAGTAGCTGATGGGAACATCAAGAATTTTGCTGAATTGATAAAGTCGCCCGGCACTAATTCTGTTTGTGCCGCGTTCATATTTTTGAATTTGCTGAAAGGTCAGGTTGATTTGGCCGGCTAGTTTTTCCTGGCTCATGCCTTGTAGAGAGCGGCGAACACGGAGCCGTTGTCCGACATGGACATCAACCGGATCGGGTGTTCCTTTAGTCTTTCTCGGCGGTTTGCCTTCCATCTTCTACTCAATTCCAAAAACTTGATTTTGCGATCCACAGCTGCGCTACCTGATAAGTAAGGACGCACATCGCCAGTCCACTCCTTTTTAACGCCAGAGTGTACGCTCAGCAATACGCATGATTACTAAAGCATGCAACTAACCTTAAGTATGATATTTTGTAAAAAATTCAACCATCGTGTGCAAATTAACGCTTTCTGACAAGTCCACACAAGGTAAAAGTAGAGGAGAAGGACATAAAGATTGCATTCTCGAAAGGGGTTTTTGAAGAAATTATAGTTTTTTCGGGAGTAAAAGGCTTTTTGAACTTTCTTTAAAGAGGCTGGATTTGTACAAAATTCGTCCCAAAGGGTCAATTAATCCTGAAAAACCTGTATTTGCCGATCTTGCGACGGGAATTCCCTCTTCAGCAGCTCTGAAAATGGCATGATTAAAATGCTGATACGGGCCACCACTAATGCCGTACCACGAATCATTGGTGACATTGATCATGATGTCGGGCCTTTTTTGCTGTCGGTTTATCGTCTGTCCGGGAAAAATGATTTCATAGCAAATAAGTGGTGTGTATCTCAGACCTTCGGGTGTTTCGAAGCTTTGAATGCCATCGCCGGGTTTGAGGCCGGTAAATTTGGAAACGGGCCCAAAAGGAATCCATTTCTGGTAGGGCATATATTCGCCGAAGGGTACCAAATGGGATTTATCGTAGCTCTGGAGTATTTCTCCTTGTTTATCAATCATAAGAAATGAATTGAAATATGATTTTGGTTCGTTAACTCGACGCAAGACTCCGGACATCAGATAGGCCTCGCCGGGATAAGAGGCCAGCGTATTTTGTAGCCCCAATAA
Organism: Micavibrio sp.; assembly: GCA_021604545.1. Classification (GTDB taxonomy): domain Bacteria; phylum Pseudomonadota; class Alphaproteobacteria; order Micavibrionales; family Micavibrionaceae; genus UBA5701. The sequence continues at coordinate 434,597 of BQJE01000001.1, forward strand.
AGAAGATCTGTCGTTTAAAAACCACTCACTCAATGTTGTTTCCGGCCAGATGATATAAGTCGTTTTGGCTTCGGTACTACCAGGCTGTGACAGGCCAAGATGTTTGTAGTAGTGATTGACCATCTTCTTGCGGTTCCATTTGTCCGCCTGCGCGATATTGGGCTGGACGATATGCAAGGAAATATCTTCGTTGTATGTTGTTTCGTGGCTATGCAGGCGCCATGACCCGTAGCCGTAACAGGCTGCAAATGAAGCCAGAGTTAGAGTGGCTATGACGGTCTTGTTTTTTCGGGTTTGTTCCGACAGGTATAAAAATCCCGGTAGGGTCATCCAGAAAATAGTCAGCAGGTTGAGAAAATAGGCATTGCTAAAAGAAACAACCTGCACAATCGGTAAGATATTTACCCAGCCATAGGCGTAAAGGTTCCAGGGAAAGCCTGTGAAGATGTGACCGCGCAGCCATTCCGACAGGGCCAGCAAACCAACGAAGCCAAGAAAGCCGCCAAGGGTTTTGAGCTTGCATACATAGTGAATGGCTAGACAGGCAAAAGCAGGAAAAAAAGCGAGGGCACCCTGAAATCCAACAACCGCCAACGGCCAGGCCCAGAGGTAAGGGTTGCCATCGATTAAAAGAGCGTTGCCGATCCATGACATGGAGGCGATGAAATAACCGGCACCAAAGGCCCAGCCCATGGTAAAAGAGCGTAGCGGTGAGGTGCTTTGTGATAGGGCAATGTAGAATAGTCCCAGCCCAAAAAAAAGCGCGAACCAGTAATTCATCGGCGCCATGGAGGCGGCGGATATAGCGCCCAGTACAAGACATTCCGCCATGCGCGGTAGGAAGGAATGAGACCCGTTTCTGATAGCTTTTATATCCATACGGGCATTATAAGCACGGATTAGGAGGAAGGTATATTACGGATACGAATTTGATTGATGTGGCGTGGGCTGGCATCGAGCACTTCAAACACCATGCCGTTGTCGTGTTTAAGGACTTCGCCACGCGTCGGAATTCGTCCGGCCAGAGAAAAAACCAGTCCGCCAAGCGTGGTGCTTTCTTCGCGTTCCTCATCGGATAATATTTGCCCGTATTTTTCTTCGAACTCTTCAATATCAACGCGGGCATCGGCCAGAACCGAACCGTCTGCGTTTTCTGTTAATTGTGGCGTATCGTCAGGATCATATTCATCATCGATTTCCCCAACAATCGATTCAATGACGTCGCCAATCGCAACAAGTCCGTCAATTCCACCGAATTCATCAACAACCAGAGTCATGTGCTTGCGGCTTTCACGCATTTGTAGCAACAAGTCGAGAGCGTGCATGGAAGGGGCGACAATCGGAATTTCACGGACCAGGTTTTTAACCTTAATCTTTTCACCTTTGGCGAGAGCGGCTAGAATGTCCTTGATATGAATGGTTCCCAAAACGTTATCGAGCGTTTCTTTGTAAACGGGTAGGCGGCTGTGCTGCTTTTCAGCCAGCAGCTCTAGAAGTTCTTTTTGTGTTGTACCAACTTCGATGGAAACAATATCGGCGCGCGGGATCATGACATCCACGACTTTGAGATCGCGCAGATTCAGGATGTTGGCGAGCAGGGCCTTCTCATGGGTGGAAACAGAGTCGAGCGCACTATCCTTGGGCTCTTCTTCGATATATTCTTCGAGCGTTTCGCGCAGACTGGTATCAGGTTTCCCTTTTACAGTTTCAACAATACGGCTTAGCCACGACTTATCGCCGTTATGCGGAGCGTTCGTACTTGGAGGCTCTTCTGCTTCTGCTGGGTTTTCTTCTGTCATCTTCAACATGGTTTAAGTGTTTATTATGGCACAAATTATATTATTTCATAAGGGTTTTTTACACCTAGCGCTTTAAGTGCCCTGATTTCCAGCGCTTCCATCTCTGCTGCCTCTACATCATTCTCATGATCCAGCCCAAGCAAATGCAGCGTGCCATGAACGATCAAATGTTTCACGTGGTCCTCCAGCGCCTTTTTCTGCTCGGTGGATTCCTGCTCTATTGTCTCCAAAGCCAGAACGACATCGCCGAGACTTTCACCATCGTCCTGTGGAAAGGACAGAACATTGGTAGGCTTATCTTTGTTACGGTAGCGATTGTTCAGACCCTGGATAAAAGTGTTATTTGCAAAGACGATACTGATTTCTGTTGCCTCGTTTTTGGTAAGGCTCAGCGCCGTATTCACGGCTTCTTTTGTAAGGTCATGGAGGCCGGGCAGAGCGCTTTCCCATCGCTCTTCAGGAACGGCAATATCGATTTGGAAATTATTTGTGTCGGTCATAAGCGTTGATAATTTTGCTGACAAGGGGGTGGCGGACGACATCCTTGTTTTCGAAGGTTATAAAAGCAATACCGTCCTCGCCCTCGAGGATCTCTGTCGCATCACGCAGGCCGGACTTCACGCCATTGGGAAGATCAGTTTGTGTGATATCGCCGGTAATCACCATACGCGAGGATTCACCCATACGGGTTAAAATCATTTTCATCTGGGTTGGTGTGGTGTTCTGGGCTTCATCCAGAATAACGAAAGCATTGGACAGCGTGCGTCCGCGCATAAAGGCTAGCGGCGCAATCTCGATATCGCCGCTCTCGATTTTGCTCATGATTGTATCCCAGGGCATCATGTCGTGCATGGCGTCATAAATGGGCCGCAAATAAGGATCTACTTTTTCCTGCATGTCGCCGGGCAGGAAACCGAGCTTTTCACCGGCTTCCAGCGCCGGGCGGCAAAAGACCAGCTTTTCAACTTTGCCTTCGAGATACATGGAAACGCCGACAGCGACGGCAAGATAGGTTTTGCCTGTGCCAGCCGGTCCAAGACCAAAGACCAGTTCATTATTTTGGATGGCTTCGATATAGGTGGCCTGGTTTGGCGAGCGCGGTGCCACGTCCTTTTTCTTGGTTTTAATCAAAATTTCGCTGCCGTTCTTTTTGTTTTTTTGGTTGGCCTTTTTGTTAAAGGATGTGCCGTTCTTCTTATCTTCTTCTATGAAACGGATGGCGGCGTCAATCTCTGCAATGCCGATGTTTTGGTTTTCATCGAGCTTTTGCCAGAGCGATTTTAGCACGTGTTCAGCTGTCTTTACGGCTTGTTTGCCACCAGAGAGCGTCAATGTGTTGCCGCGATCGGCAATGGTGATATCCAGCTTGTTTTCAAGATAGCCCAGATGGGCATTGTGCTCGCCGAAGAGAAGGGGCAACAGATCGTTGTTATCGAATTCTAAAACCCGGTTTGATATGCTTTTATCCGTCAAAAATTCCAAATCCTTGCTGTTTATGCATGAATTACGTGCCCATATTCATTTTTAGGCTATATTCCTAAAGAAAAACATAAGAAATGGAATTTATTTAAGAGGCTGATTGCATTACGCTTTCTTCGGTTTTGATCGTCCCGGTCAGGGAGCTTGCATAACCTTCCGTGATTTCAACGTCGATAATATGGTCCAAAAGGCGCTCATTGCCCTGTACGTACACTGATTGGTTCCAGGGAGAGCGGCCCTGAATCTGGCCGGGTTTTTTGCCTTTGCGATCAAAAAGAACAGGCATAACAATACCTTCACTATTCTTGTTAAAGTCCCTTTGTTGTTCATTGATCAGGGCTTGCAGGCGGGCGAGACGCTCTGTGGCAATTTTATCGCTGACAAGATTCTGCATGTTAGCCCCTGGCGTGCCGGGTCTGGCGCTATATTTGAACGAATAAGCCGAGGCAAAGCCGATATCGCGCACCAATTGCATGGTTTCTTCGAAGTTTTCCTCGGTTTCGCCGGGGAAGCCGACAATAAAGTCGGATGACAGGGCCAAATCAGGGCGTGCTTTGCGTAATTTGGCGATGATATCGCGGTAATGATCGCCGGTGTGTTTGCGGTTCATCGTCTCGAGAATGTTGTCTGAGCCGCTTTGGACGGGCAAATGCAGGAAGGGCATTAATTTATCAATCTCGCCGTGTACGTCTATCAGGTCGTCATCCATATCGCGGGGATGCGATGTTGTGTAGCGAATGCGCTCCAGACCCTCAATCTCTGCGACTTTGCGGATCAGTTGGCTCAGGCCCCAGGTTTTGCCGTCAGGCCCTTCACCATGGAAGGCGTTGACGTTTTGACCCAAGAGCGTAATTTCCAGCGCACCATTATCAACTAGTTTCTTAGCTTCATCTAGTATCTCATTGATAGAACGAGAATATTCCCCACCGCGTGTGTAGGGCACAACGCAGAACGTACAGAACTTATCGCAGCCTTCCTGAATGGATAGAAATGCGGCTGGGCCTTGCGAATTATGTTCTTCGGGTAGGAAATCGAATTTGGACTCTGCCGGGAATTCAGTGTTCACAATGCGGTTGTCGCCGTATGAATTCGTCGCTTTGGCCACCATTTCGGGGAGTTCATGATAGGTTTGCGGGCCGAACACCATATCGACATACGGCGCGCGCTCGAGAATATACTCGCCCTCTGCCTGGGCAACGCAGCCGGCAACGGCAATCAGCATATTCTCGTTCTTCTCCTTATGGGGGCGAATGCGGCCCAGATCGGAAAACACTTTATCCGTGGCTTTTTCTCGGATATGGCAGGTGTTGAGGATCACCATATCGGCATCCACAGGGCTATCCACAGCCTTATACCCCAGCGGCCCGAGAATATCGGCCATGCGGCGGCTGTCGTAGTCGTTCATCTGACAACCCCAGGTTTTGATGAATAACTTTTTATTTCCCAGTTTTGTATTTTTGCTATTCATCAAATCTGCTCATATCAATTGGCTCAAAGGAACTCATTGCATCAAAAGTTGGAGCATAAGTTTCCCAGAGTTCTTTTTTTGTACCTGCACTTTGAACGATAAGCATGTCGCTATCCTCACTTGATAACCAAAACATTGAATATTTAACGTGATATGGCCCTTCTTCAGTTTCAAGACAGATGCGTGTAAACAAGCCCATGTTTTCTTCGTCACAGGTCGAGATAATTTTCGTAGCTTCTTTTTTTCTAAGATTAAAAGAGTCCATAGCAAATTGTTTGCTTGTTTTTCCTGTATTCTTTTTGATTTGCGTAAAAATTTGTATTTTTACGCTCGTGATATCTTGTTCTTTGCTAGCATCTTCGAGGGAAAGGAGCCAAGAATATACAGGTTCAGAATGGGCTTCAAAATAATACCAGTTTTTTGGGCGTAAAATCTTACCACCAAGCGGTTCAAGTATTTGAGTAACAAATTCCGTTTGATTTCCTGTCTGATCTTGTGCAAAGGCCAAGTTAGAAAACAGCATACAGCACATAATAACAAAAAGCTGTTTCATTGATTTGAGCCTCCTCTTGGGCTTGATATAAAGTTTCTTGCCAGTTGTCTTGTGTGTGTCTTTGGTCATGGTTACAGTTCGTTTAATTGGCTGAAGGCCATAAACCACAATTGCCTTACGAGAATCAAGTTTTCATGAAAAAGACGGCGCTAATCATTCAACATTTCCTTCTTCCTGCCGAAATGAAGGTATTGGAGGAGAATTTCAGGGTAATCCGCCTATGGAAGGAAAGGGACCCCGAGGCGACAATACAGGAAAACAAAAAGAACATTGTTGCTGTTGTGTCGTCACTTTTGCCTGTAAGCACGACCTTAATTGAAGCGCTGCCCAACCTTGAGATCATAGCCAATATGGCCGTAGGCGTTGACAATATTCCAATGGATGTGGCTCGAGCGCGCGGGATTGCCGTTACAAACACACCGGATGTTTTGACCGATGACACTGCAAATGTAGGTCTTTCTCTGGTTCTGGCGCTGGCGCGGCGGATTGTCGAGGGCGATATGTATGTGAGGGTTGGCAAATGGCAAAACGGCCCTTTGCCGCTGGGGGTAAGTTTAACGGGTAAAAAGGCAGGGATTGCTGGTTTGGGCCGTATAGGAAAGGCTGTGGCCAAAAGACTTGAGGCTTTTGATATGGATGTGGTTTACCACGGTCGGAGCAAGCAGGAAGATCAGCCTTATGAGTATTACGAAGATTTGGTAGAGATGGCGAAAGCTGTCGATTTTCTTGTTTTGTGCTGTGCCGGAGGGCCAGAGACAGAAAATCTTGTGAATTACAAGGTGCTTGAGGCTTTAGGTCCAAAGGGCTTTCTGGTTAATATCGCGAGAGGTTCGGTGGTCAATGAAGAAGATTTGTTGATTATTTTACGAAATCAAGGTATAGCAGGGGCCGGCCTTGATGTTTTTGCAGCAGAGCCGCATGTGCCGGAGGCGCTGTTGACCATGGATAATGTGGTTTTGCTGCCTCACATCGGATCCGCTACCTTTGAAACCAGAACGGAAATGGGGCAATTGGTGGTCCGAAATTTACTGGCGCATTTTGATGGTGAGCCATTGTTAACACCGTACCAATAAGGATAACGAGTAATGAGAGTTTTGAAGTTTTTTGTTTGCGCCATTTTTTTGCTGACTCAAGTCAGCCCTGCCTATGCGGTGCAATGTTTTGCGGCCAAAGAAGCCGAAGCCGAGCAGGGTATCCGCATTCACAGTGAGCTGATGGTGATTGGCCTCAATTGCCAGCACAAAGCGACAGCCAACGGCAAAAACCTTTATATGGCCTATCGTGATTTCACTAGCGCGCATGGAAATCTTTTTGCGGCTTATGAGCGCGTATTGCTGAAGCACTACAAGACCAGTGGTGATGGCAATCCTGAAGCGACTTTGAACACGCTGAGGACAAAATTTGCCAACAAAATATCCACAGACGCAGCGCAAATGCGTCCAGATATGTTCTGTGCTCGTTATGCGCCACGCATCGAAAAAGCCTCCGGTCTGGGATATAAAGATGTCCGCAAATGGGCAGCAACTATTTTTCCGTCCCATCCAGTTTCCAAGCCTTTATGCGCTTCAGCCCAAGGGGGATAACCACCCAAACGTGGTTAAGAAGGCTTTTTAAGCTGTTTCTTCTTTCAAAAGATACATTTCTCGTTATTCTAGTGCCTATGTATGTGCAAATAAGCGGGGTATGCCATGGAAGTTGAAGCTGAAGTCACGGGAATTGACGCGAAGATAGACGCTTTCTTCCAGCCATTCAGTGAAGCGATTGCTTCGATTGTTTTTTATTCTGCTTCCTTGGGCGGACATGACATTAAGGTTATATTGATCTGGCTGGTTCTGGTGTCGCTGTTTTTCACTTTTTATCTTGGCTTTATTAATGTTCGCTATTTCAAACATGCCGTTGATCTGGTGCGTGGCAAATACGACAAGCCCGGTGATGCGGGCCAGATCAGTCGTTTTCAGGCTTTAACAACATCTCTTTCCGGCACCGTAGGTCTTGGTAATATTGCCGGCGTGGCGGTGGCAGTTTCCGTTGGCGGTCCTGGTGCCGCATTCTGGATGCTCGTCATGGGCTTTTTTGGAATGACAACGAAGTTTGCCGAAGTGATGTTGGGCGTTAAATACCGCCATCACCCGGATCCTGACAGACCTGAAATAGTCTCCGGCGGGCCAATGTATTATATCCGCGATGCATTCAACAACAGGAACATTCCGTATTTGGGTCAGATCATGGGCGGGTTTTTTGCCGCTTGTTGTGTTCTGGGCACATTGGGTGCGGCGAGCGTATTTCAGACCAATCAGGCTTATCAGCAGGTTGTAAATGTGACTGGTGGCGCAGAGAGTTTTTTGGCCGACAAGGGTTGGCTGTTTGGTTTGGGCATGGCTGTGTTGGTGGGAGTTGTTATTATTGGCGGTATCAAATCGATTGCCGCTGTGGCCAGTAAAATTGTGCCGATTATGGGGTTAATTTATCTGGTGGCCGGGTTGGTGGTGATCGGGTTACATGCCGGGCAAATTCCGGAAGCATTTGTCACGATCTTTGAAAGCGCCTTTGGTGTCAAAGCAGGTATTGGTGGCTTGATGGGTGCTTTGCTTATGGGTGTGCAGCGGGCAACTTTTTCCAACGAGGCTGGCTTTGGAACAGCGTCAATTGCGCACGCCGCGGCCAAAACCAACGAACCGGTTTCGCAGGGGTTTGTTGGCATGTTGGGCCCGTTTATCGATACAGTCATCATATGCATGGTGACAGCTCTAGTGATTACGGTGACCGGGGCTTATGAAAGCGGCAGCGGTATGGAGGGCGTTGAGCTCACTTCGCGGGCTTTTGAATCTGGTATTTCCTGGTTTCCTTATGTGCTGTGTCTGACCGTGTTCTTGTTTGCTTATTCGACCATGATTGCCTGGTCTTATTACGGCGTGAAAAGCTTTGCCTTTTTGTTTGGTGAACATGAATGGGTTGGCAATGTTTTTAAAGTTATATTCCTGCTCTTTATTGTCGTCGGCGCTTCAGCCAGTTTGGATGCCGTGATCCTGTTTACTGATGCCGGGGTGTTTGCCATGACTATCCCGAATATCATCGGGCTTTATTTTCTCGCGCCTGAGATCAAGCGGGATGTGAAGGATTATATTACCAGGATAAAACCCGCCTGATTTTATCCACAATGCTCTAATCGTTTGAATATCCGGCTTGTAGTACATAACAGTCTGAAATACCCACAGCCTTGTATAACTCACAATGCATCCTTCTTGCGCGAGGTGAGGGAACATGGGTAAATCATCGGAATCTCTTACAAAAAACGAATCAACCTTTAGCTCAGGAAAAGGAGTTGTCCCCATGAAGGGTCTATCCGCCATCAAGTCAAAAAAGAACAAAGAAGAAAAAGACTCAAAAGAGACAGGACGGAAAGACGCCCCTACGGTAACAACGCCTAATGTAAGGGCAACAAAGCTTGAAGAAATGCGCGGGAAAATATCCGGCCTTGGGGGCTTGCGGATTTCAGCGACGCCAAAGGCGCAGCAGGAAATTGCTAATGAAGGTGATGTGCAACTGGAGCCAGTGTTACTTCTTAATCAACCCACCACCAATGTAGCACCACCCCAGATTAAAAATAATCTACGTACGGTGTCTACATATATGATTGGTGCCTTTTTAACGGCGATTTGGCTTGGGTTTTGTATTTCCTATGCGCTGATTAATCCATCGGCGTTTTCGCTTGTCCCGCATGAGTTGGGCGCATCGATTGCCGGGATATTCGCACCACCTGCGCTGCTGTGGTTGTTGATTACTGCGATGAACCGCCGTGCCGATGTACGGCTTTATGCCGGGGCTTTGCGTGAAGAGTTACATAGCATGCTGTTCCCGGATCAGGAAAATGCCGGCATCATCAATAAGGATATTGAGCGTTTGTGCCGTCAGGCGGCAGAAGTATCCTCATCATCGAAAGCGGTGTTGAAATCCTTGCAGCGCGCACGCCAGGGTTTGCGCGCCGAGATCCGTGATTTTTCCGGTGTCTCCAAAAAGGCCGAGTTTCATATTGATCGTTTGGCAGAGGGCCTTAATGAACGCGCAGGCAAGCTGGTTGCTCTGACCGAAGAGATTGAGCAGCGTACGGGTTCTATCGATGAAAAAACGCGGGCAGGAGCAGAAGCTTGGGATCAAGCGACTTTGAGCGTATTGGAGCGCGCCGGGGAAATTGAATCTGCCATGGGCAAAGGGGCGGATAAAATTCTTGAGGCGGCCGATCGTGCCAATGAAAAGAGTCAGGAGATTAAAGATCATCTGTCGCAGAGCTATGACTCTTTGAGCGAGTCTGTTGATGATACGGCTGCGCGTCTAGAAGATCTTGGTACGCGTTTTGATGGCTACACCGAAGGCCTCAGCGAAGCCGCCGAGCATGTAACGCAGGAAACTAATCGCCTTGGTGAGATGGTCAAAAGCCAGGTTGAAAATCTGGAAGAGGTTACTGATCGTACCGTTCAGGCGATGACAAATTCGACCGAAACGATACAACATCATCGTGAAGAGCTGGACAAGGGTGCGCAGGCTGTTGCCGATCAGGCAGAGAAAATTGCCGAAACGATCAGCGGCAGTGTCGATCAGTTGCATGAATCTGTCGATCACGTGATGATAAAAACTGAAGGGTTGGAAGAGCGCATTGGCGAAAAAACGATGGCACTTGGTGAAACCATTCAGGGGATTACAAAGCAGGCGGATGCGATTGAAGAGGCTGGTACGTTTGCTTCGAATAAATTGGGTGAGGCGCTGTCTGTGGCGGTATCGGGGGCTGAGACCATTAGTGCTGCTGTACGCCGCGCCGTCGACTCTCTTGAGAAATCTACAGAGAGTGCAAAAGATCAGGCCAGCTCTCTTATTCAGGACACGCAAAAGCATGTTCATGATCTCAATGAGGCGGGTGCCGGCAATGTTGAGCATATTAAGGACATTGTGACCATGTTGGAGACGTCTTTGGCGCAAGTTGAGAATGTTTCAAAAACTGCCCATTCGCATATGGAAGAACTAACCAGTGTTATTGATGAGCAAAACGATAAAATAAATCTGACGGGCACAACATTGGCCGAGCGGGTTGAAGAAGTGCGTGAAGCGCTTGAGCATCCGCTCCGTGATATCAATGCGGCCGTTAGTGAGGCCAGCACGCGCCATGAGGAAATTGAAAATGTTTTGCGCAGGCGTGTGAGCGATCTGAACGAAGCCAGCGAAAAAGCAACGGAAAGTGCAGAAACCATTCGTACGACCTTGCGCGGTCAAGCACAGGAAATTTCAACGCTGTCTGGGCAGATAGCCGGGCAGGCGCGCACGATCAATGAACAGATTGCCAAGCAGAAGGATGGTTTGGCTGTGCAGGTGACGGAGTCTCTGGAAGGTATTACGGAGGTCACTGAAGCGCTGGATACGCAGGCGCAAACACTGGGCAGGCTCTCGCGCACCGCTGTTGAAGATGTTTCGGCCTTGGAGAAAACGATTGCCGGACGTTGCGAGGAAATCACAGAGTTTACGGGCCGTGCCTTTGCGCAGCTGAGGGGCATTGATGATACGCTGGATGGTAAAATCACACTGTTGAAGGAACATGCAGATACGGCGCTTGAATCTGTTGGTTCAATCAAGGAAGCGCTGGAGAATACGGCTACGGAAATTGAGCCGGTTTATCTTAAGGCCATAGAGCAGGCGGAAGTGGCGCATGATCGCTTTGCTGTTTTGAAAACAGGATTCCAGAGTTCAACAGACAGTAATCTTGCCAAGTTGCAGGAGATCGGCATTTTGTTTGATGATCGTTTGCATAGTTTGAAAGAAGGCTCGGATGAGGCTGCGGATGTTTTGCGGACTTCTAGTGACCATTTGAAAAACCGCGTTGAGGATATCGAGAGCGCATCGCGTTCGGCAGAAAAGAAAATGCGCGATATTACATCGTCGTTGGAAGACCAGTCGTCTGATATTCATTTGATTACCGATCAGGCTTTGTTGAAAGTTGAGACGATTCAAAAAGCGATCAATGAGCAATTCCATGAATTGTCAGCTTCTGTAGGGCAGGCTGTGGCGCAGCTGGAGGGGGCCGGGGACGGTTTTAGCAAGCAGGCAGCAATCGTTGAGTTGACAGCTGATCGGGCCTCAGAAGGCTTTGAAAAAGCAGGATCCAAGGCTAAAGAGGAAAGTGTTTTGCTGAATAAGGCCGCTGCGGAAACGGCTGCCTATACAGAAGAGTTGATGAAAAGTGTTCAGGGTGAAGCAGAAAATCTTTTGCAGCGTGCGGAAGAAACGCTCCATGAGCTTAAAAAGTCCGGTGATAGTTTTTCTATTCGTGCGCGCGAAGTGGCTGAGCAAATGCAAAGCTCTTTGCAAACATCAGAGCGCTACGGCCGCGAATTAAAATCGCAGGCCGTGAGCGTTGCGGATACATCGACACACACGGCGGAGCGCCTTAGTAAATCCGTGTCGGTTCTGGTCTCGCATGTCGATGATATTGGTAAAGCCGCTAATGACGTCACGGGCAAGGTTGAGAAATCGCGCAAGGATCTGGCGCAGGAAGCGGATCGGTTGCAGACCGTATCAAGCCGGGCGCTGGAGACAGCGCAGAAAGCGGCGAGCAGCTTTGGACGTCAATCGGAGTCGCTCTTCAAGGCGTCACAGGATGCAGCACATCAGGCGGCCGAAATTCAGAAGGCCGAAACCCGTAGCCAGCGCGAGGCATTTTTGTCTTCCGCCAAGTTCATCGTCGAAAGTCTGCATTCCATGTCGGTCGATCTGACGCGGATGCTGGAGGGTGATATTTCCGAGAAAACCTGGAAGGCGTTCCAGCGCGGCGATATTTCAGCCTTTACGCGGCGGCTGGCGGAATTGGGCGATAAAATGCCGCTTGATAAGGCCCGGGATAAATTCACCAAAGACGGTGAATTTCGCACCTTTGTACAGCGTTATATCCGCCAGTTTGAGGAACTTTACGAGCAAGCGGTTGAAAATGACCACGGGGCTTTGCTGAGCTCGACCTTCGGATCAAGTGAAACCGGCAAGCTTTATGGCTTTTTATGTCAGGTCGCCGGGCGGGAGTCGAAATTAGGTAAGGCGGCGTTAAAGGCTGCTTAACCATCTTCCTGTTAAAAAGGAATAGTGGTAGTATTTACCAGTCTTAATAGGGGAGTGATTTAGGTTATGGGCGCGCAAAGTGTTACGACCAAGTTTTGTCAGGGAATCTCTGATATTTCAGACAGTTATATGGGCTTTATTATTGACCAGTGGGGTGTGCTCCATGATGGGGAAAAGCCCTATGAGGGCGTGGTTGATTGCCTGAAGGAGCTGCGGAACCGCCATAAATACATTATTATCCTGTCCAATTCGGGTAAACGGGCGGAGACCAATAAGGAGCGTCTCGAAGAAATCGGCATCAGTCATAAATTGTATGACGAGATTGTTACCTCGGGTGAGCTGACCTGGCAGGGGATCAAAAACCAGGACGACAAATATTTCGAAAATCTTGGCAATAAATGCTACCTGATCAGCCGCGGCGGTGACCGCTCGATTGTTGAGGGCCTGGATGTAGAGGTCGTGGACGATATCAAAGACGCGACATTCCTATTGGTTAGTGGTGCCGATTCACCGGGCATGACGATTGATCATTACGAGAAAGTTTTGAAAGAAGGTGCGCGGCGTAGTCTCAAGGCGATTTGTGCCAATCCCGACAGTCTTGGTGTCATGGGCGGCGGCAATATTATGGGGCCGGGCACATTGGCGCGGCGCTATCAGGATTACGGCGGCGTGGTTTATTATATCGGTAAACCGCATCAACCGATTTTCAATCACTGCATCCAGATGTTGCAGGAAAAGGAAATTTACCCCGGTCAGACAATTGTGATCGGCGATACGATGGCGCATGACATGTTGGGTGGAGAGCTGGCCAATATGGACACGTGTTTGGTGCGCAGCGGTTTGCACAAGCCAGTCTTTAAGAATGTGACGACACCGGCGGAGCTCAACAAGGCGCTGAATATTCTGATTGCACAGCATAATGGCGTGCGACCAAAATACATGGTGCATAAGCTGAGCTGGGGTAAGGCATTGCCGGATCGTAAGCACAAGAAGCGCGCGGCGACTAAATAAATATCACGTAATATTTTAATTAAGACATAACCATGGGACTATGATGTCCTGTCTTAGTCCTTCCCAGGCAACTTCACCGGATGCTGTATTTTTATCAATACAAAGTGTTATGCCTGTACGTTCTATAATAGGTGTAACAGTGGCTTGAGGTTTATTATTTTCATCAAGGAGTATATGATCTGTATACTCTATTGGCTCGGAGTTGCCTGAAACAACAGCATAGCTTGAAGGAGGGCAAAAGCTTGGGCCGTGCTCCAGGCGATCTTTCTTTACCTCAGCACAAAACAATAATTTTATACATTTTGACATCTGATATTTACTATAACAACAGATAAATTATGTCAACATCTTTCTATGGCGTCGGCGGCAGGAGCACGGCCATAGCGGCTTTGATTTCGGGCATGGCGCGCTCGGCGGCTTCTTCACCAAGGATAATCAGCTCTTTCGCTTTTTCAAATTCCAGCAATCCAATATGGCCGACATGCGGTTTGATATGCACATCGGGTGGGTCGCCAGCCAGCCGCGAACGAGTGATACGATCCTGGACGATACCCAGCGCCGACACCATGACGCCAAACAGGCTGGGGTTGTTATCTTCACGCCGGAACAGGCGCCTTGTCAGTGTAAAATTCTTGAACGGCTTTTGTTTTTCCGGCGGCACGTCTGCGTCGTTAAACAAGTCGAACCCGGCAACGGTTTGGAAGGACTGCCCTGGCTTGACGGCCTTGCCGATCAGATCAGCGTTGAGATCAATCGCAACGGTCATCCGTGCGCCCATCGCCTGACACGGTGAAACCGGGCAGGGATTGACCAGCGCGCCATCAACGAGGTAGCGGTGATTGCGCTCTACCGGTGGAAAAACACCGGGCAGGGCAAAGGATGCGGTTATCGCCTGCACCAGATTTCCTTTGCGCAGCCAGACTTCATGACCCGTAACGAGATCGGCAGCAATGGCAATGAAAGGATGCGGCAAATCCTCGATCTGCATATCGCCGAAATGGTCCTCCAGAATAGATTTTAGCCTTTCGCCGCCAATAAGCCCGGCGCTACGCACGCGAAAATCAAGATAGGATAGCACGCGTAGACGGCCAAGAGAGAGCGACCAGTCTTCAAATTCATTCAGTTTTCCGGACAGATAAGCGGCACCCACAACCGCACCAATGGATGTTCCGGTGACAATACTGGGATAAATACCGTGTTTTTTCAGGGTTCTGATGACGCCGATATGGGCAAAACCACGGGCCAGGCCACCGCCCAGCACCAGACCGATCCCGGGCTGGCCGTTATCGACTGAAAATATTGACTTATCGGGCTCCTGATCGTCGTTTTTGTCTGTCATAGCTTGTGATTTCCCCTATATTCATTATAACACAGGGACAATGCACAGGACTAAAACTCACTATTTATAAGAGATTTTGTAACGATATGGCAGTAAAGATGTTAGGAAAACAGGTGCTAGGAAGTGCCATCCACTTTCAAACCTGTTTGACGCAGCAGATTTGATGCCATATCGTTACCCGTTGGGCGCTGCGAATTTTTGTGCCTGTTTGTTTAAACCACTTGACCTTAGCTACGGCTAGGGCCATGCACGGTTTTCACAAACATTCATCAAAAATTCGCTTGCGCAAAATCCATATAAATAGTGAATTTTAGTCCTTTAGACATGAATATGCCTGCTGCAGCGCCAAAAAAATCGACAGCCCTTCTGGTGAAGCGGCTGATATCCAGCTATCTGAAACCATATTTCGGACCCTTATTTGTGGCCGTTATTTTTATGGTTATCGCGGCGGCAATGACGGCGGCGATTGCCGGGCTGATGAAGCCAATTCTGGACGATGTGTTGTACGCCCAAACGGCAGATATGATTCAATTCGTGGCGCTGGCGATTTTTGTGACTTTTGTTGTGCGCGGAATTTCCACCTATATTCATACGATCCTGATGGGAAAGATCAGCCAGTCGATCATTGCCGATATCCAGCGCGATCTGTTCGGTCATTTTATGATTTTAGATCTGACGTTTTTCCATGGCAATCCTAGTGGGCAGTTGATCTCGCGGGTGATTAATGATGTGAATGTGATGCGGGCGGCGGTGACAGATACGCTGACCGGGCTGGGAAAAAGCCTTCTGACCCTCATATTCCTGATCGGTCTTATGATTTATACGGACTGGAAATTAACGCTGCTGTCTTTTGCTATTTTCCCCTTTGTTGGCGGCATGATTGCGTATATCGGGCGGCAGTTGCGGAAGATTTCCAACCGTACGCAGGATGAGTTGGCGGGTTTGTCTGATATCCTTTCGCAGATTTTTCAGGGCATCCGGCAGGTTCAAGCCTATGGTATGGAAGATTACGAAAGCAAACGCGCCGGTAACGTCATCAATAATGTTAGAGACCTCAATATAAAGACTGTGCGTGTGCGGAATCTGTCGACGCCGGTGAATGAGATCATTGTTGGTATTGCCTTTGGTGCGGTGATTGCCTATGGCGGCCATCAGATTAATAGCGGTGTTCTGAGCGCCGGAGAGCTTGGTTCTTTCATTGCGGCGTTTGCGCTGGCCTATGAGCCGATGAAGAAGCTAGCCAAGCTGAATAATTCTTTGCAAGTCGGGTTGGGGGCCACCGAACGTGTTTTTGAAATGCTTGATCGTCCGTCCGGGGTGAAGCAGAAGGAAAATGCGAAAGGCCTGGACGTACGCAAGCCGGAAATTGCCTTTAATGATGTTGAATTTCAATATGAAGAAACGGATGTAAAGGCTTTAAATAAAATAAGTTTTCAGGCTAAGCCGGGCAAAGTGACGGCGCTGGTTGGCCCGTCGGGAGGTGGTAAAAGTACCATCATTAATTTGATCCCGCGTTTTTATGATGTGATCAGCGGCGCCATTACGATTGACGGCCAGAATGTGCAGGATTTGACATTGGAAAGTTTGAGGCAACATATCGCGCTGGTGTCGCAGGATATCACCATTTTCGACAATACCGTGGCTGCCAATATCGCCTATGGTCGTGATGGGGCGTCTCAGGAAGAGATCGAAAAAGCGGCGAAAGCGGCGGCGGCGCATGAGTTTATTCAGGATTTTTCGGAAGGGTATGAAACGCTGGTTGGTGAAAATGGCGTGAAGCTTTCGGGCGGGCAGCGTCAGCGGATTGCCATTGCGCGGGCGATTTTGCGCGATGCACCGATTTTGCTGCTCGATGAGGCGACATCGGCGCTGGATAATGAATCCGAAAAGGCGGTGCAGCAGGCGCTGGAAGAGCTGGAAAAGGGACGAACAACACTGGTGATTGCGCATAGGCTTTCTACGGTTCAGTCGGCGGATCAGATTATTGTACTCGATCAGGGGGAGATCGTCGAAACCGGCACGCATGAGAGCTTATTGGTGGCTGGCGGTCTTTTTGCGAAGATGCACAGCGCCGGATTGCGGGAATGAGCGCCAAAGTGGTGAATTTTCTAGCTATCATTGTGGTTGTTTACCTGCTCGCGCTGTTATTCATGTATTTCAACCAGCGGGGTATGATGTATTTCCCGGCGACAGGGCGGCCTGATCCGGCAACGTATGGAGCGCAGGACGTGGTGGAAATTGTCCGAGTTACGACGGAAGACGGGCTTGATCTGCAAGGGTGGTATATAGCGCCGCAGGATCAAAACAAGCCGGTGATTGTGAATTTTCATGGCAATGCCGGGCATTACGGCGACCGGTTGCCGAAAATGGCCGGGTTTGTCCGGGAGGGCTATGGGCTGCTCCTGGCTGAATATCGTGGCTATGGCGGCAATCCGGGCAAAATAACCGAGCAGGGACTTTATCAGGATGCGCGGGCCTATCTGGATTGGCTGGCTAAGAAGGATGTCGAAACAGTCCTCTACGGGGAATCTCTGGGTAGTGGCGTGGTGGTGCAGATGGCGACTGAGCATATGGTCGCTGCTGTGGTGCTGGAAGCGCCCTACAGCACCATTGCCGAGGTGGCGCAGAGCATTTATTTCTATATGCCCGTGAAGTGGCTGATGAAGGATCAGTATCGCAGTACCGATAAGATTGCGGCGATCAAAGCGTCGCTTTTGATTGTTCATGGGGAAAAGGACGGTACCATTCCCATTCGTTTTGCCCGTAAATTGTTTCAGGCTGCGGTTCAGCCCAAAAGATTTGTAGCTCTTGAGAGTGCTGCCCATAATGATGTTTATGATCATGGCGCAGAAAGACATATTCTTGATTTCTTGAGTGGGATCGATTTTTCTGTCACAAATGATGCTGAACAAAAGGAGCGTTAAATATGCCATGCCATTCATCGATGATTGAACATCTGATTACCGTCAAAGCCGACCAGGAGGTTGGGGAGGCTATTGAAGTGCTCCGTAAGAATGAAATTGATGCGGTTCCGGTTGTAAATGATGAAGGTGGGCTGGAAGGTATTTTCAGCACGCAGATTTTGTTGAAGAATTTATTGCCTGTTGAATTTACGACAGGCGATGGCTTGCACATGGATATTAAAGTTGGCGCGGCGCCGGGTGTGGCCAAACGGCTCAGGAAAGTAAAGCCGTTGAAAGTAAGCGATCTGATGGATCGCAAGGTTAATGCCGTCACCCCGGAAACGCCACTTTGGGAAGGCGTGAATATGCTGGTCCATAAAGGCGCGCCGGTTTTGGTCGTCGAAAGAGAAGGCGGTAAATTGCTGGGTATGATTGTGGAGCAATCCATTATTGACGAGATGGAGCGCGTCCAGGATGAGCCTGAAACTTAGGATAGTCCTCGGGCTTTTTTGCGCCGTTCTAATTCCGCTGGGTGCCTTCGCGGTAGCAGATTTAGCATCCGATCCTCACGTTACAATTCACACGTCTGGTGGGGACACCCATCGTTTCAATATTGAGTTGGCGGTGACGCCTGAAGAGATGGCAAAAGGGCTGATGAACCGTACAGAGCTGGCGCCAGATGCCGGGATGTTGTTTATGTTTTCCAATGAAGCACCAAGATCATTCTGGATGAGAAACACCCTTATTCCGCTGGATATTATCTTTATCAAGGCCGATGGCAAGATCCACCATATTCACCCTATGGCTCTGCCGCTTGATGAAACCGGGGTTTTGTCCAATGGAGCTGCGCGGGCTGTATTGGAGATTAATGGCGGAAAAGCCTCTGAATTGGGTATTCAGGCGGGTGATACGGTGCGTTGGTAAATTTGTTTGATTTCAGGCGACTAAATCATTACATTACGCGATTACTGAAATATAGTCAGTGAACGGAGCGTGGCGCAGTTTGGTAGCGCACCTGGTTTGGGACCAGGGGGTCGGAGGTTCGAATCCTCTCGCTCCGACCAGCCTTCGCAGTTGGCGAGGCGTAGGCGGACTGGTAAATTTAGCATGTCAACTGCTACGGCTGGGCAAGCCAGCCAAAACTTAGAAAGGTGCCATGAAACCTTCTAATACCAACAAAGAAGCCTCACAGGGTGAAATCTGGCAAAACTGGGCTGTGCAGGCGCAGGGTGGCGATAAGCGCGCCTATACCTCACTTTTGAAGGCAATTGCCCCGTTTATTCGTAATGTCATTGTTGGTGGGCTGGCCAATCCCGACTGGGCCGAAGACATCACGCAGGAAGTGCTGATTTCCGTTCATAAATCGCTGAATACCTATAGCCCCGACCGGCCGTTTCGCCCGTGGCTTATGGCGATTGTGAATTTCAGAAAAACAGACTTTTTGCGCAAGCATTATTCTTCGCGCGGGGATAAAAAAACATCCCTGGATAATGCAGAATTTATGGCTTCGCATGTAACCAATGCCCCCCATGCCGGCGAATTAAAAGATATAGAAAGCGCACTGGCAGAATTGCCGGTAAAGCAGCGCAAGGTATTTGAAATGATGAAGATTGAAGGCTATAGCGCCAAAGAGGTGGCCAATGAAATGGGTATGAGCGTGAGCGCCGTAAAGGTTTCTGCGCACCGCACGGCCGCTAAATTGAAGGATAGATTGGGATGAGTAACAATAATTCGTCATTGCGAGCGCAGCGAAGCAATCCAAGTATTTACGATATGTCCTTTGGATTGCTTCGTCACTTCGTTCCTCGCAATGACGGTTATAGAGGTAAGTAAATGAACACGACGGAAACATTGATTGATGATTTGGCCGATGGCCTCCAGCCGCGCAAGAGGCTGGCGCATCCGTTTGTGCGGGTATTGCCATGGATGTTTCTGGCGCTGGCGTACGTGGCGGGCATGGTGAACTATCTTGGCATTCGCCCCGATCTTGTTGCCAAGTTTCAGGATGGTGCGTTTTTGTTTGAAATTGGCGCGATGGCGGCGGTGTCATTTAGCGCGGTGTTGGCATCAAGCTGGCTCTGCGTTCCCGATATGCGCGGGGTGAAATGGTTGGTGGCAGTGCCGCTAACGATGCTTGGCGCTTTCCTGTTTTGGTGTGGCGTGCGGGCTTATACAGATGGATTTGCAATGCCGGTGATGCATTGGGATCACTGCTTTAACGATGCGGCGCTGATGGGTTTTGTGCCGGCGGCTGTTGTTATTTTCATGAGCACCAAAGGTGCAACGACACGCCCATTTCTGATGGGCGTTATGAATGCGCTCTCGGTTGGCGCGCTGGGTTATGTCGGCCTGCGCTTTACCTGCATGATGGACACGGTCGGTCATGCCGGGGTGTATCACCTGCTACCGTTTATGGCTTTCGGGATGTTGCTCGGTGCCGGGGCGCGGTTTGTTTTTCGGTGGTAGGGAAGTTAATAGTTGCAAAGTTAATAGTTAATAGAAATATAGCTGCCTTTAACTTCTAACTATTAACTAATTTTTTCTCAGTTTTTTGTTTTTCTTCTTCTTTTGGATCGTTCGCCGCACCAAGGCCGATATGTTCGCCGTCGCGGCCGAAGAAGAGCAAAGAATAAGTTATTCGACTTTGTGAGTTAGAATCTCATAAAGACAAAACAAAACACAGACGAGAAGAAACCCAACCTTGGGCAGCTCTATCAACGAACCGGAAAATCCATAGGCTTCCACACAGAACAAGAAAGACATTAGCGTAAAGCTAACAAACCAGCAATATATAGAATTAACCATAATTTCCAGATACCACCTTACGCTTAGCTAGGTCAAGATGTTTTTTTAGTGGCTGTGGTCTAATCATGGCCGCGATTATCCATACGATTTATGTATAAGTCAAGCGGTGGCTTTTTCGCGCGCTTCTTCTTTTTCTTTTGGGGCTTTTTTCTCTTCTTTTGGATCATTGGCGGCACCAAGGCCTATATGTTCGCCGTCGCGGCCGACGAGGAATTTTTCAAACACGTTTGAGCTCATGGCCATCAGCAGCATTTCAATCAGGCCGTCATATTTGTTGTCTTTTTCAACGCGGCTGTCGTAGATGATGCGGTCTTCGTAACCGGAAATCCACAGCGCTTCGGGGTTGCGTTTGGCGATAATGAGATCACCTTGTGACTCAGCTTCGTGTGGGGAGCGGTGCGCTTTAAAAACAATTAGTCCGTCGGTCAGAACTTCATCAAGCACATGATGCAGACGACCGGGCAGGGCGCTGCGGTCTGCTGGTAGTGCGATAGGATCAATAATGCTCATGATTTCCATCTTGCCCCATTCGGTCGACATGGTGAAACGGGAACGGCAGGTATCAGACAGGCCCTTCATGGCGTCGTTGTGAATTTTCCAGCCTTTTTCAACGGGAACGGAAAAGGCTTTGTGGCCTTGAATGTCGCGGCCCTGGAATAGGTATTTTGGTTTGATGCCCATGCGGCGGATTTCTTCGTGCAAAATACGCAGAGCTTCGGCATCGTCATTCACTTTGGAAATGATTGGTGTCTGGTTTTCGATGGTGGTGAAACCAAGGCGTAGCATTCTTTGGACGGCCTCACGGCTCATGTCCATCCATTTGTAACCGGCACCGCCGTCATTGGGAATGTAATTGCCATTATCATCACGCAGCAGGAATTCATCCGGGTGCGAGATATGCGATACAAAATTAATGTGCATGTGCGGATATTTTTCATGCACGATTTTTAATGTCTCGGCAAATTGTTCGTCGAACCGTTCAGGGCGGAAGGCCCATTCTTTTGAGCCGATGCGTAAGATAGAAACGCCCGCTTCGCCAGCCGCAACCAGGAAGCGGTAGATCATAGCGTTTGTAAGAACCATAGGATCGCCGCCGGAAAGCAATACTTCGCGGACCGGGTAGCGGCGATCACCCGTCTTGGGATCAATGCCGCCGTTTTCCTCAAGCTTTGTATTGTAGTTTATAATGTAATCGCGCAATTCTTCGGGCTTGCAGCCCATCTTGCCGGTGTCCTTGTTGAACAGATCAAGGCGGTAGCAATAGCGGCAATGCGCGGAGCAGACCGGTGAGGCATAAGCCAGAACGATCTCGTCATATTTGTGCAGCAACTTGCCGTAGACTTCGTTGTCATCGGGCGTATAATTCATTTGGTTGGACGGGTCTTTGGCACCCTCCAGCGAAAAGGTTTCTTCGAGGCGCGGCAGAATCAGGGCGCCGATTGGTTTGCTTGGCGGCATTTTGGGAACCAATACATTGCCCTCAATATCGCGGAGTTCTTCGCCCATCACGAGCGCCTGGTAATGTGGATTGGTGCCGAACATCATGCGTTTGTCGACGCCGGATTCATGCATCTTTGCGTATTCTTCTTCGCCGTGAATGGCGGTGAGCAATTCGGAGACGCGTGCGTGCGTGAAGCGCCCGCGCAGAGGCCGCACGGGTTTCATGTTGGATCTTGGGACGCGTTCGTCCGTTCTGATACGACTATTGTCGCCTATGTTTGTTGACGCCATTTCCGACCATTTTCCTTTAGGTAATTTTCGGAGCTACGCAGGATAAAACTTATAGTGACAGGGTTATACACAGATCCCAACACAGTTATGGATTATCTATTTTTGTACAGGGTAAAGTCAAACTTTTACTTGAGTTTTTGTTGTTCAGTGCAGCATGAGGGCAGCATAGAAAAAGTAATTCTTTTCGCACTCGCACAAATTGTTGCGCCTGCGAAGTGAATACTTCAAGATTGTTTTGGAAGCCGCGCGTTGTTTGCGTTAGGGTGATTGGTAATAATTTTTCAAAGGCGAGGGCGAGGTTAAAAGTGAAAGTCAAAATCTATAAACCGGCGAAAAATGCGATGCAATCCGGGCGCGGTAAAATGGAAAACTGGGTGCTGGAGTATGAGACAACAACAGCGCGAACACCCGAATCATTGATGGGTTGGACGGCGAGTGGCGACACACTGAATCAGGTGAAGCTCAAATTTCCCAGCGCCGATGAAGCAGTGAAATATGCCGAGGGCAAAGGCTGGGATTACACGCTGCTGCCGGCGCAGGACCGCAAGGTGAAGCCAAGAAATTATGGCGATAATTTCAAATATGTGCCGGTGGAAGAGGGGTAAAGCGGCAAGTAGTCAGAATACTTTTGCTTCCAGCCATTCAATCCTTTAATAATTCAAGCAACGCGCCCGTAGCTCAACCGGATAGAGCACCGGTTTTCTAAACCGGGGGTTGCAGGTTCGAGTCCTGCCGGGCGCACCATTCCTTTTAGGAATGGTCGCCCTCTTATTAAAAAGGGAGTTCGAACTATGTTCGAACGGGATCGCCATTTTTCAGTTTTGGGGTTGGTGGCCTGTTTAAATTTCCGTTTGTGGGTGTACTACAAAGCGCAAATCAATTTCTTTCTCTATTTCCTCCCAGAGGTTTTGAATCGACGTGTCAGTAAGTGTTGTAAATTCACAGCCCTGAGCCTCTTTATACTGTTTAGCAGACCCTGCAATCCCAAATATCTCACCAGCCATTAATCTTAGCTTTGTTCTAACCTTAGAATTCAGCCTGATTTCTTTTACAGTTTCAAAAGATTCTCTTAACCTTGAAACGTCTATCGCGAGTTTTTGCTCTACCTCTCCACATGTTAGATCTGGTTGGTCCGTCGTAGGCGCTAACGGCGCACAGGAAGAAACCGCCGCGCTGAATATCACCGCGGATAAAATGCATTTGTTCATTAAGCCTGTCATGTGCTGGCCCTTCCTTTTTGGATTCACTTTTCAGGTGTAGGTTCGGGGTTATCGACAAAGGCTTTTGGAAAATCAACAACCTTTTGCTCGATTTCTTCATGCGTTGGCTCTAAAGCAAGCGGCTCTTTTGTAGATTCCATTTTGAATGTCCCTTGTCAGTTATGGACGGCACCATAGACTACAATTATGGCAATGGTCAAGAAGATTATAGCAACTTCAAAATCTCGCCCTGTGCCTTGATGGCGGTGCGGAAGGCCTGTCCCTCGGGGGTGAAGAGGCCGTGTTTGATGGCGTTGTAGCGCATGGTTTCTTTGCCCTCAGTGGTTTTGGGGCCGGTGGCCTTTTTCCAGGGTTTGGTCTTGCGGATGTTTTTGGCCTGTTTTTGCCGCCGTTTTGGGGGCCAACCTCTTGTTATTTCAGTCATAATTAATATCCTTCTTTCTGTTCCGCAGATTCACTATTTTCATAAGGAAATTCCGCCTGCATCATCTTGTTTTTCCAGCGAATATCCGTGAGTTTGGCCAGAGTGGCGGTTGATATATTTGCAGCCTCGAGGGCAACCCTTACCATCGACGGGTTGGCTTTGGCCGGATCAAGTAGCGCGTGGGCCAGCAAGACACGGGAGGCAGTGTCCATTGTATTGGCCTGACGGCTGAGGCGGTCTTCGCCGTTAATTTTATCGATGGGGGTGTCGAGGGCGTCTTCAATGGCCATTTGCAGGGTTTTAAGGGTGGTGGGGATGGTTTTGCGCAATTGGCTCATGTCGGTTGTTTTTTGGTTTTCGGGTGTTTTATCAGTCATTTTGGTACTCCTTTAGGCATAAAAAAACCCGATTCAGGGCGAACCGGGGTTGATTTGGGCGCACGTATAGTGCTTCTACTTTAGGCAAAAAAAGGTCCGGAGACCTTTGGGGTGCTCCGGACAAACGGCGGTAATAGAGGGTGTGTAGTATTGTTATATGCCAGATCCGATATTAGTGCAAGAAAAAAGCGCAAGTTTTTTGAAAAAAAATGCCAAAAGCGGAACTATCTGTAATAATCATTAACAAAATAAGTATAAAGTAAGAATAAAGGTGACTATACTTTCTTCGATTTAATAAATTTTTAATTTATACTTAGTAAAAAAGTAAGAATAAAGACATGTATTCTTCTTTTTGATTACTTTGATTTCTATTTTTTACTTGTCTCAACTTCCGTCTGCAATACTTCTTGTCCCCATTCAGCCCATGAGCCGTCATAGACGCTGGCGTTGAAACCCTGGTTATGGAGCGCCAAAGCGATGAGACAGGCTGTCACGCCGCTACCACAGGTGGTAATGGCCGGTGTGCCGGGCACATAACCGGCTTCAATAAAGATTTCATAGAGCTCTTCATAGGGCTTGAGCTTGCCGTTTTCCATGTAAACAAGGTCACTGGCCTGTATATTTCTGCTGCCCGGTATATGCCCGGAGCGAAGACCAGCGCGTGGCTCGGGGGCGGTGCCGTTAAAGCGTGGGGCCGGGCGGGCATCAAAGATACTTACTGTTTCTCCCTGATTTCTTTTGCCTTCCTTATCTTCTTTGAATGCTTTTGTAATGTCGTGCATGTTGCGAACGAGTTCGGGCCGGAAGAACGCCTTGAAGTTGGAGGGTGTAGGTGTTTGTGGCGGTTCGGTGTTTAATTTGTAGCCTTCCTTGAGCCAGGCGGGCAGGCCGCCATTGAGAACGCAGACTTTGTCATGACCGAAGGTTCGAAACATCCACCATGCCCGTGCCGGCCCCATGACCATCCCGGACTGGCCATAGACAACAACCATGTGGTTGTCACGGATACCCATCGCGGAAACGGCTCTTTCGAATTCTTCCGGCGAGGGTAGCATGTGTGGCAGGTCGGTGTTCTGGTCGGCAATTTCATCGATATCAAAGAAAGCGGCATTGCCAATTCTTTTTTTCTTCCAGTTTGTGCGCGGATTATCGGCAGCGCCGGGCATCACAAAAGTGGCATCAATAAGTTTTACGAGGGGGTCATTGAGCTGCATGTGGAGTGTTGTGGCTTCAACGATTCCCTGCTTAACAATTTCTTCAATCATAATGACTTATTAATCCGTAATTCTGAGTGTGTAAACTTCTACCATTTCTTCGCGCCCTCGTATTTCCTGTAGCCCTTTGGACTCCAGCCGCTCTGTCCATTTTGGGCTGAGCCAGTGTTTCAGGGCGCCTGATATCAGAACTTTGGTTTTGAGCTCTTTGTTCATGGCCTCGAGCCGTGAAGCTGTATTCACGGTATCGCCATAGAGGCCAAGAAATAGTTTTTCTTCACCGATCTGACTGATCACGACCGGTCCGGCATGGAGGCCCATGCGGAAATAGGGCTTGACGCCGAATTCTTTTTGGTAGGACGGGCGGATCTTATTAAAACGCCGCCGCATCGCATAAACACAGGCAAGAGCGTTATTGGCTTGCGTGAGTGGCCAGACAACAACCAGCCCGTCGCCGGTATAATTCAAAATATCTCCACCATGTTTGCGGATAATGGCGCTGGCATCAAAGATAAAGCTGGCGACGACAGCCATGCTTTCTTTTGGCTCCAGTTTTTCAGCCATCTTTGAAGAGCCAACCATATCCAGAAACAAAACCACGCGGCCTTTTTCGACGGGGCGGTGGTATGTGCCAAGAATGAAGTGTATGAAATGCCGCGCACCGACCATGTGAATGACTTTCAGCAAACCTATCATCAGGGTTGGAACCGTTACTGCCATGGCCAGAAAGACATGGTAGACATGGGGGGGGATGTCCTGCACCAGGGACCATTCATTGTAGATGGTCATTGTGAGGGCAAAGCTGAGCGCTATACCCAGTGCCATGCAGGCCAGGTAAATCAGGAGTTGTTTAGAGGGGTGATGGCGCAGAATGCGGCTGCCGACACGTGTGTTTTTAACTTCAAAATAAGCCAGCCAATATAGGGAGTAGGTGCACCAGAAGGTTATCGGCATTCTGAGGTCGCCCCAGAGATTGCCTTCGGTGAGGCCGACGATCATGACTGCAAGGAGTAGCAGCAAGAAGAAAACAAACAGATATTTGGCATAGGCAAAAAAGATCATCACGCCGAGCAGCGCGCTTTCCGCCCAGTAGAAATAAAAGCCGTTATGCCAGGTCCAGTAATCTAAAGAAGCGCCAATCAGCGGGATAAGGTTGAGTAGGGCAAGGACGGAGATGATAAGGAATTTCTTTGTACTCATAAGAGGAGTTTAACATGGGAATAAGCGCTAGAAAATGTTTATCATGACTGCGTTCTAGAGCTCTGATATACTGAACAATATGAGGGGATTTACGTTAGTCGAAATCTGTATTGTCATGGTTATTTCGGGGTTCCTGCTCATAACCTTTTTGGGTATGCTGGAGCAATCCCAACAAGGTAAAATCCGCACAGAAATTGATGACAAATTTGATCTGGTTCGTCTGGCTATGACGCATTACACGTTTGATGAGCCGGGGAAAGACGATCCGGTGCGTTTTCCGTGTCCGGCTTCCCTGACGTTATCACCGTCAGATGAAAAATATGGTTTTGAGATGTGCCCCTGGGGCGATGACCCTGACAAAAACATGAAGATATTAAAGCGCATGAAAGCCGGCGGCGATTTGGGCGGCGTTTATGTTTTGGAGAGCATGGGAGACGAGCCGGTGGCGAGTAAGGCTTCAGGTGCGCGCTCTTTTGTGTATCAAGGGAAGAAAAGCGGTCTCAAAGAATTTGTTCTGGTAGGTGCCATTCCTGCGGTAACATTAGAAATACCACTGGATACGATGATTGATCCGTATGATAGCCGGTTTCTTTATGCGGTGACTTTGACGTTGACGGAGAAGGGGGCATTGCTGAAAAAGCCTGTGCCCTCTGGTGCTATAAAAATCATTAACGAGGCTGATGCCGACATAACAAGCACGGCTCGGTTTTTTGTTTTGTCTTCGGGCAGTGACAGAGCCGGAAGCTATACAACAGCGGGTAGGGCGTACGGCACGCAATGCCGCAAAAAATCAGGGGGTGACGCGCGGAACTGCCAATGGCGGCGTGATAATCTGGCTGTGTTCAGGACGCGGAGCGGTTTTTCCCATGGGGCCAATGATAATTATTTTGATGACTGGACAATGTCGCAGATGTTTTCCCAGCAAGATGTATCCGGGTGGTGGCAATCCGAGGATGAGTCCGGAGACAATATTGTCATGAAAAATAAGGGCGCTGTTATTATTGGTGATGGCGGCGCGGAGGAGATTGAAGAGGGGGATCGGCTGATTGTTGACGGCAACATACGAACCAAGCGACTGGCGATCGAAAATGAGGATAGTCATGATGCCGAAGGTGAACGACTAGAGTTGGAGTGTGAAAAAAAGACCAGGGGTATTGTTCGCTACAAACAGGGTGTTTTGGAGTTTTGTAATGGCCAGCAATGGAAAAAGATTATAACCGGGGGCTTTTCATGTGATGACGGGATGGCCCTAAAGGGCATAAGCTCCGGGGGAAGCCTGCAATGTATACCTGTGTTACCGCCGGGGTAATGTGTGGTGGTGGCCTGTGCTTCGTTTTATGGCCCGCCTTCGTTCGTTTCACTCACTACGGCGCGGCACTTTGTTTTCTTAAATTCGCCATGCTCACTAACGAAAACAAGTGGCTCCTCGGGACGGGGTCGAACCGCCGACCAAGTGATTAACAGTCACCTGCTCTACCGCTGAGCTACCGAGGAATACCAAAAGCAGAATACAGAAAACAGAACCTGGAAGTAAAGTCAATTTGAAAGAATACCAGCTGGTGTTAGCCAATTGCTAGTTTGGTTCTTTCGTCGAGGCATTCAGTTGCCGCTATTATTTGGCCACCCTTTGCACGCGCTTCTGTATGATTCATATCAGGAGAAGGGTTGAAGCTATTATAGCGAAAATATCCAGTTCTATTATCCGCTTTGATGGCAAGTACGCTATTGCCTGAAGTGGACAGATTGATAGCTACTTCATTGCCTGAAATGCGTAGATTAATAAGAGCGCTATTGTCTAAAGTGGGCGCATTAAAGAGACTTATATTAGGGAATGCAGAAACAGTAGAGGCTGTAAGTTTAAATGTGTATGTTAAGCCACGCTTGTTCTCAACAATTACGGACATAGTTGCTGCCCGTTCTCCACGGAGATGGCTTTGGGATATAGGTTTGGCTGCTTTAATAGATTTGTATCCTTTTTCTAAGAGTGTTTTCTGAAACTCTTGAAAAAATTCATTTAAATCGCCTACGTAGTCCATAATGGTAATTCCTTTGACATATGATCAGTAGGTTTTAGCGCGTAGGGAAGTGTTATGTCAAGAATATTTAAGGCATTGACTTATAAAGCCTATATCTTCTATTGATCTTAGCGGATGGCGCGGTGGCAGAGTGGCTATGCAGAGGATTGCAAATCCTTGTAGACCGGTTCGATTCCGGTCCGTGCCTCCATCAATTCGGCCTGTATGCACCTCGTATAAACATCTGGTCAAATCATTGGAATTTCTGTACTTTAGGGGGTCGTAAAGGCTTACACACGGAGCTTTCTCATGTTTAATTTCGAAGAGGCAAGAACCAATATGGTCGATGGCCAGATCCACACCTCTGGTGTGGTGTCTGAAGGTGTGCTGGAGGCTTTTCAGAGCGTGCCGCGCGAGCTGTTTGTGCCCAAGGCCTTGCAAAATGTGGCTTATACCGATGAGGATTTGCCGCTGGGCGAGGGGCGTTTTCTGCTCGAGCCGGCGGTTCACGCCAAAATGGTGCAGGCCGTTGAGCCGAAACCAAGTGATGTGGTGCTTGATATTGGCGGTGGGACGGGGTATTCAGCCGCAATTCTCTCGCCGATGGTGACAACGGTGGTAGCGGTTGAGGAAAGCCAGAAATACCTGAATGCGGCGGCAAAGACCTGGGAAGAGCTGGCTGTTTGTAATGTGGTGTCATTTAAGGGCAAATTGACCAAGGGAAGCCCGGAACATGCGCCGTTTGACTTGATTTTCATGAATGGCGCGGTCAGTGAAATTCCGGGGGATATTGTGGCGCAATTGGCTATGGATGGGCGTTTGATCACAATTGTTAAGAGGCCGGGTGAGACGATGGGGGATGTAACGATCGTCCAAAGCCTTGGCGAAGGGCAGTTTTCGTCGTATAATCTATTCAGTGCAGGCTCTCCCTACCTGCCGGGCTTTGCGCCCAACCCCACTTTTACGTTCTAACCCCACGTTTAATTTCTAAGAAAAAAATCACGGACCTTAAGATGATCAAAGCACGTTTACACGAGCGGTGGATAATAGCGATTCTGATTTGCGGTGCTTTTGTATTGGCGTTGCCATTGACGGCGCGTGCGCTGGACTCGTTGTACGAAAAGCCGTTATTCGAAGAAGAGACGCTGTTTGAAAAAGGAGGCTTTGAAGAAGAGGGGGCGCTGGATCAGGGGAGCCGCGACGAGATGGAAGAAGATGTCGTTGTCGAAGAGGTGCAAGAAGATATTCAGGAGCCCATTGCGGTAGAGCAAGAAGAAGAGAGTAAGACGGAAATTCACGAAGTTATTATCTATCCGGATCCGAAGCAGATCAATCCAGCCGCTCCTGCTCCGACTCCCGCGCCTGTGGACGTGGATGAGAGTATGGCGCCCGAAGAAAATTCATTCGAAGACTCTCCTAAAGAATCTTCCGAAGAACCCTCTGAAGAATCCAGGGGGCTTGGCGATGTGTTGCGTCGGGCGTATTTGACCAACCCGACTTTGTTGGCGGCGCGTCAGGAATTAAAAGCGACGCATGAATTGTTGCCGCAGGCGATGGCTGGCTGGAAACCAACTGTGAGCGCCGATGCCGGCATTACCAATACCGATGTGGACGGCAGTAATTTTGGCACGGCAACCGGTTCGACATCGAAGGATGTCGGTTTGTCATTGGATCAACCTTTGTTTCGTGGTGGCCGGACGGTTTCAGAAATGGCGGCGGCAAGATCGACGATTGCGGCGCAGGCGGCAAGCCTTTCGGGGGTGGAGCAAAGTGTTTTGCGCGAAGCGGCCACGGCTTATATGGATGTCGTGCGCGATCAGGCCTTGTTTGATCTGAGTTGGAATAATCGCGAGGTTATTGCGCGTCAACTTGAAGCCACGCAGGATCGTTTTGAGGTTGGCGAGTTAACACGTACGGATGTTTCGCAAGCCGAGGCGCGATTGGCGCGGGCCGATGCTGATGCGATTACGGCGCGCGGAAGTTTGCGTACGGTTCAGGCCGTGTTTGAGCAGGTCATCGGTATACCTGCCGGAAAATTGGGGGAGCCTTCGGTTATGCTGGATATACCAAAAACACTGGATGAGGCGGCAGCGCTGGCCGAGCAGGCCAATCCACAGGTGATGGCTGCTACTCATGCGCATAAGGCTTCGGAAGATGATGTTAATGATGTGTTTGGCGAATTGCTGCCGACGGTCGGGTTGTCTGGTTCATGGAACCGGAGCTATGACCCGTCTCCGGGCCTTATTGATGAGCAAACGTCACGATCTGTGGGGGTAACGGCCTCGATTCCATTGTATCAGGCCGGTTCTGTCCGTTCTCGGGTGCGTCAGGCCAAGCAAACCGCCAATCAGCGCTATATTCAGATTTTAGAGACCAGGCGTGAGGCGCGCCAGCAGGCGATTAGCGACTGGGAAACGTTGCAAGCGGCCCAGGCGGAAATACGCTCGCGTACCGCTCAGGTGGAAGCATCAAAGATCGCACAGGAAGGCGTTGAGGCGGAAACGGAGGTGGGTCAGCGCACGATCCTGGATGCGCTGGATGCCAATCAGGAGTTTTTAGATGCGCAGGCGGCGCTGGTGAGTGCGCGGCGCAATGAAATTGTAGCCAGTTTTTCTCTGGCGGCGACATTGGGTCTTTTGACGCCGGAAAGACTTGGTTTTCCGGGGGATACAATTGGTCATAGTGCACATCTGGATGATGTGAAGCACAAAATTTTTAATATGGATGTGGATAGGGTGGGGCGTGCGGACTAACCCTCTTTGACAAGGGTGGTGCAATATAAGAGACTAAATAGATTATGGCTCGGATTGTGATTCTAAGGGAATATTTTTCGTAAATGGCTGAAGGAAGCGAAAGTGAAGAGGAGCCGTCGATTGAAGAGATTCTGTCGTCGATCCGACAGATTATTTCCGATGACGATGAGGAAGCGCCTGCAGAGGAGGTTGCAGCTGAGCCTGCGCCTGCCGATGATGCTATTGAGCTGACGGAGAAAGCTGATCCGGAGCCAGAACCAGAGCCAGAACCAGAACCCGAGCCAGAGCCAGAGCCAGAGCCAGAACCAGAACCCGAGCCACAGCCAGAGGTTATCGTAGACATGCAGGAGCCAGAGGTAGAGGTCGATTCTATCCTGACTGATAATGCAGAAAATGCGGCGCTTGAGGCGTTTACCGAGCTGGCTTCCAAGACCGCCGTTGAAAGTGGCGGTGTGACGGTTGAGCAGATTGTGCGTGAGCTGGTGCGGCCGTTGGTGCGTGACTGGGTCGATAAGCACTTGCCGCCGATGGTTGAGAGGTTGTTGCAGAAAGAGCTTGAGAAAATCTCCGATCAGGCGCTGGACGATTAAGTTAATAGTTAATAGTTAGAAGATGATTTTATGTGATGGGGTGGAAAAGCTATGAAGATCTTGATGTTTATCAAAAGTCTTACAAGCTTGCCCTAGACATACATAAAGCCTCCGCGGATTTCCCAAAAGAAGAACAATATTCTTTAACATCGCAGCTAAGAAGGTCGTCAAAGAGTATTTGTGCCAATATTGTGGAAGGACAAGCAAAGAGCGCTAAGTCTGTTCCAGAGTTTTGCAGATTCCTTAATATTGCTGTTGGTTCGGCTGAAGAAACAAGGCTATGGATTCGTTTTTGTAAGGATTTGGAGTTTCTTGATGGGGCTGAATCAAAAAAATATGATGACAATTATCTGGAAATAGTGAAAATGCTGCGTGGTTTGATGAAATCGCTGAGAAGCTAGCACGGTCACTATTAACTTCTAACTATTAACTGAAAAATGCTCGACAAAACTTTCGACCCTAAAAAGATAGAAGAAAAGCATTATAAGGACTGGGAGAGCGCCGGGGCTTTTGCCTGTGATCCTGCGTCTGACAAGCAGCCCTTTACGGTGATGATGCCGCCGCCCAATGTGACGGGCTCGCTTCATATCGGTCATGCCCTCAATCACACATTACAGGATATTCTGGTGCGCTATCAGCGGATGAAAGGGCGCGATGCCTTGTGGCAGCCGGGAATGGATCATGCCGGGATTGCTACGCAGATGGTGGTTGAGCGGGAGCTAGGCAAAGAAGGAAAGTCGCGGCGAGATATGGGGCGCAAAGATTTCCTCAAGCGCGTTTGGGAATGGAAAGAAGAATCCGGCGGTACAATTGTTGAGCAGCTGCGCCGTCTTGGCACGACACCGGATTGGGCGCGCGAGCGTTTTACGATGGACGAGGGTTTGTCGAAGGCTGTCATTAAAGTTTTTGTACGGCTGCATAAAGAAGGTCTGATTTATCGCGATAAGCGGCTTGTCAACTGGGATCCGAAATTGCAAACGGCGGTGTCGGATCTGGAGGTCGAGCAAAAAGATCAAAAGAGCAAGATGTGGCATATCCGTTATCCGGTTGAGGGGGAAACGGCAGAGCATATTACCGTGGCGACAACGCGGCCTGAAACCATGCTGGGGGATACGGCTGTGGCGGTGCACCCGGATGATGAGCGGTATAAGGACATGATTGGTAAGTCTGTGGCGTTGCCGATTGCCGGGCGGCTCATTCCGATTGTCGCCGATGAACATGCCGACCCGGAGCAGGGCAGCGGCGCGGTGAAGATTACACCGGCGCATGATTTTAATGACTTTGAGGTTGGTAAGCGTAACGATCTGCCGATGATTAATATTTTTGATACGCAGGCGAAGCTGAACGAAAATGTGCCAAAAGAATATCAGGGTTTGACGCGGGAAGAAGCGCGGAAGAAAATTTTAGCCGAACTCGAAGATATGGATTTACTCGAAGAAGTTGAGACGATCAAAAATGCGGTGCCATATAGTCAGCGATCGGCTGTGGTGATTGAGCCGTATTTAACGGATCAGTGGTATGTCGACACGCCGACTTTGGCCAAGCCTGCGCTTGAAGCCGTGCGCAGTGGCAAGACAAATTTTTACCCCAAGCAGTATGAGAATATGTATTTTGACTGGCTGGAAAACCAGCTCCCGTGGTGTATTAGCCGCCAGCTTTGGTGGGGGCACCAGATACCGGTCTGGTATGACGAAGATCAGAATGTCTATGTCGCCGAAAGTGAAGAAGAAGCACAAGTCGAGGCGGGCGCAGATAAGAAACTAACGCGTGATGAAGATGTTTTGGATACGTGGTTTTCATCGGCGCTGTGGCCGTTTTCTACATTGGGATGGCCGGAAGATGTGCCTGAAGTAGGGCGTTATTATCCTGGCGATGTTCTTGTGACGGGATTTGATATTATTACGTTCTGGGTTTCGCGCATGATGATGATGAGTCTTCATTTGATGGATGAGGTGCCGTTTAAGGATGTCTATATCCATGCGCTGGTGCGTGATGCGTCGGGTCAGAAAATGTCGAAATCCAAGGGCAATGTTATGGACCCGTTGGAGTTGATTGATGAATACGGGGCTGATGCTTTGCGTTTTACGATGTGCGCTATGGCGGCGCAGGGGCGGGATATTAAGCTCTCTGAGGACCGCCTGAAGGGCTATCGCAATTTTGCCACCAAGCTGTGGAATGCGGCACGGTATTGCGAGATGAATGAGTGTAAGGCGGCGGAGGGCTTTGATCCGGGGGCCGTGGAGGGCACGCTTAATAAGTGGATTATCTCTAGTTTGCGCGATTGCAACGCTACGATTGAAGAGGCGCTGGGGAATTACCAGTTTAATCTGGCGGCGGCGGCGATTTATCAGTTTGTGTGGGGCACGTTTTGTGACTGGTATTTGGAATTTACCAAGCCTGTTATTTCTTCCGGTGTCATTCTGAGCGACAGCGAAGAATCTCCAGATAGTCAAGGAGGTCCTTCGACTTCACGCGCTAACGCTCGTTCCGCTCAGGATGACAGCTTGGCCGATGAAACGCGGGCGACGACAGGCTGGGTGCTGGAGCAGATATTTGTGCTGCTCAATCCGTTCATGCCGTTCATCACCGAAGAGCTGGCGGCAAAGCCAAAGGTTGAGAAGCTGATTGTTTCAGCCTGGCCGGAGTATGGGCCAGAGTTAGAACAGGCGAATGCGGCAGTTAAAATAGAATGGCTGATCCGCTTTATCTCGGAAATCCGTTCCGTGCGCGCCGATATGAATGTGCCAGCGGCGGCGAAGATTAAATTGCTGGTCAAGGATGCGTGCGCGCATACGCAGGAGGGTCTGAAGGCCTATGATGCGATTATCAAACAAATGGCGCGGCTCGAGAGTATTGAGATGCTGGATGGCGATGTGCCGAAAGGCTCGATCCAGACGTTGGTGGATCAAACCATGCTGATCCTGCCGATTGCCGATATTATTGACCTGGATAAGGAGCGGGCGCGGCTCAGCAAGGAGATCGACAAGCTCATGGATGACATTAAGAAAACAGAACAAAAACTTGGTAATAAACAGTTTATTGACAATGCCCCAGATGAAGTCGTGGATGAACACAAAAACCGCAAGCAGGAAGCCGAAAAGACGCTCGGTAAGCTTTCTCAGGCTTTGAAGCAGTTGGAAGCGGCTTAACTATTGGCGGATGGCGGCAAAGGCTGATTTTGTGTCCCATTCGTGGCGGGTGTTTTGTTGTACAAATACCAGGCCAATGCTGTACCAGCAAACGCAATCAAACTAGCTTTTGTGAGCATATATGGGTCTTTTTCGCCTTGTTGTCTCAACATTTCGCGAAACTCATATGAAGGCTTTAAATGGTCAAACATATTCTATCTCCCTGTAAATTTACAGAAACATACATGTTTGCCATAAGTATGTCAAATTATTCTTTGGACTCTTCAGCAGGCTGATCGTTGGCAGGAGCTTTCTAAGCTTCAGCTGGCTTTTCTTCAGCTTTAGCTTCCTTTTTCGGGGCTTCTTTTTTGTCGCCGCCGGCGCCGGCAGACAGGAATGAGCCGTATTTGCCTTCGAACTTGTCGAGTTGGCCTTTTTCAATCACTTTACCGGTGCCGCCCTGCCATGCAGGGTGCGTCAGAGGGTCGACGTCAAGCTTGAGCACTTCGCCTTCTTTGCCAAAGGTGCTGCGGGTTTTGTATTCCGTACCATCCGTCATCACAACGGTAATTTCATGGTAATCGGGGTGTATTTCGGCCTTCATCGTCTAAACTCCTCTTGATTGAGGGGGTTATTTAGCTGGAAATATGCGGTTTTGCAAGCATTTTATGAGTTACAAGTTACGAGTTAATAGTTAAAAGAAGGGGTCTTATAACCATTAACTCGTAACTATTAACTATTCATGTGGTGGAAACCGGAAAATTTTGAGGCCAAAAGGCCGTATTTAGAGACGCGGATGGCGGTGATGAAGGCTATTCGGGCGTTTTTCGACGCGCAGGGGTTTTGGGAGGTTGAAACACCGATTTTGCAGGTCACGCCGGTGATGGACACGCATATTCACGGCTTTAAGACCGAAGTGCTGGGCACGGATCTTAAGCATGAGCGGGATATGTATCTGCATACCAGTCCTGAATTCGCGATGAAAAAACTGATGGTGGCGGGGTGCCCGAAGATTTATCAGGTTGCGCATGTTTTCAGGAATGGGGAGGGCTCAAAGCTTCATAGCCCGGAATTTACGTTGCTGGAGTGGTACCGGGCCGAGGCGGGGTATGAGGATATCATGGACGATTGTGTGGGTTTATTGCGCTTCGTGGCGGAAACGCTGGAGATTGAGGCCTATCGCAGCGGTGGAAAAGCCTGTGATCCGTTTGGGGATTGGCTGCGGATAACTGTGGCTGAGGCGTTTGGGTTTTATGCCGGGATTGATCTGGCGGCACATCTGGAGGACACGGAAGGATTCAGCGCGGCGATTGCCGCCAAAGGCATCCGCGTGGCGGAAGGGGACAGTTGGGATGATTTGTTTCATGCGGTGATGGCGGAAAAGATCGAGCCGCAGTTGGGCATGGATGTCCCGTGTATTTTGTATGATTACCCGGTGTCGATGGCGTCACTGTCGCGGCGCAAGCCGGAGGATGCGCGTTTTGCCGAGCGCTTTGAAATGTATGTGTGCGGGGTGGAGCTTTGTAATGCGTTTGGTGAACTGACCGACGCGGCGGAACAGCGCACGCGGTTCATCGAGGAAATGGATATAAAGGAAAAGCTGTACGGGGAGCGCTATCCGATTGATGAGGATTTTCTGGCGGCGTTGGAGTATGGTCTGCCGGAAAGCGGCGGCAATGCGCTGGGTGTTGATCGGTTGGTGATGCTGGCCAGCGGGGCGGAGGATATTGAGGATGTGTTGTGGAGTCCTGTGTAAATTTGCATAATTAAAAATCTTGTGCTATTCACAGAGAACACTAAAAGGATAGTAAGTATGAAAGAACGAACCGCAGATATAATCGCAAACAGCTTAAGAATAGGAGGCCATTCTTTCTCTGCCCTTATTACAGGCGTGATCGCTAAAGGGTGTATTGTTTCGGACAAGTTTAATCAGAATGTAGCAGCAATTGGTGGTGATGAGACCACCGGTGCCATTATTGCAGGTTTGTTAACACTGGGTTTTACGGTTGCAGCGACTGATGGTGTAATCGATCTGGAGAATGCTGTTTTCCACCCTAATTACCCAGAAAAATAATTAAATTTTTAACGCCGATTATCATTCGCCGGGCAGGGGTTGCGCGGCAGGTTGGTTGGGTAGGCGGTGATGACGCGTTGTTTGTCTGGGCCGAGGACCACGCGGACTTTGACATCGTTTTCAGTTTTTTCGGTTACAAAATAGCCATTATCTTCCTGGCGCCAGTCGGCGTTGTCGTTGGCGGCGATTAGGCGCACGGTTTCGAGAATTTCATTTTCATCCCAGTCTTGCGGGAATTCACTTTTGCAGGGCTTGTTGCTACCGAATTTATGCCCGCCGCCGGTTTTATCACCGTACAAAATATGGATGCGCCGCTCGGGTGATATGGTTGGGCTTGACGAGTCGCTGATCTGTTCGAAGTCGCCCATATGGTAGGCAAACGTGCCGATCAGGATAACGGTGATGATGAAATATCGTAAGGGTTTGGAGATTTTGTTTTCCTTTTAATTTTTTGAACCACATAAAAAAACTGTCATCCCCGCGGCCCTGCGATAGCAGGGCTAGTACAGCGGGGATCCAGGGAATGCGAGCGGCTTTTTTGCCGCTGACCCCTGCTTTCGCAGGGGCAGGCTCCTGGATCCCGTTTGTTTAAGCGAGGCAAAGATGCCTCGCCAACGGGATGACGGGGCGGGTTTTAAGCCGCTTGCGAATTAGATTCGTTTCCCACTGATGCATCGAAGATTTTATCAATGGCATTTTGCAGGGCGGCGTTAAATTCTTCGTCGCTTTGTGAGGCTTGCAGATCATTGCTGAGGGCGCGGGAGAAGCTGGCGACCATGCCGTCATTCTGTGACAGGCGTTTTGTTGCTTCAGTGAGGTCGTAGCCGCCAGACAGGGCGACCACCAGCAGGACTTTGTCATGGGCGATTACTTCACTGTAGAAATTGCCTTCTTCGGGCAGGGTTAGTTTTAGCATGATTTGTTTGCCGTCGGGTACACTGTCGAGGTTCTTGAGAATTTCAGCGCGCATGATGGTTTCGCATTCGGCTTTATCAGTAGCGTTGATGTTGATTTCGGGCTCGAGGATTGGCACGAGGTCATGGGCCAGGATTTGATTGCCGATTTCAAATTGCTGGGCGACAATCGCGGCGATGCCGGATTGATTGGCGCTGTTGATGACAGAGCGTTCTTTGGTGCCGAAAATACCAGCGGCTTTGGCGCGGGTGAGCAGGGCATCAAGATCGGGCATTGGTTTCATGAGCTGTACGCCGTCATTTTCATCGGCAAGACCTTTGTCGATTTTCAGGAACGGCACGACGTTTAATTTGTCCCAGAGATAGGTCGCGGTCGGGGTGCCGTCGATATTGTCGTCCATAGTTTTTTCGAACAGGATCGCGCCGAGGATTTTGTCGCCGTTAAAAGCCGGGGCGGTGATGATGCGGCTGCGCATTTCATGGACCTTGGCGAACATTTCGTCGTCGCCATTATATTCGTCCTCATTGACGCCGTAGTTTTTGAGAGCTTTGGGGGTTGAGCCGCCGCTTTGGTCGAGCGCCGCAATAAAACCTTTGCCGTTTGCGATTTTGGTGAGTTGGTCCGAGTTTGGCATGGGTTATCTCCTTCTATACTACAGTGGTGTCATTCTGAGCCGTAGGCGAAGAATCTCCCTGATTAATGAGATCCTTCAGTCGTTACACTCCTTCAGGATGACAATAAGTGTTGTATAGCCAAGGAGACAGCTGATTTCAAGGAAAAATGGGTTAATTAGCGCTGAGTCGGGGCGAAGATGTTATCCAGTTGGATTGCCGTGGTGGGAGTGTTTGCCGCGACCATGCCAAATTCCTGTGCGCAGGCAACGCCTGGAGAACCGCCGAGGCAGTCTATTGCTGAACGGACACCTGAATTTGTGTTACCAAAGTTACGCATCTTCAATTACTCCTTCTTCGACAAGCTTATTAATGGCTCTGTTGACCGTAGAAGAGGGGCCGTTATAGAGGCTATCAATGACCTCCTGCTTGGTGGCATCTTTTTTATCGTAAAGTGTAGAAATAATTCTGGCATCACGCAGGGTTGGTTTTTCCTGCTTTAGTGTTTGTATCATTTGCTTGATAAAGGCTTTCATGTTCTCGTGCTCGCCATCACAGTAATCCAGCGCGGCTTTGAGGCCGGTTTTGGAATAGCCGCAGAGTTCAATCTTTTTGAGGCGGCCATCGCGTTTGGCATCGCTCAACATAATGCAGCCATAATTGAACAACCATTCAATCTCTCGGTTCAAGGCTGATTTGTGAATGTGCAGGCGCTCCATGATGCCGGTTTGCGTGGTGCCGGGATATTGATCGATATCAACCAATATGAGGGCGCGGCGCAGGGAAGAGGACGGATCGCCCGCCAGAGCCTCGACCAAATGGTCGATCACAAGGCAGGCCTTCTGACCTTTCGTTGTCATTGCGCGTTTTGCTAAATTCGTAACCATGAGGTGATTATACGATAAAATAGGTATAATTTTCAAATTTATGAGGCTTTTGACTGTGGTTATGTTCAGTAAGCCTTTGATAATGTTGGGATATATGGCTCTCGATTTTCGAGTCTAAATAAGGCTAAGCTTGTGTATCGACGCGTAAAAAATCCTCACCCTGGCGATTCTCCAGCAATTGCGTCGTATCAATAAGGTTTTGCTTTATGCGGCTTCGGATTTCTCGGCATAACCCACAGCATGCATCTTGGCGGCAGTGTCGAGCATGCGGTTTGAGAATCCCCATTCATTGTCATACCAGGACATGATGCGTACCAGATTGCCATCAATGACTTTGGTTTCATTCAGAGCAAAAATGGATGAGAGCGGGTTATGATTGAAATCGCTGGAGACTAGCGGATCGGTATAAACGCCGAGGACGCCATCGAGATCACCAGAGGCAAAGCCACTGACGGCTTTGTTGACTTCTTCGACGGTTGTGTTTTTGGACGGGATGAATTTCAAATCTACCACCGAAACATTCGGCGTTGGCACGCGCATTGAAACACCATCAAGTTTGCCGTTTAGCTCCGGCAGAACCTTGCCGACGGCTTTGGCGGCGCCGGTTGATGTCGGGATCATGTTGAGCGCACCAGCGCGGGCGCGGTGCGGATCGCTATGGGCGGTGTCAACGATGCGCTGATCGCCAGTGTAAGAGTGGATCGTGGTCATGAAGCCTTTTTCAATGCCGATGCTTTGGTGTAGAGCGTGGGCCACAGGGGCCAGACAGTTGGTGGTACAAGACGCGTTTGAAACGATTTGGTGGCTGGCCTCGAGCTTGTCGGAGTTCACGCCAAACACGACCATGATGTCCTCATCAGTTGATGGGGCGGAGATCAGGACTTTTTTTGCGCCAGCTTCGAGATGTTTAGAAGCGGCGTCACGTTTGGTAAAAATTCCGGTGCATTCAAAAGCGATATCAACACCCATTTCACCCCATGGCAGGGCGGCCGGGTCGCGTTCCTGTACGACTTTAATTTTTTTGCCATCAACAATCAGCATGTCGCCTTCGACTTTGACATCAAAAGGCGAGGGGCCATGAACAGAGTCGTATTGTAGCAACATGCGGTTGGTATCGAGCGGGGCCAGATCATTAATGGCGACGACTTCTATATCATCGCGGCCTGATTCTATGAGTGCCCTGAAAACCATGCGGCCAATACGGCCAAATCCGTTGATTGCTACTTTTGCGGTCATTGTTACCCCTGTATTGCTGATTATGTGACGTTGGGTAGTTAAATAGACAAGCAAGGCCAATGAATCAAGATTTTTTGGGTTTTGTTGGTTTTGGTTGTTGACGGCTAAAGGGAATCGGGTGTAAATGATAATCATTCTTAATTGCGAATGGTTATCATTTACAAAGGAGCCACATAATGAAATCTTTTAAATTCCTGCCTGTTTTAGCTTTGGGCGTTTTTGCGTTAGCGCAACCCGCACAGGCTGTCGAAGAAATTATCTTAAGAATTAAAGATCACAAATTCATTCCAGAGACTGTTGAAGTCCCGGCTGGTGAAAAAGTGAAACTCATCGTCATGAATGAAGACAAAACACCGGAAGAATTTGAAAGCTATGAGCTGAACCGTGAAAAAATTATTCGTGGTGGTGGTAAAGGCATTGTTTTTATCGGTCCGTTAAAGCCAGGAACCTATCCGTTCTTTGGCGAATTTAACATGGACTCTGCAAAGGGCCAGGTCATCGCCAAGTAAAGCTTCCTAGATTGCACCGTGGTACGAAAGTGTATATTCCGCGCGCCTCGTCTCGAATGCCTAGCCACGGCACAGTCTAGTTTGCTTCAAATATGAGAAAGAAAAGGAAGTAAGAAAATGTTATCCAGCGCTATCGTTGTATTTCGTGAAGTATTTGAAATTGTCCTGATCGTTGGCATTGTGCTGGCGGCAACGCGGGGCATACCGGGGCGCGGCAAGGCTATTGGTTTTGGTTTTGCCGGTGGCTTGATCGGCTCGGCGCTGGTGGCGCTGTTTACGGACGGCATTTCAAATTTTGCCGAAGGGATGGGGCAGGAATATTTTAACGCCGGTATCCTCTTTATCGCCGCCGGGTTTATCGGCTGGACGGTGTTGTGGATGAAGCGCCACGCACGTGAGATGAAGGGGCATTTTATGAAGGTGGGCGAGGCTGTAGCTTCGGGTGATCTTCCTTATTTCTCTTTGTCGCTGGTGATTGGTCTGGCAATTTTACGCGAAGGCTCGGAGATCGTGCTGTTCAGTTACGGCATGCTGGCATCCGGTATGTCGTGGGCGGCACTTTTCGGTGGCGCAGGGATTGGTCTTGTCGGTGGTGCGTTGGTTGGCGGCGCGTTGTATTTCGGACTGATTAAACTTTCCATTCGCTGGTTCTTTGTTGTGACCAGTTGGCTTCTGGTGTTGCTGGTGGCGGGCATGATGTTGCAGGGCACAGGTTTCCTTGTGGCGGCGGGTGCGTTCGAAAATCTGTCACACACAGTGTGGGACAGTTCATGGTTGCTGGAAGAGGGCGGCATTGTCGGGCAAAGTCTTGGGACTTTGATCGGTTACACGGCACGGCCGACCGCTATTCAGCTTATTGTTTATCTTCTAACTTTAGGGACTTTGATAATGTTAATGAGACTATCTGATCAAAAAACGATTAATACAAAAAATGCAGCGGGTACGGCGGCAGTTATTCTGGCGGCGCTGGTGATGATGCCGGGGCAGGCGCAGGCTACCAAACAGGTTTACACCCCTTATGTTGAGAAGGGTGAGTTGGAGGTCGAGTGGAAAGGTCGCTACGAGATTGATGATGATAGTCAGGTGGATGGCAAATGGGTTCAAAAAGTTGCTGTCGGGTATGGTGTGACCGAATATTGGTTTACCGAAGCGGTGGTTGAATTTGAAAAGAGTGGCGCCAGTGGGGCCGATGCCGAGACGAAAGAGCTTGAGTGGGAAAATAAATTTCAGCTGACCAATCCGGGCGAACATTTTGTTGATGTCGGTTTTCTGACGGAGCTTAAATATAATACCGCGGGTGGTTCTGATGCTGTGGAAGGGAAATTGTTGCTGGCCAAGGATATTGGGCGGACATCGCATGCGACGAATTTGGTTTTGGAACGTGAATTCGGTGAAGATTCCAGCAACGATACCGAGGCCGGTTTTGCCTGGAGCAGTAAGTATCGTTTGAATGAACAGTTTGAGCCGGGCTTTGAAGTGCATAGCGATTTTGGCTCGATCAGTGACGGCAAAAGCTATAGCAGACAAAAAC
Organism: Micavibrio sp.; assembly: GCA_021604545.1. Lineage (GTDB taxonomy): Bacteria > Pseudomonadota > Alphaproteobacteria > Micavibrionales > Micavibrionaceae > UBA5701. The sequence continues at coordinate 477,461 of BQJE01000001.1, forward strand.
ATATGGTCGGGCCGGTGGCTTACGGACATCTGGGGCATTTCGGTTATGATGTCGGGGTTCTGTTTGGCGTTTCTGACGCTGCGCCCGATGCAACATTGAAAGCCATTCTCGAATATGAATGGTATTTCTAATTTTCCTTGCAATCCGCCTGCTGTTATGGCAACAAGTTGTCAGAATAAGGGAGAGGCGGTATGGGCAAAGCAATTAATGATTACTACAAAGGTGGATTTGCAGAGAAATTAGAAGAATTTGCCGAAAAAACTCTGGAGGAATATCGCAGCTGTGAGGGCACGCTAAAAATTTGGGGTGAAGTGGCGGTCATAGGAAAGCTTCCTGAGCCTCTTCCTATATTACGTGATTTTATTAAATACACTTTTCTTAACACTCTTGAAGTTCTCCATGGTGATCCACAGTCACTTAAAATTAGTTTTTCTTATGATTTGAGAGAAATAGTTCAAAGAGGAATAACTTTTGAAAATTCTAAAAAAGTTCTTTTGCCCGAGCATGCAAGGCAGCTTGAATCGCTTTTTCAGCATGCCAAAAATATAGGTGTATTCCAGGAAATACTTGATGCTGCAGATCGCGGGGAAGCCCATGGCGCTCGCTTTTTAAAAGAGGCGATGCAAGAGTTGGAAGGACTGCAGAATGGCCCAGAGATTCCGTGAGTGGTATTTCTAGAGTTTTTTCTTAACGGCCTCAACCACGGCTTCGGCGGTGATGCCGAAATGTTTGTAAAGATCGCCGGCTGGGGCACTGGCACCGAAACCATCCATACCGATGAAGGTTGAATGACCGCCGATGATGCGGTCCCAGCCTTGGCGTACTGCGGCTTCAATAGCAACTTTTACGGATTTGTTACATATGAGGCTTTGGAAGTACTCACCGTCCTGCTCAAAAAATAAATCCATACAGGGAACGGAAACAATGCGCACATTGGCATCAATTTGTTCGGCGGCTTCGACAGCGATTGAAACTTCGGAGCCGGAGGCGAAGAGGGTGACCTCGGGTTCACCATGTGGTTCTTTCAAGATGTAAGCACCGCGTGCGCAGAGATTTTCTTTTGAATCTTCGCGCAGGGTTGGCAGGCCTTGTCTGGTGAGGGCCATGATGCTTGGTGTCTCAGCTGCGTTTAACGCGAGTTCCCAGCACTCAGCGGTTTCAATGCCGTCACAAGGGCGGAAGACATAGAGGTTAGGCATGGCGCGGAGGGCGGCGAGATGCTCGACTGGCTGATGGGTTGGGCCGTCTTCGCCAAGGCCAATGGAATCGTGAGTCATGACATGGATGACGCGCTGCTTCATCAGCGCGCCGAGGCGAATGGCGGGGCGGCTGTAGTCGGCGAATTGAAGGAAGGTGCCGGAATAGGGGATGATGCCGCCATGCAGGGCCATGCCGTTCATACAGGCGGCCATGGCGTGTTCGCGCACGCCGTAATGAATGTATTGGGCGTCATAATTGTCTTTTGACAGGATGCCGCCTTCTTTGACAATGGTGTTGTTCGAGCCGGTGAGATCGGCGCTGCCGCCAATCATTTTCTTGACTTCGGGGACCAGTTTTTCGAGCACCATGCCGGAGGTCTGGCGCGTGGCTTTCTTTGGTTTTTTGGTGGCGAAGTCTTTTTTGAGCTGGGCGATGATGGGTTGAATAGTTTTAGACACATCATCGCTCGGGGCTTTTTCTTTTGTCGCTTGGTGGCCGAGCGAGCGCCACATGTCGAGAACATCATCAGGCACTTCAAACGGGCCGTGCGGCCAGCCGAGATTTTTGCGGGCGCCAGCAATCTCGTCTTCGCCGAGCGGAGCGCCATGCGAGGATGCAGAGTTTTCTTTGGTTGGCGCGCCGAAGCCGATTTTGGTTTTGCAACAGATGAGGCTCGGTGTGTTGGTGGTTTGGGCTTTGGCAATCGCGGATTCAATTTCATCAAAGTTGTGACCGTCTACGGTTTGTACATCCCAGCCGTAAGATTCAAAACGCTTTGGTGTGTTATCGCTGAAGCTCGTATCGGTGGAGCCGTCGATGCAGATGCCGTTATCATCATAAAGCACGATCATTTTATGCAGGTTTAAATGCCCGGCGAGGGAGCAGGCTTCGTGGGAAATTCCTTCCATCATGTCGCCGTCACTGGCGATTACATAGGTAAAGTGGTTAACGTCTTTGTTGCGTGCATTGAGAATGCGCTCGGCCAGTGCCATGCCAACGGCGGTAGAGATTCCCTGACCCAGCGGGCCGGTGGTCATTTCAATTCCGGCGTCTTGTTCGACTTCGGGGTGACCCGCGGTGATGTAGCCGAGTTGGCGGAAATTTTTAATCTGGTCGAGCGTAATCTTTTCGTAGCCCGTCAGGTAATTAATCGCATAAAGCAGCATCGAGCCGTGACCGGCGGACAAAACGAATCTGTCGCGGTTCGGCCATTCGGGATTTTTCGGGTCGAATTTCAGGAATTTCGTATAAAGCACCGTGGCAACATCGGCCATGCCCATTGGCATACCGGGATGGCCGGAATTTGCAGCCTGCACGGCATCCATCGAAAGGGCGCGGATGGCATTGGCCATTTGTTTCAGATTGAGGTTTGAGTTGGTGGCAGATTCGGCTGTGGCTTGTGCGCTTGTCATTGGTCCCCGGCTTCCCTTGTTACTTGAGCAGGCGTTAGAATGCCGCTGTCCACAGGCAAGGTCAAGGTTTTCCATGGGTAATTCAACAAATTATCAGCAGAGTCTTGACCAATTGTTTAAAGCGGCGATAATGGGGGCGTTTTCAATATTGATGTCTTGAATCTTCTATTTGAAGAGGGAGAAGTTTATGTCGCCTGTAAAAAGTGCTTTGCAAAAACTTGAAGGATCCGTAACCGGGCTCGAAAGAGCGCTAAAGATACAGGGCGGTGAGCAACCCGATATGTTTGCGCAAGCTTCTAGCGGCCCTTCCAATGAAAACGCAACAATGCAGGAAGCCGCCGCACCACAAAAAAATGTTAATGCGGCCATAGTTGGAGAAAAAATCGATAGCGCTATTGATAAGGTAGAGGCGCTGTTGCGAGCAGGTGGGAGTACAGCGTAATGGGCGAAGTTACAATTACCATCAACGGCCATAGCTACGGCATCTTCTGTGATGACGGGCAGGAGCAACGTGTGATGGATCTGGGCAATCATGTTGATACAAAAATTAGAGATATTGCCCGCGCCGGGGCTGCGAACAACGAATCGCATCTTTTGGTACTGACGGCGATTATGCTGGCCGATGAGGCGTTTGATTTGCGTGATAGCATGAGTGTACTGGGTGATGAGATTACCGAAACGGGCGCTGCTGCGATGTCGCCGCCTGCCGCGCCACCTCCGTCGCCGCCTGCGGCCAATACGGAAGAGGATGGGGAGACTGCTCAGGCTATGAATCAATTGGCGCAGCGGATTGATCTCGTTGCTGGGCAAATTGCTCAGAAGGCTTAAAACAGGATTTGGCTGAAACCTACATTTTTTTGGTTCGAAGCGCGTAGCGCGTGAACCATTGCGCCCACGCAGCTTTGCTGCTTCGGGCGCTTTAATGTCAAAGCCGTCCTCAAATCCTCATGTACCAAAATATACATTCCGGTTCTGCGGGCGACTTTTCCTTGTATCTTCCTAGCCAAATCCTGTTTTTAGAATGTTAAGAAGGTGCCACAGGAGCCGTGTACATTCGTATCCGCGTGGGCCCTGGAAAACCAGGTGGGCGCCATGATATCTAAGTCCCCAGGACAAACCCGTAAACAAAGACAGGGACAGCTCCCTTGCGAAATGTATCGGCCTCCGGGATTAAGTCGTATCACATGCTCCCGCAGCGGAGGTGTTTATATCGTATAGCGCTGAATTTGTCACGTTTTGCCCATTTTGTCATTCTGAAGACCTTTAGGTCTGAAGAATCTCGTGCTACAAAGCCGGGAGATCCTTCAGCGCGAGCGCTTCAGGATGACAGGAGAGACAATGCTAGAAAATAAGGATGTATTGAGAGCTGAAGCGCTACGCCACCGGGTCATGATGGACCCGCGCGAGGAAGACCCGGATGGAGCCTGTGATATTTTCTTTGAGGCGGTGAAGCCTGCGGCGGAGCAGGTGGTAGTGACGTACTGGCCGAAGGAGAAGGAATTCGACCCTTATGCCATTTTGGAGCAGTTACTTGCCAATGGAAATGTTTGTGGTTTACCGGTCGTGCAAAAGGACAGCCGGGTTTTGAAGTTTGCGCGCTGGGCTGAAGGCGACGCTTTGGAGGACGGGCCGTATGATATTCCGCAGCCGGTTGTTAATGACGAGACGCAGTGGCTCGAGCCGGATATCGTGATTGTGCCGTTTTTGGCCTTTGATCGCTACGGCACGCGGCTGGGTTATGGCGGCGGGTATTATGATGCGACGCTTCGGGAGCTGCGCGGTAGTAAGGCCATTACGGCTGTGGGCGTGGGTTTCGCGGGGCAGGTTTGCTTGTTCAAATTGCCAAAGGAAGAGCATGATGAAAAGCTGGATTTTGTGATCACGCCGCAGCAAGCACATGATTTTAGGGAAGAGTAACACAACCGTCATCCTGAAGGAGCGGTAGCGACTGAAGGATCTCCTAAATCAGGGGGATTCTTCGCTAACGCTCAGAATGACAAGAAGGAAAAATAGATGAGAATATTGTTCATTGGCGATATTATGGGCCGTTCGGGGCGGGAAGCGCTGGAGACGCATTTGCCGGTCCTGCGGGAAAAGCTGTCGCCCGACGTGGTGATTGTGAACGGTGAGAACGCCGCGCATGGCAAGGGCATCAGCCCCAAAATCTGTAAGGGGTTTTATGATTTGGGCGTGGATTGCATCACGACTGGCAATCATGTTTGGGATCAGCGTGAGATTATTCCCTATATCGATAAGGACAAAAAGCTGCTGCGGCCTGTGAATTTTCCTGACGGCACACCGGGGCAGGGTGCGTATGAGCATCAATTGGCCGATGGGCGGAGTATTTTGATTGTGAATGCGATGGGGCGGCTGTTTATGGACCCGCTGGATGATCCATTTGCAGTCGTTAATAAATTACTTAAAGAAAGAAATGTAAATAGTTCTAATAAAACGATATTTGTTGATTTCCATGCAGAGACCACGAGTGAAAAAATGTCATTCGGCCATCACTTTGACGGGCGGGTATCGGCGGTGATTGGCACGCATACCCATGTGCCGACGGCGGATGCGCATGTGCTGGCGGGCGGCACGGCTTATATGACCGACGCAGGGATGAGCGGCGATTACGACAGTGTTATTGGCGTGCGCAAGGAGATTGCGGTTCATAAATTCGTGAAGAAGATGCCGGGGGAGAAATTCATTCCCGCCGCCGGGCCGGGTATGCTCTGTGGCGCGTTTGTTGTGACGGATGATGCCACCGGGTTGGCGCTCTCTATCGAGCCGGTGCGGGTTGGAACCGGGTTAAGCGAAACGGTTCCGGGAGGGTAGATTTTTAACCGTTACACAAACCGGGCAGCAGGAATATTCATGACCCCTTTTGTGGCTTTTGAAACTTCTTCAGTTGCTTTTTCTGGTTCTCCCAGAAGGTCAGGAATCCCAGCGTCATGCATTAATTTTACTATTTCATTCTGAATTTCGGTAACTTCATCCACAAATTCTACCCACGCCATCTGCGCTTCTGCAGGATTCGTGGCAACAAAACTCGGAGAATAAGTAATGTTTTTGGTCAAGTCATGGCTAAAGCCTTGTAGCCACTTCGCTTTTTCAAAAACTTTGCTTAGCCCCTCTTCTAATTGTTGTTCTCCGGCCAATGCAATGAGATATTTATTATGCCCATCTCGATAACCATGGGCTAGGCTCCCCTGCGCAAATGGTGCGTTCTCATCAATTGATTCTCGAGCAATAGAAAGACAATCGTTTTCAAATACAATAGCATCAGTATTATTCGGTACATCAGGCAGATGAATCTCGCCAACATATTCAAACATACGTCCGTGAACTCTTTCTTGTCCCCAATGCAACTTGGTGGTTGTGCCATTCATATTTTTATTGCCGATTATTTTCGTTCTATACAGAGTAAGTAAAAAATCTTCTGCGTTAGCTTTGTTTAATTCAGAAAAAATGACCCGTTTACGATCTTCGGAAAATTCTACGTTGCGCCCAGTAAGATAAGCTATAACTCTTTGTGTGATAATATCTTCTCTGGACAATTGTGTCTCGGATGGTGCTGTGGCTGCTTCAGTCATTTTGAGTCTCCATACGCATAATTTTGTAGAATATACAGCTTTTACGAAATGTTAGCTCTTATGTCAAGGGGTGGGTGCTTGGTTTGATAGGAGCATAAAGGGCGACGATCAAAGATCATCGGCATATGGATCCCCGCTGTTTAAGCGCGGCATAAGCCGCGCCGCGGGGATGACAAAGGAGGTGCGGGATGACGGGAGAGGGGATATGAAGGGGGAGGCCTATTCCTCAATCACAGTCCCGATATTGCCTTTGTTTTTCTCGAAATAGCGCATACAGGCGTCATTGAGAGCTTTGAGCAGGTTCTGGCCGTGGGTGCCTCCATCGCCTTTGATTTTACCCAGAACGACGGCGCGGATCGTGGTGTGGAAGGCCAGGACAATTTCAACAGCCTCGATATCGGCTTCGTCAATCACCTCGAGGAACTGAATAAGTTTGTCGGCCATTTGGCTGACCAATGGGTAGTGGAACATGCCGCCGTTGGCTTTGAGCTGCATGCCCGGATAGAGCATGGTGGAGATCGTATATTCCTTGTCAGAAGCAGCCTCGGCTTCCTTGGCTTGTTCGATGCCTTTCATCAGCGCCGCGAGATAGATTTCAGCCAGAGGCTGAAAATCAACCGTGTTGTTTTCCAGCAGCTCCTGGGCCCGGTTGAGGATATCCTCGCTGAGGCCGCCAGAGCCGACCTTGGCTTTGAGCGTGTTGATCGGCTTGATGAATTCCGCTTTACGTTTGCGTTTCTGGTTGTAATGCTCTGTCATTGTGTTTTCTCAGTCATTGGGTCTCGCCCGGTCCTCTTTCAGCAAAGTCAATTTCGGTTACTTCCGGGGCAATTCTTTTGTCATCGCCACGCCTGTTTGGCCCATCATAGGGCTGCTGTCCTGCTTTTTTAACACGGCGGCGGTCCGGGCCGAAGAAATCCTCGGAGCGTACGAACTGGCGCGGACGCTCAATCACCTGGGCGATGCGGCGGTACAAATCGCGTGCGTTAAAGGGTTTGACCAGAAATTCTGTTACCCCGGCATCACGGGCTTCGAGCACGCGGCGCTTTTCACTAAAGCCGGTCATCAGGATGACTGGTGTGTATTGGTTTGGGCTTTTGGGGTCGTTGCGCATGCGCCGGGTGAGGGATATGCCGTCCATTGGCTTCATCATCCAGTCGGCAATGACAATATCGGGGTTATGCAGGCAATATTCGCGAAAGCCTTCTTCGCCATTTTTGGCGGTAACCACTTCCGCCACGCCAAAGGTCTGCAGGATCGATTTGGTCAGCTCCAGCATGGGCTTGTTGTCTTCAACAATCAGGATTTTAACTTTGTAGAATTCGTAGGCCATTATGTTTATGCTCAAGCAGATGCCGTTTTATTATCTATACCCTAAACGGGGTTGTGATAAAACGCTATAGTTGCAGTGTAGTTGTACTTAAAAAAGACAGGGTAAGATTATTATGGCAGGTCATTCCAAATGGGCGAATATCCAGCACCGCAAAGGCAAGCAGGATAAAAAGCGCGCCAAGATATTTTCCAAGCTGGGTCGGGAAATTACCGTGGCGGCAAGGCTGGGTGGTGGTGACCCGGATATGAACCCGCGATTGAGGCTGGCGGTTACCACGGCGCGGGGGCAGTCGATGCCCAAAGACGGGATCGAACGCGCCATCCAAAAGGGAGCAGGTGGCACCGATGGCGAGAATTACGAGGAAATCCGATATGAGGGCTATGGCCCCGGCGGGGTCGCGGTGATTGTTGAGGCGTTGACCGATAACAAGAACCGCACGGCGTCAGAGGTGCGCTCAATCTTTGCCAAGCATGGTGGGAATTTGGGTGAGACCGGATCGGTTGGGTTTATGTTTGATCGGATGGGGGAGGTTGTTTATCCGGCCGGTAAGGCGAGCGCTGATGATATGTTTGAAGCCGCCCTTGAGGCCGGGGCGGATAATGTTGAAAGCGACGAGGAGATGCACGAAATTAGCTGCGCGCCCGATGATTTTGCCGCCGTGGCCAAGGCGCTGGAGGAAAAATTTGGTGAGGCCGAGCGGGCGGGTCTGGTATGGCGGCCGAATGTGAGCGCGGAAGTGGATGAAGCGCAGGCGGGTTCGGTGATGAAGCTGGTCGATGCGCTGGAAGATTGCGACGATGTGCAAAACGTGACGCCGAATTTTGAGGTTAGTGACGAGGTGATGGAGAAATTGCTGGCGGAGGGTTAGGAGAGTTTTAAAAAAAGTTGTGAATAAACACACAACCTGACTCCACTTATAGTGCAGACCAGTTTAACATGCCAGAGCTGTTGCGTGTTAAGCGTTAACTTCCGCTCCAGCCTTAAATATTTTTCACCGGCCCCTAGTCTGGGGTGATTCACAAAAATGTTCAAGAGGGCAAAGTTAGCGCCCCACAAGTTAAATGAGGATAGAATGAAAACACCCTCAAATAAGATGACGACTAAAAGGATTAAGAGGATAAAGGAAATGTTAGACACAGACCAATATCATCAGCACCAAATAGCCGCCATCGAACAAGTTAACCCCGGCCGGGTATCTGAAATAAAACACGGCCAGTGGGATTGGAAGCTTAGTATAGAAGATAAGCAACAAAGTCTATTGTAATCTTATCTTGAGTTAGGGAGCCGCCTCGTAAAAGAGGCGGCTTTTTATGTTTTTAAAACTGGGTTGTACTTTATCCATGATTATTCTCGGCATTGATCCGGGTCTGCAGAAGTTGGCGGAGGGTTAGGCGGCAAGTTCTAAATAATAGGAAGCTATCGGCCACTTTAAACGTTTATCTCCTTGTCGAAGGCATAGATGCCGCTCGTTTTTCTTACCTGGTACGCGAAGATCTTTGGTGACTGTAAAGGGAAGTTTTGTATTGAATCCTAGATCACATAACCTGTCCCCTCCTGGAAACAAAAAGAACGGGCTCTTAATGGTCTCGCTGGTGAACATAACGGACAGGTCGATTGCATTTTCAGGTATTTGTTTATCCATAACGCTGTAATAGCAAATTACCCAATGAAAGAGCAAGTTTAATATGTGTTCTTGTTCCGTTCTTAAAACTGGGTTACACTTTCCTCATGATTATTCTTGGCATTGATCCCGGGCTACAAAAGACAGGCTGGGGGCTGATAGAGAGCGAAGGACATGCGCTGCAATTTATTGGCTGCGGGTTGATTAAAACCAACCCGGCGGAAGGGCTGGCGCAGCGGCTGTCGGCGCTTCACAGAGGGCTGGCCAAAGTCATGGAGCAAGGCGTGCCGGATATGGCGGCGGTGGAGGAGACCTTCGTCAATCGCAATCCGGCTTCGGCTCTGAAACTAGGGCAGGCGCGCGGGGTTTGTCTGACCGTTCCGGCGCTTTACGATATTCCGGTGGCTGAATACGCGGCCAACAAGATCAAAAAATCAATTGTCGGCGCGGGGCATGCCGATAAGGCGCAGATGGGAATGATGGTGCGCACGCTGCTCCCGACCTGTGGAGCGATTGGCGAGGATGAGGCCGACGCTCTTGCCGTGGCGATTACCCACGCGCATTATGGAAGTAGTGTAAGTTACAAGTTAGGAGTTAATAGTTAATAGTAGTCGTTTATTTCTTTTAACTTCTAACTATTAACTGAAAACTAAAATATGATTGGAAAACTTTCCGGCATTATTGACAGTGTAGACGGCAACAACATCATTTTGGATGTTGGTGGCGTTGGCTATCTGGTGCAGGCCAGCGCACGGACGTTGGGCGCGATTGGGCAGAAGGGAGATCCGGCTTCACTGCTGATCGATACCCATGTGCGCGAGGATGCGATTACGCTGATTGGCTTTGCGGAAGCGGCGGAGCAGAGTTGGTTCAGGCTTTTGAATTCCGTGCAAGGCGTTGGCGCCAAGGCGGCATTTTCTATTTTGGCGGCGTGTCCGGCGGATAGGCTGGCGATGGTGATCGCGGCGCAGGATAAGGCAGCGCTGACCCAGGCCGATGGGGTTGGGCCGAAACTGGCAGCGCGGATATTGACGGAGCTGAAAGACAAGGCGGCGAATATTGAGCTGGGCGGGCAGGCAAAAACACAGAAATATCAGGATATTGCAGGTGATACTTCAAGTGATAGTTTTGATCAGGATGCGGTCTCGGCGCTGATTAACCTTGGCTATGCGCGCGCGGATGCCTATAGCGCCGTGATGAATGCTAAATCCAAGGCGAATGATAATCTCGAAACCCTGATCCGCGAAGCGCTGAAGGAGTTAAGCGCATGAGTGGTCAGCCATTAGAGAAAAATCCTGAACTGGAGCGCGAGCAGCGGGCATTTGAAAATGTCGCGGAAAACCCGCTGCGGCCTGTTACGCTCGATGAGTTTATTGGTCAGGAGGGCCTGCGCGCTAATCTGCGGGTGTTTGTCGAGGCGGCGAAATCGCGCGGCGATTCCATGGATCATGTGTTGTTGTTCGGGCCGCCGGGGCTGGGCAAAACGACACTGGCACAGATTATCGCCAAGGAAATGGGCGTGGGGTTTCGAGCGACATCGGGGCCGGTGATTGCCAAAGCGGGCGATCTGGCGGCGATTTTGACCAATTTACAGCCGCATGATGTGTTGTTTATCGATGAAATTCACCGGCTGAGTAACGTGATTGAGGAGATTTTGTATCCGGCGATGGAAGACCGGAAATTAGACCTCATTATAGGTGAGGGGCCGGCGGCGCGTTCGGTGCAGATTGATCTGGCGCCGTTTACACTGGTCGGGGCGACGACGCGCAGTGGTTTGTTGACCAATCCGTTGCGCGATCGGTTTGGGATTCCATTAAGGTTAGAATTTTATGCGGCGGAAGAGCTGCAACAGATTGTCGCGCGGACGGCGCGGCTGATTGATATGAACATGGATGATGACGGCGCACTGGAGATTGCCAAGCGCTCCCGCGGGACGCCGAGGATTGCCGGGCGGCTGACGCGGCGGGTGCGGGATTTTGCGCAAGGGGAGTCTTCGGTCGGTAAGGCGCAGGTTGATAGCGCGCTGAAACGGCTGGATGTGGATGGCAGTGGGCTGGACAGTATGGACCGGCGTTATCTGTCCTGCATTGCCGAGAATTACGGCGGCGGGCCGGTCGGTGTTGAAACCATCGCCGCGGTGCTGTCCGAGCAGCGTGACATGATCGAGGATGTGATTGAACCGTTTTTGATGCAGCGCGGTCTTGTCCAGCGCACGCCAAGAGGACGGGCGTTATCGAGTAAAGGATTTAAGTATCTTGGCCTGAAGCCTACCAAAACAACGCAGATGGATATGCTGGAAGAATAAAAAAGGAACCACAGATGAACACGGATCAACAGAGATATCTTTAGGGTGTTATTGCAGATAATGGAGTAACAATGAAAAATACAATTGATAACTTGAAAATACTCCTTTTTTTTGCCGGGTTTACGGTACTGATAGCGTTTTTCTCTATTTCAAAATATGAAGCCACAGTAAAAACAAATGAATTTGTAACTGCTGAGGTGCTGGAACATTATGTACCATCAGGAGAGTTTGATGCAGACCCGGGGTTTCATGTTAAATTGCCTTCAGGCCGAGAAGTTAATGTACGTGATTGGGGCGAGATACCCAGCAGCTATAGAGGCAAAGTTGTTCTTGAAAAGCAAAGAGGCCAAACAACAGGCAGGGTAGTTTATAAAATTAATATAGAAGAGACTAAAGAATTTCTTCCGTCATTGCGAGGAACGAAGTGACGCGGCAATCCAGAAGATATATCAGCAACACTGGATTGCTTCGCTACGCTCGCAATGACTTTGTTCTGTTTGTTAATCTGTGTCTATCTGTGTTAATCCGTGGTTTTTAAACTACCAGACCCCCGCCTGCGCGGGGGTGACAATTTCAGGGACTTATTTATGACCCACACCACCGACATACGCGTTTACTACGAAGACACCGATGCTGGCGGGGTGGTGTATAACGCCAATTACCTGAAATTTGCCGAACGGGGGCGGACGGAATATTTGCGCACGATCGGTTTTGAGAATAAATCGCTCAAAGAGTCCAAAGGAATCTTGCTAGTGGTGCGTCATATAGAGGCGGACTATCTTAAGCCCGGCCATCTTGACGACCTTCTAACCGTGGAAACAAGCATTGAAAGTATGAAAAATACCTCTATTGTTATGAAACAGCTGGTTTTTAGGGAAAAGGACATGTTGTTTTCTATGGATGTAACGATTGTCTGTGTTGATGCGGACGGGCTTAAGCCTGTAAGATTTCCTGACGATTTGAAGGCAGGGTTTGAAAAAGGGATTTAAAGAATATGGCAAGTTCATTGGAAGCAATTGAGACGGTTGATCTGGGAAGCTATAACTCTGACCTGAGTGCATTGGGGCTGTTCCTGGAGGCAGACCTCATCATCAAGCTGGTGATGCTGGCTTTGGTCTTTGCCTCGCTATGGAGTTGGTCGATAATTTTTTCGAAAAAGAGCACGCTGAGTAGATTGAACCGTAGAGCGAATAGGTTCGAGGATTCCTTTTGGTCGGGCGAGCCGCTGGATAAAATTTATGAGCGGGTGAAGAGCAGTAAGGAAGATCCGATGCTGCGGACGTTTTCTGCCGGGATGGATGAATGGCAGGCTGGCGTTGTCGGCGGTGTGCCGGCCAAGGAAAGTATGCAAGCAAGTTTGAAGCAGCGCGTTGAGCGGGCGATGTCGGTGACGATTGGCCGCGAGATGAATGCGCTGGAGCGCGGGATGACGTTTTTGGCGTCTGTCGGATCAAGTGCGCCGTTCATTGGTTTGTTTGGTACGGTCTGGGGGATCATGAATAGTTTTTCGGCGATTGCCAGCACGAATAATACGTCGCTGGCCGTTGTCGCGCCGGGGATTGCCGAGGCATTGTTTGCGACGGCTTTGGGGCTTGTTGCCGCGATTCCAGCGGTGATTGGGTATAATGTTTTTTCCAGCGCGCTTAATCGTTATGGCGACCGGCTGGATGCTTTTACCGATGAGTTCTCGGCGATTTTATCACGGCATCTCGATTCACAAGAGGACGGCAGAAAGGCGGCATAATCTATGGGCGCTTCTTTATCAGGTAAGACAGGTTCACGCAGAGGTCGCCGGTCCGGCGGTAATTTCACGCCGATGTCCGATATCAATGTCACGCCGATGGTCGATGTGATGCTGGTGTTGCTGATTGTATTTATGGTGGCGGCGCCTTTGCTCACGGCTGGCGTGCCGGTTGATTTGCCGGATTCTGAGGCCAAGGCGATTACCGAAGAAGACAATAAGCCAATTGAAATTATTGTAACCAAAGACGGCGTGGTTTATATCGGCGAAACGGAAGTGAAGAAGAAAAAACTTATTCCTTTATTGTCTGCCATGACAGAAGGGCAGACGGATCGTCGCATCTATATTCGTGGTGATCAGGGCATTTCCTATGGAACCGTCATGGAAATTATCGGCAAGGTGAACGGAGCGGGCTTTAACAAGGTGGCTTTGATTTCCGACCCGAAAGGCAGGTAGCGTATGAGTGCTGTTCAGGCACAGGACGGGCTATTTTATATTGATCCGGCGATGCGTGGTTCGTTTATCGTATCCGGTCTCTTTCATGTCGCTGTTGTGGTGGTGCTGAGCCTAAGTCTGCCTTATATCAGCAAAGATTATCTGATGGTGAGCAATCCGGTCAGTGTCGAGATTGTTGATGTGTCCGAGATTGCGCAGACGAACAAACCTTCGCCGCCGAAAAAGCCGGAGCCAGAGAAAAAGATGGCACCGCCGCAGGAAAAGCCAGCGCCGCCGAAAGTAGAGGCAGAAAAGCCGCCAGATTTAACCAAGCCGAAGCCACCAGATGTTAAAGAGGAAGTGGCCGAGCCGCGTGATGCGGTGCCGCCGCCAAAGCCGCTGGAGAAAAAAGCAGAAAAACCAAAACCGCCTAAAAAGAAGCCGCCTGTGAAAAAAGCGGAGGCTGCACCAAAGGATGATTTTGCGAGTCTTTTGAAGAATTTGACGCCAGATGCGGCTGAAGAAACGGAAAGTGCGGAAACGCCGGATGCCACAGCGTCCGAGGTTTCCCAGATTGCCAATTTGGCCGATCGTATTACGATTAGTGAAATGGATATGGTTAAACGAGGCCTTATGCCGTGTTGGAATATCCCGATTGGGGCCAAAAACGCCGAAGATCTGGTGGTTGAGGTGAGGGTGTTGATGAATCCGGACCGGACGGTGCAGCAGGCTACCATTCTTAATCAATCGCGCTATAATCGGGACAGCCATTATCGGGCGGCCGCAGAGGCAGCGCTCAGGGCGCTACGAAACCCGCGCTGTGCACCGTTGCAACTCCCGCCGGACAAGTATGAACAATGGAAGACAACTGTAATTGAATTTAACCCGCAAAACATGCTTTAGGATTTTTGTTATGAGACATTTTCTTTTCTTTATGGCCTTTGTTCTTTTTCTGCCGCTGCCAGCGCAGGCCGAGCTACGGATCGTTATGGATCAGGGCGTGGTCGAGCCGATGCCGATTGCTGTGTCGCCGTTTCATCCGGTCAATGGACAAAATGCCGATATGGCCGAAAATCTGCCGCGTATTGTTTCTGATAATTTAGAGCGCTCGGGTCTGTTCAAGCCGATTGACCCGCAGGCTTTTGTTCAGGATCACGTTTCGATTAACAAGGATGGTGTGCGGTTTCCTGAGTGGCGGGCCACGGGGACGCAGGCTCTGATTACAGGCTCTGTGACCAAGGCGCCGGACGGACGGGCGCGGGTTGAGTTTCGTTTGTGGGATGTGTTGTCACAACAACAACTGATCGGTATGGCGTATATGACGACCGATGATAACTGGCGGCGGATCGGCCACATCATGTCGGATGAAATTTATAAACGCCTGACGGGTGAAGAAGGGTATTTTGATACGCGCATTGTTTATATCTCTGAACATGGCCCGCCGCAAAAGCGGATTAAGCGATTGGCGATTATGGATCAGGATGGCGAGAACCATCGTTATCTGACCGACGGCCGTTCACTGGTTTTAACGCCGCGTTTTTCACCGGCATCGCAGAAGATTACTTATATGTCTTACGGGCGTGGCGGACCGCAGGTGTATCTTTATGATATCAATAGCGGTCGTCATGAATCGCTGGGCAATTTTAAGGGTATGACGTTTGCGCCAAGGTTTTCACCTGATGGTCGCAAAGTCATCATGAGTATGGCCTCGGGTGGTAATAGTGATGTCTATGAGATGGATCTTAGCTCACGGCAGCCGCGCCGCGTCACAACGAATTCAGCGATTGATACCTCGCCGTCTTATGCACCGGACGGGCGGCAGATTGTTTTTGAATCGGATCGTGGCGGATCGCAGCAGCTTTATACGATGGATGTTGGTGGCGGCAGTGCCAAGCGTATTACATTTGGCAAAGGGCGTTACGCCAATCCGGTGTGGTCGCCGCGTGGTGATTTGATTGCGTTTACGCGGATGTATCAGGGGAAATTTTATATCGGCGTGGTGCGGCCCGATGGTAGTGGTGAGCGTTTGATCACCAATGCCTATCATGTTGAGGGGCCGAGCTGGTCACCCAATGGGCGGGTGTTGACGTACTTTAAAGAGCGTCCAACCGGCGCGCGCGGCGAGATGCGTCAGGCCAAGCTCTATACGATCGATATCACGGGGTATAATGAGAGATGGCTGCAGACGCCAAGAGACGGTTCTGATCCGGCGTGGTCGCCTTTAAACCCATAATCAATTTTAAGCATAATGGCCTGCAAACTGCATCTTTCTGCGCTTCCGGTGCTCGTGTAGGCAGACTACACTCCGCGCCGGTTCTCGAAAGCTACAGTTTTCGCCGCATTCTTCTTAAAATTATTCAGTAGTAAGGCTTTTGAAAAGCTTAATAACTTTCCGGTAAGTGTCTTGTTTAAAAGGCACAATCAGCTCTATAGTTTTTTCGAGTGGAACCCATTGCCAGCTTGAGAATTCGGGGTGGTCGTCGGCGTCTAGAGCAATGTCTTCGTCGGTGCCGAGGAAGCAGGCGGCGACCCAGGTCTGGGTTTGGCCACGGTATTGACCATTCCAGAGTTTTTTGAGCAATTCATCGGGCAGGTCGTAACAAATTTTTTCTTCGGCGATTTTTATAATCTCGACTTTGTCGGTGCCGATTTCTTCTTTGAGTTCACGCATCACGGCGACTTTAATATCTTCGCCTTCATCAATCCCGCCCTGCGGCATTTGCCAGGCACCGGGCGTGTCTATGCGTTCGCCGACAAAGACATGACCGTTTTTGTTAAACAGTGCAATGCCGACGCAGGGACGGTAGGGCAGATTACTTTTATCAATGATGGTCATTGTGAGCCGGGGCCGGAGTGGGATGCGTGTCGGCAGGGGGTTTTGTTTTTGTGGGCATTTTATGCGGTTTATCCTTCAGGCCGCGTCCGGCGATGGCTGAAACAGGAACAAGATCAATGCCTTTGCCTTCTAACGTTGTCAGCCATTTGGTAACACTGCGCAAACTAGCGCTATGTGGTTTTAAGACGCCAATGGCATAGCCTCTTTGCTCGGCGATGAATTCAAGTTTTTTAAGCGGGCTTCCTTCGTGGCTGCCATCATTAATGTGAACATCGGCTTTGGCGTAAGGCGCGTTGGCTGTGGCGGCCGCGGCTTCAATGGCATTGGAAGCGGCTGGGTTGAGTTCGATAAAACCAAGCCCGCGGCCAAAAGTAAATTTCATTAGCGGTTGTAGCACTGCGCCAGAACCATCGAACACATAATCGGTCCGCGTGACAATTCCTGCATAGCCGGTGGTACGGGTCAGACCCCATATCAAGGTATTCTCATTCTGTTTCAGGCTCGCCGTTGTCAGTATAACGCGCGGACCGGAATCAACTTGGGGGTATTGCTCGTTTTCAAACGGTAAATCCATCCAGATTTCATGCCCACCTTTGCGCGCTCTTTCCTGCCACATATCGGAGGCGTTGCTGTAAGGCGACAAAAGAAATGTTACAGGTGAGGGCAGAGTTTTTATGGCAGTCTCAGAAGCCATATTTGACAATCCGTAATCATCAACAAGCAAGGCGATCATTGGCCGGGTTGTACCAGGGAAAGGCCGCTTATAGGCTTTGAAGGGGGTCATGCCGTTTTTACTATTAATTTGGGGTAGGGTGCCGTTGTCAGTGCGCTCAAACAGGCCTTTGACAGGGGACGAGACCAAGGCATTTTTCTCGAGAGGTGGTGTTTTTTCTGTAACTGTGTGGTCTTGCTGTTGCTGTTGCTCAGCTGCGTCGGTGATTTGGGGATTTGTTGCCTTTCCACCGTGCTTGATTAAGACAGTTTGTGAGGCGAGGCGTTGTTCAAGCCCTTCTATGGTTTTATTGCTTTGCAGCCAAATCAGAACAACAAGAAGGATATAGACAAGCCCTACGACAGCCAAGCCCCGCAGAAAGAGGCCGGTATCAATATGTTCTTTTAACGACGCCAGCTTTTCCATTTATAGTCATCCATCTATTCATCTGGACAGCGTTATTTCGTTCCTAAGGTAGCTCATCGTACCTGTCGTCACTCATGCCTTGTCCAGATAAAGATATGAATGACTACACTGCCATTAGTTTTCTTTTACCGCTTTTTCTTCGGCAGGCGCCGGATCATTTGCCGGTTTGGGCGTAGGGTTGGCGCTTTTGTTATAAAGAGATAAGCCGTTCAGAAGATCAAGCGCACGAGAGAGTTGGTAATCCTGTGGTTTTTCTTCCTCTTCCTCTTCTTTACTGTCTTTTTTGTCTTTCGGTTTGTTGTCGTTGGCGGCTTTCTCTTTTGTCTTTTCTTTGTTCTTGTCTTTATCAAGGGCGCCGCGCAAGTCAGATTCATGCATGCGGTTGGAGCCAATTGTTTCGAGAGTGGCCTGCTCAACAAAGATATCAGGCTCGATCCCTTTGGCTTGAATGGAGCGGCCCGACGGCGTGTAATAACGCGCTGTGGTTAGGCGGACGGCGCCATGGCCGGGCATCGGGATAACAGTCTGAACGGAGCCTTTACCGAAAGATTTTGTTCCAAGGATGATAGCGCGTTTATGATCTTGCAGCGCACCGGAGACAATTTCGGAGGCCGAGGCTGATCCGCCATTAACCAAAACAACAACCGGTAGGCCATCAGCCAGATCGCCCGGTGTGGCGTTGTCGCGTTTTGTATCATTTTCATTGCGTCCGCGTGTTGAAACGATCTCGCCCTTATCGAGAAAGACATCGGAAACCAGAATAGCCTGATCAAGCAGGCCGCCGGGGTTGTTGCGCAAGTCCAGAACGTAGCCAACGATATTGTCGCCAATCTCTTTTTTGATATCGGCAATGGCTTTTTTGACGCCTGGCTCGGAGTTTTGGCTGAAGGTTGTGATGCGGATATAACCGGCATTGCCTTCAACACGATGACGGACAGATTGTATCTGAATGATGTCACGGATGATGGTGACGTTAATTGGGCCTTCGGTGCCCTCGCGGCGTATTTCAAGGGTAATCTCTGCCCCCACTTTGCCGCGCATTTTATCAACGGCTTCACCTAGAGACAGGCCTAAGACCGGCTCCTCATCTATCTGTGTGATGTAATCTCCTGCCTGCACGCCTGCATGGAAAGCGGGTGTATCATCAATAGGAGAAACGACTTTAACAAAACCATTTTCCATCGTGACCTCAATGCCGAGCCCGCCAAATTCTCCCCTGGTCTGGACCTGCATTTCTTTGAAGCGGTCTGCGTTAAGGTAGGCGGAATGTGGATCAAGACTTGTCAGCATACCGTTGATTGAAGTTTCAACTAGCTCCTTGTCATCGACTTCCTCGACATATTGGGCGCGGACCCGTTCGAATACATCGCCGAACAAATTCAGATGCCGGTAGGTTTCACTGTAACTATCAGTGCCGCTTGGTTGCTCACCGGCTGTTCTGGGCGCTTCCTGTGCTGTGGATTGATAAAGATAAGAGCTGCCGAAAAAGAGAAAGGCGCTGATGATAAAGCCGAAGAAAAACGTTCTCATGAAATTTTTGATCCTTTTATATTTTTAAACTAACTCAGATTGGCGAATTTTCGAGCCGGGTTCACTGGCTTTCCGTTCAGACGTAATTCGTAATATAGCGAGGGCGATCCCCCGGATTTGTTTTGCAGCGACCCCAGAGGTTCTCCGGCGCTGACGCTGTGGCCCACCACTGTATCAATTTTTTTCAATCCTGCAATAAGGCTATGATAGCCATTTGTATGTTCAAGGATAATTAATTGGCCATAACGCTTGAACGGGCCGGTAAAGCGCACAACGCCCCCCATGGGAGCAACCACTATAGCACCGCTGCGGCCTTCGATTTCCAGGCCTTTGCTGGGGGCCCCAAAGGTGTCTGGCTCATCATAAGATGTACGGATCATGCCGGAGATGGGCAATTGTGGCTGACCGGGCTTGGGAACAGGGGTTTTGTAGGCGCGCTTGATCGGTTTGGCCGCACTGGCTGTACGAGCCTGTTGCTGGCGCTTTCTGTCCTTTTCCAGTTTTTCCACCAGATCCTGTAGGTTTTTGGCCTGAGCAGAAATTTTCTGGACCTCTTTTTCACGTTCCTTGTAATTTTGATTGGTTTGCTCGAACAGCTTTTCGCGGCGGCCAACCAGGCCGGAGAGCTTTGTGTGCTCCTCGTGCAGAGAATCAGCGGTTTCCAGCGCTTTTCTGCGGTCCTGCTCAAGTTTTTCGGAAATTCTGTCGAGGTCTTCGAGTTTTTGTTTCAGGCTTTCAGCATGTTCATGCAGGGCCGGAATGATGTTTCCCATGAGCAAGGCGCTTTGTGCTGTCTTGTAAGGCGCTTCGGGGCGGGCGAGGAGGGCTTCTGGTGGGACACGCTCGATGCGCTCTAATGCAAGGATCAGGCTGGCGATCTTGCTGCGGTCTTCTCCCAGCGAGTTTTGGATGGAACGTTGCTCGTGTTCGAGAGCATCAATTGTGCCTTCAAGATTCTGTAGTTCCTTTTCGTTGGTTTGTACCGAGCGGGCGACTTTAACGAGCCTGTCGCGCGTTTTGCCGAGCTGGGTTTCAATGGTTTTAACTTCTTTTTCCAGCTTCTTTTTATCTGTTTTGCGTTGCTTGAGTTGCTGCTCTATTGAACCAACGACTTTGGCTTTGCTTTGCGGTATGGGAGGTGCTTCCGCCTGAGCAGAAGAAAACGGTAGAGCCATCAGGAGAAGAACCAGAATACGAAGCATGAAAATACTATTCCCTGTGGTAAGGGTGCCCTTTGAGAATTTGCTGTGCTCTGTAAACTTGCTCTAAAAGCATGACGCGTGCAAGCAGATGCGGCCATGTTTGTTGCCCAAAGCTGAGGAGAAGATTGGCGCGATCTCGGACTTCATCGGTCACGCCGTCGGCACCGCCGAGAATGAACTGGATATAACGTTCGCCTGAGGTTTTAAGACTCTCAAGGGTTTGAGCAAAATCCAGGCTTTTGAGGCCGCCGCCGCGCTCATCCAGAACGATGATGAAAGCATCATCTTTGAGGAGGGTAAGGATCCTACGTGCTTCATCATCCTGCGTATTGTCAGAATCTTTGTACTTGCTTTCAATTTCGTGGATGGTAAGGGGCCACTGAATACGCTTTTGGTATTCTTCGGCGAGATCGTGAAGAGGGCCCTTCTTCAGACGCCCAACGGCAATGAGGTCAATTTTTTTCATATGCTCCGTGTCTTTAATCAGAACATGAAATTACACCCTAGGCCGGTATCTGTCCACCAACCTCTTGGTAAGGCTGATGCGTGCACCACATTTTTTCCATGTTGTAGAAACCGCGCACTTCAGGGCGGAAGATGTGGATGATGATATCACCGGCATCAATCACAACCCAGTCAGATTGGGCGACGCCTTCAAGCTTGATATTTTTCACACCTTTTGATGACAGCTTGTCTTTGAGCCTGTCAGCAAGGGCGCGTACATGTCTTGAAGATGTTCCGGATGCGATGATCATGTAATCGGCCAGAGCCGTATTATCATGGAGATCGATGGTGATGATATCCAACGCTTTGTCTGCGTCCAAGGACTGCTCGATAAGCGTTTTAAGTTTGTCTGGGCTGGTTGGCCCCTTGGTTTCATGGGTTAAGATGGTGGCACCTCCTTATGTTGGCGTTGAATGGGCACAAAAAAACCCGAACCGTTAGGTTCAGGCGTTTCATACCCCGTTTGACCGGATTTTCTGCTCTCGGGAAAAGCCCAGGTTCTATTCAATTATGAACCCTCGCTTCCTGTTTGATAGGTCGTTTTTAATATCAAACTCATACCTCTATTATATTTTGTTTTGGGCGCGCTGGCAACTGTGACGCGCGGAAATCTGCGGATTTTATGGGGCGCGGTGCAGTAAGTGCCTGTATTTAGGTGCTTTTATCACGCAATTCGGTTGAGGAAATGTCGACCATTTTTTTCTGCAAAAGCCAGTATGTGAGGCCCGAATCAAGCGGAAAACGGCCGCCTTTATCAACGACAATATGGCGTTGTCCGGCTTGCATTTTTGCCGGAGAGTTGCGTACGAGCGATGTGGCGGGGCTGCGGGTTAGGTGCGCCATAGGGATTTCCGTCAGAAGATCGCGCCAGTTGTTCCATTCGTGAAAGCTGTGAACATTATCCATGCCCATGATCCAGACGAAATCGGTTTTGGAAAAACGGGATTTGAGGGCCTTGATGCTATGGTAGGTTAGGGTCGTGCCAAGTTCTTTTTCAAGATCAGTCACCAGAATTTTGGGATGGGTGATCAGCTCTCTCGACATCTCCATACGCTCTTCGATGGGGAGGGGGACGACGTCGCCTTTGAGCGGGTTTTGCGGCGTGACCAGCCACCAGATGGCATCGAGTTGCAGGCTGTTTAAAACGGCAAGAGATATATGGACATGGCCTTTGTGTGGTGGGTTAAACGAACCACCGAGGAGGCCAACACGCATATTGTTCCAGCGTGGGGTATTACGAATATGTGGGGGCGTGAATAGGGTCATAAGATCGTTATATCACGGACGGGTCTGGCCTTCACCATGGACGATATATTTATAGGTGCATAATTGCTCTAAGCCCACAGGGCCGCGGGCGTGCATCTTGCCAGTGGCAATGCCAATTTCCGCACCCATGCCGAATTCCCCGCCATCAGCAAACTGGGTCGAGGCATTGTGCATGGTGATGCCGCTATCGACATTTTTGAGGAAATACTGAACGTCCTTAGCATCTTCGGCGAGAATGCTGTCGGTGTGATGCGAGCCGTTGGTGTTGATGTGATTGACGGCTTCTTCGACATTACTGACGATGGCGCAGCTTAATTTGGCATCGAGATATTCGGTGTGCCAGTCCTCGGATTTTGCTTCACCGATGCGCCTATCGAGATTTTGTACCATTTTATCGCCAACGATTTCACAACCGGCATCAAGGAGATCGGCCAATACGTTTTTGGCAAGATCCTGATCGAGGTCTTTGTCAATGAGTAGCGTTTCAACGGCGCCACAAATGCCGGTGCGTCGCATTTTGGCATTGAGTGTGACCTGGCGTGCGATTTCAGGCTTCACACTGGGGTGAATATAAATGTGGCAGAGGCCCTCGAGATGGCCAAAGACCGGCATGCGGGCTTCGTTCATCACGCGCTCAATCAGGCTGTGGCCGCCGCGCGGGATCATGACATCAATGTATTGATGGGCAGCCAGCATAGCGCCGACGGCTTCGCGGTCGGCGATTGGTATCATAGAGACGCAGGCCTCGGGTAGGTTGTGGTCTTGTAAGGTGGATTGAATGATGTTGTGCAGGGCGAGTGAGCTGTGCAGACTTTCGGAGCCACCACGCAGAATGACGGCGTTGCGGGACTTCAGGCAAAGCGCGGCTGCGTCTATTGTTACATTGGGGCGTGATTCATAAATCATACCTAGGACACCAATGGGAACGGAAACACGTTCAATGCGCAGTCCGTTGGGACGCATGGTCTCCCAAAGCTGACGGCCGACAGGGTCGTCCAGGTCGATAATGGTTTCAACGCCTGTGGCCATGGCTTCGATGCGGTCTTCATTGAGCATCAATCGGTCGGTCATGGCCTTGTTCAGCCCGCGCTGTTCGGCGGCGGCCATATCTTTTTGATTGGCGGCGATAATGCCATCAGCGTTGCCGCGCAGGTTTTTTGCGATTGAGGAGAGGAGCTCGTTGATTTCTTTGGAGGTCGTCTGGTTTAAAATGCGGCTGGCGGCTTTGGTATCCTGACCAAGTTGGCTGACAATTTGGTCGGGTGATAAAGAGGTAAGCGCTTCGGTCATCATACGCTCCTGGCGTGAACTCTAGTGCATCTGTGTAGACAAACCCTTGATCGATTGCTCGACCAGTTTTTCGCTCGTTTTTTTGTCAAGCTTGTCTGTTATAATTTCGGTGGCAGCTTTCATTGCCAAATCGGCGGCATAACTTTGAATTTCGTGAATCGCTGATTGTTCCATGCGCTTTATACGCTCTTTTATTTGTGCTTCGCGGCGCTCAAGGCTCTTTGCTAAATCAGCCTCAGCCTGTTTGCGGCTGGCTTCCGCGCCGGTTCTTGCATCGGCAATAATTTTCTCAGCATCTTGTATGGCATCACGGTGTTTGCGTTGGTATTGAGCCAGCAGTTCCTGTGCCTCAATGCGCAGGCTTTCAGATGTTTGCAGCTCTTTTTGTATATCAGCAATGCGGCCATCGAGGGCGCTTAGCAACGCATCCTTACCAAAGCTCCAGAGGATTCCTAAAAATGCGAGGAAGGAAATAACAAGCCATGTGTGTTCGTCTGATAAAAATTCCATCACGCTGCTCTCTTGTTGTTCTTGTGAAGGGATTCAATAACTGTCTTGGCCTGGTTGATGTCGGTTGAGATGCCAACGATTTTTTCAGCGGCCTGTGAGGCGATTTCAGCGGCAATTGTGCTCATTTCCTCAAAGGCGTCTGCCTTGGCCTTTTCGATTTCAGCTTCGGCGGCCTTTATTTCTTTGGAAGAGCGTTCGTAGAAAGCCTGAAAATCTTTGCTCGATTTGTCTTTAACTTTCTTTTCAACGTCGGCGAAGAGGTCCGAGGCCTCCGTCCGCGCTTTGTCGAGAGCCTCATCATAGGCACGGTGGGCCTCTTCTGCTTCTTCCCGCAGTTTTTCTGCCGTATCGAGATCGCTTTGAATGTGATCTCTGCGGTTTTCCAGCACGCTCGATATTTCCGGCAGAGTCTTTCTGGCGAAAAAGATATACATGACGCCAAAAATAACCGCCAGCCAGAATATCTGGGTTGGGAAGAAGGTTGGGTCGAATTGTGGCAACCCGCCTTTGGCGTGTTCTTCGGCTGCGTGATGCGCATCCTCAACCAGACCATGCGCATCTTCTACTGCGAAAGCCTGTGAGGCAAGCAGTATAGAGGAGCCGTAAGCGGCTAAAGCTGTTTTAAACAGCGTTCGCATTTACAGCACAAAAATAATGATCAGTGAGATCAGCAGAGAGAAAATCGCCAAAGCTTCTGTCAAAGCAAAAGTCAGGAAGAATTTTTTCTCAAGAATTGGTTGCGCGCTTGGGTTACGACCAACAGCTGTGTTGTATGAGGCGAACAGAATACCAAGCCCAACGCCAACACCGGCAACAGGGATCAGGGCGATCGCACCGGCGATCAATTTTGCAGCTTCTAGTTCCATTTACTTTTTCCTTTTCTCTTCAGTGGTTAATTGTGGGCATCCTATAGATTTAGTGTCCAATTTCAATAGTATCTTTTAGGTAAATACAGCATAAAATCGTGAAAACATAAGCCTGTAGGAAGGCGATTAGCAATTCGAAGGTAATCATGACGGTGTTGAAGGCCGCCGGGAACAAGCCAGCGATGATGCCAGCGGCACCCAGGCTCATCGCTCCGGCACTGAAGCCCGCAAAAACCTTGAGCATAATGTGGCCGGCCATCATATTGGCAAACAGACGCACAGACAGGGTTACAGGTCGCACCAGGAAGGACATTATTTCAATTGGAATAATTAGCGGTAGCAGCCAGGCCGGTACGTCTGGGGGTAAAAACAGGCTAAAGAAATGCGTGCCGTGCCGGAAAATGCCGATGACCATGACCATCAGGAAGATCATAAGCGCCAAAGCGCCGGTTACAATGAGGTGGCTGGTATATGTAAATGAATAGGGGATCAGGCCGAGCATGTTGCCCAGCAGCACCATCATGAAGATAGTAAAAATCAGCGGGAAATATTCACGGCCCTTGGAGCCTATATTCTCGCGGATCATATCGGCAATGAACTGATAGACGATTTCTGAAGACATCTGCATACGATCTGGCACCAGCGATTTGCGGCGCATCGAAACGCTGAGGAATGTAATGGAGGTCACGGCGGCAATGGTCATCCAAAGGGCGGAATTTGTGAAAGAAAGGTCAATACCGCCAACCTCGAAAGGTATGATCGGCTGGATTACAAACTGGTGGATCGGGTCTGCCATATACTCACTTCCTTTTGCCTTTGCACAGCGTTGCTTCGCTCCTAAGGTAACTAACCGTACCTGTCGTCGCTCGCGCCTTGTGCAAAAGCAAAATCAAGCGACTATATTCTTCAATCTTCGTCTTCAGGCGCGTTTTTAGCGTCTTTTTGCGCTTTATGCAACTCCGAATATCCAACAGAAGTGCCAATATTTTGCGTGGTGCGGTAAACATTCACAAAGGCGGTGACAATACCCAGCAGCAACATCGGGATAAATATCCAGTTTGTGCCCAGCCAGTGGTCCAGCCCGAAGCCAATCAGCCCGCCGCCAGCGATGCAGCCGACCAGTTCAGCCCCCGCTCTGGCTCCATTGCTCATGTTGTTGGCGTTTTCTTCAGCGGCCGCGTCTTCGGCGGATGTGTCCGGGCCGCGGGCTTTGTCGATTTTGTCTTCGAGGTTGTTGAGGTCGGAGTTCATAGGCTAATTTTAATGGGTTTGACCGCGAATGCACGCGAATGTTTTATAAGCGCTTCTCGTATGTCATATGTTCAATGGCTGGATTAGAACGTATATCAAGGTCCTGTGGGCGGCCAAAGTCTGCTTGTATGCGTTCCCACATAATACCCAAATCACTATTTTTTTTATGTCCCCGAACTTGGCATAATCTTAAAATTCCTTTGTTTATAGATGCTTGATCCACATAGCCGGATACCAATGTGCCGTCTGGGTATTGAGCATTTGTAAGATAGGTATTCAGTTCTTCCTCATCTCTTTCAAGTGTAACTCTATATAGATAGCTGTCCCCAGACTTTTGAAAGCCAAAATTTTCTACGACTTTGCCAATAATAAAAGAGGGCATTGTGCCGCGCTGCACTAGGTGCAAATCGTTAGTAATGAAGGCATGTTCTTCAGAAAGGTTCCATTTGTTCATGGCTAAATCTCTTCAACAACTATCTAAAGCTGCTGAAACTAGTACATTTTCCAGAATTGTGCAAGTTTATTTAAGCAGCCTCAAGGAAATCAAAACTCTGTTGGAGATCAACGGAGACGAGTTGCGAGACGCCTTTTTCAGCCATCGTCACCCCATACAAACGATCCATCCGTGCCATGGTCAGGCGGTGGTGAGTGATGATCAAAAATTTTGTTTCACCGCGCTCGGCAATATCATCGAGCAGATCACAAACGCGGTCGACATTGGCATCATCAAGCGGCGCATCAATCTCATCCAGCACGCAGATCGGCGATGGATTGGTCAGGAACATCGCAAAAATGAGCGCGATGGATGCCAGAGTTTGTTCACCACCGGAAAGCAGGGACATTGCCTGCAAAGTTTTGCCGGGTGGTTGGGCGAAGATTTCAAGGCCGGCGCCTAGCGGGTCTTTTGAATCAGGAGAGTCAATTAAGGCCAGATGCGCTTTACCGCCACCAAAGAGACGGGTGAAGAGATCCTGGAAATGGGCGTTGACATGTTCAAAAGCGGCGAGAAGACGCTCGCGGGCTTCTTTGTTAATCTCGGCAATGCCGCCGCGCAGTTCGGCTATAGCTTCGGCCAGATCGTTGCGTTCATGCAAGAGTGTGGCGAGTTCGGCTTCTAATTCTTGTGTTTCATCATCGGCGCGCAAATTGACCGGGCCGATATTGTCACGCTCGCGGCTGATCTTTTCTTTCTTGGCACGTAAGGATTCAACATCCTGGCCTTCGGGGTTCGATGTCAGATGTTCGGTCAGCTCTTGTGGCTCCATATCGAAATGCTCTTTGACGGAGGCTTTGGTGCCTTCCATTTGTTCCCTGAGGGTGTCGAGTGTGGCTTGGGCATGGGCGCGAGATTCGCGGGCTTCACCCAGCATGGACTCGGCTTGTTTGAGGGCCTTGCCGGTCTCGGAAACTTCGTTTTCACATTTGGCCAGAGCATCGGCAGCGTCTTGGCGCTGTTTTTCCAGATCAGTGATGCGGGTTAAAAGTTCTTCTTTGCCTTTTTGGGAATCTTTTGGCTGGCGTTTTAATTCTTCGAGTTTGCCCTCGAGCATTTCATCGCGCTCACCCAGATCTTTCAGACGTTCAGTCGCACGGATTGAGCGGTTTTTAAGGTTGATGCGCTCATCGGAAATCGCGTGGAGGCGGGCTTTGCGGCTGTTTTGTTCTTGCTGGTATAGGTCGAAGGCACGCATGGCGGCCTGGTGGGCGCTGCGGGCATCGAGCAGGGCTTGCTTAACCTCATCAGCATTTTCGGTTTGCTCGTCGTCTTCGGTTTCTTCGTAGACGGAAAGAAGCGTTTTTTCTTTCTCGATGGTTTTTTGTAGCTCGGCGATGTCTTCAGCGGCAGTGGCAATGGTTTCTTTCAGGCGGGCATTTTCACTGTCGCGTTTGGCTTGTTCTTCGTGGGCGTTGCCTTGGCTTTGGCGGAGTTCGGTGAGTTTGGCGTGGGTTTCGCGCAGCTCTGCCTGTAGAGATTCATGTTTCTGGCGGCTTTCTTCTTGCTGATTGATGCTGCGTTCCAGCGCTTTTTCAGCAGCGGCGAACAGCTCAGCAATTTGTGGGCGTTTTTTCTCTAACTCGCCAAGCTTGTTTTTTTGCTCAAGATGCAGGGAATGGCGGTCTGTGGCCGTGGATTTAACGCGGTAGCCATCCCAGCGCCAGTAGGTGCCGCTTGACGATACCAGTGACTGGCCGGGGGCAAGGTCTTGTACGAGGCGATCGCCATCGGATTCATTTTGCACAAAGCCGATTTGGCTGAGGGAAAGATGCAGGGCTTCGGGTGCCTTTATATGGGGCAGAAGTGATTGCGTGCCCTGGGGTAGAGAAGGCAGGTTGTTGATGCTGCGTTTGATCCAGCTGGATGGGGCGCTTTCTTCGAGTGAGGCCATGAGCGAGTCACCCAGTGCGCGGGACAGGGCCTTTTCAAAGCCGGTGTCGGCGGCGACTTGATCAAGGACAGGTGAAAAACTTTCATCACTTTCCTGCTCAAAAAATGACTCCAGCATTGAGATTTCGGCATTAAATTCTGATTTTTTGCTCTCAATAGCGGTAAGGGCTGTGCGCTCTTCATTGGCGCGTTTTTGCGCGCTTTGTGCCGTTTCATAAGCGGCGGCCATATCTTCATCTATTTTCTTAGCTTTTTCTTCTAAGTCGCTAATTTTACGATTTAATTCCTTAATATACTTTTCCTGCCCGGCTTGACCTACCAGCGCCTCATACTCGCTTTGGGCCTTGTCCTTGCGGGCGGTGACGATTTCGATGCGGTCTTCGTTTTGGGTGATTTGCTGTGCCAGGGATTCTTTGCGGGCGCGGGATTCAGCTGCACTTTCCATGAGGGCGGTGTGTTTTTCCTCCAGCGCGAGGACTTTCTTTTCCAGCTCTGCGCGGGTTTTGTCCTTTTCCTCAAGCTTGCCGCTTTCCTGTTCCTGTTCGGCCAGGAGTTTCTTTTGCTCGCCTTCCATGCGCTCCATGAGCTCTGTGCTCTCTTTGAGGATATTGCTCTCATGCTCATGATCGGTTTTGGTTTGGGCGATTTGCTCTTTGGTTTCCTCCAAAAGCTGCTCGAGGCGGTTGCTTTCGTCCTCAAGGCGCTGCAGGGCGATCTTTTGTGTCTGCACAGTGGCCGCGATTTCAGCTTCTTGCTGACGTAAAGGCGGTAGTTCCTCGGATTGGGTAGCTTGCGTTTTGGTTAGTTGCGTCACCGTGGCGAATTTATCGGCGACGATGCTTTCACTTTTTTCAAAGCGGTCCTGATTTTTCTGGATACGTTCGTGCAGATTGTTCCATTCAAGATGAGCGACGGTCAATTCAAGCTGGCGGATCTGGGCGTTGATATTGCGGTAGCGGCTTGCCTGACGAGCCTGGCGCTTAAGGGCGGCAAGACGACCTTCCATGGAGGCGACGATATCTTCAACGCGGAGTAGATTGCCATCGGCGGCTTTGAGGCGAAGTTCGGCTTCATGGCGGCGCGCATACAGGCCGGAAATACCGGCGGATTCTTCGAGGATCAAACGGCGTTCCAGCGGCTTGGAGTCGATGATTTTGGTCACGCGTCCTTGTGAGACGAGGGCGGGGGAGCCTGAGCCGATGACACTGTCTGCAAAAAGCATCTGGACATCGCGGGCACGCACGTTGCGGCCATTGATTTTGTAATTTGAGCCGTGATCTTTTTCAATTTTACGCACGACTTCGATTTCATCACTGGCATTATAAGCGGCAGGCGCGTCACGGGCAGTATTGCCCAGAAGAAGAGAAACTTCGGCGATGTTGCGGGCGGTGCGTTTGGCTGTGCCGGAAAAGATAACATTTTCCATGCTGCCTGCACCGCGCATGCGTTTGGCGGAGTTTTCGCCCATGACCCAACGCAAAGCCTCTACCAGATTGGACTTACCACAACCATTGGGCCCGACAATACCGGTCAGGCCGTTGCCGATGTCTAGTTCGGTACGGTCAACGAAGGATTTAAAGCCATTCAAACGTAAACGATTAAATTGAATCATAGGGTTATCAGTTTCTTTTTACTCAGTGCTCGGTTCTGTTTCAGGAGCAGCCTTTGCTTTGGCTGCATCATCAACGGCTTTGGTAAAGCTTTTCAGTGGCATCCCGCCACGAAGCATGGTTTCTCCAATCGCAAAAGTCGGCGTTGAATTAATTTCATATTTTTCCTGCGCGCTTTTCATACGGGCGAGGATGCCATCGCGCAATTCTTCGTTGTTGATGCAGGCATCGAATTCTGCGCCGCTTAGACCTGCCAGCTGGGCATTTTGTTTGAGATATTTTATATAGTTGGCGTCATAGGCCCAGTCATCCTGAGTTTCAAAAAGAAGCTTGATGAAGCTAAAATAGCGCCCTTCCGGTAGGCAGCGCGCAGTCATAGATGCCTCCAGTGCCGGTTTATTGAGTGGAAAATCGTTAAAAACCAGAGATGCTTTACCGGTATCTATGGACTGCTCTTTAAGCTGAGGAAACATGTCTTTATGAAAGTGACCGCAATGACCGCAGGTAAGTGAGGCAAATTCATAGATTGTTACGGGGGCGTCAGGGTTGCCGATCCGTCTTTCTTTAAGGGCAGCTTTGACGTCTATAGTGGCTGTGCCTGTGGTTTCGGCTGGCGTTGTATCACTTTCGAAGAATTCTTCCTCTTCAGCAGGGGTCTCTTCCGCGATTTCAATTTCATTAGCGCTATGAGCGCCTTCCGATTCTGCGGCAACCAGTTCGACAGCCTCTGTCGAACCTATATATGGGGTTGTTGAATCGGAAGATGGTTCGCTTGCAACAAATTGGGTTGAAAACATATTTGAAAACAAGCCGATAGCGCATATTGCTAACAACAGAACAATGGCTATGATTTTGCTTCGATTAGGCATCCCGGCTCCAAAAATATCAGTACAGACAAGATTTCTATAGAAAATCTCTGGAAAATGCCACTTTTAAAGTAGGGTGGGCCTCATTTTTCTGTCGATAGGATTGAGATATGTCTAAAGAACGTTGTTTTTATCGAAAAATACGAGATCAACTCGATCGAGCGGCTGTGTCTTGGTCTGTGTACCCAGAGCACGAACATCGATACGTTTGGGGTCAATGTCTTTTTCGATCAGATAGGCCCGGATCGAGATAGCCCGGCTTAGCGATAAGCGGCGGGCGCTGCTTTGTCCATCTCCGGAAGGGGTGGCGTAGGCCTGAACCTGGATACGCAAGTCAGGGTTTTGCTTTAAAACCTGCAGTGCTTTGTTGTCAAAGGTTTTTCTGGTCTTTTGGTCCAACTCAGTCACTCCGGGCGCAAAGGGAAACGATATAATCTGCTGAGCGCTATATTCGACGTCCATAGGTTTGGGGGCCGATGTGGGTTGTTTTCTTGCCTGTCTTATTGGTCGTGGTTCAGGAGCAAGAGCGGGTGGAGGCTCGGGTTCGTCTATGATGGGTGGTGCCTCGATTTCTTTATCTATGTTTTTTTCTATACTGGCCAGCACGTCTTGCGCACTGGGCTCTATAAGTGTTTCCCTCGTTATTGGCTGTCTGGCAGCAAGAGTTTGTTCGATAAAGCTTTTTGATGCATGGAGTTTTGCCGGCCTTTTCTTTGGAAGTGGTGGTAAGCGGGATGCTGCCGGCTCAATGTCAGAAATTTGAGATTCCAATATAGGCTGCAATACAGCAGTTTTTTCTGTATGTGGCTTTTTCTCCGGTACGGGAGGATGGCCGAATGTAGGTGAGGGATTGTGCCCAATCAGGGCCTCCGGTGTTGTTAACTTGTATACGGGAATTTTCTCCACCGGCTTGACGGGTGCCATCGGGGTAAGAACGATATCGTCTTTTTTCGGTTCTTTAGGCGCTACGGTAATATGGGGTTTGAATTCAGGGTTTAGAGAATTTTCTCTTGTTTCAATTTCGAGCGGAAATGTTTTTACCTCACCGTTGTCGTCACTATAACCGGTTAAAGGCGGGCGTTGTGGGTCAAACATTGGTGGTGGGCGGTATTCCCGGATATCGTCAAGGGCGTCGAGGTTTACCTCTACATCAGCAGCCATAGTTGATGGTGCATGAACTGACATCCATGCTGTTAAAACAGCGATTGTTATAAAGAGCTTAAATCTAAACATTGTATAAACGGGCTAAATATTATTTAGCACTTTTTTCATCGGTTCATAAAGACCCTGATTGGCAGCCAGTATGTTTCCGGTTTCAACAGGATTGTTTTTATCACTGTCGAGGTCACAAATAAAGCCTCCGGCTTCCTTAACGATTAAAATGCCTGCAGCCACATCCCAGGAATTTAGGTTTCGTTCCCAGAATCCTTCAAATCGACCGGCAGCTACATAGGCAAGATCAAGCGCTGCGGCACCAAAGCGTCGCAGCCCGGGCGCCATTGCCTGCACAGCATCGTATTCCTTTAGGAATAAATCTTTTTGCTTCTGCGCGCTACGTGGCGCGCCAGTGGCAATGGTTGCCATCATTAGATCTTCACGGCCCGACACACGCAGACGCTTGCGGCGCATAAAAGCCCCCTGACTTTTTTCAGCCGTAAACATTTCATCTTTGACCGGGTCATAAATGAGCCCGGCAACCAGCTCACCTTTTTCCTGCAAAGCAATGGAGATACACCAATGCGGAATACCGTGCAGGAAGTTTGTGGTGCCATCGAGCGGGTCAATGATCCATAGATGATCCTTGTCCTTACCTTCGACGGAACCGCTTTCTTCCATCAGGAAAGAATAATCCGGGCGTGCATATTTAAGATCTTCAAAGATAATTTCCTCTGCGCGCTTGTCGGCAGCGGAAACAAAATCACCTGGGCCTTTTTTGGAGACCTGGAGTTGTTCAACTTCGCCAAAGTCGCGTATGAGCGAGCGTGCGGCTTTTTCAGCGGCGCGGGTCATGATGTTCATCAGTGGTGAGGTTTTTGCCATTAATCCTTGGCCCGCTCGACATAGGTGCCGTCTTCAGTTTTTACGACAATGCGTGTGCCGGATTCAACATGTGGCGGCACCATAACTTTTTCACCATTTTCAAGAGTGGCCGGTTTGTATGACGTTGTGGCGGTCTGGCCTTTGACGACAGGCTCGGCTTCGGTGATTTCAAGAGTTACTGTGGTGGGAAGGGTAACGCCAAGAGGTTGTTCTTCATAAGATTCTACTTCGACAATCATGCCTTCCTGTAGATAAGCGGCGGGAGAACCAATGATGTCTTTGGCTATGGTGATCTGCTCATAGTTTTCATTGTGCATAAAAGTGTACTGGTCACCTTCGGGATATAGATACTGGTACGATTCCTGTTCCAGGCGCACGCGTTCGACAGTTTCTTGGGTGCGAAAACGGACATTGTCCTTGCTGCCTGTTTTCAGGTCGCGTAATTCAACTTGTGCTACGGCAGCGCCTTTGCCCGGTTGAACAAGATCATTTTTTACAACGGCGCAGAGTCTGCCGTTATATTCGATGACATTGCCTGCACGTAATGTGTTTGCATTAACCTTCATAGACTTTCTTCCATTAACATAGCTTCGCCCATACTTTCGAGCTTACGGCGTATTTCGGGGTCGCCGATATCATTTAGCATAGAAGATAGATGATTTTTTTCAGCGTCCGTCAAGGGCTTCCTTTGTTTTTTGGGCTTTGCGCCGTCTGTATTGGCCGGAACGTTCACAAAACGAATGGCGGTAATCCAGCGTTCACCGAATATCTGGTTGATACGTTCAAGGATCAGGTCTTTTTGGTAATGGAGCAGGGTGGCATCAGCGCTGGTCGTGGCTATATCAAGGGAGGCCTGCGGCTTTTTGCCTTCTTTATGTTTTATGTAGCGTAATTTGACCGGCTGGGCCTTTTGCGCCAGATCAGCGCCGACAATATCGTTCCAATGCGTCAGGATGCGGCCCAGCGAAATATATTTGCGGGAAAAACTCTTGCCGGTGACACGGCGTGTGGCTTCGGAAACGGGTCGCATATCTGATCCTGATTTGATAGATAGAAAGAATGGCAAGTTTAAAGACTAACAACAAGAGGGACGCTAAAGACGTTCAAGAATTCCGGGGACAAATTTTGTCATGGTATGACAAACATGCCCGCATCCTACCATGGCGAGCGGAAAAAGGGCAAAAAGCAGATCCTTATCATGTGTGGCTGTCTGAGATTATGCTTCAGCAGACTACGGTTGGCGCAGTTATTCCGTATTTCACGAAGTTTTTGAATAAATGGCCCCGTATTCAGGATTTGGCCGCGGCGGAGCGTGATGAGATTATGAGTGAATGGGCCGGGCTGGGATATTATGCCCGGGCACGTAATCTTCATAAATGCGCGCAGGTCGTTACCGAAGAGTTAAGCGGTGTGTTCCCACAGGATGAAGCAGCGCTGAAGGCCTTGCCAGGAATTGGTGAATATACGAGCGCCGCGATTGCAGCGATAGCGTTTGATCGTCCTGCGACTGTCGTTGATGGAAATATTGAACGGATTATGGCACGATATTTTGCGGTGAAGGATGCTGTGCCGGGTGCGAAGAAAATATTAAAATCTCATGCGCATTATTTATCCGATGGACGCAAGGACAGGCCGGGGGATTATGCGCAGGCACTGATGGATATCGGTGCCAGTATTTGTACGCCGCGTTCGCCCAAATGTGGTTTGTGTCCGATCAATCAAAAATGCAAAGCGCACAAGCAGGGTATAGAGGAAGAATTACCGGCACGGGAGAAGAAATTAGCCAAGCCACAAAAATTTGGTTTCGTTTACTGGGTGCAGGATAAACAAGGCCGAGTGCTTTTGCATCGTCGGTCGGAAAAAGGAATGCTCGGCGGTATGATTGGTTTGCCAACATCGAAATGGGTTGAGCGTAAGAAAAAACGTGGTGTTGAGCATCCGGATTATTTAGACGGAGTTGCTTTTGAGACAAAAGCTGCCAGCATTCATCATAGTTTCACTCATTTTGACCTGGAGCTGGCGTTAAAACGGGCTATATCAGTTAGTGTACTGGAAACACAGGATAATTACTTCTGGTGCGATAAAAGTGAGCTGAAAACTATAGGTTTCCCCTCTTTATTCAGCAAAGCTATTAGGCTCGGCGGCTAAAGTTGCAGTTTATGGCCCAAAAGCCTATAATTATTAGGGCGTCGTAACAATTATAGAGCGGTAAATTGTGAACTTAATTAACAATAGAAAATACCTGATTTTAGCCTTGCTTCTCTTTTTGATGGCAAGTTTTTCGCGGCACGCTTTTGCTGGTGATGGGCAAGGGGATTATATCTATGAAAGAATGAACATGAAAAATCTATCGCTTCTTTATTGGGCGCTAGACAAGCTTGATATTGAAAATAACACACATATTGATAATTTTATGCGGATTAATGAATGTGACATCTATAAGGATTATATAAGCCATGACTTTTCCTGGCGGGAGATCAGAAAATCCAGCAGAGAGTTTATAGAAGAAAACAAAAGGCAATTTCCCTTACGTTTTGAATTTTCTCAGGCCTTAAAGGTTATGGATTATGATTTTGAGAAGGAGGGCTTTGAGTTCGCAGACGAATATAAGATAGAGCCGACCCGTCGATTTGAGGTTTTGGCGATGGATGGAAGGTCTACGATGTGCGGGAACAGAAAACCGAATATGGAAGGTTACACGCGTGGTGTTGTCGTTGAATTTAGCAGGCCGTTTGGCCTGGACTTTTTACCTGTGGAGCCGGATACGGCTGATAAATATATAACAGAAAGAATGGCCTATTTTAAAGCTTTGCCACTGCACAGGCGGACAACGAAGGATTTATATTCGACGCGTAATGTTTATCTTGTCATGAAAGTTAAGTTCTTTTCTTATATAGGTGAGCGTAGAACATCGGAAGGGTTTAATTTGGCCCATGTTCTGGCTGTTTTGGAAGGATATGATGTTTACGGTGATGCGGAAAGAAACCTGTTGCTTTATTCGGAGAGTTATAGAAGCCGAAAGAAAAAAACGTTGATGGAGAGGAAACTGATCAAGCAATATGAAGAATCTAAGAAGAGGCAATCTAAAGAAAGCCCTGAGCCGGACAAAGACGAGGTCAAAGAGAAGGCTGGAGAGGTTAAAGAGAATGTTGAGGTGCAGGAATCCGTTGAAGTAATTGAGGTGCAGGAAGCAGTTGAAGTAGAAGAGCCGCCTGCTGAGAATTAACTACGCAGATTCCGCACGAATTTTCTGCCGTAAATTATCTATCGGCATATTTTTTCCATTATCGTTGTAATGCCAGAAGGTCCAACCGTTACAGGATGGCGCGCCTTGCAGCTCTGCGCCAACTTTATGGATGGAGCCGCGTAAAGGCTCGATCCGGTTCTGGGCAATGACACTGCCATCGGCATGAACTTTGGCGCGGTAATTTTTCTTTGCATTGGTTAGCAAAGAGCCGGGCTTTAGCATGCCGCGTTCGATTAATGTGCCGAACGGAATGCGAGGTTGTTCACGTTTGGGTGTGGTTTCAATTAAATTATCAGCCAACGGATCAATAGCAGCTATACGGTCTTTGGCAATTTTGGCGTAATCCTTTTCACGTTCAAATCCGATGTAATGACGACCAAGTTTTTTTGCTACTGCGCCGGTTGTGCCAGTGCCGAAGAAAGGGTCAAGAACTGTGTCGCCTTTTTTGGTCGAAGACATGATGACGCGGGAGAGCAGGGCTTCCGGTTTCTGGGTCGGGTGTGCCTTGTCGCCGTTTTCGTCTTTTAAACGTTCACCGCCCGTGCAAAGCGGTAAGTACCAGTCACTACGCATTTGAAGGTCTTCATTGAGTGATTTCATGGCATCATAATTAAAGTGGTATTTGGACTCTTTTGATTTACCAGCCCAGATTAATGTTTCATGTGCATTGGTATAGCGGCGGCCACGAAAATTTGGCATTGGATTTGATTTGCGCCAGATCACGTCGTTGAGAATCCAAAACCCCATATCCTGCATGATATAACCGAGACGGAAAATATTGTGATAGCTGCCGATGACCCAGATGGAGCCGTCGGGTTTTAATGTTTCGCGTGCAGCGGACAACCATTGCTTTGTAAACTTGTCGTAGGTCTTGAGGCTTTCAAACTGGTCCCAGTCATTGTCGACGGCATCAACTTTGGTGTTGTTGGGACGGTGCAGATCGCCACCGAGTTGAAGGTTATATGGCGGGTCGGCAAAGACCATATCGACGGACTCTTTTTCAATGGAGCGCATCAATTTGACGCAGTCACCAACACGTACAGAATCTGTGGATATTCGACTCTTTTGACTCGACATTTATTGTTTCCTTCATTTGAGAAGGACGAATCATGAGTCATTGGGGAGTCCGTGTCAAGCAGGATTTTTAAAAATTTACAAGATTCACATAACGGACTCAGTGCGTTAGCTGGCTAAAGCGCGCTGAGTCTTGGTTGCGCCGTGCTCAAGAAAATTTCTGACCGGGGCGTAGCTGCGGCGGTGATGTGGTGTGATGCCGTGCGCGTCTATCGCGTCGAGATGTTCGCGCGAAGGGTAGCCGACATTACGTTCCCAGCCGTAATGCGGGTGCTCTTCGGCTAGTTTTCGCATCAGGCGGTCGCGGGTAACTTTTGCCAGGATCGAGGCGGCCGCGATGGAGACGGATTTGCTGTCGCCCTTGATGACGGGCTGCGCCGGGCAGGGCAGGTTTTTGGGGATATGGTTGCCGTCGATGAGGGCGTGG
The DNA here is from genome assembly GCA_021604545.1 of Micavibrio sp. Taxonomy (GTDB): domain Bacteria; phylum Pseudomonadota; class Alphaproteobacteria; order Micavibrionales; family Micavibrionaceae; genus UBA5701. Next base: position 515,138 of record BQJE01000001.1, read on the forward strand.
GCGGGTGGCTGGATCAATTGGGAATAGGCATTTTCCATGGCTTTTAAGGAGGCCTGTAAAATATTGATCTCGTCAATTTCCTGCGGCGAGATTTCAGCAATACCAAATGTGAAATGTTCGCTTATGAGATCGAACAGATATTCGAGCTTTTTAGAGCTCAGTTTTTTGCTGTCGCGGATGTCAGGGACAAAGTCCAATCCACGCTTTTCTTTGGGGATATAAACACAGGAAGCGACAACCGGCCCGGCCAGTGGCCCGCGCCCAACCTCATCCAGTCCGCAAACGGGGCCGTTATGGGCGCTTTCAAGGGAAAAATCAGGCTTTGAGGGTTTTGCTGACGATTTCAAAGACATCGGGTGACAGGTCCTTCTGTTCCATGATTTTGCCTAAAGCGGCTTTCATTAAATCCTGCCTGTCTTCTGTATAACGTTTCCAGTCCTTCATCGGGGTGAGTAGACGGGCGGCGATTTGCGGGTTGATCTCGTTGAGCTCTATCACCGCTTCGGTCAGGAAGTTATAGCCCGATCCATCCGCTGCGTGGAAACGCACCGGGTTCATCATCGCAAAGGCGCTGTAGAGTGACCGCACACGGTTAGGATTTTTAATATTAAAATCAGGATGTTGTTTTAGTTTCTTAACAATCTGGATTGTCTTTGGCAGGTGAATCGCGGCCTGGGCGCTGAACCATTTATCTACCACCAGGGGATAGTTTTTAAAGCGTTTGTGGAAGTCAGCCACGATTTTCTCACTTACAGATCCATCGAGTGCGCAGGTCAGGTGCAATGCTGCCATACGGTCTGTCATGTTATTGGCGTCGTGGTAATGAGCTTTGGCGCGTTGAGCGTCTTCATCTGTACGTTGATTGGCGCCGATGAGCATAACGGTGTTTTGCAGAACCCGTTGGCCCATGGCTTCGGGGGTAATCTGGAAGTTGCGTTCGGTCAAATTGGCGACGTAAATTTCCTCTAACTTTATTTTGAAGTTATTGACGATGGCATCCAGAACTTTTTCGCGGGCCTCATGGATGGCTTGCGGGTCAACGATGTCCTGTTCCTGGGCTATACGCTGGATATCAGGCAAGCTTAGAGCGCGAGCCATCAGTGCTTTGTCGGCAGTTTTATCAAGGGCCCGGTCGAGCAGATCGGAGTAGGTATCAAGAAAATCTTCGGGGACGTCATTTTTCGTGCCGATGAGGGCGTTTAACGTGCGCAGGAAGTAAGTTTGCCCGGCCTCCCATTTGTTGAATCCATCACTGTCATGAACCATCAGGAACTTAAGCTCGTCATCGCTGAGCTCGGCTTTGAGCTTTACCGGAGCGGAGAAGTTGCGCAACACGGATGGCACGGGCTTTGACGGGATGTTATCAAGAATGAAGGATTGTTTTTCTTCGGTGAGATGCAGGGTTTCGCTGCGGATGTCATCACCATTGTCATTTAGCAGGCCAATTCTAACCGGGATGTGCATCGGTTTTTTGTTTTTCTGACCCGGCGTGTCGGGGTTTTTTTGCTCCATCTCGACGACGTAATTATTCGCGTCTTCGTTGTAGACACCGCGAAAATGGATTTCGGGCGTGCCGGCTTGTGAATACCAAAGCTTGAAATGAGTGAGATCTATTTCGGAGGCATCTTCCATCGCTTTGACGAAGTCATCGCAGGTGGCGGCTTGGCCGTCATGGCGTTTGAAATAAAGGTCCGTGCCCTTGCGGTAGTTCTCCGGGCCTAAAATCGTTTGCATCATGCGGATGATCTCGGCACCTTTTTCGTAGACGGTCATCGTGTAGAAATTATTGATCTCAATATAATTGTCCGGGCGGATCGGATGTGAGAGCGGCCCGGCATCTTCGGAAAACTGGAAACGGCGGAGATGGCCGACATCGTCAATGCGCTGCACGGCGCGGGAATTCATATCGGCCGAAAATTCCTGATCACGGAATACGGTAAGGCCTTCTTTGAGGGAGAGCTGGAACCAATCCCGACAAGTGACGCGGTTGCCGCTCCAGTTGTGGAAGTATTCGTGGGCGATAACGCCTTCGACGCGAATAAAGTCGGTGTCGGTCGCGGTGTCCTTGTGGGCCAGAACGAGAGCGGTGTTAAAGATGTTGAGCGATTTATTTTCCATCGCCCCCATATTGAAGTCGCTAACGGCAACGATATTAAACAGGTCGAGGTCGTATTCGAGGCCGTAAACATCTTCTTCCCATCTCATGGATTTTTTTAAGGATTCCATGGCGTGGTCACACTGGCCTTCGTCACCGGGGCGAACGTAGATGTAGAGATCGACTGTGCGACCGGATTTGGTGGTGAATTCATCCTCGATATGGGTGAGGTCGCCAGCCACGAGGGCAAAGAGATAGCAGGGCTTGGGGAACGGATCATGCCAGGCGGCGAAATGCCTTCCGTGTTCCGCATCGCCATGGTCAAGACGGTTACCATTACCAAGCAGCACAGGGTAATGCTCTTTGCTGGCTTCAATACGCGTAGTGAAGGTTGCCATGATATCTGGGCGATCGGGGTAATAGGTAATGCGGCGAAAGCCTTCGGCCTCGCATTGCGTGCAATAAGTGTCGCCGGATTTGTATAGGCCTTCGAGGCGTGTGTTTTCTTCCGGGTGAAGGCGGGTTTTAATCTCTAATGTGAATTCCGGTTTGTGTGGGCAGGCAAGCGTCAAGCCGGTTTCGTCAGTTGTGTAATCTTTGGTCTCCTCGCCATCGATTTTGACCTCCATGAGGTCGAGGCCTTCGCCATGCAGGAATAAATCCTCGCGGCAATGTTCCGCCATATGATATTGCGTTTTGGCCTCAACAATCGTGTAGCCCTCATGGATATCGAAATTGAGGTCGATATGTTGAACGCTATAAGGGAGAGGCTGGTAGTCCTTGAGATAAATGGTTTTCGGCGTGTCTGTTTTCATTATTAATTTTTATCACAGAGAGCGCAGAGAAGACACAGAGAACATAGAGTTTATAGAAAAATTCTTCGTGTATTCTTCGTGAGCTTCGTGGTAAAAAACTCACTATGACTACCAAAGAACAAGCAGATTTTTCGTCTTTTTTAGCTCTGGACATACGTTTAGGGCGAATTGTTAGGGTTGAGGATTCGCAGGCTATAAAGCCTACATATCGCATTACAGCGGACTTTGGAGAAGAAATCGGAACAAAAGTCACGGTGGCGGCCTATACGCATTACCCGAAAGAAAAGCTGAAAGGGCTTTTGATTTTAGGGTTGGTTAACATAGGGGTAATGAAAATGGGTCCGGAAAAGTCTGAATTTCTATGTATTGGTGTGCCCAATGAAAACGGGGAAGCTGTGCCTCTGACCTCCTTGGATGATGTACCTTTGGGTGGTGCAGTTTATTAAAACAGAACCAGATCGTTCCGATGTATAAGCTCGTCCCGTCCTAAATAGCCCTGCAGTGTATGCACCCATTCTTTTTTTTGCCCCATAATCATTGATGTATCTTTTGATGAATAAGCGCTTATGCCCATAGCAACCTCATTTCTATTATGGCCGAGAACTTTAATAACATCACCACGCTCAAAACTACCTTCGACTGATTTTACACCGATGGGAAGAAGGCTTTTGCCGTCCTGTAATGCTTTGAGCGCTCCATCATCGATTGTCACAGAGCCTTTTGGTTTCATATGGGTGGCAATCCAGCGCTTGCGGGCGTTCGGAGCGTTGTCTTGCGCTTTGAATAATGTGCATTTGCCATCGAGTTCGCGGGCGATGATCAGAGATATGCCAGCGCGGGTGGCGGCCTGCGCGGCTTCGATTTTGCTTTTCATGCCGCCGGTCGACGGGCCGGGCAGGGCATCGCCTGCCATTTTTATGTACTCGTCTGTAATTTCTTCGACAAGCGAAATATGTTCGGCATCAGGATTTGTGTTGGGGTCTGCGGTATGTAGGCCTTCGGTGCTTGAGAGTAGTAACACGGTATCGGCTTCCATCATCTGCGCCACGCGTACGGCGAGACTATCGTTGTCACCGAAACGGATTTCCTGTGTTAAAACAGTATCATTTTCATTGATAACAGGAATGATATTTTTGTTTAAAAGCGCCTGAAGTGTTTCTCGGGCGTTTAAGTGCATGCGGCGGCTTTCGGTCGTGCTCATGGTTAGAAGGACCTGCGCTACGCACATTCCCAGTTGTTCAAAAGCCTTTTGGTAGCCATTAAAGACAAGTGGCTGGCCAACAGCGGAAGCGGCCTGCTTTTGCTCCAGCCGAATATTTCCAGGGGCAATATCAAAAGGAATTCCTAGCGCCTTGCGCCCCATAGCTACAGCACCGGATGATACAATAACGATTTCTTTGCCGCTTTTGTTTAGCGTATGAATTTTTTTAGCAAGGCTATCAATCCATTCCTGATTGAGCTCTTCATGCGTTTCATTAATCAATAGAGCGGAGCCGATTTTAATAACGATGCGTTTGGAGTTTTTAAGGGCGTCTGAAGTGTTCATTCTACCAGCTCTCTGTGTTTTATTCTGTCGGCGAGAGCGAAAAGGATTTTTTTGACCCCTTCGCCGGATACGGCAGAGATTGTGTGAACTTTTTTGCCAATGGCTTTTTCAAGTGTCTTGGCCTGATCTTCCGCAAGCTCATAACCTAAGGCATCGCTTTTATTGAGGGCAATGATTTCTTCTTTTTGATCCAGCCCGCCGCCATATTCTTTGAGTTCGTTGCGGATGGTTTTATAGGATTTCACGATGTCATCTTCGGTCATGTCGATAAGATGAAGCAAAACAGAAGTGCGTTCAACATGACCAAGGAAGCGGTCTCCAAGGCCTATGCCTTCATGTGCGCCTTCGATGAGGCCAGGGATGTCGGCGATCACAAAATCAACGTCACCGGCTTTGACCACGCCAAGGTTGGGGTGCAGGGTGGTGAAGGGGTAATCGGCAATTTTTGGCTTGGCATTGGAGCAGGCGGCCAGAAAAGTTGATTTGCCGGCATTGGGCAGGCCAACCAACCCGGCATCGGCGATCAGTTTCAGGCGTAGCCAGACGGCCGTTTCCTGACCCGGCCAGCCGGGGGTTGATTTGCGTGGGGCCTGATTGGTGGAGCTTTTGTAATGAGCGTTGCCGAATCCGCCATCGCCACCCTTGAGGAAAATGACGCGTGTGCCGCTTTCCGTGAAGTCAGCGAGAACCGTTTCCTTGTCTTCATCGAGAATTTGAGTGCCGACCGGGATTTGAATAATACAATCTTCGCCGCCAGGGCCGGAGCGGTTATCACCCATACCGCCACTGCCGCTGCGGGCTTTGAAATGCTGTTTATAGCGGAAATCAATCAGGGTGTTCATGGCCTCGACAACTTCGAAGATCACATCGCCGCCTCGTCCGCCATTGCCACCGTCAGGACCACCGCGCTCGATATTTTTTTCGCGCCGAAAGCTCATGCAGCCGGGACCACCATTGCCGCTTTGCAGATATATTTTTGCTTCGTCTAAAAATTTCACCTAGTCACTTCCTTTTTCTTTTGCACATCGTTACTGCGCTCCTAAAGTAGCGGTTTTCTACTCGTCGTCGCTTGTGCCTTGTGCAAAAGAAAAATCAAGCGACTATGTTCGTACCAAATAAAAAAGGAAGGTTAAAAAAACCTTCCTTTTATTAAATCTTAAAGTCCTGAAGGTTATTCAGCCGCTTGCACATTTCCGTCATTGGCTGGAACAACATTGACGATTGCTCTGTCGCCCGCGCCTTTTTTGAACAGAACCTGGCCGTCCAAAAGTGCAAATAATGTGTGGTCCTTGCCGATGCCGACATTTTTTCCCGGCTTATATTTGGTGCCGCGTTGACGGATGATGATATTGCCGGCGAGAATTTCTTCGCCGCCATACTTTTTTACGCCAAGGCGACGGCCTTCTGAATCGCGTCCGTTTCTGGAGCTACCACCTGCTTTTTTATGTGCCATTTTATGCTCTCCTGTTCTTTTATTCTTATGCTGCTTTGATGTCCGTAATCTGGATCAGCGTCAGATCCTGACGATGTCCTTTTTTACGGCGGTAATTCTGGCGGCGTTTTTTCTTGAAAATCGTAATTTTCGGGCCGCGAACATGGGCAACAATCTTGGCGGCAACTGTCGCTCCCTTTACGAGAGGATCGCCAATTTTGGTGGTTTTTCCGTCACCTACGAACAAAACCTCATCCAGGTCTATGCTGCCGCCTTCTTCGACATCCAGCTTCTCAACCTTGATTTTATCGTCTTTTTGGACTTTATACTGTTTTCCACCAGTTTTGATTACTGCAAACATTGTTTTAACCATCATATTGACGAAGACGGGCATATAGACACGGTTTCATGCTTCTGTCAAGAAAATGTGGGGTTTTTAGAGGGTAAAATGAGCCAGCCAGACCATACATACGTTACGATATATGATAATGAAGACAAAGGCCTGACTAGTGCGCTGGGCCCTTATTTGCAGGGGGCAATTAAGGTTCTAACACCAAAGACCCCGGAAACGCTTGATCAGGCAGCAAAGAATAGCGCGCTCGTGTTTATTGCGCTGAATGAATCTAATTTGGTTCTAGGGGGGCAGTTGCAGAAAAACAGGCTAGTTGCTGCTGATATCGTGGGGATTTATACAGAAAAGCTAGATAAAACGGATTTGCAGCTCATGGCAATGGGCTTTGATATGTGTTTAGGGCTGGAGGATGCCCAAAGCCCTGAATTTAAAGATATAATGGCGGGCAAGCTGCTGAGTGGCAATCGCCGTCTTTCGGGACTGTTTGTGGCTGAGGAGCAAAGACGGCTGAGTGATGCTTTGTCCTGTGCCCCGGCCTCTTTTATTGTCTTTGACGCCGATAAGCGTATCGCCTTTGTCAGCGAGCATTATTACCGTGCTTATCCCAAAAGCGCGCCGCGGTTGGGCAAGGGGCTTAGCGTTTATGATGCCTTTGATATGATGAGCGCAGAAGAGCAGTTTTCAAAAGATGATCCACGTTATGAAGAGCTCAAAACGTTCTGGCATACACTGGAGGGCAACCTCGATTTTGTGACGGCCGGTGGTAGTTACTACAGGCTTAAGGCCGCTCGTTTACCTAATAAGCGGGGCTATGTTGTTACAGCTGCAGGTATCACGCAGTATAAAAAAGCCATAGAGGCGCTGGAAAAAGAAATTGAGGCTCTCAGGTCATAATCGCGCCTATAAGTTGTGGTTAACTCTATCAAATTTCTGTGAATTTTGGCTTTGCCCTATGGTAGAGTGAAGGGTAGATACAGATTCACCGTTTCAGAAAGAAATGACCATGGCTATAGGAACAGGATTGCCTGCGTTAGATCTGAGTAACATTGCCCAATCTCTTTTAGGGCGCTCTTCTTCCAGTAATAATCTTCAGGATCGCGGGCGCGATGCAATTCGTAATCCCGGTCACCCTGATCATCATCTTGGTGATCAGATTAATTTGTCTGAAGCTGCGAGGAATATTTTGAGCACACTTGAGAGCGGCTTTGCCAGTCAACGTCAGCAGGATGCTCAGTTTGCTTCGCAGCAACTACAGGCTGTGCAGGAGCAAATTGAATTTGCTTCGGCTCTTTTGGGTGCGGCCAGTGATGACCAACAGGGCATTATTCTTGATCTCATTAATGACATTATTGGCGGGCTTAGTGAAGCCGGCGGCGCGATCGGTGATTTGTTCGGCGGCGGGCTTGAAGGTCTGTTTAATAGCGCATCTCAAAGCGGCGGTGACCTTTCGGTTAGCTATGCTGAAAGCCTGAATGTTGAATTTAATTTCACCCGCATTTCCGAGCGGACAGAGAGTATTGAAATTTCAGAAGGCGATGATGGTAGTGTCACGATTGAGCGTAATGTTACCGAGACCGAAATTGTTGTGACTGAGCTTAATATCGAACGCGAGCAAACGCTTGTCGTTCAACAGAATGATGATGGAGGTCGGGGAAGAGGACGTGGTCATGGTAATTCTGATTTGCGTGGCCTCGTGAATGAATTCCGCGATACAATTCGGCAATTTGCGAGCTTGATCAGTGATGTGCAGGACCGTTTTAGTGGCGGTAATGATCTGGCGGAGACATTGACCAATTTGGTGCGGGAATTGTTACAAGGACAGGAGGAGAGCGATGATCATGATGGTTCTCCTCTGCTCGTTGATATAGCGGCTTAGTTTCTGAGTGCCCCGTATTTTGGGGCAAACAGCATTGCTATCATCTGAAAAAATCCCGCCGTAACCGCGATCATCCCCGATGCGCTGAGGGAATGCTCAAATCCAAGCCATAGCGGCACCAGAGCCGCGAGAATATATCCTAGCAACCCGCTTAATGCTCCGAACATTGCTGCGACATAAAGTTGTGACTTTAGGTCATCGCACAGCATGCGTGCGGTGGCGGCAGGGCAGATAAACATGGCAATGACGATGATTGAGCCGGCGGCCTCGAAAGAGGCGACAGCAGTGAGGGCAACCAATGTCATCAAAGCTGCGTTCATGTGTGATGTTTTGAATCCCATGGTGGTTGCAAGGATGGGGTCGAAGCTTGTGATTTTGAGTTCTTTAAAAAACAGAAAAATAAAAATTGTGATCAGGATGAGTAGAGCACCCAGTGTTATAATTTGATGGGGCAGGGTGGCTAAGTTTCCTGGCTCTGGCCAATAGGTGAGCTCTAACGCGCCATAAAGCGCATGCTGGGCATCGAGATGAACTTTGGAGCCGATTTTGGTTTCCAGCAAGACAATGCCGAGTGCAAACATTGTCGTGAAAACGATCCCCATCGCAGCGCCAGGCTCAATTTTGCCCCATGTTTTTATCATGTTGATTAGCAAAACGGATACAAGGCAGGCGGCCAATGCGCCACCCATCATGTAAAGCGGATTGATGTGCCCCGAAAGTAAAAAGCCGACAGCGATTCCCGGTAGCACGACATGGCTGAGTGCGTCGCCCATGAGGGCCTGTTTGCGCAAAACAAGAAAGCTGCCCAATAACGCGCAGGTGATGCTGGCCAACACAGCAACCAAAATGGCGGGCAAATCAATTTGTAAGAATTCATCAAGCATGGCGCGCTCCGAGCAGGGAGGAAAAAAGACCGCGCTTGGGAGCGAGGATAAAACTGAGGGTGAAGAAAGAGGCTGCCGATAGAACTATCACACCGCCCGTCGGCAAATTCGGCAGAGTGGCTGAAAGGGCTGCGCCGATATAACAGCTGAGTGCGCCGAAGATTGAGGCAAGAACGATCAGAGAGGTTATGTTATCCGTCCAGAAACGTGCGGTGGCAGCGGGTGTTATCAATAGTGCTACAATCAGCACCAGCCCAACAGTTTTTAGGCCGATACAGACGACAATGATCATCAGGGCGAGGAGGGTGATGTCGAGTTTTAGGAGTGGCTGGCCGGTGCTACGGGCATAAAGAGAGTCAAAGCAAATGAGTGTTAGCTCTTTAAATAAAAGAAGGGCGGCTATTACAACGACGATTGCGGCGATCATAATCGTCCAGGATTCATTTTGAGTAAGCCCGGAAACTTGGCCCAGAAGAAACGTTTCTAGCCCCGCTTTGCTACCCGTCTCCATGCGTTGAATGACGCTGAGGAGAACAATGCCACCCCCATAAAAAACGCTGAGTACGCTGCCGATGGCGACATCTTCATTGAGGCGTGTGTTGATTTTGATCCATTGTACACAAAGCCCGCCAAGCAGAGCGGTTAGCGCTGCACCAGCGAGCAAGGTCGGAAGATGGCGGCCATCATTGAGGTCAAACATAACCGCAACCATAAAGCCAAGCGCAACGCCGGGCAAAGTGGCGTGGCTCACCGTATCGCTTAGCATGGCGCGTTTTCTTAGGTATATAAAGGAGCCGATAACACCGCAGGCCATACCGAGAGTAATGGTGCTGCTGAGGACTAGTGTTGTGTTGTAACCGGCTTGGAAGCTGAGGGTTTGTAAGAAACTATGCCACATCGGTCAGGACCGGGGTTTTATAAGCTTTGGCTAGATTGTCGGGTGTTAAAACTTTTTTGGCAGGACCTTCGGCGATTTTAGTTTGATTGAGAAGAAGGGCTTTATCAAAGAAATTGCCAACACTTTGCAAATCGTGATGAACGACAAGAATAGTTTTTCCATCCTTTTTAAGTTTTTCAAGAATGCTGATAATGATTTTTTCGGTTGTAATATCAACGCCGGCTAAAGGTTCGTCCATAAAATAAAGATCGGCATTTTGGGCTAACGTGCGGGCAAGAAAAACACGTTGCTGTTGGCCGCCGGAAAGTTGGCCGATTTGGCGATCTGCGTAATCAGCCATGTCGACCTGATCGAGATAGGATAGCGCTTCGGTTTTGTGTTGCTTTGTTACCCTACGCATAAAGCCTATTTGGCCGTATAACCCCATAGCCGCAACATCGAGGGCGGATATGGGGAAGTCCCAGTCAACGCTGCTGCGCTGGGGCATGTAGGCAATTTTGTGCTTTTGATCTTTGAGCGGTTGTCCGAAAACCTTCACTTCGCCCGTATAGGGGATGAGACCCATGACAGCTTTGAGGAAAGTTGATTTGCCGGCGCCATTGGGGCCGATGATGGCGGTTAAATGACCGGGCGCTGCTTCGTAACTGACATCTGACAAGGCGGGTTCGTCTTGCAGGTGATAATGAACGGAAAGGTTTTTTACGGAGAGGGGGCCAGGCATTTTTTTACTTTGTGTTGAGGGCTATCCTGTCATCTAGTGGGTGAGTTTGGCCACCTAGCGCTGACACGATGGTGTTGATGTTATGATCCATCATGCCGATATAGGTGCCCTCATAAGTTCCTTTGGTGCCCATAGCATCTGAATACAATTCGCCGCCGATTTCGACTTTGTGACCGCGTGCAGCCGCGCCTTCGATGAGGGCTTTGATATTACGATCACTGACAGAGGTTTCAATGAAAACGGAAGGTATTTGGCGGTCGACGAGTAAATCAACCAATTCTTCCATGCGTTTGAGACCTGCCTCACTTTCGGTGGAAATACCCTGAATTCCTATGACTTCGAGGCTATAGGCAGCACCGAGATAGCCAAAAGCATCGTGGGCTGTCAGTAAAATTCTGTTTTGGGATGGGATGGTTTTAACGCGGCTGCGGACATGAGTGTTCAATTCTTTTAGCTGCGTTTTATAAATGGCTGCGCGTTTTGAGAACTGTGCTTTGCGTTCAGGGTACATGCGGATCAGTTCGTTTTTAACAACATCCGTAGCATGAATCCATTTGCCAACATCCATCCAGATATGTGGGTCATGTTGTGTCGGTCCGGCAAAATCGAGCAGGGAATCCTTGGGCAGGCCGGTTGCAATTGCTACGGATGGCTTTTTATCAGCGAGCTTGCCAAGCATTTCAATCATTTGCCCTTCAAGATGCAGGCCGTTGTAAAAGACCATGTCGGCACGTTTAAGTCTAACGACATCAGAGCGGGTTGGGCGATAGAGATGCGGGTCAACGCCACTGCCCATTAAAGACTCAACGCGTGCGTCATCACCTGCAATGTTGAGGACGATATCACCCACCTGCGCCGTGGTTGTAACGATATAGGGGCGACTATCAGCTTTACCTTCTTTTGGTGGCCATATCAGGAAAAGGCCGAAAAGGAGGGTTAGAGCAGTCAGTGATATAAATAGTTTATTCATGTTTGCACCATATGCTTATAGTTTAAGTATACAACACAAAGTGTAGCCAAGGCAACACTTTTGACACAAAGGTGCAGAAAGGCCATGATAAGCCTATGAATACAAAATCAAATTTGGCAGACCCGAAAGAACAAGCTCAGCGCTTTGAGCGGGTGCGTGAGGCCCACCAGACCGAAACGGCCGAGGATTATGTTGAACTGATTGCTGATCTTATTGAGGCCAATGGCGAGGCGCGGGTGGTTGATTTATCGCAGCGTTTTGGCATTTCGCATGCAACGGTGAATAAGGTGATTGCGCGTTTGAAGAAAGAAGGGTTGGTTAACAGTGAGCCCTACCGTTCGTTGTTTTTAACGGCAGAGGGACAGAAGCTGGCTGAAAGCTGCAAGCAGCGGCATATTCTGGTTTTGAAGTTCCTGAAATGTCTTGGTGTCAGTGATGAAATGGCCGAACAGGATGCCGAAGGGGTTGAGCACCATGTCAGTGTTGAGACCCTGAAAGCCTTTCAGAAATTCATCGATAAAAACAGCTAAGCCTTCTTATTGGTGAAGTTTGCCATCATAGAAATCAAAGAACGCCACCATAATAATCGTTGAGATCACGAGGGTCAGTAGCATCACCGGCAGGCCTTTTTTAAACCAAAGGCCAGGTGTGATGGCCAAAGACGGATCGCCTTCTTTTTCAGCCAGACGCTCGGTCAGTGTGACGATAAAGACATTGGCTGTTGAACCCAGGTGTGTTCCATTTCCGCCCATACCAACACCCAGAGCCAGTGCCCACCATAATGGTGTCACATGAATGCCTTGTGCTTCCATGCCCAAAATGATCGGAATCATAGCGGCGGTGAAGGGGATATTATCAATAGCAGCCGACATAACAGCTGCCGCCCACATGAGGACGATGCAGGCAACCATCAGATCGCTCTCAACGAAAGGCTGAATAAACTGACCGATGAATTCAAGGAAGTGGGAATGCTCAACGCCGCCGACAATCACAAACAGCGAAACAAAGAACATTAGCAGGGACAGCTCGACGTCCGCTAAATATTTGTCAGGGTTGGAGGCTTTTGTGAAGAGCAGCAGAACGGTCAGGCCAAGCGCCGAAACTACCCAAGCTTCCCAGTGTAGTTGGCCATGAAGAATAAACAACACAACCATGATGCCAAGAACGCCCAAAGACATATACCAGGTGCGCTTGTCCTCCAGCATATTTGCGCTGGAGAAACTGGAGGCCTGTGGTTTTTGTGTAAATACTTCCTTGAACAAAACTTTCAGGAAAAACACTGTGCCGATCCAGGCACAAAAGACAATGCCGCCCATGTGGAAGAAGAAAGTGTTGAAATCGATACCGGCCGCAGAACCGATCATCAAATTGGGCGGATCACCCACCAACGTGGCCACACCGCCAGTATCGGAAAGCAGGGCAGCTGCTAGTAAAAATGGGATGGGGTTTGCACGTAAGGCCTGACATATCAAAACAATTAATGGGCCAAAAATAACAACTGTTGTAACGTTATCCAGCAGAAGAGAAATCACAGTCACAGCCGTTCCCAGCAAAGCCATTAGAAGAAATAGTCGACCCTTACTAAAATTGGCAATGGAATAAGCGATCATTTGAAAGCCGCCGGTTGGGATCATAATTGCAACAATCGTCATCATAGCGCCCAGCAAAAACACAACATTCCAGTCAATCGCCTCAATCGCGCCTTCGGGACTGTAGAACCCAAAAATTTGCCCGAAAATTACCATCGTGGCCGCGCCAACCATAGCTACTTTTGTGCGGTGAACGTGGTGAACGCCTTCGGTAAAAATGCCAACAAACGTAATAACGAGGATAATCGCCGATACCATCATTGGGGTGTCGAAAACATACGGGGCGTGGGTAACAATTTCATGAGGAGTCGTTGTCATGATTATCTTATTCCTTTTCAGTGCTGTATTTTATTGCCGTTGGCGGGCTTAAAACTTTGTATCCTTGTAATCTTCTAAATTGTCTTTAATGCCGATAATGGCCGACAGGGTTGATTGAGAGGTAATAATGCCGACAAGGACATTGGTTCCTTTTTCTGCGACGGGCAGAGGGCTACCATATTCCAGCAAGCGCCGCGCACCTTCTCCGAGCGGCGTCTCTGGATGTACGGCTCTGGCTTCGCCTGTCATAACTTCTTCCAGCTTTTTTGGTAACACTTTGCTGAGGCGGTCAGCCAACCACGGGGCCTGGCCTGAGGTGTAATCAAGGCTGAGTTTCAGGTGCTTGTGGTGCATAAAGTCGTCGTCCAGCGAAACTGACATTGGCAAAACAGCCAACAGCAATGTCGCAAAGTTAAAGACACCCAGGACCTGATTGTTTTCATTGACCACTGGAAAGCCGCGGATATCGCGTTCCTGTAAGATGTGCAACGCTTCTTCGACCGTTTGATCGGGGCGGGCGGTGACAACATCGGTAATCATGGCATCGGAACAGGGCATAAAATCCTCATATTTTTGTTATTTTTTACGTTTGATTAGAGGGCTGTAACATAAAACTTTATGGCTCACAAGAGGGTTTGAGAGCAACTAGTGGTTTGTAGATAAAAAGATATGGCGGAGGAGGTGGGATTCGAACCCACGATGGCCGTGAAGCCATGCCGGTTTTCAAGACCGGTGCATTCAACCGCTCTGCCACCCCTCCGGGAAAACGTGAGCTGTATTAAGAGCTTCATTTCTTAGCGATTTTTGTGTATCCCTGTCTAGGGCTTATTTTACAGACAGGCAAAAAGTTATAATGTATTACTTTAGAAAAATTATATATCTATCTGTTTTATTGCTATTTTTATTTCCTTTGCCCTCTCAGGCATCTCAAAATTTTGACCAGTGGCTTGCTGATTTAAAACAGGAATCAATCCAAAAAGGTATTTCAGTCGAAACGGTTAACGCCGCGCTTTCTGGAATCAAGCCTATCCCACGTGTTATAGAGCTTGACCGTAAGCAGCCGGAAGGCAGCATGACCTTTGCTCAGTATCGAAAACGTGTGATCAATCAGGCGCGTATCGACAAGGGGCGCAGGCTTTTGAGAGAGCATCGTACTGAATTAGATCGGGCCAGTGCCAAATACGGCGTGCAGCCGCAATATATCGTGGCGCTGTGGGGCATAGAGACCAGCTACGGCGACAATACTGGTGGCTTTAAGGTTGTTCCGGCGCTGGCCACACTTGCCTTCGACGGGCGGCGCAGCAAGTTCTTTCGCGGCGAATTGATCAATGCCCTCAAGATTATCGATGGCGGCCATATTTCAGCCAAAGCAATGAAGGGCTCATGGGCGGGAGCAATGGGGCAGAACCAGTTTATGCCCTCCAGCTTCAAGGCTTACGCCGTAGACGGCAATAATGATGGCCGCCGTGATATTTGGACCAGCTTGCCTGATGTTTTTGCTTCTACAGCGAACTATCTTGGCACCAATGGCTGGAAAGGCGATAAGAAATGGGGCCGGGCGGTAAAGGCACCGCAAAGTATCCCAAAAAGCCTTGCTGGGATTAAAAACAAGAAATCACTAGATGCATGGAAAAATATGGGGGTGACTTTGCCAGGAGGAGGCGCTTTGCCAACTGTGCCGGGGATAAAAGCGGCTTTGGTACGCCCGGATGGTGCAAGCGGCCCGGCTTTTCTGGTATATGATAATTACGGGGTTATTATGACCTGGAATAAATCCACCTACTTTGCTACCTCGGTCGGCTTGCTCGCCGATAAAATTGCCCAATAACAGAGAGTTTTTTATGCGTTTATCTTCACTTTTTCTTTGTCTGGTCCTGTTTGTCATAGTCAGTTGTAGTCAGGTTAATCTGGCATCTCATGTTGCCAAGAAAATCCCGGATGTCGCCAGTGAGGGAAACTTTAAGGTCGGCTCACCCTATAAAGTTATGGGGCAGTGGTATCAGCCACAGGAAGATTACAGCTATGTTGAGACCGGGATTGCTTCATGGTATGGACCAGGTTTTCACGGCAAGAAAACCGCTAATGGCGAAACATTCAATATGAATGAATTAACGGCGGCGCACAAAACATTGCAGCTGCCTTCTCTTGTCCGGGTTACCAATCTTGAAAACGGGCGCTCTGTCGTTGTTCGGGTGAATGATCGTGGACCTTTCAAGCGTGGACGGATCATTGACATGTCAAAACGTGGCGCTGAGCTTTTAGACTTTAAGAACAGCGGTGTTGCCAAGGTTAGGGTGCAGGTATTGGCCGAAGAGAGCAAAAAAATTGCGAACGCTGCCAGGCGTGGCGAGAATACGCGCGGTTATGAAGTGGCTATAAACAAACAAACATCAAAGAGGCGGCCAGCGCCGGCATCGACGCAACCAGCAGTTGAACGTGGCCAGCCACGTGAAATTTATCAGGAGGCCTCACTTCAAAGTAAACCGGTCGAACGAGCTATGTTGCCGCCGCCTGATGTGCCGGGCCACACTACACGTGAAGGAATATTTTACCCTGACCAGATTGTTGAGCAGGCACCGGTATCGAATACCAATATGTATGTACAAGCCGGGGCCTTTGCCGACAGGGCGAATGCGCAAAAGCTGGCACAAAAGCTGGCGCCTTTCGGTAAGGCGAAGGTTTATCCAGCAAATGTGAATGGCCAGCAGTTTTTTCGTGTGCGTATCCCGGCCTCTGATGTTCAGAGCGCTGATGCTATTCTAAGCCGCCTGGCCAACGCCGGAAACGGCGATGCAATTATTATTGTTGAATAAGTATCATTGATTACAGGGTTTAGCCTGTATACTGTCATGTCATGATTAGAATTTTTGCTCTTTTGCTGTTTTCCCTTGTTATTTGTATCCCGGATGCACTGGCTCAGCCTGCGCAACAGACGGCTGCCAAGCAAGCCATTATGATTGATTTTGAAACCGGCATGGTGCTTTTTGAAAAAAATGCCGATAAAAAAATGCCGACCTCTTCAATGAGCAAGGTGATTACGACCTATCTAGTATTTGAAGCTCTTAAGAATGGTCAGATAAAGCTGGATGATAAATTCAGTGTGAGTGAACGGGCCTGGCGCAAGGGTGGCTCTAAAATGTTTGTTGAGGTTAACAAGCGGGTGGCGGTTGAAGATTTGTTACGCGGTGTGATTATTCAGTCGGGCAATGACGCAACGATTGTTCTGGCTGAAGGTCTAGCCGGCACCGAAGATGATTTCGCCCGGGCGCTTACGAAGAAGGCGGCTGAGCTTGGTATGAGCAACAGTAATTTTACCAATGCCAGCGGTTGGCCTGATCCTGACCATTATTCAACGGCCAGAGATCTGGCAATTTTGTCCTATGCGTTGATTAGAGAATTTCCGGGTTACTATAAATATTATTCCGAAAAGGAATTTAGCTATAACAATATCAAGCAGGCAAATCGTAATCCGTTGATCTATCGTGATATGGGAGCGGACGGGATTAAAACCGGCCATACGGAGGCTGGCGGTTATGGGCTGATGGCGTCCGGTGTGCATAATGGCCGGCGGGTTATTCTTGTGGTGAACGGTTTGGAAGACGAAAAGGCGCGGGCACAGGAATCGGCCATGTTGCTGGAATGGGGTTTGCGCGGCTTTGAAAATCATAAATTGTTTAAAGCTGGTGAGACAGTTGAAACCGCCGATGTATTAATGAGCAAGTCCGGCAGTGTAGCCCTAGTTGTAGAAGATGATATCTCTGTGACGCTTCCGGCAATTGCCCTGAATGATTTAAAGGTTGATGTTAAGTATAAAGCGCCTTTGATAGCGCCTATAAAAAAAGGACAAGAAATTGCTGTTGCAGAAATCAATATTCCGCGCGGAGCAACGATAAAGGTGCCGCTTCTTGCGGCACAGGATGTGGAGGCTTTAGGCTTTTTTCCCAAGACTGTTGCTAAGGCTAAGCTTTACATTGGCAACAAAGCGGGCGGCTGATATGAGTGCGCCCAGCCTGTTTATTACATTCGAAGGCGGGGAGGGGGCAGGGAAAACCACCCAAATTAATCTTCTGGCCAAAAGGCTGGGGGGTGCTGGCTACAAAGTTGTAACAACGCGAGAGCCTGGCGGCACCAAAGAAGCCGAAACAATCCGCAATTTGCTGGTGCAACGTGAGGGTGGAGACTGGAGCCCGATGGCGGAATGCCTTTTGCTTTTTGCTGCGCGAGTCATGCATGTCAAAAATGTGATTAAGCCTGCTCTTGTAGAGGGGCAAGTTGTAATTTGTGATCGTTTTACTGATTCCACACGCGCCTATCAAGGATATGGGCATGGCTTGGATCTCCAGAAAATTGAAGAGATTAATATAGCGGCGCTGGATAGTTTTGGTCCGGATATGACTTTTGTTTTTGATATAGATCCAGAGCAAGGGTTGGCGCGTTCGGGTAGGCGGTTGGCAGCAGAAACTCTGGATATTAATCAAACTGAGGACCGTTTTGAGAATATGGACATAGAATTTCATGAAAAACTTAGACAGGGTTATTTGGAGATCGCAAAGAATGAGCCAGAGCGCTGTCATGTGATTGATGCTTCAGGCTCTGCAGAAGAGATAGCTGCAGAGATTGAGAAGATTGTAAAAGGGAAGTTGCTCTAATGGATTTGTTCGGAGAAGATCCTGCGCCAGTAAAAGAAGAAAAAATCAAAACGGTTGATATGACCGATGCGGAGCCGGAAGAAGGTGAGCAGGCGCGTGATGTTAAGGTTTGTTTTGGTCATGATGCGGTTGAAACGAAATTAAATGAATTGATGACATCGGAACGGCCGCCG
Source organism: Micavibrio sp. (assembly GCA_021604545.1). Lineage (GTDB taxonomy): Bacteria > Pseudomonadota > Alphaproteobacteria > Micavibrionales > Micavibrionaceae > UBA5701. The sequence goes on from BQJE01000001.1 coordinate 533,456, forward strand.
CATGGGTTAATTTTCTCCGGGCCAAAGGGCATAGGAAAATCGACTATGGCCTATCAGTTGACCAGGTTTTTATTCACGCAAAGCACATCTCTGCCGGAAGATATTGTGGCCCGGCGGGTGGCTTCTGGTGCTCACCCTGATTTGCTGAGTATTGAACGCTCGATTGATCCGGTGAAGGGTAAGCAAAAAGCATCAGTTGATGTTGCTGAAATTCGTAAGGTCACACCGTTCCTGCGCCGCACCGCCTCCGAAGGTGGTTGGCGGATTGTAATTATTGATGATGCCGACACCATGAACCGTAATGCGCAGAATGCGTTGCTTAAGATTCTGGAAGAGCCGCCCGAAAAAACTTTGCTGGTTTTAATTGCGCATAGGGCAGGGGCGCTCATCCCAACCATTCGTTCGCGCTGCCGGGTCGTGCCGTTTCAGCCTTTGGGCGACGACGTCATGACACGCCTTTTGCAAACATATGATTTATCGCCGTATGAGACCGACATGTTGATTGCTCTGGCGGGCGGAAGTTTTGGTAAGGCGCTTGAGTATATCGAGGAGGACGCTCTTGAAACGCTTAAAAGAATTCTAGGTCTGATCGAGAGCTATCCCGTTTGGGACTGGCCACAAATCCATGTTTTGGCAGATGAGTTGTCGCGGCCCGGTCAGGAAAGGGCTTTTCAGGCTTATCAAAATTTGATGCAGTTTATCTGGTCGCAGCTTGTTTTGACCAAGGCCAGAGGCCAAAATACTGGGGAAGCGCCGCTTAATACGGAAGTTTTTGCTGCTTTGTTGCAGAACTCTTCGCTTGAAACCTTAAGTAAAATCTGTGAGAACCTTCAGGAGCATTTTGAAACCGTGCAAAGGGCCAATCTGGACAAACGTCAGGGCGTTTTGGGTGCGTTTTCACTGATGAAGGCAGCTTAAGGAGATACCATGCCTGACAAAGGTCCGTTTTATATCACCACGCCAATTTATTACGTGAACGATAAGCCGCATATCGGTCATACTTATACGACCGTGGCTTGTGATGTTCTGGCGCGGTTCAAACGGCTGGATGGCTATGAGGTGATGTTCCTTACCGGTACGGACGAGCATGGGTTAAAGGTGATGCAAGCAGCCGAAGCGGCAGGTGTTGATCCGCAAGCTCTGACCGATAAAGTGTCGCAGAATTTTCGAGATCTGACGCTGCTGATGAATTATTCCAACGATGATTTTATCCGCACAACGGAGGAGCGTCACAAAAAAGCAGCGCAGGTGCTGTGGCAGAAAATTGATGCGGCAGGTGATCTTTATCAGGATAATTATGGCGGCTGGTATGCTGTGCGCGATGAGGCGTATTACACTGAGGATGAGCTAACGTCTAGCCCGGATGGCAAGAAAATTGCGCCATCGGGCGCGGAATGTGAATGGGTTGAGGAGGAGAGTTATTTCTTTAAGCTTTCAAAATGGCAGGACCGTTTGCTGGAATTCTATGATAAAAATCCAGATTTCGTAGCGCCTCAAACCCGCTACAATGAAGTAAAAAGTTTTGTAAAAGGTGGGCTTAAAGATCTGTCGCTTAGCCGAACAAAGTTTGACTGGGGTGTGAAAGTCCCCGGTGATGATAAACATGTTATGTATGTCTGGATTGATGCGCTTACCAATTACATGACGGCAGTTGGTTATCCTGATGAGGAATCAGAGAGTTTTAAAAAGTTCTGGCCGGCAGATATTCATATGGTCGGCAAGGATATCTTGCGGTTTCACGCTGTGTACTGGCCGGCCTTTTTGATGTCCGCCGGATTAGAAGTGCCGAAGAAAATATTTGCCCATGGCTGGTGGACGATTGAAGGGGAGAAGATGTCGAAATCCCTTGGTAATGTCATTGCGCCACATGATTTGGTTAAGCGCTATGGCGTTGATGCGGCGCGTTATTTTATGTTGCGTGAGGTGCCATTTGGCAATGATGGTGATTTTTCTCATCAGGCTGCCATTAATCGTATTAATGCCGATTTGGCCAATGGCATCGGCAATCTGGCGCAGCGCACGTTGTCGATGATTTATAAAAATTGTGACGAACAGATACCGCAGCCCAATGAACTTGATAGTGTTGATATGAAGTTATTGCTCAACTCAAAGGAAAATATGTTGACTGTAGTGCGTAATAATTTGGATGAGTTAAAAATTCATAGCGCGCTCGAAGAGATCATAAAGATTGTTTCTGTTGCTGACGGGTATGTTGATGCACAGGCTCCATGGACGCTTCGCAAAGAGGACCCGGAGCGGATGAAGACGGTTTTGTATGTGCTGGCGGAAGTTATTCGTTGCTTGGGCATTATTATGCAGCCGATCACACCAGCATCGGCTGATAAATTGCTGGACCAGTTGAAAGTTCCAAAAGACGAGCGTAATTTTGAGCATATAGATGAAAAATACGCGCTGAAGCCCGGTACCAAAATCGACAAACCCGAAGGTGTGTTTCCACGTATTGTCGAGGAAGAAGAGCGCGGGGTAGGGACGTAATGGGCTCGCATCTATGGTTTTTTTATGCCCTGACAACATCCATGCTGTGGGGCCTCGGCTATGTCTTTAGCGAGAAGATTTTAAAGGCAGGTATAGCGCCACCATTCTTAATGCTGGTTTATCTTGTCGTGTCTGTTCCTATTTTTCTTCTTCTTACACATTTTACAAATAATTTGAAGCCAGGTATTGAAATTCTAGCTTCAAATAAGATAATCAGTTTGTATTTTGCAATTGTTATTGCGTGTTTTATTGTTGCCAATTATTTGATTTTTACCAGCATCAGTCTAAAGAATGCGACGCTGGCCAGCCTGGTTGAAATATCATATCCGTATTTTACAGTTTTATTTACCTGGGCCATATTTAAAGAATTCCAATTAACCGTGGCGACAGCCTTTGGTGCCTTATTAATATTCTCCGGGATCACCCTCATATATTTAAAGAGTTGACCAATGTGGATTGATTCCCATTGCCACCTGACCCATGAAAAGATGGAATCTTCGCCGGAAGAGCTTGTGAAAGCCGCTGGTGAGGCTGGTGTTGACGGGATGGTGACGATTTCCTGTCAGATTAATGGAGATTTCCCGGGTGTTCTGGCGACTGCGCAGAAATTTGATAATGTCTGGTGTTCGGTTGGAACACATCCCCATGATGCAGGGGTGCCAGACGAAAAAGACATCACGCAGGAAAGGCTGGTTGAGCTTGCTACGTCAGATCACAATATCATAGGTGTCGGTGAAAGTGGGCTGGATTATTACTATGATCATTCGCCGCGCGAGGATCAGCAGGAAAGTTTTAGAAAACATATTCGTGCGTGCATTGAAACGGACCTGCCGTTGATTGTTCACACGCGCGATGCTGAAGAGGATACGATTAATATTATGCGCGAGGAGGGCGAAGGTAAGGGGCTTACTGGTGTGATGCATTGCTTTTCATCGGGGCCGAAGCTGGCGGAGCAGGCGCTTGATTTTGGATTTTATATTTCGTTTTCCGGTATTGTTACCTTTAATAAGGCAGATGAGTTGCGCGCCATTGCCAAAGACGTGCCGCTGGAGCGTATCCTTGTGGAAACCGATGCGCCGTATCTGGCACCGATGCCGCATCGTGGAAAAGCAAACGAGCCAGCCTATGTTGCTCATACAGGGAAATTTCTGGCAGAGTTAAAAGGCGTTTCGGAAGAAGACATGGCCCGTGCCACGACAGAAAACTTTTTCAAGCTGTTTAAAAAGGCAAAGCTTAAATGAAGGCCAAACTGACTATATTGGGATGTGGGAATTCAACCGGCGTACCGGCGATTGGCAATTATTGGGGCGATTGCGACCCGAGCGAGTCGAAAAATACGCGGATGCGCAGCTCTGTGTTAGTGCAAACGGACAAGACAACTTTGGTCGTGGATACCGGGCCTGATTTTCGTCAGCAGCTCAACAACGCCGATGTAAATTATATTGATGGTGTTTTGTATACGCATGCGCATGCGGATCATATTAACGGCATTGATGAGCTGCGTTTTATGGCGCTTAAGAACAAAATGTTGATACCGGTCTACGGCAACAAGGAAACGCTCGGTAAGTTAAGCGCGCGCTTTGATTATTTGTTTGAGGGGGGCAATCACAGGCTTTATCCGCAGATTGTGGAGGGCCATGGAATTGAGGCTAGTCAGTTTGGTGCGCCGCAGAGCCTTGGCGACATCGAATTTATCCCGTTCGAGCAAGATCACGGCACCGTACAGTCCGTGGGCTACAGATTTGGTGATCTGGGATATAGCGTTGATATTTACCGGCTGGATGATAAGGCGATTAATGTGCTTAAGGGTGTTAAGATTTGGGTCGTGGACGCGGCGGCTTATAAAAGTGAGACCAATCCTGTGCACGCGAATTTGGAGACAATTTATGAACTTAATAAACAGATTGGTGCCGAGACGGTTTATTTAACAAGTTTATCGCTTGTGATGGATTACCAAACATTGATGGCAGAATTGTCTGAAGGGTTTGTGGCAGCACATGATGGGCTTATTATTGAGTTTGAATGCTAGTCTTTTAAAGACAACATATTAATTACCATAATATACATTATCACACAACTAAGTCGCAATATCAGGCTCCCCATTAAGATGCTACAACCTCCTCAAGTATATCTTCAAAGCATTTTGTAACGTTTTCCTTTTGGAATACATCAGGCAACAAGGAGTCTCTAAATGTCTTCGTTGATGCCGGTATTACTTTCTCCATCGCAGCAACAAAATTGGCCATACTGTCCGCAACGCTCACAGCGCCCTCTGACGATAGTTTGGCTATTTCAGCAATCCCGCCGGATTGATGGGTCGCAATAACTGGCGTTCCACAGGCAAGAGATTCTAAGGCGACATTTGGCAGCCCCTCCCAACGTGAGGGCATCAAAAAGCAATCGGCTGCAGCAAAAGATGGCCATGGGTGATGGCTTAATCCCGGCAGACTAATTTTATCGGCTAGTCCGCTTTTTTGTATAAGATTTTCCAGGTGATTGCGCTCAGGCCCCTCCCCCAAAATTGTCCAGCTCCAGTCATAAGGAAGATTCATATCAGGTAAGGCTTCAACTAATCTATCAAAACCCTTTTGAAAATGGAGCCGTCCAGCCGAGACAAAATGAACTGTATTATTTCGCTCTTGGGCTATTTCAAATTTAATGTCTTCTTTTTCTCTAATTTTATCAAGGTCGACAGGGTTGTGTAGCAAGACATGATTTTTACATGACATCCCCAGCAATTCCTGAAACTCATGAATGATAGCCTGGGCCGGATCAATCACCTGTGCCGCTTTGGGATAGAGATGACGGTAGGCGGCCTTTAAGGCAAAAGATAAATACCGATGCTCACCCAAAATAAATGACGGTGTAATGGCTTCCCTGACAATAAAATGAGTTTTTGGAAAAAGCGGCTTTAAAAGCAACAAGGAAAGATTCAAATGTGCCATCGTCGAAAAAATAATATCAGGGTCTAGATCCTTCAATTTAAAATACATCTTCGGCAGAGCCAAAGACACCCTCTCCTTTTGCAAACAATGAAAGGGTATTTCAGGATCGATGATCTTGCGTAAAGTGCCAGTATCACTGACCGTAACGAAGATGGGTTCGAAACGTGTCCTGTCAATACTATTCATCAACGTGATAAGAACGCGCTCGGCCCCTCCTGCGGTTAAGGCTGGTAAAACGAATGCTATTTTAATTTTTTTGTCTTTTGTGACGCTCACTATTTACCTACCCAACGTTCATGCCATGCCTGAAACATCAATATACTCCAGAGATGATAACTCCAATCCTGTTTGCCGGATACATGCTCTTGCCACTTTTGTCGTACCAGAGGTGCATTAAAGAAACCATCTGTCTGTAGTCTGTTTTCATCAAGGAGATTTTCTGCCCAATCCTCAAGCGGCCCCCTTAGCCATTTCCCATGTGGAATTCCAAATCCTTGTTTTGGACGATCAAAAAGAGGCTTTGGAACATAACGCTCAAGAAGTGCTCTCAACAGCCGTTTGCCCCCTCCTCCATCAATCTTCATATGTAACGGTACACGCCAGGCATATTCAATCACCTTATAATCAAGAAGCGGCGCTCTGATTTCCAAAGAAACAGCCATGCTCGCCCGATCAACCTTAACGAGAATATCATCCGGCAAATAAGCCTGCATATCCATGACCATCATTTTGTTGATGAAAGAGTCCATATCCGGGGTGTTGGTAAAATCGTTCATAGCTACCAAGGGCTCCGAGCCTGATGTAAGTAAGTTTTCTGGACTTTTCCAATAGGACATCAATTGTCTGTAAAGCTCATTTTCATCTCTGGCGCCAAGAATTTCTGAAAGCTTTTGTGCGCGCCCGTTTATGGGTAGATGGTTTAGAAAGCCCCCCGCAATACTGCGCAAACTGTAAGGAATTTTGTGCAACTTGCCGGCAACATTTTGAGCCGTATGATAGCGACCATAGCCTGCAAATCCTTCGTCACCACCATCGCCGGACAAGGCCACCGTAACATCCTGTCGTGCCAACCGTGCGACGTGATAGGTTGGAATCTGTGACGGGTCTGCAAATGGTTCATCAAAGATAGACGCAAGGTCAGGAATAACGTTTCTGGCTTCATCTGCCGTCACATAAAATTCAGTATGATCCGTTCCCAGATGCTCGGCAATTTTCTTGGCGTCAATGGCCTCGTTATAACCCGCCTCTTCAAAGCCAATGCAAAATGTTTTAACAGGTCGATCTGAATTCTTCTGCATCATTGCAGTGATAAGAGAAGAATCGATACCACCAGACAGAAACGCCCCCAAAGGAACATCTGAGATCATTCTTTCTGAAACGGCTTCACCAAGAATAGATTCCAGATCGTCCACCGCCTGTTCAAATGATATATCGAGCGGCTCTCGGCACCCCCTCTCAGCTATATGCGTTATGTCCCAATATTTTTCGGGGGAAGATCCCTTTTTTCCTTCCAGGGAAATGGTCAGAAAGGAAGCTGGTGGAATTTTGTATATATTCTTATAAATTGACCAGGGCACCGGCACATAATTATGACGCGTATAAATAGCCAGCGCATCGCGGTTGATCTCCGGCACAAAGTCAGGATGAGGGCGCAGAGATTTTAACTCAGAGCCGAAAAGAAATGTTTTTCCAGCCCATCCATAGTAAAGCGGCTTTTTGCCCATACGATCGCGAGCCAGATGAATTTCCCTCTCCTTCTGGTCCCATAAGGCAAAAGCGAACATCCCATTTATCTCGATCAGGGCCTTTTTTAACCCCCATGTCTCAATTGCCGCCAGAAGAACTTCCGTGTCTGATGTTCCTGAAAATTTGCAGCCCTTTTCTTCCAGGCGGGTTTTAAGCGACAAAAAATTATAGATCTCTCCATTAAAGCTGATGACATAGCGCCCGGAAAAGGATTTCATCGGCTGGTGACCAGTTTCACTTAAATCAATGATGGCCAGCCTTCTATGAGCCAGAGCCACGCCGACCTCATGGTCAACCCAAATGCCATCACTGTCGGGACCGCGATGAACCAGCGTGTTGTTCATATCCGAGACCAGCGAAGCCAGGGATTCTCCGTCTTTATCTCTTTGCAGATCAATAAAACCTGTTATGCCGCACATATCAGATCTTCCCACATTTTAATAATATGATCCGAATTATATTCATCCTGGACTTTTTGTGCTTCTAGCCCGAGCCTTTCGCGTGTGGCTTTATCCTCAAGTAGAGAAATCATTGCCGTAGCCAGAGCGTCAACATCCTCTGTCGGAATCAACAAACCGTTCTGGTCATCTTTAATAAGCTCCTCAGGCCCACATAAACACCGCGTCGCTATAACCGGTAATCCGCAAGCCATAGCTTCCATTAAGGCATTGGGGAATCCTTCATAGCGGGAAGATAGCACAAACAGGCCAGCATTTTTTATCTCGGCATTTGCCTTCTCTGAAAAACCAGGGAAAGAGATACGTTGAGACAATACTAGATCATCTCTCAATTTTTCCAGATTCTTTCTTTCTTCGCCCTCGCCCCATATTACTAGTGACCACTCCGGAAACTGATCTGCAACTTTGGCAAAAGAATGGAGAAGTATATCAAAACCCTTTTGTTTGTTTAGGCGGCCCATTGCGCAAATAATATTTTTCTTTGTGCCCTTTTCACTATCATCACTTTTTACATCTACAAAATTAGGAATGACTGTGGCTTTTCGTGCAAGAAAAGAAGGATAACGACCTAAAACAGTCTTTGTTTGAACAACAAATGAAGAAGCAAAAGGATAAGTTATATTACGAAGAAAACGCCAAATGTACCCATAACTATATAATTTTGGATCAATACGATCTGATACAATCACAGGAATTTTTAAGCCCCGTGCCGCAAGAATAGAAAGAATGTTAGTGGCTTCCATGAAGGATAGAATAACGTCCGGCTGTTCTTCTTTAATAGCGTGGCTCAGCTTTTTAATGCGTTCAACATTATCCAGAAGCGCGTTTTTATTCTTTCCTGAAGCGTTCAGAGATCGTTTTTTTACCTGTGAGGAAAGAGGGTAAGATACAGGAACATCTGGTCCAGCCAGCGTCAAAATCGTTGCGCCCTCACCTTTTTTTGCCCAGTAATTCGCCATAGAACAAACTACACGCTCTGCTCCACCACCGTGTAGCGAATGTATTATAAATAAAATATTTTTTGGGGTTTTCATTACCTAAATGTTCTTGCGAGAAAAAACATACTCATTGCAGCCATGCGAATTAACGACTGTTATAAGTTTTTCCAGCTCAAGCCTCCGAGTCTTGCAAAAAGAAAAAACCTCATCCGGCTTTGCAACTTCGAAAGGATAGCCGCCCACCCAATCAACATAGTCATGCCACATAGACATACCGCGCAATTGTTCTTGCTCATCTTTCTTCCAGTCAGGGAAAGGGTTTTTAAAGCGCAATAGTCGAACCAAAGCATATCTTAATTCAAAATACAAAATAACTGCCCACACAACCACCATTTTTAACCATGACGGTGAATGAACATATAGTTTTTTAATAACCTTCCATCTTCGGCTGTTACCGCCCTGATCATTGTAAAGCGCAATAAAAAATTTTCCGCCAGGCGCGACCCGGGCAATAGCTTTTTCTATCGCCGGCCACATTTGGCCTGTGTGATGCAAAACGCCCCATGAATATACAACATCAAACTCGCCCAGCCCTTGAACAAAGTCATCATCCAATACATCACCTTGCTGCACCGTCCAATTTTTTGCATCGGGGGCGTGAACATTCTTCATGCTGGATGTGGCTTCTACAGAGTCCAAATCGTAATCAAAGGAGGTAACCTCTGCACCAAGACGTTGAGCAGCAAGAGAAAACAAGCCGCTTCCACATCCGATATCTAAAAAACGCTTTCCTTTTAACGTCTCAACAGCCAGCATATCTCGTAGAGATTGGACGGCCTTTTCAATGCGCGCATCATTAACCCTTTCCAAATAACTTTGCCAGTTTTTACCGAACGCAAAGCGACCCATTACTTTTTCCTGCGCAGCCACCATTTATGCTCCTTGCCTAATAAGAGATTTTTGACTTTCGTTCTTTATTTCATAAACATTATCCGCAACACCCAAAATGGCTGGATTGTGGGAAATTGCCAGTACCGTCATAGTTTTTGAAAGCTCTTTTACGGTTTTTAATATCTGCTGCTCTGTATCTGGGTCCAGCGCGCTGGTTGCCTCATCAAGCACAAGGACAGACGGTTTGTGAATAATCGCACGCGCGATAGCAATGCGCTGCCTCTGGCCTCCGGATAATCGTGAGCCACGTTCTCCAACTACCGTATCCAAACCTTGCTCCATATTCTTTACAAAATCCCAAGCATCAGCCTTTTTTAGGGTAAGCTCCACGTCTTCCCTTTTAAATTTAGGATCATTGAGCGTCACGTTGTTAAGAACGCTATCATGGAACAGCAGTACATCCTGAGGGACGTAACCGACCATTTGACGCCACAACCTTAAATCCACTTCAGATAATGGTGTCCCATCGATTTGTACTCCCCCTCCTGTCGGTTGATACAAACCAATAATCAGGTCAACGAGCGTTGTCTTACCTGTTCCTGACGGTCCAAAAATAACCTGCAGCGTATTAACCGGGATTTTTAAAGAAATATTTTCTATGATTGGCGTGTCCCCATAGGCAAAAGAGACATTATCTAGAGTAATATTTTTGTCTAACGTAGGTGTTTTTGTACAAGAGAAATTTTCTTTAGCCTTTATGGCAGCGCTTTCTTTGCTTTGAAGAGATTGCATAGCGCTCTCGTTAGAGACCATACTTTGGTACGACCTTTGCGCAGAGGATACGCGCATAATCATGCGCAGAAACAGAACGGCCATAAATAAAAGCTCAGACAAAGGCAAAGCGTTAAAAGTCAAAGCGCCATACAGACCTATGGCAACGAACATGACCATAAGCGGTTCTGATAAAACTATTAAGCTTTGATCTGCAATATCAAGGCGTCTTTGTGCCGACTGCAAATCACGAACATGCTTTTCAAGAACCTGGTATAAGTTTGTTCCTTTACCCATGGCCTTTAGAGGTTTTGCGCCATAAAAAGAATCCGTAATCAGGCTCAAAACATCGTTATAAACGTCTGTCAGTTTTCTACCGGAACGACGTGCCTCTCTCGTTAGAAAGCCAAGAATTGCAACCATTAGAAGACCAACGCCCAAAGCTGCTATTGCTAATTTCCAGGAAATCAAAAATGCCAAAATTGCATAAACCAGAATCTGAATAGTATGGGAGAAAGCCTGACATCCTTGCTTGAAGCAGATGGACGCTCTTTGCGCCTCTGTGCCAATAGCATTCGCTGTTGCACCACTTTTTAAACCAACATAATGGGACCAACGCGCACTAAAAAGACTATGAATAAAATTCAATCTCAGATCAGCACTCACATGGGAAGACGCATAAGCGATCTGGATGCTGGCCAGCATACTAACCACTGCTTTTAGAAACATTGCCGCCACAATAAAAAACAAAGCTGATGCGATTGTGGGCTTAACACCAAGAGCGTTAAACATTGACTGAGCTGCTTCTGCCAAAAAGCCCCCTTGTGCCTGTGCCTGCTCCGTCAATATAGTGATTAAGGGCAGTAACGCCATAATCCCTACCCCCTCCAGAAACCCCGCGACAGTGAGTGACAGAACCATAACCAATCCTCGAAAAGGATAGGCACGAACAAAATAAGCGAATGTTTTCCAGCTTTTCATCATAGCTTGCCAACATTAAACAAGATCAATATGTTCGGAAAGCGAAAACATAGGGAATACGGCGCGAAAAGAGATTAAGATACGATTGAAAAGATATAGTTAAAGGGATCCAAAATGAATTCAGACAGACTATCTAAAAAGGAGGAATGGGCTGAGGAGTGGGCTCAGTCTGACGTCATGCTGGAATTTGATCCGAACGCCGTTTTCTTCAGGGATATTCATAATTTGTGCCAACGTCATCTACCTTATGACAAAAATATGAAGTGCCTAGAAGTTGGTTGCTATCCTGGTACATATATGTGGTATTTCAATAAATTCTTCGGTTATCAAGCTTCTGGAATTGAGTATGTGGAAGAATGTATTGCACCCTGTAAGAAATTCATGGGTTCTTTAGGCATAGATGCCGAAATTATATACGGAGATTTCTTCGAATACAGCCCTGAAAAACTCTGGGATGTTGTTGTAAGTTTCGGGTTCATAGAACATTTCAAAGATACACAGGCCGTCATTCAGCAACATCTAGACATGATCCAACCTGGCGGGTATCTGGTTTTAGTTATCCCAAATCATGCAGGCCTTAATGGAACAATCTTGAAATTTCTTGATCAGGAAAAATACAAAATTCATAACCTTATGTCTTACAAAGACATGGCATCCGGATTAAAGGACACAAAACAAGCAGAGATTTTAGAAGGTGGTTATTATGGGCATATAGGATTCTGGAACGCTGCCCTTTACCCCAAGATAGCGAACTGGCCTAGAATTCCTCATTTTGTAACTCAAAAGTCTTTGGCTGTTGTAGAGCGTGCCGGGGCCTATATTGTACCCAATACGCGTTATCTGTCACCAAATTCGGCTTTGATTGCCAGAAAACTATAATTTCCAGGCTAGCTGATATCGACCATATCCCATGCCAAAGGCGCACCAGCCTTTATGTCTTGTGTCGCTGTTTTACCGTCCACAAAATCCGTAAAACGAATATGCAGACCACCTGCCGGGCGGATGGAATCAATATTTCCTTCTCGGCCAGCGGCGAAGCTAAATGTCTCCCCAGCCTTAATATCCTCAACAATCCATAGAGACGGCCGAAGACCGCGGCTGGCCATTTCTTTTTCTGTCGGTGTAAAATTTACGTTGCCGTGGGTTTTGACAGCTTTTTCTTTTTCCAACTCGGTTTCATATTCAATCGCTTCACCGGCCTCCCATGCGCGGATTATGGATACTGTTTTTTCCAGTTCCCCCGGCTCGCGCGAAAACGGCCAGTCAAAACCACCCTCTTCCTTATCCATCAAAGCGCGCGCACGGTCGCGGTCCATGGTCAAATGCACCTCAACGATTTTGGCCCCCATCTTGACAGCCTCAAACGCCGTAATATGTGCAAGCGGATTAGCATAATTTTCTGTATCGGCAAAAAGTGTGTGATCCGACACCCCAACGGGTACGTCATATATCTCAGCCATGGCCTGCATGGTCTTGAGGTTGGCTTCCTCAAAAGCGGCCGGATAGCCGCTGTTACAATGCAAAAGCGCCAAATCTTTTGTACCGTGAGCGCGCAAGGTCCGCACCGCCTCATCGAGTTCCAAGAAATCCGTCATGCCGTTTGACATGATGATTGGTAAGCCTGTTTGCGCCATTTTTTCCAGAAGCTTAATATCAACAACTTCAAAGCTTGCCACTTTGAGAACCGGTGACTTCATCTCAACTAAATGATCTAGAGCGGTTTCATCAAACGGAGAGGAAAAAAGATGAATGCCGCAGTCATCTGCTGTTTTTTGCAGGTCTGTATGCCACGCCCACGGCGTATGAGCTTTATTATAGAGATTATAAAGATCAGTTTCTTCCCAAATTGTGCCTTTGGGCTTGGTCTTGAAATCGCGGCTAATCGTATTGGCCGTATAAGTCTGGATCTTAGCGGCATCAGCACCGGCTTTGGCGGCAGCTTTGATGATAGCCCTGGCTTCGTCCAGATCCCCTTCATGATTACAGGATATCTCAGCAATAACGTAGCAAGGAGCATCGCCGCCAATTATACGATCTGCAATTTTAAAACTCTTCATTCGCTTCTTTTCTTCCTATCAGTATTGTCCGGAAACGATATCACTCACACGGGTGTTAAATCCATCATACAGCAGAGATTCAATTTTTTCTTTATCAGCAACATAATGCAAGCTTCCCTGGCCTTGCTGCGGGTGTCTGGGCGCTTCTCCTGCCCTGATAGCACTCCAATGCGCATAAAACAGCTCTACAACCTCCTCCTGCAATTTTTCGTAGGATGTTGCCAGTGTTTCATCTGGCCCCATGCTCACTTCCCTCTGAGCAATGATATCTCCCGTATCTATACCCTCATCAATATAGTGAATTGTGATACCTTTCGGTGTGTCTTCGATCCAGCTCCAAATATTGGGATCGGCCCCGCGGTTCCATGGCAGATAAGAAATATGCATATTGATAAAAGGACAGACATCAAGAACATTCTGCTTCAGAATATGGCGGTAGCCGTACGAGACCCCCATATCAATATTGTTTTCCTTTAAGAAACCCGGCGTGATTTTGTCTTCCATGATAATCCATTCATCATCATGCTTTTCCAGTGCTGGCTTTAATCGTTCAAAATAGGGAGAAAGAATGAGGAGTTTCATCTATACAGCCCTTGTAACCTGGTCCACAAGTCGGGAGGCTCCCTTTCCATCACAGACCTTTGCAGCCTTCACACTCATATCCATAACTAAATCAGGCTCCTGAGACAAATATTTAATTTTTTCAGTAATCTCCACAGCGTCTAAATCTTTATAAAGCCCTGCGTTTAATATAGCCCCTACTGCTTCAAGTTCCTGAATGATTTTATGCTGATTATCAGCAATTTCTATAACCAATGTCGGTAACCCCAGACAGCATCGCTCCCAGCTTGCCGTTCCTCCCGCCCCAATCGCAAGATCAGCCTTTGCCATAAAGGACGCAACGTCTTCAACGCCCGAATAAACCTTTATATCATGACGAGAGCCTTGCGCCTGGCTTTGAACAGAAGCCAAATGTGGCGCATTAGCTCCCATTATGACATCAACGCTTGTTTTGTCTTTCAACTGCTCAAGAGCAGCAAGAGCAAACCCCGTAACATTTTCTTTGTCCCCTGCCCCAAGCATCATCAGGATATTGTTAATTTCACCGTCACGGTCTTTGCGCTCCTGAAGAGCATTCTCCCTTGCATCAGAGAACTGAGAGCGCAGAAGAGCATATTTTGACCCTGCTAAGATTTCACAATGATCAGGAACAAGGGCTTTATAATCGCCTTCCAAGCGACCAAAAGTCTGATCCATCAGAATATCGCAATCATGTGGCCTGTCTGCTAGATCATCAATAACCAGAATGCGCTCCGCCCAGGCCCTGCATCCTGCCTCGTAATCCCGATCCAGCGTATAATGATCAACAACCAGCAAAGCTGTACTTTCTATGGCTGCATCAGGTGGAATGATCTCATATCCAGAGTCACCCAAAACAGGCATGGTCTCTACTGTTTCCGGGGTGCAGGCGAAGTGACACTGCCATCCTGATCTAAAAATCTCCTCAGCCAAAGTCAGGCATCGCATGACATGCCCACCCCCTATGTGAGAGGACGCATCAACACGAAAAACGGCGTTTGCTTTTGTCAGTTTGGATATCCTTTTATATCTGGAAAACTTTTTCTTTTTTCGTGCGGATTATTATATAGAATGCCCTGCATGGAAAGTAAAAAGCCAATAGTCTACGTTCTGGGTGTTCCTGGTCAATTTTATCTGGCAGAGGCTGTATCAAAGGAATTTGATAGGCCCGTCATCGGTATCACCAATTACGCCCGTGTTGAGGAAAAAATAACGCCTGAGATACGGGCCACTTTTGATGAAATCTACTCTCTTCCTGATTTTTACCTTTCTAACAAGGAAGAGCTTGAGAAAATGGATGAGCAGGCATTTGATGCGCTCTTTCGTGATCTGGAGAAGAAATTCGGCATAGGGAACAATACGATACTTGCGCAGTATGACCGTGGATTAAGATGGGCCTCAGATTATAAAAAAGTAAGAGTGCTCCAGCTTGCCACTATGCAATTTGTCGATAAATTCCTAAGCGAGGTAGACCCTGTTTTTGTTTTGGATGGTGTCGTTACCTATCTACATCTTATTCTGCGGGCAGCCTGTCGCGAAAAGTATATCCCTTATCCCCTCACGCAAAATAGCCGATTGAATAATCATATTAACATGCTTCATATCAGCGGACAGCATGTGGGGTTGCAAGAATGTTTTGAAGATTTACAAAGCGGGAAAAAAACATTTCTCAGTGACGAAATACTTGCTGATGCGGACAGGGCTTTTTATGAATTTATCAATAAACCTGTTCGCCCTGCCTATGCTGTCAACAACTCGGTTATTAAGCTCAATTTCGCAAAGATGTTCAAGAATTTATTAAAGACATTAAGGCCTGAAAAGCTATTTCCCGGCCAAAAGGTCGTCGCCTTCGACAGAGCCTTTAATTACGAGTCTCACCCCCTTGTGTACTTAAAAAAGGGCTTGATTGGTAAATATCGACGTTTTGAGCAAAAACTGAAGCGTGTCTTTGATGACCAACCTGATATGAATGCGCCTTTCATTTATCTGCCGCTGCATTATGTGCCAGAAGTGAGTGATATGTATTTTGGCAGTGCCTGTGACCACCATAGCGGCTTTGTAGCACAATTTTCCAAGCACATACCCGCTGATTGTCAAGTGTATGTCAAAGAGCATACCTCAATGCTTGGACAGCGACCGACAGCTTTTTATGATGAGCTGAATTCAATTTATAATGTACGGGTTATCAGCCCTTCTGTAGATACCTTTGAGCTCACACGTCATGCCCGCGCGGTTGCCGCCGTTACAGGTACGGCGGGGTGGGAAGGATTCCTTCTCGGCACCCCTGTTATTGCCCTTGGGGACGTCTTTTATAATTTTCTGCCAGGTGTTTTCGCAGCACCAGTTAATGATGATCTCCATGATGGGCTGGTTGAGTACCTCGAAAACTTCCAGTCCAATGAAAAAGAGCGTTTAAACGCCTTCCGCGCTTTTTATGCGACCTGCGGCAAAAGTAAAAATGGTGATATTGGGTACGAGGTGACACAAGAAGGAGCGCGCGAAAATGCTGTTTTGTTTGCAGGCGTCATTCGCAAATACTTCGAAGAATGGGGCCATACTATCCATGGTGACTTTGACAAGGACTTATTAGGCATTCCTAAGAGAGGTGCTGCGTGAGCGATGCTCTTAAACTTGGCATAATCGGCCTCAGTGAAGGTAATGGCCACCCTTATTCCTGGTCAACAATCTTCAATGGCTACAACCCTAAAAAAATGGAACGCTCGGGCTTCCCTAATATTGCGTCATATTTGAGCAAGCAAAATTTTCCGGACGATCAAATTTCTGGAGCAGATGTCACACATATCTGGACCCAAGACCGTGACCTCAGTCAGAATATTGCTGAAAGCTGCCATATTGAGAATATCTCAGAGAATTACACCGACTTCATCGGCCAAGTTGATGCTGTTCTTCTAGCCAGAGATGATCACGAAACCCACTTTGAAATAAGCAAGCCCTTTCTTGAGGCTGGTGTGTCCATTTTCATTGACAAGCCGCTGGCAGTATCGGTTGAAGAGGCCGATAAAATCCTCGGGCTTGAAACCTATGAGGGACAAATATTTACCTGCACAGCCCTGAGGTATGCACAGGAGCTTTATCCCTCCCCACAAGAGCTGGAAGACATGGGGCCAATTACCCAAATCATATGCTCAACCGTTAAGTCATGGGATAAATACGCCATTCACCTTATTGAGCCGGTCATTCATTTTTTGGGCGCTGATGTTAATATACTGAGCACTGAAAAGAGTCAGTCGAAAAACACTGTTTCGCTTGTGGTCAATTGGGACAATGATGTTGTAACTGAGTTTCAGGCGATGGGCCCGGATGTAAAAAAGGGTCCCATTCGGATCACTTATTGTGGTGAAGAAAACAGCGTTACAAAAGATTTCAGTGATGCGTTCTCGGCTTTTAAAGCCGCCCTTATGCAGTTTGTAGGCTCTGTTCGTAGCCCGGGTATAGTTATTCCGAGAACTGAAACACTGAAAACCATACGCCTTATTGAAGAAGGGCTAAAATGATTACACCTCCAGATGAGCTCCGTAAGAGATATCAAAAATCGTTTAAGCTACAGGAAAAGTTCCATACGCTTGTTCCTGGCGGCTCACATACTTACTCCAAGGGTGAGGATCAACAGCCACATCTATCCCCTAAATTGGTATCGCATGCCAAAGGCGCGCTTTGCTGGGATGTCGACGAAAATGAATATATAGACTGGATGATGGGCAACAGAACCTTTGTCCTCGGCCATGCCTATGATGCCGTCGATAACGCAGTTATAGACACCTTACGCAAAGGCACAAATTTTTCCCGCCCCGGCATTCTTGAATATGAGATTGCCGAATATCTGGTTGATCTTTGGCCGGTCGCCGAAATGGTTAAATTTGGAAAGAACGGTTCCGATGTTACGCATGCCGCCGTAAAACTGGCCCGCGCTTACACAGGTAGGGACTTTATCGCCAAATGCGCCGAACATCCGTTTTTCAGCACCCATGACTGGTTCATATCGACGACGCCTTGCAATAACGGCATTCCAGCGGAAATCAAGGATTACGCTTTAAATTTTAAATATAACGATATCAAGTCAGTTGAGGCCTTGTTTGACCAGCACCACGATAAGATTGCCTGTTTCATTCTGGAGCCCGTCAAGGATGTGGAGCCACAAGATGATTTTTTACAAAAACTAAAAGATCTCTGTGATAAAAACGGAGCCATCCTCATTTTCGATGAAATGATTTCTGGTATTCGTTTTGACTTATTGGGTGCGCATCACAAATGGGGTGTTTACCCTCATTTGGCGACATTCGGTAAATGTGTCAGCAACGGTTATTCCTGCTCCGTTCTTGCTGGACAACGCGACATCATGGAACTCGGCGGCATCTTTCATGACAAAGAACGTACATTCCTTTTATCACAAACCCATGCCTCTGAAACCGTGGGGCTCGCCGCAATCAGAGCGACTCTAGAGGAGTGCCAAAAGGTCAACGCCACCCAGCATATCTGGGATACGGGCAAAGCCTTTAAGGACGGTATGAATGCATTGGCACAGCAAGAAGGCGTATCGAACTTCATTGGTGCGGCTGGGTTTGATTGTAATCCTGTCTTTTCGTTCAAAGATAAAAGCGGTGCACCCTCTTTGCCTCTGATGACCCTGTTTATACAAGAATGCCTGGCGCGAGGCATCATGGCATCATGGTTGACGGTCACCTATGCGCATAAACAAGAGCATTTGGACCGAACATTCGAGGTTTTTGGTGAGGTAATGAAAAGCCTCAAACCTATCATTGAGAATGATGAGGTGAGCGAGGCTCTTGTCGGTGATCCGATTAAACCTGTCATGCGCACCTACAATAAATGCCTACAACGGCAATGTGGCCTTGTTGATAAAAGCGCCCCTAAAGCTTCGTGCTGCACGGAATAGCAAAATGATTAACGGCATTATACAAGCACGTACAGGCTCCAGCCGGCTTCCTAATAAGGTCCTAAAAGACTTAGGCGGGATAAGCGTAATACAGCGTATCGTGAAACAGGTGCGAGCAGCTGAAAAACTTGACCAAATTATTCTAACAACCTCTGATCAGCCGCGAGATGATGCGTTGGCCAAGCATGCTAAAGAGGTCGGAATAGAAGTCTACAGAGGTGACGAAGACAAAATCATGCACCGCCTTTTAGGCGCGGCGAAAACCTTTAATACCAGTGTTGTTGTGCGCCTCTTGGGCGATTGCCCGCTTTCGGATCCCGAGCTGATAGACTCCTTTGTAGAAACACTGCTCAGAAATACAGAGCTGGATATGGTCACAAATCAGAACCCCCATACATTCCCCGATGGCTATGATATCTCCGTTATTCGCATCGAAGCTTTGCGTAAAGCCTGCCGTGATATTGAAGATACAGGGCGCCCTGAACATTTGTCCGAACTTTGGCGTGAGGGCAGTGGCTATCATATTAAAAATATTGAGGCTGAAAAAAACTATTTTCAGGATTACCGCCTTACATTAGATTACCCCAAGGATCTTGATATGATCCGGCATGTGGTGGAATATCTAAACTGTGAAAACCGTGTTGTTCATTTGGGTGAAGTCCTGAAATACCTAGAGGACCATCCTGATGTTGCACAAATAAACAAGGAATACATATGACCCAGCTAGCCAAAGAAAAAATAAGCTATACATCGAATTTTGATTATCACTTGCGGCAATATAAAACACCGTATCGTAGCACAGTGTCTTTAATCGAATATTTGAAGAGCAACATCGATACCAGCAAGGTGAAGCGCGTTCTTGATCTGGGCTGCGGCGGCGGTGCCAATATCCACTGGCTGAAAGAAGCCTTCCCTGACTGGGACTTTGTTGGTGTTGATTTTGATCCCAAAGCTGTGGAGGTGGCGCAGGAGCAAAACCCGACAGAACAATTTTTCTGTGAAGATGTTCTAAACATGAAAGATGCAATTGCGGGCAAACCGTTTGATCTCGTGCTTTGTATACAGGTTGTTTTGACCGCGCCATTTAGTCTCTACGAATTCCTTGATGCGACTTTGTCGCTTGCGGAGAAAAATCTTATTTTGACGTCGCTTTTCTCAGAGGAATATTTTGAGCAAGATACCACCCGTAGAGATCTTCAAAAAGGTACATCTTATGTCTATAAAATAGACTCCCTCAAACGGCTTGAAGATTATATCGCTGATAAAGGTGTAGAATTGTCTTCAGAATTTACAGAGATTGATGTTGATTTGCCAAAGCCAGAACCACTAACGCTTTCAACGTATACGATCAAAACCGACGAAGGTAAACGCGTACAGGTCAGCCCTTATATGCTGATGCCTTGGTACACGGTAAATTTAACCAAGAAATAGCCGCTCTTTAACTGCGTGCTTGTAAGACAATATCCAGAGATTTCATCGCGTCCCTGCCCGTGAGTAAGTCTACGGAAGAACCACGTGTCTTTAGGTTTGCAATGAATGCGCTCATCAAATCTTTATACATGGTTGAAGCATCAAGGTCGTTATCTTCGAAAAGTGTTTCCCACTGGCCTGACGCAGCAGTATAAATCCGAACTGTGCAGTGCTCTGGCGCTTTGCCTTCGCTTTGCCAGATCAATGTGCCGTTTGAGCCAACAATCTCACAGCCGCGACGCTTAAATTGTTGGAGATAATCGAGATGTACTTCACTGCGCACACCGTTTTCATGTTTCAAAACCAGCGCCGCATAATCTTCGACATCAATCTTCAAATCACTTCGTTTCGCTGCTTCACACAGGACAGAAGATACATCACCGAAGAACCACGACAAATAATCAATCTCATGAATAGCGTCGAGAATAACCCCGCCACCTTGATCTTTATGAGCGCAGTAGAGCTTCTTGTAATCGCTATCAGGGCGCATGTTAGGCAGATAATTGCCGTATTGCGCACGGGCATACATCACATCACCGACACGCTCAATATTCTGACGCAGTGTAGAAACAGCCGGATGAAAGCGCATATTGCAAACAACAAAAACCTGTCTACCTGCTTTTTCTGCACCAGCAAGAAAATCGTCTACGCCGTCAAGATCATGCGATAACGGTTTTTCTATCAGTACATCTGCCCCACTCTCTGCAGCCTGTTGGGCCAGATCAATATGCGTTTTGTGTGGAGTTGCAATGACGACGCCATCTGCACCCCACGACAACGCTTCATCCAAAGAAGAAAAAAGCTGGGCGCCCGTCTTATCAGCCACGCTCTTAGCTAAGTCAGTATCAAGGTCAAAGACGGCGGTTTCATCAGCCAAATCGGCTGCATTTTCTGCATGCCTTCGCCCAATAGAACCGCAGCCTGTTATAAGTATTTTCATTTGGGTATCCAAACGCCTAAGCAGCGCATGCTTTTTCGTCCGTCTGTGCGAGATCGCTATAACTGATACGGGTATCCTCTGCCAAATCTTTAACAAAGGTTGAATCTAGCAAGGAATCGTAGTGTTCCGGGCCAATGCCATATCCTGGGCGACGAAACTCAACTTTCACATCGCGCAGCTTTTGACCTTCTTTAGCAGGCTCAGCCAAAAAGATACTGCGCCTGACCGCGTCGCGTTTCTTCTGCTCTTCTGCATGAAGTATCCGGCGCGGTTCTCCCATTGCGATCTCCAAATCCCTTAATGACCTGACAAAAGAAGACATATCAGATGGCTCCAGAGACATGATATGCTCGACGCTAGGTGTCATACGGTCAAAGGTAATGGTCTTTTCAACAAGATTGGCTCCCATCGTAACGGCTGCAATATCCATCTCCCAGCCCGGCACGTGATCAGAATAAGCCGCAGGGTAGCCAAACATTTGTTTCAGCGTTGGAATAATTCGTAAATTCACACTGTCAACACGGGCCGGATAGCCTGATGGACACTGGTGAATAACGATATTCTCATTGCCTTCACTCCGAATAGCATCAATGGCTGTTTCGATTTCGCCCAGTGTTGAATTGCCCGTGTCAAGCTGTATACACATCCCTGTACGGGCCGCGATGCGGATAAGCGGTATATGATTAACATCACCTGACGCAATCTTGATGGAATCGCATTTAAGCTCTTCCATAAGTTCAATTTCATCTTCGAAGGTTACAGTTGCAAAAAAGGCCAAGTCGAGCGAGTCGCTATATTTTTTAAGCTCCCTCCACTCATCTTTGCTCATGGAGCGGCGGCAAAGAATATCATAAAGCGGTTCCGTGACCGTTTTCGTTTTTCCGGTTTCGCGATCTACAAGAATGTCATAGCTGAAAGGTTGTTTTTTATCGGCTACCAGGCGCTCAGGATCAACAATCTGGAACTTCACAGCATCTGCACCCGCCTCCGCTGAGAGCTTCACCAGTTGCTTTGCAGTCTCAAGCCCATCATGGGTTGGTCCGGCTTCAAAGGTAATAAAACAGGGATTGCCATCACCAATTTTCTTTTTGCCAAAAGATACCGTTTTTTGTTCAGTGTGCATGTTTAACCAACTCCAATTGCTTTTTTCAGTTGTTCTACGACAAAGCTCACATCACTATCTTTCATCGATGGATATAGCGGGAGAGACAAGGTGTGCCCATAATAGTGAGTAGCGCCCGGTAAAACAACATCCCCATACCTTTTTTTATAATAGGGCTGCGTATGTACCGGAATATAATGAACCTGCGTCCCTACGCCTTCATCGGCAAGCTGTGTCATCAACTGCGCGCGCGCCATGCCGGTCTGCTCAAAATCTATACGCACAGCGTAGAGATGCCAAGCTGGATCGCAGCAGTTCACCTTTTCAGGTGGCAAAACAACTTGTGCCAAGGGAGGTAGAAGGTTGTCATAGAGCGCCACAAGCTCTCTGCGCCGGGCCACAAAGCGCTCCAGCTTCTTCAGTTGAGAAATGCCCAGCGCGCATTGAATATCGGTGACCCGGTAATTATGGCCCAGCTCCTGCATCTCGTAGGCCCATGGCCCCTGTGCTTCATTCTTTACCATGCCGTGATTGCGCAGGCGGCGCATTTTATCCGCATAATCAAGACTATTGGTTGTAACGGCCCCACCCTCACCCATCGCGATCGTTTTCACCGGGTGGAAAGAAAAGGTGGACAGGTCCTCATATTCGCACGCTCCGACAGATTTATCGTTATACACTCCACCCAGAGCATGACAGGAATCTGCCACAATTTTTATGCCGCGCTCTTTGGTAAAAGCCTTCATAGCTTTAAGATCAACACATTGGCCTGTAAGATGAACGGGAAAAACAGCCTTGGCTTTTTGGTTTTCACAACGTGATAAGGCTTCTTCAAGATGCTGAACCTCCATTAATCCTGTTTCAGGATTTACATCAGCGAAAACAATTTCGGCCCCACAATGACGCACGGCATTGGCCGTGGCTAAAAAAGTCAAAGAGGGTACGATAACGCTATCCCCCTCCTGTAAATCGAGAGCCAACCCAGCCAGATGCAGTGCTGTGGTCCCGTTAGAACAAGCGACTGCATAATCTGATCCTGTTGTGCCGCACAACGCTTCTTCAAATTCCTGTATTTTGGGACCGGTCGTTAGAAAATCACCGCGCAACACCTCAACCACAGCGGCAATATCATCTTCATCTATGCTTTGACGACCGTAGGGAATCATTTTTAATCCATACTATTTAGGCGACTTTTTCTATGCGGGAGGCTTTAAGGAATTCGCTCAGGCTTTTTTTGTCCAGCCATTCATCGTTGGTATCGCTGGTATAGCTGAAATTTTCAGGGACTTTTTTAGCACCATTGTCCTCATATGACTCACGGTTCCAGAAAGCAAAGGCGGGCTCTATCACGTAACGATCTTCCAGCCTTAACGTACTCCTGCCATCATCAACAGGAACCATAATTTCGTGGAGCTTCTCACCAGGCCTGATCCCGATAATATCCTGAGGCAATCCCGGGGCCATCGCTTCGGCCATATCAGTCATTTTCATGCTGGGAATTCGTGGAACAAAAATTTCACCGCCATGCATCATTTCTAAAGAAGACAGAACAAAATCTACCCCTTGCTGCAACGTAATCCAGAACCGTGTCATTCTTTCATCTGTAATCGGTAGCGATTTTGCGCCTTCATCGATTAACTTCAAAAAGAATGGAACAACAGAGCCACGTGAACCCATAACATTGCCATAGCGCACGACAGAGAACCTTGTGCCAATAGAGCCGCTCATATTATTGGCTGCGACAAAGATTTTATCGGAAGCCAGTTTGCTGGCCCCATAAAGATTTATAGGGTTCGCAGCTTTATCCGTAGACAGGGCGATAACTTTCTTTACGCCGCAATCGAATGCAGCACAAACAACATTCTCAGCACCATCAATATTGGTCCGGATACATTCAATAGGATTGTACTCCGCGGTGGAAACCTGTTTTAAAGCAGCCGCGTGGACCACATAGTCTGTCTCTCTCATCGCCATCGTTAAACGATCACGGTCACGCACATCACCAATAAAAAATCGTATTGATGGATATTTGCTCTCGGGGAAGAGTTGAGCCATTTCATATTGTTTCAGCTCATCACGGGAGTAGATGATAAGACGTTTTGGTTTGTAGCGTTCCAATACAGTCGCAACAAATTGCTTGCCAAACGAGCCTGTACCACCTGTTATCAATATTGTCTTGTCATTCAAATCCAGAGATTTGGGCAGAAAATCTCGCATTACGATACCAATCCTGTTTTTTTAACCAGTTTTCACGTAACTTATTTTAGGTGAGTTAGCAAGCCTGCCGGAAATTATGGCAAAATTTATACAGGAGTGTACAGATAGGGATGTCCATCAATTCGTATCAAATGGCTCAGGATTTATTGCAGCGTTTCGAAGATAAAGACGGCGAAGAGCTGCTCTCCACCATCATTAAAGACGTTTTTCTGGACCGTATATGCCTCGTATCTTCTTTTGGGGCAGAATCTGCTCTGCTTCTGGATATGGTCTCGCGCATAGATCCGGCTTTTCCTGTTATCTTTATTGATACTCAAAAACTCTTTCCAGAAACGCTTGAATACAGAGATAAACTTATCAAACACTTTTCTCTACAGGATGTACGAACCTACTATCCTGACTATGCTGAAACGTCCCGCTCTGACCCTCATGAAACACTTTGGAAAAATGATGTGAATGCTTGTTGTTATATACGGAAAGTAGAGCCCCTGGAGCGCGCCCTGAAAGGATTTGACGCCTGGATTACAGGGCGCAAACGCTATCATGGGGCGACCAGAGAAAACATGCCTTTGATTGAATCAGCCAATGGCCGTATCAAAATCAACCCTTTAGCCAAATGGAACAAGAAGGACATAGGAAATGCCTTCGAAAAACTCAACGCTCCTGCTCACCCCCTTACGAGCAAAGGGTATCTTTCTATAGGGTGTCAGCCATGCACAGCCATTCCCAACAACCCGGATGATACGAGAAGCGGCCGTTGGCAAGGGCAAGAAAAAACAGAATGTGGTATTCATTTGGATGGAAATAGTGGTTTGCAGCGGAGCAAAGATAAAATAATGGACTAGGGAATGAGTCCTGGCCCTAGTAATAGTTGACTTTTATCCATACAAAGAGGGACACTCAGCGTGGAATTCAGAGGCAAAGCTAAGAGAAAAAAATGAAACAAATCGTTAAAGCAATTCTTCCCAGGCCGGCTCTGAACAAAGCTGTGCAGATTAAGGACTGGGTATATTTTGTAACGCTTTCGCAAAAAGATTTTAATTCGGCCAATTTATGCTCTTCGGAAACCATCCCGTTATCAGACATTTATGCAGATACAGACATTACAGAGGCATGGGAAAAGGATCATAAAATTATTGCCAAAGCTTATGGAGATGAAGACAGTTTTGGTGGCGTAAACCCTGGAGACAGGCGTGCTTTATATTATTTGATTATGGCCCTTAAGCCTAAAAATATATTGGAAGTGGGGACTCATATTGGTGCCTCAACACTGCATATTGCGCGCGCCTTAAAACAATTGAATGCAAACGGTAAAGTTACCAGCGCTGATATCATTGATGTTAATCACCCGGAAACCGGACCATGGAAACAATTAGGACTGAAAAAGTCTCCCAAGGATTTTGCTACAGAACTAGAGTGTATTGAATATATTGATTTTGATATTGGCCCTTGTCTCGATTTTATGAACGAAACCAAACAGCGCTACGACTTTATTTTTCTTGATGGTGACCACACAGCACAAGCGGTTTACAAAGAAGTCAGCGCCGCGCTTCCATTGCTAAACAAGAACGGTGTGATCCTTCTCCATGATTTTTACCCTGAGGCAAAACCGCTTTATCCCGATAACTCAATTATAGACGGGCCGTTCAGGGCCCTTGAACGCATTAGCAAGGAAAACCCTGCTATAGATGTGCTGCCTTTAGGGGAGCTGCCATGGCCCACCAAACAGGGAACAAGCATCACAAGCCTTGCCCTTGTTGTTAAACGTTAATTTTTATGACCCACCCGATTGAAGATCTTATCAAAGTCATGGCTGCCCTGCGCAATCCTGATGGTGGTTGCCCGTGGGATCTGGAGCAGGACTTTAAATCTATCGCACCGTATACGATTGAGGAAGCCTATGAGGTGGCCGATGCCATTGAGCGCGAGGATATGGCTGATTTGAGAGAGGAGCTGGGCGACCTCCTCCTTCAGCCGATTTACCACGCCCAGATGGCCAGCGAGGACGGCTTGTTTGATATCAACGATGTCATTCGCGACGTCACCGCCAAGATGATCTCCCGCCACCCGCATGTCTTTGGTGATACGGACGCGCAGACACCCGAAGACGTGAACAAAATATGGGATGAGAAGAAGTCCAAAGAGAAGAGCCGGGATAGCGTTCTTGAGGGTGTGGCGTTGGGCCTGCCAGCTTTGCTTCGTGCAGAAAAACTGCTGAATAAAGCCGCCAAGGTCGGGTTTGAGTGGGAAAAGCCCGAGGATGTGCTGGATAAATTCGAGGAAGAACTGGCGGAAATGCGTGAGGCTTTGAAAGATGGCACCATCGCGGAAAAGACGGATGAGCTGGGTGATTTGATGTTTTTGCTGGTCAATTTCGGACGGATGCTGGGGATTAATGCCGAAACAGCTCTGAGGGAATGTAATGGTAAATTTGAACGTAGATTCAAAGGATTAGAAAGTTATTTTAAAGTAAAAAATCAAGATTTGAAGGATGTTACTCTGAGAGAAATGGAAGCTGGATGGCAGGCGCAGAAACGCAAAGAAACGGACTAGTTCGAGGATTCCTTATATCCGTAGCTCTCAGTAAACTTCCCTAAATTGGCGGTATCCATATTGACTTGTACTTCTATGCCCTCTTCCCCATCGCAACGCTTAATCACCTCCGCGTGATCGTAAAGCCATGAGAGCGCCTTGCCGTCTGTGGGTTTCAGGGTAAAGGATACCAGCTTGCGTTTGCGGTTCATAATGTCCGTGATTTGTTCCAGAAAGCCATCAACCCCCTCCTCCGTTTGGGCAGAAATTGCAGCTATTTGATTGCTAAACTGAGCTTTTCGTTCCATATCCACCCGTTGATCATCTTCAAGAAGGTCAATTTTGTTATAAACCTCGATAATGCGATCACTTTCTTCGTATTCGATGCCAAGATCTTCCAATATCTCGATGACATCCTTTCTTTGTGCCTCATAATCATGCCTAGACGCATCAATCACATGAACAATCACATCGGCATAGCGCACCTGTTCCAGCGTGGCCTGAAAGGCTTCAATCAAGTGCGTCGGCAGGTCTGAGATAAATCCAACCGTGTCGGATAAAATGGCTTTCTGCCCATTGGGGAGTTTCACCTGACGCATTGTCGGGTCAAGCGTCGCAAACAATAGATCCCTGGCAAAGACCTTTGCGCCGGTGAGATGGTTAAACAGCGTCGATTTGCCGGCATTGGTATAGCCCACCAACGCCACCACCGGAAACGGCACACGTTCGCGGCTTTTACGCCCCAGATCACGTGTACGTCTTACTGTTTCCAGCTCTTTCTTGAGCTTTGTAAGCTTTTGACTGATCAGGCGGCGATCAATCTCGATCTGGCGTTCCCCTGGCCCGCCCATGAACCCGGCGCCTCCGCGTTGGCGTTCAAGGTGGGTCCAGGACCGCACAAGACGCGAGCGTTGATATTGAAGCGCGGCCAGATCGACCTGGATACGGCCCTCTTTAGTTTGTGCTCTGGCGCCGAATATCTCAAGAATAAGCCCGGTACGGTCAATAACCTTGGCGTGCCATTCTTTTTCAAGATTGCGCTGCTGTACGGGCGACAATGTATGATTAACAATAATGATATCAGGCTTAGATTGTTTGATTTCATCGGCAATATCTTGCCGCACCCCTTTGCCAAAAAAGGAACCCGCCTGAATTTTGGTAAGTTTAACGACGCGGGTCCAGCCAACATCGAGCTCGATGGCATGTGCCAGTCCTTCGGCTTCACTTGTGATATCTTGGGTATTCCGTCTTCCGCTGATCTTGCCAGACAGAACGGGATGGATAATACAGGCTTTAATCTTGTTCCTCGCCGCCCGGAGCTTTGCCGTCGCCTTCTTCATCGTGAAGGTTCAGAGGCCCACCCGGCATAATCGTAGAAATCGCATGCTTATAAACAAGCTGTATATGCGATTCACGACGCAGGAGCAGGCAGAAATTATCAAACCAGGTGACAACACCCTGTAATTTGACTCCGTTCACCAGAAAAACTGTCACGGACATTTTTTCTTTGCGGATTTTATTGAGAAAAACGTCTTGTACGTTTTGAATTTTATCGGCCATTTTTTAATTTCCTTATATTTATTTAAAGCCCTTAATTGCCTTGTTTTACCCCATTTTTCTCAGTTTGCAACAAAAAACCCGCGCAATTCATGACAATTTCTGACCACGAGGGCCGGTTTATAGGTTTCAATCAAACTGGCGTCTTTGTCCTTATGCTGAAGGAAAACACAGGGGCATCCTGTTTCCTGCGCACATTTGAGGTCAGTTTCCGTATCTCCAACATACCAAATATCAGACAGACCAAACTTCACCCGGCCTCTTTCTATCGCTAGCAAGAGCGGATCTGCTGCTGGTTTATCATTCTCTGCATCCCCTGCTCCAATAATCGAAACAAAGTGCTCCTGCCATCCAAAATGTTTAATTTCCTCACGGATGAAGTCACCTTTTTTATTGCTGACGGCACCCATAGGAATATTTCTGGCGGCAATAGCAGTTAAAAGCTCTCCTGCTCCTGGCATTGGCTCAAGTTGCGTGTGGTTTTCCATGACATACGCCTCAAAGAGTTCCTTTGCTCTTTCGCCTTCATCACCGTAAATTTCACGGTAGAGAAGTTCACGCGGCATGCCAAAATAACCATTAAATTGCTCTTGTGTTAGGTCAGGGAGTCCAATGGCATTGCGGACATGACTATGGGCACCGCGCAGGAATACAAAACTATCCGCCAGCGTTCCATCCCAGTCAAAGAAAACGGCTTTAGGCGGTTTTAATGCAGATCCCATATATTGGCTTTTCCGATAAAGATTTCTTTGTTGTAAATAAAACGTGCACTGCGCTGATAGGCGTCTGTTACATCGGTTACAAAAAACTCTTGTATACCGGACCTCCCCAATGCTTCCGAAATTTCCGGATGGCGCTTCAAATATTCCTCGAGTTTTTGGGGAATAATTTCATCCTGTGATAACAAAATAAGATCATCGCCGACTTCTTTTCTGATCAAGCTTTTTAAAAACGGGTAATGTGTGCATCCAAGTATCAAAGATTGAATTTTTTGAGCCATTAATGGTTGAAGATACGTCCTGATAATGGGCCCTATCCACTCCATGCCATCATTTTCAATAAGCGGCACCAGCAGAGGCGTAGCCTTAGGATAGATGGCAACTTTAGGGTTTATTCTTTGAAGTTCTTCTTCATAGATATCCGACTGGATAATGTAATTTGTTGCTATCAGGCCAATTTTCTCATGACCCAGTTCAACAGCCGCCTCGAGTGTTGGCACCACAACTCCGAGTATTCTTCGGTCTGGATAGCGCCCTGGCAAATATTCTTGTTGTAACCTACGAAGCGCTGCGGCGCTGCCTGTATTGCAGGCCATGATAACAAGATTGCAACCTTGCGAAAACAGAAAATCTACACCTCTATAACAGTATTCGTAAATTGCTTCTTCTGATCTGTTGCCGTAAGGAACGTGCAATGTGTCACCCAAATAAATCATATCAAGTGACGGCATATGAGCTTTGATAGATTTTGCAACCAGCAAACCACCCAAACCTGAATCAAATATTCCTAGCTTCATTGGATTCCTCTAAAATAGATCAACTTGAACAGAAAACATTTTTTCTACATGCTGCACTTGTTCCCTGGACGCCAGAATAACAACCAGATCATCAGGCTTAATAACCGTTTCCGGACCTGGCATTATTACCTCATCTTCTCTAACAACGGCCCCTATTATAACATCTTGCGGTAAATTTAATTCTTTTATAGAGCTGTTGGCAATACTAGATGTTTCTGAAACTTCAGCTTCTACAACTTCTGCAAAACCGTCGCGTAGATTGTGAAGGCCCTTGATCCTTCCCCGCCTAACATGTTGCATAATTGTCGCAACAATTGTTGCTTTGGGCAGAACCATAGCATCAATGCCCAGCGGGCCAACAAGTGGTGTATAAACCTCATTGTTCACCAACGTAATCACACGTTGGCAACCATATTGCTTGGCTAGAAGCGAGCCCAAAATATTGCTTTCGTCGTCATTGGTGACTGCAACATAAGTTTCAACATTTTCGATTGAAGCCTCCTCAAGTATCTCTTTGTCCAGACCATTTCCTTTTAAAATTATAACATCTTCAAGCTGCTCACTTAAATAGCGCGCGCGTGGGCCGCTTTTTTCAATCATCTTAATCTGGACACCTCTGTTTCTTTCGCGAAGCATATTTGCCAGACCAAGGCCAATGTTACCTCCACCGGTTATAACAATTTTTCGCGCTTCTTTCTCCTCATGACCGAAAGCGGCCAGAACTCGTTGCAAGTGCTGTGTATCAGTAACAAAATAGGCCTCGTCGCCAACCATGAGTTGTTCGTCATCGTCAGGAATAATAGGCTTGTTGTTTCGCAGGATAGATATCACCTTAAAAGATAGATCGGAAAATAAATTAGACAGGTGGGCCAAGGGTGTATTGATAACTGGACAATCTTCCTGACATATAACACCGACCATATGCGCCTTGCCATCAGCCAATGTATTTACAAAAGTAGTGCCTGGAACTGATAGTCGTTGATAAATATCATTGGCAATAACAAGTTCGGGTGAAATAATAACATCGATTGGCATATGAGAGCGGCTGAACAAGTTAGACCAAGCTGGATCCAGATAGGATTGCTCACGGATGCGCGCAATTTTCTTGGGAATGCTAAATAAAGAATGGCCGATCTGGCAAGCCACCATATTGACCTCATCAGACATAGTGACAGCAATAATCATATCCGCATCATTAGCGCCAGCGGCTTTTAATGTGTCAGGGTTTGAGGCGTAGCCAACGACACCGTTTACATCAAGGTCATCATTGATTTGCGAGATAAGGGCGGCGTCGACATCAATGATCGTCACGTCATTATCTTCGCGAGAAAGATAATTGGCGATGTTATATCCGACTTGACCGGCACCACAGATAATGACACGCATTTTTTTAAGCTTTCTTGCGTTTATCGTTTTCCTGTTTCGTCTCTTCCCGCTCAGTCGTCAAAATTTGTAGAGATTTGAGTTTCCTGTGAAAGGCAGAACGCTCCATCCCTATAAATTCTGCTGTTTTTGAAATGTTACCGTCGAAACGGTTCACCTGAGAAAGAAGATAGTTACGCTCAAATACCTCACGGGCCTCGCGCAGTGGCAAGTCCGTGAAACCAGTATTAGGGCCAGAGTTTAGCACAGGAGAGGCCATTTTACTAATCTCCGGCGGTAAATCTGCGGGCTTAATATCTTCACTGGCATCAGGGCCACTCATAATCATGACCCACTCGATGACATTGCGCAGTTGACGTACGTTACCGGGCCACTCATAGCCCTGCATAACAGACAGGGCTTTCCTCGAGAATGTGCGTTGTGACAGGCCGGACTGCCTGGAAATAACACCTGCAAAATATTCTACAAGGGACGGAATATCGCTCAAATGATCCCGCAGGGGTGGAATGGCAATCGGCACAACATTGAGGCGGTAATATAAGTCCTGTCGGAAGGTTTCGTCTTTAACGGCCTGTTCCAAATCACGATTAGTTGAAGCGATAATGCGCACATCAACCTCTATAAATTTGCTCCCTCCAGGTCTCTGGAATTTTTGTTCTTGCAGAACACGGACAATCTTACCCTGCGTTTCCAGCGGCATGTCAGACACTTCGTCAAGCAAAAGTGTGCCGCTATCTGCCTGCTCCAGCAGTCCAAGTGCCCCGCCTTCAACACCGAACAACTCAGCCTCAAACCGGTCTGGGTGTAGAGTTGCGCAATTTAAAGCAAGGAAGGGCTGATCCGCTCTATCTGAAAATTTATGAATGATGCGTGATATTAAATCTTTTCCTGTGCCTGGCTCCCCTGTTAGCAAGATACGGCTGTTTGTCGGCGCTGCCTTGTCAAGCATTTGCTTGAAAGCCTCCATTTGAGGTGACTCTGCAATGAAGTCAAGCGCCTCACCGGATTTTTGTCTGAGTTGCTCGTTCTCACGTTTGAGCGAGGCCGTCTCTAGCGCTCGCTTAATCATGAGAAGCAATCTGTCAGATTTAAATGGTTTTTCAATGAAATCGTAAGCACCTTGTTTGATCGCCGAGACAGCGGTTTCAATTGTGCCGTGACCACTGATCATCAGGACCGGTAAAGCCGGGTCATCAACCTTGACCTTGTCCAGCATTTCCATGCCATCATGTTCGCTACCCTGCAACCAGATATCGAGCACAATCAAGTCAGGCGATTTTTCTGCGATCGCCTCGTAAGCATCCTGAGCGTTAGCGGCGAGGCGCGTTTGATACCCCTCATCCTCCAGAATTCCCTGGATCAGGTTTCTAATATCAGCTTCATCATCAACGATTAAAATATCAGCGCTCATGCTGCCCTTGCCTTTCCGCCGTGATTGCGCGGAAGCACCAGAACGACACTTGCGCCACCCCTATCCTGCCACCCTTTAAGAGATTGCAGCCAATCCGGCGTACTCAAAACCAATCGACCGCCATGGTCTTCCATGATCTTTTTAACAATCGCTAGGCCTAACCCGGTTCCTTTTGGCTTGTGCGTCACGTAAGGCTCACTCAGACGCGCAGCATCTTCATTTTTCGGCAAGCCGAGGCCATTATCGGTTATCACAATCGCAATTTCATCATCGCCATCAGTTGATAGCAAAATATCAATATGGCCCGGCGTTGGTTTCTTATTCTTGCCTTTGTCTTGCTCATATCTGGATTCAATTGAATCAACAGCGTTCTGAACAATGTTGGTGACGGCTTGTCTGATTTGCTGAGCATCGAAGCTGGTTAATACAGAATCTTTTTCCGTTCCGATCAAATTGAACCTGATATCCAGGTGCGCCTGTTGCTGTAGAACAAGCGCATCGCGGATATGCACACCAAGATCGTCCTCCTGCATCACAGGCTCAGGCATGCGGGCAAAAGAGGAGAACTCATTAACCATGTGGCCGATATCACCAACATGTTTGATGATCGTTTCCGTGCATTGCTCAAAGGTCTCCGGATCATCTTTGATTTGACCTAGATATTTACGTTTAAGACGTTCCGCCGATAATTGAATGGGCGTGAGTGGGTTTTTAATCTCATGAGCAATGCGTCGCGCCACATCAGCCCACGCGGCTTTCCGCTGTGCTGATTGCAATTCGGTGATGTCATCAAAAGTAATAATCGCGCCCTTGTCTTCTTCGCCGATTAATTCAATTGCCACACGCACCAGAAGAGAGCGCTTCACCCCCTCTTTTTCGCCGGCAGTAATTTCCGCCTGAGTAATTTTTCCGGGGCGGCTATGGGCTTGTTTGAGAATACCTTTGAATTCCGGCATAATTTTAACAATATTTTTGCCTGTTAATTCGCTTGCATTGCGCCCCAAAAGTTCAACGGCCGAGTTGTTGGCAACATTGATTTTGTTTTTTTCATCCACCCCTAAAACGCCGGAGGATACGCCAGCCAGAACTGTTTCTGTGAACCGGCGCCTTTGGTCCAGCTGGCGGTTGGCCTGAATAAGCTCGCCTTGCTGTTCTTGAATTTGCTTAGTCATGCGATTGAAAGAGCGAGCGAGATAATCGAATTCCTCCAGCATTTCATGTTCAGGCACACGGGCTGTTAAATCCCCTGCCCGCACACGGTCGGAGGTTGTGATAAGCGTACTGATTGGTGTGACAAGCTTGCGTGCCAGAATAAGGCCGTACCATATAGCGGCTAGCAAAAGCAGCAAACCGACCACCACA
The DNA here is from genome assembly GCA_021604545.1 of Micavibrio sp. Classification (GTDB taxonomy): domain Bacteria; phylum Pseudomonadota; class Alphaproteobacteria; order Micavibrionales; family Micavibrionaceae; genus UBA5701. The sequence goes on from BQJE01000001.1 coordinate 567,723, forward strand.
AAAATCATCGTGACTGTAATCTGGAGACCGGAATAGCGGGTCTGGAGATCGGCATAATCCTCGACAGCTTTACGCGTTGCCGCCAAATGCGAAAGCACCTGCGGATCTACAGTGCGACCGACAAATAAATATGTATCGGCAAAACTGCGGAGCTTGACCAGTGCACGGATACGGTCGTCATTGCCGCCGGTCATCAAAACCACTTCACCGCCAGCCGCTTCTCCAATGGCATAGGAAGGTGCTTCTTCAAACTCCAACATAAAACTAAGCCCTGCCCGGGCCAGAACACGTCCATCAGCATTAAAGACAATAGCTTCGGACAAATTGCGCAACACCGATTGTGTCTGCATAATTTGTTCAAACGCCTTGTTGTTGCTGATGATCAACGTGGCCTGGCGATCAAGGTCATTGGCCATGGCCAGGGTATCGGCCTTAATGACTTGTTGATGCTCCTCCAAATAAGCTTGTGCAACAGCCTGCGATTCATTGACGGCTGTCTGAACCCGATTGCTAAACCATGTCTGGACACCAAAATGAAAGAAGAAGGCGGAGAAGACCGTCATAATAATAACCGGTACCGCAGCCATTACACTGAAGGTGTAAACCAGTCGAACATGAAGGCGAGAACCTGCTAGTTTTCTTTTTCGGCCACTCCAGAGACTAACGAGGCGCTTGGCTATTAACCCTACCAGAGAGAGTAAAATTATAAGGTCGAGATTAAGGAGCCAGATCACCATGCCGGGATCGTCTCCAAAAGGCGGCGTGTCCGTCAGAGCGGCATAGGTCGCAAAGCCACTAACAATAGCGGCCAGCGCCAGCGCACCGGCCAGACGGTTTTGCCAGACCCGGCTGCGTCGTCCACGACTTTTCATGCGCTTATGAAGCAAAAACGGTAGCTTCATGGGCATATGGTCAGAGATGAAGCTCAAAATCGCTCCTCATGTTTTGGAACATCGCGATTGACGCCACGCCCCGATCAAAATAAGTATACTCAAAGCATACTAGGGGCTTTCTACACTTTTAGGCCCCAAAAATCAACTATGGAAAAGTTTATGGCCAGTTCAGCCAAAGTAGAAAAAAGACTAAGTTTCAGCGTTTTAATCGCCGCTGCCGGTCAGGGCACGCGATGCAAAGGCACAGCGCCTAAACAGTACCGTATTTTAGCAGGAAAACCCTTGCTTCGCCATACGATAGAGGCGTTTTTGGAGATGGAAGAATTAGACCAAATCAGGGTCATTATCGATCCAGAGCACGCAGAATTGTATCAGGAGGCAGTTAAAGGGCTTGATTTGCCTGATTTTGTGGCTGGAGGTATGGAAAGAAAAGATAGTATATACAATGGATTAAAAAGTTTTTCTAATCTAAAAAATGAAAATATTATTTTGATCCACGACGGTGCCAGACCGCTGGTTCAGGAGAATGATATTAGAACCGTGGCGGAAGCACTGACCAATCACGAAGCCGTAAGTCTGGCCACGTCCGTTGCCGATACCCTTAAATATGGGCACACGGCAGAGCCTGTAGAGCGAAACGGCCTTTATGCCCTCCAAACCCCGCAAGGGTTTCACTATGGCACCATCAAAAAAGCCCATGAACAAGCAGGCCCTGATGGTCATTATACGGATGATACAGGGCTTGTTTCGGCGCTTGGCATTGCTGTAAAACTGGTGCCTGGGCATAAAAGCAATTTTAAGATCACCACAGAGGACGACTGGGAGATGGCAGAAAAGCTGCTTCAACAAGATGAAACCCGCACCGGTATGGGCTTTGATGTTCATGCTTTTGCCGATGAGGCCGGCAGCAACGGTGTCAGGCTTTGTGGTGTTTCTATTCCTCACGACAAACCGCTAATGGGACATTCTGATGCTGATGTCGGTCTCCATGCCCTCACCGATGCGATATTGGGCAGTATTTCTGCCGGTGATATCGGCCAGCATTTTCCACCGAGCAATGATAATTACAAGGATATGGACAGCGCAATTTTTCTTGGCAAAGCCATCGAGCTGCTTGCTGCAAAAGGCGGCAGTGTTCTCAATCTGGATATTACCCTCATTTGTGAAGAGCCTAAAATCGGGTCACACAGAGAAGCGATGGAGCAAAGAATTGCCGAAATTGCCGAAATTGACCCTGGTCGCGTCAGTGTCAAAGCCACGACATCCGAAAAGCTTGGCTTTACCGGCCGCGGTGAAGGTATCGCCGCGCAAGCGATTGCGACTGTGAGGTTGCCGCGTGAATAAGAAGGACATCAGACAGCCCTATATCCTTCTGGCGACATGGTTTGGCTTTGGCTTTGTACCAAAGGCGCCGGGAACCTGGGGGAGCGCGATGGCCATCCCGCCGGGGTTGCTGTTGCTTATGCTCGGCGGTGTTCCCGTTCTTTTGATCGGTATTGTTATTATTACGGCACTGGGGTTTTGGGCGGCGAAGAAATTTGATGAAGCGTACGGAACGCACGATTCTAAAATGATTGTCATTGATGAGGTTGCCGGTCAATGGATTGCGCTAATTCCTGTTTTAACAGCAAGCGGCCTTAATCCTATTTTGACCCTTCTTGCTTTTGGGTTGTTTCGCCTGTTTGATATTACCAAGCCATGGCCTGCTTCACATTTCGACAAGAAAATTGAAGGGCCGCTTGGTGTGATGGGCGATGATATTGTCGCCGGGATTATGGCGCTGCTTTGCCTCGAAGGGATCATCTATGTCGGACTTGTCTAAAAAACTCTCAGCCCTGCTGCGGGATAAGAGCATGAAACTGGTGACAGCGGAATCCTGCACAGGTGGATTGGTAGCTGCATCGATAACAGAACTTCCCGGATCATCAGATGTGTTTGAGCGCGGATTTATCACCTATTCCAATGAAGCCAAAACAGATCTTTTGAACGTTCCCAAACAAATAATAACGGCGAATGGCGCGGTCAGCGCGCAGGTTGCCGAATCTATGGCCAAAGGGGCGCTTGATAATTCACAAGGGGATATCGCCATTTCCATTACCGGCATTGCCGGCCCCGATGGTGGCAGTGACGAAAAACCGGTCGGAACAATTTACATCGGCTATACGATTAAAGGTGGTAAAACCGGAAACACCCATCATGTATTTGAAGGAAACCGTGATGATATCAGGCAGCAGAGCACTGAGGCCGCTTTGTCTCTTCTGATCGAGATACTTTCCTAGCATAAAATTTCCTCTAGTGCTTTTGTTACCGCTTCTTGTGGAATTTTCTCCATGGAGGACACATCAAAATCTTCGGGTGTCAGAGCAATAACGTGTGGCGCGGTTGGTAAAAACTTGCGCCTGACTCCGTTACTGCGAAATAAAGTAACCATTGGTGCGTTACCTGCCGCAATTAAATGACCGCCGCCACTGTCATTTGCAACCGCCGCTTTTAAGCGTCGCCCCAAAGCAATTGTCAAATAGGGGCTGCACAGATCAGGGATAAGCGCCTTGGGTAATTCCGCTCTCAGCCTATCTTTTAGCTCGGATTCCATTGGTCCAAGGAAGAAAACCGGCACCTTGCGCTTACTCACGCAATGTTGGGCCAGCGTGATAAAATTTTCCAGCTTCCATTTCTTATGCACCTGCCCTGCACCGGGAACAAAACCTACATAATCACGACCAGGCGGTAACAATACTGTCGCTTCCTTATTCCATTTTTCGTCCGGTAAGGTGATAGGCTGCGGCTCTAACTCTAACCCGGTCGCCATCCGTCCCCATTCGAACATATTATCGATGAGCCTATGATGTTTTTTGTGCGGCCGAGCACTGGAAAATAAATAGCGCGCTGCCGAGGAGATAAATCTCTTGTGTGCAATATGTTTTAGGAGCAGCGTTCTTTTGACACGCCGCTGTGTGTCGATAACAGAATCGAACTTTCTACAGTTTGTGACAGAGCGCCCGCCGGACCAGGTTAAAGTTTGCGGCGCAAGCTCAATAATCTCATCAATCAGAGGCTCTGCCAATTCCGACAAAACACCGGTATAAACGCTATTACGTTCGCACAGCCAAGTGAGGTGTAAATCCGGCAAAGCCTTCTTCAGGGCTGCAATAAAGGGCAAAAGAATGATCCCATCGCCGATCATTTCGCCTTCTGTGTAAATCAGCATGGTTTTCATGTTTGATCTCCATACAAGTCTTTGGCGCGGGATTCAAAAGCAGAAACCATTTTTCGTAGCGCCTTTTCAAAGAAAACGCCGATGAGGTTTTGGAATATTTTGTTTTTAAATTCAAAGTCCAGAAAGAAATCAATTGTGCAGGAGCCATCTGATTCAGGAGTGAATTTCCAGTGATTGGAAAGATGTTTCATTGGGCCCTTAATGTATTCAACGTGAATTTCATCGGGTTTTGTTAGCGTAACTTTTGAGGTGAATTTTTCCTGCACCATTTTATAGCCAATGATAAGATCGGCATAAAATACATCGCCTTCTTGTTTTGTAATACGGCTTTTGAGGCACCAGGGCAGAAATTCCGGGTATTTTTCAACATCCGCCACCAAATCGAATAGCTGCTCCGGTGTGTAGGGAAGTATCCGTTTTTCGTTATGGGTTGGCATACCCCTATTCCGCCGCCTGTTTGGTGAGCTGTTTTTCGCGAGCCTCTTTCAACTTTTTGAAATCCTCGCCGGCGTGATGGGAGGAACGGGTCAGTGGCGTTGCCGAAACCATCAAAAATCCTTTGCTGCGGGCCATTTTTTCGAGCGCCGCAAATTCATCGGGCGTCCAAAACCGATCGACCGGCGCGTGTTTCGGCGTTGGCTGGAGATATTGACCGATGGTCAGGAAATCAACGCCAGCGGCGCGTTGATCATCCATGACCTGTGCCACTTCTTCCTTGGTTTCACCAAGGCCAACCATCAGGCCGGATTTGGTGAATTGTTGCGGATCAACATCTTTAACGCGTTGTAACAGCCGAAGGCTGCGGAAATAACGCGCGCCAGGACGAATGGTCGGGTACAGTCGCGGCACGGTCTCTAGATTATGGTTGAAGACATCGGGACGCGCATGGATGACACTATCAATCGCTGCCATGTCGCCGCGAAAATCTCCGGGCAGGATTTCGACCGTTGTTCCCGGCGATTTCATACGGATCGCCTGAATGGTTTTGACGAAATGATCGGCGCCAGAATCATTCAGATCGTCACGATCAACAGATGTCACCACGACATGTTTGAGGCCCATTTGAAGCACAGCAACGCCAACGCGCAGCGGCTCAAGCTTATCAAGCTCATTCGGTTTGCCGGTTGCAACATTACAAAACGCGCAAGCCCTTGTGCACACTTCGCCCATAATCATAAACGTGGCGTGTTTTTGCTGCCAGCATTCACCTATATTGGGGCAGCCTGCTTCCTCGCACACAGTTGTGAGCTTGTGTTTGCGGACGGTATCGCGGGTTTCTTGATACACTTTACCTTGCGGCGCTTTCACCCTGATCCATTCGGGTTTACGGCCAGCAGGGCGATCCGGATTTTTTTGCTTTTCCGGGTGACGCTTGGCTTTGTTGAGCAGTTCGGGGTTATAGGTCATGATCGATCTTAACAATCTCAGGTGTGCCATAAATAACATTCGTGTTACAGCTTGATTTTGGCCACTGGATAATCTCTTTATTTACAATCAAAAGATCTGTGCAAGTCGAAATTGATTGGTAGGAAAGTTTTACTTTATTACCATTCTGAGCTTCCTCATGTATAACACCATCCTGAAATACCTTATGTTTTACGGTCGCTTCTTGCCTGCTCTCAGCAATATCAATGCTGGAGATTTCCACTCTGGATTCTGAGTCTCTTATTTTGCGATAGCTTTCACCTGTTGTCTTAATCGCTTCTTCTTTGTTTATGTGCGTTACAATAGGCTCCTCCAGAACATTGACATTCATGGTTATGTTCAAAATTACATCCTCCGTCAGATGCTTTTTTAAGAAAGCCATATTTTTTTCTGCATCAACTGTTTTGCCAGTGGCAAGATCTGCTGATTGTTTATAAATATCCCGAATGCTTTGTTCGGTCAGTTCTGCGGCCATCGCGCTTGATGTTTGTAGAATTAAAAAAAGTGCCAGCAATACTAATCTCATCATGTTTTCCCTTGTTGCCTCTTGCAAGCTATTGATTTCTATTGCTGATCCAGCTTCATCAGTTTGTTCCACGTTTTTTATGGTGGGTGCCCCCGCTCTGCTCCTTATCTTATATAAACGTTTTTGACCCAACCGCAACTATAGCACAAAAAGGATAATAATCCTATGCGATAATTGCAGCCTGCTTACTGACAATATTTATTTATATTTCACAGATATTTAGATTTGTGCTACAGGCTCAGCAGTAGAAACGCGCGCTCCGTCAGAAGTTTGAAAAAACTCGCCGATATTAATATTGCCTGAATTTAGTGTGCGCCTGATATCTTCTCGCAAGGCGATCATAGATTTCTCTGTTTCAGGCAACTCACTAATAGCAAAAACTCCCTGATAACCTAGATCTTTAATAGAAGGATTTCCCTCGTCTCTGGAAGGGGTTAGATAAGGAGCGCCAACCTGCACAAGATATGGATAACCAGCTTGCCTTGCAAAGTCGAATTTTTCAGGCATGTCCATTGTATTTGATATTTTACAGGTTTTCATTGTTTCTCCTTTATATATAGGGCTTTCCAATAATAATACCCATAAAGTTAAATACGTCAACTAGAAATGAATAACCTTCCCATACGCATCCAGCACGCTTTCGTGCATCATTTCGCTTAGGGTTGGATGCGGGAAGATGGTGTGCATGAGCTCGGCTTCGGTGGTCTCTAATGTTTTGGCCACAACGTAGCCCTGGATCATCTCCGTGACTTCGGCGCCGATCATATGGGCGCCCAAAAGCTCCCCGGTTTTTTCATCAAAGATGGTTTTGACCAGCCCTTCTGCTTCGCCCATCGCAATCGCTTTGCCGTTGCCCATAAAGGGGAAGCGCCCGACTTTGACTTTGTGGCCAGCTTCCTTGGCCGCTTTTTCGGTGAGTCCCACGCTGGCGACTTGCGGTGTGCAATAAGTACAGCCCGGAATGTTTAACTTGTTCATTGGATGGACACCCTTTTGTCCTGTTTGTCCTGCTATCTTTTCGACACAGATGACGCCTTCATGGCTTGCCTTATGCGCCAGCCAGGGCGGGCCGGTGACATCGCCGATGGCATAGACGCCGGGCTCATTTGTGGCCAACCATTCATTGGTAATAATGTGGCCGCGATCGACTTTGACCTTGGTTTTTTCGAGGCCAATATTTTCGGTGTTGCCGACAATGCCGACCGCCATAATGACGTTATCGACGGTGATTTGTTCCTTCTTGCCAGCCTTCTCCACCGTAACCTTGACGTTGGTTTTGCCTTTGTCGAGCTTGGTGACCTGCGCGGACGTTATAATTTTCATACCCTGTTTTTCGAATTGTTTATGCGCGTGGGCGGAGATTTCCTCGTCTTCCACGGGGAGAATACGGTCCATGACTTCGACCACTGTGACCTCAGCGCCCATCAGGCGGTAGAAGCTGGCGAATTCAATCCCGATCGCACCGGAACCGACCACCAATAAAGATTTCGGCATTTTATCCGGCACCATGGCCTCTTTATAGGTCCAGACCAGCTTGCCGTCGGATTCCAGCCCCGGCAGTTCGCGTGCCCGCGCACCGGTGGCGACAATGATGTTTTTAGCGGCAATGCCGTCAATTTTCTTACCGTCTTTTTCAACCGCGACTTTGCCGCCGCCCTGAAGATTGGCGAAGCCGTCAATCACGGTGACTTTGTTCTTTTTAAGAAGGTGCCCAATACCGCCGGAAAGCTGTTTGGCGACGCCACGAGAACGTTGAACTATTTTCTTAAGATCAAATGATATATCTTTGATTTCAAACCCAAATTCGTCTACATGCTGGAGCAAATGATGGATCTCGCTGGAGCGGAGCAGCGCCTTGGTTGGAATGCAGCCCCAGTTAAGGCAGATGCCACCAAGATGCTGGTTTTCGACCAAAGCCACTTTCATACCAAGCTGCGAAGCGCGTATGGCCGCAACGTAGCCTCCCGGGCCGCCACCAATGACAATAAGATCGAAAGTTTTGGCGCTCATCAGGTGTAGCCTCTATCGGTACGAATTTTAGCAACAGTGTGCTCCAGAAATTCTTTTACCTCATTAATATCATCGGCACGAATAGGTGCGTCTGGAAATTTATCAAAAGCTTCCTCGGGCCCAAAAAGAATCATGGGCTTGTTAAAGGAAATGGCCAATGAAACCTCATTTTTTGTACCATGGGATCCGGGCAGAAAAATGATGGCATGACTGGTCATGATATTCACATGATTGCGACTGTAAGGCATAGAATCGCCCTGCGCTTTGGTATCTAACGGAGTCAGGATGGGCAACTCAATAAAGTGATTGGGGTATTCCTCCCTGGCTAATAAAGCTCCATTATAATCAACGGTCGGCACGATGCCTATACTTGTTCCTTCCCGATCTTTTACTTCTGTAAAGGCTCTGGCTACGGATTCCATGACACCTCCTCCAGCACCGGTCAGAAGATGATAATCATGCTTTGCGATCATGCGCCCAATCGGCTCTGAGATATCCTTCCAAGGATTCTCATGTGACCCCATCACGCCAATAATTGGCTTTCTATCTATCATTTCCTGTTCTCCCTTATACCAACATGTTTACAGGGTTTTCGATGTATTCTTTCAGTATTTGCAGAAACTCAGCGCCAACAGCGCCATCAACGGCTCTATGATCGGTAGAAAGCGTACAACTCATAACGGTTTTGATTTTGATCTCTCCATTATAGGCGACAGGTTGTTCACGCCCTGCCCCGACAGCCAGGATACAGGCTTGTGGCGGGTTGATAATGGCGGCAAACTCTTTAATTCCGAACATGCCGAGATTGGAAACGGTAAAGGTGCCACCCTGAAATTCTTCGGGCTTTAATTTTCCTTCACGAGCGCGACCAGCGAGATCTTTCACTTCATCGGATATTTCGCGCATGCCTTTGTCATCAGCGCCTCTGACGATTGGTGTTATAAGTCCGTTCGGCGTTGAAACCGCGACAGAAATATCAGCCTGTTCATATTGCAAGATGGCCTTGTTGCTCCAGGAAACATTGGCGGCTGGGTAAGATTTGAGTGCCATAGCGCAAGCTTTGATAATAAAGTCATTGACCGAAAGTTTGTATTTTCCGGCAGCTTTGTCGTTGACCTCTTTGCGTGTTTGCAAAAGATTGTCGATCTCGCAATCAATCGTGAGATAGAAATGTGGAACAGTTTGTTTGGATTCAACAAGACGTTGGGCCGTGATTTTCTTGATGTTGTTGTTAGGAATTTCTGTGTACTTTATGCCGAGAGCATCAACCATGGATTTTGTATCAATGGCTGGTACAGTGGTCGGAGAAGATGTTGGCGCTGTTGTTCCTGTCGGGGCACTCTCAACATCAGCCTTCACAATACGGCCATGTGGACCAGAGCCTTTGACGGCTGAAAGATCGATACCCTTTTCTGCGGCCAGTCTTCTGGCCAGTGGGGAGACAAATACACGATTTCCTGATGGGGCTTGTGGCGTTGGCGTAGGTTTTTGTGGTGTAGGCATTACTTTTGGTGCCTCAGATTTTGAAGATGCAGGAGCTTTGGCAGGCTGCTGTGCGACAGCATCGGAAGCGCTCTCGCCCTCTTCCAGCAACACAGCAATAACTTCATTCACGGGAACGTTTTCCGTGCCTTCGGCGACAATGATTTTACCAAGAACACCCTCATCAACCGCTTCAACCTCCATGGTCGCCTTGTCGGTTTCGATTTCGGCAATCACGTCGCCCGCTTCGACTTTATCACCCACAGCCTTATGCCATTTGGCCAAGTTCCCCTCGGTCATTGTTGGGGATAGCGCCGGCATTGTTATATTAATGGGCATATTGCTCCTCAAATCTGTATTTTCTGCTTGACGACTCTAATTTAATCTGTAAAAACACCTTTTTCATAAACTTAAACATCGCGGAGAATAAAATGAGTAAAAAGAAAGGCAACGGCCACCTAAAAATTGACAGACAAGAGAATGAAGAAGTAATCGGACGTCTTAGGCATGCGCTTGCAAACGGAGAACGGTTTTTAAGTACAGATCTGGAGAAAGGCGGCTTTACCCAATCTGCAATGGGCCTGATTGAAGCAGGAAAAATTACGCTAGAAGATGTCTTAAAGGTAGATTTGTCTACAACTGATTTTTCTAAATTGACTATGGGCATAAAAATTGAAGGAATTCCGAAAGCCACAAAGCGTTCTTTGATACAAACTGGTGTAGATAAAACCAGAGAATCTCTGTTTAAAAACTTTGGCGTTCGTCTCTGATCTTTAATCCGCATAACAAACCTTCCTTGCCGCTTCGATGATGTGCGAAGGCTGGGGTAGCGCCAGCGCTTCAATATTTGCGGCATAAGGCAGCGGTACATCGGCGCTGCAAACGCGGGTCACCGGAGCATCGAGATAATCGAACGCATGTTCACCGCAAAGCGCGGCAATTTCCGAGCCGATGCCGGCAAACGGCCAGCTTTCTTCGACGCTAACGATGCGGTTTGTCTTTTTGACGCTTTCTAAAATCGTATGGCGATCAAGCGGACGAATAGTTCGTAAATTAATCACTTCGGCATCAATCCCCTGCCCGGCAAGCTCTTCGGCTGCCTCAAGCGCTTTGCCAACCATAATGGAGTAAGCCACAATTGTGACATCGCTACCCTCGCGTTCAATTTTGGCACGGCCCAGCGGGATCACAAATTCATCGCTTTCGGGCACTTCAAAGCTTTGACCATAGAGCATTTCATTTTCTAAAAATATGATGGGGTTAGGGTCACGGATTGCGGCTTTAAGTAGGCCCTTGGCATCAGCGCCCGACCACGGCGACACCACTTTCAGCCCCGGCACATGCGCATACCAGCTCGCATAGCATTGTGAGTGCTGGGCGCCGACACGAGATGCCGCCCCGTTAGGACCACGAAAGACGATCGGACAACCGAGCTGCCCACCAGCCATATAAAGCGTCTTGGCGGCGGAGTTAATAATATGATCCATCGCCTGCATGCCGAAATTCCAGGTCATGAATTCGACAATGGGGCGCAGGCCGTTCATGGCCGAGCCAACAGCAATCCCGGCAAAGCCATGTTCAGTGATTGGCGTATCAATCACGCGATCGGCGCCGAATTCATCGAGCAGCCCTTGCGAGACTTTATAGGCGCCCTGATATTCGGCGACCTCTTCGCCCATCAGATAGACGTCTTTTTCACGGCGCATTTCCTCGGCCATGGCATCGCGGAGCGCTTCGCGAATAGTTTGTGTATGCGTGTCGGTAAAGCTGGCTTCGTCGAATGGGGGTGGCTCGAGGATAGCCCCTTGCGCGTAGAGAATGTCGCGGTTTTCTATGTGCGCGCCGGAGGGTTGGGAAACATTCATGTCATTCTGAGGAAGCGCAGCGACTGAAGAATCTCCCTGACTTGGCGGAGATCCTTCGCTTGCGCTCAGGATGACATCATCTGAAATATCATCAGCACTCTCCCCCTCCTCTACCAACATGGCAATCGGTGTGTTGACGGCCACACCTTCGGTGCCCTCAGAAATCAGAATTTTACCAATGATACCCTCATCAACCGCCTCGACCTCCATCGTCGCCTTGTCGGTTTCAATCTCGGCAATGACGTCGCCCGCTTCGACTTTATCGCCTTCGGCCTTGTGCCATTTGGCCAAATTGCCTTCGGTCATGGTCGGAGAGAGGGCCGGCATGAGGATCGGTGTTGGCATTATTCGCTTTCACCTTCTAAATATTCATTAATCCAAACTTGTTCGATCCATTCCCAAATATTGCTCCATTTTTCTTCTGTATAATTGGAAATATCATGAGACCAAAAAAGAACCTCACCTGTACTCGTGAGGCAATAAAAATCAGCATTATCGTGACATATCGGAAGGACATCTTGAGGAAGCTCATAAGCTTTAGAGTTTTCTATGACTTCTGTAAGTGAATCATGTGCTTCTAAATTAGTAATTTGAACAGGCTCTTTTATACCAAAAACTACATTACTGGCAGCCAATAAATACTTTTTAAAATCATCATGAAAATTAAGGCCTAGACTTTTTTCTATCTCCAGCACCTGATCTTCGGAAGGCAAACTTTTAGGTATAGGCACTTCTTCAGCTAAAGATTTTAATCTTGCAATTATCTCATCTGCTTTACTCATAACTAAACCTCCACCAAAACATCGGTCCAGAGCTCGGACGGGTCGGGCTCAGGGGACTCCTGCGCGAATTGCGCAGCTTCGGCTACGATCTCTTTAATCTCTTTATCTATTTCCTTGATATCGTCTTCGGGTACTTTGGCTGCCAGAAGCGTTTCTTTGAGGTGCGTTATCGGGTCACGCTCTTCCTTGAAACTGCTAACTTCTTCTTTGGTGCGGTATTTTGCCGGGTCAGACATCGAATGGCCACGATATCTATAGGTCATCACCTCGAGAATATACGGCCCGTTGCCCGAGCGAATATAATCGAGCGCCTGCTTCGCCGCTTTTTGTACTTCGAACACATCCATGCCGTCGACCTGTTCGCCGGGAATGCCGTAGCCTTCACCGCGTTTGTAGAGCTGCCCGGCCGCGGCGCGGTGAACGGAAGTGCCCATGCCATATTGATTATTCTCAATCACGAACAGCACCGGCAAATCCCATAGCGCGGCCATATTGTAGCATTCAGCGACCTGGCCCTGATTGGCGGCGCCATCACCCATATAGGCCACGGCCACGCCTTTGTCTTTTTTGTATTTATGCGCAAAGCCGAGGCCGGTGCCGATAGAGGTTGAAGCGCCAACAATACCATGACCGCCAAAGAAACCTTCTTCGCGGCTGAACATATGCATCGAGCCGCCCTTGCCGCGTGAGTATCCTGTGACACGACCCGTGAGCTCGGCCATGATGCCGCGCGGCTCCATTCCGCAAGCCAGCATATGGGCGTGATCGCGATAGGATGTGACAACGGTGTCCTGCTTTTCTTGCACGGATGTGATGCCGGTGACGACAGCCTCTTGTCCTATGTAGAGGTGGCAAAACCCGCCGATAAAACCCATGCCATAAAGCTGCCCGGCCTTTTCTTCAAAGCGACGGATCAGCAGCATATCGCGGTAGAGTTTTTTGAGGTCGTCCTGACTTGGTGTTTTGCTCTGGGGCGCGCCGCTCGACTTTTTTGGCTCTTTTTTCTTCTTTTTTTGCGTAGCGGCCAATTTGTTCTCCGGCTGGGTGATGTCCCGTAAATCATTCTTCAAATAACACAGAATGGTTACAACATTTCCTAAACCTGTTCCAGAAGAAACCGGGATTATTGCACTGCGAAATATTGAAATTACTCCAAACTGTCTGGGAAATTATTCGGTGAGGATGGTTTTTTCGTCGGGGTGGCGATAGCCCAAAACAAGGCGTACCCTTTCCTCCAGCAGATCACGGTTGATCGTACCAGGGCGCATCATAACCACTTTTTCTTCAATGGTCTCGCGCTTGGATTTGAGGATTTTGTATTCATCTGCGGTTTTTGAAATGACACTGTTTAGCGACATTAAACGCAAATAGCTACGATTGCCCTGAATCGTGTGGTAGGAAAAATAAATGGTAAGGCATATTCCAATCAAGAAGATCAGGTTCTGGCGGATCACATAGCGTTGTTGGTATAGCGCGTTCATGACTCTATAGAATCACATTTGAGTCTTGTGGACAAGTCAAAAAATACAATTGATTCAATGGCTTAATGAGTACATACCAAGAACGAAATGCGCTAAGTGACTCTTTTGACTCATAAAAATCCCAAGCGAATTTTTTTAAGCTCCCGCCTCTTTTGCAGGCTGCTCTTCCGACACACGCTCCATGGCTTTTTTCCAAACGCGCGTTGATTTGGTTCTAAACATCAAGCTTGGATCATAATCAATCACACCCCAGGTGCCGCGGGCGATCTCGCGGTTCAACTGCCAGACACCCCAGCCGGAATAGCCCATGAACAGCCGCAGAGGGTTTTTATTCTGATTTTTTTCAAACACTTCGATTAAATCCGGTTGCGCCTTTCTGGCATCATCAACAGGCGTCACCACAAAACCCTGTGGTAATTCTTCGGCTTTGAGTAGTAATGAATTTTCTTTCTCTACATTAACCGGCCCACCTTCATAAAGATGGACGTACCATTTCTTCTCCGGGAAATCGTGGTCGACTTTGGCCTTGCGGATCGGTTTGTTAATGACGACACCGCGCGCACCCCAAAAATTGTGATGGCTGAGGTAAATCACTGTTTCTTCAAAGGGTGAGCCTTCAACAGCGCTCGTCGCCACAAGGAATTTCCCTTCATGTCCTTTGTACATGTTGGCAATACTGGGCAAGGCGATAAGCAGCGCCGCAAAGAAAAGGTAATAGCGGGCTTGCCGCGGCGTTATTTTTAATTTCTTGAAAGGCATCTTACTCTCCTTAATTACGCAGCATTTTTCTTTTTGGTTTTTTGTGGCTTGGCACGAAGGAATCCGGTGCCGGAATATTCGGCGGACGATCCCAGCTCTTCTTCAATTCTTAAAAGCTGATTGTATTTGGCGGTGCGGTCGGAACGTGACAGCGACCCGGTTTTAATCTGTCCAGCATTTGTGGCCACAGCCAAATCAGCGATTGTTGCATCTTCAGTTTCGCCGGATCTATGGGACAACACAATACCAAAACCGGCTTTTTTGGCAATTTCAATCGCTTCCAGTGTTTCGCTTAGAGTGCCGATTTGATTAACCTTCACCAGAATAGAATTGGCGGCTTTGGTTTCAATGCCTTGTTTGAGGCGTTCGGGGTTGGTGACAAACAAATCATCACCAACAAGCTGCACGCGATCACCAATCGTTTCGGTTAACTTAATCCAACCATCCCAGTCATCTTCAGCCAGCCCATCTTCGATGGAAACAATCGGATAGGACGCACAAAGACCTTTGTAATACTGAATCATTTCATCGGATGAGAGCACCCTGCCCTCACCATCCAGATGGTATTTGCCGTCTTTGTAGAATTCGGTAGAAGCGGAATCGAGGGCAATCACGATGTCTTTGCCTTCAGTGTATCCAGCGGCCCGGATCGACTTCATGATGTAATCAAGAGCTTCTTCGGAAGATTTAACCGCGGGCGCAAAGCCCCCCTCATCACCAACATTGGTGTTCAGACCAGCCTGAGACAGTTCTTTTTTCAATGCATGAAAAATTTCTGCGCCAGCACGCAAACCTTCGCTAAAATCTGAAGCGCTGACCGGCATAATCATAAATTCCTGAATATCAACCGGGTTATCGGCATGCGCGCCGCCGTTCAAAATATTCATCATTGGTGTCGGCAAAAGATGCGCCTGTGCGCCGCCGATATAACGATAAAGTGGAACGTCCAGCTCATCCGCTACGGCTTTGGCAACGGCCATCGACACACCGAGAATAGCATTGGCGCCGAGACGTGATTTATTTTTGGTTCCATCAAGATCGATCATGATGCGGTCAATCTGCATCTGGTCTTCAGCATCGGCGCCGCGTAAAGCCTCAAAGATTTCTGTGTTGACGTTACTAACGGCTTTGGTCACGCCCTTGCCGCCATAACGTTTCTTGTTGCCATCGCGTAATTCGGACGCTTCATAAGCACCTGTTGAGGCGCCGGATGGCACCGCAGCGCGGCCACGTGCACCGCTCTCGAGCACAACATCAACCTCTACGGTCGGATTGCCACGACTATCGAGAATTTGTCTGGCATGAATATCAAGTATGGCGGTCATGATGCTATGTTCCTCTGATCTTTAGTAAATCTGAGGCTTTTCTAGCATAGCTTATTGGAAAATTCTAGGCTTCTTCGTCAACCAGCGATCCAGTCAACGTATCCTCGGCTGTGCTCTCTTCAGCACGCAGGAACGGTGCAAGCTGATCATCGGAAAAGCGAGAGCGAAGCGCCAGTATCTGTTGCTGCGCCCCTTCAATTGTGGCGTTGGCACCAACGGCCAGAGATAAAATCTGATTACCAAGAGATGAGGACTGACTGAGATACTGGGCATTAAGGGCTCTGGCGCCGGAAGAAATACCAAAACCACCAACGCGCAAAGCATTACGGCCTGCCTCTAAAAGGCTGGCAGTGTCTCCACTTTGACTGAGGACGGTTGGCGCAGATGGCGCAATACCCCGGCTATTGGCCAGGGTCGAGGCGTTTAAAAACTGTGATGCTCCTGCAACTCTCAATTCAGCAACTCCTTTGCTTATACCTCTATTATACCCTTTTTTTGGCGATTTTGTCTATTTCCATTAATTCTGCCAAAAGAGCCCCCATATCTTGCAATTTCACCATATTTGGGCCGTCTGAAGGCGCATTATCAGGGTCCTGATGGGTTTCCATGAATACACCGGCAACACCTACGGCCATAGCGGCACGAGCCAAAACCGGCACCATTTCACGGTCGCCGCCCGATGTTGTACCCTGCCCGCCCGGTTGCTGCACCGAATGGGTGGCATCAAAAATCACCGGATAGCCGGTTTTTTGCATGATCGGGATCGCGCGCATATCGGAGACCAGCGTATTGTAGCCAAAGCTCGCGCCGCGCTCACAGAGCATAATGTTGTCATTGCCGCTGTCGGAGAGTTTGGCGGCAACGTTCTCCATGTCCCATGGGGCGAGGAATTGGCCCTTTTTTACATTGATCGCTTTGCCGGTTTTGGCGGCGGCGATCAGGAGGTCTGTCTGACGGCAGAGGAAAGCCGGAATTTGAAGGACATCCACAGCCTCGCCGACTTCGGCGCAATGCTCAGGCAGATGGACGTCGGTGATGGTCGGGACGCTAAATTCTTTTTTGATGTCGGCAAAGATGGGGAGTGCCTTTTCAAGGCCAAGGCCTCGCTGGGTTTTGATCGAGGTGCGGTTGGCCTTGTCAAAGGATGTTTTGTAGATGAAGCCAATGCCAAGTTTTTTGGTCAGCTCAGCCAGCGCGCCACACATCTCAAACGCATGATCCCGGCTTTCCATCTGGCACGGCCCGGCAATCAGCGTAAAGGGCCGATTGTTGGCGATTTCAATGTTTTGAACTGTGACTGTTTTCATGAGCATAGGAATGGCATAGAAAACAGCTATGGGTCAAAGGTTTCTAGCTTTTTGATAAATAAAGTAGAAAAATCTTAAATTTCCTATTGAATAAAATTTCACAGCTATGCTATGAAATAACGCTTGCTAGTAAAAATATGAAAAAGGAGCTTTAAATGTCTAACCGTCCGTTTCAAAGAGAGTCACATAAAACTGATAATACAACTCATGATATCAATACACTGCCTGGCTTGCGCCACGTTCTTAGTGCTGCGGCTGAAAAAGGTACGCGCCTAAGCAAAGAAGCACGCGATGTTGTAAACTGCAAACCCGTACATGGTGCTGCCCTGTCGAAAGCAAGAACTTTTGCTAAAAATACTGAAGATCCTAATCCAAATCCTATGGCTTAACATCTTAGACAAGACGGCTTTGCTCAACCGCGGCTTTAATAAAGCTTACGAACAACGGATGCGGATCGAAAGGTTTGGATTTGAGTTCGGGGTGGAACTGCACCCCGATAAACCAGGGGTGGTCTTTGTGCTCAATAATCTCTGGTAATTTTCCGTCTGGTGACAGGCCGGAGAACTGAATGCCTTCTTTCTCCAGCTGATCTTTGTAATTGATGTTCACTTCATAGCGATGGCGGTGGCGTTCGCTGATTTTGGTGGTGTCATAAATTTCAGCGACCTTTGAGCCTTTCACCAGCTTCGCCGGATAGGCGCCGAGGCGCATGGTACCACCTTTATCCGTTTCACTGCCGCGCTTTTCTTTCTTGCCGCCCTTTTCCCATTCGGTCATCAGGCCAATAATATGGGTGCCCTTGCCTTCGAATTCGGAAGATGAGGCATCTTTGATGTTGCACAAATTCCGCGCTGCCTCAATCACCGCCATCTGCATACCAAAACATATCCCGAAATAAGGAATTTTCTTTTCACGCGCATATTGTACGGCTTTAATTTTTCCTTCTGCGCCACGCTCACCAAAGCCACCAGGCACCAAAACGCCATGGACCCCTTTGAGGTGGTCAGCCGGATCTTCAGTTTCAAAGAGCTCAGATTCAAGAAATTTGAGTTTCACCTTAACGCTATTGGCAATACCACCATGAGTCAGGGCTTCGTTCAAAGATTTATAGCTATCTGTTAAATCAGTGTACTTACCGACAACTGCAATCTTCACCTCACCCTCGGGTGCCTTGACACGCTCGACAATATCTTCCCAGATCGAGAGATCGAGATCAGGAATATCGTCAATCCCAAAACTCTCCATCACCTGTTTATCAAGCCCCTCTGCATGATAAGTTAATGGCACCTCATAGATTGAAGACACATCGAGCGCCGGAATAACTTTTGGGTAGTCAATATTACAAAACAGCGCGATTTTCTTGCGCTCATCTTCGTCGATTTCACGATCCGCACGACAGAGTAGAATTTGCGGCCGGATGCCGTAGCTCATGAGCTCCTTCACCGAATGTTGCGTCGGCTTGGTTTTAAGCTCACCCGCTGCCGGGATATAGGGCAATAGCGTCACATGAAGAAACAGCGCCCGATCTCCCCCAACCTCATTGCCGAACTGGCGAATGGCCTCAAGGAACGGCAAGCTCTCAATATCACCGACCGTGCCACCAATCTCGCACAATACAAAATCGGCCGTGTTTTCTTTTTCGGCGATAAATTCTTTAATCTCGTTGGTGATGTGAGGAATAACCTGGATCGTCGCACCGAGATAATCACCGCGTCGTTCCTTTTGGAGAACGCTGGTATATATCCGCCCAGTTGTTGTGTTATCGGCCGCTTTGGCCGGTACGCCGGTGAAGCGTTCATAGTGCCCAAGATCAAGATCAGCCTCTGCCCCGTCATCGGTGACATAGACTTCACCATGCTGGAACGGGCTCATAGTGCCGGGATCAACGTTGAGATAAGGGTCGAGTTTACACAGGCGAACCTTGTACCCGCGCGCCTGCAACAACGCACCAAGCGCGGCGGAGCCTAGTCCCTTCCCCAATGAGGAAACAACACCGCCCGTGATAAAAATATATCGTGTCATATAATAAACGTAACCCTATTCAGCGATAGGTACATCAGGAATGGTGATCGCACCATCTTTACCCACTTTAACTTTTCCGGTGCCAGCTGCTTTTTTAGCTTTTGTCTCGCCTTCAACAACTTCTTCTATAATCGGCGCTTCCAGTCCTTCGAGAATACCCTCCCGGTCACGACTATGCGTTCCAGCCAGAATGCCCAAAAGCAGACTGGTTGAAAAGAAGGCAAAAGCGCAAATGCCAGTCGCGCGCGATAGCAGATTGGCCGTACCTTTGGCTGACGCCAAACCACCCATGCCGCCGCCTCCGCCGCCAATACCAAGACCGCCTCCTTCAGAGCGCTGAAGCAGGACCAACCCGATTATGGCGAGGGCTAAAAATAGATGAATTACGAGAACAACTGACTCCATGGGCCTATTTTCTATTCTTTTTAAGCGGCGCGTGCAATAGCTAAAAAAGCTTCCGCATCAAGGCTGGCACCACCAATCAGCCCACCATCCACATTCGGCGTCGCCAGCAACTTTTTTGCATTATCCGGCTTCATCGAACCGCCATATAAAATACGCATATTTTCAGCTATTTCAAGACGTTCCACCAGTTTCTTACGAATAAATTCGTGCATGTCTTTCACATCATCCGGTGTGGCTGTTTTTCCGGTTCCAATGGCCCATACCGGCTCATAAGCTATGACTGTGTTTAAAATCGTTGCGCTTTCAGGCAAGGATTCCAGCAGTTGACTGCCAACAACGTCTTTTTCAGCCCCCGATTCACGCTCTGATTCCTGCTCACCGATGCAAATAATGGCCTTCAGGCCTTCAGAATGAGCCACGGCCGCCTTACTTTTCACAGTTTCGTTGGTCTCACCATGATATTGGCGGCGCTCTGAATGACCCAATATTACATATTCACAGCCAAAATCCCGCAGCATATAGGCTGAGGTGTCCCCGGTATACGCGCCATTGCCGTTGAAGGAGCAGTCCTGTGCTCCGTAAGTGAGCGGTGAATCAGCCTCAGTCAACATTTCCTTGGCCACGCCGATATGAATGAAAGGCGGAAAAATAACCAGATCGCATGTATCTTCCAGACTAGGATCAGCCTCTATCCCTTTTAGGATATTCTCCGTCAGGTTCCTGGTTTCAGCCCAGGACCCGTTCATTTTCCAATTCCCTGCGATCAGCTTTTTCATAGCTTCTCCTCTTGCTCCTTTAAATGCAGGTTCTTATAGTGCATGATCGAAAACGTTTTGGGAATACTCATCGTCACGAATACAGGAAAGTAAGTTTTATTATGGCCATGCAATCTCTGCGCAAAGGCGCATCAACCGGATTACTTAAATACTTTCTTCTAGGACTGCTGGTTTTTGCCGCAGGCGGGCTGGTCATGACAGATGTCGGCGGGTTTTTCCGTGGTGGCATCTCGAGAACAGATATCGGTAAAGCAGGCGGCGAAAAAATTAATATCTCCGCTTTTGATCGTACCGTCCGCCGGACATTGGGACGTATCGGCATTGCACCGGAAGAAGCCTTTAAGCTCGGCTATATAGATGAATTGCTGAACAATGAAATCAGGATCTCTTTAATGCATCAGTCCGCCTCAAAACTTGGCGTTCGTGTTGGCAAAGACCATACAGCTAATAAAGTGAGGGCCATTGTCGAACCCATGGTGCAAGATGGTAACACACCACAACAGGTTCTTGACCAGGTTTTGATGTCGCAAGGTATGTCTGAAGGTGAATTCGTCAATGCTATTGGCCGTGAAGTTGGAACCAGCCTTTTGAAGAGTGCCCTCCAAAACGGGTTGGCGGCCACATCTCCTTCTATGGCTGCTGACATTCACGCCTTCCAAAATGAACAACGCAGCATCGATCTTGTTCTCTTTTCAGATAAAGAATTGAAGGATATTAAAAAGCCTAGCGGGGCTCAACTTGTCGCCCTTTATGAAGCGCTAAAGGAAAACTATTCTCAAGCCGAAACTAGAACCGTGACATTGGTCGAGGTCAACAGCGATAAACTCAAGAAAACAATCGACATTTCGGAAGAAGAAATTCGTGCCGCTTACGATGAAAATATTGATGCCTATACATCACCACAACAGCGCAATATCGAGCAAAGTATTTTACAATCCGAAGAAGAGGCAAATGCCGTTTCCGCCGCCCTTAAAGCCGGAGGCACTTTAAAAGCAGCTGTTAAAAAAATTACCGGTGAAGACAGCGCTTACCTTAAAGCACAACCCTTTGAAAAAGACGGCCTACTACCCGAAATCAGCGATTTGGCTTTCACTGCAAAAAAAGGCGAGCAAATTGGCCCTGTTCAAACGGCCTTGGGCTGGCATGTCCTGGTTGTTAAAGACATTATCAACCCAACCAAGCAGTCTTTTCAGAGTGTTCGCAAAGAACTGGAAGAAGAGCTAAAGCAAGTCAGGCTCGCTGATCAGCTCTATGAACTGGCCAATATGGTTGACGACCTTCTGGCCGGCGGCGCGACGCTTGAAGAGGTCAAGCAGGAAGTTGATATTGAGACAAAATCCCTGCCCCCATTTAACAGCTATGGCCAGGGAAAAGACAGCAAGGATGCCCTTACCCAATACGAAGATCGTCGCACCCTTATTGTTGAAACAACCTATGAATTGCTGGAAGGTGAAACGTCGCCGGTGATGGAAACAGCCGATGGCGGCTTTATGGCTATACACATAAATTCTATCCAGCCCAAAAGCTACACCCCGTTTAAAGAGGTTGAGAGCGAAATCAAAGAACGCTGGACCGATGATCAGCGCCGCCTTGAAAATAAAATACGTGTTTCCACCTTTCTTAGTGAAATCGAAACCACGAATAAATCTTTAAAAGATTTTGCCCGCGAAAAAGGCAAAAGTGTCAAGAGCTACAAAAACATCAAACGACAAGGTGAGCCGAAGAAACCACTGACACAGCGCGCTATGAATATTATTTTTGCAGCGCCTGTTGATGGTTATGCGCTTGTTGATACCACTGAGGGAAGCGCTATAGCTGCAATTTCTAGTTTTTCTTTGCCTACTGTAAAAAACCAGAAGGAAGACGAGATTAAAAAGCTGAACTCGACTCTGACCAGCGCTGGACAAAATGAAGCCTCATCGCTCTACCTTAACAACAAACAAGAATCCTTTGGTGTGGTTGTGAATCGTGAATTGCTAAGCACACTATATGGCCCCGGTCGCGAGTCTTTTTAAATGACAGAGAACATATCTCCTTCTCTAACGGATTTCAGAAAAAACTATAAGAATGGAAAAACCCAGCTTGTCTGGCGCTGGGTTGGCGCGGACCTCGAAACACCAGTTTCGGCTTATCTGAAATTATGCGGAGATGAAGATTATTCTTTCTTACTTGAATCGGTTGAGGGTGGTGCCGTGCTCGGGCGCTATTCGGTTATTGGATTTTCTCCTGACACCATCTGGAAATGCGTAGAAGGCGAAGTTCAAATCTGGAATGATTACGGTAGCACGGAGCTATATAATGCTCCACCGCTGCAATCTTTGCGCACATTGCTCAAAGATTCACGGATTGATGTTGTTGCCCCGAACATCCCACCCATGGCTGTATCCGGGTTATTCGGGTATATCGGTTACGATATGATCCGGCAAATTGAAGACATACCCGACGACAATCCTGACGATCTGGGGATTCCTGAATCTGTTTTGATCCGCCCGACAATCTTGACTATTTTTGACAATGTTAAAAACAAGATGTGCATCGTAACACCAATTTACCAGCACGGTAATATTTCTAAAGAAAATTCTGATAACATATATAAGGAAGCTTGCGGGAGGCTCGACAGCGCGCTAAAAAAACTAAAGGCACCATTAAATTCTGAGATAGACACTCAAAAAACAAAACTCTCTACGCCACTGACAGTCGCCTCTAATACGTCACAAGATGAATATCACGATGCTGTTAAAAAGGCTGTCGAATATATTCATGCCGGAGAAATTTTTCAGGTTGTGCCTTCGCAGCGTTTTTCTATCCCGTTTGATTTACCCTCTTTTGCGCTCTACCGTTCCCTACGCAGCCTTAACCCCTCGCCGTTTATGTTTCACCTGTCCTTTAAAAACTACGCTCTGGTTGGCTCCAGCCCTGAGATTCTAGTGCGGGTGCGGGATGGAACCGTTACCATCCGCCCTATTGCTGGCACACGACCGCGTGGAGAAAACGCCGAAGAAGATCAAAAACATGCCGATGATTTGCTGAACGATCCAAAAGAACGTGCCGAGCATTTGATGCTTCTCGATCTCGGTCGCAATGATGTCGGCCGGGTTACAGAGATCGGAAGCGTCGAAGTTACAGATCAATTTACCATCGAACATTACTCTCATGTCATGCATATCGTTTCCAATGTCGAAGGAAAGTTGCGCGATAATTTTGATATTATTGATGCTTTGTTTGCAGGCTTTCCTGCCGGGACCGTTAGCGGCGCCCCCAAAGTCCGCGCCATGGAAATCATTGATGATCTCGAAAAAAGCAGGCGGAGTTACTACGCAGGTGGTATTGGTTATTTCTCCGGCAATGGTGAAATGGATAGCTGTATTGCCTTGCGGACTGCACTGATTAAAGATGGCCAGCTCTATGTTCAGGCGGGTGGCGGCGTGGTTGCCGATAGCGAACCGGAATACGAATATCAGGAAAGCTGTAACAAGGCCCGCGCCATTATTCAAGCAGCAGAGCTGGCGATTGATCGGGTAAAGTAAGGTCAGGACCAGAGCTGGAGTAGTCTTCGGGTAGGGTCATAGAAAAAGCAGGCGTTCCAGAAAACTCTTCAATAAGCCCTTCATCGGGAGCAGGCATTTCTTCTTCCATTACCATACTTTGTGGCGCAGCCCGCACGACAACAGCACTGGCCGGCACCAGCGTCAAGTTTCTTCTCTCCAATGTCGGCAACCATTCCTTAAGCGCTTGAATCGTTGCTGGCTTAGGATGCCCAATAGCAATCCCCACACCCTGCGACCATGCAATTTTCTCCAGCTTTCGCAAGGCAGCCCGTACCGAATCAATGTCTGTATGATGATCAAGAAACACATCACGTTCGGCAAAAGCGAGTCCGAATTCTGCCGCTTTGCGCGTTCCGACTGAAGAGCCAATCGTTTTGGAATCGACAAAAAACAACCCACGCTCCTGGAGAACTTCCATCACCCAACCCATCGCCTGCACATTACTTGTGAGTTTACTGCCCATATGATTGTTAATACCGCCATACCCGCCAAAGCTATCCAGCGCTTTGTTTAGTGCTGCTTTCAGCTCCGCCTCTCCCATATTGGTTGTCAACACATCGGGGCCCGGATTTTCATGGCCGTTTGAGGGCTGCATTGGCATATGAAGCATTAATTCATGCCCGGCCTGATGAGCGCGCGCGGTTTGCCCCTGTAATGATTTAGCGTAAGGCAGATAAGACAATGTCAACGGCCCCGGCAAAGAAACAAGCTTTTTGGTGCTGCTGCCCATGCCCATGTCATCGATAATAATAACTACCTTGCCTGCGGCGCCTTCCGGTACTGGCGGCGCATGTTTCTTCCAATCATATTGTTTTGTTTTTACTTGCTCTGTCTTTGCAGGCGACGAAGGCTTTTCCTTCTTCTTTTCTTTTGGGTACGGATCAATCTTTACTTTCTTTGGTTCTCCGGAAGGTTCTTTAATCTCGTTCACCAGTGGCTCCGGCTGTGGCAAATAAACCGCTTCCGGCGTATCCAGAACCATATTGGCAGCTTTAAACTCTGAATCGTCCTCTACAATCTCGGCTTCAACGATTTCGGCCTTAACCGGTTCTTCCTGCTTTATTGCAATATCAGTAAATAGAAAAGGTGTTCGCCCTTCAAAAACCATCAGATCGATGAAAATCATCATCGGGATGGCAATCAGCATAAATATGAGGGTTCCGCGTGGATTGGCATAGCGTTTCATGCCCTACAGCATACAGATGTTTGATAATACTGTCATCCCGGGCCAAAGCCTTTATCCCCTTGCATTTTAGGGGCTGTTCAAGCGATAACGGTGCCATGATTGTGCTTATCGATAATTATGACAGCTTTACCTATAACCTTGTGCAGTATTTCGGCGATATGGGGGTGGAGGCGCTTGTCCATCGCAATGACAAAATCAACGTGCAAGAGGTCATTGGTATGAAGCCAGCCGGGGTCGTGATCTCACCCGGGCCAAGTGATCCGGACCATGCCGGGATTTGTCTTGAGCTGGTGGAGAAAGCGGCCAATGAAAACATTCCGCTTTTTGGTGTTTGTCTGGGCCATCAATGTATTGGCCAGGTTTTTGGCGGCAAAGTTATCCGTGCGCCAGAGCCGATGCACGGCAAAGTTTCTAATATCAAGCATGAAGGCCAAAGTGTATTTAAATCCCTACCTGATCCCTTTACGGCGACGCGCTATCATTCTTTGATTGTTGAACGGGATAGCCTGCCCGATGAATTGGAAGTCACAGCCGAAACAGATGACGGCTTGATTATGGGCCTGATGCACAAAGACAAGCCCATTCACGGCGTGCAGTTCCACCCCGAAAGCATCGCCACCGAGCACGGTCATGCTTTGTTAAAAAACTTCGTGGAGATGTTATGAGCGCGTCCCTCTCAGAAGCAGAAATAATTGAAACCATGCGCGCTATCATGAATGGTGAGATGGCTGAGGACGACATGGCGGCGTTTCTGGTTGAACTGGCCGAACGCGGGGAAACGACCGAGGAGATTACCGGCGCGGCCAAAGTCATGCGCGAAAAAGCGCTCTCTATCAAAGCGCCTGATGATGCCGTGGATTGTTGCGGCACCGGTGGCGATCATTCAGGCACCTATAATATTTCGACCGCTGTGGCATTGGTGAGCGCTGCCTGTGGCGTTCCCGTCGCCAAACACGGCAACCGTGCCGCCAGTTCCAAATCCGGCGCGGCTGATGTACTCGAGGCTCTGGGTATTAATCTTGATGTCCCGGTGGAAAAGCTTGAAGAAGCGCTCACAAAGTTTAACTTTGCCTTTTTAATGGCACCCAAACATCATAGCGCCATGAAACTTGTCGTGCCCGTCCGTAAAAAACTCGGACGGCGGACGATTTTTAATCTCCTCGGCCCGCTCGCCAATCCTGCCGGGACAAAATTCCAACTCATTGGCGTGTTTGATTCCAAATGGCTGGTGCCGATGGCGCAGACCTTATCTAAGCTAGGCACAAAACGCGCCTGGGTTGTTCATGGCTCAGACGGTCTTGATGAAATCACCACAACCGGGCCAACAAAAATAGCTGTGCTTGAAAACGGAGAGGTTAGTGAAAAAGAAATCACGCCGGATGATTTTGGATTACCGATAGCAAAACCAGAAGATTTGAAGGGCGGCGATGCGCAAGAAAATGCAATGGCGCTCAAAAGCCTGCTGGAAGGCGAACAAAGCGCCTACCGCGATATCGTGCTCGCCAACACGGCAGCTGTGCTCGTCATTCACGGCAGCGCCACTGACCTCAAGGACGGCGTAGCCAAAGCAGCGCAGGCCATTGATAGCGAATTAGCACTGCATCTACTCTATGGCTATGTGGCCTTTACGCAGGAGTATGGCTCATGAACAAGCTCGATGAAATATGCGCGCGCAAGAAAGAACATGTTCGCTCAAAGAAAGCGGAGACGAGCGTGGATGGTCTGAGGTACACGATTGGTGATTTGCCGCCACCACGCGGATTTATCGGGACGATTATAGAGCGCGGTGCCCCTGCCCTTATTGCCGAAGTAAAAAAAGCATCGCCCAGTAAAGGTATCATCCGCGAAAATTTTGATCCGGTGGAGATAGCAAAATCTTATGAGCGCGCCGGGGCGGCCTGCGTTTCCGTCCTGACCGATGAACCTTATTTCCAGGGGCAGGATTCTTATCTTGTGCAAATCAAGGACGCCATCGCCCTGCCCGTTCTGCGCAAAGATTTTATGATTGATCCGTATCAGATTTATGAATCGAGAGCGCTGGGGGCGGATTGTGTTTTGTTGATTATGGCGGCGCTGGATGATTCGTTGGCACAGGAATTGTATGATCTTGCAAGCGAACTTGGCATGGATGTTCTGGTCGAAATCCATGATGAGCCTGAATTGCAGCGAGCCCTTAAGCTTAATCCGGAAATGATCGGCGTAAACAGCCGTAACCTCAAAACACTAGAGGTGGACATTCAAACTGCGCATGATTTGGCACCCCCCATTCCCGACACCACCTTAAAAATTGCCGAAAGTGGTATTGGCTCCAATCAAGATATCAAAGCTCTGCAAAACAGTGGTTACAGTGCCTTTCTCGTCGGTGAAAGCCTGATGCGCCAAGACGATATTGAAGCTGCTACGCGCAATTTAATTACAAAATAGTTGACACAGACCATGAACTAAACTAGAACAAATAGTGTATATCTATGCAGAATAAGAACAGGACAGCAACTACTTAAGGGGAAGACGACCGCAATGCTCACACGAAAACAACGCGATTTACTGCTTTTTATCCATGAACGCATGTCACAGGGTGATATTGCGCCCTCTTTCGAGGAAATGAAGGACGCGCTGGGGCTGAAGTCTAAATCCGGTATTCACCGTTTAATTTCTGGCCTGGTTGAGCGCGGTTATCTCGAACGCCTGCCACATCGCGCCCGTGCCTTGGAAGTGAAGAAACTTCCGGAAGGCTTTAAACCGGCTGGCACAGACCAGAGCGCCGCCGCAAATGTCACGCGCAATATTGCTGCTGTGAGTAACGATAGCTTTGATGAAATTCCGCTTTACGGCAAAATTGCGGCCGGCACACCAATTGAAGCTGTCCGCGATGAGGGACAGACCATGCAGGTGCCGCCCGGCTATGTCGGTAGCGGTGAACATTACGCCCTTAATGTGGAAGGCGATTCCATGATCAAGGCCGGGATTAACGATGCCGATGTTGTGATCATCAAACGCTGCGAGACGGCTGAAAACGGCACGATTGTTGTCGCGCTGGTCGATGATGAGGAAGTGACGCTAAAACGTCTGCGCCGCGCCGGTGGCAAAATTGTACTTGAGCCGGAAAATGACGATTATGAGCCACGCATCCTCGAGCCCGAACGCGTCAAAATCCAGGGGAAATTGGTCTCTTTACTCCGGACGTACCACTAGTCCATTTTATGTCAACAGGCCTTGCTATTTCTTATCTTTATATGGTAAGAAGAACTTTCTAGTGCATTTTGTGCGAACGACCAGAGTGCTAATTATGAAGAAACCACCAAAAGATTTTCTTGCCCATTCTTTCGAGGAAATGGCAGACATTTTCCCAGCAGAACATGAGCTTAACCTCTTTATAGGCAAAGTTAACGCCTCCTTGGCCGACATTAACAAAACAACCATCAATGCCGCTAAAGTAAAATATGATGCCGCACTAGCGCATAAAGACTTGCCACCAACTATCATTCTCAGAGAATTTGGCACCGCAAATGGCTCTCATCAAGAATATCACCACCCTATAGAACAGTTAGATGAACAAACAACCTCTATGGAGCTTGGTGATATTCTCATAGCAAGGATAAAAGTGCATATTTCTGAAGCCTTAAAGAATTCTGATAGAGAGAACGCGCGATCACTTTACGATCTTCTCAGGAGTGCTGGACGCCCTCTCTCAGACCTTGGTTCCTATCTCACTTATAAAGATCCTGGCGGTTGGGAATCTCCTGCAGCTCGGCGTTCACATGCTATCGCACAGGAAGCCCCCCCACTTACTACTCCAAAGGAAATATAATTTAATCTGCCACCCACGGTCTATTGCCGCGCAATTCATCGGCATTTTTAACAGTAATACCCTTTTGCCCTAACCAAATCGCGTGGCTGCCGTCACGCCAGGTATCAAATTTATCGATGATAATATCGGCGTTGCATTCTCGATCTTTAACCGGGTCGGAAGAAATCAAAACGTCTGCCCATGTGCAATCTTCCGGGTAGCTCAGCGGATGATGTGAAAAGGCAATTTTAGCGCCTTTCATCTCAAGATAACAGCCCAGTTCACCGCACATTAAACCCTGCGGTCCTTTTCCTTCTTTAAACTTCCCCTCGCTTGGCCATCTGCGTGCTTCGCCTTCGGGCACAGCCAACATCCGCTCCCATGTCTCCAAAACAAAGCGGTCCTTGTTGCGCGCCGAGGCGTATAAAGTCCCCTTTTTCTCGCTAAAAGCATATAATTTATTACTTGAAGAAACCAATATATCTGGTTGTTTATAAAGTAAAATTAGCAATACACTAATCATAAATAACGGCACGGCAACGATTTTCAACCGCCCGCGCCACAAGATCAAAACAAGGCCGCTAAACACCACAAACAGCAATGCCACTGGCGGCCAGGCTGTGATGTGCAGCGTCGCCCCCGGCAAACTCGATACATAATGCGCAATTTCGAGCACGCCGGTAATTCCCCAATCCATCACGGCCAACGGCAAAGATTCCAACCCAAGCGGCATCAGCAACAAGGAAAGCACCGCAAACGGCATAATCAAAAAAGCCATAATCGGCACGGCCACAAGATTTCCAAGCAACCCGTATAGCTCAAAGCGCTGGAAATGAAACATCGCAAAAGGCGCGGTTGCCAACCCGGCGATTATACTGGTCATACACACGCCCAGAAAATACAGCGCCAGTTTTCTTTGCCAGTTCGCGCCGCGATACCAGAGCGACAGATGCGGCCGCATGCGTTCATAAAATGCAATCAGACAGGCAACCGCCGCGAACGACATATGAAACCCTGCCCCCGTCAGGCTCTCGGGCGCAAACAGCAAGACCACCAACGCGGCAAACGCCACCAGCCGCAGCGAAAACGGCCAGCGATCCATGATAATCGCCAGAAAGACAACGCCGATCATCAGTACCGCGCGCTGGGTTGTGACCGGCATTCCAACCAGCATCATGTAAGTTGCCGCGCCGCAAAACGCGACCACAGCGGCGTATTTCTTAATCGGATGACGCAGGGCAAAGCCGGGGAAACTCGCCATCAACAGCCGTACAAAAAAGAAGATGACCCCAGAAGCCAGCCCGACATGAAGCCCCGAAATCGCCAGCATATGCGCCAGTCCAGAGCCACGAAACGCCTCCTGATCTTCCTCAGTGATAGCTTTGCGCTTACCGACAATCAGCGCTTGCGCGACGGCAGAAGACTTTGGATTGTCCAAATGTTTTTGAAGTCGGGTAACAATCTTTTGACGCGTGCGCTCCATCGCCGCCGCGCCAAAGTTCTGACCTTCGTCTTCGATAACCTCCGGCTGATAATAAATAAATCCAACCGCACCAATACCCAAAAAATACGAATAGCGTTGAAAATCAAAGGCACCCGGCGCGACGGGTGGTGATGGTGGATTAAGAAGCCCCAGAACTTTCACCCGCTGGCCCGGCAAGACACCTTCATCCTTGCGCAAACGTAACCGCACATAGCGCGGCGTTTGATCCGGCTCCAGCCGCTCGACCTCCAAATGCGAAAGCATAATACGGCTGCCCTGCCCTTCGCCCATATCTTCGATGCTGTGAACCGTGCCCACAATATCAACCGGTCCCAGTTTTTTTACCAACATCGGCGTATGAACAATCGAAGTCCGTATTGTCGCCGCCGAAAAACCCGTACTCATCAAGAATACAGCCATCACCCCCAACCACAAGGCTTTACGGTTTTGGCGCTCAGGCCAAAGAAAAAATAGTAACCCCACAGAAATCGCTACGCACACAAGCCCCAATGCCAGCGGCGGCTCTGTCCCCAGAGAGAAATAAAACCCAATACCAATCGCCATAAACACCGGCGACCATAGGAACAAATGGTCCTGTTGCAGGGCACATTCAGCATAAAAAGCCTCTTTCATCCGCCTAAAAACAGGCGGCAGCACGAATTCGGCGCTTTTCTTTACTATTGCAGTCATGGTATCCCTTTGATTGGCCAATAATAAACCATAAGTCAGGACCCTAAACAATGAGCATCGTCACCCGCTTTCCGCCCTCGCCGACCGGTTTTATGCATATCGGTAATGCCCGCACAGCCCTATTTAACTGGCTGTTTGCGAAAGCCAATGGCGGCAAGTTCGTGGTGCGGATCGAAGATACCGACCGCAAACGCCATTCCGAGGAAGCGGTTGAGGCAATTATTCGTGGCCTCGAATGGCTGGAACTGGATTGGGATGGCGAGATTACCTCGCAATATTCCAGGCTGGAGCGCCATGCAGAAGTGGCCCATCAACTGGTGAAGGACGGCAATGCCTATTACTGCTATTGCAGCCCCGAAGAGCTGGACGAAATGCGCACCAAAGCAAAGACGGAAGGCAAAGCGACATTTTATGATCGGCGCTGGCGCGATAAAGACCCATCAGATGCCCCAAAAGATATCAAACCTGTTGTACGGATCAAAGCGCCGCTGGATGGCGCATCA
Organism: Micavibrio sp.; assembly: GCA_021604545.1. Lineage (GTDB taxonomy): Bacteria > Pseudomonadota > Alphaproteobacteria > Micavibrionales > Micavibrionaceae > UBA5701. The sequence continues at coordinate 599,195 of BQJE01000001.1, forward strand.
ACAATTAAAGATAACGTACAGGGCAAAGTGACGGTTAACCATGACCAGCTCGATGATTTTATTATCCTGCGGAGCGATGGCAGCCCGACCTATATGCTGTCCGTCGTCGTTGACGATCATGACATGGAGATCACGCATATCATTCGCGGCGATGATCATTTGAACAATGCCTTTCGCCAGAAAATTATTTTTGATGCCATGGAGTGGAATGTGCCGGAATTTGCCCATTGCCCGCTGATCCACGGCCCGGACGGGGCAAAATTCTCCAAACGTCACGGTGCGACAAGCGTTGAAGAATACCGTGACATGGGCTATTTGCCCGAAGCGATGCGGAATTATCTGCTTCGTTTGGGCTGGGGGCATGGCGATGATGAAATTATTTCAACGGAGCAAGCCATTGAATGGTTTAACCTGGAAGGTATCGGCAAGGCAGCAGCGAAATTTGATTTTGCCAAGCTCAAAAGTCTGAACGCGCACTATATCCAGCAAGCCGATAACGCGCGGTTGATTGAACTGGCCAAACCGTTTTTTGATGCTGAAATTAATGGCGTGGCACAGGAACGACTAATGCAGGGCGCGGATGAGCTCAAGGAACGCGCTAAAACACTGATCCAATTTGCAGAAGAAGGTGCGTTTTACGCCAAAGAAATTCCGTTCGAGTACGACGAAAAAGCACAAAAGATGCTGGAGGATGCGGCGGATGTTCTTCCGGCGCTTAAAACTGCGCTCGAAGGTTTGAACGATTTCACCGCCGATAGCATTCAGGAGACCTGTAAGAAAATTGCTGATGATCTCAAAGAAGGCAAACTCGGCAAAGTCGCGATGCCCCTACGCGCTGCTGTCACTGGCACAACCGTTTCACCGTCGATCTTCCACGCCTGTGCCATTTTGGGCAAAGATGAAATGTGCGCCAGAATTCAAGCTGCACTGAACCATATGGCAAAGGACCACACCATCGCAGCCTCCAATTAGGCCCCCTTAATTGATCTTTAACCGGTTTCGTACTATCCTTTAGCGTAGAATTCTCGCGTACCCTCGCGCCCTTTCCTTTTATTCGCTAATGGAGCCCTATTCATGGCCAAACAAAAACCCGCCGCCGCCGAAAAGACCTTTACCCTTACCAATGATGAAACCGGGGACAGCGTCAAGCTTCCTGTTCTGGAGGGCACATGCGGTCCACCAGTGATTGACGTGCGCAAATTATACGCCGAGACCGGCCACTTCACCTTTGACCCAAGCTTTACCGCGACGGGCAGTTGTAAATCTCGCCTCACCTATATCGATGGTGAAGAAGGCGTTTTGATGCACCGGGGCTACACGATTGAGGAACTCACGGAAAAAAGCAGCTTTCTTGAAGTTTCCTATCTTCTTCTTTACGGCGATCTACCCAACAAAGATGAAAAAGAAAAATTCGAACATTCCATCACCACCCACACCATGGTGCATGAACAGATCAACTATTTCTATCGAGGTTTCCGCCGTGATGCGCACCCAATGGCGATCATGTGCGGTATCGTTGGTGGCCTGTCGGCGTTTTATCATGACTCGCTGGATATCTGGGACCCACAGCAGCGCGAGCTTTCTGCGCATCGCCTGATTGCCAAAATCCCGACATTGGCTGCGATGACTTATAAATATTCAATCGGTCAGCCTTTCATGTATCCGCGCAATGATCTTAATTTTGCCGAGAACTTTCTTTATATGTGCTTTGCCCTGCCGGCGGAGCCGTACAAAGTTAATCCGGTACTGGCCAGCGCCATGGATAAAATCTTTATCCTTCATGCTGACCATGAACAAAACGCATCAACTTCAACCGTACGCCTTGCTGGCTCATCGCAAGCCAACCCGTTTGCCTGTATTGCTTCTGGTATTGCTTCGCTCTGGGGCCCAAGCCATGGCGGTGCCAACCAGGCGGTGCTAGAAATGCTCGATGAGATTGGTACCAAAGAAAATATCCCGGAATTTATCAAACGCGCCAAAGACAAAGACGATCCGTTCCGCCTGATGGGTTTTGGTCATCGTGTTTATAAAAACCGCGACCCACGCGCCGAAGTGCTTAAAAGCGCCGCCGATGAAGTCCTGGCCGATCTTGGTGTAAACGACCCAATGCTGGAAATCGCCATGGAGCTGGAGAGAATTGCGCTGGAAGACGAATATTTTGTTCAGCGCAAGCTTTTTCCCAATGTTGATTTTTATTCGGGCATTATTCTGCGCGCGATGGGCTTTCCAACCTCGATGTTTACGGTCCTTTTTGCCCTCGCCCGGACGGTAGGCTGGATTTCACAGTGGAAAGAAATGATTGAAGAGCCGAGCTTGCGGATTGGACGGCCTCGGCAACTTTATACTGGCCCGGCTGAGCGGCCTTATGTTCCGATTGAGAAGCGGAAGTAGGAGCTGTTGGAGCAGCAGAAGGTTTGGTTTTACCTTTAGCCTTGGACTTGGCTTTAGGCTTGGGCTCAACTTCCGCAACCGGCAGATTTTTTGGTATTCCACTGGCTATCGGGTTTCCCTGCACCACATCAATAATAAAGCGCGCAGCTATACTAGACGAGCCTTCTTCGCTCCCATTATCTAGCAATTCACGCACTTTTTTAAATGCCTCTTCTTGCTCACTCGCTGCGCCCGGATCTTTCATAATTTTTAAAGCTGCTTCTGCAATTTTTTCAGGTTTACATTTGTATTGTAAGAATTCGGGAACAACGGTTTTTTTAAGGATAATGTTAGCAAGATGTGCGTGCCTGACCTTAACCACAAATTTTGCCAGCTCCCAGTTAACGGGGTGCATTTTATAAACGATCACATGCGGCATACCTTTATAAGCGAGCTCAAGCGCCACCGTACCTGAAACTGCTAGAGTCATATCGCAGGCATCAATGGCGTTTCTTTTAAGCTCGGGCTTGCTGACAACGTAAGTAGGGAAATCAAATCCCTTTAATATCTGGTAAATATGATATTCGAGATGAGGCAAAGTGGGAACGACAACATGAACGTCTTTATATTCTTCGCGTATATACAAAAGTGTTTCTTTCAAAATATCACTTAACATTTTGAATTCTCGTTCACGACTACCAAAAAATACGCCTACAACTTTAGCATCATCAGGTATGCCGCTGGCTGCCCGGAATATCTTTCCATCCCCTGAGTCTACATCCTCTTCAACCAAAGGATGACCAGCAAAAACTGTCTTTAGCTTATGCTTTTCAAAGTATTCGGGCTCAAAAGGAAACAAACACACCAAACCGTCAAGATATTGCGCTACTTTTTTTGCCCGACCTGGCCGCCACGCCCATACTGTTGGGGCCACATAATGCACAATTTTTGCTTTGGTTTTACCGCGCTTTTTTAACGCCCTACCAACAAAAAAATTGAATTCCTGAAAATCAATTGTAACCACAACGTCAGGGTCACGCTTTTCAATTTCTTCGATGGTTGCCTTGTAAATTTTATAGAGCTTTGGCAATTTAGGGATCACTTCAAAAAACCCCATAACAGAAAGCTGGCTCATTGGAAGAAGGGCCTCCATGCCTGATTCTTCCATTAACTCTCCACCAATTCCACAAAACTCGGTTGGCTCAAGCGACTTTTCACGCAATGCATTTATAAGCTTGGCGCCTATTGAGTCCCCTGATGCTTCTCCGGCTATTAGAAATATCTTCATGGTTACTCTGTTTTCGTAACGTGTTTGCCGACATCAACGCCGATAACAAACATTTTATTACGATCCGCTATTTCTGCAACCTTTTGCGGGTCAATCAGCAAAGAATCCCCTGCATGAATGGCAATTCCGGCCAGACCGGCCTTTGCGACATTATTAATTGTATCGGGCCCTATCGTCGGCAAATCAAAATCCCGGTCCTGTTGTGGTTTGCACGTCTTTACCAAAACACCGCCGGGGGCCTTTCGTTTCAGAGCACCGCAGCGACGTATTAGCTCATCTGTTCCTTCGACAGCTTCAACGCCCAGCACAACGCCACCCTGCACAATTACCGACTGCCCAACATCAAGCGCGCCAATCTTTTGGGAAACCTCCATTCCTCTCTCAATATCAACCCAATCTGCCTTGGTGGGTTTATGCCTACCTAACACTCCTTCTTGCATCAACAAATCATTTATAAATTCATGAACCCCGTGCAACGTAAAACCATGCTTTTCAAGATCCGCTCGAATAGCAGATAGCATATCGCTATCACCCAGCGCCCGCATACCAAGACGCATGATAAAACCAGCGGTAAAAAGGTCAGGGCGCAATTCACTAAAATGCGGCCTGCGCATTGCCCCGATGAGAACAAGATCTTTAATATTATGAGCACGAAGCGTTTTAATGATGCTCCCGGCGCCGCTCATGCGCCCAATCATATGGGCGCGGCCCTGCACAACATTCATATCGGTATGGCCTTCAAAGGCAACAATAAAAGGCTCTACCCCAAGAGATTCACAGGCTTGCGCCAAACGCTCCGGCAACACGCCACCGCCGGCAACAATCCCTAAAATGGGGATCTCCTGATTTAGGCTGCTTTTTTCCTGGGCTGGCATAGTCCGAACTTATTTTCCTCATCGGCAAAGCGAATGATTTCCATGATGGCCGGATCGTCGGCATATTCACTGGAGACAGCTTCAAGGCGTTGGCTAAAATTACCATCCGCACTGTCAAAAAGCTGATTAAAAGCTTTCTGAAGCTTTCTGATTTGTTCCTTGCTGAAATTGGCGCGCTCGAGCCCTACCAGATTAAGCCCCGACAAATAGGCTTTCTCACCTTTTGCCCGGCCATAAGGGATAACATCATCGGCAATTCCACTGAGGCCGCCAATCACGGCAAAAGCACCAATCCGTACAAACTGATGTACTGCGGATAAACCACCAAGCAAAGCGTGATCACCGACGCTCACATGCCCGCCCAAAGTTGCATTATTCGCCATGATAACATTATTGCCGAGGATACAATCATGCGCCACATGAGCGCCAACCATAAGCAAACAATTATCGCCAATGATTGTCTTCATCCCCCCGCTTTCTGTGCCTGGGTTGATCGTGACATGCTCACGGATTGTATTATTCTTACCGATGATTAACTCTGACGGTTCACCCCTATATTTTAAATCCTGCGGCGCTGACCCAATAGATGCGAATGAATAGATGGTTGTGCCCTCACCAATGGCCGTATGGCCGTCAATCACTACATGCGCCTTCAAAGTGACGTTGTCACCAAGCGATGCATGCGGGCCAACAACACAATATGGACCGATAGATACATCGCTGCCTAGCTGCGCGCCATCTTCAATAACGGCTGTTGGATGAATATTCTGACTCATACGATTTATTCTAGGGATTCTGCGGCTTTTGGACAAATCACGGATTATTGCGAAACGTTACAAAGAAAAAACCTTCTTAGCCCTGATCATTCATAATCATGGCACTGAAATTGGCTTCTGCGCATAATTTATCACCGACCATTGCCTTGCCTTCAAATTTCCAGACAGCGGCGCGGGATTGCTTTTTCTGTACATGGAGCTCAAGTTTATCACCGGGCACCACAGGCTTGCGAAAACGGGCATTATCAATCGACATAAAATAAACCACCTGGCCCTCCGCATCCTTGCCGAGCGCCCTGACCGCCAGTACAGCAGCTGTCTGCGCCATCGTTTCAACAATAAGAACACCGGGCATCACCGGATAGTCAGGAAAATGCCCCTGAAAATACGGCTCATCGATGGTAAGATTTTTATAGCCGATCGCTGCTTGACCAGGCTCAACCTCCTTAACGCTATCAACCAACAACATGGGATAGCGATGCGGGATCAGCTCCTTGATCCGGTCCAGGCCAATAATATTGTCGTTTTCTTCACTCATTGAATTCTCAATTCCCTGTCAGCAGCCGCATTCTATGATGCTTTTTTCTTATCAACAAGCTTGCCAAGAGCAATAATCTGGCGAATGACCTGTTTGCTGGGCATAGCGGGGGTTCCGGCCTGCTCCTCCCCCGGCGGTACATCGCGCATCACGCCAGCCTGCGCCGAAATCTTGGCCCCCTGACCCACACGCAAATGCCCGGCCACGCCCGATTGGCCACCAAGAGCGACAAAATCCTCGATCACGGCACTGCCTGAAATTCCGACCTGGGATACAATCACACAGCCCATACCAATTTGGGCGTTATGACCAATTTGCACTAGATTGTCAATCCAGGTTCCCGCACCAATCACAGTATCAGGACCAGAGCCACGATCTATACAGGTGTTGGCTCCGATTTCGACATGGCTGCCGATCAGAACACGGCCCAGCTGCGGCACCTTTACATGGCCGTGCGGATCGATGGCAAAACCAAAACCGTCCTGCCCTACGCGCACTCCGGTATAAAGCCGCACATGATCTTCAATCAAAGCATGAGATACCGCTGCACCAGCGCCAATCCGGCAATGGCTGCCTATGATAACGTTTTCTCCGATTGTTGCATTGGCTTCGATCCAGCAGCGATCACCTATTTCAGCGCCGGCAGCAATAACGGCACCAGCCTCAATCACACAGCCTGCGCCTATTTTTGCCTCTGAGTTAATCACGGCTGTATCCGCAACGGATTCTGCGGGGTGTGCATCAGGATAAAAAGCCTGCGCCGCTAAGGCATAAGATTTATACGGTCTGGACGTCAGAAGGAGATGAACACCTTCCGGTGCTTTTTTATCAGCAAATTGAGGGTCCACAAAACAAGCTCCGGCTTTTGTAGCTAAAAACTGATCCTTGTATTTAATGTTATCAAAGAAACTTAAGTCTGTGCTGCCTGCCTTATCCAGCGGCATAACGTCTTCCAACATATATTCATTATCGGTACCGGGCACAGTTTCACAGCCCGTCATTTCTGCCAGTTGCCCGACAGAAAAAGCAGAATGCCGTTTAAAAAAACGCTCATCAGGCATTTAAGGCGCTCCCTCTATTTCAACCTGAACCGCTGAAATTGAAGCGTTCAGTTTCTCAGTAACCTGACTGGAAATATCAAGGGAGTCGTTGCTAATAAAAACATTACTCTTAGACAAAACCAGATCGTATTTTTTCTCTGTCGCTATAGCGCTTATGATTGTCATGACCTCTTTTTCCAACTTCTTGATCGCTTTTGTAAAAGCACCATCAAGCGAAGCCTTTCTTTTCTGGACAAGCCCGAGGGTTTCAACACGTTTTTGTTCAAATTCCTGACGCTGCGCTGCAAAGTCTTCCTTTGAGAGGGCGCTTTGTTTTTCAGCCAGAGTTTTTTGGCTCTCTCTTAATTCTTGCTCAATTTTTGAAAATTCAGCCTGAAATGTTTTCCGCCGCTCATCGACCTGCTTCTGGATGCTTTGCCCGGCCAAAGAGTCAGCAAGAACTTTTTGAATATCAACAACGCCTATCGACGTCTGTGCCAATGCTGGGCTTCCACCGCCAAAAGCAAGGAAAACAGACAGGCACAGGACAAGATAAAGCGATTTCATCTCACTTATTCCTTCATATTATTAAAACTATTGAATTTTTAGCAGATTAGAAGCGTGTTCCAAAGTTAAATCTGAACAGTTCTTCCTCATCATAATTTTCCTCTACTATCGGCTGCGCCACATCAACCCGCACAGGACCAAAAGGTGAGCGCCAGGATACACCTGCGCCAACACTGGCACGTACAGTGCCGTCATCGGCAATCCCGGCCCCTGAATCATCCGGCTCAAACAAAGACCCTGCATCACTGAACGTATGCCCTTTAATGCCCCATTCTTCCGGCAGGCCAAGAGGGAAGGAAACTTCTGCAGTACCGCGGTAAAAATACTTACCGCCAAGAGAGTCATTCGTGGTCAGGTCCCTGGGACCAACACCCGCGCGCTCAAAACCGCGCAGAGTCGTACCGCCAAGAAAGAACCTCTCGTTAATCTGGACCTTTTCATCACTATAACCCTCAATAGCACCGGTTTCACCCAGCAGGTTTACGACAACCTGATCCCAGATCGGATGGAACCACGAAGCCCCGGTTTTCCCTGAAACATACTTAGCGTCGCCGCCCAATCCAGCGATCTCTGTATCAAGCCACAAAAGCCACCCTTCCGTTGGGAACTGCTTGCTGTCAACATTCTCATAGGTGGTCCGCTGACCTATAGCAGAAGTATCACGCACGCCACGTTGCTCCATCACAAAGCGCGAGGCCGTAGCACTTACATCTGTAATCTCGTTTCGTTCGGCACGGTAGCTGAAAGTTTGACGCCAGCGTTCGGACAGAGGATAACCAACCCTTAAAGCACCACCAGTTCTACGTTGATCAAACGAACTTTCATCCTGAAGATCGCGCGTAATATGAAACAGATCAAACCCGGCAGAAACATCACGCCCCATAAAGAAGGGCTCTGTGAAAGAAAGATCAACTTCTGTTCGCTCGCCTGCAATTGTTGTTGCCAGCAAAAGGTCCTGGCCCTTACCAAGTAAATTACGCTCTCTGATACGAAGATCGGCCAGTGGGCCGTCACTGGTTGAGAACCCGGCTCCGATGGAAAGCTCGCCAGTCGATTTTTCTGAAACATCAACATCAACGACAGTCTTATCCGGCGCCGAACCCTGACTAACATCAACTGTTACATTCTCAAAGAAGTCGAGGTTGCGGATATTTTGTTCAGACCGGGCAAGTTTAGAGCGGTTATAGGGGTCACCCTCATCAAGCAAAAGCTCCCGCCGCACCACTTCATCAAGCGTTCGCATATTGCCGTTGACATTTATACGCTCCACAAACACGCGCGGTGTTTCGCTGACCTGAAAAACAATATCGACTGTGTTGTCTTCGCGGTTACGACTAATATCTGGGCGCACGCTCACAAAAGCATATTGCAGATCACCAAGTGCATCCGTCAGTTTATCAACCGTTTCCTGCACCAGATCGGCGTCATACCAGTCGCCTGCCTCAATCTCTATAGTCTCCTTCAGACTCGCAGGATCAAAGTTGCGCAGATTGGCGTCGATACCTGTACTTTTGACTTTGTAACGATCGCCTTCATCAACTGTGAACGTGATAAAGAAATCGTCTTTGTCATCAGACAGCTCGGCCACAGCCGATATTAAATTATAATCAGCATAGCCCTGTGCCAGATAAAAGCGGCGAAGTAACTCCTGGTCAAACGCCAACCTGTCCGGATCATAGCGATCATCAGTAGAAATAAACTTATACCAGGCCGTTTCACTGGTGGTAATCTCGCTACGCAATTTGCTGTCATCAAAATGCTTGTTACCAACAAAGCGGATTGATTTCACGTTCGTGACATCGCCTTCCTGAATTTCAAAAACCAGATTAACCCGGTTTTGATCCAGGCGAATAACCTTTGGCTCTATATTGATAGAAAAACGTCCATTGCGACGATAAATTTGATACAGACGGCTAACATCAGACTGCACTTTCGTGCGGGTAAAAACCTGACGTGGGCGCAATTGAATTTCAGACAGCAACTCTTCATCTTCAATGCGGTCATTACCCTCAAAGGCAATCTCGTTGATGACAGGATTTTCAATCAGATCAACCAGCAGGATATTACCCTGCAGATCGAGAGAAACATCGGCAAACAGCCCCGTACCAAACAGGCTTTTCAGAGCCCGATCGAGATCAGCCCGCTCAGCTGTATCACCAACCTGCAGATCCATATAGGACATCACAGTGGCTGGCTCGACACGCTCTGTGCCCTCAATACGCACTTCTTTAATCGTTGCAGCTGCATAAGCGGCCGCAGGAGTAAGCAGAATTGATAGTGCAAACAAGCCAATAAACAGACTCAAACTTACCTGTCTCATGAATTTCATAGCCTTCTTTAATTTATTCAATAATTGGGAAACAGCACACTAGACGAAAAAGATTAGCGGGTGAACAGAAAAATATCACTTATGTTAGTAAATACCACGATTCCTACTAAAAAGACTAGCCCTAAGGCAAAGGCATAGTCCTGAAAACGCCTTGGTAATGGCTTTCCTGCCACGGCCTCATAAGCCAAAAACACAAGGTAGCCACCATCCAGCAACGGAATTGGCAGCAAATTGATAAAACCAACCTGAACAGACAAAACGGCGACAAATATCAAAAATGTATACCATCCGGCATCTACAGCCTTGCTGGCCGCTTTGCCCATGGTCCCCATACCCCCAACGCTGTCTTTCCCAGCGCCTCCGCTCAAAATAAGGCCCATTATTTTAAGCGCTTCAGATATGAATTGTTTGATCTGTTTCCCGGTATACATAACCGCCATGGGCAAACTATGGCGGACCAGAAAGCGTTCTTTTGTAACACCTATATAAAACACGTCGTAATCTTCATGCTCGGGGCTATTGAGCCCTTCATTCATCGCCAGCGGTGCCTGTGTCAAAAATATATCGGTGGTTTTTTTATCAAAATTAACAAGACCAAGCCGCAAAGGCTTATCCAGCGTCTTTAGGAGCTCATGGCGCGCCTTGCCTTCATCGCCACGCACATCAATATCATTGATCGAAGTAACATCCTTAAGCTCCAGCCTTACAATATGCGTTGCCCCGAGCCGCCCATGCGCGCGACTAAGGCCCTTTTTATCCTTGTACTCAACTGGCCTGGAAGCAGCCTTAAGCTCTAACTCCCTGCCATCTCGCAAAATGCTAAAGGTAAAATCTTCGCCGGGTCTATGCAGAGTGTAATCCCAGACGTCCTCAAAGCGCCGTACTTCCTTGCCATTAATGGCCTTAATCTCGTCCATCGGCTGAAAGCCAGCCTCATAACCGGATGTACCTACCGCAACAGCCGTCACAATCGGCAAAGTTGACGTTTGTCCTTTGGTTGAAAAAAGTGCTAGAAGCATCAGAAATGTAAGAATAAAATTGATTGCTGGACCGGCGCCAATGACAATTGCCCGCTGCCAGACTGGCTTGCTACAAAAAGCAACCTCCAGCTCCTTTTTGGTGAGCTTCCGTGCCTTATCTTTTTCCGGATCCCAAATTTGAGGGTTGTCCGGATCAATATCGCCGAAGATTTTTACATAGCCACCCAGCGGTATCCATGAAAATGACCAGCGTGTACCGCGCTTATCCGTAAAGCCTTTGATCTCCCGCCCCAGCCCAATCGAGAATTTATCAATACGCACGTTAAATATCCGCGCCGCCCAGTAATGCCCCAACTCATGAACAAAAACCACAAAGCTAAGAGCCAGCAGCAGCGCCAGAGCATAGAGAAAGATATTGCCTGAGAAGGCTTCAAATAACTGGATGAATGATTGCATAGAGCCCCGCCACTAACAAACTCACACTTCTAGCAGTATAGCGTGTTTTTGGGCGTGGCGCAGCCTTACAAAATGAGCTGCATCAAATCATTTAGATTGGCGAAGGCCATAATTCCGACCAAAAATGTCAGGCCGAGGCGGAAAGCATATTCCTGGATCTGCTCCGGCACTGGCTTGCCGAGCACAGCTTCAAAAGCATAGAATAGCAAATGCCCGCCATCGAGCAGCGGAATAGGAAAGAGATTGATCAGCCCAAGATTGATCGACAATAAAGCTGTAAACAGGATCAGCGCGATTATCCCCTGCTTCGCCATATCGCCAGCGAGAGCCCCAATACGTATAATACCACCCAGCTCTGTGGCGCTGCGGCTGCCTGTAATCATCTGGCCCAACGCCTCTAACGTTCCCGTCGTAATCGAGATTGTCTCCTTAATGGATTGAAAGAAGGCACTGACAGGGCCGTGCTTAACGAAGATATTGGCTTCTTGTCCGGCCAAAAACAGAACGTCGTAATTCTCGTGCTCAGAATCTCCGAGCGCCTGATTACTGTCAGCCAATGGCCTGACCGTCAGAGTATCTGTCTTTGGCCCACGCTCCACGTCTATCGTAAAGGTTTTATCCATGCGCTGAAGAAGCGCTGCCCGTACAGCTTCAACATCTTTATAAGCTCTCCCATCTATCTTTTTGATATTGCTAACCTTAACCGCATGACGAGGACTGATAAGACCCAACAAGCCCCGACTGTTTTTAAAACCAAAACGGTCTTCCATTTCAACTATTTTGGGAGCCGCATGGATATCAACAATCTTGCCATCACGCTCGATAACAAAATGCTTTTTATCATTGAGAGCAATCATCATTTCGCGGCGGATGTCTTCAAAACTACCGATATCCTTACCATCGATAGAGACAATTACATCATGAGGCTGGAAACCGTTTTCGTGGGCTGCGCTATCTCCAATAATTGCGGCCGCCAAAGGAGGCGTGACCGGCTGACCGTTATAGATATAAAGCCCCGTCAAAATAAAAATCGCAAAGATGTAATTAATCGCTGGGCCGGCGAACACCACCGCTGAACGTTTCCACACGGGCTGGTTAAAAAAGGCCTCCTTTTTCTCAGCCTCTGTGAAGGGCTTGATTTTGCCGGTTTTCTCATCCTTGCTGCCTTCAGCATGTTGGACACTCGCTGGATCAACATCGCCAAATAATTTTACATAGCCACCCAACGGAATCAGCGAAAATTTCCAACGTGTGCCGTGACTGTCTGTCCGGCCCCACAGCTCCTTGCCAAAACCAATAGAAAACGTTTCAACCCGCACACCGCAAAGCCGCGCGATAATGTAATGTCCCCATTCATGAACAAATACAAGGATCGAAAGAACGACCAAAAATGTCCCGCCGTAAAGCCAGACATTGCTGCTGAGAGCCTGAAAAAGTTCGTAAAAATTCATGATGCTTGTGCCGCTTTCTTTGTAACGCCGTTTGCTATGAAATCTCTGGTTTCGGCGCGTATATTTTCGTCGAATTCGATGATGTCTGTAATAGTATCAAGTTTTGCACTTTTTGTCTTACCAAGAATATGGTCTATACAATCCATAATATCAAGAAAACCAATATTATTTGTTAAAAAAGCCTCCACAGCCACTTCATTGGCCGCATTCAACGCAACACACGCGTATAACCCGCGTTCAAGGCATTTATAGGCTCTTTGCAAGGCTGGAAACTGCTTAAAATCAGGGGCCTCAAAGGTCAATTTGTTAACTTGCGTAAGATCCAGCTTTTGCCCCGGCGTCTCCATCCGCTCGGGCCAGGCGAGAACATGAGCGATTGGTGTGCGCATATCGCTAGCGCCCATCTGCGCAAGAACGGAGCCATCCTTGTAATGAACCATGGAATGAATGACGGATTGCGGATGGATAAGCACATCGATTTTGTTTGGCTCTATATTGAACAGATAATGCGCCTCGATGATTTCCAGCGCCTTGTTCATCATCGTGGCGCTATCGACGGATATCTTGCGGCCCATCGACCAGTTGGGGTGCGCGATGGCTTGTTCCGGTGTGGCTTTGGCCATTTCTTCAGACGTTCTATTTAGAAACGGACCGCCGGATGCAGTGAGAGTGATTTTTTCGATGCCCTCGGGCCGCTCAAAATCAAAGACCTGAAACACAGCGTTGTGTTCGCTATCGACTGGCAACAGCGTTGTGCCATATTTCTTAGCCGCCGCCATCACGAGGGGACCAGCGGCAACCAGTGGTTCCTTATTGGCAATCGCCACACATGCACCCTGCTCTATCGCTTTCATGATCGGTTTGAGGCCGGCAATACCGACGATGCCCGCGAGAATGAGGTCTGCTGGCTCGGATGCTGCGCCTTCGAGCGCCTGCGCCCCGGCAGCGGTTTCAATCCCCGTGCCATCCAGTTTTGATTTCAGAAGATCGTATTTTGTTTCGTCGGCAATAACGGCGCGTTTGGCTTTCAACTTTACTGCCTGCGCGGCCAACAATTCGGCATTGGTATTTGCCGTCACACACTGAACATCAAAACGCTCCGGAGCAGATAAAATAACATCCGCCGCACTTTTGCCGATGGAGCCCGTCGCGCCGAGGATTGTGATTTTCTTTTTATAGGACATTTTAAAATACAATACTTAAAGTAATTCCGCGTGCTATATAAGTAGCGGCCAAGAAAAAGGGGGCCGCCAACATGAGGGAATCCAAACGATCTAGGAGACCACCATGACCCGGTATCAAAGAACCGGAGTCTTTAACGCCTGCCCTTCGCTTCATAAAGGAAACAATCAGATCGCCGACCTGACCAGAAACGCCTGTGATAGCGGCAATAACAATAAAACTATAACCTATCATATAATAAACATAGATGGCGTTATCATAGAAATGTACGGCCATGACCCACATTGCAGCAACAGCAATAGGAGCAAAAATAGCACCGACAAATCCTGCCCATGTTTTATTTGGGCTGATTTTAGGCGCCAATTTTGGGCCTCCAAATTTTTTACCTATAAAGTAAGCGCCTATATCACTAGACCAGATCAGGGCGATAAATAGGAGGGAAATTGAAAGTGGGTTTGTAATACGTATGAAGAACATGCACAAAAAACAAAAAAGAACATAGGTTATTCCCAAGACCAGATAAGGAATTTTATTTTTAATCTTAAGTGAAAGCTGCACCCATTCATACAGCGCAATCGCCGCAAACCCTACTACCATCACGGCAAACGGCCAGCCGCCATAGATGATAACCAGCACCACCAGCGGCCCCAGAACAAAGCCCGAGAGAAGTCGTTTTTGCAATTGTGAGAGATTGATTTTGCCCAAAGCAGGCCCCGCTATCCTTCCGAGCGCTTAATATCGCCGTAGCGGCGTTCGCGCCCCGCATATTCGGCCAGAGCCGCTTCAAGGTCACTTTTGCCAAAATCGGGCCAGAGCACGTCGGTAAACACAAACTCGGTATAGGCACATTGCCAGAGCAGAAAATTGCTGATGCGCTGCTCACCGCTGGTGCGGATCAAAATATCAGGATCAGGAATGCCCGCGGTCATCAAATGGCTTGTAAATTGTTCTTCTATACTTTTCGCGCTGTCCGGGTTTCTTATGACGGCCTCAACGGCCTGTTTTATGTCGTCCCGCCCGCCATAATTCAGCGCCATAATCATAGTAATGCCGTCGTTATCAACCGTCAGACTTTCTGCACTTTCGATCAGCTCAATAATATCATCATCAAACTTTGTCCGATCGCCGATAACACGAAGCTTTACATTATTTTTATGCATGTCCGCAGTTTCGGAGCGCAGGTAATAGCGCAAAAGCTGCATAAGATCTTTGATTTCAGTTTCGGGCCTACGCCAGTTTTCCGACGAAAAGCCAAACAGAGTAATATATTCAACGCCAAGATCGGCAGCCGCTTTCACAGTTCGCTTAGCCGCCTCAGCCCCTTTTTTGTGGCCTGCACTGCGTGGCAAGCCACGCTTGCTGGCCCAACGACCGTTGCCGTCCATTATGACGGCAATATGAATGGGTATATTTTCTTTATTCTCAACCATTTATAAAGTTATTTTAAAGTTATAAATTAAATAAATTACCGCTACACGGTCATGATGTCTTTTTCTTTATCGGCGAGCATTGTGTCTATTGTTTTGATGACCTCATCCGTGAGTTTCTGCACCTCATCAGATTTTGCTTTGTGCTCGTCTTCAGAAATTTCTTTATCCTTTTCCAGCTTTTTGAGCGCATCCATGCCGTCACGGCGAACATTACGGACCGAAACCCGGGCGGCTTCTGCATATTTACCAGCGACCTTGGTAAGCTCTTGGCGACGCTCTTCATTCAAATCAGGAATAGGAATGCGGATCATATTGCCTTCAGGCTGAGGGTTAAGCCCCAAACCAGATTCACGAATAGCTTTTTCGACTGCCTTAACCTGCCCGGCATCCCAAACTTGCACAGTTAATAGACGTGACTCGGGTACAGAGATACTAGCCACCTGGTTCAGCGGCATAGAGCTTCCGTAAACATCAACCTGTACGGGATCAAGCAAATTGGCCGAAGCTCGGCCGGTCCGTAGACCACCGAATTCAGTGCTTAAAACATCGACTGCGCCATCCATACGGCGCTTCAGGTCTGCCTTATCATAATCGGACATAGCCTTGGGGCTCCTCTAATTTGCTACGATTGTGTATTTACCCTTGGACTGCACCACTTGTGCAAAATTGCCGGTTTCCTTCACAGAAAATACAACAATAGGAATATTGTTCTCGCGTGCCAGTGAAATTGCCGTGGCGTCCATCACTTTTAAGTCTTTGGTAAGCACGTCCATATAGGTAATGCGATCAAAATGCGAGGCCGATTTATCTTTCTCAGGATCAGCCGAATAAACACCGTCAACTTTTGTTCCCTTAAAGATAGCATCACAGTTCATTTCCGAGGCGCGTAGCGCCGCAGCTGTATCAGTCGTAAAATAAGGGTTTCCTGTGCCTGCTGCAAAAATCACCACCCGGCCCTTTTGCATGTGACGAAAGGCTTTACGGCGGATATAAGGCTCACAAATTGAATCCATGCGAATGGCAGATTGAACGCGTGTATGAACACCAATATGTTCCAGCGAATTTTGCAGGGCCAGCGCATTAATCACAATGCCGAGCATACCCATATAATCGGCAGTGGTGCGGTCCATACCTTCGGCAGCACCTGAAACGCCACGAAAAATGTTGCCCGCACCCACAACGACACAAACCTCAACGCCCAAATCCACAACTGCTTTGATATCTTCGGCGACACGCTTGACCGTTTTTGAATCCAGCCCGTATTCGCTATCCCCCATCAGGACTTCACCTGACATCTTGAGCATAATACGCTTGTATTCCGAAGCTGGCTGGATTTTCTCTTTTGTCATCTGTTTTGCGCTCATTGTCATTGCCTCTTCGTTGTATCCCAGAACCTCATCCCGGACAAGCTATAAGGCAAGCTAGGATGAGCTTTAGCCGCCTGCTACAGCGGCAACTTCAGCGGCAAAATCTTCTTCTTCCTTCTCGATGCCTTCACCAAGCTGGAAGCGAACAAAGCCCTTCAATTCAACAGGCGAGCCTGCCTCAGTTCCGGCATTTTCGATAACCTTGGAAATCTTGGTTTCGCCGTCAATGACAAAAATCTGCTCCAAAAGGCAAACTTCCTCATAATATTTGCGCATCCGGCCTTCCACCATCTTTTCAGCAATCTCTTCGGGCTTGCCCTCTGCCTTGGCCTGCTCGATCAGGAATTTACGTTCCCTTTCCATCTCTGCGGCATCAACATCATCACGGTTCAAATATTTGGGGAATGCGGCAGCAACATGCATTGCCACCTGTTTGCCAATGGCCTGAAGCGCGGCTTCATCTGCATCGGATTCCAGCGCAACCAGTACTCCAATTTTACCCAGACCGTCTTTCAAAGCACCGTGAACATAAGGGACAACAGCACCTTTACTCACTTCAAGATTCTGGCACCGACGCAAATTCATATTTTCACCGATTGTAGCAATCAGACCTGTCAAACTATCTTTGACCGATTTTCCATTTAGATCGGCCGCACCCAAATCTTCAACAGAGTCTCCTGCATCAAGCGCTTTTTGAGCTACACCTTCTACAAAAGCCTGGAATTCTTCATTACGGCTTACGAAATCAGTTTCGGCATTCACTTCGATAACAGCGCCTTTCGTGCCTTTTGTTACAACGGCTACCAAGCCTTCTGCTGCTGTACGGCTGGATTTTTTATCGGCCTTGGCCATTCCTTTTTTGCGTAGCTCTTCCATCGCCGCGTCTATGTCTCCACCGGCTTCGGTTAGTGCCTTTTTGGCATCCATCATACCGGCGCCTGATTTCTCGCGCAGTTCTTTCACCATTGATGCTGTAATGTCAGCCATTTTTCTTATCCTTCTGTCTGGTTGTTTATGCTGAAGCTTGTTTCTTGGGCTCATCGCCTTCTGCAACAGGCTCTTCTTTAGCCTTCTCTGCTTTTTTAGCCGCTGCATCAAGCTTGGCTTTTTCACCCGGCGTCAGGCTCTCTTCTTCAGGAGCTGGCGCTTTCGGCAATTCAACTTTTACGTCTTCCGCCGCACCTGTATCAATGCCGGCAGTTGCCACTTCGGCCTGCAGTCCGTCAAGAATGGCATCAGCAAACAAATCGCAATAAAGCTCAATCGCACGCAAAGCATCATCATTACCCGGGATCACGTAATCAACACCATCCGGCGTTGCATTGGTGTCAACAATGGCAAATACAGGAATACCAAGCTTGTTGGCTTCCTTAATGGCGATCTCCTCCTTGGTCGTGTCGATGATAAACAACGCGTTCGGCTGACCGCCCATTTCCTTGATACCACCAATAGAGGCCTCGAGCTTAGTATGCTCGCGAGTCATCATCAGGATTTCTTTTTTGGTATAGCCTGACGTCTCACCGGCAAAGATACCTTCGAGCTCACGCAAACGGTTAATGGATTTGGTAATGGTTTTCCAGTTGGTCATCATACCGCCGAGCCAGCGATGGTTCACGTAGTACTGACCACAACGCTTGGCGCTTTCAGCAATTTTTCCAGCTGCCTGGCGTTTGGTGCCAACAAACAGAACGCGTCCGCCGCCAGCGACGATATCGCGCATAGCCTTTACAGACTCTTCCAGCATTGGGGTGGTTTGTTGCAAATTAATAATATGAACGCCATTACGCACGCCAAAGATATAGTCGCGCATTTTAGGGTTCCAGCGTCTTGTGTGGTGACCAAAGTGAACGCCTGCTTCCAATAGCTGACGCATGGTGAATTGTGGTAATGCCATGTCTTTTCCTTTTCCGGTTATGCCTCTGCGGGATCTAAGTGGTTGATTTCTCAACACCGGACGGGCCTTTAAAACAAGACCCAAATCCCGCATGTGAATTTAAGTTGAGGGGGTTTTAGCCTCTAATCCGCAGAATTGCAAGGCTTTTTTATATTTCGGAAATAGTGGTTACGCCATCCTCGCTCCGCATAATATTCCGCGCCTGCTGGCTGAGGTTCCAGCGCCCGGGCAGGTTTATTTCAATGTCCTGCTCACCCGTATGAACGAATATCTGGATTTTTGAACTGCCCGGCCCTTCGATATCTATGAACTCCCTGAGCTTTTTCACCGGGGCGGCGTTCTCCATATGAATATGTATCTCTCTGATTTTGCCCTCTAAAGCCTGATCGAGAGATTGCACCTTCTGCGCCGTGAAACGCATCTGGTCCTCGCGCTGCTCAACCTGCACCGTCAAAAGAAGCGCCTGCCCCGGCTCAAGAACATCACGGCACTGATGCAACAACTCAGAAAATAGAGTCACTTCATATATACCGCTTGGATCGGACATTTGTAGAAAGGCATATTTGTTTCCGCTTTTTTGTGCAATTTTTTCCTGCTTCTTCAGCAACACACCGGCCATCTGCACACGAATGGCACTAATATGATTTAGTTTTTCTTCCACGTCAGAGAAACTTAAAATATCCATACGCTCCAACTGCCCGGCCCGGGTATCAAGCGGGTGGGCCGAAAGGTAAAACCCAACGGCTCCAAATTCCCGGCTCAGTTTTTCCAGCGGATCCCATTCGGGAATGTCCGGCAGGTCCGGCATGCCGAGCGCATTATCGTCACCCTCACCAAAAAGACTGACCTGACCAGAATCTCTCTCTTCCGCCTGCGCCTGACCGTAACGTAGAACCGTTTCCGTGCCACCGTGAACCTGCGCCCTGTTTTTGTGCAGCGATTCAAATGCCCCAGCACAAGCCAGATGTTCGAACTGGCGTTTGTTCATGGCCTTTGGATCGACACGCATCGAAAAATCTTCCAGAGATTTAAACGGTCCATTATTTTTACGCTCGCGCACGATTTGCTCCATTGCCGCCTCGCCGACCCCCTTCAACGCTGCCAGCGCATAACGGATAGCCCCATCCTGCACCGCAAAGTCCGGCCATGATTCATTGATATCCGGCGAATGAAGTTTAATATCCATCCGATCCAAATCCTGCTTAAAAATACTCAGCTTATCTGTATTACCAAGATCAAGCGTCATCGACGCCGCCATAAACTGTACCGGATGATTGGCCTTTAACCATCCCGTCCAATACGCGATCAACGCATACGCCGCCGCGTGTGATTTGTTAAAACCGTACCCGGCGAATTTGGCAATCTGATCAAAAATATGATTAGCCTGACCCGCCGGCACATTATTATGTTCCTTTGCGCCGTCCATAAACATCTGACGCTGCGCATCCATCTCGGCCTTGATTTTTTTACCCATGGCGCGGCGAAGCAAATCCGCACCACCCAGTGTATAGCCCGCCAACTCCTGCGCTGCCTGCATCACCTGTTCCTGATAAATCATGATGCCGTAGGTTTCTTCCAGAAATGGCTTTAATTTTGGGTGCAAATAATCCGGCTCTTCATTGCCAGCCTTGGTGCTGATATATTTTGGAATGTTATCCATTGGGCCCGGACGGTACAACGCCACAAGCGCGATAATATCTTCAAAACGGTTTGGTTTCATCTTGCGCAGAACATCACGCATGCCTGAGCTCTCTAACTGGAACACGCCGACCGTATTACCGCTGGCCAAAAGGTCATATGTTTTTTGATCATCGAGCGGGATTTGAAGATAATCAATTTTTTCCCCGCCGCGCTCAATCAACTCAATCGTCTTATGAATGACCGTCATGGTCTTCAGGCCAAGAAAATCAAACTTCACCAGTCCAGCTTGCTCAACATATTTCATGTTAAACTGCGTCACCGGCATATCAGAGCGTGGATCACGATAAAGCGGCACCAACTCATGCAGGGCGCGGTCACCAATAACCAGCCCGGCCGCATGGGTTGAAGCGTGTCGATAAAGCCCCTCAAGTTTGAGCGCCATATCAATCAACTTCTTGGTCGTATCATCCTTATTACGTTCATTGCGCAGCTCTTCATCCTGCGCCAGCGCTTCGCCCAGCGTCATAGGCGCTGCCGGATTGTTCGGGATCATTTTGGCAATGCGATCAACCTGGCCATAGGGCATTTGCAACACCCGACCAACATCACGCACCACAGCACGCGCCTGCAACTTACCAAAGGTGATAATCTGCGCGACATGGTCATAGCCGTATCGCTCCTGCACATAGCGAATCACTTCATCACGCCGCTCCTGACAAAAGTCGATATCAAAGTCGGGCATGGACACGCGCTCGGGGTTCAACATCCGCTCAAACAGCAAACCAAACTGCAGCGGATTCAAATCGGTAATCTTCAGCGCCCACGACACGACAGAACCGGCACCAGAGCCCCGACCCGGCCCAACAGGAATATCCTGATCCTTCGCCCATATAATAAAGTCCGACACAATAAGAAAATAACCGGCAAAACCCATTTGGTTGATAACGCCAAGCTCGTATTCCAAACGCTCCCAATAGGGTTGATGATCCTCATCAGCTGCAAAATTATCGAGGCGCCATTGCAAACCCTCTTTTGCCTGTGCTTCCAGCTCCTCTTCCTCGGAATGCCCGCCTTCGGTCTTGAACGGGGGTAGGATGGGCTTAATGAATTGCAAAAGAAAAGAACAACGCTGCGCAATCACGCCTGTGTTTTGAATAGCCTCGGGAATATCTTCAAATAGCGCCGCCATTTCTTTGGCTGATTTAAAATAATGCTGGTCCGTGACTGTGCGCCGGTCTGACTCGGTGATATAGCGCCCACCCGCAATACAAAGCAGCGCGTCATGGGCTTCGTGGTCCGAGATTTCATCAAAATAGCAATCATTGGTAGCGACAAGAGGAACGTCATGTTTATAGGCCAGATCAATCAGCTTTTCCTCGGTGGCCTCTTCCTCCACCCAGCCATGGCGCTGCAATTCAATATAAAAACGATCACCAAATGTTTTTTTAAATTCAAGAAGGATTCCTTCGGCCTGCTCACCCTGGTGATGGGCAAGGCTTTGTGACACCGGGCCTTTCGATCCTCCGCTCAGGCAAATCAATCCATCCGCATGCGCAGCAAGCTCTTCCATACTGGCGCTGGCGGCTTCCTGATCCTCACCGCCAAGATAAGCATCGCTAATCAGCTTGCATAAATTACGATAGCCCGTTTCATTTTGAACCAGCAGGACGATCTGGTGATCTTCCTCGCCGATACTGACCTGGCAACCAATAATTGGCTGAACACCTGCTTTCGCCGCCTCAGCGGCAAATTCCATCGCGCCAAAGAGATTATTGGTGTCCGTCACCGCCACGGCTGGCATCTTTTGCTGGCGGCATATCGCCACCAGATCCTTGACCGTAATCGCCCCTTCCGCCAGGGAATAGGCAGAATGGGTGTGCAAATGGATAAACGCAGGGTGATTCATGAATCACAGACTAGCAGAGCATCTTTTGCGTGTCATGCCGTCTAAGGAATATAGAAATTTAAGGTTGAAACGCACCAGATTGGTCTAAATCACTATAAAATTTTGCCAATTCTTCATTTTCTTTACCTATATTGGACACCAAACGTGCGTTGGGCAATAGAACCATCATTGTTTTTGCTGTATTAAATAGTGCGCGTGATCTTGAAACAGGACACTGTGCTCCTTTTGTAGGAATTTCATCCATTTTCTTATCAAGCGTCCTTCTTTTTTCAGTCACTTTTCTAAAAAGATCTTGGTATGATAGATCTGTGCCCATTAATGACTGATGTTTTTTATATAGATCAGGCCATTCAGACAATATATTTTCTGAATTTCCTGCAGTAGCCCTGAGTAAAAAGTCTTTCAATCTTGTATTCATAGCTTATATTTACCATAAAATAATAGGCTTGTAAAGAAAATATCTAAAAAGGTACAATCCTGCCAGCTTTAAGCTCCAAAACCCGGTCCATTTGCTCTGCTAATTCCATATTATGGGTGGCGATGAGGGCGCCAATGCCGCGCTGGCGCACTTGCTGCATCAGAATTTCAAAGACTTCTTCTGATGTTTTAAGGTCGAGATTGCCCGTTGGCTCATCAGCAAAAAGCAAGGTCGGATCATTGGCCAGCGCCCGCGCAATCGCCACGCGTTGCTGCTCTCCGCCGGAT
Source organism: Micavibrio sp. (assembly GCA_021604545.1). Classification (GTDB taxonomy): domain Bacteria; phylum Pseudomonadota; class Alphaproteobacteria; order Micavibrionales; family Micavibrionaceae; genus UBA5701. The sequence goes on from BQJE01000001.1 coordinate 621,990, forward strand.
AATTTACCTGGCCGGTGTGTTAATCGCTCTCCAAGGCCAAGACTAGTCAGCAGCTCACCTGCTTTCTTATGTGCGACCTTTTTCGGTTTCCCGGCAATAATCTGAGGCAAACCGACATTCTCAACAGCCGTAAATTCCGGCAGCAGATGATGGAACTGATACACAAAACCAATGTAATCCAGCCGTAATTTGGTCCGCGCCGCATCACCCATTTTTTCGGTCTGGTGACCATTGATAAATATTTTCCCCGATGTCGGGCTATCGAGAAGCCCGGCAATCTGCATAAGCGTTGATTTCCCAGATCCGCTCGGGCCAACCAGAGCGACAATTTCTCCGGCGGCAATACGCATGGAAAGGTTCTGCAACACCTCAAGTGTGTTACCCGCCTGCTTGAACGTTTTGTTCAAACCATCAATCTTCAGCAGCGTTTCGCCTTCGACAGGCTGTGCCCTTGGGCCGTCTTTGAATGCGCCTTGCAAATTATTCATAGCGCAGCGCCTCCACAGGGTCCAAGCGCGCCGCGCGCCAGGCCGGATACAGCGTCGCCAGCATCGACAGTATAAACGCCATACCAATCACCGTAATCACCTCTGTCCAATCGACAACAGCCGGGAGCTTTGAAAGGAAATATATTTCCTCGGCAAACAGTTCCGTATCTGTCAGCCCCTCAAGGCCTTCCTTTATCGTATCAATATTCAAAGCAACAGCAATTCCAACCGCCGCGCCGACAACCGTGCCGATAAAACCGATACTCGCGCCGGTCAGCATAAAGATTTTTAACATTGATGAGCGCTTAGCCCCCATGGTGCGCATAATCGCAATATCATGCCCCTTGTCTTTGACCAGCATAATCATCGAGGAAATGATGTTAAACGCCGCGACAATAATAATCAGCGTCAGGATCAGGAACATCACATTGCGCTCAACCTGCAACGCGTTAAAGAAACTTTGATTGGTATCACGCCAATCATAGACCCCGGCGCGGCCTTCTATTTCCAGCGCCACCGATTTACGAATTACATCCAGATCATTCGGATCATCAATAAACACCTCCAGCCCTGTCACCGCGTTTGGGTATTGAAAAAACACCTGCGCGGCCTCGAGTGGCATAAAGATAAAGCCGCTGTTATATTCATACATCCCAACATCAAAAACCATGCCGATTTCATAGGTTCGTTGCCGCGGGATCGAACCAAATGGCGTGGACTTAACCTTGGGCGAAGTCAGCGTCACCTTATCGCCCGGCACGACTTTTAACTTGGCCGCCAGCACTTTGCCGAGCGCCACCTTATGGCCTTTAAAGTCAGCCAGCGCCCCCTGCACCACAGAATCTCGCAAAACATTACGGCCGTTAAAATCCGTTGGCTTAATGCCGCGCACCAGAATACCGCTCGACTTGCCCTGAAAAGAGACAAGAGACTGGCCCTCTACCATTGGCGTCACTTCAACGATACCCTCAATCGGCAAGAGGCTGGCGCGCAAATCTTCGTAATATTCAAGTTGCCCGTCATAGGCATAAACATTCATGTGGCCGTTCAGGCCGAGAATACGGCTGAACAGCTCCTGACGAAATCCGTTCATCACCGACATGACGATAATCAACGTCGCCACGCCCAGCATTATCCCGGCAAAGGAAAACCCTGCAATGACCGACACGAATCCTTCCGCTTTTTTAGAGCGAAGATACCGCCAGGCGACCATGCGTTCGAAGGGTGAGAACATTTATTTACTCAACTTGTTAGAAATTTCCTGCAATAACCCAACCATCTTTTCTTGATTGCCCACACTTTTGGCAATCATATCATGGTTCTTCTGGAACATATCCTGATTGTGATCCAGCATCTTCTTCTGCTGCTTTTTTAAAAAAATAAGGATCAGGATGATCAGCGGAATCAAAGCCGCAACCATAATCATATCCTGATTGGCATGCAAAATATAAGCCCATGAATTGCTAACCTCGCCGGTAGACGGACCAGCATACAAATCATCCAGCATTGTTTTTACATCTGCAGGGTCTGCCATATCAATACGACTTCCCAATAATAACTTTGTTACCTTTATCCTCAAACGGCAAACAACGGGCTGTCAGTGAGTGTTCCTTAGCTACCTTTTCAAAGGCCGCATCAGATAAAATATCTGCACTACCCTTAACAAAACCTACGCCACCATCTTTATAAAAACTTTCAACGTCACCAACATTCGAAACATCATGAATGCGGCTTTCCAGAGATTTTTGAGCCCTGGCAAACATATCGGCCTGTATCTGATCGAGAATACCCTGCGCGCCATTCACGAACTCATCAACGCTACAGCTTGCCTTGCTGTCGCGGCCAATATCTCGACGCACATGGGTGAGCGTTCCCTCTTCCACTTCACGACCACCAATTTCAACGCGCAATGGAACACCCTTTTTAATCGCGCCCCACATTTTATTCGGCGTGCGTTCATCACTGGCATCAAGATGCGCACGAATGCCCTGCTCTTTTAGACGCGCCGCCAGCTTTTCAGCATAGTCCAAAACCGCCGCGCTATCCTGGTCATCCTTGAGGATCGGAATAATCACCACATGATGCGGCGCCACTTTCGGCGGCATGATCATACCGTCATCATCACCATGCGCCATGATCATTGCCCCAACCAAACGCGTTGAGATACCCCAACTGGTCGTATAGGCAAATTCTTCTCCGCCTTCACGACCTTGAAACTTAATACCGCAGGACTTGGAAAAATTCTGGCCGAGGTAATGCGATGTCCCAGCCTGCAAAGCTTTGCCATCCTGCATCATCGCCTCAATCGTTAAAGTCATATCCGCACCCGGGAAACGCTCATCATCCGTCTTCTCACCCTTAATTACAGGGAGCGCCAGATAGTTTTCAGCAAAATCAGCATAGGCATCAAGCATTTTATGAGTGTCCTCGCGCGCGCCTTCTTCGGTTTCAAAAGCGTTATGACCTTCCTGCCAAAGGAATTCAGACGTGCGCAAAAACATACGCGGCCGCATTTCCCAGCGCATGACATTGCACCACTGATTCAGCTTCATAGGCAAATCACGATAAGACTGCACCCAGCGCGACATTGCATCGCCAATAATCGTTTCCGAAGTTGGGCGAATGACCAGAGGCTCTTCCAGCGGCGCGGCAGGCACCAACCCGCCATCTTTACCCGCTTCCAACCGATGATGCGTAACCACAGCGCATTCTTTGGCAAAACCCTCAACATGTTCTGCTTCGCGGCTGATAAAACTGAGCGGAATGAGCAGCGGGAAATACGCATTTTGCACCCCCAAAGCCTTAATCATCCCGTCAAATACACTCTGCATATTCTCCCACAGCGCATAGCCATAGGGCTTGATAATCATACAGCCGCGCACAGGCGAGTTCTCCGCCATATCGGCAGCTTTGATGACTTCCTGATACCAGTCGGGGAAATTCTCTTCCCGCGTTGGGGTAATCGCTGTTTTTGCTTTTTTGCTCATGAAACTCTTCGTTTATGGGTATTGGCCTTCAATTATGCCGTCAGAGGTTAAGTTATCACTGGCGGCCTGTCCACTCTCGATTGGCGCTTGTTCAGGGCCCTGCACCGGTTTTTCTCCCTTGCCGCAAAGATAATATGCCTGATCTGACACGTCCTGATCGTTATATTCAACCCGGCCATCGGCATGAATACGCATCGTCGCCACCGTTGGCTCCAAATCAACAGCGGCAGGAACCTGCGCCGGGACGTTTAGATTAAAATACTGAACAAGATCAACCTCGATCGGGATAACCACTGGCTGCATGATGGGCTGTAAAGGTGCACCGATATCAGCAGAAATCACCGGATTGCCATTTACATCAATCCCTGCCTTATATTCTACCCCTTCCGTAGGCTTCGCGGCCACAGGCTTATGGTCGGGTAATAATCGGCACAATGTTTTCTGATTGGCTTCCTGCGCCAGGGCTGACCAGGGTATTGCGCCTACCAGCAATGTAACCAATAAAAATCTCATACAAAAAAACCTCTATTCTTGACATAAAAAAATAGTATGCTATTCACCTACACAAAATAACAAAGCAGGTCAAACATGAGTATACTAGCAAAGCAAGCACCTCCAACCGCTAAGCCTGAAGAAAACCCTCCGAATATTACATTAATCTTTAGAGAAGGTCAGAAACATACCTATACAGGGCAAATTGTTACGGAATGGACAACACAAAAAATGTTTGGAGAGGACGTGCCTTGTCCCTTAAATCCTGTGGACATAGAGTACACAGATTGGGTCTGGGGCTGGGATAGTCAGACGCCTCTTGACGGTAAGGCAGTAAAGACTGTGCCTAGATGTCATTTGCTTTTTACACATGAAGCCAGTTTAGATCCCAAAGGAGAGCTTAACAGAAGCCTCCAGGGACCGGAAACAGCTGTTATAAGTAAGTATATATCTAGAACACCTCTCAAAGAGGGGGAGGAAGTTATCGGTGAGGAAGTGCAACACAGGATCGGCGCTAGAGGGTCGGCGGCATTTGGTCCTTTTGCGCCGACTGCTGGGCCATCTCTCGAAAGCTAAGAATATCTGCCTCGATTAACCCGAAGATTCCCAGCCATAAAACGCCCGAAATCCCCGTGGTAATAAGGATAACCCGCCCCATATGAGCCTTTTCCGGCTTGCCGGTCTCATCACGCTTCAGGCCAAAGGGCAGCACACAAAAGATCACCACCCACCAGGTGAGCAAAAAGACAATAATACCGGTAAACCAATCCATTTACATATTCCTTGACAAAGGTCATTTTTGGTGCTACAAACTTATGCGTTATAACACGGAGAAGCTAAAAATGACTATGGACTTACGAGGCAATTTTGATTCCACGGAGGCTTTGAAGCTTCAGGAACCCATTCAGGAGAAAGCTGAGCATGATGATGACGGGCCTTTTGACCCAAGCGAAGATTTTCAAGTCCCTGAAGCTATCGCCTTTGAGATCAAATGGTTTGCGAGGCAAACATGTATTTCAGAACTTGAAGCCCTATCAAAGAACCACCGGGAAAAATCAACAGATTCCCATATCCAAAATGGTGCTGGAGCCCTGCAAGACCTTCTCTGTGAGCTAGATAGCTTAAAAGCAATAATAGATGGAGAAGACTCTGAATATTTTGTAAATCAAAATGTGCGTGCCATCTATAAATACAGCCTCGATGGTGACCAGCTTCGCAAAGAATTAGAAGAGGCCATTGAACTGGCAGGATATTCACAGCCAGATATTGATGTATCCCGTCTGACCTTAATGATCTTGCGACTACAAACTGTGTCTACAAACGACTACCCGGACTATCACCTTTAAACACGCACGACATGAATATTGGTTGCTGGTTTAATGCCAAGGAAGTGATAGCAGAACCGCCGCACGCCAATGCGCAGTTCCTCTGTTATAAAGTGATCGTCGTTTAACTTTTCTTCCGACAACTCATCCATCAAATCCAAAATCTCTTCATGCATATTGCCCAGGAACTGTTCCTCGGCCAGATCATCGGGGTCAATCAAACCAATGGTATTCACCCGCGGTTCCGTCACCAGATCACCGCGCTGATCCAGCACCACCGTGACATGCACGGCGCCAGTATATTGCAGCTTGCGCCGCTGCGAAATTGACAAATGATCCGCTGGAATGATGCGCTTTTGATCCACGGCCAGTAGCCCCGTCACAATATGATCCTGCAGAGTCGGCTTACCGGGCGCCAGCTTTATGACCGAGCCGTTTTTCGGCAGGATCACAGTCGGCACCTGACAATCACTGGCAAAATCCGCATGAGCCTGAAGCTGTGTATGCTCGCCATGGACCGGCACGACAATCTCAGGCCGCAACCATTGAAACATCTCGGCGATTTCGTCGCGGCATGGGTGACCCGAAACATGGATAGTGTTATCTGTATCGGATGGCGAAATAACATTAATGCCGGCAGCGCTGAAATTATTCTTAACCTCGTTAATCCCAATTTCATTGCCGGGAATTTTCCGCGCTGAGAAGATCACTGTATCTGTTTTCTTTGAGGTTACAGCCGGAAAATCACCTCTGGCGATCCGCGCTGTCGCCGCCCTGCTCTCCCCTTGCGAGCCCGTCGCAATGATAACAATCTCCTCATCCGGGTACTTATCAAGATCACCTTCCTGAATAAAACTCGGTACATCATCCATGTAACCGCAATGAAAAGCCGCCCCGATCATGCGATGCATCGACCGCCCGACAACACAGGTCTTACGACCCGCCTTCTCCGCCGCCCGCGCAATCGTGATAAGCCGCCCAACATTCGAAGCAAAAGTCGTGACAATAATACGCCCCGGGCACTTTAGAAACTCTGCCCCCAGTCCTTTCTCGACATCACGCTCAGACCCCGAGCGTCCATCGACATTGGCGTTGGTGGAATCTCCAACATAAGCAAGAACCCCTTTCTTGCCAGCCGCTTTAAAATGCTTGGCATCCGTTTTATACCCAATGACCGGGTTCGGATCCAAATTCCAGTCACCACTATGCAGCACGCGACCATATTTTGTTTCTATGATCAGCGCACAAGTATCTGGCACGGAATGCGACACCGGCAAAGGCTCGATTGTGAACGGCCCGGTTTCCAGCCTGTCCAGCGGTTCGATGACATTAATTTCGGCGTCCCTAATTCCGGCCTCTTCCAGTTTCTTCTCCAACACCACGGCTGTAAAAGGCGTGCAATATATGGGACAACGAAAACGATTCCACAGATATGCCACCCCCCCGATATGATCTTCGTGGGCATGGGTGATAATGAGCCCTTCGAGAGCGTCTCGATTTTCTTCAAGAAAAGACGGATCGGGCAACAGCAAATCAATGCCGGGATAATGCTCATCGGCAAACCCCATGCCGCAATCAACGGCCAGCAATTTGCCATCACATATATATACGTTTAAATTGGCACCGAATTGTTCACTACCGCCCAGCGGGATGAAATAAAGGCCTTTGGTATCAAAATCCATTGTTTACGCTGCTTCTTCTTTGTTTTGCTGCTTATTTTGTTTCTGGGCCTGATAGATGCGCAGCAAACCTCTTAATGTCAACTCTTCATCGACTTTTTCGATCAATTCAATCGCCGGGGCGAACAAAGGCGCCAGCCCGCCGGTCGCCAGAACAAAAGGCTTTACCCCTATTTCTTCCGTAATTTTTGTAATAAGTCCCTCAATCAACCCGACATACCCCCAATAGATACCGGATTGAATAGCTTCCTCTGTATTCTTTCCAATAACTTGCAGCGGTTTCTTAATATCCACTTTTGGCAATTTGGCTGCCGCGCGCTCCAGCGCCGAGACAGATAAATTAACGCCCGGCGCTATCACACCACCTTTGTAGTGCCCGTCCGCATCAATCACATCAAACGTTGTCGCCGTTCCGAAATCAACCACAATTGCCGGCGCAGAATAATTACAAACAACCGCCACAGCATTCACCAGTCTATCGGCACCGATTTCTTCTGGTCTGTCGAGATCTACCTCTAATCCTGTATGACTGGCATCCACAAAAATCGGCTCAACAGAAAAATTCTCACGACAAAATTCCTGCAGCTTTTTATCTTCGTCTGGAACAACAGAACTAACGATAACATCGGAAATATTTTCTTCCGTGACATCATACGAACCCGCACCCGTCTGCATACGCCACGAGCGCACAAGCCTCTCGCCCTCAAAGAGGGCCAGCACTGTATTCGTATTGCCTATATCAACTGCCAATAACATAAACGTCCCCAGCTGTTATCATCTGTATATCGCCACCATCTATGCGCAGCAGCAGATTGCCATTTTCATCAATATCATGGAAATAGCCCGCTTCCACACTTTCGCCAAGTTTTATCTGCAATTTTGTGCCAGGCTCATGGGCGCGCTCCAGCCATAAAGCCCTGATTTCCTGAAATTCTTTTGTCTTATAAAAAGAAAGCTGCTTCAGAAGATTATCTCTAAATCCCTCAAGATCAATGCCTTTATCTGCATAATCCTGCACCGCCACACCTATATCCGGTGCAGAAACAATATTGACGCCAACGCCCAGCACTAACCATTCAACATTTCCTTTCTTGTCTAATTCCGTCTCCAGCAAGATGCCCGCGCATTTTTTGCCATCCAAAAAAACATCATTCGGCCATTTCAGAAACTTCAAAGATCTATCTTTTATATACTCATCAATCGCCGCAGAAACTGCCAGCGCCGCAACGAATGAAAACTGCGCCGCCTCGCTCGCAGCGCATTCAGGCTTTAACAAAATTGAAAGATAAAGATTTCCTTTGGGTGATACCCATTCACGGCCATAGCGACCTTTGCCACCGCTTTGCTCTCGTGCCTGCACCACAAGCCCTTCCGCTTCACCAGAAGCAGCCCGATCTTTTATAAATTTCTGGGTACTTTCGAGTGTGTCAAAGATCTCAATGCGCCAGTTGATAGCCATCGTCATGTAAACAGAACAGCGGCAGCATTCTGGGCGCTTTCAACAATGGCTTCGGGCCGTATAACAAACACCAACAAAAACGCAACAGCAACAAACAAAACAACCCGCCGTGCAAAAGGGATATCTTTGTCAAAAGCCTCAATTGATTCATCAAAGAACATCACCTTGATAATCTTGAGATAGTAATACGCTGCCACAACAGAGGTCATGATCCCGAGCGTTGCTAGCACATAAAACTCCGCCGACACTGCCGCTTGAAAAATAAACAGCTTACCAAAAAAACCGGCCAGTGGCGGAATACCGCTCATCGAAAACATAAAGATCGCCATCGCATAAGCCTGAATGGGATTGGTTTTCGACAGACCCGACAAGTCGGAAATATCTTCGGCCGCGATGCCATCACGCCGCATACCCAGAACAATCGCAAACACACCCGCCGTCATCACCATATAAATCAAAATATAAAGAACAACCGCCCCCGCCCCTTCGGGCGTTCCAACCACAATACCGATCAGGGCATAACCCATATTACCAATCGAGCTATAGGCCAGCAGACGCTTGATATTGGCCTGTGCGATTGCCGCAAAAGCCCCCAGAACCATAGAGCCTAAAGACACAAAGTATATGATCTGCATCCATTGATCGTGTACGGGCAAAAAAGGCTCGTACAAAAGACGCATCAACAAACCAATTGCCGCTACCTTGGGCACGATAGCAAATAACGCGGTCACGCATGTGGGTGCACCCTGATACACATCAGGCGTCCACATATGAAACGGCACAGCAGAGATTTTAAACGCTAGCCCGGCCAATATAAAGACAAGCCCAAAGGTAACCCCGAAAGGAATAGCCTCAAGCCCCTCTAGGGCGCCTCTTATCACGCCAAAATCAATCGAGCCTGTAAAACCATAAATAAGGGATATGCCAAACAGCAGCATACCGGACGACAGCGCCCCCAGAACAAAATACTTGATCCCTGCCTCCGCGCTACGCAAGGAATTGCGGTTAAAAGCCGCCAACACATAAAGGCTCAGTGATTGCAGCTCCAGCCCCATATAAAGCGCCAACAGATTACTGGCCGAAACCATCATCATCATACCGATCCCGGCCAAAACAATCAGAACAGGATATTCAAATCGCGATATCCGCTCCTGCTCCAGATACTTCACCGACAGCGCCAGCGTTGTTATCAACCCTAGTATAATGAGCAGTTTCATAAAACCTGCAAAATTATCAAACACAAACATACCGTTGAGAACGATTTGTTTCTCCCAACTCATGCCGAACAGAAGGAATGACGCGACCACAAGCGCCGCAGCGCAGGCCCAGCAAATGACGGGTGTAACACTGTTCCCGTGCGCTACACCTACGATGAGCAGCCCCATTGCGGCCATAGCAAGAAACAACTCAGGAAGAAGCGGCACCAGGTTAAAATCAATCATGGGTTTTCCCCTTCTCCTCTTTCTTTATTTCTTCTATCGGCGCAGCTTCAGGAATGACAATGATATCCTCAACGATGACATCCTCTTCAACCCGCTCTTCTTCTGCCAGAGGCTCTCGGTTGATATGCGCCTGATAATCACCAACCAACTTATCCACCGATGGTGTTATCCTGTCCATGACAACACCCGGAAAAACACCCAGATAAAGCACCAGCAAGGCCAGCGGCACCAAAATACCGATCTCCCTTGGATTAAGGTCCAGCATCCCCGCCGCATCATTATTTGCCTGCGGTCCGAAAATCACGCGGCGATAGAGCAACAGCATATAAGTCGCGCCCAATACTACGCCTGTGGTTGCAAAAGCCGCCACAATCGTATCAACCTTGAACGCGCCCAGTAACGCCAGAAACTCACCGACAAAACCGCTGGTACCGGGCAGACCGACAGACCCCAGCATAAAGATCATAAACAACGTCGCATAGCGCGGCATATTATTCACCAACCCGCCGTAACGACCAATCTCGCGTGTGTGCAACCGGTCATAAACAACCCCAACGCACAGAAATAGGGCGGCCGAAATTAGACCATGGGAAAGCATCTGGAATATTCCACCCGCTACACCTTGCGCGGTCATGGTAAATATCCCCAAAGTCACAAAACCCATATGCGCCACCGAAGAATAAGCAATCAGCTTCTTCATATCTTCCTGCACCAGCGCAACCAGGGAAGTGTAAATAATCGCAATGACACTCAGCCAAAATACCAGCGGCGCAAAAAACAAGCTGGCATCAGGCAGCATCGGCAGGGAAAAACGCAAGAACCCATACCCCCCCATCTTCAATAGCACCCCGGCCAGAATAACCGAGCCCGCGGTTGGTGCCTCCACATGCGCGTCAGGCAACCAGGTGTGAACCGGCCACATCGGCATCTTGACAGCAAAACTGGCAAAAAACGCCAGCCACAGCCAGAGTTGCACCTTCACTGCCACCGGATTCTCCATGAGAGTTGGAATATCCGTGGTGCCGGTTTGCGCATACAATGTGAGCAGCGCGACAAGCATCAGCACCGAACCAAGCAGCGTATAGAGGAAAAACTTATAGGCCGAATAGACCCGCCTTGGGCCACCCCAAACACCGATAATAAGAAACATCGGGATCAGGACCGCTTCGAAAAAGACGTAAAACAACACACTGTCCAGCGCACAAAATGCCCCCACCATGAAACTTTCCAGCACAAGGAAGGCAATCATATATTCTTTAACGCGGGTTTTAATCGCATCCCAGCTAGCCAAAATACAGATCGGTGTCAAGAACACCGAGAGCAGAACAAAGAAAACTGAAATGCCATCAACGCCCATATGGTACGTAAAACCGGGAGACGAAAACCATTCGACTTTTTCAACAAACTGAAATTCAGCGCTGGCGCCATCAAAGCCCTTATAAAGAAACAAGCCAAACGCCAATGCAAACAAAGATGTGTAAAGCGCCATATGCTTAACATTGCGCTCAACATCTTCAGCCGAACCCCTGATCATTAAAATGATCGCAACGCCCGCCAAAGGCAGGAACGTCATAATCGATAAAACTGGGAAATCAACCATATCCGCCCCTAAACACAAACCACGAAACAATACCAATCACAGCAATCATCATGACCAATGCATATTGATAGACGTAGCCACTTTGAAAACGGCTGAGCATTCCGGCCGTTCTAAGCGTTTTCCGCGCGATGCCATCGGGACCAAGCCGGTCGATCGTATTTTGATCGCCCTTCACCCAGAACACATTTCCAATTTTAAACGCTGGCTTCACAAACAGACGATCATAAAGCTCATCAAAGAACCATTTGTTAAACAGCAGAGTGTGAATCGGCTTAAATATCCTAACAACAGTAACGGGAATGCCAGTGAAAAACATATAGGCCAGATAACCCAGCCCTATACCCAGCAAACCAACAAGCAACGGCATTTTCTTTACCCAGAATGGCGCACCATGCGCCGCATCGACCGTATCATTTTCATCTTTCACAAACAGAGATTCTCCCCAAAAACTTTCCTTATCCCAGGCGATGCGATGCCCCTCTGCCTCTTCTTTTTTGTGAACGCCATCTTTGGTTACAACGAATGTTTCCTGATGAGGCCCTTCTTCTTCGTGATGCTCTTGCGCCACCTCTTCATGCCCACTCTCTGCACCGTGATGGCTGCCACCAACAAAGCCACCATAAAAAATGAACCCAGCCAGCACCGCCCCTGTCGCCAGCACAAAAAGCGGGGCCAACATCACCGCCGGTGACTCATGAATATGCTTCATGACCTTTTGATGGGCGCGTGGTGGCCCATGGAACGTCATCAAAATAAGCCGCCAGCTATAAAACGCTGTCATGAACGCCGCTGCAATTCCGGCCCAATAAGCAAAATTACCAAACCATGTGTGATCAGCCCACGCCGCCTCCAGCACAATATCCTTGGAGAAATACCCGGCAAACGGTGGAATACCCGCCAGCGCCAGCGATCCAACCCACATCAGCGCATAGGTCACAGGGATTTTCTTATAAAGCCCACCCATCTTGCGCATATCCTGTTCATTGCTCATCGCATGAATGACCGAACCGGCACCAAGAAACAGCAGCGCCTTAAAAAACGCATGGGTCATCAGATGAAAGATCGCAGCGCTATAAGCCGACACACCAAGGGCAAAAAACATATAGCCAAGCTGGCTCATGGTTGAATAGGCAATCACACGTTTGATATCAAACTGCGTCATACCAATCGTCGCCGCGACAAAGGCTGTCGACGCCCCTACAACCGCCACCACCATCAAGGCGTCCGGCGCATATTCAAACACTGGTGACATCCGCGCCACCAAAAACACACCAGCTGTGACCATCGTCGCCGCATGAATAAGCGCAGAGACCGGCGTTGGCCCCTCCATCGCATCCGGCAGCCAGGTATGCAGGCCCAGCTGCGCCGACTTGCCCATCGCCCCCATAAACAGCAGCAGGCATATCAGCGTCAGCGCATGTAGCTCAAAACCAAAGAATTCAATCGTGTTTTCGGCCACCGCGCCAGCCTGCTCAAACATCACATCAAATTCAACCGAGCCGAACACCACAAACGCCGCCATTGTCCCGAGCGCCAGGCCGAAATCACCGATCCGATTCACAACAAAGGCTTTCACGGCCGCCGCATTGGCGCTGTGTTTGTGGTTCCAAAAGCCAATAAGCAAATAAGAACAAAGCCCCACACCTTCCCAACCAAAGAAAAGCTGGAGCAGATTATCGGCACTCACCAACATCAACATCGCAAAGGTAAACAGGCTTAAATACGCCATAAAGCGCGCTTTGTGATCGTCATGGCCCATATAGCCGACGGAATAAACATGCACGCAGGCGGAAACAATGTTTACCACGCACATCATCACAACCGAGAGCTGATCAATCCGCAGCGCCCACGATACATTAAAATCGCCCGAGGTAATCCACTCGCTTAACACGGCTGTATAAGGATGACCCGCCAAAATAACAGTAAAAAACAGCGAACACGCCGCTAGTGCCGCAACAATCATCCCGGCACAGGTGACAAACTGTGCGCCCTTGTCGCCAATCTGCTTGCCAAACAAAGCGGCAATCAAAAATCCAAACAGCGGTGGAAAGACGGCAAGGAGTTCCATTAACGCGCTACCCTCTCATTGCTGAAATATCTTCCACGGCAATCGAGCCTTTATTGCGGAAGAAGGTGACAAGAATAGCCAGACCAATCGCTGCCTCAGCTGCCGCCACGGTGAGAATAAACATCGTAAAAACCTGCCCGGTTAGATCGTTCAGATACGCCGAGAACGCAACAAAATTGATATTGACGGCCAGCAACATCAGCTCAATCGACATCAGGATAACAATGACGTTCTTGCGATTGAGAAAAATTCCAAACACGCCAATAGTAAACAGCAAGGCCGCCAGCGTCAGGTAATGCGATAATCCGATCTCAATCATCCTACACCCCCGTCTTTGGTGTTATTTTTTGAATTTCCAACACATCCGCCGGGTTACGGGCCTGCTGATCCGACACAGCCTGTTTCCGCACACCAGCCCTCGTTCTGTGGGTCAGGACAATCGCCCCGATCATCGCCACAAACAAGATCAGCCCGGCCGTCTGGAACGCAAAAATGTAATTGGTATAAATCAGCTGCCCCAGCGCCTCGGTGTTATTCTGTCCGGCAAAAGCGGCCACTGGGTCGGCTATATTTTGCTCACGCCCCGGTACAAACTGCCAGGTCCCGTAGAGCATAACCAGCTCGGTCAGCAACACCGCCCCAATCACCATCCCAATCGGTACATACTGCATCGCGCCTTTGCGCATATCCGAAAAGTTGATGTCCAGCATCATCACCACAAACAAAAACAGTACCGCCACCGCGCCAACATAAACGATCACCAGAATGAGTGCGATAAATTCTGCGCCTAACATCACAAACAGCCCGGCCGCATTAAAAAACGCCAGCACTAGAAACAAAACGGAATGAACGGGATTGCGCGCTGTAATAACCATAAGCGCACTGACTGTCAGGATACCGGCGAAAAGATAAAAGGCGAATGCCTGTACGATCATGAAAAATCTCTGTTTTTGAACGGCTTCTGCCACAAACTTACCCATGTTTTTTAGTCTTTTCTGCCGATTCCCGCAAGGCTTGAGCGTGAAATAATCCCCCCTTTCTTTTCGGTTGATTTTACTGGCAAAAATGTCAAAATAAGACTATCTGTATTTCCGCAAATCATGCGGGTTAGCAACAGTCATAAAAACAAGGAAACACACAGTGAAGAACATATTTTTAATGAGCGCATTGGCGCTATTGGTCATGGGATACACCACACAGGCGCAGGCACAGGATGCTGACGGTACTGACTTTCTTAGCCTCGGTGTTGGCTACTATGACATTGGCGACGATGACGGTGCCGCCGACTTCCGCCTCGAATATCGCGATGGCCATAACTATTTCTGGAACATCAAACCCTGGGTCGGCGCAGAGGTAACCTCCGATGCCTCCATCTGGGTTGGTGCTGGCGTATTGGGAGATTGGGAAATTTCGCCGCAGGTTTATGTAATACCTAGCTTTGGCGCCGGCTTTTATGAAGATGGCGGTAGCGACAAAGACCTTGATTACTTCATCGAGTTCCGTTCACAGATTGAATTAGCCTATGAATTCCAAAACCAGCAGCGCCTTGGTGTTGCCTTTGGACATATCTCCAATGCCAGCCTGGGCGACAGAAACCCTGGCACAGAAATCCTGAACCTGTACTACCATGTACCGGTTGACGGATTGTTTTAGGGTTTTTCTATAAAACACTTGCTATGAATTCACTGGGCATGCTACCTATCTCTTTTTGTAAACAATATTATGAATAAGAGCATTTACCATGAGCAACAAAAACCCTCTCACGACTATTCTCAGCATTTTCGCTAAAACCACGATAAAAGAGCCTGCGGAACCGTTGATTGACATTGAAGCCGTCAAAGGTGTGTTTCAAAACTCTGATCACGAGGGCTGGGTCACTACTTGTGAATCTTTAAAATATTTACCAGAATCAAAGGCTAAGGAACTCATTTCCTTTTTAAAGGATTTTCTGAAAGACCCAGACGATCTGCAGAATTCAGAAGATCGAAGAGATGAAGCGATTAAGAAAAAAAAGGTGCTAGAAGAAAAAATAACACTTCAGGAAAGATCTGCTCTTGGCCTTGTCTTTCTATACTGCCGACACAAAGGCGATCTTAGCGGTGTTATGCCAGCAACACTTTTTATCCAAGGTCTGGAAAGTAAAAATCCCAAAGTACGTAACCACTTTGGTCACGCGCTAGCCACGAAACCCTGGGAGAATTCGGATATAGCAGTCGCCCTGCTTCACGAAGAGGGCGGTGTATTTGAGGCGGCCCATAAAGAAGTACAGCACCTAACGGAACATCTGCGAGAGGAAGAACCCAGCCCGCCACCTACCTAACGATACGGCGCATCGGCGAGTAAATTTGCAGCTATCTGTGCTTCCCAGCGATCACCATTTTCGAGCAGCTTATCCTTGTTGTAATACAGCTCTTCGCGCGTCTCGGTCGCGAATTCAAAATTCGGCCCCTCGACAATCGCATCCACCGGGCACGCCTCGGCGCACAGCCCGCAATAAATACATTTGGTCATATCGATATCATAACGCGTTGTCCGCCTAGAGCCATCTTCGCGCGGCTCAGCCTCAATCGTAATCGCCAAAGCCGGGCAAATCGCCTCACACAATTTACAGGCAATGCAACGCTCCTCACCATTGGGATAACGCCGCAGCGCATGCTCACCGCGAAAGCGCGGGCTAATCGGCCCTTTTTCATACGGATAATTAATCGTCACGCGCGGCATAAAGAACATGTATTTCAGGGTCAACATGAACCCCTTCACGATCTCGGTCAGTAAAAATGCGCGCGCGTAATTATCAAAAGCCATGCTCTTTTTTACCACGAAGCCCCAAAGACACGAAACGAAAACATGAGCGCATACATTGACATATGTTAAAGACAAAGCTATGGATAGCTATCTATTACTTCAAGAACAAAAGTGAGCGTAAAATGGCATTGAGTAAATGGACAGTACCAGTTTTAAGTATCGTAGCTATATTTGCAGGGTGTAGCTCGGAAAAAAGCCCTCCCAGCATTCAAGAGCAGTTAACAGAAGTAATGGAGCGTTCAGGGCACGGCAGCGGAATGAAATACACTCACAAAAATCCCTTAAAAGTGACCGGAGACACTTTTGAAGCACACGTTGTGTTTAATGGCGTTGGGGATGCGGATAAGTTCTGCAGACTATATACTGCTACATTAATGCCTAAGGATATGCACCAGGAAAATGCAGCTGAACTAAGAAACACTGTTGTGTTTATAACAGCGTGCCCATAGCCATTCAAAAAACCTTCTCACTGATAAGCTCGGCACAACGTTTGGACTGCCTGTAAATATAGCGCTTCATCAGCCGCGAGTCATCTTTTAGCAATTTATACTTCGTCGGCGCCTCGGCCAGAGGCAAACTTGATGTATTGCCCATACAAACATGGCGGGCCAGCACCGTACCCGCCTCAAGATCATATAAATTCATCAACGCGCGAACTTTCACAATATAGCGCGTGCGACTTTTGGGATGCGGCGTAATACCCCAATCCATCGTCTCAACATCAAGAACAATACCGTTTTCATAGCCATTCGCCTTCGCCCATGCCACCATATCCGTAGGTTTTTCCTCGCCCTCAAAAGAAATAGTCTCCGGCTTCGTTGTTACCGCATATTTCTTTTTCAGATCGCCCACCAAAGCCCGTTCAATGATTTCGGAAGGCGGGCGCAGTTTTTCGGTTTTAGAAGACTCTTCCTCGGTGTTGCCAATATCCACCAGCGTATTCAGCATATCTTTGCCTGAGACAAAATAATGCGCTTCGACGACATCCTCTTTCACCAGATATATCTTTTTGTTGGCCAGTTCCTTTTGTTCTTCCTTCTCAAGTGCAAGCTTAACCGAAGGCAAGGATTCACAGGCCCCTAAAAGCAATAAAATACCGCACAGAAAAAAACGCATACTATTCTTCATCAACGGCCTCATCACCAACGATCTCGTCGCCTACACTTTCTATAGCACGCAGAATTTCTTCTCCACCCTCGATCAAGCTTTCGACACTACGCTCGACTGGGGCCAACAGGTTTGCCTTTTCTTTTTGTCCTGGCAAGGCGTCGAGCGACAATAATGTTCCTGACACAATAACAACCCAAGCCAATGTCAGCGGCAGAAATATTTTCCAGCCCAGCCGCATAAGTTGATCATAGCGGAACCTTGGCAAGGTTGCCCGCGACCACAGAAAGAAGAACAAAACCCCGGCCGTTTTAAGTGCAAACCATACGATACCGGGCACAAAGGTTAAAAAGCCCAAAAGTGGCAACGGCAACCAGCCGCCAAGGAACAAAATCACAGCCATCGCGCTCATCAAAATCATATTTGCGTATTCACCCAGGAAAAACAGCGCATAAGTCATCGCTGAATATTCAACCATAAACCCGCCGGTAATCTCCGACTCGCCCTCCGGCAAATCAAACGGCGTGCGGTTGGTCTCGGCCAAAATGGACACGAGGAATACGATAAACATAGGAAACAGCAATACCTGCATCCAGATCGGGCGCGGCGCCAGCACAATTTCCTGCATATTCAGCGAGCCGGTGCAAAGCAACACACACACAATAATGAGGCCCATAGACACTTCGTACGACACCATCTGCGAAGCGGAGCGTAACCCTCCCAAAAACGCATAGCGCGAATTCGAGGCCCACCCGGCCATGATAATGCCGTAAACGCCCATCGATGAAATTGCAAAGAGGTACAAAATACCGACATTGATATTGGCTAGCACCCAGCCTTTATCGAACGGAATCACCGCCCAGGCCACCAATGACAGAGCAAACAACATCATCGGCGCCAGCAAAAATACCACGCGGTGCGCCTGACTTGGGATAATAGTTTCCTTGGAAAAAAGCTTTATGCCATCGGCAATCGGTTGCAGCAACCCAAACGGCCCAACGGTCATCGGCCCCTGCCTGCGCTGCATCCCGCCAAGAACCTTGCGCTCAGCGTAAGTCAGATAAGCAACAGAAAACATCACCCCGCCAACGATCAGGACGATGTATAACAACGTCCACGCCGTCCAGATTCCGTATGTGTTCCAAAGTTCAATCATTTAACCACCCATGCTTAACTAAAGTTTCTTGTGCCAATTTTTTAACTTTCGGCCATTCTTCATGTGAATATATAGTTTCAAAATTATCTATAGTTTGTGGTAAGCAGGAACCGAATTTATTAAGTTCATTTGCAAATAAAGTGAGCGATTCACGTTCATGGGGCTCAAAGCTTTCTTCAAAAATTTGCGACTGAGGAACATAAAAATCATCCCATAAATTAAACATAGAATTAGGATCAGACACTCTATCTTCATTTGAAAAACTTTCTAAAACAGACAACAAATTACCTTTCAAATTATTCTCTTGTTTCATTATCGGATTCTTACGCTGCCTTCTCTCTAACTTTAATAAACTTAGCCAAATCAGGCTTCCAGTAATTCGGGCCCTTCAGCACCTTGCCGTCACCTTCACGGCGGATCGGTTTGCCGTCCTCGCCAAGCTTGCTCATATTCGACGCATGCACCTCGTCAAACGCCGCTGTCTTCACGTCATGGAGGCCAAACGACAAATACGCGCCATCGAGCACATACTGTAAGTCCGTCAGCGCATCCAGCACTTCAACTATATCACCGTCTTTTAACGCCTCCTGCAATTCTTCCAGCTCCTCGGCCAGCAAATTAATCCGCAACTCATTGGTCTGCGCATCTGTTATATGCGGCTTCTCTTTCACCGGCAAACCATAGGTTTCGTGAAATTCCTGCACTTGTTCTAGGGTGGTTTTAGTCATTCGGCGGCCTCCAATACTTTACTCTCTTCGGTTACAAAACTCTCCGTGCACGCCGCCATCGTCTCCGACGCGCGGCAAATTGCATTGGTCAAATAATAATGCGTGACGGGAGAACGGAACGGCTCGCTCAAAAATTTACCCTTCACACCAAAACTTTCCCAATGCGAAGCACGCAGCACATCAATATCGGCAATATGCGGCCAGTCTGTTTTAATGCGCTCACGCAGCTGTATCAGGGTGTCATAAGGCAACACATGGCCAAGACGCTCGGAAATCGCGCGAATAATCTTCCAGTCCTCACGCGCCTGCCCCGGCGGCGCCACAGCCTTCTTACCCAACTGCGCCCGCCCTTCGGTGTTCACATAGGTGCCATCCTTTTCGGTGTACGCACTGCCCGGTAAAATCACATCGGCACGCTGCGCCCCGTGATCACCGTGATGGCCCTGGTAAACAACAAAACTCTGCCAGCCAATTGCCTCTTTGGCATCAAATTCATCAGCGCCGAGCAAATAAAGCACCTCAACCGAACCATCTTTGGTCCCGGCGATAATATCATGAAACCCTTTGCCCCCACTTTGCGGCACAAAACCAATATCGAGCGCACCAACACGTGATGCCGCATTATGCAGCACGTTAAATCCGTTCCAGCCTTCCTTGACGCAACCAAGCTGCTCCGCCGCTTCATAAAGCGCCGCATGAATCGCCTCTCCATCTTCGCGCGCAAAAACACCGGCGCCAGCAATAATCATTGGCTTCTCGGCCTTCACTTTCTTGGCGTAATCCTTGGCCAGCTTCACCAGATCATCCGGCCCGGCGCCTACATGCTCATACGGATAAGTGAGATCCGCAGCCTCCCCAATCAATGCAATCGGAATGCGCTTCTCCAACCATGCCTTGCGAATGCGCGCATTAACCATCGTCGCTTCCATACGCGGGTTGGTCCCCACCAGTAAAATCGCATCAGCCTCTTCAATCCCGGCAATGCCACTACCGAATATATAACCGCGCCTTACAGATGCATCAAAACGCCCACCATCGATGCGGCAATCCATATTGGGCGAGCCCAGCCCCTCCATCAAATCCTTTAACGCCACCATCGATTCCAGATCGCACAAATCCCCGGCCAGCGCCGCAATATTTTCACCCTTCACCCCCTTGGTTTTCTCGGCAATAAACGCCAGCGCCTCATCCCAGCTTGCTTCTTCCAGCTTGCCGCTATCTTCATTGCGGATATAAGGTCGGTCAAGACGCGCTTTGTTCAACCCATCGTAAGAAAATCGCGTCCGGTCGGAAATCCATTCCTCATTCACATCCTCGTGCAAACGCGGCAGCACCCGCATCACTTCGCGGCCGCGGCTATCCACGCGGATATTGCTGCCAACCGCATCATGCACATCAATACTCTCTGTTTTCTTCAGCTCCCATGATCGCGCGCCAAACGCATAGGGCTTGGACGTCAGTGCCCCGACCGGGCAGATATCAATCAAATTGCCCGAAAGCTCCGTTTCCACAAGCTGCTCAATAAACGTGCCAATCTCGGCATCCTCGCCGCGATGGAATTGCCCGAGCACCGGCGTCCCGGCAATTTCCTCGGCAAAACGAACACAGCGCGTACAATTGATACAACGCGTCATGATCGTTTTGACCAGCGGCCCAAGCTCCTTGTCCGGCATAGCGCGCTTGTTCTCTTCAAAGCGCGAACGGTCAAAGCCGTACGCCACAGCCTGATCCTGCAAATCGCATTCGCCGCCCTGATCACAAATCGGGCAATCGAGCGGGTGATTAATGAGGAGCATTTCCATCACGCCCTTGCGCGCCTTTTTAACCATCTCGGATTCTGTCTGCACCACCATGCCGTCACCACAGGCCATGGCGCAACTTGCGGCCGGTTTGGGCGGACCGCCTTCGACCTCAACCAGGCACATGCGGCAATTGGCCGGCACGGTTAATTTGTCGTGATAGCAAAAACGCGGGATTTCGATGCCAAGCTGCTCGGCCGCCTGCAGGATGCTGGTCCCCGCCTCGACTTCGACTTCCAGTCCATTAATGGTTAGTTTTGGCATGCTGATTGAGTACCGCTGTAGAATTCCACACTCATTTAACAACAGAGCATACGCCGATTACAGAGTTTTTTCTTTATTTTTCTATTTTTCCCTTTAAAAAAGGCCTATGTCGCGTATCCAAATATTATCGCATGAAGATGATGGCCGCGCCCGCCAGATAGAGCAGGCCCTGAAGGCCAAGGGCAAACCCGCATCCGTGCGTGTGGTCGACGTCTACACTTCGGAAAATACGAAGGCACAAAGCCTTGAATTCGTTGATAGCCTGACGAATCCGGTGACACAAATGCCCCTCTCTTGTCATCCTGAGCGAAGCGAAGGATCTCATGGCGTTGAGGGAGGTCCTTCGTCACAAGCTCCTCAGGACGACATCTGCGATGTCGATTTCGACTGGGCGCTGGAAATTGGCTATTTACCCGGTGTTACGGATAATGTTGGCCATACCGCCTCAGAATTATTAAAACTCACCTGTCATCCTGAGCGAAGCGAAGGATCTCATGCCATTAAGCCGGGAGATCCTTCAGTCGCTCCGCTCCCTCAGGATGACAGTACAGAATGCTATTCCGCCCGGCTTTTGCTGATTAAGGGCAAAGTCGACAAAGCTGATATTGAATCGTTAGCCAGTGAGCTTTCCAACAAACTGATCCAGCGTGCCTCAATCAAAAGCCATGACGCCTTCACCAAAGATGGCGGCATGGAAACGATCATTCCAAAAGTTGTCCTTGATAACAAAGGTGCGGTTGCTGACGACATTGACCTCAATGTTTCCGACGAAGAATTACAAATTATCGGCACACAAGGTATAGCCGATGCTGACGGCACGCGGCGCGGCCCGCTCGGTATGTCACTTCTCTATATGCAAGCCGTAAAAGATTACTTCGCCAAAGAAGGTCGCCCTGCCAAAGACATCGAACTGGAAACCCTCGCCCAAACATGGTCGGAACATTGTAAGCACACAATTTTTGCCTCACCCATCGATGATGTGAAGGACGGAATTTTTAAACATTACATCAGACGCGCGACCGTCGACATTCGCAAAAAGCGCGGCAAGGACGACATCTGCGTTTCTGTCTTTTCCGATGATTCAGGCGGCATCATTTTTGATGACAAACACCTCATCACACACAAAGTTGAAACGCACAACTCCCCTTCCGCTTTGGACCCCTTTGGCGGCTCTATCACAGGCATAGTCGGCGTTAATCGCGACTGTATTGCTTTTGGTATGGGGGCTAAGCCGGTGATTAATATCTACGGGTTCTGCCTGGCCGATCCACGCACCAAGCCGGAATATTACCGCGACAAAGCGAAAACCAATGCTATCCTATCCCCTGAAACCATCATGAATGGTGTCGTGCGCGGCGTTGAGGTTGGCGGCAACTGCTCCGGTATTCCAACGCCGCAAGGCTTTGTTTATTTCGATGATCGTTTTGTTGGTAAGCCTCTCGTGTTTGTCGGCACGGTTGGCCTCATCCCGCGTGAGATCAACAATAAACCCTCTCACGAAAAAGGCACAAACCCCGGCGATAAAATCCTGATGGTCGGTGGGCGCGTTGGACGCGACGGCATTCATGGCGCAACATTCTCATCAGTCGTGCTTGATGAAAATTCTCCGGCCACGGCTGTGCAAATCGGCGACCCCATTACTCAGAAAAAATTCTCTGATGTCATCATCAAGGAAATTCGCGATCAGGGCCTCTACACGGCCATGACAGATAACGGCGCGGGCGGGCTATCCTCCTCCGTTGGTGAACTGGCAGAAGGCTCAGGCGGCTTTCATATAGAGCTTGATAAAGTACCGCTAAAATACCCCGGCATGGCGCCGTGGGAAATCTGGATCTCGGAATCACAGGAACGCATGAGTATTGCCGTACCACCAGAAAACACCGAGAAGATGATTGAATTATTTGCCAGCCGCGGCGTTGAGGCCACCGTCATTGGCGAGTTCACCGATACCGGCCGCGCCCATGCGACATGGCACGGCGAAACGGTGATGGATATGGATATGGACTTCCTGCATGGCGGATTGCCAGAGACACCACTGAAAACAACATACACCCAAGGCGGCGAAGCCGAGCCCGACTTACCCGAGCCCAAAGATTATGGACAAGCTCTCAAAGATATGCTGGGCCAGCCCAACATCTGCTCCAAAGAATTCATCTCCACTCAATACGACCACAATGTTCAGGGCAGCGCCGTTCTCGGACCATTACAAGGACCGGGCCGCGTTTATGCTGATGCGTCCGTCACCAAGCCCGTTCTCACATCATCCAAAGGCGTCGTCCTTTCGCAAGGCCTCGCCCCGCGCTACAGCGATATTGATACCGGCGCCATGGCCGCAGCCGCGCTGGATATGGCGGTGCGCAACGCTGTCGCGGCGGGCGCTAACTTCCATCACCTCGCCATTCTCGATAATTTCTGCTGGTGCTCTTCCGATGATCCCGAACGCCTCGGCCAGCTCAAACGCGCCGCCGAAGCAATATATGACTTATCCGTTCTCTATGAAACGCCGTTTATTTCCGGCAAGGATTCCATGTTCAATGACTTCAAGGGCTATGACGCGGACGGCGCAGCAGTTAACATCTCCGTGCCGCCGACGCTGCTCGTTTCCTCTATCGGTGTTATTCCTGATGTCGAGCAATCGATCTCCCTCGCGCCAAAAGCACCGGGCGATCTTATATACATTCTCGGCGAAACCAAAAACGAACTCGGCGCCTCAGAGTATTACGATATGAACGGCGCTCTAGGTCAAAACATCCCGCAGATCAACGGCGCAAAGAACCTTGAACTTTATAAACTCTACTCACAAGCCGCGCGGCAAAACCTCATCGCCTCCGCGCTTAGTATAAGCCTCGGCGGTCTTGGTGTCGCCCTAGCCAAAAAAGCCATTGCCGGACAAATGGGCATGGATGTTGACTTAAGCGGCCTTGATTTACGCCCCGACAAGCTCTTGTTCTCTGAAAGCCTAGGGCGTGTTCTCGTCACCGTCACCCCAACAAACCAAAAAGAATTTGAAAAGAATTTTGGCGATTTCGCCCAAAAGATAGGGCAAACCACGAGCGATAATAAATTAAATATAAACAAAATATTAGAAGTAAATATTAATGCGATAGAGGAGGCTTATAAGGCCCCTCTCAAGGATTACTAATGAGCGCAAAAGTATTGGTACTCAGCGGATACGGCCTGAACTGCGAAGAGGAAACGCTCTTCGCCTTTGAACATGTCGGGCTCACGGGCTCCATCCGTCACATCAATGATCTTATCTATAACCCGAAAGAGCTGGACGACACCCAAATCCTCGTGGTCCCCGGCGGGTTTTCTTATGGCGACGATACCGGCTCGGGTAATGCCTTTGCCCAGAAAATGCGCCTGTCACTCTGGGATCACCTCAAGACATTCGTCGAGCGCGACACACTCACTCTCGGCATTTGCAACGGCTGCCAGATTTTGACCAATCTCGGACTCGTCCCGGCACCGGATAAAAATTACGGACAGCGCAGCGTCGCCGTCACCCATAACCTGACCGCGCGCTATCAATGCCGCTGGGTCGATCTGAAAGTTGGCGCATCCAATTCCCCATGGCTGAGCAATATTAACACCATGCACATCCCCGTCGCCCATGGCGAAGGCCGCTTTATGATGGAGCAGGAAACACTGGATGCCATTCAAAACCAGATTGCCTTTCAATATTGTCATCCTGAGCAGAGCGAAGGATCTCCAGACAGTCGGGGGGATTCTTCGGCTTCGCCTCAGAATGACACCATAGAACCCGCCAACAATGAATTCCCCTTCAACCCCAACGGCTCGATGAATGACATCGCCGGAATCACCGACCAAAGTGGCCGCGTGCTCGCCCTGATGCCCCACCCCGAGCGCGGCATGTTTACCTGGCAACGCGATGATTACGACCGCCTAAAAGACAAGGCGCAGCGCGACGGCGCGACGCTGCCCGAAGAGTCCGACGGCATGGCGCTGTTCAAAAACGCCGCTGAATATT
Source organism: Micavibrio sp. (assembly GCA_021604545.1). Classification (GTDB taxonomy): domain Bacteria; phylum Pseudomonadota; class Alphaproteobacteria; order Micavibrionales; family Micavibrionaceae; genus UBA5701. The sequence goes on from BQJE01000001.1 coordinate 647,380, forward strand.
TTGAAGTGGCGAAAAGAAAAAGGGCCTAGTTTTGATATAAATCAGTATGTTAGAGTATATTTATTGACATATTGCCTTTAGTTATATTATCTTCTTCCCCTTATACACAATTTATATGAGGAGAACGCAGATGAAAAACAAACAACCCAACATGCCAGAGCCCACCAGCCTCGCAGATTTTAACGCCAGAAGAGTGCCGCCGGAAGAGCTTCTTAAAGAATATAGCTTATCGTCCGACTATGGGAGCATAAGTGAAGAAGCAATAGTGAAGAGGCAGATCATCGAACAGCTTCCCCCCGGTCATGCAACTATGCGCCTGCATATTGGGAAGTGGTAAAAAGAAAAGAAATTAGGCCGCCGCTTTCCTGTACTCCATGATCCGCACTTCCATCTCATCGCGGAAATGACGGATGAGGCCCTGGATCGGCCAGGCGGCGGCATCACCGAGCGCGCAGATCGTGTGGCCTTCGATCTCTTTGGTGACATCCCAGAGCATATCAATTTCCTCGACGGTTGCATTCCCCGCCACCATACGCCGCATCACGCGCCATAGCCATCCGGTGCCCTCGCGGCACGGCGTACACTGTCCGCAACTTTCATGCATGTAAAACTGCGACAACCGGCAAATCGCGTAAATCAAATCTGTGTCTTTATCCATGACAATGACGCCCGCTGTACCCAAACCACTCCCCGCTTCACGCAAATTGTCAAAATCCATCGGAATGGAATCGCACACATCCTTGGGCAGCATCGGCGTTGACGAACCACCAGGAATAACCGCCTTGAGATTTTCCCAGCCGCCGCGCACGCCGCCGCAATGCTTCTCGATCAGTTCTTTCAGCGAAATCCCCATCTCCTCTTCAACGTTACAGGGCTGCTCGACATGGCCCGAAATACAAAACAGTTTCGTGCCCGCGTTCTTTTCATTAAGGCCCAACCCGGCAAACCATCCGGCGCCGCGCCGCAAAATCGTTGGCGCTACCGCAATGGTTTCAACATTGTTCACCGTCGTCGGACAAGAATACAGCCCCGCCATTGCCGGAAAAGGCGGCTTGTTGCGCGGCTGGCCTTTCTTGCCCTCCAGAGATTCAATCAGCGCCGTTTCCTCGCCGCAGATATACGCCCCGGCGCCGCGGTGGATAATCACATCAAAATCCCAGCCCGATCCGGCGGCGTTCTTACCCAGCAACCCGGCATCATAGGCCTCATGCACCGCTTTCCAAAGATTAGAGCCTTCATTGTAGAACTCACCGCGAATATAAATATAGGCCGCATGCGCACCCATCGCGAACCCTGCAATCAACGCGCCCTCGATTAATTTATGCGGGTCATGGCGCAATATCTCCCGGTCCTTGCATGTGCCCGGCTCGGATTCATCGGCATTGATAACAAGGTAATGTGGGCGGCCATCGGATTCTTTCGGCATAAACGACCATTTCATCCCGGTGGGAAACCCCGCGCCGCCGCGTCCGCGCAAGCCGGAGGCTTTCATCTCTTCGATAATCCACTCACGGCCTTTTTTGATGATCGCCTTGGTGCCATCCCAGTCGCCACGCTTCTTTGCTGCAGCAAGACCAAAATCTTCCCAGCCGTATAAATTCGTGAATATGCGGTCTTCGTCGTTCAGCATTTATGCCACTCCCGCCTTCTTCGCACGATCTTCCAAAGACGTCGGCCCGGACATCGCCATCGAGCCTTTACGCCCGCGCTGCGATCCGACCTTTGGTTTCATATCCTCAGCCAGCAAATCGAGTACTTCCTTGATCGTATCCGATGTCAAATCTTCAAAATAATCATCATTGATTTGCATCATCGGCGCATTAACACACGCGCCAAGGCACTCAACCTCCATCAGCGAAAACTTCCCATCCTTGGTGGTTTCGCCCATACCAATACCCAGATGTTTCTTGCATGTCTTCACAATATCATCGCTACCACATAACCAGCACGGCGTTGTTGTGCAAAGCTGCACCAGATATTTTCCGACCGGGGCCATGTTATACATCGAATAAAAACTGGCAACCTCGTAGACTTTGACCTTCTCCATGCCGAGAATTTCTGCAATATGATCCATCGCCGCACGCGGGATCCAGCCACCATAAGGCGGGTCAGCCTTCGCGCCCTCTTCCGCCACCTGCCGCTGCGCCAGATCAAGCAACGGCATCACCGCGCTTTGCTGGCGTCCCGGCGGGTACAGCGCAATTAATTCCTCAGCCTTCTTCTTGCAAGCCTTGTTAAAGGCAAAGCTCTCTGGCTGGTAATCAGCATTAAGGTCAAAAGGTTTTTTCATTGCTTCCTCACTGCCGTCATACCCGCGAAGGCGGGTATCCAGTTTTTATTTGTTAAGATCATTGTATAAATCCGCCCAACCTGTGTTCATTTCTTCTATTATCCTCAGCTTCCACTTTCTTTCCCATTTTTTGATCTGTTTTTCTCTTTTTATGGCTTCATTAATATCATCATGCACCTCGTACCAAACAAGAATTTTCAATCCATATTTTTTAGAAAACCCCTCAACAACGCCTTCTTTATGCTCCCATATCCTCTTTTTTAAATCAGATGTTACGCCCGTGTATAAAGTGCCATTTTGTTTATTTGTAATAATGTAGACATACGATCCTTGAAATTTCATTTTACATTCTGGATGCCCGCCTGCGCGGGCATGACGTTAAAAGTATAATCGGCATTGAGATCAAACGGTTTTTTCATTGTGGCTCCACACCTACAGATTTCCTTAGCTCATCATCTGCCAAAGGATTATGAAACGACGGAAATTCTTTCTGAATCCTCTCATAAAGCGGTCTTTCTTTATGTTCATTGGGGTGCCTGCTTTCGACACATATATCTTTTAAAGCGGTTACAATTGTTAAAAACCTTTCTTTTATTTCATTATCCCCTTTCATCACTTGTTCAAGCTCAAAAGATAGTTCTCTTAACTTTCCAAGGGCCTTCTCATCTGCATATGATCTTGAGCTGCCTTCAGCTAAAAAAGATTCGACCTCCACCATCAATGTTACAAGTTCTCTTGATTCATCACTCATCGATCAATCTCTCCAAACACAATATCCAGCGAGCCGATATTGCTCACTGTATCAGCCAACTGGTGGCCTTTGGACAAAAACTCCAGCGCCTGCAAATGTGCAAAGCCCGGGGCGCGGATGCGGCAGCGATACGGACGGTTCGATCCATCCGACACCAGATAAACGCCGAACTCACCTTTCGGCGCCTCAACAGCCGTATACGTCTCCCCCGCCGGCACATGATAGCCTTCAGTATATAATTTGAAATGATGGATCAGTGCCTCCATCGAGGTTTTCATCTCGGCGCGTGGCGGCGGCGACACCTTATAATCATTCATCTTGATCGGACCTTCAGGCATTTTCTCAATTGCCTGCTTCATAATCTTGATTGATTCATACATCTCGGCCATACGCACCAGATACCGCGCATAACAATCGCCCGTCTTACCCACCGGGATATCAAACTCCATTTCCTCGTACACATCATAAGGTTGAGACTTGCGTAAATCCCACGCGACATTCGAGCCACGCAGCATCGGGCCCGTAAACCCCCAATCCATCGCCTCCTCAGCGCTCGCCACACCAATATCCACTGTGCGCTGTTTAAAAATACGGTTATTGGTCAGCAAATTATCAATGTCGCCAAGAAAATTTGGCAAATCCTCACACCACTGCAAAATATCATCGGCCAAACCCTCCGGCATATCCTGATGCACGCCGCCGGGACGAAAATAATTCGCATGCAGCCGCGCGCCGCACACCCGCTCGTAAAACTCCATACCCTTTTCACGTTCCTCAAAACCCCAAAGCGCCGGAGTGATCGCGCCAACATCCAGAGCAAAGGTCGTGATATTCATGATGTGGTTAAGCACCCGCCCAATCTCGCAAAACAACACGCGGATATATTGCGCGCGCTTGGGCGGTGTAATCCCCAGCAGTTTTTCCGTCGCCAGCGCAAACGCATGCTCCTGATTCATCGGCGCCACGTAATCCAGCCGGTCAAAATACGGCACCGCCTGCACATAGGTTTTATATTCGATCAGCTTTTCGGTGCCACGATGGAGCAAACCGATATGTGGGTCGGCGCGCTCTATAATTTCGCCTTCCATCTCAAGCACCAGACGCAACACGCCATGCGCTGCCGGGTGCTGCGGGCCAAAATTCATGGTAAAGGGACGGATCTGCGTCTCTTCGCCCATGTCTAGATTTTCTGCTGCGTCACCCATCTATCCCGCCTTACTATCTTTCCAGCCAAACTCCGGCTTGGCGCCCTTTTCATCGCCGGGCAGCTGAACATCCGTCATCCCCTCCCACGGCGAGAGATAATCAAAACTGCGAAAATCCTGCGTCAATGTCACCGGCTCATAAACAACCCTTTTAAGCTCCTCGTCATAGCGCAGCTCAACATACCCCGTGAGCGGAAAATCCTTGCGCTGTGGATGGCCTTCGAAACCGTAATCGGTCAATATCCGCCGCAAATCTGGATTGCCTTCAAACATCACGCCATACATATCCCAAACCTCGCGCTCATACCAACCGGCAGAGCTGAATATCCCCGTCGCAGTCGGCACCAACACATCTTCTGCCACGGCGACCTTCACCCGCACACGGTGGTTTTGCCGCATCGATAGCAATTGATAAATAACCTCAAAGCGCTCCGGGCGATCCGGATAATCGACACCGCAAATATCAATCAAAACCTGGCAACTGCACTCTTTGTTATCCCTTAGAAACTGCAGTGTTTTACAAACACCTTCAGGCTTAACGTTGATAATCAGTTCGTCCTGCACAAACTCAAAGCCGAGAGAAACATCATCCAGCTTCTCAATAATAAATTCTGCGAGATCCTTAATTCCTTCACCGGGCAATGCGCGTGTCCTCCTGCAAAGCAAACCGAAGGTTTGTTTGCAAACTAAAAAAGCAGCTACGCTGATCATACATTATGATATTATCTAGCAATCCTGGTATCCTCCCTTTGTATTTTTTTCTGGAGCTGTAGCAAACCATAAACCAGCGCTTCGGCTGTTGGTGGGCATCCCGGCACATAAATATCAACCGGCACAATCCGGTCACATCCGCGCACCACGGAATACGAATAGTGATAATAGCCGCCGCCATTGGCGCAAGACCCCATCGACACCACCCAACGTGGCTCAGGCATCTGGTCGTACACCCGGCGCAAAGCCGGCGCCATTTTGTTGGTCAGTGTTCCGGCGACAATCATCACATCCGACTGGCGCGGAGATGGGCGAGGAATAATCCCAAAGCGATCCAGATCATAACGACTCATATAAGCATGAATCATTTCAACCGCGCAGCACGCCAGACCAAACGTCATCGGCCACATCGAACCCGTGCGCGCCCAGTCGAAAAGATTGTCGGCGCTGGTTAAAAGAAAACCCTTCTCATGCAGAGTCTTCGAAATCGCCGCAGGTATAACGTCCTGCTCACCCGCAGGCGGCATCGGAACATTCGTGCGCAGTTCGTAGTCCGGTGCGGTAATAACTTTTTTATCGTGGCCCATATTAGTTTCCAGTTAATAGTCACAAGTTAATAGTAATTTCTCACTACTTCTAACTTCTAACTTCTAACTTCTAACTACCCTACTCCCATTCCAGACCGCCTTTTTTCCACTCGTAAACAAAACCGACGGTTAAGACAGCAAGAAAGACCATCATCGACCAGAACCCGAACACGCCGATATCACCCAGCGCAATCGCCCAGGGAAACAAAAACGCAATCTCGAGATCGAAAATAATAAATAAAAGCGTCACCAGGTAAAACCGCACATCAAATTTGTTGCGTGCATCAGAAAACGCATCAAAGCCACATTCATAGGCTGACAATTTCTCCGCATCCGGCTTTCTCGGTCCAGCCAGCAACGAACCGGCAATCATCGCCACCGAGATCACGCTGGCCACAGCCATGAAAATGAGAATAGGAAGATACGCGATCAGAAAATCTTGGGATGCCATAAAAAAACCTTTAAGGCTTGGCCTTTTGGATATGTTGCTTATACGTTTTACCAGCTTGGCTCTTTGAAAGAAACAGACATTGCAGGGTTATCATACGATAAAGTGCTTTCGTTAACATAACTATTGACATGGGCTGCGGAATTATTTAGTTTTGCCATATTCATACTAAACAGAGAAGAAAATGACTAAAAACAAAGACATTACGCTTATTTTGATACCGGATCAGCAAGAAGGATCAGAATTTAAAAGGCTCAGAAAGGCTTTTAAAGAAAACAGTCCCAGAACTGTTCAAGGCAGTTTATTTGACCTAAAAGGCATAAGAATTTCTACGGCATACCCAACCCCTCTGGAAATATCAAATGAATATCCAGATATTACCGTTCAGGTTCCCAATGGCGATTACCTACATGCCGGAGAAGAGCATGTCGTTGCCCACCAGCGCATTGATGTTGGCGATGGCTATCGCTGGTCACAAGGCCTTGTAAGAAAGAGTCTGTGCAAAGAAACAAGAAGTGGAGAATACCTTGCTCCCTCCCTTAACCTCAGCAACCCTTAGGAGATAAAATGAGTATTGATGGAGGTAATTTCCCAATCCAGGACGGCCTTGATGGCGGTGGAATATTACGTGATCTTACAGCTGTAAATACAAACAGCCCCCATGGCATAGACTCGCAAACTTATGCAGAAACCCACCCCAGAAATTATTCAGGGGAACCTCATATGCAAGTGTTTGTTTTCCCTCTCAGCTTGACAACATTTACATCAGAAAAGTCACCTGACCGTAAATCCAATACGCTTAGAAATTTGTCTACCCAATGGGAAACCATCAATGAAAACTTTTATAACTTTCTTATAAAGAATGGTGCCAAACCAGAATTTTCTATTTCTCAAAAACATGGCCACACCGGCTGCGAAACAACTATTTTTGATGACCCGAGAGAGTTTTCAAAAAGAACAGGGAACGACATAGCCATTATTGTTCCGGCATCTGCAGGAGTTATCAATGGGGTTAGCGCCAGCCCTTTGGGAGAGAGCGCTATATTAATTAATGGAAATGAAATGGTAATACAAAAAAATAGCTGCGCCTCCTTGGTTGGCTGGGTTCCAGAACAGGTGTTTTCATGGCTAGGAACCTCTAAAGAGAAGTTTCTTAACTTTGCAAAAAGGCAAGAACCCTGCATTGCCCCGGAAACAACTATCATGCTGCGCCCGTAAAGCTTGGCTGTATAACTTCCTTAACAACCCTATTATTCTACTTTCCAATAGTTGATAATCATAAGATGGAAAGGAGCCCCCATGCTTGGCGCGAATAAAATGATGATAGGCCTGCTACTCTGTGTTTTCGGGGTAGCCATTATGGTTGCAAAACATTACGTAGACATTCCACATGTGGTTACCCTCTTTGCTTTTGGAGCCATCACCGTCGGTGGCATTCTATTTATTTTGGGCCTGCTATTCTCAGTATTCGTTCATGCCAAAGGCGAAAAAGGAATCCACAGAGATGATGCCGCTGTATCCGCGATGGCCCTTATCCGCTGCATGATTGCGACCTCTATTGCTGATGATCATTTGGATGACCGGGAAATAAAAACGATTGCCAAAATCTATACGCAACTCACCGGCTCGCCCATGAATGAGGAAACCATAAGAGAAACTGCCGATCACATGAAGCAAGAAGGCACTGACATATTGGGTGAGTTGGCCAACATCAAAGACATTATGGACAAAGACTTGAAAACCAAAATACTGAAGGCTTCACTATTTATTCTGGCTGCAGATGGTGTAGTTAATGAGAATGAAGAGTATATCCTTGAGGCGATCAGAAGAGGTCTCGGCATTTCAAAAATGAAATTTAAAGGCATCAAAACCAAATTCCTGAGTTCCAAAGACCTATCCTGAAACAAGGAAATGGAGCGCCCCCACGAAGCGCATAGCGCGTGCGGCAATAAGCACGAGACTTGAACTCCCATTCGCTCCACGAATGGCTCTTAAAAAAAGACGCGAGTGACGCCACTTTGATCTCGTGGAAATATGGTGCTGACGACAAACCTAAGTAAAATGGCGCGAGTGACGAGACTTGAACTCCCATTCGCTCCGCGAATGGCTCTTAAAAAAAGACGCGAGTTACGCCACTGAGATCTCGTGGAAATATGGTGCTGACGACAAACCTAAGTAAAATGGCGCGAGTGACGAGACTTGAACTCGCGGCCTCCGCCGTGACAGGGCGGCGCTCTAACCAACTGAGCTACACCCGCGCAAGGGTGATAAGTTGTTTGTTTCTAATAACTAGCGCCTTAAAAATCAAGCAAAAATACCAAAATACTGAATCTAGGCCGCTAAAGCTTTCGGATCACCATTAAACGGCAAATCAAGAGATTCAGCCACCGCCTCATGGGTCACCTCACCCTTGCAAACATTAAGACCCGGACGGAAACCCGGAATATCCTGCAACGCCTGCTGCCAGCCCTTATCGGCCAGCGCCAACGCATAAGGCAAAACAGAGTGGTTCAGTGCCAAGGCTGACGTCAAAGGCACAGCGCCCGGCATATTGGCCACACAATAATGCACGACATTATCAACGACATAGGTTGGCTTATCATGCGTTGTTGCCTTACTGGTTTCAAAACAGCCACCCTGGTCAATAGCAATATCAACCATAACAGTGCCCGGAATGAGGTCTTTCAACATCGCTTTGGAAATCAGCTTTGGCGCCGAGGCCCCTGGAACCAAAACCGCACCGATAATCAAATCAGCCTGCTGTGCCGCTTTTTCAAGTGTGTCCATATTGGAATAAACAATATTGGCACGGCCATGGAAATAATCATCCAGATAGCGCATGCGATCATTGGACCGCTCAAGAATAATAACATTAGCGCCCAGACCTGTCGCCATTTGCGCCGCATGGAAACCGGCAACACCGCCGCCAATCACCAGCACATTGGCCGGCTTCACGCCGGGAACACCACTGATCAAGCGACCTGTGCCGCCGTTATGTTTTTGTAAGTTCGTAGCCCCGACCATCACAGACAACCGCCCGGCAATTTCACTCATCGGCTCCAGCAATGGCAAACCGCGCCCGTCTCTACCCGTCACTGTTTCATAGGCAATCGCAATACAACCGGATTCCATCAAAGCTTCCGCCTGTGGCTTGTCCGCCGCAAGGTGCAGATATGTGAACAATATCTGATCTTCGCGCAGCATCTTGCATTCGCCCGGCTGCGGCTCCTTAACCTTTACAATCATTTCGGCTTTTTCAAAAACCTCTTCGGCGCTGGCCGCTATCGTAGCGCCGGCTTCCTGATAATCCTTATCTGCGAAATTGATCGCTGTACCGGCTCCGGTCTCAACCAGAACCTCATGACCCCTTATGGTGAATTCTTTGACAGATGATGGAACCAACCCAACGCGGTGTTCCAGTGTCTTAATTTCCTTCGGTACGCCTATCAGCATGATCAAACTCCTGTTCTAATGGATTTATTTGTTTTAATCGGCCATCAGGATGTATTTGATCTCAAGATATTCGTCAAGTCCATATTTTGAGCCTTCACGCCCAACTCCAGACTCCTTGATCCCGCCAAAAGGAGCAACTTCCGTCGATAATATGCCCGTATTCACGGCCACCATGCCAAACTCAAGGGCTTCCGCCACCCGCCAGACCCGGCCAATATCACGGGAATAGAAATAGGCCGCCAGGCCATATTTTGTTGAATTTGAAAGACTTATAGCTTCTTTCTCATTTTTAAATTTAAATAATGGAGCCAGCGGTCCGAACGTCTCTTCTTGGGAAAATTTCATCTCCGTAGTGACATTCTTAACAACCGTTGGTTCAAAAAATGTGCCGCCCAGACTATGTTCGCCGCCACCCAAAATAATCTCACCACCCTTGGAAATAGCGTCTTTTACGTGATCCTTAACCTTTTCAACCGCCTTCAGGTTAATCAATGGCCCAATCACCGTTCCCTCCTCGGCCCCGTCTCCAACCTTGAAATCTTTGACCTTCGCCGCGAGTTTATCGGCAAATTCATCATAAACGCCTTCCTGAACAAAAAACCGATTGGCAGACACACAAGTCTGACCTGCGTTGCGGTATTTGCAAATAACCGCCCCTTCCACGGCGGCGTCAATATCGGCGTCATCAAACACAATAAACGGAGCATTCCCACCCAGCTCCAGCGAAAGCTTCTTCATGGTCCCGGCGCATTGCGCCATCAAAATCTTGCCCACTTCCGTTGAGCCGGTAAATGATAGCTTCCTGACAATTGGGTTGTCGCACAACTCCTTGCCCACCGTCGCTGCATCCGATGTCGTTACAACATTGAACACCGCCGCCGGCACGCCTGCCTCTTCTGCCAATACGGCCAGCGCCAGTGCCGATAACGGCGTATCCTCCGCTGGCTTGCATACAACGCTGCACCCAGCCGCCAGAGCAGGCCCAACCTTGCGTGTAATCATCGCGGAGGGAAAATTCCACGGCGTAATTGCCGCGCACACGCCCACGGGTTGCTTTATCGTCAGAATACGCGCATTGGCAATCGGGCTGGGAATAGTCTCGCCATAAGCGCGCTTGCCCTCCTCACCGAACCATTCAAGAAAACTAGCCCCGTATATGACTTCACCTTTGGACTCGGCCAGAGGTTTGCCCTGCTCCGCCGTCATGATCATTGCCAGATCATCAGCATTGGCCACCATCAAATCAGCCCATTTGCGAAGGACAACAGCCCGCGCTTTGGCCGTCAGTGCGGCCCAATCCGGCATGGCCTGCTCAGCAACCTCAATAGCCAGCTTGGTTTCAGCCGTACCCATATCTGGCACCTCCCCAACTTTTAAGCCGTTGGCGGGGTTGAGAACGTCAAAGGTATGAGTGCCCGATACCCACGACCCATCAATATAGGCGGCATTCTTGAGAAGGTTTTTATTGTTCAGATTCATGGCTAAAATTTAACCACAGATGGACACGGATTTACACGGATTAATTTAAACCGTCATTGCGAGCGACAGCGAAGCAATCCAGCCTTTTATCATTTATGATTTAAGTCGGATGATGGCCTTTTTTGACAAGGCTGGTCGCGTATGCCTGGTCGGCCTGGTCCGCATCATAAGCGGATTGGACAGAAAGCAATTGTGCCGTAGTATAAGTATTAAAATGATGGGACAGTTTTGCGGCCATTTTGGGAGAAAGTTTGTTTCGGCCACTCATGACATAAGAAATGGAAGTCCAGTGTGTCTCTATTTGATCAGCAATTTCTTTTAGTGTTTCTTCAGTTTGGTCAATCATTTCCTGCCGGATAAAAATACCGACTGGCTCCTTCTTTCTAATCGCTTCCCGTATTTTGTCTTTCATTTCTCTCGCTTTTCCATTTAGATTGCATAGAGATGCCATAACACCACCACAAAGTCAAGATATGAAAAATAATGAGTGTTTTTAACGCAGGGGCTCAGAGGAGCAGAAAACCTCTGTTTCTCTGTAACTCTGCGTTAAAAATCCTTGACAAAACAGGAAATTTTTCCTATAGTGTCGGCATGAAAACAACAACACCGTCATTGCGAGGAATGAAATGACGAAGCAATCCAAAAGATATAGCGGTGATACTGGATTGCTTCGTCTACGGCCTCACAATGACGATAGGAAAAACTATGAAAATAGCGAATCTGCGGAACAGACTGAAGAATGTGTATTTATGATTTTAAATCAGATTGTTAAGAGGAATTTTTGTGCTGTTTTTAAAGAACCCCACCCCCTGGCAAAAAAATGAGGAACAAACTGACGAACGCGAATAATGAAACAGAATCAAAGAACTACGCCGCCTTGCTGGCTCCCGCCCCGAAACGCCGCTCAATATAACCCTCAACCAGCGCCTGAAATTCCTCGGCAATCTTCTCCCCGCGCAGCGTATGGGCTTTCTTCCCGTCCACAAACACCGGGGCCACGGGCGTCTCACCCGTTCCGGGCAGAGAAATCCCGATATCCGCATGCTTGCTTTCGCCCGGCCCGTTCACAATGCAGCCCATTACCGCGACATTCAGCCCCTCAACGCCTGGATATTGCGCCTTCCAGACCGGCATTTGCGTATCCAAAAATTTCTGGATATCGCCCGCAAGTTCCTGAAATGTCGTGCTGGTCGTCCGCCCGCAGCCCGGACAGGCGCTCACCTGCGGCGCGAAGCTCCGCAGTCCCAAAACCTGTAAAAGTTCCTGACAAACTTTTACCTCCTGCACCCGGCTGCCCCCCGGCTCCGGCGTCAGCGAGGCACGAATGGTATCGCCAATACCGTCTTGCAATAAAATCCCTTCAGCAACAGCCGTGGCCACAATGCCTTTGGAGCCCATTCCAGCCTCTGTCAGACCCAAATGCAGCGCATATTCACTACGCTTCGCCAACTCACGGTATACAGCAATCAAATCCTGTGCGCGGCTCACTTTGGCCGAGAGCACAATCCGATCAGCGCTCAAGCCGATGCCTTCCGCTTTCTGCGCACTTGTTATCGCCGATTGCACCAGCGCCTCGCGCATCACTTCATCGGCCGACGCAGGATTGGCGCTCTTACCATTCTTATCCATCAGCGCCGCCAACATATCCTGGTCCAGCGAACCCCAATTGACTCCGATGCGCACTGGCTTATCGAATTCAATCGCCTTTTCGATCATCATCTCGAATTGTCGATCGCGCTTTTGTCCAAAACCGACATTGCCGGGATTGATGCGGTACTTATCCAATGCCTTCGCCAGTTCAGGGTACTCACTCAAAAGTGTATGGCCGTTATAATGAAAACACCCAACCAGCGGCACGGACAGTCCATCGCGATCCAGCAACTCACGGATTTTGGCAACGCCTTGGGCTGCTGCCTCATTATTCACTGTGACACGTACGATTTCCGACCCAGCCAGAAACAGCTCTTTCACCTGCTCATAGCTTTTCTCGACATCAGCCGTATCCGTATTGGTCATGGATTGCACCACGACGGGCGCATCGCCGCCAACGTCAACACCGCGTATATTGACCTTATGCGTTCTGTGACGCTTTATTTCTGCCAGAGCAACCATGCGCCTTTTAACCATAAACGAAGCCTTTCGTCAAAAAAGATCGCATTGCCGCTATCGGGTGATTTTTTTCCGTATTCGGAGTATCATGGTCTCTGCTGTGTTCTTCACAGTTACCTAGCAGGACTTTCATGCAAGACATTATCGCCGAGCATCTGGACGAGCTTATTGGGTCAAGTTGGGCCTTCATCATCTATGCCGGCTTTTTCTATATACTTTCAAGATTTGTTGACCCTCCAGAGAGCAAAGCTTCTTCCAGCTCTCTCAAAGCAGTGCACAATAACAAGGTATTCTTCCATAAAGATTTTAAGCTGGAATCCACGTATTTCTTTTTCAATCTCTTTATCACAGATATTTTGGGGAAGCTGTTGACCATCTTTATGACGCTCTACTTTCTCGTCCCTATTCTCCCGCATCAGCTATTTGCAGAATTTATTCAAAGCCAAAACTTTGCCGTTCAATTGCTCATTGGCCTGCTGATTGCCGATGCAGCCTTTTTCTTTCCACACTGGTTTGCGCATCGCTTTTTATGGCCCTATCACTCCATCCACCACTCAGCCAAAGAGCTCCGATGGTTGACAGCCCTACGCCTTCATCCTGTTGACCATTTGAGCTTTGTTATTGGTGGAACAATTGCGCTTTATATTTTTGGCTTTGAAGGAGAAGCCATCGTCCAGGCTATATTTATTCACGGTGCCTATAATCTGTTTGTCCACGCCAATATCAATCTTGGTTTCCCCCGGCCACTTTGTTATATTCTGGGCAGTCCCAACTACCATCGCTGGCATCACGCTTCCGATAAGGAAGCCATAGATAAGAACTTTGCGACGATGTTTTCGCTATTTGATGTCATTTTTTGCAGCTATTACTACCCACGCGACAAACTACCCAAAACATACGGGCTTTATGACCATTCGAAGAATTACCCTAAAAATTTTACAGGCCAGATTCTCTATCCTTTTCAGAGGATAAAGAAGAAATAGCATCAGATTTTTAGCTATTACTGATAATTCTTCGAAAGATAAGATGTGTCTAACTATAGAAGACAGCTTCCTCACAGGCAGCAAGGAAGCTAAACTTAGCTGGTTCTTAACAAATAAATAAGACCGCTAATATACAATATTAAGTATGGCAAATAATATCGTTCTAGGTAGTTCGCTAAAGGACAACCTGCTCAGTATCGTGAATACTCAGCGGGCGCTGGATCGCACGACCTTGCGTCTGGCCACTGGGCTGAAGGTCAATTCGGCACTCGACAATCCCCAAAATTTCTTTGCCGCTCATTCTCTTGACAGCCGAGCAAGTGATTTACAACGTCTTCTCGATGGTATCGGGCAAAGCGTTCAGACAATCAAAGAAGCAGAAATCGGCACGCAGGCTCTAAGTAAGCTTATTGAGCAAGCCGATTCCGTAGCTCAGCAAGCCGTTGAATTGACCGGGCAAACCCCAACAGAAGGTCGTCTTGTTGGTGATGTAGATTTGCGTAGCCTGGGTGATCTGACTTCACAGGCTGGTATTAATGTTGGAGATCAACTTGTTTTTTCTTTTCGCGACCCGGATACAATTTTACCCTATTTCCCGGTCCTGCGGCAGGTGACTTTTGCGGCCGGAGATACAGCCGATAGTCTTGTTGCCAATATCAACGCCATTAACAATGTTCTGCCTGAACCAGCCATCCGTGCCAGCCTAACAAAAAATGGAAGCCTTGAAATTTCCTCCATAAACGGCGACATCTTAAATGTAGAGTTTGATGCCGCTGGCGCAACACCAGATTCCACCAATTTAGCCCTTGCCAATCAATTAGGGTTTGGTGATGTTGCTCAACTTTTGGGCGACGGATTCGGACAAAACGAAGTTCAAGCAACCGTCGTCGCCGGAAGGCAATTAACATCCTTCCAGCTATTTGATACCGCCACCAACCGTGTGGCCCAGCGAAGCGACAGACTGTCACAGCTTGAAGGGGCCAATAATACGCTGTTATTTTTTGGTCTAAATGCGGCGGCTGACACTTTTCAAATTGGCGTGGACGGCGGTCAAGCACAATCCATTGTCATCGACGGCAACCGGACCATACAGGGACTGATTGATGCGATTAATAACAATCCTAGCCTCAGCAACAGTCTTGAGGCTGATTTTAATGAAGAGACAGGCCAACTTATTATCCGGGCCATAGATCCAACTGTTGAATCGATTGAAACCGGGCTAAGCAGCAATGCCATTACTCTTGCCTTTTTTGGCTTCAATGTTGGCGCACCAATTTATTTAGTCAACACCGACACTGACTCTATCCGTTTGGGTAGCGTTGCCGGACCAGCCGCAGAACAGATCGCCCAGCTTGAAAGTGACTACGACAATATATTAGAACAGATCGACGGTATTGCCGAAGACGCACATTTCCGCGGCATCAACCTGCTTAAGGAAGATGACCTTGTTACATTCTTTAATGAAGACCGCAACAATTCATTGATTACAGAAGGCGTTGACTTTACGGCCTCAGGCCTTGGTTTTGATACAGCCAATTTTAATACCAATGCTGGCGCTGTGTTGGCAGTCGGCCATGCTAACGCAGCCCTTAACGTTGTTCGTGATTTTGGGCAGTCTATCGCCAATGATCTCTCCGTGGTTCAGACTCGCCGCAGCTTCACAGAAAAAACCATCAACACACTAAAAGCAGGTGCTGATGATTTAACCGTTGCCGATCAAAATAAAGAAGGTGCCAACCTACTGGCTGTTCAAACAAGACAGGCGCTCGCTGTCACCGTCCTGTCACTGGTCGGCCAGCAGCAAAGCGCTATCCTGCGGATATTCTAATCGGCTTGATGGGCCGTTAAGAACATAGCCTTTTCAAGCGCTGTAAAAAACTGCTGGTAAGGTTCTGGATCCTCAACTGGCGTCACGTTATAAGTAGCGTTAGCACGTACAAGTGTTTGCTTTTTCCCACGAGGACGTGTTGTAACTGTCATACGTAGCTGATATCCATCAAGCTTGGTTCCGCTTACTGTGCCTAATTCTTTATCAGCCTTATCAATAACAAAGCCCAAATCCTGTAGTGTGGCTATAACAGTACGCAAAGTTTTTGTATTGTTGGTAGTATCAAAAGCTCGTGTTTGTATTTGCCTTATCGCAACTTGAGATTCTGATGTTTCCATCACCTGATTCATAGATGTCGTTTGGCATGCCGACAAAGAAATGCACACTAAAACCAGTGGCAGTAAAATACTTTTCCTCATGATTAAATCCTTTTATATTTCGTTGGCCTCAAGGAATACAGCCTTGGAAAGCTTATCAAAAAATTCTTGGTATATTTCTGGCAACTCTATGCTTTGCGTCCTCGAAACCTGCCCTTGAGTATTCCAAATTATCCTCTGGAAAGTAACTCGGAGGTTAGTTTTACCCTTGCCCACTGGTCGTGTTATTAACGACGCTCTTATTTTTTGGTTCTTGTCTACTGGCGTATTAACACCAAACAAAACCGCCATCATGACGGCACCAGCAATTTGCCCTGCCTCTGTAGCATCACGATCTTTAGAACCAACAATTACACCGAGTCCCGTTTCCGATTCGTCTATGTTATACCCTAAGTCTTGCAATACCCCAGCGCCCGCCGTAAGCAATTTTTTTTCTTTTGTTGTATCAAACGAGCGCGTTTGCAACTGCCTTAAAGCAAAACTTTCTTCTGACAACTGAAGCGCCGCCTTAGGAATAGTCTGATTACAAGCAGTCAGGAAAAGGCAGGAAAATAATATAAGTGCAATATTTTTTTTAAAAATCACCATCACCCCTAAAACCTAGATTGGTGATAAGCAACATCCCGGACCTTTTTATTATGATCATATTTAATAATAACTGTAATCGTAGACTGCGATGTTCTTGAAGCACCTCCCGCTACATTACTTAGCGACAAAGTAATGCCGTTACTAGCTGAAACAACTTGCTCTGTATGAAATCTATCATATATCCAAACTTCACGACCCTCTTCATCTGTAGAAACAACATTTGGAGAACCTAAAGCCTCCGCAACAGCAGCATTCGTCATCCCTTTATGAATATTTCTTTGAACTTCACCAACAGTAAAACTGGGGTTTTCGGCTTGCTTAACCTCATCAGCGTGCCATGACGCCTTTTGTGTGCACCCCGACAACACTATTAAAACACAAACAGCCGCCGCAAACGTTCCTATACGCATAAGAGGTCTCCATTTATAAATATAAAGAATGTCTTTATATTCCATTTTTATATTTCTGTAAACTTATAGATTCTTTTGTATGTAACATTCACCATAAGCTCGCTATCAGGAAAGCGGATGGTGGGCGATGAGAGGGTCGAACTCCCGACATCCTCGGTGTAAACGAGGCGCTCTACCACTGAGCTAATCGCCCTTACGATAAGCGATTATCAGTAATCACTTATCGAAACAAAATCAAGGTCTCAAAAAATTTCGGCCATACAAACTGCATGGCCGAAACTTCAATATCTGTCAAAAAGACTATTTCTTTTTGTTAACAGCTTCTTTTAGATCTTTACCGGCTTTAAACTTAGGTTGTTTAGAAGCAGGAATTTTGATCGGCTCACCTGTACGTGGGTTACGGCCAGTCGTTGCAGCGCGCTGCGCTACAGAGAATGTACCAAAACCAACGAGACGCACATCATCGCCTTTTTTCAGGCTTGCCTTAATGGCATCGATAACGGCATCAACAGTTTCTGCTGCCTTTTGTTTAGAGATATCGGCTTGTTTAGCAACTTTTGCTACGAGATCTTGCTTATTCACGGGAGCCCCCTTTGGTTAAAGTTAAGCAAAACGGCCTTCACAAAATGATTTTGATCCAACCAGATGATGGAAACAATCCTTGAAGACCCAAGGTTTACTTAGGTTTTCCGGGCTTTTTTCCAAGTGGTAGGATTCTTTTAGGACTTTTCGTTTACCGGAGTCAATGGCGAATTACGCCCTCACCCTTGTTTTCCGCACTTTTTGACGAAATTTTGGCCAAATCGTCACTATTTTCGTCACTTAGCGGCGTAGGCATGTCCAGAAGTGCATGGGTGAGAACTTCGTCAATCGTGCGCACGGGAACGATTTCCATGCCCTTAATGACGTTGGCGGGAATCTCCGCGAGATCTTTTTCGTTATCCGCAGGGATAAGAACTTTTGTGATTCCACCACGCAACGCGGCCAGCAATTTTTCCTTCAGGCCACCAATCGCCGTGACGTTGCCGCGTAAATTAACCTCACCCGTCATCGCAAGGTCTCTACGAATCTCAATACCTGACAACGTCGATACAATCGCTGTAACCATCGCCGCACCTGCCGAAGGACCATCTTTTGGTGTCGCCCCTTCGGGCACATGAACATGAACCTGCATGTCTTTGAGTTTCTCATAGTCAATTCCGTACTGCGCCGCACGTGATTTGATCAGCATCTCGGCAACCGTCACGGACTCTTTCATAACTTCCTTGATGTTGCCGGTCGTCGTGACCTTGCCGTCTTTGCCGGGCATGGCAACAGCTTCAACAGAAAGAAGATCGCCGCCTGTTTCGGTATACGCCAGACCGTTTACAACACCAACGCGGTGCTCTTCTTCAATTTCACCGTAACGATATTTTTTAACGCCCGCATATTTGCCGATATTGCGCGGTGTCAGGGAAATACTTTTCTTGCCCTTCATCAAAATATCTTTGATGGCCTTGCGGCACAGATTGGCAAGCTCACGCTCGAGATTCCGAACGCCGGCTTCACGTGTGTAATACTGGATCAAATGACGAATAGAATTATCACTGGCTGAAAATTCATCTTTCTTAAGACCGGCAGCCAGTTTTTGCTTTTTGAGCAGATGCCGCTTTACGATCTCAAGTTTTTCATCTTCGGTATAACCCGAGATACGAATGATTTCCATGCGGTCCAACAATGGCCTTGGCATACCGGCAACACTATTGGCCGTACAAACAAACATCACATCGGATAAATCGTAATCAATCTCTAGATAATGATCGTTAAATGTATGATTCTGCTCAGGGTCGAGAACTTCAAGCAAAGCCGAGCTTGGATCACCGCGCCAGTCAGAGCCTAGTTTATCAACCTCATCCAGCAAAAAGAGCGGATTGCTGGTCTTGGCTTTTTTCATGCCCTGTATAATTTTACCCGGCATCGCACCGATATAAGTCCGGCGGTGACCACGGATTTCGCTCTCATCGCGTACGCCGCCTAGGGACATACGGACAAAATTACGATTGGTTGCCTTGGCAATGGATTGCCCCAAAGAGGTTTTACCAACACCTGGTGGCCCGACAAGGCAAAGGATTGGCCCTTTGACTTTCTTGGTCCGAAGCTGCACCGCTAAATATTCAAGAATACGCTCTTTAACTTTTTCTAGGCCGTAATGATCTTTGTTTAAAGTTGTTTTTGCAATCTTGATGTCTTTTTTGACGCGGCTGCGCTTGTTCCACGGCACATTCAAAATCCAATCGAGATAATTTCGCACCACAGTTGCTTCGGCCGACATCGGGCTCATCTGACGTAGTTTTTTAAGCTCTGTTTGTGCACGTTCCCGCGCTTCTTTGGAAAGCTTTGTTTCTTCTATTCTTTTTTCAAGCTCGCCAAGCTCGTCAAGCCCATCTTCGGATTCACCAAGCTCCTTCTGAATAGCCTTCATCTGCTCGTTCAGATAATACTCGCGCTGAGTTTTCTCCATCTGGCGCTTAACGCGGCCACGAATACGCTTTTCAACCTGAAGGACGCCAATTTCACCCTCCATAAAGCTATAAATCTTTTCAAGTCTTCCGGCAGTATCAGGGATTTCCAACAGCTCCTGCTTCTGGTCAATCTTCAGAGCAAGATGGGAGGCAATCGTATCAGCCATCTTTGGCGGCTCTTCGATCTGGTTGACCGAAACAATAACCTCGGGGGGAATTTTTTTGTTGAGCTTCACGTATTGCTCGAACTGAGTCATAACGGCCCGCGACAACGCCTCAAGATCATCGTCAACCACCGTCTCATCTTTAATCTCTTCGGCAGTGGCTTCCATATAGTCAGCATTGTCTGCGAACTTTGAAACGCGGATGCGCTCGCCACCTTCAACCAGCACCTTCACCGTGCCGTCAGGTAATTTCAAAAGCTGTAAGATGGTGCCGATGGTTCCAACGTCGTAAAGCTGGTCTGCGCCCGGATCATCCTCGGAGGGTGATTTTTGCGTGATGAGCAATATCTGCTTGTCTTCAGCCATGACGTGCTCAAGCGCCCGCACGGATTTTTCACGTCCAACGAAAAGCGGCACAATCATATGGGGGAAAACAACGATATCCCGCAGCGGAAGAACGGCGTATGTATTGCCTTTTGAACCTAACATTATTGCTTAAACCTTATGCCTAACCGGTACCTGAAACCCCTAGTATAGGGTGCATTTATTAATCTATGCTTAACTTAATTTTACCCCAGAAAGTCTTTATTTTTTCTTATCATCATCGGCCGGTTGCTCAGGTCTTTCCTCAACAACACTGTCGATCAGGCCGAAAGCTTTGGCTTCGTCCCCACTCATAAAGTTATCGCGTTCCATGGCTTTTTCAATGGCTGGGAGCTTCTGACCGGTATGTTTTACGTACATATCGTTCAAACGGGCCCGTAAACGCAGTATTTCCTGGGCCTGGATCTCAATATCTGTCGCTTGCCCACGGGCACCACCAGAAGGCTGGTGGATCATAATCCGGGCACTGGGGAGGGCATAACGCTTGCCTTTCTCACCTGCCGTTAACAATAAAGAGCCCATGGAAGCTGCCTGGCCAATACATACAGTTGAAACCTGTGGCTTGATATATTGCATGGTGTCATACATCGCCAGCCCTGATGTCACCACACCACCTGGTGAGTTGATATAGAAGGAAATGTCTTTTTTGGGGTTTTCAGACTCCAGAAACAATAGCTGAGCACAGATCAGGCTCGAAACATGATCATTCACTTCGCCGGTGAGAAAGATAATCCGCTCCTTCAACAGCCGGGAATAAATATCAAAAGCCCGCTCGCCACGATTGGTTTGCTCGATAACGGTGGGCACAAGGTGATTGTCGTAAACTTCAAGGGGATCGCGTTCGCTCATTTTGCTTCTTTCCATTCATTACTAAAGGCAAGGAAACCGTATCGCGCCCGGGTGGTGAGTTCAAGCCTGTAATTTGGCCTATCAACTATATAATACAATTAACACGCCCGTCACCCCGGACCTGATCCGGGGTTTGTGCCGCCAGAGAGTCCACAGGCATAAATCCCGGATATCGCTACGCTCTTCCGGGATGACGATAAAAGGTCTGTTCAAGGCCCAATAACAAAACATACCACAACAAATATTACTTGACATAATTTTGCAGTGCGGAGCTTAAGGTTTGGTTAATAGTATCAATATAGAATAGTCATAACAAAAATAGATGAAGAGGTGTGTTATGACAGGAGCAGCTTACGGGGCGGAAAAGACTATTAAATATATATTGAGATCGATAGAAGACGGGGTTACTACAGCTTCCGGCCTTGTGACCGATGCTTTTAACGAGCATGTGAGTTCTCTGCCAAAATATTCAAGGCGCTTGGAAATGGAGTTTCCGATAGTAATAAATGGCACGGAGCATAAAACTCTTGATGAAGCTAGGCAGCCTTTAAAAGATATGATTTCGGAGGCCATGGGCGTTGAGTTTCAAGGTGACGTAACCACTGACGCAAAGATTGCAATTCATGGAGAGTACTTTGGGCCAAATATCTTGCAGGAAAACGCAGAACCGACATATGTAGAACTACATTTCCGTGATGCTGATACATTAAGCACTTTCGTTGAAAATGCTGGACTAGATGTAGATTATAGTAATAACCAGGTCGGCATGGATGGCAATAATGTAAATCTTGAGGGCAATGCTGATTTAACTATTCTAGGCTTTACCCGTTAATTTAAGTATTTTTTATTTCTGTTTTGTACCAAGCAGCTTTGTTCAAGTATGGAATGTAGCCTATCAACCATATTATACCCCCTGTCATCCCGTTGGCGCTTCGGCGGAGCCGAAGCTCGCACAAACGGGATCCAGAAAAGACAGCCAGCTTTGCTGGCTGTCTTTTCTGGATCCCCGCCGTTTTAGCCTGCTGCGCAGGCCGCGGGGATGACGTCAGGAGGCTTTTTTCTTAGCTGTGGACTTCTTTTTAGAGGCGGCAGGCTTTTTGGCCGCTTCCTTGGATGAATCCGATTTTTTGGCTGTAGAGGCCTTTTTCTTCGTTGCCGACTTCTTCTTCGGTGCTTCGTCCTCTTCTTCCTCGGCTGTCAGTTCCTCAACCGTTACCGAAACTTCCTTTACTTCCGCCAACTCTAGAATAAAATCGACGACCTTGTCTTCAAACAACGGCGCACGAAGACTTTCCAACGCTTGCGGGTTCTTTGAGAAGTAATCAAAAACTTCCTTCTCTTGACCCGGGTATTTCTGCGCCTCTGTAATCACAGATTTTTGCAACTCAGGATCGGAGATTTTAATATTGTTGCTGTTGCCCACTTCCGACAGGATCAACCCCAAGCGCACACGGCGCTCGGCAATTTGCTTAAGCTCAGCTTTTTCATCGTCAGAAAGATCAGGTGCATCTTCCCCAGAATCTTGTTGAGGATTTTGCTGGCGCTCCATTTCGATTTGCTGAATAATATTGTTATATTCCATATCCAGCATACCGGGCGGCACTTCGAAATCATGATTGTCATCCAGATGGTCGAGCAGTGCTTTTTTTAGCTTTAAGCGGCTATGAGCGGCAAATTCCTTGCTCATCTGCTCTTCTACAGCTTTTTTAAGAGCCGCTAGATCTTCCATTCCAAGTGACTTAGCAAACTCATCATCGATCTTGGCTTCGGCTGGTTCACGAATTTCTTTGATGTCGCAATCAAAAATCGCATCACGCCCAGCGAGATCAGTGGCACCATATTCTTTGGGGAAACTAACTTTAACTTCAACTTTTTCGCCAGCCTTTGTACCTATCAACTGATCCTCAAAGCCAGGAATAAACTGGTTACTACCCAGTTCCAATTGGTGCCCATCCGCTTGCATGCCATCATGCTCAACATTGTCATCGGCTGTTCGACCACTAAAATCAAACACCAGAATATCGCCCTTCTTGGATGCACGATTCCCTTTAATCGGCTCGGAAGATGTGCGCCCCTCAGCAATACGCTCAAGCGCCTCAGTCACGGCCTTATCATCTGGCTTGGCGACAGGCTTTTCCAGCTTTACGCCTTTAAAGTCCTTCACTTTAAATTCAGGCAAAACTTCGACCTTCATCGCATAGACGAGGTCTTTGCCCTCATCAAAGGATTTAACCTCGATATTGGGCTTCATAGCAGGCCGCAGCTTTTTGTCTTTCATAACTTTGACAGATGTGTCATTGACGGCCGCTTCCAGCACCTCGCCCATGATGGCTTTACCGTATTTTTGCTTGAGGATCTTGAGTGGCACCTTACCAGGACGAAATCCCGGCATTTTCATGGTTTTACCGACTTCCTTAAGGCGAACATCAACACGCTTGTCGATATCATTGGCTTTAACCGTCACTTCAATTTCGTGCTCTAAGCCATTCTGTTTTAATTCTTTTACCTGCATTATATTTTCTTTCTATTTATCTCTTCTCGCCCGCCTTCACTTCGTTACGGCGCGGCATCCGCTTCTCTAACCCTTCGCCGCATCGCGCCGAAGCGTAAGCGAAGGCGGATGGTGCGGGTGAGAGGACTTGAACCTCCACGGCCTAAGCCACTGGTACCTAAAACCAGCGCGTCTACCATTCCGCCACACCCGCACAAACGTTCCATGGGCCATAACCGCCCCTAAAAACCAGAAAACCAAAGGAAATTCAAGATAAATCCCTTAAAACGTCAGGAATAATATCGGGAAGATCACTGGCCACCAGCCCCACCCCAAAGCGTCTTGCTGCTTCACCATGTATCCAGGCGGCGGCGCAGGAGGCCCAGAACGGCTCTATTCCCCCCGCGACAAGCCCTGTAATCATACCTGCGAACACATCCCCTGTCCCAGCTGTAGCCAGCGTTTCCGGGGCATTATCATTGATTACAACGCGCCCTTCTGGATGGGCTATAATAGTATCATGTCCCTTAAGAACGATAATGGCGTTAATCTCCTGAGCCGCTTGTTGCGCCCTCATCAGTTTTGAACCCTTTATATCTGGAAAAGCATGCGTAAACTCCCCTTCATGAGGGGTTAGAATATAATTTTCTTCCAGTCTTTTTGGCAAATTTTGCAACGCATCCGCGTCCAGAACCGTTGGGCGTTTAGATTTATACTCTGGCTCGACACTCAGACCACCAGACCCGTAGAGTCTGGCTGTGACCCGCTCATCGTCCCAGGTTAAATCATCACGCACAAGAATATGAGGCTTCAAAGTTTCGCGATATATATTGGCCGTTTCTTCATTGGCCAGGACAGTTACCAGCCCCGCCCCCATTCTGGCACAGCTTTCAGCTGCCAAACGCGTAGCGCCTGTGAGCACTGGCGCTCCATAAATAACCGCATGGCCATAATCATATTTATGACCATCAACCGTTTTGCGTGGCAAACGCTCCTGCCATAAATCAGGGTGATTGGTTAGAGCTTCATGTGCCATATGTGGCCTCTGGAAGAAAATGGGGCGACCGACCCGCCTACGCTGCCTTGCAGCTTCGGCGCGGTAAGCGCTCTATAATTGCTTATCATGATCACTCGTCACGCCGCAGCCTCAAAGAGGCGAAGGCGGATGGGGCGACCGACGGGACTTGAACCCGCGACGACTCGGATCACAACCGAGTGCTCTACCAACTGAGCTACGGTCGCCATAGCATTTCAGTTTGTTTTCTCTAGACGTTTATGGTAGCTAAGGTCAAGTTTTCAATGACAATAATGACCATAAATGAAGGGAAGTTTCTGTGGCAGCCAAACCCTTAAAGTTCAAAACAGCCAGTGATCTGCTAAAATTTATTGCTGAAAATGGCATTCAGTTCATTGACTGCAATTTCACCAATTTACTAGGGAAATGGCAGCATACAGCCCAGCACGCCAGTGTTTTTGACAAGGATATGATTGAAAATGGCATCTTCTTTGATGGCTCCTCAATTGCCGGTTGGAAGGCCATCAATGAATCCGACATGAATTTAAGGCCCGATATCAGTAAAGTCTCTATCGACCCCTTCGCAGCCCAGAACACCATCAAAATATTCTGTGATGTTTATGAACCCTCGACGGGAAAACCATACAACCGTGACCCTCGTTTCATTGCCAAATCGGCCGAAAACCACCTGAAGAAGCTTGGGGTTGGCGACGCGTCCTATTTTGGACCTAAAGCAGAGTTTTTTATCTTTGAAGATGTTAAAATACATATGGATATGAACAAGGTTGGCTTTGAAATCGACAGCCCTGAAGGCCCATATAACAGCGGACGCCACTATAACGAGGGTAATACAGGCCATCGCCCCCATGTAAAAGGCGGCTATTTCCCTGAAAGTCCTGTCGATAGTCTCTCTGACATTCGTGGTGAAATGGTAACCGTCATGCAAAGCATGGGGCTTAGTGTTGAAAAGCATCACCATGAAGTTGCGTCAAGCCAGTGTGAAATTGGCTTTGAACATTCAACCCTAACTGACAGCGCCGACAATGTTCAGATTTACAAGCATGTGGTTCACAACGTCGCTCATAGCTATGGCAAAACGGCCACCTTTCTACCTAAACCTATTTACGGTGATAACGGTTCCGGTATGCATTGCCATCAATCGATTTGGAAGGCCGGCAAACCTGTTTTTGTCGGTGATGGTTACAACGGCCTTTCAGAAACGGCGCTTTATTACATCGGCGGCATCATCAAGCACGCCCGCGCACTCAATGCTTTCACCAACCCGACAACCAACAGTTACAAACGCCTTGTGCCAGGCTATGAAGCCCCTGTCCTGCTTGCCTACTCCGCACGCAACCGCAGCGCCTCCTGCCGTATTCCACAGGCCGACCAGCCAAATGCAAAACGTGTTGATGTTCGTTTTCCAGACCCCGCAGCCAACCCCTATCTAGCCTTTGCCGCAATGTTGATGGCTGGACTGAATGGTATCGAGAACAAAATTCATCCTGGCGATGCCATGGACAAAGATTTATACGATCTTCCTGAAAAAGAATTAGCCAGTATTCCGACCGTATGCGGCTCTTTGCGTCAGGCTCTGACAGCGCTGAAAGACAATCATGATTTCCTTCTAAAAGGAGATGTCTTCACCAAAGATGCTATTGATGCCTATATCGAACTGAAGATGGAAGACGTGGAAGCATATGAAACCATGATCCATCCGATCGAATATTTCATGTACTATTCCTGCTAGGAGAACACCCTATTCGTCAAGAAGGCTTTCCTCCAAGGGTGCCACGGACTCTATAACAAGTTTATACGTCTCCGTGTTTCTTGACCAAACAAAAAAGTCCTCGTCACGCCCCGGTGTAAGCAGTGTCAAAAAATAATAATACCCTCCTGAGGACATCATCGTGAGCCATATCTCATATTCGAGCACTTTGTTTTTGGCATCGGTAGCTGTGTAAACATCCACCAATCCAAACTCCATGGACTCATTAAATTTATAACCTTCTCTTTTTTCAAGCTTCTCACCAAAAACCAACCCCTTCTCTTCCAGCTGTTTTTTAAAGCGCTCAATTTCATCAGGTAATGTTTCGGACACAAACGAAGAAACTAGATACAGCTCCATCAGGCCGTTAAGGGTTCTACCTCTAGTAAGATTAGAAAGCGATACTGACATTCTATCAATAGAGCGCAAAGGTGGCGCGCGCAGCTTCCATGACTTGGGGTATTTAAACTCAGCTATATCAAGGAACTGAAAAAGCGCCATGTCCTCAATAATTTCAACCTTATCGCTATTGAGTTTAAAGGAACGCATAGCTGCCGCCTGCATACCCTGCTCTACGGCCCATTGAGAATCTTCCATATAATACTTGGCAAGGATCATTCTTTTGCCGTTAATGCGAGCAACCACCCTAACCACATAACTCGTATCATTTTCAATCATGACCAGGAGTCCTTCAACCCTGCGATCATCGTAAACCTTCATCCCCTGCAGCGTGTAGCCGTTTGACAATACGTGTTGTAAAAACCACTGAACCGCAGATATTTGGTATTCGAGATCGAGAGCCTCTATCGTCATGCGACTTCTGGCATGTAAGCTGGGTGGACCTCTATAACGCGCCACCTCACCAAGCACACGATTGCTAACCGAGTAGTTACTTAAACTGCCATGTGTAACCTTTTCCCATGTCTTCGGCAGCCGAACGCTATAAGAAAGAACTTCATCTTTGCCTGATTCTCCATCTTTTGTTATGCTGGGCGTCTCTTCATATAATACGGTAGCCTCCTCAAAAACGGAGGGCTCCAGTTCCTCAACGACAGGAAGCTTTGTCTTAAAACGCTCCAGAATTTCCTGCGCCTGAGCATCAACAGCACAAAACGCAGTCGATAAAAACCCGCCCAGCAAAGCCGCCAGAAGAATATAAGTAGATTTTCTTGTCCTTTTTAACTTCAAAATAACCGCCTTATTCTTTGTTATATACGAAGCAATCTGCTCTATTACTCTACCATATCTTGCTTCTAAACGTCCAAAACTATTGATTTATGCACTATATGACGATAAGGGATGATAAGGATAAACAACCGCAACCCTTACTGATTCTGGCAATATCCCTATGTCCGATCTTTTTGGCTCAGCCAAGACAAAAAATGAAAATTCCTACGATGCTTCTGATATTGAAGTTCTGGAAGGGTTGGAGCCTGTACGACGCAGACCCGGCATGTATATCGGCGGAACAGACGAACGCGCCTTACATCATTTGGTTGGAGAAGTACTCGACAACTCTATGGACGAAGCCGTGGCCGGCCATGCCGACTGGATTGAGATTAATCTTGATGTCGATAATCTTGTTACCATCAAGGATAACGGACGCGGCATTCCCGTTGATAAACATCCAAAGTTTCCTAAAAAATCTGCGCTTGAGGTTATCATGACCACGCTGCATTCCGGCGGAAAGTTCAGCGACAAAGCCTACCAGACATCCGGCGGCCTGCACGGCGTTGGTATATCCGTTGTGAATGCTCTGTCGGATGAAATGTGGGTCGAGGTTGCACGTGACAAGAAAATCCATAGGCAAAGTTTTTCGAGAGGCACGCCAACATCAAAGTTGGAAGACCTTGGCAAAACCAACAATCGTCGCGGCACAACTGTCTGTTTTCATCCTGATCCTGACATTTTCGGCAAGCGCGCTAAATTTAAGCCGTCATGGCTGTATCAAATGGCCCGCTCCAAAGCCTATTTATTTTCCGGCGTTGAAATCCGCTGGCGTTGCGACCCTTCCCTTCTTGGGAGCGGAGAAAAAACGCCTGCAGAAGAAACACTACACTTCCCTGGTGGTTTGAAAGACTTTTTAGAAACGTCATTGCATGAACGCACAACAATCACTACTGAGCCTTTTGCCGGCAAAGCTAACCTGCCTGACAAAGCCGGGAAGATAGAATTTGCCATTACATGGCCCGAAGATGGTGAAGGCTTCGCACATTCTTATTGCAACACCATTCCAACCCCACAAGGCGGCACCCATGAAAACGGCCTGCGCAGCGCCCTTGCGCGCAGTCTACGGAATTATGGGGAAATGAGCGGACAAAAGAAAGCGTCCGTTATAACGGCCGATGATGTTATCTCCGGGGCCGCTATCATCTTATCTGTCTTTATTAAGGAGCCCCAGTTTCAAGGACAAACCAAAGAAAAACTAGCCAATGCTGAGGCCACAAAATGGGTGGATACCGCTATCAAAGATCATTTCGATCACTGGCTTTCCAATGATCCAGCCGCCAGCAATCAATTGCTGACAGTCCTCATTGAGCGTGCGGAAGAGCGACAAAGACGGCGCGATGACAAAGCCATGGCCCGCAAATCGGCCACACGCAAATTACGCCTGCCCGGCAAGCTTGCTGATTGCTCTCGCAGAGGCTCGGAAGATACTGAAATTTTTATCGTTGAGGGCGATAGCGCTGGCGGCTCCGCTAAGCAGGGCCGAAACCGTGAGACACAGGCTATATTGCCTCTTCGCGGTAAAATTCTCAACGTCGTTAGTGCCGGGCCTGACAAAATACGAGCCAATCAGGAGATCCAGGACTTGATATTGGCTTTGGGATGTGGCGTTGGAAAAGATTGCAACATCGCCAATCTACGCTATGAGCGCATTATTATCATGACCGATGCCGATGTTGATGGCGCCCATATTGCTTCGCTGCTTATTACTTTTTTCTACACGCAAATGCGTGACCTGGTAGAAGCAGGCCATCTTTATATGGCCCAACCGCCCCTCTACCGCCTCGTCAGCGGCAACGAAAGTGCTTATGCCAAAGATGACGAACACAAAGACGAACTCATGAAAACAACCTTCAAAGGGAAATCCAAAGTAGAAGTCAGCCGCTTTAAGGGTCTGGGTGAAATGCCGGCGGCACAGCTTAAGGAAACCACTATGAACCCCAAAAGCCGCACACTTGTACGAATTACCCTGCCTGATGTCATGGCAACTCTGGGGCTCACAGAAGAAATGGCTGAAGAAATTGGCACTCAGGACACAGGCAAAAGCGATACAGATGACCTGGTTGACCGTCTTATGGGTAAAAACGCCGACGCCCGGTTTCGCTTTATTCAGGACAATGCCGAATTTATTGAAGATATCGACGTTTAGACGTATCTTCACAGGATGCGCAAATTTTTTCTTATTCTTCTCACAATTGTCGTCGTCGGGGCGGGCGGAATACCACTCGCTTTATCTTTTTATCTTCCATCCCGTGCTGAACAAAGTGCCATAGAGTCTTTAAGCACTCTGGGCTTTAAAACCGCCGCCATTCAAAAAGTAGAAACACGCAGAGGAAAGATTATCCTGCGTAATATTAAGCTCGATGATAAAGGGTTCAGCACAGCCGAAAGCATCACGGCAGAATATTCATGGACCGGATTTCTGAGCGGTGGATTAATTAGCAGCCTAACAATTGATGGTCTTTCACTAACGGGAGAATCCAAAACAGGTGGAGAAATATCTATTGCTGGATGGGACCACCAAAAAGGCAAAAACAACCAGAGCCTACCTATTATTAAAACAATCAATGTCCAAAATGGAAGCCTTGACCTTTTACTGGCTTCAATCGGCGGCGTTAACCTTAAATACGACGTGCAGTTAAGAAACACCCTACGAAACGGAACAGAGTTCAAAGGAACCATTTCAGGCACCCAAAGCCGCTTTAGCGCCGATGCCAAAATAAAGGGAAACATCAAAAATTCTGGCATGTGGAACGCTGACCTTGAGGTTGAGCAGGGAAAAATTGATCTTCCCACCCTCAAAGCCAGCAGGATCAGCGGCACAGCAAATATGTCCGGCGCCCCTAAAAAGCCCCCTGAATTTATCATGGAGCTGGCTGCCGGAGGTGTAAGTTTTATTAACCTTCCCTGGCATAGCGTTAGCGCTACAATAAATGGAAATACGGATCAATACACAATGCTGGCCACAGGGGAATCTGTTGGACAGGAAGGAATAGAATTTACACTCAATCTACCAAATGGCCTCGACCCTCATGACTTCAGTGGCTCTGTCTATACGCAAAAGTTGTCTCATTTATTTCAATACCTAAAAACGAACAGAGTCATAACCGAAGCAGTCCAATATCCACCTTTACTCGATTACATAGGCGGGCTCTCCCTTGATTTTCAGACAATGCCGCAGGAACAGAACGCACAACACACAAATCTTTCATACGGCATCAGAAATGAAAACGACACACTCAATATAAAAGGAAGTGGCCAGATCGACCATAAGGAAAAAACGGCATCAGGCACTTTGTCTATGCCGTCGACCCTTTTGGGTGCGTCTTCTAAGGGTAGCCTGCTTATTAATGGTGAATTCCAGACAGATTTCAGCAGCGGCGATGTTAAAACAAATGGATTTATCAGTACAACCATCAAAGATGCCACCTTAGCTCTGGGCCCCCTGGATATTAAAGATGTAAGCGGCGCAATCGTTTTTGATGATCTTTCTTCTTTTTCTACGGCAAGGGGGCAGAAGATATCATTCTCCCTCCCCCTTAAGGACACAGTCAAACAAAACGGTCAGGCCGATATATCCGTACAAAATGGAAAAAATATAGTCATTGATAAAGCGACCCTGAAACTCTTTGATGGAAAAATAAGCGCCACACCTATAATATTGGGGAAAGAAAAAGATCTGAAAAATTTTATATTAAGCCTGTCTGGCATTAATTTAAAAGAAACCGCCGCCGCCCTTGATATAAAAGGCCTGCTCTTAGAGGGGCAACTCAAAGGCGCCCTGCCTCTAAAAACAAAAGAAGGAAAGCTTTTTATAAAGGACGGCCTACTAAAAAACTCCGGTCCAGGCACCATCAGATTTACGCCATCTAAAGCACCCGATTTTCTGCAAGGTGATGATCTTTACCTGGAAACAGCTCGCATGGCTCTAGAAAATTACCATTACGAGTTCTTTGAAATGAGAGTTGATGGACCATTAGAAGGCGAGACCAAAATTGTTATTAATGCCAGAGGTTACAATCCCGATCTGTTTGAAAAACGCCCGATTGCCCTGAACCTGAATATAGAAGCACCGCTAAGACCTCTTTTTAGAAACATTTTTGAGGGAAAAAAACCCTAAGGATAGTCACAACTATCAAACGTCACCTTAGCAAAAGATCTAGCACCTTCCGATATCGTAAAGCGATACTCCCTGTCTCCTGAAATTACAGAGTGGTGCAAGGGCATAACACCATTCACCTTTTTCTGCTTGCCGCCAACCACAGTAAAAACCAGACGAACGATTTGGGATGAGTCATACCAGGCTTCCGGTTGCCCTTTGTCATTATGCGCTGAGGAACCTTTTCCCGAAATAGAAATCATATTTTCGGCCACGCTAATCTCACTATCAGGCCCTTCATAAGCAGGCGTCGAAACAACGAAGCGTTTCGTTTCAATCTCACTGCAATTTCTAGGTGGACGAGCAGATTGTATAGCCACAGACAACCGCTGCGGGTCCATTCCTTCATCCAATTGCTTCTTAACAAGTGTTATCAGATCGCGCATTGGCCCTTCGGGAATTGTTTCTTCATAGGTTTCCTGAACCTGCTCCAACCGCGCATTAGCCGTTTGTGCTTCCGCCCTGATACGCGTTACATTTTCCTGCAAGCTATCTCTTTGTTGCGCCAAAACATCACGTTCTGCTTTTAGGGTCATGACACCCTGCCCCGCATACAAATTTCCTATCCAAAACCCAAGACCACCAGATAAAATCACAATCAAAAGAAAGCGAAGCACGCCCAAAATACGATGCAGGCTTCGTTGCCGGTAGCGATCCGATGGGTTGTAATGTGATAAACTCATGGGACCTAAACCCTACAAGCCAAAATAGTATTTTGCGATGAATATATAAGTGATCCATAGCACGATAACGAGCGGGACCCCCGCCTTAAGAAAGTCTCGAAAGCGATAATGCCCTGGCCCCATAACAAGCAAATTGGTCTGATACCCTATTGGAGAAGCAAAGGAGCAGTTCGCGCCAAACACCACTGTTAAAGCAAAGATAAAAGCAATGTCCATGTCTAGCGCCGGATCAACATCCAAACTTCCCGCCAGATTAAGTGCAATAGGTGTAAATAAAATTGCACAGGCGTTGTTGGTCAGAATATTTGTTGTAATCGCCACAATAATAAAAAGAAGAGATACCATCACAAGCGGAGAATCCGCCATAGGAACAGATAAAATAAGCTCAGCTATATAACGCGCACCACCTGTAGCCTGCAGCGATACGCCCAACGCCAGCATCGAACCGACAAGAAGAAATATTTTTCTATCAATCGATCGTGTCGCCTGCCTGATATTAAGACACCCCGTCGCAATCATCATCACTGCCCCTGCTATAGCAGCAACAGGAATAGATAAAACACCCGTTGCCGCAAGTGTGATTGTTGACAAGAAAATCCCTGCGGCAACAGGCGCTTTTTTGGGAACCGGCAAATCTGTTTTGGATCCTGACAGTACGATAAAATCTGAATTGTCCCGCAAAGCATCAACAACACCCCTTTTGCCCGTTACCAGCAAGACATCGCCCGATTCAAGCCTGATACGCCCCAGCCGCCGCCTGACCACGCGGGCACGGCGCTGGATACCTAAAACAACGGTTCCAAACTGTCTGTGAAAACGAACATGATCGAGAGACATGTCAATCATTCGAGAAGCCGGCGTGATCATAATTTCTGCCAAAACTCTGGTCTCTGCGGTTGTAGTTTCCGAAGCTGGCCCATCTTCTTCGGCCTCCTCCTGATTTCGTTTTTCAATAACTTGCGCCTCTTCCTCAGAAAGCAAAAACCCTGGAAATTTAGACAAAAGATCAATCAGAGTCACGCGTGTGGCTGCCACGATCATAATGTCATCGCTCTCGATTTTATATCCTTCAAACGGCGGCAAAATAAGATGACCGCCACGCTGGATCATCTTAACTTTCATATTATGCAGCTCAGAAAACTCGCCTTCCTGACACTCCGCACCGATTAATTTGCTATCTTCCGCAACATGAAGCTCAGCGACAAACTCTTTTTCATCTCCTGCCAGATCTCTGGCCATCGTTGAGCGATGGGGTAAAATTCTGGGAACAAATAAAATGACATATATAAAGCCCACGCCAGCCAACATGGCCCCTGGCACAACAAAATCAAAGAACTTCAGCGGCTCATACCCTAATTCTGTCATTGAACTGGAAACCAGAAGGTTGGTCGAAGAACCTATCAAAGTTGTCATCCCGCCCAAAATAGCAACATAGCTCAGTGGGATCATAATACGGCTCTGCGACATTCCAGCTGAATGCGCCAAAGCCTGCAATACCGGAATGGCTATAATGACCAACGGCGTATTGTTCATGAAGGCACTCACCGTCATAACAAAGATAAAGATTCCGATTATGGACAGCCATATAAGCTTCTTGTTCCTAACCATGAAGATATTGATTACCAGCCGCAAAGCATCTGTTTGGATAATACCCTGCCCCATGACCAGCAGCGCTAAAACAGCAATCAGCGATGGGTTAGAAAACCCTGCCAACAGGTTCACCGCATCAAGAAGGTTTTTTCCGTTGGCGTCTTCTAAAGGAAAAATCTGACCAAAGAGAAGAAGGAGGGTCAATAAACCAATACTGGTGACCTCAAGCGGTATTTTTTCCCTGACAAAGGCAAGAATGGCGCAAACCGTTAACGCCAAGCAAAACCACATATGGGTACTGGGATCAATTATCAAATTCACGGATTTATGACACTCTCTGTTTCAAAGCCTATAGCTTATTCTTCCGAGCTATCGACACGCAAGCCTGAGGCTTCAAATTCGCCGAGATTCTTGAGGCCAATCCGAAATACAATTTCCGTATCACTATCGCCTGACGAGTCATCTGTAAGATTTCTCTGGCCTGTAAGGCCCAGAGAAACACACTGGCCTTGATAATCAATGGTTCCATAAGCCGTTCTCAGACCGGAATTACTCCCCAGATCTTGAGTTGCCCCACCGCCTACGCGCCAGGCTTTTGTTACATTATAGGAGGCAGAGCCCTGTATTTGCTCTCTACTTTCGTCAATATCTGTACCAGCTAGCCCCTTTGCAAATAGATAACGAGAATTAACATGAAAACGTTCCCAGGTTGCACTGGCATCCACCTCGTGCCTTTGAGCCGCCAAGGTTTCACTCGCAAGTTGAAAACGGTAGTTCAAATTATAACTTTCCTTATAACGGCCAGAAAGCTGTCCCACGACATCAGATTCCTGATTGTTTAATCCTGATCCCTCCGGGAATGGGTTGTCATCCTCATCTAAGCGGTAACTTTGCCCTACGAATATATCGGCATGACTGCCTTCATAGCCATAAACACCTGTACGGAGGCCGTATGTGACACGGGACCTGTCTTCTACGCGATCCAACCCCGGAAAACGATTGGCCTCAAAAAGATTACTGGCATCAATCTGGACGTCCTGACTATCCTCATTGGGAATATCCTCACTAATATCAATATTAGGGGCCGCCGTCAGAGATACAATTGGCTCTACGACCGCCTGAAACTTTTTAAAACCACGCGCCACGGGATAGCTGCTTTGAATATGTGCCTGAGGAAATACGCGCGTTTCTGTTGTTTGTTTATCAAGTCCAGACCCTGGCGTTGCCCTATCCCTATCCCGAACATTGTAGAGTTCACCCCTTATATTGCCATCAACGCTGGTGACGAGCCCAAGATCCGACACAAAACGCCTTTGCCAGCTAACCTTCCCCCCTAAGCGGTTGAGGTCCTGGTCATCCCCCTCGCGACGTAACCCCAGAAACGAGCCATCCACCTGCCAGCGACCGCCCAACACCGGAACTGATCCAGGCTCTCCGACGAAACTTGTGAGTATCTCGGGCACGACATCAGGTTGATCTACAGGGGTATCCCTAACACGTAAATCCTGGAAAGCCAGCGCACGCGCCACAGTATAATTCCTGCCGGAAAAACGCTCTGCGTAAATTTCATTCTCAAGAATATCCTCGCTGCTTAGATCATATTGCCGTAAATATTGATCGTCCGAGGCAAGTTCAAGATTTACGCCGGTGCGCCATTTTTCGTTAATATCCCACAGACCCTCTCCAAATAAATGGCCACGCAGCTCCTCTTCCTGTTTTACATTCACACCCAACTCATCTCTTGTCCGCGTTGAATAGGTTCCACTTCCAGCCAACTCAACAGAAGCATTGCCCCAGCGCTGTCGATATTCGGCAGTACCCAAAGGGACTTCCTCGGTCATGGCCGTCACCCCGATCGTAGCATCCTTGTCCGGGGCAATAGCCCAGTAATAGCTGGTACTAACAAACGCGCCCAGCTCACTCTTATATCCGGCTGACGGCGTCAAAAAGCCGCTCTGTTGTTTTATCGTTCCATCCGGGTGTGTAAAATATGGCGTATAAGCCACAGGCACTCCCCAAAGTTCAAACCATGCATTGTTATAGGAAACCTCATGATCCTCACTGTCATGGGTTACTTTGGAAGCCCTGATTGCCCAAACCGGTGCCCTGTCCGGGTCTTCTTTACATTCTTCACAAGGGGTATAGCTGGCGTCGGTCATAACCGTCTCAACACCGTTGTTACGCGCCCCATCTTTTGCGGTAAAACGCGAACCATCAATCAGAAATGTTTTTAATCCCTTCACAAACCCTGTCTTCAACTGGTCATTGAACTGAACTTCTTCTGCATAGTGAATATCACCATTTTCTTCGTTCAAAACCACATGGCCAGATGCAACGACTGTGTCTTTACTCAAATCATAGGTAATTTTATCAGCGCGCAAAATACGTCCGGCTTGCACAAGCATGACATTGCCAGAAGCTTCAATCATTTGGTTCTGGTCGTCATGTGTCAGATTATCAGCCTGCAGATCTACAGGCTCATTTTTGGCTTCCTTAGAGAACGTAGAATCTAGACTGTTTTTTGCTTTGGTCTCTTCTTTTGCTGGCTTTTTTACCTCATTTATTAAAGGAGGATCAGAGGCTACTGCGACAGATTTTCCGACCTGATCGTGGTCCGCTCGGTCATAGCCAGTCAGAACCTGCGAAAAGGCAATATTTCCCCAAAACATGGTGATACAACCCGCAACATAGCAAATAAGCCGGATTTCATTTCCATATCTTGATATCTTTTTTTGCCTATTGACGTGTATTGGAGCCATAAAACTGGGGGTTTTTATGAAGAAAATAGCGCGGAATAGCGCCGACTTCCTAAATTGTGTTGTGAATAACCTTCGAGGTCAAGGGTTTATCGCTAAAAACAGGCGTTAATTTTCCTTTTTACCACCAAAAAAAGGCGGCATTTCATTGCCAAAACCGATGACAGAATCATCACCATCCTGTTCGTTATGTGGTGGCCGTTTTTCCGACGGTGGATTTCTTTTTTCTGAAGGTTTTTTGTTTGGCGGTTTTTTGCCCTCATATTTTTTATTTTCTTTTTTATCATAAGGTTTTTTAGGCTCGGGCTTTTTAGGTGCTGGTTTTTTATCATCCTTTTTTTGACTACCCTTACCCGCAACAGGAATAGAACGCTTTATCCTCTTCTCAATAAGATCAATATATTTAGTTTCATCTTTTGTTGCCAACATCCACGTCCGTCCGTCTAAACCCGCCCGACCCGTCCGGCCGATCCGGTGCACGTAATCATCTGGGTTCATCGGCACATCATAATTAAAAACATGCGACAGCCCTTTGACATCGAGACCACGCGCAGCAACATCCGAGCACACAAGCAGCGTAATTTTATCAGCCTGAAAATCTGCCAATGTCTGCGTTCTTGCACTCTGCGCCATATCTCCATGTAAAGGCTGGGCGTTATAGCCCTTTTTCTTCAGCCAGCTCGCCAACCCGGCTATGTCACGTTTGCGATTACAAAAGATAAAAGCGTTTTGTACCTTTTCATCCCTGATAATACCCTCAAGCACATCGTATTTTTTCTTAGGCTCTGTCCACACCAGAAACTGCTCGACCGTCTCCGCAGGCGAAGCTGGTGGGGCCACAGAGACTTCACGCGGATTGCTCAAAAACTTCTTCGTTAGCCCCTTAATCTCTGGTGGCATCGTTGCAGAAAACAATAAGGTCTGGCGCAACGGCGGCAAAAGCGAAACAATTTTTTCGATATCCGGTATGAACCCCATATCCAGCATCCGGTCGGCTTCATCAATCACCAACACCTTAATATCATTGAGGAGAATTCGTCCACGCTCAAAAAGATCCAGCAGGCGCCCCGGCGTTGCAATCAATACATCAACGCCACGATCAAGCTTTTTAATCTGCTCATCCATCGACGTGCCGCCAGTCAAAAGCGCTTTTGATAAATTAGTATATTTACCATAGGTGTCAAAATTCTCTGCGACCTGCGCCGCCAGCTCTCGCGTCGGCTCCAGGATCAATGAACGTGGCATGCGTGCCTTGGCACGACCACCCGCCAAGATTTCAATCATCGGCAAGGTAAATCCGGCCGTTTTACCGGTCCCGGTCTGCGCCAAGCCAACCAGATCACGCGTCATCAATACATGCGGGATAGCCTGTGCCTGAATAGGTGTCGGCTCCGTATAGCCACATTCTTCAATGGCTTTAAGGATATCTTCGTTTAACCCTAGTTCTTTAAATGACATATATTATTTTCAATGGATTTATTATTCTATGAATACGTCGTAGTATAACAGCTTCCATAAAGCAATAGGAGTTTAAATATGAGCCCCGGCGTTAATGCCCCAAAGGACGAAATTGAGAATGGAACAGTGTTTGCCCCTCAATTCGATACAAACGGCCTGATACCTTGTATCACGACCAGCGCCAATAATGGTGATGTTTTGATGTTTGCCTTCATGAATGAAGAAGCCTTGCAAAAAACGATCGAAACCGGTGAAGCCTGGTACTGGTCACGCAGCCGCTCAGAACTCTGGCACAAAGGCGCCACCAGCGGCATGGTTCAAAAAGTCATCGAGATGAAAACCGATTGCGATCAGGACTGTCTCTGGATTAGTGTCGAAATTGCCGGAACCGAGGCCGCCTGCCATACTGGCTATCAAAGCTGTTTTTACCGCAGTATTCCTGTCGGCAATAAGGCTGCAAAAGATACAATCCTTAGCTTTAATAAAACTGAAAAAGTCTTTGATCCAAAAGAGATTTATAAGGATTAATGAACGTGATCCTGATGCGCCGCTTCCCGCGCCGGAACGACGATATCCACCCCGCGGTGAAAGACAGCATAAACCGTAACGTTAATAATAAACAAAACGGTCGCCGCCTTTAAAATCGTATGGGCTCGTTTCTTGCGTGTATCACAAGGGCCATGGTGGCATCCCGTATCATGGCAATCCACTTTACGGCTATAGATATCAAGCGCCCACCCAAAAGCAATGACAGCTCCCGAAAGGGCAATAATCGGAACTTCCCAGTCATGTAGCGCCGAATGAACACTCTCAAGCCAGCCAGGCATAGTGCCTATTAGACCCACCCCAACGAAAAGGCTGAGGACACTAAAGAGCGTCGGCAACACGCAGCAAAAGACGTGGCTGGTTTCGGAGGCAATAATCGCCCAATAGAGCTTGTTTTGTAACTTTTCCATACGGATCATCTTCCAGTTTCTTAGGCCTTTATATAGTGACATAGCCTCAAAACACAAGAAACTTATGCATATGCAAAACGAAGAATGTCGCAGCTTGATAGTGCCCCACCTGAATTCCATTGTATTTTCTCACAGGAAAGTGATTGGCAATATTAGAAAAACATTCTACAGCTAGAGGTTGTTGCGATAGCATGGTGTTCTATACTTAAGTAGTAATTTGGATTTTCTTTTCAAAACCCTCGAATCGGCCAGACTACATGTCAAACGGACTTTCAAAACAGCGAGAATCATACAACCTTAGAGGGATACAAATCTTGGTCCTTGAAGACTTTCCCTTTATGGCAGACCTTATGACATCCATGCTGCGGGAGTTTAATGTCGGAAAAGTAATTACCACGTGTTCTGTACAGGGCGCACAGGAAGCTGTTAACCTACGTAATATTAATGGGCCACCCTTAAATCATATTGACCTTGTTATCACGGACTTATTACCACCACAGGAAGACGGCTTAAAATTTATGAAATGGCTTAGAACCCACAAAGAAGAACCCGTTAGCTTTCTTCCCATTTTATTTTGTAGTGCTCATGCCAGTATGCGCGTTGTTTTATCCGGGCGTGACACAGGGGCAAATGAAATTCTTGTAAAACCACTAACCGCAGAAAAGCTGGCACAGAGGCTCTTATACATCATTGACAAACCCCGCCCCTACATCAAATCTTCTGCTTTTTTTGGCCCGGACCGGCGACGACAAACGAATTCTGAGCAAAAAGTAGAGCGCAGAACCTTAAAACCAGAAGATATGAAAGTAACCCATGAATCAGAGGCCGCCTGAACAAGTTGAAATTATTCACCGCATCAACCGGATCAAGAAAAAAGTCGCACCGGGCGGTAATATAGAGGCGCCCGGGTTTATCAATCCCGAGCACATTAAAAATGCCCAGTCTGTTGTTGAGAAAAGCGAAGATACGTATAAGGAGGCCATAGCTTCTACACTGGAAAAACTCCGTGAGGAATGGGAAGCCGTCAAAACATCAAAGAGTGGTAAAAACACAGATGAAATCCATCGTCTGTCCAATCATATAATGGATATGGCATCCACATATAAATATGAGCTTATGGACTATTTTGGACATTCCCTAAGAGATATCTCAGCCAAGATCGATGTAAAAAACAAGGCCCATCAAACCATTGTGCAAGCCCATATTGACGTTATGTTGGTGGCATACGCCCAAAACATCAAAGGCCAGGGCGGTGCGACAGCCAAGGAACTAAAATTAATTCTCGCCAAAGCCATCGACAAGCACGAGCTTGAAAACACAGACGATTAAGCAATAAAAATACGGTTTTTCATTCATATTTGACATTTTGTTTCAATAGCTCTTTAATATGGGTCTGTTTATTCAATGGGGAGTAAAATCGATGTCAAAATTACTTGAGATACATAAAAGTTCTGTTGCTGTTCTAGAAGAGCCGATCATCACACAAGTTTACGATGTGGAAACGCCGGAAAACCTCGAATATCTTATCGCCGCCAAAGGTCTTGAAGCTAATAAGACATCGTCCAGAAGTGATATAACACGCCTCTCTTCAGGCCGCGTTCACATTATTAATCTTGGTGAAACTCTAAATTGCGCTTCAAATTCTGGTCAAATCAACCACACGAAAGTGGCGTGTAAGACTCAGAACTCTGGAGGTAAACTATTAGCTCAGTCTAACGCTTCGGACTCTCCTGCCGAGACTGTATCTATAGATCAAACCAAGGGCTCAGAAACTGTAGAAAACCTTCCGTATGTTGACCTAACCAAGGGAGTTGGAAAACAATCAACGGAATCTGATACTGAGCACGCAGTAACCGGACGCCCACCGCCTGACTTGTTCCGAAACTAGGCTGTTTGCTTCTGTACTTCTTCACCGGCCACTGCGAAGGCCGCATCCTTAATGTGCATCTCGGGTGTTTCTCGTCCTTGCCAGCTATTGATCTTTAAGTGTCCGAGCAAATGAAACGGCTGACGACCTTGCTTCAACAGCGCATCACCAAGTGGCGTGCCGACAGCCCGAAAAGCCATCGCCTTTAGTCTGCCGCCGCCTTCCCAGTCACTAACCATCACCCTGATATGGGCGCTGCCTACAACATCGGCGCTTTGAATGCGTACATTGCCAAGGGCAACAAGTGGCTCCGGGTGTTCCTGTCCAAATGGACCAACATGATCTTGAATCAGGCGGATATAATCAATCTGTACGCCCTGCACCATCATCATCGCATCGATAGTCGTTTCGACATTACCGCTAACATCCTCGGCCTGCTTTGCAATATGTGTCTGCAAAAACTCCTGAAACGCCGACAGCTTATCCGGAGCTACGGTAAAGCCACCGGCCATCGCATGGCCACCGCCTTTTTCAATCAGCCCTTCATTACGCGCATCAATAAAAGCCTGCGCGATATGAATGCCGGGAACACTGCGACCCGAACCGCGCCCTTCAACAACGCCATCCATATTAGCGGCATAGGTCACAACAATCGCGGGCTTATTGTATTTCTCCTTCAGCCGTCCGGCAACAAGGCCCGACAATCCCGCATGCCAGCTTTCATCACCGACGATAATAACAGCACTCTGATCAAGCCCCTGCGCTTCGACCTGTTCAATCGCCTCGCGCTCCATGGTTTCCTGAATGGCCTTGCGCTTGTCGTTACAATCATTAAGCGTCCAGGCGATATTCTTTGCCTCTTCCGCATCATTGGTTGAAAGCAGACGCGAGCCGAGGTCAGCCTGATGCACCCGCGAACCGGCATTAATCCGCGGCCCTAAAACAAAGCCACAGGCATAAGTGTTCATCGGTGGCTCAATCCCAGCTACATCCATCAACGCTTTTATTCCGGTATTTTGAACGTCTGTGAGGCC
Organism: Micavibrio sp.; assembly: GCA_021604545.1. Classification (GTDB taxonomy): domain Bacteria; phylum Pseudomonadota; class Alphaproteobacteria; order Micavibrionales; family Micavibrionaceae; genus UBA5701. The sequence continues at coordinate 689,501 of BQJE01000001.1, forward strand.
AGAGCGAACCAACAAACGGTTCACATCTGTCAGCGGCACCATGTCACAAACCGTTCCCAGCGCCACAATATCTAGCCAGTCTTTTAAGGGCGGTTCTGCCGCGTCCTTATAATAACCCTGTTCCCGAAGTTTGTTATTAATGCCAACGCAGGTCATAAAGCCCACCCCGACCGCCGCCAGCATATCAAGGCCGGAGTTATCATCCTTGCGCTTTGGATTAATCACATGATTGGCATTGGGGAGTTTTTCTTCTGCTTCGTGGTGATCAAGAATAATAATTTCGAGCCCGAGATCACGGCCCTGCTGCACCGTCTCGAACGCCGTGGTCCCGCAATCAACCATGATAACAATTTCTGCACCATCACTCTTCAGCTTTTTGAGTGCTTCCAGGTTGGGGCCATAACCTTCACTAAGACGATCAGGAATATAGAACGGCACATCCAGACCAAAATGCTTAAAAAAACGATGCAACAATGCCGAAGATGTCGCACCATCAACATCAAAATCACCGAAAACAGCTATAGAACGTTTGTCAGTAATGGCTTGCGCCATATAGCTGGCCATATCTTCCATACCGACCATTGAAAATGGATCAGGAAAATCATTCTTTAGGGTTGGGTTGAGAAAGTTTTCAATCTCTTCTTCGGGCACACCCCGGCCAATCAAAAGCCTCGCTATCACCTCTGGTAAATCATGGCGACGCATAACTTTTTCAATGGTATTGATATCGACACCCGGCATCACCCAGCGGGAAAGCATTAAGGACTGCTCAACATCAAGAATAGAACTCATGATTTATGCCTAATAAAATGGACTTGTCGATTAAACAGGCAGCCAGGTCTTGCGCGTCAGATCATGTGTTGCTTCAACACGACGCATCGTACCGGATTTTGAACGCATAATCAGAGAAGAAGTCTTGGCTCCTCCGGGAAACTTACGCACGCCCCGCAGCATCGTGCCATCTGTTACCCCTGTGGCTGCAAACATAACATTATCACCCTTGGCTAGATCATCAGTGGCATAAATACGGTTCAGATCGGTGATACCCCATTTCTCAGCCCGCGCCTTTTCATCATCATTGCGGAAGAGCAAACGCGCCAGAATTGATCCGCCGGTGCATTGCAATGCCGCCGCAGCCAGAACGCCTTCAGGCGCACCGCCAGAGCCAACATAAACATCAATACCCGTATCAGGTTCGGTTGTTGCAATCACTGCGCTGACATCACCGTCGCCGATTAAAATAATCCGTGCGCCAGCCTGACGTACATCCTTGATTAGCTCCTGATGGCGATCGCGATCCAAAATACAAACCGTAAGCTCATCAACACGTCCGCCTTTTTCTTTGGCAATTTTCTTAAGTGTATCTTTAATCGGCGCGTCTAAATCAAGTGCTTTCGAATCAACACTTGGCCCGACCGCTAGCTTGTCCATGTAGACATCTGGTGCATTTAAAAACCCGCCCTTATCGGTCAAAGCAACCACAGCCAACGCATTCTGTCCGCCCGCCGCCGTAATATCTGTGCCCTCCAACGGATCAAGCGCAATATCAATCTCAGGGCCTTTACCGTCGCCGACTTCCTCACCAATATAGAGCATCGGGGCCTCGTCGCGCTCGCCCTCGCCAATAACAACTGTACCTTGAATATGAAGCGAGTTTAACGCATGGCGCATGGCGTCAACCGCCACCTGATCGGCAGCGACTTTGTCGCCGCGCCCAACAAGGTTTGCCGCCGCCAGCGCAGCGGCCTCAGTCACACGCACCACCTCAAGGGCAAGATTGCGGTCCATAAAAGTATCAGGATCGTTCACGGGGGTCTCTTTCTGTGCAGCTATTGAAGACATGGCGCTACCCTAAACAAGGATGAGCGCGGGATCAAGCCTTATATTATGGCTACAAATCCTCAACCCGCATGATATAAGGGGAATCGAGCTTGTCTGTTAAGGCCCCAAGCCCCACCTGCTCCATTTCCTCGGTTATCTGAGCATCTCCAGCTGCACGTATATAATAGCAACTCTTGATTTGCCCTGCATCAGCCCATACTGGTTTTGCAAGCTTATCTGTCTTAACGCCAAACACTGGCACATCCAAACCCTTGGCCAAATCAATGATATCAGCAACTACCGCCGAAGCTGTCGGCTTACGTCCTGCCCCACGCCCGGTCATCAGAACTTTTTCGACGAAGTCTCCTTCGACAAAAACAGCATTATAAGAATCTTCGACACCACCCAATGAACTGTCTGCAGGGACCAAACAAGGCTCAACGCTTTGGGATATTTTGCCATCCTGTCGTTTGGCGATGCCCAGCAATTTAATTTTATAACCAAATTTTTGCGCCGCTCTGATATCCGCACCCGTGATATCACGAATACCTTTCGTTTCAATCGCTTTAAAGTCAGGCTGCACACCAAACGCCAAAGACGTCAACAAACAAAGCTTATGCGCGGCGTCGATACCATCAACATCAAAAGTTGGGTCAGCTTCGGCATAACCCTTTTCCTGTGCCTCTTTCAGAACATCTTCAAAATCCGCACCGGTTTCACGCATGGCCGTCAAAATATAATTACAGGTGCCATTTAAAATTCCATAGATGCAGTTAATATCATTGCCTGCCAATCCCTCACGTAGAGCTTTGATAATCGGAATACCGCCCGCAACAGCCGCTTCATATCCAATACGCGCTCCGTTTGTTTCAGCCAGAGATGCTAACTCAAACCCGTGATGGGCCAGTAACGCCTTGTTGGCTGTTACTATGGACACACCTTTTCCAAGCGCGGCCTTTGCCAAATCATAGGCAATACCTTGCGAACCACCGATCAATTCGACAATAGCGTCGAGCCCGCCAATGTCAGCCAGCCCATGCGCATCACCGGCCCATTCATAACAGGACAGATCAACACCCCGGTCACTGTCTTGATCACGATCGCAAATAGCGGCTATTTCAATCTTGCGACTTGTGCGAGATTGAATGAGGTCAGCGTTACTCTGCAGGATCTCTACAACGCCTGCCCCAACGGTGCCAAGACCGGCTATCGCTATACGAAAAGGTTTCATAGGGTATTACTGACTGGAAGCAGAGGAAATTTCAACCCTGCGGCTTGCTGATTCTGTATCAAGCCCATCAGCAGGGGCCGAAGATCTTGCATCTCCCCAGCCTGCCGCTCTGATCATATCGCCCGGCACGCCTTTTTCGATCAGCTTTCGAGCAACGGTGAAGGCTCTATCCATGGAAACCTTGAGATTGACAATTTTACGCTTGATCGGATCATTGATGCTCGCTTCCATGCTGGCATGACCTTCAACGTTCAGCACAGACCCGCCAGCAGCCGTATGCCGCTCAGCCGCTGTTGTAATCGCACCGATATCGCCTTCATCCAATTTTGCTGAATCATGTTCGAAATAAATTCGTATGGCGTCATGGCCCGGCACACTCAAGGCAACAAAGTCATCTTGTGGTGCTGGTTCAACACCAGGTACCAAAGATACCGGACGACTCTCACTCAAATCTATCTGCTCCACTGGTTTTGGCTTTTGCGCCGGCATACCTGACGGTACGCTGCCCGGTAACAAGCCCATGGATCGTGCCATCGCATCATCGAGAGGAAAAACCTGCACGCTCGGATCGCTAAACGCACCACCTGTTGCATAATTACTGCCACCAGGTGTGGAAAGAGTCGTTGCCGGCCTTTCCAGCGAATGCAAACCAGGTCCTGGCGCTCCATCAACTGAAAACACCTGCACATTGGCATTGGACAAACTGCTGGCCGATATATTGTATTGCGGGATAGGCTGAGGCCTTAACGCCTGATCCCCTTCGCCTTGCTGATAAAGTATAATTTGCTCTGACGCTTCTTCTTCAAGCGCCATTTCCTCTTCATCTGAATCAAAATGGCTACAGCCCGCCAAAAGAATAATAACAAAAAAGAGGCCGACTAGTGGTCTCAGTGAATACAAGAACTCTCTCCTTAAAATATGCATGCCTCATGATAAGTACGATTCCGCCCCGTTTCAAGCGTATGTGAAGAGTTAAACACAGCTGTTTTTATTGCTTTTATGCGTGTTTTAGGCCAGATTGCCTAACGCTTTGAACCATCAGGGGATAACATGACCAACGCCGCCAAAAAAGATCAGCAAGAAAGCGTTAAACTGCCCGATTTCTTTGCGCTCAGCCAGGCGCTGATGGATGCCTATACCCGTTCCCTACCGCTTTTTGAACATTCGATGAAGCATTACAGCCAGGAAATGAACCCACAATCCCTGGACCCCATGAATATCAGCAAGACTTATATGGATATGATTCACCGCACGATGTCGGACCCCGGCAAATTCATGGAGCTTCAGGCCACATTCTGGCAAGACTGGTCGCAGCTCCTCCAGCAAAGCACCCTGAAATTCATGGGGCAGGAAGGCGAAAGCGTAATTGAACCCGCCGAAGGCGACCGTCGTTTCCGCGGTGAAGAATGGCAGGAAAGCGCACTCTTTGATTTCATTAAACAATCCTACCTTCTGACCTGTCAGTGGATGCATAAATCCGTCCGCGAAGCCGAAGGTCTTGACGAAAAAGATCGCAGGAAGATCGACTTCTACACCCAGCTCTACGCCAACGCCATTTCGCCAACCAATTTCGTCATGACCAACCCGGAGGTCATCAATGAAACGCTCAAAACCGGTGGCGAGAACCTTGTGCGCGGCCTGCAAAACCTGATTGAAGATTTCGAACGTGGTCAGGGTGAGCTTAAAATCAGTACCACTAATTACGAGGCGTTCGAACTCGGCAAAAATGTCGCTACCACGCCGGGCCGGGTCATTTATCAAAACGATATGATGCAATTGATCCAATATGAACCGGCCGGCAATAAAGTATTCAAAAAACCGCTGCTGGTTGTCCCGCCTTGGATTAACAAATATTACATCCTGGATTTGCGGCCTGATAACTCCCTGATCAAATGGTTGGTCGATCAGGGCCACACAGTCTTTGCCGTGTCATGGGTCAACCCCGATGCAAAACTGGCGCAAAAACGCTTCGAAGATTACATGGAAGACGGCATTATCGCCGCGCTCGACCAAATCGAAAAAGCCACCGATGAGCCTGATTGTAACGTCATTGGCTATTGCCTCGGCGGTACGCTCCTAGCCATCACAATGTCTTACCTTGCCAGCAAAAAGCAATCGGACAAAATCGCTTCCGCTACCTTCCTGACCACACTGGTTGATTTTGATGAGGCTGGCGACATGAAACTATTTATGGATGATGAACAGCTAGAGCTGCTTGATCGCGAAATGGCGGAAAAAGGCATTCTGGAATCCAAACAGCTCCAACGTACCTTTTCCCTGCTCCGCGCCAATGACCTCATCTGGTCCTTTGTTGTGAATAATTACCTGCTGGGAAAAGAGCCCTTCCCCTTCGACCTTCTTTACTGGAATGACGATTCCACCAATATGCCGGCGGCGATGCATAGCTTTTACCTGCGCAAGCTTTACCGTGACAATCTCCTCGCCAAACCCGGCGGTATATCGATGCATAAAACACCCATTGATATCAGTACAATCAAAACGCCAAGTTATTTCCTCTCGACACGCGAGGATCACATTGCGCCGTGGCGTGCCACCTATGCAACGACACAACTCACATCTGGCCCCAAAACCTTTACCCTCGCTGCATCAGGCCATATTGCTGGAATTGTAAACGCGCCGGAAAGAAACAAATACTGCTACTGGTCTTTGGATAAAACCCCTGAAAATCCTGATAACTGGATGAAAGCTGCCAAAGAACATAAAGGCTCCTGGTGGCCACACTGGCAAAAATGGATAGAAGAATACGCCGGAGACAAAGTCCCCGCCCGCAAACCCGCCAAAGGCATAGAAGCCGCACCGGGGAGCTATGTGCGGGTGAAGAGTTAGACAAGTATCTTACCAGTTATCGCCAGGGTTTGATGGGGCTCCAGCAGGTTGTTGTGCTTGCAAGTTACTATAAAGCTCCTGATACCCATTTTCTTGTGGCCATGAAACCGCTTTGGAAATAGCGTCGACCTCTCCATGAGATTCTGACATACGTTTAATAATGCCCAATGTTACAGCTTGTTTATTTTTAGGGGTAATAGAGGCACCAGCATCAAGCAATACCTTGGTGACATCTTCCCAATTTTCTTCTTCGGGATAGCTTGCCGCATTGGTTCTTACAGCCAGGACAAGGAGTTCTCCATCATTTAAATTGGGATCAACATCTTTATCGAGTAATGCTATTAAAATATCTTCTCTTTTATATGTTACTGCCGAGCGCGCCGCTTCCTTTATATCCGCCCCGGCTTCAACAAGAACTTCGACAGCCTCGAGAGTACCATATCGCGCCTCATCCCAGACAGGAAGATCCTCAGTCCCATCAGGTCCTGTGCTATTAACATCGACCCCTTTTGCAATTAGTAATTTTAAAAATTCCGTGCGCCCTTTGCCAACCGTATAATGAATAACAGGAGCTGCTCTCTCATGACGCGGCGGGGGCTCTTCACTCGGTTGAAAGTTAACATCAGCCCCTTTTTCGATAAGCATTGTCGCTACTTTTATACAGTTATCTTGTCTAGTTTTATCGGCTTTCTCGGAAGCTGCATAAACAGCAAGAACTAGTGCAGTGCCCATATAATCACAACCGTCGACAATGCCATAGGCATTTACATTTGCTCCGGCATCAAGCAGACGCTCCACTTCGTTTACATCGCCTTCATAGGCCGCAACAACCAATTGCGCATCAAGACTATTTTCGTTTGTTTCTACCTTTAATTCTGTGCTCACTGCCTTCTCCTTTTTTCCATAAATATTTATAGAAAATACCTTAATAGCACTAATTATGTCAAGAAAATAGGCTTTGAATGTGATAAAAGATCAAAAAAACTAGAATAACGTATTGTTTTACTTATATATATTCTTTCGCCAACGCCGCATAATGCTTCGCCGACCAGTCTATATAATCCAGCTCTTCCTGTGAGATATCGCGCATAAATTTCGCCGGGCGGCCGGCCCAAAGCTGCCCTGATGGAACACGCTTGCCCGGCGTCACCAGTGACCCAGCCGCAACCATGGAATGCTCCTCGACATACGCGCCATCCATGACACAGGCCTGCATACCAATCAGCACATTGCTCTCAATGGTACACGCATGAAGGACCGCCGCATGGCCAACCGTGACATTATCGCCGATATAGGTGCCCGAGAAATCTGTGGTCACGTGAATGACGCTGCCGTCCTGAATATTGGTGCGCTTGCCGATCTTGATATCATTGACGTCACCGCGGATCGTCACCGCAAACCAGATGCCGCATTCTTCTCCGATCTCAACATCGCCAATCACAGCCGCATTCTCCGCGACAAACACACTGTCCGCGATTTTCGGGGTGATATTTTTATAGGGGAGGATAATACCGCTCATAAACCACGGATTATCACAGATAGACACAGATCACAAACACCCCGTGTTTACCCTTGACATAAAAGGAATATTATCCTATAGTGGCCGTATGAAAAACTGTAATAAAAAACCACGGATTAACACAGATGGACACAAATTATTAAAAGGACCTTATCTGTGTATATCCGTGTTCATCTGTGGTTAAAAATATGAAAATTTTTAAAAAGTGCATGAAACAGACTGTTAAAGGAGACATAATCCCGACACAGAAAAGCCGCCAACGAACTGAAGGAATCCGCCTCCGCTTGCTGTAAAAACAATAGCTTAGTCACCCCCACCCCCCTCTTTTTTACGAACAGACTGAAGGATTGCCGATGAACAAAAAAGGCACCCCGATTACCAGAGCGCCTTTCGTGAGCAGATTGCCATTATTCTTTGGTAGAAGGAGAACAACAATCGAAACTTTTATAACGATCCCAAAAGGCCAGTTATGTGGCAAGTTTTAGGAAAATTCGCCCGCAGGACCGGAATGTACGTTTTGGTACATGAGGATCCGAGGACGGATTTGACGACAAAATTGACCATAAATGGCCTTTTGTATTATCTCTTAGCCCATTGCTTGGAACGACGGGCTTTGTGCTTGCCGACTTTCTTCCGCTCAACAATTCTGTCATCACGGGTCAGCATACCGGCTTTTTTCAGCGGCGGACGCAAAGTCGGGTCATAATTTTCCAGAGCTCTGGAAATACCGTGACGTACAGCGCCAGCCTGGCCGGACAAACCGCCACCTTTTACGGTTGCCATCACGTCATATTTTCCAACAGAATTCACAATCAGGAATGGCTGGTTCAGTACAAGACGCTGAGTCTGACGCGCAAAATAAACAGTCTGATCACGACCATTAACAACAACGCGGCCACTACCGGGCTTGAGCCAAACACGGGCCACTGCATCTTTTCTGCGGCCAGTTGCATAAGCACGGCCCAGATCATCAATTTTCTGAACACGCGGGGCGGGTTTTTGCTCCGCTTCTGGCCCGTCTTTAACCTCTGCAGCCGCTGCCGCAGGTGCTTCAGCCTGAACCGCTTCACCTATATCTTTCAAGTCTTTAACAGGCTTTTCTTTAGCTTCTGCTTTAGGCGCAACATCCTTCTTGTCGCCCTTTTTGGCTGCCTCTTTTTTGGGCGCGGCTTTCTTTGCCTTTGCCTTGGGCGCGGCCTTCTTAGTTTCTTTCTTGTCAGTGGCCTCTTCTTTAGCCACATTCTCTTTTTTGTCTTCTGTCTCTTTATTATCAGTCATATCTCTATGCTCTCTTATTCTTGGGGTTCATAGCGGCAACATCCAGCACTTCAGGGTTTTGCGCTTCATGCGGGTGCTCGGCACCGGGATAGACGCGCAGATTGCTAAAGACCTGTCGCCCCATCGGACCTCTGGGCAGCATGCGCTCAACTGCTTTCAGAACAACCCGCTCCGGGTGCTTGCCTTCAAGGATTTCGCCTTGTGTGCGTTGCTTGATTCCACCGGGATAACCCGTATGCCAATAGAAAATATCATTTTCACGCTTTTTGCCGGTCAAATGCACCTTTTCAGCATTGATGACAATGACATTGTCACCGCAATCCATGCTCGGCGTAAAACTTGGCTTGTGCTTACCACGCAGACGCATCGCCACCGCACTGGCCAGACGGCCCAGCACGACGCCTTCGGCATCCACAATAATCCATTTCTTGTCGACCTCACCGGCCTTGGCAGAATATGTTTTCATTTTTTGTTGTCCTTTATCAAAGAATGGCGTGTTATGCGACATATTGTGCGCACTGTCAACAAAAATACGCTGATAAATCAGGGAGGTATATATGCGGTATTGAAATACCGTGCAGCAGAATTTGCAATTATCAGACTATTTCTATAAAACGTTTTTTTCCGAAGGAAAATAATACGTATGAATAAAGACAACTTTGCATATTACACTGCACTTATAAGCCTTCTCTTAGCTTTAGAGGGGCAAGCCACCCTGCCGGCAACGCATGCTGCTCCTATCCTCCCATCTGATAAAGGTTTCATGCCGCCTGATAATAATTCGCAGAAGACAAAAAAATTACGCGCTGAAATTGTAGCGGTTCCCGGCATTAGCAAAGAATTTTTTGCCTGCACCTTGGATCGATACGAAGTCACAGGGTTTGTTATAATAGGCATGGACGTCAAAGACCTACGGAAAGAACAAACCAAAGACGGTTTTAGAGACAAAGCACATACCCTAGTAAACTACGCAGCAAGTGCAGCCCAGAAAGCAGTTAGGTCTAGAAGTTCACACCAGATCAATGAAGCAAACACTGATCAAATAACAAAAGAGATTTCGATGCAGACCAGCCAGACCGTGAAACAACGACATGGTCCAGTTGATGACAAAAGCCTTAAGTTTTTGATCAACACCCATCTTTCTGATGCAAAATTTAATCCGACAGATTGTCTTCCAGAAATCAAAGCATCTTTTGGTAATAATGTTTATGCTATGGTGCCCGCCTTTATTGGTGAGAATTAAGAAACCCATACAAAATCCGCCAGTCGTGGTCTCCATCTGGTTAGAGGACCTCACATCATCTATTTTGATCTAGCCTCTCCGCTAACCCACTCCAAATAAGACGCATGCCCATTCGTAACCGGCCAAGCGACAACACAGGGACAATCGTAACTATGCAGCTCGCAAATTTTATCCTTTGCGGCTTCAAATAATTCTTCACGGGTTTTAAAGATCACCGCCACCTCTTCGCTCTGCTCGACCTTTCCTTCCCACCAGTACACCGCTTCATGCGGGCTCATGATATTGGCGCAAGCCACAAGCCGCGCCTCGACCAGCGCTTTTGAGATTTTCTGCGCCTCTTCCTTGTTCGAACAAGTCGTATAGATAGTAATCACTGACATTTGATAAAAACCTAAAAGTGGTCGGGGTGAGAGGATTCGAACCTCCGACCTCACGGCCCCCAGCCGTACGCGCTAACCAAACTGCGCTACACCCCGACACCATGGGTTTGGAAATACCTATAATATTTCGGGCAAAGAGGCAAATAATATAAAAGAAATGGCTAGCCTTCCGCGTCGACCAGACGCTTTAGCTCCTGAAGCTCCACCAAAACTGACTCCAGAACTGATCTTTGCCCAGCATCAAGCTGATTGGCGGGCGGCTGTTGTAGCTTAGCCGCCTGGGGAGATACGATGTCCTTGGCTTTTGTGGCCATAGGCTGTTGAGGCACAGTTTCCTGCAGAATTTGGGCCTTACCAACTTCACGGAGCAATTTCTGCACGCCCTTGATGGTATAACCTTCGGTATACAAAAGATGGTGAATTTTTGTCAGAAGCGCCACATCTTCAGGTCTGTAATAACGACGCCCACCTCCGCGCTTCAAAGGTCTTACTTGTGAAAACTTGGTTTCCCAAAAACGCAAAACATGCTGTTGAACGTCCAGATGGTCAGCGACCTCACTGATGGTGCGAAAAGCTGTTGCCGATTTTTTTGACTTAACGGGACTAGAAACATTACCGCCGCTTTGCGGTTGGGACTCTTCTTCTGTCTTTTCGGCTGGTTCAGAAACCGGCATGGCCTGTGTACTCATATTTAAGCTGCCCCTTTTACTATTATCTGTTGTTCTTATCTGACTATACGCAACAAAAACTTAACACCCGTCATCCGATCAAAAACTGCTGCTGCCATCACTGGAAGGCGCGTTTGTATCTGCATCATTGATGCGGTCTTTCAAAACATGCGATGCACGGAACACCAAAACCTTGCGCGGCGAAATTGGCACCTCGACACCTGTTTTGGGATTACGGCCTATGCGCTCGCCTTTTTCACGGATGGAAAAACTGCCGAAAGAAGAGATTTTAACATTCTCTCCAGAGACCAGGGTGTTTGAGATATCGTCCAAGACAGCTTCGACAAGATCAGCTGATTCGTTACGTGAAAGCCCTACCTGCTCGTATACGGCTTCTGCCAGATCCGCCCTTGTCACTGTACGATTGCTCATCTCTACTCCTTATCTTGCGTAGGCTCAAATTAGCGATTCTCATAAGCCACGTCAATGCCGCGGGACAATATAATCACAAAAAAGTGATAATGTTCAAAGGGTAAGGCTGTTTTCTTTATATTAGGGCCTAGAATCTTACGAGCGCAGAACCCCAGGTCAGGCCACCACCCATCCCCTCAATCAGAAGTAGATCACTTTTTTTGATTCTACCGTCCTGCACTGCTTCATCCAGTGCCAGCGGAATAGACGCCGCCGAGGTGTTGCCATGTTTTTCGACGGTCACGATGACTTTATCCATCGACAAACCTAGTTTTTTGGCCGTGGCCTCGATAATCCGAATGTTGGCCTGATGCGGTACCAACCAGTCAACATCGGCCGATGTAATGTTATTTTCTTCTAAAGCTTCCTCCACGACATCAGCCATATACTGCACAGCATATTTAAAAACCTCACGTCCCTGCATCACAATACAACCCGCCTTGCCCGTCGTCGAAGGACCACCATCTGTATAAAGTAAATCGCGCTGCTGACCATTGGCATAAAGATGGGTGGAATGAATACCGCGATCGGCAATAGAACCATCACCACTCTCATCGGCCTCCATAATAATTGCCCCGGCACCATCACCAAACAAAACGCATGTGCCCCGGTCTTCCCAGTTCAAAATCGAGGACATCTTCTCGGCGCCAATCACCAGAACCCGCTTTGCCTGCCCCAACCGGATAAAATTATCGGCCACACTCATGGCATAAACAAAGCCCGTACACACCGCCTGCACATCAAAGGCAATCCCGACAGGTATATCCAGCGCCGCCTGCACCTTGACGGCCACCGCTGGAAAGGTCCGATCCGGCGTTGTTGTTGCAACAATCACGCCGTCAATATCGCTACCCGTTAAACCAGCAGCTTCGAGCGCCTTCTTCGCCGCTGCAATCGCCATATTGCCGGTGGTTTCATCATCACCGGCAATACACCGTTCACGAATACCGCTGCGCTGAAAAATCCACTCGTCTGTGGTGTCGACCATCGCCTCAAGATCCTTATTGGTAAGAACCTTGTTAGGCAGATAGCTTCCTGTAGAGAGAATGACCGAACGAATGCCGGTGTAATAATTAGTCGCCATACGCGCCTTCCGATAAAAATGTCTCCTGACTCATCAGATGACCTATATCATGAGCGACCTGCTTAATATAGCCGTGTTTGACAAGCTCCACAGCCAAAGTCAGCGCACTGGCAAAACCAACAGCATCGCTGCCGCCGTGACTTTTTATACAAATCCCATTGAGCCCCAAAAACACGCCGCCATTATAAACACGCGGGTCAACTTTCTTTTTAAAACGTCGAAACGCCATAAAAGAAAGCGCACTACCCAACAGCGAGAAAGGATCCGACATAACTGATTGCTTAAAGAAGTGCCCTGTCATTTTACCCACACCCTCGGCTGCTTTGAGAGCGATATTGCCGGCATAACCATCCGTAACAATGACATCAACAACACCTTTGGTGATGTCGTCACCCTCAACAAAGCCATGATAATGGCCGGGGAAGTCTACATTGGATAAAATGGCCGCCGCGCCGCGCACATGATCCGGCCCCTTGGTTTCTTCTGAGCCAACATTCAGTAAACCAACATTGGGCGTTGATATTTTCTTATGGGCCTTGGCAAACACAGCGCCCAGAACTGCAAACTGCGCGAGGTTCTCAGCATCCACCAAAACATTGGCGCCAAGATCGAGCATAATCGTTTGTCCCTGAATTCCTGGAAAAATGCTGGCAATTGCTGGGCGGTGAATACCGGGCAAGGTCTTCAGAATAATTTTAGCCATTGCCATCAACGCTCCGGTATTGCCGCCAGATACCACAGCGTCCGCTTCACCCTTTTGCACGGCTTCAATCGCCAGACGCATGCTTGAGCCTTTGCCGCTACGAAGTGCCGCCGAAGGCTTATCATCATCCCGTATCATTTTATCGGTGTGGTGTATGGTTGTGACTTTTTCCAATGCTTTAAACCGCGACAGGACCGGCCTGATCTTGTTTTCATCACCAAAAATCAGAAACTTGGTCCTGGGGTTTTTCTTAAGAACCTGCGCTGCACCGGGAATAACAGCATCCACGCCATGATCTCCGCCCATGGCATCCAGCGCTATAATTCTTGTTTTGGATTCTGCTAACAAGGAAGGGCTGCCTTTCCTGCGGTTGGCACTGACAAACGTGGATTATATCATTTGAAAAGGGCTAGGCTAGCGTTATTACGAGGTTTTACTCTCTACCCTCAATAACTTGCTGACCTTTGAACATGCCGGTCTTAAGATCGATATGATGGCGGCGCACCGGCTCACCAGAATTGCTGTCTTCCACCCAGTTTACAGGCTTCAGGGCGTCATGGGCCCGGCGCATATTGCGCTTGGATTTGCTGGTTTTTCTCTTTGGTACGGCCATAGTTTCGGTCCTTTTTAAGCTTGAACGAAGGTAAATAGCGAAAATCAGCCCAAAACGCAAGGAAATTATGCGTCCCCACCGCCCTGCTTCTCTTTCCAGTCCTTCAGGGCTGCAAACGGGTTTTTGATCGTCTCTGCGCCCTGCGCAGCCTCATCCTCATCACCGATCTCATATTTAACCCCTTCGGCGTGCGGATAAAGGTTAATCGACAGCGATAAATACTGCGTTACCAGTTCCCCCAGATCAATTTGACCTTCTATTATTGGCTCCGGATCATCAGCCTCGCTCAAAATCGGCAGCTCGCCTTGGCCAGCCTCGATCAGCTTATCCCGCCGTGCCTTGGCAAAAGACACCGCCTGCTCCGGATCAGCGAACCAGGCCTTAAAGCTTTCCTCTATCTCACTTATCACCGGGTCGGTGGTCACCACGCAGCTTTGCGTGATTTGTGCCTTCAGGACACCTTTAACATGCACCACCATGCTGCCCTTCTCCCTGACAACCGTGAGTTCCGCCTTTAAAGAATCAATCGAAAACACATCAAGACGCTTTGCCAGCAATCCGCGCTCCTCTTCATCTGCGCTGATGCTAAGCTTTTGCGGTTTGGCCTCGACCTCTTCCGAATCAATCAAATGCGACCATTCGGGTGGTGGCGCCTGGTCTTTCTTCTTACCCATGTCTTATGTCCCGTATTTTTTCGCTTCTTGAGGTTCTATGAACTCTATTTGCCCCTCAAAAATGCGCTCAGATTGTTGCTTTCCCAGCCACGCCATGGTCTCTGTGACATAAGCTGACATGCGACTTAGCACGTCCGCACGCGGGTTTTCAAGCGTTCCATAAAGATTGCGCGCTAATGTTTTATCTAACTCACTACTCTCCACAGCTTCCGCATAGCTATGCATCCGGCCGTTAAAGGCCAGCATCATGCGCCGCATATGCTTGGGTAGCCCCATATCGCCAATGCCGTTTTCCCGCAGCCCCTGATCGACATCGGCAAAAGCCACATCAAACATAGCCTGCCCAAGCTGTGCACCTTTGCGCCCCTCGCCTTGCATACGATTGATAATCAGAAACAAATGGAGCAACAACAGGTCAAACCGCCCATCCAGCGTGTCCGGCACAGCATATTCCTGATAAAAACAGGGCATACGCGTATGATTGAAAGCAGAGGCATAAAGCTGCCTTGCCGGTTGTTCATAGGGATTTTTTGTGCCAAACAAGCCAAACATTGATTTTCACCGGTTAGTCGCTACGATTACTAATGAATATAATATGGGACGTAAGATGAGCATACTGAAATTAACAAAAAAATCATTTCTAATTGCCAGTGCCGTATCTTGCCTGGCTATCAGTGCCTGCACACCAACAGTTGCGCAGCGTGGCAACACACTGGAGAATTACCAGGTTGATGAAATTGTCGCCAATGTTCATACACGCTCGGATGTACTACGCCTGCTCGGCTCACCAACCACCCAGGCCACCTTTGACGAAAATATCTGGTATTACATTGGCCGCACGACCGAAAAACACGGCATCTTTGATCCTGAAGTGGTCGAAGAGCGTGTTGTCGCTGTAGCCTTTAATGAAGAGGGTGTTGTGACCTATATCGGCGATATCGACGGTCAGAAAATTGATGTGCCTATTTCCGATGATTCCACGCCAACCCACGGCAATGAGCTGACGGTTATGCAACAGCTTCTAGGTAATGTCGGTCGCTTTAATCCAACCAGCGGCAAGGAATAAAAAAACCCCGCCAATAAAAGCGGGGTTTTCTTTAAACATTTCCTAAAAGCTTATTAGGCAACAAACTTCGCAACAACCGCGACTAATAAGATAGCCACGATATTGGCAATCTTGATCAGCGGGTTCACAGCGGGACCAGCCGTATCTTTATACGGGTCGCCAACAGTGTCACCAGTCACAGCAGCGTGGTGAGCGTCTGAGCCTTTACCACCGCAATTGCCATCTTCGATATATTTCTTGGCATTGTCCCAGGCACCGCCACCGGCAGTCATGGAAATCGCCACAAAGATACCGGTCACAATCGTACCCATCAGCATCGCGCCCAAAGTCTGGAACGCCGCCTCAAGTCCACCGACCTGATAGATCACACCGAACAAAGCAACCGGCGCCACAACCGGCAGCAGTGACGGCACTACCATTTCCTTGATCGCCGCTTGCGTCAGAAGGTCAACAGCCTTGCCGTATTCAGGTTTTGCTGTGCCTTTCATGATACCCGGGATTTCTTTGAACTGCCTGCGCACCTCGATCACAACGCTGGCCGCCGCGCGGCCCACAGCCGTCATCGACAAAGCACTGAACAGGTATGGCAACAAACCACCCATGAACAAGCCGATCACCACATAAGGATCCTGCAAAGAGAAATCGATATCTGCAAATTGTGGCAGATAGTGTTTGATCTCTTCTGTGTAAGCCGCAAACAGAACCAGCGCCGCCAGACCGGCAGAACCAATTGCATAGCCTTTGGTCACAGCCTTTGTGGTGTTTCCAACAGCATCCAGCGCATCGGTTGTTTTACGAACCTTCTCAGGCAGTTCAGCCATTTCAGCAATGCCGCCCGCGTTATCGGTCACAGGACCGTAAGCATCGAGTGCTACGACCATTCCAGCCAAGGACAACATGGCTGTCGCCGCAATCGCAATACCGAACAGACCGGCCAGCGTAAACGCCATCCAGATACCTGCGCAAATAACGATCACAGGAATAGCCGTTGCCTCAAGCGAGATAGCCAGACCCTGGATCACATTCGTGCCATGGCCCGTTTCTGATGCTTTCGCAATAGAGCGCACAGGGCGATATTCAGTCGACGTGTAATACTCCGTGACCCAGATCAAAAGTCCCGTCACGGCAAGCCCAACAAGAATACATTTGAACAGATCCAGCGCTGTTATGAAGCCACCGTCTGCAAATGGAAACTGTGTATCGACACCGATATTAGCCAAAGCTACAGCAACCAAAAGACCGGAGAAAACCGCGCTGGCAATAAAGCCTTTGTACAACGCCCACATAATATTATTGTCTTTACCAAGACGCACAAACAATGTGCCCGCTACAGAACCAACAATAGACAAACCACCAACAATAAGCGGGAAAATCATCATTTGCTCCACGATATCGGCATGAAATGTGCTGAACGCAATCAACATCGTTGCGACAACGGTCACAGCATATGTTTCAAACAAATCGGCAGCCATCCCCGCGCAATCGCCAACATTGTCACCAACATTGTCTGCAATCACGGCCGGATTGCGTGGGTCATCCTCAGGGATACCGGCCTCCACTTTACCAACAAGGTCAGCGCCAACATCGGCGCCCTTGGTAAAGATACCACCGCCCAGACGGGCAAAGATAGAAATCAGAGATGCGCCGAAACCAAGACCAACAAGGCCTTCTAGAATTTGTCTTAAGGCATGCGTGCGCTCTTCATCGACAGCAGCATTCAAATCAAAATATTGCTGTAGGAAATAGTAATAGCCAGCCACGCCCAAAAGGCCCAGGCCAACAACCAACATCCCGGTAATCGCTCCAGCTTTAAAAGCAACGCTCAACGCACCCGCAAGTCCTTTAGTCGCAGCTTGTGCTGTTCTGACATTGGCGCGCACCGAAACAATCATCCCGGCATAGCCTGCGAACCCTGACAAAATCGCGCCTACTACAAAACCGAGCGCCACATGATATCCCAGCAAAGCATATAAAATAACGGCCACAACCACACCTACAATAGCGATGGTTCTGTATTGGCGGTTCAGATAAGCGCCCGCGCCTTCCTGAATGGCGTCGGCAATTTCCTGCATGCGTTTGGAGCCTGCATCAGAGGACAAAACCCCACGTGAAGCTGCCGCTGCGTATATAAGTGCCAGCATGCCACAGCATGCGATAATCAGAAAAATGGATGTCATGGTCTAGTAACCTCTTTATTGTTTCATAATGCCTTAGGGATCAACCGCCCCAGGAACAGGGTCAGCTTTTAACTGCTTGATACTACTATGTCAACGTACAGGAAGAAAGGATTTTAAGGTGGGTGTGCTTAGATACAAAAAAGCCCCTATGCAAAGGGGCTTTTACAAATATGAAAATAGAAAAACGCCTGTTAAATAGGCCTTTGTTGGACAACCTGCAACAAAACGTCCTGAACAACATCTTCGCCCATAATTTCATTGCTGATTTTACTGAGCCGCTTCTTAATCGCCCCAACCTGAATAACGCCACCCTTAAGTGCCGCATGCCTGTTCAACACACCATACATATCCTGGATGTAGGCATCTTTTAGTTTTGGAGCCATGCGCGTAACCCTAGCGGCATCTCCGGAATTAGAAACTTCAAGAGCGATGACCATACTTACAACCTGATTAACACCTTCATTATCGACGATAGGAAGAATGAGTGGCTCCAACTCAACAAATTCAGTGCCCCAGCCTGCTTCTTCGCCATGGCCACCGCCTTTTTTAGCTTTTTTGGTATGAGTATCATGGCCTTCCTCACCCTCTTTCGTAACAGAGGCCTCGGCAGGTTGCAGAAGAAAGAAATACGCGGCAGCGCCGCCGCCGCCGAGCACAAGTAGTGCCACTACTCCAATAATAATTAACCGCATAAAATATCCGCCTTGGAACTAGACACTTAAAAAAGTGCCAAAATAAATATTAAACCCAACATATTCAATAGTATATGTAAAATATTAACGTCGTCTTAGTGAAAGATAAAAAGCAAGCTAAATGCCAACTATTCTAATTTGGGGGGAATACGCAGAACTTATCCACAGATGATCAGTTACGCCCTCAGGAGCTTGGCGATGGGATCGAGCACCCCGTTGACCAAACCAGCCTCCATACTATCATAAAAAGCATGGGTTACATTGATATAGTCGTTAATAATCACAGGAAAATCAATGTCTTGATGGGCCAACAATTCGTAGGTTCCGGCCAGTAAAATCGCCTTCAAAAGAGGTTCTGTTTCACGGCTTTTGCCATCTTCCGACTTCTTTGTATGGCCCGCGATGATCTCATTCAGCTCTTCATGCCGCTGATGAACGCCATCAACAATTTTTTTCATCAAGACACCGTCCGGCTCAACCATCGCTTCGCCGTCAATCTCCATCCCGGCCCTGTATTCAATATACTCTTTAACCAAAGTGCCAACCGGCTTTTGATTTTGCTGGTTTTGATAAAGTGCCTGAACGGCCATCAGACGCGCCGCCATGGCCTGCGCCTTGGCAGAAGGTTTTTGCTGTTTATCAGAGCCCGTCTTGTCTGGACTGGTCATGCGGCTTTTTTCTGACTGCTGTCGAATTCCAGCATAGCCATACAGGCACCCGCCGCCTCTTTGCCCTTAATCACCATATGGTCGACGAAATATTTGATATTTTCCGGCACGTGCTCATTGAAGGCAATCGGCGTCAATACAACAGAAAGAAACGGTTTTCCGGTTTGCAGCTGCACATCAACAATACCGCTAACAACAGCTTGCGCTACAAACTCATGACGATAGATATTGCCATTCACCACAAAACCAATCCCGACCGCGATGTCATAACCTTCTTCCAGCAACTTCTTACCAGCCAACGGGATTTCAAGACTACCCGGGACATAGAACACATCAACATTGCTCTCGGGAAAACCCTGCCGAGCCACTTCATCTAAAAAGGAATCTTTTGCCGAGCCGACAATATCTTCGTTCCAGCTCGCACATATCACAGCTACTTTTTTCATTGTTCCATCTCCTTATTTAGGACCTATGCGGCTTCCCTGTTCAACATTCTGGCAACGTAACGCGCCAGCATATCTATCTCAATATTCAGAACATCACCAGTGTTTTTCAGACCCAACGTTGTCTTCTCCCATGTATGGGGAATGATATTGACGCTAAAGATGTCGTTTTCAACTTCGTTCACCGTCAGCGATATCCCGTCCAGCGAAACAGACCCTTTCGGTGCAATGTACTGGGAAAGCTCTTCCGGCACCTGAATATGCACCACATGCGACTTTCCTTCGTCTTTAATACTCATAATCTGAGCCACACCATCAACATGGCCAAAAACAAAATGTCCGCCGATTTCATCACCAAGATGCAAAGATGGCTCGATATTGACCTTGGTTCCCACGGCCCAATTTTTGATCATTGTCTTTCTTAGGGTTTCAGATGAAACGTCTGTCCAAAAAGAGTTTTTTGCCTTTGTGGTTACAGTCAAGCAAACGCCCGAGCAAGCGATTGAAGCGCCAATTGAAACATTATTGAGATCAAGCTCGGTTTCAATCTCTAGGCGTAAATCCTCCCCTCTATTTTCTATAGAGCGAACCGTTCCAATGGTTTGTACTAATCCTGTAAACATGGCGCCACTTTAGGCTTCACAGGTATAGATTGCCAGAAAATCTTCACCATAACTGCTGGTTTTCTGCCTTTTCAAGCCAAAATCCTGCTCAAGATCGGCAATACTGTGCCCCATCAGCGCATCAACACCATCGTTGCCGATTTCCGTTGGTGCCTGAAAATGTAAAAACCGATCACAAAATCCAGCTTCTAAAAAAGCCGTACTCACCTTCGCGCCACCCTCAATTAGCAATCTGGTAATACCCTCCTGTGCCAATAATTTTAAAACCTCACGCGCATTTTTCGGGTCTGTCTGAAGCAGCTTTGCGCCTGCTTTTTCTAAATCAGCACTCTCCCCTTCTTTATGTATGACCCACAAAGGATGCTGCGAAGCCGTTTTGACCAGTTGACAATCTACGGGAATACGTAAGTTGCTATCTAGAACCACGCGCACGATATCATGATCATGACCCGGCAAGCGTGAGGTCAATAATGGGTCATCGGTCAACACCGTATTAATACCAACCAACACCACATCATGCTGACTACGTTCGAGCTGCGCTCGCATCATAGATCGTTCACCCGTAATTTGTGTCCTGGTCCTCGCCTTCTCTGCAATTTTATAATCACTGCTGGTCGCACTCTTAATTGTCACCAACGGCCTGTTTTCTGTCACGCGTAAATTAAAACCCTGATTGATCTCATACGCCTCTTCTGCCAGCACCCCTGCCTCAACTTCTATCCCAGCATCCCGAAGCAATTTGATCCCTTTTCCTGCCACGCGCGAGTCCTTATCTTCCGAGGTTAAAACCACACGCTTAACGCCTGACTTAATAAGAGAATCTGTGCAAGGAGGTGTTTCGCCATGATGCGCACAAGGCTCAAGTGAAACATAAACGCACCCGCCTTTGGCTTCGGTGCCAGCCTGTTTTAAAGCTATTGTTTCTGCATGTGGCCGCCCACCATCACCCGTCACACCACGACCAACAACTTGACCACTCTTATTGACGATAACACAACCAACAGATGGATTGGGCCATGTACGGCCAAGACCACGACGCGCCAGCGCCAGAGCTGAAAGCATGTGGTGAATATCATTGAGGGGTGGCATGAGGTTTAACCGGCTTTCCGGCGCCCTTTGGACTGGCGGCTTTGGACCTCATCAAGGAAGTCATTGAAGTCCTCGGGCTCACGGAAATCCTTATAGACCGAGGCATAACGAATATAGCCAACCACATCGAGCTCGATTAGCGCCTTCATCACCGCCTCACCGATTTGCTCGGAGGTCACTTCCGCTTCACCCTGCGATTCAATCTGACGCACGATCGCCGCGGCAGCATTTTCAATATCAGGCAATTCCACTGGGCGCTTACGCAACGCAATCTGCATCGATTTGATAATTTTATCGGCATCAAAGGGCTGTTTACGGCCACCGGATTTCAGCACCGTCATTTCACGCAGCTGCAAACGCTCAAAAGTCGTGAAGCGCTCTTCGCAATCCGGGCAAGCCCGACGGCGTCTAATTGCGGCCCCGTCCTCAGTCGGACGGGAATCCTTCACTTGCGTTTCTTCACTGCTACAAAACGGACAGTGCATTTGATCTCCTAAATATCCTCATAAATTGGAAAGCGCGCGCACAGCGCCTCGACCTTTTCCTTCACGGCTTTTTCGATATCGCTATTGCCATCTTCGCCATTGGCAGCAAGACCATCGAGCACTTCAACCATATACTCTCCAACCAGCTTCCATTCCGCCGGACCAAAGCCACGACTGGTCGCAGCTGGCGTTCCCAAACGCACGCCCGATGTCACCATCGGCGGTTCGGGATCGAATGGAACCGCGTTCTTGTTACAAGTCATACCAGCGCGTTCAAGCGATGCCTCGGTAATATTCCCCGTGAGCTTTTTCGGCCGCAGATCAAGCAGCACAATATGAGAGTCCGTGCCCCCCGAAACGATGTCAAAGCCACCTTGCTTCAACGTCTCAGCCAGGATCTTAGCATTATCGACTATAGCCTTGGCATATAACTTAAATTCAGGCTTCAACGCTTCGCCATATGACACCGCTTTCGCCGCAATGACATGCATTAACGGTCCACCCTGAATGCCTGGAAAAATCGCTGAATTTAGCTTTTTGAAGATGTCCAGATCATTGGTCAGAATCATGCCGCCGCGCGGGCCGCGCAAAGTTTTATGTGTGGTTGTACTCGTCACATGCGCATGCTCTACCGGCGAAGGATACGCCCCCCCGGCAATCAACCCTGCGTAATGGGCCATATCTACGAATAAATACGCGTCAACAGAATCGGCGATGGCGCGGAAGCGTTTGAAATCAATCGCGCGCGGATACGCTGACGCCCCAGCAATAATCATTTTCGGCTTATGCTCCTTGGCCAGAGCTTCCACCTCATCATAATCAATCAGCGCGTCGCTTTTGCGTACACCATATTGAATAGCGTTAAACCATTTGCCCGACTGGTTGGGCGCAGCGCCATGGGTTAAATGACCCCCGGCGGCCAGGCTCATGCCGAGCACGGTATCACCGGGTTGGAGCAATGCCATCATCACGCCCTGATTGGCCTGCGAGCCGGAATTAGGCTGGACATTGGCGTATTTGGCACCGAAAAGCTGCTTGGCACGATCACGGGCCAGCTGCTCCACCTTGTCGACAAACTCACAGCCACCATAGTACCTACGCCCCGGATAGCCTTCGGCGTATTTGTTGGTGAGAACCGTGCCCTGCGCCTCAAGAACCGCCTTTGACACGATATTTTCTGAGGCAATCAATTCAATTTGCGTCTGCTGACGGTGCAGCTCTTCACGTACGGCGCCGTAAACATCCCCATCCCGCTCTTCCAAACTATCTGTAAAAAATCCACTCACTTGTTCTTCACTCCTTGCTGCATTGCTCATTCATATTTCTCCTTTGTCATTCTGAAAGGCTTGCCTTGAAGAATCTCATAAATCAGGGAGATCCTTCAGCGTAAGCGCTTCAGGATGACGGCCCAAGAGCCGTCAGTTTATCAACGCGGCCTTGATGCCGCCCACCTTCAAATTCTGTGTTTAAAAATGCCTCGACGCAAGCCAGCGCCGTGGCTTCATCGATGATCCGTTCACCCAGCGCCAATACATTGGCATCATTATGCTGGCGTGAGAGTTTGGCCATTTCCGCACTAGTGCACAAAGCCGCCCTTACCTTTGGGAATCTATTGGCAGCGATCGAAATGCCAATGCCTGAACCACAAACAAGGACACCACGCGGGGCCTCACCCTTTGTAATGCTCTCACCCATCGCCTGGCCAAAATCAGGATAATCAACAGATTCGCCAGAATCCGTGCCAAGATCCACCCATTCAATATCGCTAAAGCGCTGCTTGATCGCTTGTTTGAGGGTATATCCAGCATGATCGCTGGCTATGGCGAGTTTGTCTGTCATGCCACAATATATAGTGGGTGTAGGCCTAAGAAATCAATCCCTATTATACACTTGCATATATTGCCATAACTGTGGTACTTTGTGGCGTATTATTTATGGAGAATTAATTATGGCCACAAGCTTAGAAGATTTACGAGTTGAATTTAGGACTGCCGGGCACGAAGAGTATCTAAAACAAGACAGAATGCCTAATCCTGATTTTAAGCAAACCAAAAAGTCCATCCTCTTTAGTATTCGCTACAGAGAAGCGCTTCTGGAACAACACAAAGGCACAGAAACTTCAAGTCAGTACTTTATGAACGAGCATAAAACAAAACCCTTAGAGGCGCCTAACTTATATGAAGCTCTAGCAAAAGCAGACATACGGAGAACCCTTCTGCAGGTTGCAGCCCTCGGTAACGAAGAAAGCTTCTGGGAAGATAAGGACCACACACATCAAGCATTGCCGGCAAGATCAGATATAATAGCCGCAATTGAACTTTCTGACCTGCAGCGTTACAGAGAATATATGTCTGAAGCTCAAAAAAGCGACAACCTCACTATGCAAAGGGCCCTTTATGATCTTTATAATCGAAGACTCGAAGTAGATACGGCGCTACAGATGCACCCAAAACCCAATGTAGTAGAGCTATAAACTAAATCAATCCTTTCTTCTTCATCACATACTCAAGGCGTTTGACAGCATTGCGCTTCAGCATCTCCTCACCTGCACTGGCGGGGCCCTGAATCGACACCTCGGTCAGGCTCTGCGTATCCATCGCCGAAACTTTGACCAGCTTCCCGACGGGGAAATATTCGATAATAACCTCGCGGCCTTGTAATGAATCTTTAGACATTTTCCCGGTGTACCTTGTGAGCCCTCTCAGTCATAATAAAAAAATGACAAAGAAAGTCGAGTTTAATTGGCAAGATCCCCTGCTTTTAGATGAACTTCTTACCGAAGAAGAGCGCATCATCGAAAAAACTGCACGTGATTATGCCGCCGATAAACTACAGCCACGCATCCTGGAAGCCAACAGGCACGAGACGTTCGAGCCGGAGATCATGCAGGAAATGGGTGCGCTTGGCCTTTTGGGGCCGATGATTGAGGGTTATGGCTGCGCCGGCACGAGTTATGTGGCTGCCGGGCTCATCGCACGCGAAATGGAGCGCGTCGATTCGGCCTATCGCTCCTGCTATTCGGTACAATCCTCGCTGGTAATGGTGCCGATCAATTTGTTCGGCTCTGAAGAACAAAAAGAAAAATACCTGCCTAAACTGGCCAGCGGCGAATCCATCGGCTGTTTCGGTTTGACCGAGCCCGATGGCGGCTCCGACCCGAACAACATGAACACCCGCGCCAAAAAAGACGGCAAAGATTATAAGATTTCCGGTGCCAAGCAGTGGATCACCAACTCGCCCATCGCCGATGTGTTTATCGTTTGGGCCAAGGACGATGACGGCGCGATACAGGGCTTCATCCTCGACAAAGAGATGAAGGGCCTCGAAGCACCAAAAATTGAAGGCAAGATGGCGCTGCGCGCATCACCGACCGGCGGCATCATGATGGATGAAGTTTCTGTGTCCGAAGAAAACCGCCTCCCCAATACCGCCGGAATTAAATCGCCATTAATGTGTCTCAACTCGGCGCGTTTTGGGATCAGCTGGGGGGTCATGGGTGCGGCTGAAGATTGCTGGTACCGCGCCCGTGAGTATACATTAGAGCGCAAATTATTCGGCAAACCACTGGCGGGTCAGCAACTGATCCAAAAGAAGCTCGCCGATATGCAAACAGAGATCACGCTGGGCCTCACCGCCTGCTGGCGGCTGGGACGACTGCAGGATGAAAAACGCGCCGCACCAGAGGCGATTTCGCTTATGAAGCGTAACAATTGCGGCAAGGCACTCGACATCGCCCGTCAGGCGCGCGATATGCTCGGCGGCAATGGCATCGCCGATGAATATCACGTGATCCGCCATATGATGAATTTAGAGGCCGTGAACACCTATGAAGGTACCCATGACATCCACGCCCTTATCCTCGGCAAGGCCCAGACCGGTCTTCAGGCTTTTGGGAATTAAAATCCACCGCTAAAATTCGTCTGCTGCGCCCAAAAACGCTCCAGCATTTGTAAGGTTTTGTTGAGGCCATCGAGATTCTCATCGGTGATCTCTGATCCTTTGATTGTTTCCTCATGACGCGCAAACATCTCGGAAATTCCATCACGCAGCTTGATACCTTTTTCAGATAGCTTAACGCGGATCGAGCGCTTGTCATGGACAGAGCGTTCCTGCACCAGATAATCATTCTCGACCATCTTCTTCACGTTGTAGGAAACGTTAGAGCCAAGATAATACCCACGAATGGTCAGCTCGCCCACAGTCATCTCTTCATCGCCAATATTGAACAAAATCATGCTCTGGACGTTGTTGATGTCCTGAATACCCTTTTTATCGAGCTCGACCTTGAGCACATCAAGAAAATGACGGTGCAGGCGTTCAATCAGTTGTATGGCTTCGTAATACGGTGTTGTCACTGTTTAAGCTCCGGTAATTCTTTATATATAGCTAGAATGCCTTAAAAGGTATGAAGTACTGGTTAACGAAGGGATATCCCTTTAACCATGGAATCATAATAGAGATCATGATAAACGCAAAGATAATTTTATTATAAAGAGCCCAACTATGTTAATGCGTCAAAAAAGCCAGCCGAAAAATGAACAGGGCGCGGAGTCTACGGGCTCCTACCCCCGCACCAGAATGCGGCGCTTGCGCCAAAAAAGCTGGATTCGGGAGATGGTCGCCGAACATAGCCTATCCGTATCCGATCTGGTCTGGCCGGTTTTCATTACAGAGGGTAAAAACCAGCGTGAATACATAAAATCTATGCCGGGTGTTGAGCGGCGCTCAACTGACCTCACCATCGAAGCCCTAAAGAAAGCCCATGGCAATGGTGTACAAGCGGTTGCCCTCTTCCCTGTTGTCCCCGATAAATACAAAACCATGGATGGGCGCGAGGCTTTTAATCCCGACAATCTTATGTGCCGTGCGGTGCAGGAGATTAAAAACGCCCTGCCCGATATGGGAATCATTACGGATGTCGCGCTTGATCCCTACACGACCCACGGCCACGACGGGCTGGTGGAAGACGACAAAATCCTCAATGACGAAACGGTTGAAATTCTTTGTCGACAAGCCGTTGTGCAGGCCCGAGCCGGAGCCGATATCATTGCCCCGTCCGACATGATGGACGGGCGCATCGGCGCGATCCGTGATTCTCTGGAAAGCGAAAGCTTCACCGACACAATGATCCTGTCTTACGCTGCTAAATATGCTTCCAGCTTTTACGGCCCGTTCCGTGAGGCTGTTGGTTCTGGCGCTTTTCTTAAAGGCGACAAGAAAACCTACCAGATGAATCCGGCCAACGCAGATGAAGCTCTGCTCGAAGTGGCCCTTGATATCAAAGAGGGTGCGGATATGGTTATGATCAAACCCGGCCTGCCCTATCTGGATGTCCTTCACAAGGTCAAAGAAACCTTCAAAATTCCGACCTTCGCCTATCAGGTCAGCGGAGAGTACGCGATGCTTAAAGCGGCGGCTGAATACGGCTGCCTGGACTATGAACACACCCTAATGGAAACCATGATTGCCTTTAAACGTGCCGGAGCTGACGGCATCTTTACCTATGCGGCCCCTGAGATCGCAAAAACTCTACAGGAAAAATCGGCCAAAGGCTGACACAGCCTTGCCATCGCTACAAAAAAACATCAAGATTAAAAAACTACGTTTTGTACCCAGTTTCCTGCGTTCCATGATTCTCCCTTAAGCTCCTGTTAACAACGAATCATGCATTCTAGAGGTATTAGTAAAATTCCCAGGCCCCAAAGAAAGGATTTCTTTTAAGCCATGAAGTTTGTCGGTCTTGCTCTCGTTTTTGTTTGTACCTTTGGTGGCCTTCTCATCGCCATGCATTTCGATGTTCCCAAATTTATGGGCCTCGTTAGCGTTATACTGGCTGCTCTGCCCGGCGAATTTGTAATTATTATGGGCTGCGCCATTGCCGCGTTCCTCGTTGCCAATACCAGTGAGACCATCAAGGGCACGATAAAATATTTCAGCGCCCTGTCAAAGCCTGAGGCCTACGACAAAGAAGACTACATAGAAATGCTCTCCGCACTTTATACGACCCTTAAACTGGCCAAAACTAAAGGCTGGCTGGCGCTGGAGCAGCACATTGAAAACCCTGATGAAAGTGAGCTGTTCAGCCAATTCCCAAAATTTCAGCACAATCATCACGCCATTGTGTTTGTCTGTGATTATTTAAGAATCATCTCTCTTGGCAACGACAACCCGTTTGAGCTTGAAGCCCTGATGGACCAGGAAATCGAAAGCATTGAAGCCCATGAAGGCCACCCAGGCCATGCGGTACAGACCATGGCCGACGGTATCCCGGCGCTGGGTATTGTGGCCGCCGTGCTTGGTGTGATCAAGACAATGGCCTCAATCAGTGAACCGCCAGAAATTTTGGGTAAAATGATCGGTGGCGCACTGGTAGGAACTTTCCTTGGTGTGTGGCTGTCTTACGGTATGGTCGCCCCCATTGCGGCGGCTATGAGCACCAAAGCCGAAACAGAAGTTACGTACTTCAAATGTATGAAGGTTTGTCTTATTGCCTTTTTAAACGGCGCGGCACCACAGGTTGCCGTTGAATTTTCACGCAAATTGCTGCCGCATCACGTCCAGCCTTCCTTCCTGGAACTTGAAGAAGTGCTGAATGAGCTGCCCAGCCCTGCGTAGTTTAGAGAATCGGAGAATATAAATGGCCGATGATGCCAAAAAAGATGAGGGCGGCGGCGATACCTATATCATCAAAAAGATTAAAAAGGGCGGCGGCCATCATGGTGGTGCCTGGAAAGTGGCCTATGCCGACTTTGTGACGGCGATGATGGCCTTTTTTCTTTTACTCTGGCTTTTAAACGTGTCAACGGACGAGCAATTGAATGCCATTTCGAACTATTTTGACCCAACCCACCCCAAGGTTTCACAGCGCGAAAGCGGCTCTGGCGGAGTACTCGGGGGCCTTACCGTGGCGCCTGAAGGGGCGATGACAAGTACGGTTCAACCGCTGACGCAAGCAAACCCCACAGGCCAGGTTAGTCAGGGTAAAGGTGAAAAAACTGAAAAGGAAAAAGCAAAAGAAAAAGCCCGTGAGGCTGAAGAAGACCGCTTTAAAGAAGCGCAGCAAGCTCTGGAGCAGGCTATCATCGAAGTGCCTGAACTGGCGGCGATGGCAGAAAATTTAATCATCGATATGACACCAGAGGGCTTGCGCATTCAAATGGTTGATGATGACGATGAACCGATGTTTGCCAGCGGCAGCGCTCAGATGATGCAAAGAACCCAGTTACTGGTCGGTACGATTGCCGGCATTATCGAGCCCCTGCCCAATGACATTTCGGTGCGTGGCCATACTGACAGTGCGGGCTATGGCCCCGGCGCCGACTACACCAACTGGGAGCTCTCTGCCGACCGTGCCAATGCCAGCCGCAAAGCGCTGGAGCAATTCGGCTTTCCGCCCGAGCGCGTCAACAATGTGATCGGCAAGGCAGATAAGGAGCATTTGAACCCGGATGACCCCTATGATTCACGCAACAGAAGGATTTCGTTTATTTTGCTGAAGGAAGAAATCACCAAGCCAATCGAAGAGGAAGAAGAAACCGGTAATGGCGTTGGCGTTACAGGAGATGGTGAGAGCACTGGCGACGGAGAGGGAACAGGCGATAGTGAAGGCTCATCCCTGCCCGGTCCGTCACAACCACCGCCGATCGGAACCTTCAAAAAAACCCCGGGCGCGGTTGAGTTTCCTTAGTCTAACCCCACCCTTAAAGACGCTTTATCTTCTACAGCAGTTAAAGCCATACTGACTGTTGAATACTCTTTGGTAAACTCATCTTGAGATACTGGAAATAATTGTTCTCCAGAAGGAGAGAACACTGCAAAAGCACTCCTACTATTTAAATAAAACGCTTCGGGCCGTTCATCTCTGAAAACAGCATGTGTTACAAAGCCCCTATTAGAAGCTTTAAGCAACATAATCTGCCTCTCTTTGGATTCTGCATTAAGAGATGAAAAAGGAATAACATTTCCCACTGTTCCCTTATCAAGGCACCTCTTGTGTTTCCTGACTTCAACGTCATGGCTTTCGGCTTCAAATACAAAATAATCTGCGCATAAATTACTCTGAGCGGTAACAACCCTACGAGCATGTTCAACGTCAGTTACTTCCATATAAAACCCTGAATAACAGCCATCGTCACGGATAATGGCCCCTTTAGATTGCCATTCTTGCAGTTTTTCTTGCCGTTGCTTCCTCGTGGCCTCTGTATCAGGATAGTTAACTCTTAAATAGATTGGCATACTTAACTCCTTAAACTCAAAAACACTTTTTTGTGAAAAGGAGACTAATAACCATCTTATGTAATGTCAAGAAAACTTATTACTCTTCGGAAAGCCATTGGGCGGCAGGCGGCCGGCCTGGGCACGTTCGCCGAG
Source organism: Micavibrio sp. (assembly GCA_021604545.1). Lineage (GTDB taxonomy): Bacteria > Pseudomonadota > Alphaproteobacteria > Micavibrionales > Micavibrionaceae > UBA5701. Next base: position 719,646 of record BQJE01000001.1, read on the forward strand.
CCAGGGGTTCAAATCATCCACCATATGCTCGCCGGAGGCGTATTTGTAGGTAAGCCCCTCATTCCATTTGAAAGTTTTGGCATCTGACAAACCACCATCCTTGTATTTTTGCAAAATGACACCGCGCCCCCGCGTCATTTCAGGAATTTCCTCCAGCGCAAAGGCCAGCATTTTGCGGTTTTTACCGATAACAGCTACATGGTCATCTTCGGGCGCGATATAGGTGCAAAGCGCCGCCTCAACATTGCCGGAAACATTCAAAATTTGTTTGCCATTCTTGGTTTGTGCAACAACGTCATCGGAGTTCACAATGAACCCACGCCCATCCGTCGCCGCAACCAAAATACGGGTCTCAGCCTCAAACAATTTGATGTCGGTAATATCTGCATCATTGGGCAGCCCGATACTCAGCCGTAGTGGCTCGCCAAAACCACGCCCCGGCGGCAGCTTGTCACAACCCACTGTATAGAACCGCCCATTGGTGCCAAAGACCAGCAGCTTGTCCGTCGTCTGCACCTCAATCACAAACTGCCCGCGGTCGCCGTCTTTATATTTGAAATCTTTCGGATTATGGCCGTGACCCTTCATCGCCCGGATCCAGCCCTTGGATGAACAAATCACCGTCACCGGCTCCTTCTCCATCATCGCTTCTTCGAGCTCATCGGCATCAACAAGCTCTACAACCTTGCCAATCTTCGTACGGCGCGCGCCAAGCTCTGTTTTCGGCCCGAACATTTCCTTCAGCACCCCGATCTGCTTTTTAACCCTCGTCCATTGCTTTGCTTCAGACTTGATTAGTTTTTGCAGCTCGTCACGCTCAACTGAGAGCTTGTCACACTCGGTTTTGATCTCGATCTCTTCAAGTTTGCGTAAAGACCGCAAACGCATATTCAAAACCGCTTCGGCCTGCACCTCGGTCAACTTAAACGCCTTGATCAGTTCTTTCTTCGGCTCATCCTTTTCACGGATGATTTTGATCACTTTGTCTATGTTGAGATAAACAATCAAATAGCCTTCAAGAACCTCCAGCCGATGCAGAACTTTCTCGAGCCGGTGATTGGAGCGACGCACCAGGACCTCTTTTTGATGCTCCATCCAGGCTTGCAAAACTTCCTTGAGATTCATTACTCTAGGCACCAAGCCATTATCGAGGACGTTCATGTTGAGGCCAAAACGCGACTCGAGATCAGTCGCGCGGTAAAGAGCTTCCATCAACAATTCCGGCTCAATATTCTGACTTTTTGGCACCAGAACGAGACGGATGTCTTCTGCGCTTTCATCACACACATCGTCGAGCATAGGTATTTTCCGTGCATTAATCAGCTCGGCAATCTTTTCAATCAACTTGGATTTTTGTACCTGATAAGGAATTTCAGTGACAATAATCTGGTATTTACCACGCGGCAGATCTTCCTGCTTCCACTTGGCACGCACGCGGAATGAACCCTTGCCGGTTTCATAGGCCGTGGTGATATCTTTCTTGTTTGCCATCAACGTGCCGCCGGTTGGAAAATCCGGGCCTTTGACGATTTTGGTCAACTCGGCCACCGACGCATCCTTGTCGAGCATCAGCTCCATCGCTTCACAAAGCTCAGCGACATTATGCGGCGGAATATTGGTGGCCATACCAACCGCGATTCCGCTTGATCCATTGGCCAACAAATTCGGGAACCCACCGGGAAGCACAATCGGTTCACTTTCCGATCCATCATAGGTCGGACGAAAATCAACCGCATCTTCGTTAATGCCATCAAGCAACAACAACGCAACCGCCGTCAGTCGTGCCTCGGTATAACGCATAGCGGCTGCATTATCGCCGTCAATATTGCCAAAATTACCCTGCCCGTCGACCAGCGGATAGCGCTGGGCAAAATCCTGCGCCAGACGCACCATCGCGTCATAAACGGCGGTATCGCCATGCGGGTGATACTTACCAATAACATCGCCAACCACCCGCGCTGATTTTTTCGGGCTAAGATCGGGCGCAAGTTTTAACTGTTGCATCGCATACATCAGGCGGCGATGCACAGGCTTCATCCCGTCGCGCACATCGGGCAGTGAGCGGCTCATAATGGTGGAGAGGGCATAGGAGAGATACTTATCGGAGAGTATTTCCCCGAACGGCTGGTCGATTACCTGATGCTGTGCTGTAGATTCTTTCTTCGCCATGAATTGTGTTTAGCGCCAAGACGCTAGGAAAGCCAAGAGTTTTTTATTTTTATGCAACTTCATGTGTTTGCTGTTCGGACACGCTTAAGCTCTTTTCGAACCGTTCCTGAAACAACAACCGCGCCTCTGGGACGCCCTTACTGTGATGGGTGAACACCCAATGCTCAAGAAAATAGCCAGTCAATTGCAGACCAACCAGAACCTCTTTCGGGTCACTGTTGCGTCCACCGGGCTTTAAAAAATCCGGTAGGGGCAATAGTTTTTCCTTATATGGCCCTGCCGCTTCCTCACTGACTGCGCGGCCGGTTTTCGGGCTCATATAGGCCAAACTATCTGCCGAACCACCACCCGCACATTTGCTAAAATCCAGCGAAAAGCCCAGTTCTCTTAGCAATGCCAACTCCCACATCACATAGGCCGGCGCCCAGACATCGCTCTCCAGCGCTTCAAACAAGGCAACAAGACCGTGAAACAACCCCGGATGACCTTCGCGCTCGGGCAGCGCCGCATCACACAGAGCGCAAGCTGATTGCAGCGCCGAAAGCCTTAGAGCATCCTGCATAAAGCGCGGCGCAAAGCTTTGTGACAGCTCTAACGTCAGCGAGCCGAGATCACCGTCAACCCGCGCCTGCCAGCGCGCATCCGCCAAATTACCGGCCTCTAACGTGCCGCGCATCTTTGTCCCGCGCGCCCCGCGTACATAACCGGCATGGCGGCCATTATTCTCGGTGAGCAACGACACCACCGCGCCACTTTCGCCGTGTGAGCGCGCCGCCAATACAATTCCTTGATCCTGCCATTGTTCCATGGCAACAGTATGCTGCCATTAACCACCAAAGGCCAGAGAGCATGACAACCAAGATTGGAATAGCAGGCGTTGGCGCCATCGGCAGTACAGTGGCTCGCGCGCTTATTGAAGGCATTGATGGCTTTGAACTGGAATGCGCGTCCGAGATTAATCAGCCGGATGAATTTGATATTCCTTATGTTGATTTTGCCTCGCTGGCCGAGAGGTCCGATCTCATTATTGAATGCCTGCCTTCTAATGCCGTTCCAACGCTCACCAGTGAAGCGTTTTCACGTGATAAGGATATTATTATTATCACCAGCGCTGCATTGCTTATCCACCCTTCTATATTAGAACAACATAAAAGTTCAGCCAGCCGCATCATTGTACCATCTGGAGCCCTGGCGGGTCTGGATGGGGTAAGCGCACTTATGCACAGCGGGATAAAAAGTGCCACCATCATATCCACAAAGTTACCCACAGGCTTTTTAGGCGCACCTTTCGTGTCAGACCATAACATTGACCTTGAATGCGTCACAGAAAAGACCCGTTTGTTCAAAGGCAATGCATTAGAGGCTGCTCAAGGCTTTCCAGCCAATGTAAATGTTGCGGCAACGTTAAGCCTGGCTGGAATCGGTCCAGAGCGAACCGAAGTCGAGATCTGGGCTGACCCGAACGCCATGGGCAACAAACATGAAATTATTGTTGAAGGAAAGCTCTCGACGATAAGGGCCTCTGTGGATAACTTACCCGATCCTGCCAACCCAAAGACATCCATTTTAGCCGCACAAAGCATCATTGCCGTTCTTAAAGGAATGAGCTCTCCGTTGGTGGTTTTGTAACATGCTCCCACCCAAACATTTTTATATGATCCGTCACGGCGAAACAGAGGCCAATGCTGCTCGTGTTATGGCAGGCAGCACGAATTCCCCGCTAACTGAGCGTGGCCGCCAGCAAGCACAATCCGTTCATACGGTGCTTGAATCGCTAACAATCAAGCCGCAAACCATCATTCATTCGCATCTCTCCCGCGCCCGCGACACAGCACATATCCTTAATGATGCATTGGGGGCTCATATTTATGAAGACGATGACTTAGCAGAAATGCACGTTGGAAGCTACGAAGGGGCCTCTTACGAAGATTGTGGCCCGATCTTTGAACGCGAAATGAACCCACCGGGCGGTGAAACTCATGAAGATTTCTGTGCCCGTATCCGCCGCGGGCTGCATAACGCCCTCGAAAACCACGATCATAGTGTATTGGTCGTCTGTCATGGTGGTGTTCTGGCGGCACTGGGGAAATTATACGGTATTCGCGCCAAACATCTTTTCGAAAATTGTCATCTATATGAATTTGAACCGGATGTGGGCAAAGAAAATTTTCCCTGGCAGGTTTGGCAACATGATCCTTGCGATAAAAATCCAGAAAAAATAATACGAAAAACGGCCATGCTTTTTCACGATGAGATCGAAGAAATTTCTTCCTGAATTCTGAAGGCTTGTCGTGTCGCCGCAACATCATGGACTCTGTAAAACTGTACGCCTTGTGACAATCCCCAAAGGGCTGCTGAGAGTGAACCCGGAATCCGTTCTTCCGGCGGTTCATCATTTGAAATTTTGCCAATAAAACTTTTTCTGGAAACACCAAGCATGATTGGCACACCTAAATCATGAAATCGTTTTATATTTCTGAGGATTAGAACGTTATCTTGGACAGTTTTTCCGAACCCGATACCCGGGTCAGCCACCACCATTGTGCTCGCGATACGGTGCGTTTCGCAAAGCTCTATACGCTGCTGTAAGTAATGAAAAATATCCTCCACTGCATTGTTATAGCGTGGATTTTTTTGCATGTCTTGCGGATTACCCTGCTTGTGCATCAGAAAAACTGGAACCTGCGCCTCGCAGGCAATATTGATGCTCTCAGGATCATCTTCAAGTGCACTGATATCATTGATAATATTTGCTCCAGCTTTGAGCGCGGTCTTCATGGTTTGAGCATTTCGGGTATCAACAGACAAATATTTTGCCCTGCCTACCAGAGCTTCAATCACCGGCACAATACGATCAATTTCCTCTGCTACATCAAGAGCTTCCGAGCCAGGCCTCGTCGACTCGCCGCCGATGTCTAAAATGTCTGCTCCCTCCTGCAACAACGCAAGACCATGCTCTATCGCCCTATCAGGATTAATAAACTTACCGCCATCCGAGAAACTATCGGGGGTCACGTTAACCACCCCCATGATGGCCGGAGTATGCTCCCATAATGATGCCAGCGCATGGTTCTTTAACGCACTCACGCGGCATCCTCCTCAATCAGTTTGAGCACTTGGTCAGCGGGTAAATCTTCGATCAATTCATCAATTGTTTTGTCTAAAACAGGGTGCCGCCAGCCCGGTGTGATTTCCCGTAAAGGCAAAAGGACGAAAGCCCGCTCGTGCATGCGGGGGTGCGGCAGGACGAAAGCTGTCTCCCCAATCGCCTCATCGTCATAGGCTAGTAAATCAAGATCAATCAGCCGCGGAGCATTAAGCGTGCTTCTTTGGCGGCCAAAATCATCTTCTATGGCCAAAAGTGCCTCCAGAACCTGACGCGGAGCCTTATCCGTTTCAACCGCGACGACCGCATTGCAATACCAGGGATCATCAGAGACAGGAACCGGCGCACTGCGCCATGTGTGAGAAGAAGCCACAACAGTTACCCCTGCCCGATCCAGAGCAAGCTTAGCGGCTTCCAATGTCTGTTCAGGAGAACCAAATCGACTTGGTAAATTTGCGCCCAATCCCACAAATATCATAAGGCCATTCCTTTTGCTTTAGGGAATGACCTTATAACGCGCTTCTAGTAAGCATTCAAAGAAATTTATGACCAGCTGCGGACCGTGCCAGTATCAACATGGACAAAATCACTGCTGCCGTAATAACCAACACCGCCAGCACGCAACGATTTAGCGATATTACGAAGCTTCTGCGTGCTGTAGCCCGGCATACGAATATCCATAGCCTGACCGTACATATGGAACGAATTACGAGCCACACCAGTACTCACACGACGAAGCATCGCATTCGTCTTGGGGCTACGGTAACCAGACAGCACCTCAAACGGCTTACGCGTACCGGCCTTTTCCTGCAGAATGCTGATAATGTCTAAAACCCGTGGGTCCATCGGAAACACATCGCCTGTGCGGAAATCACGCAGGACATAATTTAAACGATCAAACGCTGCTGGCATGTATTTATCGCCAACGCGGTAAACACCAGAAAAGCTTTCGCCGGTATGTTGATGACGGAAAGAAACGCGGCGCTCAGCATAAGCAGCGCTCGCAGTTTTTACAGGGGCAAGCGGCGCAATGGCCCCAAGCATCCCGACCAGACCCATTTTAAGAAGATCGCGGCGCTCGAGTTTCGGCGCTTCGATAATTTCACGGCTATTTAATTCTTCAAGTAACATAGATAAAACCTTTTGTAATTGAACTCAGTAAGGACGTAATGAATACGCGAGGCGTTTCTATACAGATTTCCCGGGCGAGTAAAGAGTGAATGTGATGAATGTATAATTAGCGAAAATGTGATTAGAGAGAATATGCGCGCTTAGAGTGAGGACGCAACTCTCCCGCTTTCGCCATTATAATGCACGGGAATGTGAAAACCGTCAATATCTGCAAGCAAATCAATCAGCTTGTTGTCATAGTTATAAACATCGGTGCCATAGACAACCTGGCCTTTGTCACCGATCCAGGCAGTATAATACAATACGTAAACCGGCATGCGCTCGGCCACCTTATGATCTGTTTCTTTGTTAGTTTCAAAGACTTCGTCCATATAATTCTGATTCCAGCCCTGTTCCCGGCCCATCACAAAGCTGGCAACTTTTTCGGGGTATTTCATACGGATGCAACCGGATGACACCGCGCGCTCTGGCTTATCAAAGTACTCAGGGTGATTGGTATCGTGCAGATACATATTGTAATCATTGGGCATCAGAATACGCACGCGCCCCAGCGGATTGTGCTCACCGGGTGTTTGTACCATACGAATACCATGAAGCTCCTTGGTGGAAACATTGTTCCAATCAATCGAAGCCGGGTCGAGAGTGATCGCGTTACGGCCATAGCCACGGAACAACTCAATACCTTTATCGGATAAGTAATTCGAATTTTCCTGAACTTTGGGCAAAATATCAAACTTTTTGACCGTTGGTGGAATGGTCCATTTAGGGTTCAAACGCACCCCTCTGACTTCTGTTTTAAATGTCCGTGTACGGCGCCATGGGCTACCTACAATCACTGGCATCTCCAACTTGACCCGCCCTTGATCCAGCGCCCAAAGGGTCGCCGAAGGAATGTTCACGACAATAAAACGATCCGGTTTTTGTTCCTCTACCCAGCGCAAACGCTCCATATTCGCGACCAGCTGTAGCATCTTGTCATTCTTGGTACGATTTAAAAGCTGTAGCGTCTTGTCACCAATAATGCCATCAGGCTCCAACTCATTGGCGCGCTGAAACTTCATCACGGCGGCGGCCAGCGCATCATCATATTTACCCTTGTTCCGCTCTGGCTGCGGCAATCCCATACGCGCACGCAGCTTGGGTATAGCCTTATGACCCCAGCCGGGCTTCATTAGACCACCAAAGATGATCGGCAGATGTTGTTCGTAAACCTCGACATCTTGCTCTGACAAACGGATCAGCTCTTTTTGTAATTTTTTATAGGTCGTGCTTTTGGGCTCAATCGCTTTCAGAGCCTTGTCAAAACGATTGCGATCAGAAAGGAACCCAAGAATGTCATAGCTCTGCATCGGGGCGCGCCAGTCATCCGGATCGAGCTTAATGCTTTTCGGATTCACACGAATACCGCTGAGGTCACGCGCATAACGAATAAAAGCATCCGTCAGAAGCAGCTCTAATTCGGCCTTCTTCAACATGTTCGGGTTTTCAATCTGGTCGCGAATTTTTTCGATATGGTAGTTGTATGGGTTCAAACCATGCGTCCAGGATGTCTCTAGCACCTCAAGGAATTTTTCGGCGTGAGAGTAAGACCGGCGGTCGCCCATCCAAAATGGCTGACTTCCGCGCGTATCATAGTAAACCTGCATCGCCTTGCTATCATGAAAGCGGGTTTTACCAATACGACCGGAGCTGAGGGCATTGCCCAGAGAAGCTTTCATCAGGAAGGAGGCTTTTTCAGACCGTGCAGCTTCTGCAACCGGATCAATATACTGACCCATAGAAGATGCAGAAAACCCCAAAAGGCCTGTGGATAACACTATGAGTATTATCGATAGGCCGTTCAAAATCTTGATATTTATGTCTTTGCTATGCATGGATCTCGTGAAACTACTATGAACCGATAATCTGATCCTATCACAAAAACCGTTAAAAGAGACTTAGTAATGTATGGAAATAGGTTGCTTTTTATAGCCTTTCTATGCCCTAGAAAGCTATTTCAGCATCGCCAAATTTTATAAAATAAATTAGATGCAGTTACGCTTGAACCACCTCCGGCGGCTCTTTGCGTCTTTCCGGCCCCTCATACTCCATTTCTCTCGTGCGCCGGTCAGGACCTGTGTAAGCATCAGAAGCAACAAACAACCGCGGTGATTCAATAACCCTTACAATTCTTTTTGCTAAAGCATCAGCGGCAAATGGCTTGACTAAATACTCTGATATTCCGGCATCTCTGGCCCTGACAACTCTGGTGTAGTGACCTGATCCAGCTGTCATTATAATAGGCACATATATATTTGGAGAGTTTTTATTCGTCCTGATCATGCGCGTAAGTTGTATACCATGATCAGGGTTTTCAAGCCAATCTGACATAACGATGTCATGTTTTGTCTGACAGAATTTTGCAAAGGCCCCCTCTATATCATAAGCAGCTTGTATATTTCGTTCCGGGACAGTGAGCATATTTAAAACATTTTTAATCAGCTGGTACATAGCCGTTGAACTTTCAACAACCAGGACATTAACGTTTTTAAAATCATACGACATAAGACACTCTAGGTATTGCTAATTACTTTTTTTGCTGATAACGAATGCAAGCGTTTTGCAACTCATCCACCAAAGCCAAACACACCTTATCTTTTTCATCCTTAATTTCTAGAGACAGAAGCGCGTCTACTGCTTTTTTATAAGCCACCAGCATTTCAAGGATATTTTTATCTATTGATTTTTCAGTATCCAGAAAATCAACAACGACGTCACTGATATGCGTGATGCTGGGGTAATGAAAAAGAGAGCCTTGGGCTCTAAGTTGCATGATCGGGTCCAAGATAGCCCCTAAAGATGTTTTTATATCCGTGGTGCCTTTTTGAATAGACAATAAAGTCTTATCCAAACTGCCTAACAACTCAATAGCTATGGGCTTAAAATCAACCGTGTTTTCTTCTATAGACTTTTGAGCTTTCTTTAAATCTTCTTCCTTGAAGCCGCCATGGCCAACTTTCTGTTTCAATGTATTTTGAGGTTTAACCAATTTGCTCATGCGTTAAGTCCTGTGATTAGTTGTCCAATGATGTCTGATATATAAGTACGGGCTAGCATATTTTAATATGAGCTTTTATTACATTCAAGGCAATGTTCTCACATTCGTATCCATTTTGCGATAGGTTAAGTGTCCTATATCAACTGCTTTTTATATTTTCTTAATTAATGCCTGTTGTTAAACTCCATATAGCGCTTTTTCATACAGGATATATAAAAAACAGAGGCGGGCGGATTAAAAAAATTTAGCCCTCTATAACCCGATAAAATCAAAGATCCACAAACACATGCGTTTCGGCTTTAGCGCCAGGGTGGGTGACGGCGCCGTCCCGGGCCGGACCGACCTGCTGGGCGAATTTCCACAAAGCACCGGAACGGTAATTTGTTTCACGTGGAACCCAATTTTCTTTACGTTTTTCAAGCTCTTCGTCGCTGAGCTTCACATCTAAGGTTCCCTTTTCTGCATCAATCCGAATAATATCACCATCTTTCAATAATCCAATCGGGCCCCCAACTGCGGCTTCCGGGCCCACATGCCCGATACAAAAACCGCGCGTGCCACCAGAAAATCGTCCGTCGGTAATCAGGGCCACTTTTCCGCCCATGCCCTGCCCATATAGGGCTGCGGTAGTTGAGAGCATTTCCTTCATACCGGGCCCCCCTTTCGGGCCCTCATAACGCAGGATAATGACATCACCTTCTTCATATTCTTTGTTTTGCACAGCCTTAAAACAAGCATCCTCGCCATCAAAACAGCGGGCCGGTCCTTCAAACACCAACTCCTCCAGACCCGCAATTTTCACAATCGCCCCTTCCGGTGCCAGATTGCCGCGCAAGCCAACCACACCGCCGGTTGGATGGATCGGCGCTTTCACCGGATAGACCACGTCCTGATCACCCGGAAACTTAACCCCTTCCAAATTCTCGGCAATTGTCTTGCCCGTCACCGTGATACAGTCACCGTGAATATGGCCGTTATCGAGAAGTTCCTTCAAAACGATACCAACGCCGCCAACATCATAGAGGTCTTTGGCCACATATTTCCCGCCGGGACGTAGATTGGCAATCAACGGCGTCTTTTTGAAAATCTCGGAGACATCGAACAGATTGAATTCAATGCCTGCCTCATGCGCCATTGCCGGCAAATGCAGGGCTGCATTGGTTGAGCCGCCAGTTGCCGCCACGATGGCTGCTGCATTTTCGAGGCTTTTAAGGGTCACAATGTCGCGTGGACGCGGACCATTTTTAATCAATTCTACCACCGCCCTGCCCGAAGCATCGGCATATTCATCACGCGATTCATACGGCGCGGGCGCCCCGGCAGAATTAGGCAGGGCCAGTCCAATTGCCTCGGATACACAAGCCATGGTGTTGGCGGTGAATTGCCCACCGCATGCCCCGGCAGACGGACAGGCTACGCATTCCAGTTCATGCAGATCTTCATCACTCATTTCACCGGCGGCATGTTGCCCGACAGCTTCAAATACATTCACAACATCGACATCTTTGCCTTTAAACTTACCCGGCAAGATTGTGCCACCATACATGAACACGGATGGCACGTTGAGCCGCAACATGACCATCATCATCCCCGGCAATGACTTGTCGCAACCGGCCAGCCCAACAAGCGCGTCATAACAATGACCCCGCATGGTGAGTTCAACCGAGTCGGCAATGACCTCCCGTGAGACAAGGGATGAGCGCATGCCTTCATGCCCCATGGCGATGCCGTCTGTAACCGTTATGGTTGTAAATTCTCTGGGGGTGGCACCGGCTTCATATACCCCTTTTTTTACGGCCTGAGCCTGCCGGCTGAGCGCAATATTACACGGCGCGGCCTCATTCCAGCATGTCGCTACGCCGACCAATGGCTGATGTATCTGCTCCTCCGTCATACCCATCGCATAATAATACGAACGGTGAGGCGCCGATTTGGCCCCTTCCGTCACGTAACGACTGACAAGCTTTGATTTATCCCATTTTTTTGTCATGGCGAACTCCCTGAAATTTAAGGATTTTTACAATGTTCAATCCGCGCAAAAAAAACAAGGGCATTTTATTCAATTGCTATACCTTAATTAAAAATTAATAAATTTACATAATAATTATAGAGATGGTAAAAATATAATAAAAACAAAGACAAGCGGTAAATAAGGGGCAAAAAAATGGCAACATACTCAGAAGCTGAGCTTAAAAGTGCTCACGAGGGTCTGATTATGGAAGTAGAGGCATTGAAAGGTTTTAATGCCTCTGAATCACAAATTGCTCAGGCTGAGAATAACGTTCTCAAATCAGAAGAATATATAACAAAAAATTATCCCGATACTGCCCTTGCAAAATCTTTTGAGCACCAAGCCCCCCCATCAGCAGAGGTAGAGAGCCCTGTCGTTCAAGCTGAGCAGCGTCAACTCCCACCCGAGTTGCAAGAGATGCTGGCCCGATTAGAACAAGCTGTTCCCGGCAATCCAGGCATTCTTGAAACAGCCGAAAACATGTTTCGTAAGGCTGAAACGCCTGAAGACATGACCTCCTACATGCAGGCAGTAGAAAAGATCATTGAAGAAAATACGCCTACACAAAAGCAGCTTGATCAACAAGCAGTTGAACTCGCACGGGAAGACGCAAGACTTGCTGTTGTAGAAGCGGAGCTAAGTGGAGAAGAGCCCCCGATATTAACAGAACCCCTCATGACCCAGGAAGAGCTTGATCAGCAGGCTATTGAAATAGCACGGGAGGACGCAAGGCTTGCGGTAGAACAACAAAAGCTTGATGAGCAAGAACTTGGGCAAGGCATGGTCATGGAGGGAACAGATAACGGTATCTCCGATCCGGGCATGGTCATGGAGGGAACAGATAACGGTATCTCCGATCCGGGCATGGTCATGGAGGGAACAGATAACGGCATCTCCGATCCCGGTATGGCCATAGAATCTCTGGACAGTACTGCCCCCGACCAGCTGCCGCCTGAAG
>BQJE01000002.1 GCA_021604545.1 Micavibrio sp.
GCCTCTTAAAGTGTTGGCGAAGTTGCTGCCAAACAACGTATCGGCAAAATCAGATCCGGTCAGATTTTCAATTGAGATCAAGGTATCGCCCTCTGCATACCCGGCGATGCTGACGCCATTCACCAGTTTAACGATCACGGCGGCAGTAGAATTTCTGAAATCTACAGTGTCATTGCCCGGGCCACCATCAAAAACCTCCGCAGGTGCTGTCGCAATAAAAAGGTTGTCGCCGAGATTGGATGCTACATTAATCGTGAGGTTCACCGTGCCAACATCACTACCGCCTTGCCCGTCCTCAAGTGTATAGGTAAAGCTGTCGGCGCCGCTAAAGTTTGTTGCAGGTGTATAAGTAAAGTCGCCATTGGCAAGGATATCAACGCTGCCGCCTTGTGTTGTAGCAAGCCCGGTGACCGCCACAACATTGAGGGTGCCACCGTCAATGTCACTATCTGCTCCGTTGCCATTGTCTACGAGAAGGTTGCCGTTGATTGCAATATCCTGATCACCGGTAAAATCATCGTCCTGCGCCGTGGGGTCGTCATTGATGCTGTTTACAGTGACGTTCACCGTAGCGTTGTGGCTGCCGCCCTGGCCGTCAAGAAGTGTGTAGGTGAAGCTGTCAGCCCCGTTAAAGTTAGCGTTCGGGATGTAAGTGATGGTGTTATCGGTGTTAACAGATGTGATGCCGTTTGTTGCGCCAGTCGCTGAAGACACACTTAGGGTTCCACCGTCAATGTCGCTGTCATTGGTTAGGACGTTGATATTTACAGCGACATCTTCATCGGTGGTAGCACCGTCGTTTTGCGCCGTCGGATCATCATTGATTGAGGCGACGTTTATATTAAAGCTTTGCCCCGGCAATGTTGTGGTGCCGTCCGAGGCCGTGAAGTTAAAGCTATCTGCGCCGTTAAAATTGGCGTTCGGATTATAGGTTATGAGCCCGTCGATAATGTCCTGCTGCGTGAAAGTTGCCGCCACAATAAGAGCGACGGCATTTAAATAAAGCGTACCGTTGGTCGGTGTGGTTTGCAGGGTAAAGACGCGGCTGCCCGCAGGTGTATCGGAGTCAGCCATGCTTAGCATCGCCTCGGTTACATTCAACGTGTTGTCTTCATCGACCCCGCCGCCATTGTTGGTGACAACCGGCGGATTGTCGACGGCGTTGATGGTTAGGTTGACCGTGCCGATGTCGCTGCCGCCCTGGCCATCCTGTAGAGTATAGGAGAAACTGTCAGCGCCATTGAAGCCTGTGGTTGGAGTATAGGTGAAGTCGCCATTGCTAAGGATATCAACGCTGCCGCCTTGTGTGGTCACAAGGCCGGTCACCGCAACGACATTCAGTGGGTCACCGTCGGTGTCGCTGTCTACGCCATTGCCGTTATCAAGCAAAACATTGCCGTTTACAGGAAGATCTTCTGTTCCGGTAAAGTTATCGTCTTGGGCGATGGGATCATCATTCACAGCATTAATGGTTAAGTTAACGGTTCCGGTATCGCTGCCGCCCTGACCGTCCTCGAGTGTGTAATTAAAACTATCAGCGCCATTGAAGTTTGCTGCAGGCGTGTAGGTGAAGTTACCGTTGGCCAGAATATCGACGCTGCCACCTTGCGTGGTCGCAAGCCCGGTCACAGCAACAACATTTAACGGATCGCTATCTGGATCGCTGTCAACACCATGGCCATTATCAGCAAAGAGATTGCCGTTAATAACCACATCCTGATCGCCCGTAAAATCGTCATCTTGCGCAACTGGCGGCGTGTTGGGGGGTGGCAGACTGTTAAGCTCGGCAAATGTCATGTCTGCGTAGCCGTCAAAAGCAAAATACTCAATCAGACTGATATCATTAAAGGTGATTTCATCAACGCCAGACAAAAGGCTGATAACATTTCCGGTTATTAAGGTGTCCCAGGGGTTCCAAGAAGAATCAAAAATAACTTTGTCTGTTCCTGATGTTTCCGTGATCGTATCAAGACCAGAGATATATACGTAGCTATCATTACCTTCGACGCCAAAATATTGGTCGTTACCCGCGCCACCATTCAGGATATTATTGGCAGCGTTGCCGTATATAAGGTCATTGCCGCCGCCCGTGGTGGCGTTTTCAATGACAGCGCCGTATGCAATGGCAACATTCTCTGTTTCTCCAACGGAGCTAAACCCGCCTTCTTCCAGATGAATAGTCACAGAACCTGCTACGCCAGTTGTATCAATTGTGTCTTCGCCGCCGGCGTCCCAAATAGTCTGGGCTACTCCCGATACAAGGGCGTAAATGTCAGAACCTGTATTATAAGTGGTGTTGGCACCGTAAATTTGTTGAAGTGCGGAAATATCATAGAGCATATGGGTTTGCGCAAAAGTTGAGCCCCATTTGCTCCAGTCATAGGCCATGACGGTATATTGTTCTGTGTTTTCATTGCCGGTCAGTCCGGCTGAAAAAGAATGCTGTAGGCCCAAAGCGTGGCCAACTTCGTGTAGGAGCGTATAAAACCCGTAAGTTCCCTTGGTTACGTTTTGCGTGGAAGATGCAAAATTGTTGTTGGTCCAGATATCGCCGCCGTAATCGCCTTGATCCGGGTAATAGGCCCAGGCACCGGGTGCTGAGCTTGATGTTGTCAGCCAGGCTTGTCCGAATGTGATATCGCCAACGCCGCTGACTTCAGTGAGAGTCACATTGGCAATATTCTCAACCATATCCATTACTTCACGCGCAGCATTTTTCATGGCTGCTGTGAAGGGCTGGAAATTTACGCGCTCTTGTGCAAAAGGAGAATAATAAGCAGGTACGACATCAAGAAAACTAAAGGTTACACTGGCTGCCGTCCCGCCGCCTGGACCCCATTCTAGTCCACGGAGCAAATGGCCAGCATTATGAACGCCAACTGATGCAGGGGTTATGGTGCCACCGCCGCCAGGCATAATGACCAGATCTTTTATAGGTTCATGAAAATCTACAGCGTCTCTTTGTCCGCCATTGCAGCATAGTGCGCAACCACAACCGGGCGGAAAATCTGTATCCGCCGTTGCTTCAAGATCGGAAAGTTCGGTGTTGAGAGCAAGCTCCATTCGCTATCTCCAGTTCGAGGCAGGAAAAGCAAGTTCCATACCAAGCTCCGTCAGAGTACACATATTTTGGATTATGTCTACTTGAATTTGTGGCTGGCTATTTCTAGAAGGGGGGTATAGATTTTTTTCATAAGAATTAGGCTCTGCGATATTTGTTCTGTAAATAGCCAGAGGTAATCTGAAGTAAAAAGCAAACAGATGGAGGTTAGGCCATATCAACTTGTCTTTGAATTATCGGGGTTATAGGATGAAGATGAGGTGGTAATTTGTCTAATATAAGAATTCTAATAATTTTTTCTTTTCTTTTTTTCGGCGGCATACATTTTTCGTATGCTCAGGACTTAGTGCTGGATAATACAAATACCCAAAATAAAGATGTTTTGTACAATACAACGACACAAAAAGTCTTTAACCAAGCACAAAAATCAGTATATCAAATTCGAGTTATCAATAAAAAATCAGGTCAAAAAAGCTCGATTGGTTCAGGGTTCAGGGTCCACCCGCATGGATTTTTTGTTACTAATTATCATGTAATTTCCGAAGTTGTGCTTGAGCCAGATGATTATAGTTTGGAGTATTTGGGCCATGCTAATAATCGTGCCGTTTTAAAAATTCGAAATATTGATGTTGTTAATGATCTGGCAGTATTGGAACCTGTTGAAAAAGAAGATGGTCTCTCCAAGAGATACCTTAACATTAGCGGTAAAGCAATGGATCAGGGTGCTCCGATTTTCTCTATCGGAAATCCCCATGATCTTGGGATGACTATAATTAATGGGGTTTATAATGGCTTGTTGGAAAAATCCTTTTATAAAAAAATATTGTTTTCAGGTGCATTGAATCCTGGAATGAGTGGAGGGCCTGCTCTTAATGTGGATGGAAAAGTTATAGGTGTTAATGTTGCGACAAGTGGGGATGATCTCGGGTATCTGGTGCCCGCAAAATTTGTGCGAGCCCTTTTGGATGGGGAGCCACCTGAGGTGGAATGGAAAAATGTTGTCAGGGATCAGCTCCTTAATAACTCTAAAAAAGTAATTTTGGGATTACTTTCTAAGCCTTGGGAGACAAAAAACTTTGGTGAATTTCAAATCCCAGAAAATTTAGATGCCGCATTCAAGTGTTGGGGGGCAGGTCATAGTGAGAGTGAAGAAAAAAACTATTCCTATGCGCAGATGGTATGCAGTACACAGGATAACCTTTATATTTCATCAAGTATTGATACGGGTAAAATTAGATTTAGTGCTCTTAAAATTGACTCTGTTGCTATGAACCGTTTTGCATTTAGCCAATTTTATAAAAGCAATTATGAATCGGTGTCTGGAAATGTTTCTGACAAGAGCATCGAAGATGTTAAAGAATTTTCGTGCCAAAACACATTTGCATTAATCGCGAAAAAAAAATGGAAGGTGGCTATCTGTGCGCGGCCCTATAAGAAATTTAGCGGTTTGTATGATATTTTTGTTAAGGCGGCGCTAATGGGAAGAGGCCAAGAAGGCTATGTTCTTGATATCTTTATGGACGGTTTTGCAGAATCCAGCGGGCAAGATTTCGCAGAAAAATTTCTGGAGACAATGCAATGATGGGGTTTGTTGTTGAGGTTTGTTCTGGCCGCAATTCAAAAAAAGTGGTTAGTCATAGTTTTAAAGATAAAGAGGAAATTGTAATTGGGCGCTCTTATGCATGTGATCTAATTGTTGATGATCCTTATGTATCTAAAGAACATCTGAAAATTTCTAAGGGCAATGGATTTCAAATTGAAGATTTAAATTCAAAAAACGGCACACGTTTTAAAAAGAATAATTTTCGAGATAAAAGCTTTTCCGTTCAATCTGGTGATAAAGTTCATGTTGGCCACACAGTAATTAAGATTTTCTCTGGCGATCATGTTGTTCAACCTGCGCAAAAAATAAATTGGGCTAACTACGTTCGTGAGTTTCTTACTCAATTTTTTACTGCAATGTTTATATTTTGTGCTGTGTCTATAGTGCATGTGCTTAATGGGTGGGTGTTCTTTATGGATTTGGATTATTTCAAAGAGCAGGTGTATGAAGACGCTATGGGCATTGCAGTTTTGGTAGGGTTCTTGGGTTTCATCATCTATATTTCATCTTTGCTTTCAAAGCATACAATGAAATTTACAACGGCTTTATCCTATGCAGGGATTTTTTGTATTTTTATTTATATTTTTGATTTTCTTTCAAAAATTATATTCGCCTCATCTTTGAGTTTGTACTTTACCATGGCCACGACATTAGCATTATTATCACTGACAATGGCATCCGGGATTCTTTTTCTGACCTATCTTGAAAATGGAAAAATAGCTATAAAGGAATGGTTGACGGTTGCGGCGATTATCATAGCTGTACCTTTTTTAGGGTTCTATGATCATATATTTCCTGATGAAGCGATGAAGTTAAAGCCACATTATGAATCTTCGATGCCGGTGTTCGCTTGGGAACCTAATGAGGCAATTTCTATAGCTCATTTTCTTGATGCAAGTGATGTTATTTTTGACGGTGACGCAGAATAGCCGTGCGGTACGATTGTGTGTGACAGCCCGGGGTAGATACTTTAGGTTTCTCTAATTCTATAAATTGGTTAAAGAGCGCTTATTTTTTCATAGCTCCTTTTAAAAGGAGTTATGTACTTTTCCCTCGCGTTATTTTAACTTGTTACCAATTGGGGTGTAGCCAAGCGGTAAGGCACCGGTTTTTGGTATCGGCATGCGCAGGTTCGAATCCTGCCACCCCAGCCATATCCATTATATTTAAATATCGTAGCTATGCCGATAGGGTATATGGCTGAGCTCTAGATTGTTTCCAATCCTGCAGATAATTTTTTATTTAAGCTGGAGTTTTTACTTTTGATTTGTGCCTTTATTGTTCTGCGCATGAATATTATTCATGGCAAAAATAAAAGCTTTGATAGTTGAATACTAAAAAACCTGCAACAGGAAAGTTTTTATGGGCTTATTGGTCAGTCTATAGCGGCGTGAACTTTATATAGAGCTTTGGCGGTGACAGCGAACTTGTCTTTATGCGAAAAGATCAGTCCTACGACCCTATACCACAAAGGGGCCGCCGGGTAGTGAGGGCTTTCCCCGACATTGGCGGTTTCGCAAAGATGCCTGTTCTCTGTCCTTGTGAGCCCTTTTTGTCGTTAAAATCCTTTAAACTCTAGTTTTAGCCCATCCTTGGTTTTTACCGTAGTCATAGGCCTTGTTTGGTTGTACTTTGATGGCCAACTGAATAGAATTTGAGGATTGCTATGAAAGATGCCCTTCTTGTTTTTGCGATGGAGCAGGAAAGTCAGGATGTATTTGATAATTACGATGTCCTGCATACTGGTATCGGTAAAGTCAATGCCGCTTATACTCTGACTCGTGTGTTGCAGAAAAAACGTCCCAAGTTGGTTGTTAATATGGGTACAGCCGGTAGCCGCAAACACAAGCCAGGCTCAATTGTAAACTGTACATCTTTTGTTCAGAGGGATATGGATGTAACAATTCTGGGGTTTGAAAAATTCCAAACTCCCTTTTCCAAGACGCCGCTCAGGCTGGAATATGGTGTAAGTAGTGTTGGATTCCCACAGGGGATTTGTGGTACTGGCGATAATTTTGATGCCAGCGAAGACTCCAGTGCATTTGATGTTGTTGATATGGAAGGTTATGCTCTGGCTGATATCTGTCAGCGTGAAGCCATTCCGTTTTTATGCCTCAAATATATTTCGGATGGCGCGGATGGAGATGCAAAGAAAGATTGGAACGAATCCCTGCATGAAACGGCAGAAAAATTGAAAGAAGCATTGGAAAAGGTGAAATTATGAAATGGCTATTAGTACTGTTGGTGATAGGGGCTGCAGCTGCCGGGTCTGCGGTTTTTCTTTTGGATATCAAGTTGTTTGAGGAGTCTGAATCGGTAGCGAGGTCAAAAGAGCGGGGCGCTGAAATGGGCGACCCAGGAGCAGGCCCAGATCAGGACTTGAGTATCGAAAAGCAGTTTGAAAATTTTCTTAATGATTTTCTTCGTGGGGTTAACACCCAGATCAAGGATTACAAGAAACAGCGCAAAATTTTGGCCGAGGCTATCAGGCCTGTAAATTTGCGTTCACCAACCTATGTTGAAGAGAATTATACATTGGTACAGCAAACAGCGCCGGAATTGCGTAGCAAAATGGAAGTGTTAATGCAGACTTTTTCACGCGCTAAAGAGGACATAGAGTCTTTGCTTTCTTCTCAACCTCCGGAGACACGGAATGCTATTTTGAAGGAATGGCAGAAAATGGAAGAAAAACAAGTCAGTGCCTATATCAGTTTTTTTATGATCGAAGAGGACCTTATTGTAACCCACGAACAGTTAATGAGTTTTTATGATCAGACATCGGCTACTTTCTCTGTCGATGTCTCTAGCGGCGAGATCGTCTTTGAGAATGTTGAGGATGAGGTTAGGAATAGGGCTTTCTTAATGACAATTGACAGATTATTGGAATTGCAACAGGAGGCTGTTAAAAACCAATAATTATATGGTATGCCCTGCATTCCATGCTTTTTATGAGGCTGGCATCCTGCTATTCTTAGTGACATGTCTATTGCCTATAACGAACCACCGCCACCTTATGATCTTAGCAACTTTACCGTGTTGCTTGCCGAGG
Organism: Micavibrio sp.; assembly: GCA_021604545.1. Lineage (GTDB taxonomy): Bacteria > Pseudomonadota > Alphaproteobacteria > Micavibrionales > Micavibrionaceae > UBA5701. The sequence goes on from BQJE01000002.1 coordinate 7,714, forward strand.
ATTCGGAATATATGTCATCGTTGATGTGTTCGATGCTTAAGGCCTTTGGGGTTGGTGATATTCTAACCTGTAAGGATGCTAATGAAGCCATCGGTATCTTAACGATTACCCGGGCACGCAAAAAAAGTCGGTTTGTTACTGATGTCGACATCGTGATCACCGACTGGCTGATGCCGGGGGGATCCGGTGATGAGTTGATTGATTGGATAAGAGGACATGAAGATGATGCCTTGCGCTTTATGCCGATTATTTTGATTAGCGCTTATACGACAGAAAAAGTGATAGAGATGGCTCGAGATCATGGAGCTAATGAATCTATGGCCAAGCCGTTATCGGCAAAACGTCTGGCGTCGCGTATATGCAATGTTATAGATAGTCCCAGGCCGTTTATTCAGGCGCCGGGCTATTTTGGGCCAGATCGTCGCCGTCATGAAATGGTTTGGTCCGGGCTGGATAAAAGGAAAACGGAATCACAGGAACTTAGGGTGCATAATGAAAAACTCTGATGGTGGCGATAAGCCGGAACAAATAGATATCTATAACCGCATTAACCGTATGAAGGTTAAAATGGGGCGGGAAAAAGATGATCGTCCCGGTCATATTGACGAGGAGGCCATTGAAGAAGCGGATGCAATGATTGTCGCTTTGTGTGCCGAATGCCCGAATGCGATTGGCGGTTATTTGAGTGAGCTCGGCAAGCTTTGGGAAGAAATGCGTGATATGCCCGAATCCAGGGAGCGTGAGAATATTTCCAAGGCAATTTTTACCCTGGCGCATGAAATCAAGGACATCGGGTCAATGTGTGGTTATGATTTGACGGCACATTTTGCTGAATCTTTGCGCGATTATATTCATGAAACAGAATTAAATCTGGAGGCCCAGCGCGTTATTATTCAGGCGCATCTTGATTCTATGCAGGTGGCTTTTAAACAGGGTACGGAAGAAACAGATAGCCCAATGGCTGAAGAGCTAAAAAGAGTTGTTAAAATCGCTATTGATAAATATAGCTGATTATTCTTCACAAACCTTTGAATGGGTGCCGTCACAAAACGGCTTGTTTTCCGTGTGTTTGCACATGCACAGCCAGGCCTTTCCGGTTTTTTCAGCCGTGAATTTATGAGAGCGAAATTCTGTTCCCTTGTGAGATCCATCGCAAAAAGGTTGGTTTTCCGAGCGCCCGCAGGCACAAAAATGGTAAAGCTTGCCTTCTTCAAGGTCGACTTCAATCGGTGCATTTCCAGCTATTTGGGGCTTATCCATGAGATTTCCTTGTTTTTGGTCCTGTAAAAGCCATATTATTTAGCAGAGAAAGTCGCTTTTGAAAAGGAGGGTGGTCATGTTGAGAATACTATTGTTTGTGGTCGTGGGGTTGGCTGTGCTGGCTCCTGCTGTTTCCAAAGCTGGGGAAGAAAGGAAGCCTCTTCCGGAGAGCCTGCAAAAAAAATATGACCGCCGTGCTGTTTTTATGGCGCCTTACGATTTGAATGAAGATAAAATCCTACAGACATCAGAAATAAATGCCCTGATTGCTGCAAAGTTTACTCAGGCTGATGGTGATGGCGATGGCAAAATTTCAGAAGAAGAGCAGCAGGCGTTGCTTGGCAGTTTTGCTGAGGACAATGAGGAGCTATACGGAGCCGCTACAAAAAAAAACGTCAAGAAACTCACTAATCGTCTCCATAATGCCGATGACAATGAAGACGGTGTTATCACCAAAAAGGAATATTACAATTATTTCGGTGGCCGCTATAGGGTGATGGACAAAAACGGTGATGGAAATCTAACGGTCAAGGAATTCAGAACAGACACAGAAAGACGCAAAAAGAGGTAGTGGGCGTTGGTGGTAGCGGTAGGAAGATTTGAACTTCCGACACATGGATTATGATTTGGCCTTGGGTAGTTTGCAAGCTGTTTGGTGCTATTCGAACCTATTATCTGTATCTTAAGGTGACTTTAGTTTTTAGGCTCTGGACTCGTGCAAATTCATTCAAATCTATTCAAATTAATTCACCGCCACTGATACCCCAATGTTACCCCAAAGGATAATTTATACTTGTTCTTAGCGAAGGGTCTGGCAAAAAATGCCGTATAATCTATATTAACTTCGGAGCGTGTGCTCAAAGACTGTATTCAATAGGGGCAAGCATGCTGAAATCTTTACCTTTATACCTCTTTATTATGGCGCTGGCCTTTCCTACCGCAGCGTTTGCGCAGAAAAAAGGGCCACAAGGCCCAACGCCTGTTATTGCCGCTCCGGTAAAAATGCAGAGCTTTACTGACCTTGTCGAAGCCTTAGGTACGACTAAGGCCAATGAAACGGTCGTTATTACGCCGGATACGGCTGAAAAAGTAACCGCAATCCATTTTGAAGATGGGCAGTTTGTTAAACAAGGCGATTTACTCATTGCGCTTGATAAGAGCGAAGAAGAAGCGGCGCTTAATGCTGCGCAAGCGTCTCTATCTGAGGCGCAATCATCTTATAACCGTGCCAAGGGCTTGCAAAATAACAGCGCGCTGTCCAAAGGGACGCTGCAAGAGCGCTTGGCGGCTTTAAAACAAGCTCAGGCAGCGATTGAAGAGATTAAGGCGCGGATAGACAAACGTGACATCACAGCGCCGTTTGACGGTGTTTTAGGATTACGAGAGGTCAGCGTTGGTACGCTCGTGCAACCGGGCGATATGATTACAACCATTGATGACCTCAGCCAGATTAAGGTCGATTTTGATGTGCCTGCGGTTTTTCTATCAACCCTGAAACCCGGCATGGATATTGTTGGTCAGATCGAAGCTTTTGGTGAGCGTAAATTCAAAGGTGCGGTGCGCACTATCAATACGCAAGTTGATCCTGTGACGCGCACAGTAAAGGTGCGGGCTGTCATTCCAAATGAAGACGGCGTTTTGAAGCCCGGACTTCTGATGAGTGTAACCTTAATGAAAAATCAGCGCCAAGCGCTGCTTATTCCTGAAGAAGCACTGATTAAGCGCGGTGCAGAAAATTTTGTTTACGTGCTCACAGACAGTGAGGGTAAAACCATTGCCAAAGAGCAAAAAATTGAAATTGGCACAAGGCAACCCGGTGTGATTGAGGTGTTATCAGGCTTGGACAAAGGTGACAAAATAGTTGCGCATGGCACGGTTAAAGTGCGCGACGGTGCCGCTGTTACGATCCGCGCCGTTGAAACCGAAGACGCGCCGTTGGGCGAGTTGTTAAAACAAAAACCCGTATCAGGACAGAGCACAAAATGATCCTCTCCGATGTTTCTGTTACACGTCCTGTTTTTGCCTCTGTGCTGTCGTTGTTGTTGATTGCGTTTGGAATTGTTTCCTTCACGCAACTGCCTTTACGCGAATATCCTGATATAGACCCGCCCGTGGTATCGGTGGATACCAGCTATACTGGTGCCTCGGCGAATGTGGTGGAAACACGGATTACCGAGGTGATCGAAGACCGTATATCGGGCGTGGAAGGGATCAAGTTTATTTCCTCCACTTCATCGGACGGACGCTCCCGCATTAACATTGAATTTGATGTCGGGCGCGATATTGAGGCTGCGGCTAATGATATCCGTGACCGTGTGTCGGGCGTTACCGATAATTTACCCGAAGAAGCCGATCCGCCCGATATACAAAAAGCGGACTCCAGTGATGATGTTATTATCTGGCTCAATCTCACTAGTGATCGTATGGACGTTCTAGAGCTTACAGACTATGCGAAACGCAACTTACAGGATCGTTTTTCTGTGCTGCCCGGCGTGGCGCGTGTGCGTGTTGGCGGCGGCCTGGAATATGCTATGCGCGTTTGGCTGGATCGCAACCAGATGGCGGCGCGTGGCCTGACCGTGGCGGATGTTGAAAGCGCCTTGCGCTCGGAAAATGTGGAGTTACCGGCGGGGAGTATTGAGTCGATAGAAACTCAGTTTACGGCGCGTATACAGCGCGGTTATAAAAGTCCGGATGATTTCAAGAAACTGGTCGTGGCGCGCGGCGATAATTACTTGGTGCGGCTCGGTGATATTGCCCGCATTGAAAAAGAGGCGATTGAGAAGCGTACGTTCTTCCGTGGCAATGGAACGCCTATGGTGGGGCTGGGGGTTATTAAACAATCCAAAGGAAATACGATTGAGGTTGCGCAAGGGGCTATTGAAATGGCCGAGCGTTTGTCGCCAGACCTACCGCCGGGGATGAACCTTTTTAATTCCTACGACACATCCGTGTTTATTCGCGGCGCGATTGCCGAAGTGTATAAGACCCTCTTCATTGCTATTATTTTAGTGATAGGCGTGATTTATCTGTTTTTAGGCAGTGTCCGGGCAATGCTCATTCCTGCCGTGACTGTGCCCGTGTCCCTGATCGCTACATTCATTGTTCTTAATATCTTCGGATTTTCGGTTAATTTGTTGACCTTGCTTGCGCTCGTTCTGGCTATCGGGCTGGTGGTGGATGATGCGATTGTGGTGCTGGAGAATATTCACCGCCGCATTGATGAGGGCGAGCCGCCGCTCTCCGCCGCCTTTAACGGGGCGCGGCAGGTGAGTTTTGCCGTGATTGCCACGACATTGGTGCTGATCGCTGTGTTTATTCCTATTACGTTTTTAGAGGGTGATTTAGGGCGTCTCTTTACCGAATTTGCGATTACAATGGCAGCGGCGGTGGCGTTTTCGACCTTTGTTGCGCTGACCTTATGCCCGATGATTGCCTCTAAAATCCTTAAAAAAACTGAACGTGGTGGATTGAGTGACAAGGTTGATCGTATTTTCCAAAGGTTCAGCAGGGCTTATATCAAAACCTTGGGCGTTGCCTTGCGCTTTCGTTTTATTGTGCTTGGCCTCTTTGCTGTGTTGGCGGGATTGTCTGTGCTTCTTTTCAGCGCCATTCCATCCGAATACGCACCCAAAGAAGATCGTGGCGCTTTCTTCCTCATGGTGAATGGGCCGGAAGGTGCGTCCTATGAATATACAAAAGAATATATGGAGGAGATTGAAAAACGCCTGATGCCATACACAGCGGATGGAAAAGCCGGTGAAGTAAACCGTCTGCTTGTGCGCGCGCCGCGCTCTTTTGGTACGTTGTCCAGTTTTAATGACGGGATCATCATCATTGTTTTGAATGATTGGGCGCAGCGCCGCAACGGGTTTGATATTATGGGGGAGGTCGCCGGAAAATTGTCCGACCTGCCAGGGGTACGAGCCTTTCCTGTGATGCGTCAGAGCTTTGGCGGGGGAACATCCAAGCCTGTACAATTTGTTATTGGCGGCGGCACATACGTAGAATTGGCGCAATGGCGCGATGTTCTGATTGAAAAAATTAACGACAACAACCCCGGTATGACTGATGTTGATAGTGACTACAAAGAAACCAAGCCGCAGCTCCGCCTGAGCATCAACAAAGACCGTGCGGGTGATCTGGGCGTGAGTGTGCAGACAATCGGCAGTACACTTCAAACCATGCTCGGTTCGCGCCGCGTTACGACCTATATTGATGAAGGTGAAGAGTATGATGTGATTTTGGAGGGCGAACGTGATCAGCAAAGAACACCGACCAATATGCAGAATATTTATGTGCGCTCAAGCGCCAGTGGTCAGCTTATCCCGCTTGCTAATTTGGTGAAGATCGAGGAATACGCGGACTCTGGATCGCTCAACCGTTATAACCGTGTGCGCTCTATCACTATTGAGGCGGGGTTAGAGGATGGATACGCGCTTGGTGAAGCACTTAACCATCTGCGTGGCCTTGTACGAGAGCACCTCCCAGATAGTGCTACAATTGATTACAAGGGCGAGTCTCTGGATTATCAGACTAGCGGCTCATCGTTGCTATTTGTTTTTGCCCTTGGCTTTCTGATTGTATTCCTGGTTCTGGCAGCGCAGTTTGAAAGCTATATCCACCCACTGGTCATTATTCTCACTGTGCCTTTGGCTATTGCCGGAGCATTGGTTGGGTTATATCTCACAGGAAATTCTTTGAATGTTTACACACAAATCGGGTTGATTATGCTGATCGGTCTAGCGGCAAAGAACGGGATTTTGATTGTCGAGTTTGTGAACCAGCTTCGTGATGAGGGCGAGGAGTTCTCAACCGCTCTTATTCAAGCCGCACAAACACGCCTGCGTCCGATTGTCATGACGGGGATTACAACTGTTGCCGGTTCTCTGCCGCTTATCATGGCCTCTGGCGCTGGAGCCGAAACACGGTTTGCCATTGGTGTTGTTATTCTGTTCGGCGTAAGTGCTGCAACGCTCTTTACACTCTTTGTTGTGCCGCTGGCCTATGATTTATTGGCGCGGGGAACGGGATCGCCGGGCGATGTAAGACGAAAATTAGAGCAGGAGAAAAAGACCGCATGATAAAGCCTGTCATATTTGCCGCGCTGGCTTTCGGATTAACCGCTTGCAGCGTTGGGCCAGATTATACGCCGCAGAAAACTAGTTTCCTCGATGGGTGGTTTGCACCAACTTCCGAGCATGTTTCAAATGAAGACATCGCACTGGAATGGTGGAGCGTCTTTAACGACCCGTTACTCGAAAACTACATCAAAAAAGCCGCGACGAATAACAAGAATGTTCAAGTTGCTCTGGCGAATGTAAAGCGCGCCCGCGCCCTTCGCGGTGAGAGTAACGCTGCATTTTTTCCTCAAATTGATAGCAGTGGCAGCGCTGATCGTTCCAAATCCAGTGATGCCGCAGCAACATCGGGCAACGGCAACATTCGCAATCTTTATGATGCAGGGTTTGATGCGTCATGGGAGCTGGATGTTTTCGGGGGCAACCGCCGGGCCAATGAAGCCAGTGATGCCAGAATAGGAAGCGCTACTGCCAACTATCAAGATGTCATGCTCTCTACCTTGGCTGAAGTTGCCCGTAGTTATTATGAGGCGCGTGGCCTACAAAAACGTATCGCCATTACTGAGAATAATACAAAATTGTTGCAGGAAACTTTCAATGTGGTCGATCAAAGGCTTGAGGCTGGCGAAGCTAGTTCATTCGATGTTTCACGCGCTCGCGGAGAATACCAACTCACCCGTGCTCGTATTCCAAACCTACAGGCTGACCTTCATGCGTCAATTTTCACGCTGTCTGTCTTGCTAGGGCAACCGCCGGAAGCTTTACTGGAGGAAATGGGGGAGGTGAAGCCATTGCCCGCACCACCGGATATTGTGCCCGTGGGCTTACGCTCTGACATGCTTCGCCGCCGCCCGGATGTACGCATGGCTGAACGTGAATTGGCGGCTTCTGTCGCTGATATTGGTGTTGAAACTTCAGAACTATTTCCTAAATTTTTTATAACGGGCGATATCGGATCACAGGCTCGCGTCTTTGGTGATGTGTTTAGTGCTGCGGGCGGCCTGTGGTCTCTCGGCTCTCTTGTTCAATGGTCCGTCTTCGAAGGCGGTGCAATTCGTGCACAGATTAAGGCGGAAGAAGCCGAAAGTGAGGGAGCATTAGCAACGTACGAGCAATCTGTGTTAAGCGCTCTGGCCGATGCAGAAACCGCGCTCACGCGTTATGGGCAGGAACTGGAAACCCGCAAACGTCTTGATGAGGGCGTGCAAAGCCGCCGCCAATCGGTGAGTTTCGCCAGAGAGCTATTCGATGCAGGAGAGCAAGATTATCTTGCTGTTTTGGATGCCCAGCGCGAATTGATTGCCAGTGAGAATGATCTTGTCATATCTGAGACAAATTCAATCACAAAACTCGTTGCGCTGTATACGGCACTGGGCGGCGGGTGGGAATTTTTTGATAACAAAGAATAGGCATGTTTTTTACGATAGAAACCCTTCTAATCTATTAGAACCCGTTCAGTCGTAATCGTTCTCTCTCCATAAACGATATTGAGTGGACTATCTTCTTTGTCTTATTTTTCTTGTATGGCAAAGAAGAAACTGACAGCAAAATTTGTAGAAAATATAAAGCCGAACGGAAAACGGCAGGAGTTTTGTGATCCCTAACTTCCCATTTTTGATGGCGTCTTCATACGCTCCGATAGACAGAAAGCCAAATGCGTCACGGTTTGCATCAGTTACATTTTTGATGGTGTCTAGATACGGTAATATTTCATTGGGGTTTTTGAGAATGGTAAACGGGGTTGTCATTGTATTAAAACACCTTCGCTTATAATTAAGCTGGTTTTTAGCTTAGAAGCTAGAGTGGTAGCGGAGGGCAGAATTGAACTGCCGACCTTTGGATTATGATTCCACTGCTCTAACCCCTGAGCTACTCCGCCACATATAAGGTCTATAAAGACCGATTTGTTACCCCAATGTTACCCCGTAGAACGGATAACGATTTTATAATTCCTAAGGCGTTGTAATTCAAGCCGTTCCGAGCGCATCCATTTCAGGATACAAGGATTATGATTCCACTGCTCTAACCCCTGAGCTATACCGCCATACGTGTCTTCTGCAGTGGTTTTATCGCTTTTATAGGGGGTTTTTGTCAAGAACTGTTCTTTGTGACCGTAATCCAGCCGCCACCAATAACACGGTCATTTTCGTAGCAAACAGCAGCCTGACCGGGGGCAATACCGTATTGGGGCTCTGAGAGGTGAATTTCGGCGCTGTCGGGCTTGATAGAAAGCTTGGCTGGTACTGGCTTCATTACCGAACGGAATTTTACCTCAATATCTGTGCCGTCTTTGATATCGCCTTGCAGCCAGTTGCATTCGGTGACTTCGATGATGTCACGGGCGAGTGCTTCTTTCGGGCCGACGATGACTTTATTGTCCTGCGCGTTAATAGCAACAACATAAAACGGGTCGTTGTTTTCCGATACGCCGCCGCCAATACCAATACCTTTGCGCTGGCCGATCGTGTAATGGACGATGCCTTTGTGTTGTCCGAGTACGCGGCCATCAACATGAACGATGTCACCAGGGTTTTCAGATTCCGGGCGCAACTTTTTGACCACCTTGGCGTAATCCCCATGGGGAACAAAGCAAATATCCTGGCTGTCGGGCTTGTCGGCATTGGTCAGGCCAAGACGCTCCGCATGATTGCGGGTGACATTTTTGTCCCAGCCACCAAGGGGAAAGCGTAGATATTCAAGCTGCTCCTGTGTTGTGGCGAAAAGAAAATAGCTCTGGTCCTTGGTGTTATCGACAGCGCGGTGGAGCTCAGCCCCGTGACCATTCATTTTGCGCTGTATGTAATGACCGGTGGCCATACAATCCGCGCCGAGATCATTGGCGACTTCCAGCAGGTCACGGAATTTTACACTTTGATTGCAGCGCACGCAGGGGATCGGCGTTTCACCGCGCAAATATGAGTCGGCAAAATCATCAATAACCGAGTCACGGAAATTACTTTCATAGTTAAGAACGTAATGCGGGAAGCCTCTTTCCTCTGCGACACGTTTCGCATCGTAAATATCCTGGCCGGCGCAGCAGGTTTTGCTTTTGGCCACGGCCTCGCCGTAATCGAACAGTTGTAATGTGACGCCCACGACGTCATAGCCTTGCTCATGCAAAAGCGCCGCGGCGACGGAGCTGTCCACGCCACCCGACATGGCGACCACCACCCGCGTGTCTTTCGGGTCTTTATCAATGCCTAAGCTGTTCATGGCCGGGACTATAGGGTTTCAGAGACAAAATGGCAAGGAATTTGATTAGGGAAAATTAATTGTATTGCGCGGACTTTTTTATCTACGAAGAGACTGTAAATCTTGCTTTAGTTGTTCTCCAATGAGTTCAGTATCAATATGGGTGTAGTCTTGTGGGCTTTTTCTTAACACGTCTATGATTGCCTGGTTAGTGTGTAAGACCACATCTCTAAATGCTTGCACAAGTCCGTCATTATATTCATAAGAGCACCCAGTCTTTTTTCTATCATCATCAACTGTTTGACTAAACTTTTCTATGTTGATGACTGTTTTGCCGACAGCATATACGGCATCATTGGTTAGGTGAGCTGGTTCAAGCTTGAGGCCCTCTATCAATATATCACCTGTTCTGTCGTCAACTGCTGTTTCTATATTGAGTGCCTTTTTAAATGGCTCAATAAGCTTTTCTTGGGCTTCCTTGCCCCATTTTATATCCTGGGAATGGCAGTCATTTTTAAGGGGAGGCCAGTTTAGAATTTCTCTGTTGTTGAGGCCTTCTTGGTAGCCAACAGTTTTTCCTCCCAAAAAGCCCACAATACCAGAGCCCAAACCCACCACAAGGCTAAGTATTATAACGTTTATCGGTTTCATCTCATTCTCCTGAAGCCAGACAATACGACAAATATTGCTAATATGTCAATTGTTTTGGACTACCAGTCGGTTTTGGTGCCGGGTAGGGCGACGACAAGGCCATCGAGGTCTTTGGTGAGGCGGATCTGACATCCTAAACGTGAACTGTCGCGTAGCTCGAATGCTAAATCGAGCATGTCTTCTTCCTCATCGGATTTTTCATTGTCCTGATCGATGACTTTTTGCTGCCAGTCAGGATGCACGTAAAGGTGACAGGTGGCGCAGGCCATGGCACCGCCACAGGCCCCTTCAATTTCCTCGATACCGTTATCGACGGCAATTTGCATCAGCGACCAGTCTTCGGGCGCATCGATTTCTTTGGGGCTTCCGTCGGTCATAATGAAGGTCACTTTAGGCATGGGCAGCTTTCTTTTCCTCTATACGGTTCATAATTTTTTCAAGGGCTTTCAAAAAGCCGTCAATATCGGCCTCTTTCGTATCCCATCCCATCGATACGCGCAAGGCAGAAGAGGCCTCTTTATCACTGGCACCCATGGCCTGCAAAACATGGCTAGTTTTGATGGTGCCGCTGGAGCAGGCCGAGCCGTTACTGATGGCTATGCCCTCCAGGTCCAGCGCCATCAGCAGTGTTTCGGATGAGGCGTCAGGTAGAGAGAATAGCGATGTCCCGGCCACACGCGGTGAATCAGAGGAATGAATGACTGTTCCCTTGGGCAATTTACTTTCCAGCAGGTCGCGGAGAGCATCCATTTTTTGATAGGCGGGTAGGTCTTTTATGGCTAGTTCAGCTGCCATACCAAATCCGGAAATGCCGGCGACATTTTCGGTCCCTGCGCGGGCGGTTTTTTCCTGCCCGCCGCCGCTTAGAAGAGTTGGGGTTATTCCACACAGGCCGAGCATCAAAGCACCGACGCCTTGCGGCCCGCCTATTTTATGTGAGGATAGGGTCAGGAAATCGATGCCAAGTTCGGTTATATCAATCGGGATTTTGCCTGCGGCCTGTACGGCATCACAATGAAGGAGCGCGCCGTATTTCTTTAATAAATTCGAAACGTCTCGTATAGGTTGAGTGGCACCAGTTTCATTATTGACCAGCATCACAGAAACCAAACCGGTTTTGGGCTCTGCTTGCAGTAATTTTTCCAATGCACTCAGATCGACAATTCCGTCTTTGGTCACGGGAATTTGTTCGGCGTTTGGAGCTGCTTCTAAAACAGACGGGTGTTCTATGGCAGAAACGAGAATACGTTCTTCCTTGAAATGCTGCAGAACCGTGTTATTGCCCTCAGTAGCCCCCGAGTTGAAAATCACCTGTGCGGGCGGCACGTTCACAAGTGTAGCAACTTTTGTACGGGCATCCTCCACCAATTTGCGCCCCTCCTGGCCGTAGCGATGGACGGATGAGGCGTTATGCGGCTGCTTCATGGCATGGGCAACCGCTTCCGCAACTTCAGGGCGGATAGGGGCTGTTGCGTTGTAATCAAGATAGATATGTTTGCTCATAACCCGCTATATAGGCTAAGTTTACCTAGGATTACAATTTTTTTAGCGAATCAAATCAAAAGACATATTAAAATTTATCCGGATTATCCACATAGTTATCAATGGTTTATAATAATTTTGTAGACAGGTGGCGGTAATTTCAATATACATCATGCAATATTAAAAATAGGCATGAAGAAAACATGCAACTCTTTCTGTTTTATAGATATTAATTTTGTTTAGTAAACGCCTTAGTGAAAAGGGGTATCAATGCCCGAGATAATTTTTAACGGCCCGGCTGGACGACTTGAAGGCCGTTATTCGCACTCCAAGTATAAAAATGCGCCATTGGCGCTGGTTTTACACCCCAGCCCCGAGCATGGCGGTACGATGAACAATAAAATTAACTATGCATTGTTCCAGAATTTTGTTTCGCGTGGGTTTTCAGCTTTGCGGTTTAATTTCCGTGGCGTTGGTCGCTCACAAGGTACGTTTGACCGTGGCGAAGGTGAGCTCAGTGATGCCGCTTCGGCGCTCGACTGGATGCAGGAGATCAATCCAAATGCGCCTTATGTCTGGATTGCCGGGTTTGAATTCGGCGCCTGGATCGGCATGCAGCTTTTGATGCGACGCCCGGAGATCAAGGGTTATATCTCAGTCGCCCCGCCAGCCCATATTTATGATTTTAGCTTTCTTGCACCTTGTCCGACATCGGGTTTGATTTTGCATGGTGAGAAGGATGATGTCGTGCCGCAGGAATCAATTGAGAAATTTGTTGAAAAGCTGTATCAGCAAAAAGGTATTTCAATTGATCACCGCACGGTCGAAGGGGCCAATCACTTCTTCCATGATCACACAGAGATTTTGTCACAGCATGTCCATGACCACCTCAACAAAGCCGGCGGTGGCCGTAGAGTTGATGTTGATGAGAAGGCGATTGCTGCATAAACTGTAGTGGATCTTGTTACGCCGCTTGTGCAAGACCCTTCGCAGCTTCTCTAACTTCATCAACATGACCGGTGACTTTGACTTTACGCCATATCTGCGCAATCTTGCCGCTTTCATCAATCAGGAAGGTTGAGCGCTCGACGCCCATATACTTTTTGCCATACATGGATTTTTCTTTCCAAACACCATAAGCCTCGCAAACCTTCACGTCTTCATCAGAAGCCAGCGGGAAGTTTAGATCATATTTGGCTTTGAATTTGTCATGGCTGGCGACGCTGTCTTTGGAAATGCCAATGATTTGTACGCCCAAATTCTTGAATTTTCGTAAGTTATCACGGAAATCACAGGATTGAGCGGTGCAGCCTGATGTGTCGTCTTTGGGATAGAAATAAAGGACGACTTTCTCGCCTTTGAACTCCGAAAGGCTTATTTTTCCGGCGCCATCTGTGGGAAGCTTGAAGTTGGGGGCTTTGTTGCCGATCTTTAATTCTGACATTTAATAATCTCCTTGGTTGAAGAGAAGCTCATAAAGAGATAAATGGTTAGGCGGACATGTCAACAGGGGACTGAATTGAGCGAAGATAAAAAGAAACAAACGGGTAAGAAGGCAAAACCCAAAAAAAAGCCCAAAAAGGAACATGGCCTGATCACGTCTTTCAGGGTTTTCCTGATTGTTCTTATTTTTCTTGGGCTGGCAACCGGAGCATTTTTATGGCGCCTGACGCTGTCGCCGCTCAATATCGGTTTTGCCACAGATTATATCCAAAGCGCTTTGCATGATCCGGAGCGTGGTGTCCATGCCGAGACGGACAATGTGTTTTTACACTGGCCGGATTTGGCCGGGCCGATTTTTATCGGGTTGAGCAATGGCCGGATTGTCAATGATGACGGCGTGGTAGTTGTGTCGGTTGACGAAGCGGCATTGACTTTATCGATACGCCGGTTGCTTTTGGGGCAGGCGGTTCTCAAAACGCTTATTCTTAAAAAGCCAACATTAAGAGTAATTCGCCGTGAAGATTCCAGCATTGATATCGGCTTTGGTAATGCTCCAGTAGAAAATGGAGAAGAAAGCGAAGAACAGACGGATCAGCAAACGGATGTGGTGACGCGCATCTTACAATATATTGCGAATCCGGATGATGAAAAGGGTGAGAGCTCGCCGCTGGCGGGTCTGCGCGCCTTTGAAATTCATAATGCCCGGGTTCTAATGGAAGATCATGGTCTTGGCATATCATGGTTTCTGCCGAATTTTGATATTTCTTTTCTCAGTGCGAAGGCAGGTTTGACAGCATCACTTTATTTTGATTTGCCGGATGTTAAAGGAAAAAATTCGCATATCAAAGGGGATATTAACTTTTCGTGGGAACATAAAAATGCTGCCATCGTACTGACTTTAAATAACTTTGATACACATATATTCGCTGGAAAAATCCCAGAGCTTTCTATGCTGGATGATCAGAATATTGTTCTGGATGGGCGAGTAGAAGCTTTGCTCGGCGGTAATCTGCAGCCTGAACAGGTGAAACTGAATGTATCTTCAGAAGTTGGCAGCGTTTATAGCCCTGATCTTTCGCCCGCGCCGGTTCCGTATAAAGACTTTGTGGTAGATGCATCCTATGATAGCCAGAAAGGCAAGCTGGATATTACGCAGCTGCAATTGACATTGCGCGACGTGACAGTGGCAGCGCAGGCCGCATTTACACAAAATGAAAACACTGTTTCCGGGCCGGTGAAAGTTGAGATTAAGGATTTGCCGCAAGCCAATATAGCCCCGATCTGGCCCGAAGCCTTGAAGGAAGATAATAGCAAAACCTGGGTTGTCGATAATATTACCGGCGGGATTTACACGCATGCTTCGGCGTCTTTGGATGTGATTGTGACGCAGGATGAAGCTGGGGAATGGGATGTTGATGCCCAGAATATTCTGGCTGATTTTGAATTTAAAGATATGAGCATTAATTATCGCCCGCCGCTTTCGCCGGTGACGCAGGCCAAGGGTAAGGGAACGTTCAATTATGCTGAAGAAAAACTAAGTGTGAGTGTTGAAGAAGGCATGCTTGATGACATGAAGCTTGTCAGCGGTGAGGTTGAGTTGATCAACATTATCTCCGAAGGAAAAGGTGTTGCTGATATTCATCTTAAACTCGACGGCCCGGCGAAAACGGCGTTGCTCTATGCGGCAAAGGAGCCGATCGATCTACATAAGAAAGTCAATTTTGACATGAACCAGGTGAAAGGTCATGTTGCGCTCGATGTCAATCTCAACTTCCCGACGATTAAAGATCTCAAAATGGAGCAACTACAGATCGACATTGGCGGCGACCTCAAGGATGTCTACGTGCCGAATGTGTTGAAGGGTCTGGCTTTGACCGAAGGACCGTTGAAGCTCAAGGTCACCAATGAGGCAGCGAGTATTAAAGGTAAGGGCAAGCTCGAAGGGCGTGCTGTTGATCTCACCTGGATGGAATATCTTGAGAGCGAAGGTAAGCCACATAAAAGCAAAATCACCGCCAAGATTGTCGCCGATCCAAATCTTCGCCAGCGTTTCGGTATTGTACTTGATGAGTTTCTTGAGGGTTCGGTGCCGATCGATGTTTCCTATACAGAATTTGCCAACAATACTGCGCGGGCTGATATTAAGGTTGATGTAACGCCAGCGCGGTTTTTTGCCAAGCCGTTTGACTACGAAAAGCCAGCAGGCGTGGAAGGTTCGGCGTCTCTAAAGGCGATGTTTAGCAATGGCATTTTGCGCGAGGTCAAGAATTTGACCGGTCAGGCGCCTAATTTCAAGCTGGAAGATACGCAGTTGGCCTTTGTACAAAAGGGCGAAGAAACCGCGCTGAAAAGCGGTAATATCAGCCGCTTCACGATGGGCGAAACTGTTGCAGCGCTTGAGTTTGAGATCGAGGATAGCGACCGTATCAAGATTATCATGAATGGACCGTTTCTCGATTTGCGGCCCTTCCTCAATGACGACGGAGAAGAGAAGGAAGAATATGATGATCCGCCAGTTGCAATTTCTGTCGCCGTCGATGCGATGCGCACAGCCGATGAAGAGGTTGTACAATACGGCAAGATCTACGCTGACATTAACAGCGAAGGCAAGTTCAACCAGATGGAGCTGGATGCGATTGCTGGCAAGGGTGATATTTACTTGCGCTTTAAACCCGATGAAACTGGTAAGCGGACGTTCAGGCTTGAAGCCGATGACGCTGGTGCGGCGTTGCGCGCGTTTAGCGTGTATGACAAAATCGTTGGTGGCAAGTTGGTGGCTTATGGCGAACCAATCCGCAGTATTTATGATCGCAATCTGACAGGGATCGTTGAGATTACAGATTTTAAGGTGATCAAGGCGCCTGTTCTTGCAAAATTGCTTGGCGCGTTGTCGCTGCCCGGTATTTTGAATCTTCTTAATGATGAAGGTGTAACGTTCACCAAGATGGAAGGGGACTTCAACTGGCTGTACCGGCAAAAGGGTGGGCTGCTGGTGCTAAAAAACGGACGAACATCGGGCAATTCGCTGGGGCTGACATTTGACGGGACGTTCGATAAATCCGTAAACACCGTCGATGTTGCCGGAACAATTATTCCGCTGTCCGGGCTTAACGAGATTATCAGCGCGATCCCACTGGTTGGTGATATCCTGACTGGCGGCACTGGCGGGGTGTTCGCTGCGACATATACGGTGAAAGGCCCGGCCACCGAGCCGAAGGTTGTTGTGAACCCGCTGGCGGTTCTGGCGCCGGGGATTTTGCGGCGGATTTTGTTCGAAGGGGGCGGGGGTAAAGCCCCCCCGGAAAAAGACCAGTAACCTTTTGTTTTCAAATTGTGATTAGCGTTCGTCAGTTCGTTCCTCATTTTTAGGCGGAGGGGGGACCCCTCCCGGTATTATGTCTCCTTAATAGTCTGTTCCGCAGATTCACTATTTTCATATTTGTAAACCACAGATGAACACGGATACACACAGATAAAGAGTGTCCTGTAAAATCTGTGTTGATCCGTGGTTTGTTTTCCATGTCACCATTATAGGAAAAAAATCATAATTTGTCAAGGGACTCCTGTGGCCGGTTATCTGTTATTAATTATAGGAAGAACCGCATTTGAAATGTTAGTCAAAATCCATCTGGACATATCGATTATGCTCGGCAATATTTTCTGGCCCGTCCGGAAGATGTACAGGATTATTTTCGCCAAACCCTCTTAAAATAATCCTGTAGTTTCCGATATTAAAATTTCTACGCACATAAAGCTCTACAGTTTGAGCGCGTTCCCATGATAAATTCCTATTATGGTCACGCCCTCCATTGGTGGAAGCTCCCCCTTTAAGTATAAGTGTGTGGTTCGGATTTTGCTCAAGGAAACACCCGAGCATATCAAGTTTGTATGTCGCATCTTTTAAAATTTGATAAGAATCATGTTTAAAATAGATGTCACTTTTTACATGATCAAATGTTGCTTTAAGGCCGCATACCTTATCCGGTTTCACGGGTGGTAATTGTTTAATGATAATGGGATCGCAACTCCCTATTGACAACATTGTGCCTAATGCAAAACCGGTCACGCCAGCGCCCAGCATTTTAAGCCATGGTTCTTTCTCTTTTATGACTTCTTTTATAAAAACCGGTTTATTTATTGTGCGCGCTGTCTTAGGGGACATTTTAAGCCAGACTTTCGGATCGACTTTATCGGCCATCTCTTTCACGGCCTCAGGACCAGCGGCCATAGCAGCTGTGGCAGCGACATAGTCTTTAAATTTTATCTCCGCATCCCATTCAAGGGGGCAGCCCTGAATGCCCGAAGACTCAGATAGTTTTTTGAATGCTTCGTAGTCCCAGGGGTCTGTGCCACCCGTTTCTTCTACTAATGTAATAATGGGGGCACCAAAATTTCTTCCAGCCAGCTCAAGGTACTTGAGCGTGTCCGGTGCAAAACCTGGATACTTTTTACGTAGCTTGACTCTTGTTTTAGCTTTTACGCGGCCACTATCAACTGTATCTCCTATCACAAGAACAGCATTAATAGGATCATACATCTTGTGTTCATCTATTTTTTTCAGGACATCCAGGCTTTGACATATCTGGGTGCAGCCTTTTTCACATTTCAAGGCACTAAAAGCTTCAGAAACTTTTTCAGGATCCTTAAAAGTGCCTTCGTAACTGACAGTGTTGCCTTTGTACGTGACCAAAGTGATCGTCAAATTTTCGATTGAGCTAACGGATTCGATGGTCTGCTTTAAATCCCGCATCTGTTTTGCAAAGTCTGTCTGTGCACTTTCAATGCTGTTTTCGCGGCTGGCTGTAATATCAATTGCCAATGCCAAATGGACCGGTTTTGGCTCGTATCTTTTAATTTGAACCGCGTCACCAAATACATCTGCTGTGTTGCTTTTTTCTGTATCTCTGGGATTGTTGCCTTCACTCATAACCATATTCCTTTTTCGTAAAAAATTATATGGATTTCTATAATCGTTTCCGAAGGAATGCAAGGTTTTTCTATAATATTTTTTCGAAAGTTATTTTTCATAATTAATTTGCCTTTTTGCTTCCCTCATAGAGGGAAGGGAGGTTGAAGGCTATGTGTAGGAGAATTGAAGGAGATTGTTAGGTCTGTGCTGGTAGAGGCCTAGTAAATATCCATGACGCTAATTTTTGATTTTCAGAAGGGCGTGTTTCTTTTTTCCTGCTGATAATTTGACGTAGTTATCGGCGGTGAGGTCTGGGGTGGAGACGCTTTGGTCTTCGGCTTCGACTTTGTTGTCGTTGACTTTTGCGCCGCCGCCTTTGATGAGCCTGCGGGCTTCGCCTTTTGAGGAGGCGAGGCCGGTTTCGACGAGGAGGTCGATAACGGATATGCCTTTGCCAAGGCGTGCGGCGTCGATTTCTATGCTTGGCAAGTCATCACCGACGCTGCCTTGTTCGAACACTTTGGCCGCTGTCTCTTGCGCGTCATTGGCGGCGCTTTCACCGTGGCAGAGCTTGGTGGCCTCAAACGCCAGAACTTTTTTGGCCTCGTTGATTTCTGCACCTTCAAGGGCTTCGAGTTTTTTAATTTCATCCATCGACAGGACAGTGAAGCGGCGCAGCAATGTGCTGACCATCGCGTCATCAACATTGCGCCAGTACTGGTAGTAATCATAGGGCTTAAGCATATCCGCATTGAGCCAGACAGCGCCGGATTCTGTCTTGCCCATTTTCTTGCCGTCGGGCGTGGTGAGTAGCGGCGCGGTGAGGGCGAATAATT
This sequence comes from Micavibrio sp., assembly GCA_021604545.1. Classification (GTDB taxonomy): domain Bacteria; phylum Pseudomonadota; class Alphaproteobacteria; order Micavibrionales; family Micavibrionaceae; genus UBA5701. Next base: position 26,568 of record BQJE01000002.1, read on the forward strand.
GTGCGCGGTCACATTTGTGGCCGAGATCAACGCCGTTGATGATATTGCCCCATTGGTCACTGCCGCCCATTTGTATCAGCGTGCCGTGACGGCGGTAGAGCTCAAGAAAATCATAGCCCTGCATCACCATGTAATTAAATTCGAGCAGGGAGAGCGGGCTTTCGCGCTCTAGACGTGTTTTCACCGAGTCGAACCCGATCATACGATTGATTGTAAAATACCGCCCGTAATCGCGCAGGAAGTCGAGATATTTTAGATCATCCAGCCAGTCATTGTTGTTGACCATCAGCGCGTTTGTCTTGCCATCTCCGTATTTGAGGAACTGATTAAAGCAGGTGTCCTTGATATGTTTGATGTTGGTGTTGATGGTGTCGTCATCCATCAGTTGGCGCTGCTCATCTTTAAAGGACGGGTCGCCGATTTTGGAGGTGCCGCCGCCCATCAGGGTAATCGGTTTGTGGCCGGCTTGCTGGAACCAGTACAGCATCATAATGCCGGTGAGATTGCCGACATGCAGAGACTGCGCCGTGGCATCAAAGCCGATATAGGCGCTCTGCACGCCCTCTAGCAGTTTGGCGTCGAGGGTGTCAAAATCGGAGCACTGGTGAATAAAGCCGCGCTCGTCTAGGATATTCAGGAAGTCTGATTTATATTTACTCATGAGGTATTTGTACGCATGACCGCCCGGAAAGTCTATACCGCCATTGGCCTGATGTCCGGCACGTCGCTGGATGGCGTGGATGCGGCTGTGATTAAGACAGACGGGGTGGATGCGCAGGCGCTGGAATTTGTCAGCGTGGCTTATGAAGAAGGCCTACGGGATAAGCTGCGCGCCTGTCTCGGGCGTTACGATAGGGATGCCGCGGATATGCAGGAGGCCGCGCGGGCGATGACGCAGGTTCATATTGAGGCGGTGGGCAGGCTTGAGCAGGCGGGCGGGGCGGATGTGATTGGTTTTCATGGCCAAACAACATTACATAATCCAAAAGAGAGCGTGACGGTTCAGATCGGCGATGCTGCGTTGTTAGCGCACGAAACCGGGATTGATGTGGTGAGTGATTTTCGCAGCGCTGATGTTGCGGCCGGCGGGCAGGGCGCACCGTTTTTGCCGCTCTATCACCAGGCGCGGGCGGCGGATATGGAGAAGCCCGTGGCGATTGTGAATATCGGCGGGGTGGCGAATGTCACATGGATTGGTGAGGGCGCGGAGGATATTGTCGCGTTTGATACAGGGCCGGGTAATGCGTTACTTGATGATTTTGTGCGGGGACGGACGGGGCAGGATTTTGACGAAGGTGGGGCGCTGGCCGATTCCGGGCACAGCGTCGATTACTTGTTAGAGAAATGGTATGCACATCCTTATTTCAAACAAAAGCCGCCGAAATCTCTGGACCGCAATGCGTGGGATGTCGGCGATCTGTCGGATTTAAATGACGCGGATGGCGCGGCGACGCTGTCGGTATTTACGGCAGAAACGATTATTGCTGCGCTCGATCATATGCCGCAAAAACCGCAGGCGTGGTATGTCACCGGCGGCGGGCGCAAGAATAAAATGATCATGCAGTATTTGAAAACGCACCTTAAGAACGTCGCGCCCGTGGAAGATTTGGGGTGGAACGGTGACGCGCTGGAAGCCGAAGGTTTTGCGTATCTGGCGGTGCGGAGTTTGCTGGGCCTGCCGCTGTCGGTGCCGGGAACCACGGGCGTGCCTGCGCCCCTGACGGGCGGGGTGTTCACCAAATGCGCATAGTTACAGCGATTGAGGATTCCATTCAGGAGGCCGCTTCCATCCTAAAGGAAGGCGGCCTTGTGGCGTTTCCGACCGAGACGGTTTACGGCCTTGGTGCCAATGCGCTGGATGGGAAGGCTGTGGCGCGAATTTTTGAAGCCAAGGGACGTCCGCAATTTAATCCGTTGATTGCCCATGTGAGTGATGCTGACCAAGCGGCGGCGCTGGTTGTTTTTAATGAGTGGGCGGAAATTGCTGCGCATCATTTTTGGCCGGGGCCGCTGACACTGATTTTACCGCGCAAAAGTGATTGTGCAGTGAATGAGCTGGTGAGCGCCGGGCTGGAGACGATCGCGGTGCGGGTGCCATCACATCCAGTGGCGCTAAAACTTTTGCAGGCGGCAGGTGTCCCTGTTGCGGCACCGAGCGCCAATGTTTCCGGGACACTTTCGCCCACAACGCCGCAGCATGTTGCAGAAGGTTTGGGCGACAAGGTCGATATGATTTTGGCAGCTGGGGCGTGTGATGTTGGGTTGGAATCGACGGTGCTGGATTTGTCGGGTGATGTTCCTGTGGTTTTACGGCCGGGCGCGGTGACGGCGGAAGATTTGTCACGCGTGCTGGAATGCGATGTGGTGGTTGAAGATGGGGATACGGACAAACCCAAATCGCCGGGCATGATGCTCAAACATTACGCGCCGTCTATTCCCGTGCGGATGAATGCGATTGATCTGGAGCCGGGTGAGGCCCTATTGGCGTTTGGATCGGATCAGTTCATGGGGGTGAACGGAGGAGGTGCCGCAAAAGATTTACCGGAAACGCAGCGGCGGAATTTAAGTGAGGATGGTGACCTCAATGAGGCCGCCGCAAATTTATTTGCAATGCTGCGGGCGCTGGACAGGCCGGAGCATAAAGCTATTGCGGTGATGGCGGTGCCGGATCAGGGGTTGGGTGTGGCGATCAATGATCGTCTGAAAAGGGCTGTGTCTTAAAAAAGGTTTTTCTACTCATTATATTATTTTACATAACTTAAACTCTTTTCCTTCCCTCTACGAGGGAAGGAGGTGGGGGCGTTTTGTGGTAAAGATTATCAGTGAGGTGGGCCTTTGTCAGAAGTTTCCTTTTTGCTTTCTGGCAGAAACACATCCCGCAGTTTATCCCAACCCAGAAATTGGCCGCGATGGCTGGTCGTCATAATGTAAATTTGCGCGACGATGATATTTGGAACCCATGCAAACCAACTGCGCATTGCCATATGGATCTTCATGTCGAGGTCAGGAAAAATCATGACCAGGGACACTGCCCAGAATCGAACGGTAAGAAAAGCGAAGGCGAAGGCAAAACTGCGGATCATCCAGCGGCGGTGAGAAATAAAATCCCTGGCGCGAATTTTTTTGTAAGCGATGAATGTTGTTGTAAACCAAAGTGTTCCTAACAGGCCAAACCCGAATTTTGCAAACAGCGCTGTATTGGCCAAAGCCAGCATGACGCCGACAACAGAGCTGGACATGGCGCCGATCACATAAATTTTTCCCATCTGGCGATGCAGCCAGAGGTGGTTGTTGCGAAATTGTTCATGCAGCAAAGCGGGGCCCAGCGCCATAGGTGGTATTGCCAATACGATATGCAGCCAGAGCAGGATATTGTTATAAAGCTGGTTTTCAAAAAACGGCGCAGACAGACGCTCGTAAGTGAAGTAGTCATGGATAACAAGCGCCTTAATGGCAAAGGGAATAGCAAAAACCACGCCGAGCAGTACAAAAAACCACCCCCACGAGGCTGAAAAAAAGTCTGTTCTTTTTCGCTTACCCATGACGAACCTCTTATTTATGGTACTGTATAACGAGTAATATTAATAATTCATGAGTCTTCAGAATGAAAAAGCCCTGTTTATATATTTTGACGGTTTTGCTTGTTGGTATTGGTTTTTCGGCCCAGGCTCAGGAAATGGAGCAGCAAGAGGAAAGCCCGTATCAGCAATATTCAAAGGCCGTAGCGATTGGTGCCAGAATTGATGCTTATGGCGCTTATTGCGAGCTTGAAACGCAGTTGGGCTCAGTTTTGCGTGAAAAGGCGAAGAAAGAAGGGGTTCAAGAGCCTGAAGACGAAAGCCTGCAAATCATACAGGAAACGGTTTACGAAGAATCCATGAAAGAGCTTCAGGAACGCAATGTGGAGTGCAAGGATATTGGTTTTTTGCTGGAAAAGCTGGATCTCATGAAGATGCTCAAAGAGACGACGAACTCAATTAATGGCGAGGATTCCGAGGAAGTTATTGAAACAACGCCTGCTGATCCTCTATAAGGGGTCATGAAAAAGATACTGGTAACAGGAGCGGCAGGTTTTATCGGCTTTCACTATACGCAACGTTTGTGTGAGCAGGGCTATGAGGTGCTCGGTATTGATAACCTCAATGATTATTATGATCCGGCATTAAAGCAGGCGCGGCTAGACCAGTTGGAAGCGTTGGAGAATTTTTCATTTAGAAAAATTGATCTGGCTGATAGCAAGTCTATAGAAGAAGTTTTTTTATCTTTTAAGCCGGAAATGGTCGCACATCTAGGTGCGCAAGCGGGCGTGCGTTATTCGCTGGAAAATCCGCAAGCCTATATCGATAGCAATATTGTTGGTCTCACGAATATTTTGGAAGGGTGCCGCCACAATGATGTGAAGCACCTTGTTTTTGCATCTTCCAGTTCAGTTTACGGCGCGAATAAAAAAGTTCCGTTTTCAACGGAGGATAATGTCGATCACCCGGTTAGCCTTTATGCCGCAACGAAAAAGGCGGGTGAGTTGATGGTGTATTCTTACGCGCATCTTTACGGCACTCCGTCGACGGCTTTGCGGTTTTTTACGGTCTATGGCCCGTGGGGACGGCCGGACATGGCGTATTTTAAATTTGTGAAGGCTATTTATGAGGGCAAGGCGATTGATGTCTATAACAACGGCGATATGAAGCGCGACTTTACTTATATTGATGACATCACTGAAGCGTTGATGCGGCTGGTGGATAAAACGCCGGCGGCGGATGAGAATGGTGCGCCGTATAAACTCTATAATATTGGTAATAATAGCCCGGAAGATTTGATGGTTCTGATTTCCATGATCGAAGAAGAGGTTGGTGTTGAGGCAGAAAAGAATATGTTGCCAATGCAGCCGGGTGATGTGTATGAGACTTATGCCGATACGGATGACCTGGAGCGGGATATTGGGTTTAAGCCGTCAACGCCGCTGAAAAAAGGCCTGCAGGAATTTGTGAAGTGGTATAGGGATTATTACAACATGGGCAACAAACCGGTATTAAAGCAGGCGGGAAATGAATAGAGCAAAACACATACTCTCTTATCTTACCTGGCCGGGGCTGCTTTTGATTTGTCTTAGCATTACGGCCTATGGATTTTCGCAAGACATGATGATGCGGTTTTTTAATCTGGCCTATCTGTTTTTGATTGTGAGTTTGTATTTTCTTGAACGCGCTATGCCGCATGAGCGCAAATGGCTGGAAGTGGATGGACAGACGATTGCTAATATTGCCCATACCCTGACCAGTAAGGGTACAGTGCAGATCTTGCTGATCTTTGGTGGGGTGATTGGGATTGCGGGCCTTTTGGAATCCGATGCGCTGGATTACGGGTTGTGGCCGATGGACTGGCCGTTATGGCTGCAAATTGCGTTGGGTGTTGTGGCATCGGAATTTGCGCTTTACTGGGCGCACCGCCTTGCGCATGAATGGCCATTTCTCTGGCGGTTTCATGCCATCCATCATTCGGTGGTGAAGCTTTGGTTTGTGAATACCGGGCGGTTTCATTTTGTAGATAGCCTGATCAGCGTTGTCATGGGGATTGTGCCTCTGGTGATACTGGGGGCGTCGATGGAGGTGATTCAGTGGCAGGCGGCGATCACGGCGTTTATCGGTATGCTCACCCATTGCAATGTCGAGATGCGCTTTGGCGTGCTGTCATGGGTGTTTAACACACCGGGGCTGCATCGCTGGCATCACAGCCGCAAGCTTGAAGAGGGCAATCGTAATTACGGCGAGAATGTCATAATCTGGGATCAGATTTTTGGCACTTATATCAATCCAAAGCACCGCCCGCCGAGCAATATCGGCATTGGTGATTTTATGCCGGAAAAGTTTATACATCAATTGATGTGGCCGTTTTTGAATGAGCGGCAGAAAGAAGCCATCCAGAAAAAATTCCCTGAAGGGATGCATTTCAAGCAGGCGGCGGAGTGAAGGGGTTTCTTTTCTATGGGTTGGTTGCTATAGGTAAATGATTAAGTAAAGGAGTATTGATATGACAGAGCCGAATGTGGAGCTTGATCAAAAGGCTTTTGATGAAATTATGAAGGATTATGTCTTTGGTCTTAGTGAAGACGAAAGAAGGCACAGTAATAGAGGAAGGTGTTGTGGTTGTAAGGCAGGCGATTACGATGAAAAAGAGTCGCTAGGGGGAACTTTTGTTAGGTGTACAAACCCGGATTCGGAATATTATAAACAGCAAAGATACAGGGCTGATGGTTGTGGTGAGTTTGTGCGCGACATGGGCTCTATTTCGGAAGTGATACCAAAATAAATCTCTTTGATTCTTGCGATTTTTGGCTCATACGCTAGGATGGGCGTATGACACAACGTAAGCGTGCATTAATCACAGGAATTACAGGCCAGGATGGATCTCTCCTGGCTGAATTTTTACTGGAAAAGAGCTATGAGGTTCACGGTCTGGTCCGTTGGGATTCTGTTGACACAACCCAAAGAATAAAAAAACGAAGCGGATCGTATCAAAATTTATATTTGCATTTTGCGGATATGAATGACGCGCAGACGATCACGCGCCTCATAAAAGAAACCCGCCCTGATGAAATTTATAACCTCGCGGCGCTGACCCATGTGCAGGTGAGCTTTGAAACCCCGGCGGCGGCGCTGGAGACCAATGCGCTCGGCACGCAATATGTACTGGAGGCTGTGCGGCTTTTGGACATGGAAAATGACGTGCGGATTTATCAGGCTTCTAGCTCGGAAATGTTCGGCTCGATCCCGGCCCCACAAAATGAGGCCTCGCCTTTTGCGCCGTGCAGTCCCTATGCGATTGCCAAGCTGACAGCGTACTGGATGGCGCGGATGTATCGGGATGCGTATGGTTTGCATGTTTCGAACGGAATTTTGTTCAATCATGAAAGCCCGGTGCGCGGCGAGGATTTTGTCACCCGCAAAATCACCAAGGCGGTGGCGGCGATTGAAGCCGGACAGCAGGATGTTTTGGCGCTGGGAAATCTCGAGTCTGTGCGCGATTGGGGTCATGCGCGTGATTACATTGAGGGCATCTGGCTGATGCTGCAACAGGACGCGCCCGATGATTATGTGCTGGCCACCGGCAAGGCACATAGCGTGCGTGAATTTACCGAGCGTGCTTTTGCCCATATCGGGGTGAAGCTGGTCTGGGAAGGGGAAGGCATTAATGAAATTGGCAAAGATGCTAAAACCGGTAAGGTGTTGGTGAAAGTTGATCCGGCGCTGTTCCGGCCAAAGGATGTCAATTATTTGCTCGGCGATGCGGCAAAGGCGCAGGAGAAATTGGGGTGGAGTCCGAGGATCAGTTTTGATGATCTGGTGAGTGAAATGGTCAATGCCGACCGTGAGGCCCTGCGTAGCGGAGAAGAGCCATGGCAGATGGCTGGTTAGATACCCCGTATTCCCTTTCAGGTAAGAAAATCTGGGTGGCCGGCGCGCGCGGCATGGTTGGGTCGGCGGTTGCACGCAAACTATCCGGCAAGAACATTCTGAAAGATGAGAGTGTAGATCTACGCGATCAGGTAGCGGTGCACGAATGGGTACAGCAGAACAAACCTGATGTGATTATTCTTGCTGCGGCGAAGGTTGGTGGGATTAAGGCCAATGAAGATGCACCGGCGGAATTTCTCTACGATAATTTAATGATTCAAAACAATGTTGTTCACGCCGCCTATGAGGCGGGAGTGGAGAAATTATTGTTTCTTGGCTCGTCCTGTATTTATCCGCGTGAGGCGGAACAGCCGATTACCGAAGAGGCACTTTTGACCGGAGTGTTAGAGCCGACGAATGAGGCTTATGCCGTTGCCAAAATTGCGGGGCTGAAATTATGTGCGGCGTATCGCCAGCAACATGGCTGCGATTTTATTTCGGCCATGCCGTGCAATTTGTATGGCCCGGGCGATAAATTTGATCTTGAGGCTTCGCATGTCATTCCGGCGCTGATGATGAAAGCGCATGCGGCGAAAGTTAGTCAGGCGAAGACGCCGGAGGTTTGGGGGAGCGGTAAGCCATTGCGTGAATTTTTGTATGTAGATGATCTGGCGGATGCGTTGGTGTTTTTGCTGGAAAATTATTCCGGTGAAAAGCCGGTGAATGTCGGCTCGGGTGCAGAAATTAGCATTGCCGATCTGGCGGAAATGATTGCGCGAGTCGTTGGCTTTGAGGGTAAGCTGGTTTTTGATAGCTCAAAGCCCGACGGCACGCTGCGCAAGGTGATGGATAGCTCACGGATTAACAAAGCAGGGTGGCAACCCTCTGTTGCTTTGGGGCAAGGTCTAAAACAGACATATGAATGGTATCTTGAGCACCAGAAGCAGGCACGCGCCGCTTAAGCGGGAATACGCCTGTTAAAGCGGCCGGTTTTTTGGCATACTTAAGCAATGTCTCAGCAATCTACCAATCACATTTTGATGATCGAGCCGGCCGAGTTTTACGCCAACCCGGAGACGATGGAAACCAATGTCTATCAGGTTGATGATGCGGGTGAGGATCATCATGATATTTTTCTGCGCGCACTCGATGAGTTCAGAACCTTTAGGAATAAGATGGTGACAAGCGGCGTGAATGTAACAACAGCGCATGGCCATAAAGGTCGTCCAGATATGCTGTTCCCCAACTGGGTGGCAACACTTCCCAATGGGAAAATGATGCTGTGCCCGATGCTGAATGAAAACCGACGTGCCGAGCGCGTGCCGGAGATTATCAATGTCCTGGCAAGATCGTATGACGAAGTCATTGACTGGACAGCGTATGAGCATGACGGGCTTTTTCTTGAGAGTACGGGCAGCATTTGTCTGGATCATATTAACAAGATTGTCTATTCGGCGTTGTCCAGACGGACCAGTCGTGAGCTGGTGGAAAAATGGGCGGATTTAATGGGGTATGATGCCGAGATTTTTGATACAATGAGTGACCCCAAAAACCCTGATAGCAAGCCTGTTTATCACACGGATCTGGTGATGAATATCGGTACGACGATGGCATCTGTTTGTGCGTCTTGTATTGTCGAAGCGGATCGGGAGCGGGTTGTAAACAGACTAAAATCTACCCATGAGGTGATGGAGCTGAGCATTGAACAGCTGCGCTCGTTTTGTGGCAATGCTCTGGAAGTGCAGGGCAGGGATGGAACGAAAATGCTGGCTATATCGGGGGCTGCCCATGATGCTCTAAACAAAGATCAGCTTGAAATGATAGGTCGGCATTATGCCTCTATTATTCATAGCCCCCTACCGACTATTGAAAAATATGGCGGTGGATCAGCGCGTTGCCTGCTTCTTGAGGTTTTTTGATTTTTATCTTTTTGGTCCCATTGACAGGGGCATGACAGATTTGTAACCTGCTGCAATATAAGATTTATGCAGCAAAAGACATAAAAAATTACATTTTACGTAGTGTTTAGGCTTTTGTTGCCGGGAATTGTCACGTGTTGCAGCGTATTGTATCGGCGCAAGCCGGTCTCCTCCCTCCCTCGCAGCGCATGTGATGGTCGAAGCCGGTGTTGTTCCAGCCGGTGAGGACTTTTTAGGAACCCCACACACCAGAAGCCTCCCGGCCCCACCCGGGGGGTTTCTTTTTTGTACTCGGCGGCTCTATCGATTTTTGATGCGGATTGGCTGAAGTTTCAGGGATTTTCCAGATTCGAATGCAAAAAATCCACGGTTTTTTAGGGTCAGTATGATGACGCTACTATGACCCAGGCAATTAATAACTGATATCACGCAGAATTTGAAATCCTGAAGCTCGTAATAGCCATAGGCAAAGCTTATGTACCAAGTGCTGGCCCAGATGATCCAGGTCGGAATAGAAATTTCCTCGCAGCGAGATTGTGTATTCCATAGGCGTATAAGTTGCGGCACATACCCGCATAAGCCAATGAAAATAACCAAAGAATACAAAAATCCAATCATTAGGAAATAATAGGGTAACAAGATTAACATAACGTAAAATATGCAAGGCAAATCAAGGATGTATATTTTACATAATTAAATGCAAGGAGAGAGTTAGCGGCTGTGCAGTTTGTTTAAGCCACCATATTTTAAGCGGCCTTATCTGTCTTCTTGAGCAATCCCTCGCGTCGTAGAAGAGCATCCGGATCGGCGTCACGGCCACGGAAGCGCTTGTAAAGAACATTGGGTGGCTCGCTGCCGCCTTTGGAGAGAACTTCGTTTTTATAGCTGTCTGCTGTTTTCTGGTCGTAAAGACCGTTTTCGAGGAATAGCTCAAACGTATCGGCATCGAGAACCTCGGCCCATTTATAGCTGTAATACCCGGCGGAGTATCCACCGGCGAAAATATGGCTGAACGATGACGACATCGGTCCGGCAAGGCGTGGGAAGAGCGACGTGTCCTTGGTGGCTTCGTCCTCGAAAGCGGCAATGTCTTTGATGTCTGACGGGTCGGCGCTGTGCCAGGCCATATCCAGTATGCCCGCACCGCTCTGGCGCAATCCGCCCCAGCCGACCATAAAGTTTTTGGCAGCGCGAATTTTTTCAACGAGATCCGTCGGAATTTTTCCTCCGGTTTCGTAATGCGCAGCAAACAGATCCAGCGTTTCTTTTTCCATGCACCAGTTTTCCTGCACTTGTGAAGGAAGCTCAACAAAATCCCACTTCACATTGGTGCCCGCGACGCTGCGATAAGTAACGCGAGAGAGTAGTCCATGCACGGCATGGCCCATTTCATGGAACAGTGTCAAAACTTCGCCATGCGTGAGCAAGGATGGTTTATCCGGTGTTGGCTTGGTAAAATTACAGACAATGGCGATCACCGGGCGCTCAACTTTACCGTTGAATAGGCCCTGATCGCGGTAACTGGTCATCCAGGCGCCGTTTTTCTTGCCAATGCGCGGATGAAAATCACCAAAGAGCGTGCCAATGAAGCTGCCGTCTTTAGCATCAGTGACATCGAAGGCTTTGACGTCTTCGTGCCACACGGCATAGCTGTCGTTGGCCTTAAAATTGAGGCCAAACAATTTGCTGAAATGCTCGAAGCACCCGGTCAATACATTGTCTAGCGGAAAATACGGGCGGAGGTCTTCGGACGAAAAATCAAAAAGTTTTTGTTTTAGTTTTTCGCTGTAATAGGCGACGTCCCAAGGCTGGATGTCGTCATTGCCGTCATGCTCTTTGGAAAATGCTTTGAGTGTGTCGAGGTCTTTGAGCGCGGCTTTCTTGTAGGCGGTTTTTGTTTTTTCAAGAAATGCCAGAACAGTTTCCGGCGTTTCTGCCATGCGGCGTTCCAGCACATAATGGGCGTGGGTTTTGTAGCCCAGAAGATTGGCGCGCTCGTGTCTGAGGTTTACAATCTTTAGGATATTTTCGCTGTTATCATATTCATCTTGCCAGGCCCGATTGCCAAAACCGCGCCAGATTTTCTCGCGTAAGGCGCGGTTATCAGCAAACTGGACGAAGGGAATATAGCTAGGAAAATCAAGCGTGAACAACCATTTACCTTTATAGCCTTTTTCATCGGCGGCATGCCTGGCGGCTTCAATGGCCGTATCGGGCAGGCCGGATAAATCGGCTTCGTCTTCGATGACCATTTCAAAAGCCTCAGACGATTTGCTGACATTGTTCATGAAAGACGGGTGGAGTACTGACATTTGCTCGCTAATCTCTCGTAGGCGCTTTTTCTTTCCTTCATCTAGTAATGCTCCGCCGCGGACAAAATCCTTATAGGTATCCTCTAGCATCGTTTCCTGTTCAGGGGTGAGGCTGAGCATATCTTTTTTGTCATGCAGGGTTTTAACGCGCTTGAATAAGTCTTCGTCGAGAATAACATCGCTGCCGAAATTGGCGGTAATGGGGCCGATTTTCTCTGCGAGTGCGTGTAGTTCATCGCCGCCCATGGAGCTCATCTGGTTGTAAAACACCCCCGACGCCGTTCCGAGTGTTTCCGATGCCGTTTCGAGGGCAACAATTGTGTTTTCAAAATCCGGCTCATTCGTATCCGCCTTGATAGCCTCTATATTGGCACGAGCCTCTTCAATCGCCGCCTCAATCGCGGGCATGTAATGCGCGTCCTTGATTTTATCGAAGGGGGGTGCTTGATTGGGCAGGCTCGAATTTTGCAGAAGCGGGTTATCGGACATATATAAGGTCTTTCATGGTTTTAAGGTCGCAACAATTTGATGATGTTTATTTTTCCGCCGAAGACGGGTTGGCGGAAACGCATCATGTGTTTCTAAAAGGTAATGACTTGCCGGGTCGTTGGCAAGGGCTGGGTGATGGAAAAGCACGGTTTGTGGTGGCTGAGACCGGTTTTGGTACGGGGCTGAATTTTTTGGCCACGTGGAAGTTGTTTGAAGAAACGGCGGAAGCAGGGCAGGCGCTGGATTTTATATCCTTTGAGAAATTTCCATTGAGTGTGGAAGAGATTAGGGAGGCGTTGGCGCTCTGGGTGGATGAATTTGAGGGACGGGTGGAAAATATGTTGGGGCTTTACCCGCTGCGCGTGCCGGGATTTCATAGAATTGTTTTGAATGAACGTGTGAGCTTGACGCTCGTTTTTGATGATGTGAATGAAGCGATGGCCCAGCTCGAGGCTGAAGTTGATTGCTGGTTTCTGGATGGCTTTAAACCGGCGAGCAATCCGGAGATGTGGAGCGAAACGGTCTTTGCGCAAATGGCACGGCTGAGTAAGAAGGGTGCAAGCTTTGCGACATTTACGTCGGCGGGGTTTGTGAAGCGCGGTTTGCGGGAAGCCGGGTTTGAGGTTCGCAAAGTGCCTGGCTTTGGTGGTAAGTGGGCGATGTTGGTGGGAGTAAAAGAATGAAACGCGTGGCGATTATCGGCGGGGGGCTGGCGGGAGCGGCTTGTGCGTATGTGTTAAAGCAGGCCGGGGCGGAGCCGGTGATATATGAGGCTGGGGAGGAGCTGGCGGCTGGCGCATCCGGTAACCCTATTGGACTTTATAATCCACGCTTGTCCGCCCACCGCACGCCGGAGAGTGATTTTTATTGCGCAGCATTTTCTCAGGCGCTGCGGACATTTCAGGAACTGGAAGACATTGAGTGGAATGCTTGCGGTGCTTTGCATTTGATTACTGATGAGAAGCGGCAAAAGCAATTGGCCCAGACAATTGAAACATGGAGCTGGCCGGATGAGGAGATGCGGCTCTTAAACGCTGCGCAGGCCTCGGACATTGCGGGGGTTGATCTACAACATGATGCGCTTTATCTGCCGCAATCGGGATATGTGTCACCAAAGAAACTATGCGAAAGATATGCGCAAGGAATTGAGGTTCGTCTGAATGCAAAAATTGAGAGCGTTTCGGATGTGGACGCCGATGCGGTTATTCTCGCTTGTGGGATGGGAGTCAAAAAATTCGAAGAGGCGCGAGATTTGCCCCTATTCCCGGTGCGCGGCCAAGTCACCTTTGCAAAACCCAGCGAGGAGTCTCAAAAACTTCGCTGCGCTTTGTGCTATAGCGGCTATATCCTGCCGGAAAAAGAGGGCGTTCATAAAATAGGGTCAACGTTTCAGCAAGGCGTTGAACATAGTAAGATTCACGACGAAGACGACCGGGAGAATATTGAGGCTTTGGCCCAGATCGCGCCGGGTGTGGCAAAGGAGCTTGAGGTCTCCGGGCGCTGGGCCTCTGTGCGCGTAACCTCTAAAGATCATTTTCCGGTTATAGGGCGGGCGCATGATTGTAAGGATGTTTACGTTTCTACCGCCCATAGCGCGCACGGAGCTGTCGGGTCTATTGCCGCAGCGCATTTGATTGCTGATATGATTTTAGGCAGGCCGTTGTCGTTAGGGAAAGATGTGGTGCGGAAATTAAAACCGGCCCGTTTTATGGGGCCGGTTTAGGGGGGTTGGGTTTATTTATCGTGGCTGGATCGTGCTTGCCGATTTGGCCAGGCGCACCATCTGGACGAATTCAGCGCGGTAGCCGAATGTGTCTTCGCCTTTGCTGCCATTGGCCAGCGAGATGATATCATCATAAGTGAGATCGCCTGTGTGTTGTCCGCCTTTGAGGATTTGGGCGAATCCGGCAACGGCAGTGGCGAAGTTAAATTCATTCAGATGCGTGGGCTGTCTGACGAATTGCACATGCTCCATGTCATTATCGCGCGTCACCGGTGTGGTGATGAGTTTGGACTTACTTTCCTTTGGCAGTTTGTAGCGAATTTTAAGGAAGGCATATTCACCAGAAAAATCATCTGTTTTGGCTTTGTGCGTTTCCACTTTTTCTGTTGCACTATAACGAAGCGGATCAACACTAACGCTTTCACTGCCGACCGGTGTGATCTCGTAGATCGCGGTGACCGTGTGGCCCGCACCGATATCACCGGCATCAACTTTGTCATTGTTAAAGTCTTCACGGTTAAGATGGCGTGTTTCATAACCGACAAGACGATATTCAGCGACAGCTTCAGGGTTAAACTCGACCTGCAGCTTTACGTCTTTGGCAATCGGGAAGAGCGTTGAGGTTGCTTCGTCGACAAGAACCTTGCGCGCTTCATTGAGGCTATCAATGTAAGCGGCAACGCCGTTGCCGTTCTGTGCCAGAGTTTGCATCATATGGTCGTTGTAATTGCCCTGCCCAAAACCAAGCACGGAGAGGAAGATGCCTTTTTCGCGCTTGCGCTCGACAAAGTCTTTCAGCTCTTCTCGATTGGTGATGCCGACATTGAAATCACCATCGGTGGCCAGAATGACGCGGTTCACGGCTTCCTCGTCGAAGTTTTGCTCGGCGAGTTGATAGGCAAGATTGATGCCCGCCGCACCGGCCGTAGAGCCGCCTGCGCTAAGTTGATCCAGAGCCGCCATGATTTTACCTTTTTCACTCGCTTTGGTGGGTTCGAGAACTGTTCCGGCCGCGCCGGCATAAACCGCAATGGCGATAGTGTCGTCAGGATTTAAACTGTCGAGCAACATCTTCATCGAGTTTTTGACCAGCGGCAATTTGTCAGGACTGTTCATTGAACCGGACACATCAAGCAAAAAGACGATATTGCTTTTGGGTTGCTCGCTCTGAAGGTCATAGCCCTTGATGCCGATATGCATCAGCTTCTTGCCTTCGGCCCATGGGCTGGGCGTTAGGGTGACGGTGGCCTTGAAAGGCTCAGCTTTGCTTTCCGGCATCGGGTAGTTGTAATCAAAGTAGTTGACCAGCTCCTCTATCCGCACGGCATCTTTTTGTGGCAATACGCCGCTGTTGAGTTGACGGCGGACAAAGCTATAAGAGGCCGTGTCGACATCAACAGAGAATGTTGAGACAGGTTCTTGTGCTACCGTTTTGATTGGATTGATTTTGAAATCCTCAAACTTGTCACGGCCAACATCTTTATAGCCCGGTGGTGGCATAATGTCGTGTGGTGCGACAATCATGCTGCTGGCAACGCTGCTATCGGCGAATCCAGCGACAGCACCTTGCGCCATTTCCATTGGCCTTTTTGCGGCAAGCATTTTGGATTCTTTTTTGTCAGCCGTGATGCGTCCTCTGGCTGGAGGAGACACTGGAGCCTGCTGAGAGCTTGCGCCTGTGCTGATTGATTCTTCGACGGAAGCGACGGCAACGGGTGCATCCTGGCGTTCGTTTCCGGCAATGCGTGGCTCTGCATAGGTTGCATCAACTTCAGCGAGTTGTTGTTCAGCCTCAATTCTTTCTTTGGGCTGAATGCTGTCGGTAATATTTTTTGCAATGTTTCTAGAACCGCCGTTATCAACATTGAATTTTACTTTGTTAAGTTCTGCGATCGTTGTGCTGCTACCTGCACCACCATCAACTGTCATATACATTTGTTCAAATGTTATAGGCAGTGCCAGTACGGCCAGACTTGCGGTGACGAGGGCCGTGCCCATATAAAGTTTCTTTTTGCTCGCTTTTTCCATTGGGTCTCTCCTTTGTTGCGTGTTTGTCTTACCCATAAGACGAGAGAGAAATGGAATTCCTTGGTATTTTTTTTCACTTTCTTTTTGAGACTCTTTAAATTCGGCCATAGCCATGTTCACCGCGCGTTTGCGGGCGTTGTCATCGGTGGCCGGGACGTCTGCATTGTCCAGTATTTTCTTCAATTGCGCATCATCCATGAGCGCGTTCTCCTTCAAATAATTTGTTTAATTTCTTGCGAGCTTCGTGGATGCGCCACGACACCGTACTTTCTTTGCAGTCTAATAACTTTGCTGCTTCGCCGTGCGACATGCCTTCGCCAATAACCAAAAACATCGCTTCTTTTTCACCGTCGGGTAGTTTGTGAATTTCATCGACAACCTGACGGGCAAAAAGTTTTTCATCGGCTTTTTCATCTATTTTGGCAGTTTCCAGTCCGTCTGATGAAGAAGGGTGGCGGTTCTGTTTTTTGTACCAGTCCTTGGCGGTGTTAATTACCAGACGATAAAGCCAGGAGGTAAAAGCAGAATCGCCCTTAAAGCTGCCAATACCACATGCGAGCTTGATGCAGGCATCCTGTGTGATGTCCTGCGCGTCTTGTTCGTTGTGGCACCATTTGAAAGCCATTTTAAACATCACCTCATAGTTGTGGTTTACCAAAGCTTCAAAAGCATCGGCATCCCCAGCTTGTGCGCCTTTGATCAGGCGTTTTTCCTCATTATCGTCCATATTCATATTAGGCCTTTATATATAGGACGCATGCTATTCCCAAATCCTTGGTAAAAAAAGTAACTTTATTTATGGGCAGTAAAGTTTAATACTTGTGGTTATGGGTTCTTTTGGGGGAATGTTTTTAGCCTTTTTTGTGGTCCTTGCTGCTATTCCGGCAGTAAGGCGTGTGGCTGTTAATGCCGGTTTTGTTGATCAGCCGGGAGGCCGTAAGACGCATAAGGATGCTGTGCCCCCCATCGGCGGGATCGTTATTTTTCCTGTTTTTATAGCCGCCAGCATATTGGCCGGGGTGAATCTGGTGATTTACTGGCCGCTCTTTGCTGCACTCGCACTGGTTTTGTTGATGGGGGCTGTCGATGATCACAATCATATTCAGGCCTGGATTAAATTTATGATCCAGTTTGTAGCGGCGTTTTTGATTGTTCTGCCCGGCGGGGCGCAAGTGTTTCAGCTTGGTGATATGTTTGGTTTGGGTGTTGTCGGGCTGGGGTTCATGTCGATCCCGTTTTCAGTTTTTTGTGTTGTTCTTTTGATTAATGCAATCAATCTTATGGATGGGCTAGACGGGCTTGCGGGTGGTAAAAGTTTTATTATGTTTGGTTGGTTGATGGCGGCGTGTGCCGTGGCTGGCGATGGGCAGACATTTATGATTATCGGGATTCTCGAAGCTGCGCTGTTCGGGTTTTTGTTTTATAACATGCGTCATCCGTTTCGGAGGCAGGCGAGTGTGTTCCTGGGTGATGCGGGGTCTATGGCACTGGGGATGGTTTTGGCGTGGTATGTGATTACGTTGTCGCAGGAGCCTGCTAACGTTTTGGCACCGGTATCGGTGGCGTGGATTGTGGCGCTGCCGGTGATTGATGCTTGCGGCCAGTTTTTTCGCCGCATGAAAGAGGGACGACACCCGTTCGATCCCGATCGCGGGCATTTTCATCATCATTTAATTGCTGCGGGTTTGCCGGTTGGTAAAGCAACGATGTTTATCTTGGTGATAGGGGTAATCTTTGGTGCAATTGGCTATGGCGGGGTTTTGGTCGGTATTCCGCAGCCTGCGTTAATGATTGGCTGGCTCGGTCTGTGGGCAGTGCATATGGTACTGTCGCTAAAGCCTGAACCTTTTGTCCAGCGGCTTTCCAGACTTACGAAATGAGATACATCACATTTACCGCCGTCCATTTCATGACGTCGAGAGCGGTTTGATTGATCGCCATACCGGCAATCGCAATAAAACAGGCGAGCTCCATCGGAATGCGCATCACATATGTGGCCATGAAGGCAGTGTAAGCATAAGAGTAAAGCGTAATAAAAACCATCAGCGGATAAACTTCACTCCAGCTATAAGCGCCATTCATAAAAAGTATCACCAAAGGTGCGATGAGAATTGTGGCTGGTAGAACCAGCCAGTTATTTGCGGTGGCAAAACGGTAAAAATTTTCGAGGCGGTCCATGCCTTTGGCCATGAAATAAACAAAGCCAAGAAATGCAGATAGATAAACAACCGTCCGTAGGCTATAAACCGCCATCAGAACTTTAGCTGTATCCGTGGACAGATTTGGATCGGGATGAGCAGCAATGACGGTGATCAGCGTTAATGGCAGTACCAGAAGCGGGATCAGGAAGGATCTGAGCATACCTTTGCGATCAGCGCAGAAACGCTCGGCGCCGCTTGGCATAAAAAGAGCGACCTCCAGACATCCTAATATATTGTTTTTTATAATGCTATTACCTGCCATAACATCTTTATTTCTATATTACGCACGTTAATATTTGGTTAATTCCCGTGATGTGATAGATTGAAAACTCAATTCATCAGGTCTGATGGCTATGATTTCGAAATATGTAAATATTGTTCTTCCGGGTTTGGCGGCCTGTTTGATGCTTATGGCGGCGTGTCAGACATCATCGCAGGGCACGCGTTCCTATGTGGATTCTCATGCTCCGGTGAAGATGGTGAAAGCGAGCAGTGCCGAAAATCTGTTAAAAGCAGAGGGAGGTGCTTTTCGTATGGTCGAATTGGAGGCTGAGGATGAATCTGAAATTTCACCGCTTGAGGCGCATATGCGGGCGCGGGAAAATGTTCATCCGACCGAAACAAAGACAGCTAGTAAATACACAAAAAAGTATGATCCAAGCGGTGAAAAGATTCATGTTAGAACGCTTCGTTTGGAACCATTGAACGGTGCGCCGGTTGAAACGATAAAGGTGCCAACGCAATATGCGCGCGCAGATATAACTGTTATTCCACGTACCAAACCTGACTTTGTTCAAAAAACAGCACAGAAAACTAAGGACTCTTCCTATCCAATACCAAAACAGAAACCACAAATTATGCGTGTGGCATCTGCGGATACTGAACAGAAAATAACTAAAGCCGTATCTTTTGTAGAGCCAGCTTCAGGAAAAGGAGGGGTGGTGGCAAGTGTACGTTTTGGCGAACATCCTGGTAAAACAAGGATGGTGCTTGATCTTACAACCAGGGTAGAATTTAGCCATCAACTCAGCGATGAAAACAGGATTCTCGCCATTCAAATACCTGGCGTTGCCTGGGATGCGGGGCTGGAGGCTAAAATATTACAGCACCCGCTTATTGTCGGTTACAGAGCACAGTCTGATGAGAACGGTACACGCTTATCACTGAAACTGAAGAAACCGGGACGGGTTATATGGTCGGCCGCGTTGCGGCCTGATCACGGCAAGGGTGATCGGCTGGTGTTTGACTTAGCCGCTTTGTAGCTATTTCTTCTTCTCTGGCAGCCAGCGATCCATCACCGTCGAAGCAGCGAGATCTCCTGTGACATTTACAGTGGTGCGGCACATATCAAGGATACGGTCGACACCGATGATTAGGGCAATAGCTTGCGCCGGCACGCCGATCCCAACCAGAATAGTAGCCAGCACAACAATACCGACGCCGGGCGTGGCGGGTGTACCAATTGAAGCGCCGACTGTGGTGAGCATTAAGATGGCGATTTCAGGTGTAGATAGGTCGATGCCGAAAACCTGACACAGGAACAGCGCGGCGACGGCTTGGTAAAGAGCTGTGCCATCCATATTGACGGTGGCACCTAGGGGTACGACGAAGCGGCTGACCTCGGGGCGTAGGCCCAGTTTTTCTTCAGCGGCTTGAATAGAAAACGGCATGGTGGCAGCAGAGCTGGATGTGGAAAAGGCCAGGAGCTGCACTTCACGAATGCCTTTCATGAATTCACCGGGCGATTTTTTTGTGAAGAGGGCGATGATCGTCAGGTAAACCAGCATCATGCAGCCTAGGCCGGTTAACACGGTCGCTGCGTAAAAGCCAAGACTAATCAGAGCATCCAATCCGATACGTATCGTAATGTTACAGAGAAGCCCAAACACGGCGTAAGGGGCAATTACCATCGCCCAGCTAATAATCTTCATCGATAGCACCTGTCCAGCCACACATAGATCTTTGAACGGCTTGCCAGTGCCCGCCGGGATAGTAATTAGGGCAATGCCGACAAGAATGGAGGCAATGACGATTTGCAGCATGTTGCGCTCGACTTGCGCACGCGCCGGGTTGGTGGGGATAATATTGGCTATGCGTTGCGGGATGGTCAGATCTTCGAACGTATCGCCAGACAGGCGGTCACTGGCGGCGCCGGAGTTTAACACTTCCAGTGCCATGCCTTGATTGATCATATCACCAGGTCTAACGATCTGGACCAGAGTGACGCCAATGGTGATTGAAATGATGGTGGTGAGAATAAAATAAGGGATTAGTCGTGATCCCATGCTTTTTAGAAAATCCATTGAGCCACTTTCGGCTATTCCGAGGATAATCGAGCAAACAATAAGCGGGATAATAACCATTTGAATCATCCCTAAAAACAAGGTGCCTGGTAAGGACAGCCATTCTCCAACAGCAAAAGCTGTCTCTTTCGCCTCTATAATCGGACCCGCAGGTGAAAGGGCAAGACCTGTAATAACGCCAAAAACCATACCAACCAGAATTTTTAGCCATAAACGTTGATCCATCATGAGTTGCGAGCTTTTAGAAAGGCTTTTTTCGCGGTTGCTCGGCTTATCTTTTTCTGACCTTTTTTTGTGGTCTTTGCCCTTATTGGTCATGGCGGTTTTGCTCCATTTTCAGGTGATTCCGTACCACCATACAGGAAGTAGGTGACCAGCGGAATATTGCGTGCTAAAAACCTTTCGAAGGGTTTTGAATTTACATACGTATAAGCTATATCAACATCAAAACGGAGGAAACACTATGCGTAAGATTTTAATGTTAACAGCTCTTGCTGTGGTTCTGGGTGTCCCCGCTGCTTTTGCGGAAGAGGGTTCTGATAAGGCACATAAGCGCGGCCATCACAAAGGCAAAATGTTTGAAAAGGCTGATACCGATGGAAATGGCTCTATTTCGAAGGCAGAATTCAGCGACTTCCACAACAAAATTTTTGACAAAATGGATGTCGATGGCGATGGCCAGATTACCCGCGAAGAGCAGAAAAAGCGTCGCGAAGAGTGGAAAGAAAAGAGGGGCGATCGTCGTGAAAAGCGTCAAGAGCGCCGTGAAGATCATAGTGAAGATAGCTCCGGCGAGTAAGCCACAAAAGAGGCTATAAAAATATGTCTGATATCGATCAAGACGATGATGAAGGCCTGATGGCGCGTGTGAATACAGGCGACCACCAGGCTTTCTCATCTTTGGTTCGGCGCCACAGCGAGCGCTTTTATCATGTGGCCTACCGTATGTGTGGGCAGCAGGATGAGGCCGAGGATATTGTGCAGGAAGCTTTTTTAAAGCTTTGGCACAAGCCTGGAAGTTGGAATGCAGAGCGTGGTGCTAAATTTACGACATGGTTTTATCGGGTGGTGACCAATCAGGCACTGGATTTTGTGCGGAAGAAAAAACCACTGGCTGGCGGCGAGGCAATAGAACGTTTTGTCGATGAATCGCAGAACCAGGTGAAAAAGATGCAGGTGGCGCAGGAGCAGGACATTCTGGAAGAAGCTATTCAGAATTTGCCTGAACGCCAGAAGACGGCGCTGAATTTGTGCTTTTACGAAGAGCTGAGCAATAAGGAGGCCGCAGACATCATGGGTGTCGGGGTCAAGGCTTTGGAATCATTATTGATGCGCGCGAAAGCGGGCTTGCGTGATGAGCTGACACGTAGAAATTTTATCGGCTTAAACGAGGAAGGAGGAAATGTTGAGTATGGTTGAAAGAAATATAGATGAGCTGGATACATTGTTAACGCAACGGGTTGCCCCGCCGCCGCCGCGCAGTAATTTGAGTGAGCGTATTATTGAAGCGTCGCTTCAGAGTAAACCCAAAAGACGGTCTGGCTTTATGCAGGGACTGGATGGTTTGGCAGATATGTTTGTGTTGCCCCGCCCCGCTTATGCGCTGGCAGCGGTGTTGTTTTTAGGGGTTGTTGGTGGTTTTTACTATCAGGTTCCCGTGCAGGATGCAGATGATACATACCTCGATGCCTATTTCCTTTATATGGACGATGTTGCAGCCGGAGAAGAGTGGTTGTGACCAAAAACTCTGTTCGCGTTGCTTTTACGGTTTCAATACTTCTCAATCTTCTTCTGGTCGGGATAACTGGCGGTATGATGCTGCATCAGAAGCACAAGCCATGGCACGAGATTAAAGCCGAGATGAGCCCGGAAACGCAGCATTTGATGGCGCGGACCCTGCAAAAAAGCCGTCGTGATATGGGCGGAGAGATGAGAGAGATGCGCGCTGCTAAAAAGGCTTTGGCCAAAATTATGAGCGCAAAAGAATTTGATGCGGATGCGTACGAGCGGGCTATGAAAAGAATGTCTGCCGCACGGGCTAAGGTAGAAAAAGGCCGCACAAAGGCAATGAAAGAACTAGCAACGCAATTGCCGCGTGAAGAACGCAAAAAACTGGCGGGGCGTTTTACCCGATCTCCTGGTAGGTATCCTGAAAAAAGAAAGATCGAGAAAGATTCAAATAAAATATGGCCACCACCCTTCAGGGAAACTGTTGCGAATGAACAGAAAAAGGCTGTGTCTGAGCCCACATTATTTGTGGGGCCGGAATTAATAGTAGAGCCGCCTGCGCCAGAAAGAAAACCCGTTTATGGTCCGTTGGCAGAACAACCAGAGACGGATCCGTTGCCTGAGCCGGCGCAGAAAGAAAACCCAGAAGAAAAGTTTTTTAGCTTTGATTCTATAAAAGTGGAGCCGCCACCTGAGTCGCCCAACAATTAGAGTGTCGGTTTTTGTTCGAAGGTCGTCATGCCTTCATTTTCACTATCTTCGATATCCATTTTTGTCACTTGTGCATGGGGCGGGCCGTTATGGCAGCTCTTGATTAGTTCTTCAACTTTTTCTGCTGGACCATGAATGAGGGCTTCGACCGTGCCGTCCGATCGGTTGCGAACCCAGCCGGTTAGCCCTAGATTGGTTGCCGTTTCCACCGTCCAGCCGCGATACCATACGCCCTGAACTTTTCCGTGAATACGAATATGCTTAGTCGCCATGATTGTCGGTATAATGTTTGTGCCGCATGCGCAGGGCTTTGATACGCTCAGGGGTTAGGCCATCCGCACAATGTGGGCAGGAGACACCTTGTTCGTATAATTTATGCTGCGTTTCTTCGCGAGATAAGGGTTCGCGGCAACCATGGCAAATGGCCCAGGAACCTTGCTCTAATCCATGCGTTACAGATACGCGCTGATCGAAAATAAAACACTCGCCTTCCCACTGGCTTTGATCGGCGGGGATGGTTTCGAGGTATTTTAAAATCCCACCCTTGAGGTGATAAACCTCTTCAAATCCATGAGCGAGCATATAGCTTGATGCCTTTTCGCAGCGAATTCCACCGGTGCAAAACATCGCTACTTTTTTGTGTTTGTCTGGGTCAAGGTTATCGGCGACGTAATCTTTAAAGTCAGTGAAGTTTTTGATGTCGGGATCGATGGCATTTTTAAAGATACCAACTTTGGTTTCGTAATCATTGCGCGTGTCGATGACGGTAACGTCGGGATCAGCAATCAAATCATTCCAGTCCTGCACCTCTACATATTGACCAACCTGTTTATTAGGATCGGCTTCGGGTGCTTTCATTGTGATGATTTCTTTTTTGAGCCGGACTTTAAAGCGATTAAAAGGCTTTTTGTCACTGGCCGAGAATTTTAACTCTCCTTGCTTGATGCCGAGCTTGTCATCCAGAAAATTGATGGCTTTGTCCATGTTTTCGTCCGGGCCGCCGAAAGTACCGTTAATACCTTCCGGTGCCAGCAAAAGCGTGCCACAAACACCCATATCCGCGCAGAAATCTACGATTTCCTGGCGCAGGGCAGCCGTGTCGTCAATCGGCGTAAAACGATATAAAGCAGCGATTTTATAGGTCATGGGCTTTATATACGAAAGCAGAGCCAAATTTGCAAATCCAATAATATGTCTTTACCCCTTGAATTTCGTGGGCTTAGCGCTATTCTTCCTCAAGATTACAAACGCAAGCCCCTTATAAGGAGAAAAACAATGCTCGGTATTGGCGATCAAATTCCAGAATTTACAGTGACCGGCGTAAAGCCCGGCTTTAACGCTCATGAAGAAAACGGCGAGTCCGCTTTTGAGGACATCACGGAAAAGAGCTTTGAAGGCAAGTGGAAGGTTTTCTTTTTCTATCCGAAAGATTTCACCTTTATTTGCCCGACAGAAATTGCCGAATTTGCCAATCTGAATGCAGAGTTTGAGAAGCGCGGGTGCGTTGTTCTGGGCGGTAGTACCGATAACGAATTTTGTAAGCTGGCCTGGCGCCGTGAGCATCCATTCCTGGACAAGCTGGGCCAGTGGAGCTTTGCCGATACAAACGGTAGCCTGGTTGACGGGCTTGGCGTGCGCGAGCAACAGGCCGGTGTGGCCCTGCGTGCGACGTTCATCGTTGATCCAGATAACATCATCCAGCATGTATCAGTGAATGGCCTGAGTGTTGGCCGCAATCCGCAGGAAACACTGCGCATTCTTGACGCCGCACAATCAGAAGGCCTGTGTGTTTGCAGCCGTCCGCTGGGTGGTGACACGATTGATGTGTCGGCTGAAGCGCAGAAGATTGCGGCTTAAAAGCTTCCAACATTCAGCCGTGGACCGCGTTATCCTTCGGTCTCGCCGTGCTCATGTACGAAACTGTACATTCCGCGCGGCGATCCTCGGCTGCCTTGCCACGACTAAATGTTGTTTGCTTGGGATGGATGGGGTAGGAAAGAAAAAGGCGTCTTTAGGACGCCTTTTTTATATCGGGTATTGACCACTAGAAAAAGCTTGTGCTACACAGGCAAGGTTAAGTTATGTAATACTGGAGTTTGAGTTGCTATGTCTTCACTTTTATCGCTTTCAGAGCAAAAAACCGTATATTTGGTTCGCCATGGGATCACCATATATCCTACAGATGTAACTGTTGGTGGGAGTCTTGCTCCTAAATTCAAAGAAGTTCAGGCCGGTGGTTATGCCCCGCTATGTGAAGACGGCAGAGAGCAGGCTCGCAAAGCAGAAGCTATTATAAAGAGGCTTAAGCCAAGCTTTATTGCCCACACGGGTACGACAAGAACTGAACACACAGCAGAAATCATCAATCAATATATAAAAGTGCCCGTTTATGCGATTCCTGATTTGCGTGATCAGGATTGGGGCGATTGGACGAACATTCATAAGCAGGTAAGAGAGCAACTACTTGCCGAAGGTAAAAACCCACCGGGTGGTGAAACCAAGGAGCAGCTTAAGCACCGTATTATGAATCTGGGTTGGCCTGAGTTTTTTTCTCACTGTTCCAGTAATCAAAGCCCCGGTTTGTTGGTTGGGCATGATACAGATTTCAAAGCCATTAAAGATGAATTGGGTATAGGTAACTTTAAACCCAAAAATGGTGAAGTTCTCGAACTGGTTTTTAAGCCGCATAATCCCGTTTTTCCAGTGGATTTAAGTAGGATGTGGCTATACAAAAGTACGTGGTCTCACGACAAGGGGGATTTGAAGGTTGGTGGGGAAGTAATTATGGTGCCGGGAACTGGCAAAGATTACCCCGAAGAGCCAGTTTATACAGAGGAGAGTGGGAATTCTAAATATAATCAGGTATCCGAATTGAGTATTTAGGACGCCTTTTTTTGTTCTGTAATAAGAACTTCGCGGTGGGGGTATGGGATTTTGATGTTGTTTTCTTCAAATGTATCCCACAGTGCCAGCATCACCGCGCCGCGGATATTTGTCATGCCTTTTTCGGCATCCTTGATCCAGAACCGCAGCTTAAAGTTCAACGAGCTATCGGCAAATTCTGCCAGATGACAAACCGGTGCCGGATCTTCACAGATGCGTTCATCTGCCTTCTCAGCGGCCTTTGCCGCCATAGCGTTAATCTCATGCGGATTGTGACCGTAATCGACGCCAAACTTAACTTCAACACGAATAAGCGTGTTGCCGTGTGACCAGTTGACAACTTTTTGCGTAATGAAATCTTCGTTCGGAATGAGGAAAGATTTATTATCGCGGGTGACGACTTCGGTATAGCGGGCGCCCATATGTTGGACCCAGCCGAACGTGCCGCCTTCCATTTCGAGCACATCGCCGGGAACGATCGATTTGTCGAGCAGGAGCAGCATGCCACTGAACAGGTTTGAGATGCCTTTTTGTAGGCCAAAACCGACACCAAGGCCGACCGCGCCACCAAAGACCGCAAAGAGAGATAAATCAATGCCGGCGCTGGTGACGCCAATCAGAAGGGCAAAGACAATTAAAGTGATGCGAATGACTTTGGAAATCAGAACCTGTGAGGATCGCTTCATGCCTTTGGCCTGTAGGACTTTTCTCTCGGCAAAAGTTGAGACAAAAATTGCCATATAAAGCAGGAAGAACAGCAGGAAAATACTTTTAAACACAGCCAGTAATGAAAGGCGTGATTCCCCGAGATTGATGCCAATCGAATCCAAAGCCGCCGAGGTTTCATCCAAAACGCCGAATATACTGAGGGCGGCTATGGCCAGAATAGAAAAGGCAAAGAAGTTGCGGGCAAATTTGTTTTGCACAAATTGTAGAGCCATGCGGATAACAATCCAGGCCAGCAGCAGTTTTGTGATCGCTGTGGTTAGGCCCACCTCCATACCGAACAGGGTGGAGCTGGCAATCTGTGTGGCAAAAAAGATAAGGGTCAGGGCTGTAATTGGCAGGATCAGTCGGCGCAGATTGTTGCTGACCCTTTTGGCCTGCATCGGCATATTGGCTTTTTCAATGGCGTCGGCCAGACGTTTATTGCTGGTATGGGATACAATAACGGCGATACCGAATGAAATGGCAATAATGGCGATCTGGTATAGTGTGTTTTCTGTCCAGAAGACCCCGCCACACCAATCGACAAGATTTTCCCAAAAGGCAGCTATGTCAAAGTTCTCGAGCATGAATCGTACTTTAGGGGATAATCAGATAAATGAAAATGACTATATAAACAAACCCCCGCATTAATGCGGGGGTTTTATAAGGGACGGGTATTGTTTCTCTTTAGGCAGCTCTTAAAAGCTTAATGGCTTCAAACGGGTAGTTCTTCTGGAAGTCGCCGTTGAAGTCATAAGGGTGCGCCATCAGGCGGAAGAAGATCGGACCGCACAGCATATCGATAGCCATCTTGGTGTTCAGGTCTTTCCTGAACTCATCTTTCTTTTTGCCTTCTTCGATGCTGTATTCAATGGCATCGATCAGTGGTGACAGGAAGTTATTTTCAAAAATCTTCTGAGATTTTTCACTAGCCTGCGCTTCGCTGAAAAGTTGGGCGATTGTTGTGCCGTTATGGCTGTGCAAGAGCTTGATCAGTTTTTCAAGCTGCATAACGATAGCTTCCGAATCATTGGCAGGTGTCTGCATTGGTGTCTGCATGCCAGGCTGGTTGATCAGCGCATCCATGACAACGGCTGTTTTGTTTGGCCACCAGCGATAAATTGTTGTTTTGCCAACCTTGGCTTTTTTGGCGATCGCCTCAATACTGAGTTCCTGCACGGACATATGAAGAAGAAGTTTATTCGTAGAGTTTAAAATTGCTTTGCGTGACTTTTCGCTACGGGGCCGTCCTTTTTTCGCGAGTTCTTTTTTGGCGTCAATTTTCTTCGCCGTTGCAGTGCGTATCATGGCTCTCTCCTTTTAAAACTATTCGTTGCGTATTGAGGAGGTGACATTGGGCGATTTCGATTCGGAAATCAAGGGTCTTTTCAAAATAATTCTTCTGTATTTTAATAATTTTCAAAGAATTGTTGTGGTAAAATGAGGGTAGCATTGGGTTTTTCGGCTGGAGTTTTTCTCGGCTAAACAAGGCGGGGCATTGCCCCTTTTACAACGTAAGCAGCGCATGCCTATAGGTGTGTGCTTTTTCTTTTTTGACGGGAAAATAAAACTATGACATAACTCCCTACCCTTTTTAAAAGGGGCGGGCAGGTTTTATAAGAAAAAAGAAAAGGGGTTTTATGGAAGTCTGGGTTCTTTTTAATGAAGACATAGAGGCGCCGTCAGCCGAAGCTTTTGAAGTTCGGAGGTTTCTGGCCGTTGGGCGGGAGATGGGCGTCGACGTTAAAGTCTTCAAGCCGGAGCAGTTTGATCTGCTTGTTTCGGAAGATGACCGCGAGTCCATTTTAATCGACGGCTCACTGAAGCCTCTCCCGGATTTTGTCCTGCCTCGTACCTATGTCATTGATACCGGCTATTTTGCATTGGCGGTTATTCGTCAGCTTGAGCGTCTTGGCGTGCGTATTTTTAACAATTCCCAAACTATTGAGATGGTGGCGGACAAGCTGCATACGCATCAGGTGCTCGTCGAAAGCGGTTTGCCGACGCCAACCACTATGCTGGCGAAATTTCCGGTCGATCTTGATTTGGTAGAAAGCCATATTGGTTTTCCGGTGGTGGTTAAGACGTTGCTGGGTGTCAACGGTAGCGGTGTTTTCCTGATTGAAAACAGAAAAGCCTTTACCGAGTTGATGGATCTTATTGGCCAGACCAACCCGAATATCCAGCTAATCTTCCAGAAGTTTATCGCGAAGAGTAAGGGGCGCGATATTCGTATGTTCGTGGTGGATGGCGAGGTGGTTGGGTCTATGGAGCGCCGCGCGAAAGACGGTGATTTTAAGACCAATTATTCACAAGGTGGTTCTGTGACTGAGTTTGTACCTGATGATGAAGCGAAGAGGCTTGCGATTAAGACGGCAGAAATTCTTGGGTTGCAGGTGGCCGGTATTGATCTTCTTTATGACGATAAAGGCTATACGATCTGTGAGGCGAATACATTTCCCGGTTTCAAAGGTTTGGAATCTTGTGTTGATGTGAATGTGCCGCAGGAAATTTTTAAGGCCATGCAGGCACATCATGAAAAAGGTGAGGCTGAAAAAATTACCTTTGCAGAGTTTGAGGCTGTGCGCAGCGCCAAACTACAATAACTTGTTTTGCGCAAATGCGTCGTCGCAAATGATCCCATTTGCTCGGGATTTTCTAGTATCGGCTATATTGTTCCTGACCAGGCTGTTGCTGAAAGGTGCGCGGGGCATCGTCAATCACAACAACGCGCCCTTTTCTAAATTCCAGAACGGCAAGGCCACGTTCGACAATCCCATCTGAACGAAAACGGAAAATTCCGTCAATGCCTGCAAAGCCGTTGGGGTTGGTAATGGCGCTGTGGTCGAAGGCTGGCCGACCTTGCTGTTGTAGGTCGTGGCGCCCTAAAATGGCGGCCAAAGCTGTAGCATCATAAGCGAGGCTGGCCAAGCGCGGCGCTGGCGTTTTGTACAGCATATTATAGCGGTCTTCGAAAGAAGCGCGTGCGCGCGGCGAGGGTGCAGCAAACCAACCGCCGTCAAGACTTGGTTCTGACGCCAGGCCGGCATCATCCCACAACCCGGTTCCCAGTCTTTTGACGTTGCTTGGGCCCAAATCATACTGGCTGAGCATGCTGGCCATGGAGCGCGCCATCTCACCACCAACCGGCATAAGAACGGCATCAAAGGGTGGCGGAATGGTTGGGGCGCCACTTTGGGCAGCCGATTGTGCCGCAGCATTGCGTGCATCGTAACGGGCGAAGTTCCTAACAGTTGTAGAAAGGCCACTGTCGCCTGCAGCGAATTGTACTGTATCAACGGTGTTGATACCCATGCTGGCTGTAGCTGATCTGTAGGCATTCATCACGGCGTTGCCGTAATCAGTCGTTGGGGCCAATACGCCGACGCGCTGAATACCTTGGCTTTGTGCATAACTGACAACGCGTTCTATCTGGTCAAACGGCAGGAATCCCATCATATAGGCATTGCCGCCAGCTTGCGTCCAGTCAGTGGAAAAGGCGATCATATTTATTCCAGCCCGTCGGGTCACGTTTTTGGCGGCGCGTACAGATTGTGAAAAGACGGGGCCTAAAATAAATTGTGCACCGTCATCCAATGCGCTTTGGGCTGCGCTTTGGGCACCATCAGGTGTGCCTTTGGTGTCTTTAGGCAAAAGCTCAAACGAGTCGTAGCCAATATCAAAAAGCGCCATCTGCGCAGCTTTCAGCATCGACTGGCCAAGGCGTTTGTGTTGCCCCGAAAGTGGCAGTAGCAAGGCTACCTTAATCGCTGGCAAATTAGACTGAGCGGCGGCAGGTTGGGTATGAGTGCCCGCCATTGCGCCACCCATATTTCCAGCATCGAGTGGCTCGCTCTCAATACCCGGGTTGTTTAAAATATTTCGCTCGGCGCTTTTGTTTTGACTGTTGTCGCCGGGGCTTTCTGAGAGCGGGTTGGGGGCTTGCTGCGCTTGCTGCTGTGGGGGCTTGTAATCCCATGGCTTGGCTCTGTTGCTGTAGCCGCCACCGGTGGCACAGCTATTCAACAGAAAAAGAACGGGAATCAGAAACAGGAGCGAAAAGATATTAAATCTGGTAAATCTGGGCATGGGCCTTGCTATCCTCAGTGTTATCTCTGTAGTTTCAGGCTATGACAAAACACCCTACAAAAAAAGAGGGCGGTTGGCTACAACCAGTTTCACTGGAGCCCGGACTTTATATTGTGGCGACGCCCATTGGTAATTTGCGCGATATAACGCTTCGGGCGCTGGATGTGTTGAATGGCGCTGATATTATTGCCTGCGAAGATACGCGGGTGTCGGGAAAGTTGTTGAAGGCCTACGATATAGGCAACAAGCTTTTGTCTTATAATGATCACAATGCTTCAAAGCAGCGCGGTAAAATACTGGAAAAACTGGCGAGCGGTGAAAGTGTGGCACTCATTAGCGATGCCGGCATGCCGCTGGTATCCGATCCCGGTTATAAGCTGGTGCGTGATTGTCTGGACCTTGGTCTCAATGTCACTTCCATTCCAGGTGCCAATGCGCCGCTCACAGCGTTGCAGCTTTCCGGCCTGCCGACCGACAGATTTTGTTTTTTAGGATTTTTGCCGCCGAAGGAAAAAGCGCGCCGGGAAGCTTTGGAGGCGTGGCGGAGCACTAAGGCAACTCTGGTGATGTTTGAAACCGCACCGCGTTTGACAGATGTGCTTGTGGATATTGAGGCTGTCCTTGGCGATCGTGAGATGGCGGTTTTACGCGAGTTGACAAAAATGTATGAGGAGGTGCGGCGTGGGCGCGTTTCAGGATTAGTCACTCATTATCAGGAAAACGGTCAACCAAAAGGTGAGCTGGTTCTTGTTATTGCCCCACCTGAAGAAGAGGTTTTCAGTGAGAAGGATCTGATGGAAAAGCTGACAGAGGCTTTGAAAACCATGGGCACAAAAGAAGCAGCGTCCCATGTCGCCGATGAAACCGGCGCTTCGCGTAAGGTTCTTTATGAGATTGCTTTAAAAATTCCCAAACAATGACAGCAAAAAAAACAAAGAAACAGAAAGCATATGATCGGGGTTTGTGGGCCGAGTCGCTGGCCGCGATGTTTTTGATGCTCAAAGGCTGCCGAATTTTGGAGCGGCGTTATAAAACTCCTGTGGGTGAAATTGATCTCATTGCAAAGAGGGGAAAGACCCTGTTGATGGTTGAGGTTAAAGCAAGGGCTGGCCTTGATGAAGCGCTGGAAGCTGTTGATCTCAAAACACAAAAACGCATCGAAAAAGCGACACTTATTTTTCTGTCAAAGCATCCGCATTATGTTGATTATACAATACGTTTCGACGTGATTGCTCTTACCAGGCCTTTTCGTTTCAGACATCTGGACAATGCCTGGCAAGCCCGTTCATAATAAGAGAACTGGTTTGATCTAATTCAGGGTTTTTAACATGAAAAATCGTCTTTCCGTTTTACTGTGCTGTCTTTGTCTTGGTTTAGGCGCTTTGTCTTTGTCCTCATGTACGGGCTTTTTGATTGGAAGCGCAGCGACTGTCGGTGTGTCGGCAGCCAGTGAAGGTGGTTTATCTGGTGCGGCCAGCGACGCCGCCATTCAGATCAAGATCAATGATCTCTGGTTCCGGTATGATATCGAGATGTTCAGGAAGTTGGACCTGACGATCAATCAGGGGCGCGTTTTGATTACGGGGCTTGTGCAAAATCCTGAACACCGGGTTGAAGCGGTCAGACTTGCCTGGCAGCCCGAAGGTGTTAAGCAGGTCATCAACGAGGTTCGTATTGCCGAAAGCGAAGGCATTATGGGTTTTGCCAAGGACACATGGATTACAACCCGTCTGCGCACGGCGATTACGCTCGACCGGGATATTTTGTCGATCAATTATTCCATCGATACGGTGCAGGGCACAGTTTATCTGATGGGGGTTGCGCAGAGTAGGCTTGAGCTCAACCGTGTTGTTGAGACAGGCCGGACGATCAGTGGCGTTAACCAGGTTGTCAGCTACGTGAAGCTGCGGGGTGAGGGCGTTCCTGACTCCGAGGGTGCGCCTCGTGAAGAAAAGACGCAGCAGTGGGATTCCGAAAGATTGCTGGATGAGCCTTACCAACAGCAATAGCGTGGGTGCCGATATTTCTAATGATCCAAAAAACTATCTGGAATCTGTCGGCAAATCCGAGGATTCAGAAGTTGATCTGGCGGCGGCCGCCCTGGCTTTTGCTTCCATAGACAGGCCAGGGTTATCTCTTGAGCGCTATTCCATTCATCTGCAAAAGCTTGCGAAAGAGGTGGGGCTGCGCCACGAAGAGCTGCTTAAGGCTGGCGCCGACGATAATGTCGAAACGCAGTTGGCAGCACTCAAACATGTTCTGGTGGATGGTCACGATTATGGTGGCGATGAGGGCAACTACGATAATTTAGAAAATGCCAATCTGGTGGGCGTTATCGATCGCGGCAAAGGTATGCCTGTGACGTTGTCTATTCTTTATATTCATACAGGCAAGGCGCAGGGCTGGGATATTGCGGGTCTCAATATACCCGGTCATTTTGCCTGCAGATTGCAAAAGGACGGACAGGTTGTCATTTTTGATCCTTTTAGTCGCTGCAGGATTCTTCAGGCGTCGGATATCAGGAAGTTGGTCAAAAAGGCTCTGGGCGAACATGCGGAGCTGTCCTCGGATTATCATGATCCGATGCCCAATAAAAACATCCTGATCCGTTTGCAAAACAACATCAAGCTGCGGCAGATTGAAATGGAGGATTATAAAGGAGCGTTGCAAACCGTCGAAATGATGAGATTGATTGCACCGGAAGAATATCGTCTTTTTCTTGATGCGGGCGTTTTATATGCCAAGCTCGAACAGCTGGACTCTGCGGTTGATGCGTTGGAGAGTTATATCGAACAAGCCCCGGATGCCCGTGATCGCGCCGATGCCGCGCAATTATTGGCGCAGATAAAAGAATCCTTGCATCCGTAAATATTATATGGCAAATATTGTGTCGATATAATATGGTTTTTCATTCATAATAAGCTGCAGGGAACAATGGCCGAAGATAGTAACGCCGAGCTCGCTCGATTTCATGAAAATTATAGCTGGTGTCTTAAGGTTCCTATGCTTGTTCCTGAGGAAGAAAAGGAGTTATGGCGTAATATAAAATCAGCAGCAGCTAAAGAAAAAGTTGTTTTGGCTTATTCCCGTGTCCCTTTTTCTCTAGCAAAGAGCCACCGAGGCTGTGGTTTGCCATTGGACGATTTATTCTCAGAAGGGCAGATAGGTTTGCTTCGTGCCACTGAGAAATATCAATATGAGCGAAATGTACCGTTTGGTGGTTACGCAAAAACATGGGTTGAGTCATGTATTGGTAAACATATACAGGAAAATGTTTCGCACCTAAAGATTGGGCTAATCGCACGAGAGAGGTATTTATATTCCAATCTATCCAGTTTGCGTGAATATGTCAGGGCGCGTTTGCATCAAAATACTAAGACGCAAAATTTAGGGGTAACAGCCTATGAGATTGATGAAATGATTGTTGAGTATATCAACGCTACCACCAAACATAAGGTTTCTATGGAAGATATTCGTGTTATCGATTCGAAGTTCGGCAGCGCCGGTTTGGCGCTAGATCGACCTGCAAAAGAAGACAGTGAGGAGCCATGGGTTGATTTTATTGAGAATGGTAACTCAAACCAGGAGCAGTTGCTGGAGGAGGATCAACAACTTAGGTTGCATAGAGAGTTTTTGGCTAAAGCGCGGTTACAGCTTTCCGACCGTGAGTTAGCAATTCTGGACGAGCGGATTTTATGGGATAGATTGTCTACATTTAAGAAAGAGATCACATTAAAGGATCTCGGCAAGAGATTCAGTATAACCCAAGAGCGTGTGCGACAGATAGAAGCTAATATGATTTTAAAACTGCAGGAGATGGCAGTAACCTATGAAAGCGGATCTCTGCTTGAAGGAAATGGTGTGGAATTGCATGCTGCTCTGCCTGGCCCTTCTGTGCCTTAATGAATTCCAGAAGAAGCTGTTACCCTAATAATTCCAAGTAACGATATTTGCCCTTTATAAAAAACTTAATAAAACTGTGATTTTCTCTTAGGGCTCTTGCAAGGGGACGATGAAGAGAATATTACTATGAAACGCTAGGCTGCGAATCGGCAGTTATTGCTTGGTTTTGCTTTGCTTAAGCGTTTGGACAAGATTCAAATAAAGGAGATACTCATGCTGTCCCGTTTTTTCATGATTTTTGCTGTCATGGTTCTGGTAACCGCCTGTTCTACCGATGATGAGGCCATGATGGATGATGGTGGCGCTGTTACAACAACTGACAGAGAAGGCATTACAGCCGGACCACTGGACGATATTTATGGTGGTGATAACCAAGGTCCTGCAGCTGGTACGCAGGCTGATCTGGTGGTTAATGTTGGTGACCGGATATTCTATGGTTATGATCGTTACGATTTAACTCCGGAAGCGCGCACAATTCTTGATAATCAGGCCAATTGGTTGCGCCAGTATCCTGATTTGTCGATCACGATCGAAGGTCATGCTGATGAGCGCGGAACGCGCGAATATAACTTGGCTTTAGGTGAGCGCCGCGCCAATTCGGTAAAAAGTTATTTGATGGCGCTGGGGGTTAGCCCGCTACGTGTCAATACAATTAGCTACGGTAAGGAGCGTCCTGCTGTTCCAGGGTCCAATGATACATCATGGGCACAGAACAGAAGAGGCGTAACCAAAGTCGATTAAAGAAAGTCGATTGTAACTATGCCGGGTTCGGGTAAACAACCACACTTTTTCTTATTAGCTGTTCTTGCTGGAATGGCTGGCTTTGCCGGGTTTTCCCCGAACCTTTCTCATGCTCAGTCTTCCAATGAGTTGGCGGATCGGTTGCAGCGCCTTGAGACTGATGTGCGGACGCTCAATCGTGCTGTTTACAGCCAGGAAGGCGCACAGGGCGGCGGTTATGCATCAGGCGGCGATCCGTCTGCAAACGCCAATGCAGAAATCCGCGTTCAACAGTTAGAGGTGGAGTTGCGCAGCCTCACCGGCCAGATGGAACAACAAACCTTCGAAATTCGTCAGTTAAGAGAACAGCTGGAAAGAGCAACCAGTGATCTGGAGTTGCGTATTCAGGATCTTGAATCGGGACGAAGCGCGTCGGCAACCCGCGCCCCAAAATATACCGCTAAGCCGCCATCGCAAGTTGCCCCGCCCCCTCAACAGAACAATGCGCAAAACAATATTATTTTGGACACTCGCAAGCCGCAAAATGTTCAGCCTTCTACAGGCAATGCTACAGGAGGGGGGCGTTTGGGAACAATTAACCAGAATTCCGCTCCGGTGTCTGGCGGATTGGATCATGCCGCCGCCGCTTACGAGAACGCCTTTGCTTTGCTTAAGGGCAGCAATTTTGATGCGGCAGAAAAGGAATTCGGTAATTTTCTTAGTCAGTATCCGGATCATGTTTTGTCGTCGAATGCCAAATACTGGTACGGCGAGACTTTTTATGTGCGGGCCGATTATGAGCGGGCAGCACGCATCTTTGCCGAAAGTTACCAGCAGGCTCCGCGCGGTGCCAAGGCACAGGATAATCTGCTGAAGCTGGGTATGTCGTTGGCCGGGATGGGCAATAAAAAAGATGCCTGTACAGCCCTGCGCCAGTTGAACAAGGAAAATCCCGGCGGCACGACGCCGGTTTTACGCCGCGGGCAGCAGGAAATGAACCGCCTCGGCTGCTAAACGTGTCGGCATTCTTCATCTTTTGGTCTGCAAACAGCACTTTTCTGCGCTTCCAGTACTCAAATACCGAAATGTATATTCCGTTCCGGTTCTCGAAAAGTGCTGTTTTCGACACAAAATCCTTTGAATGCCGGCACGTTGTAGAAAGTCTCTTGTCACAATAAAATGTGCTTTGCTTTAGATTACCTTGTATGTAAGCCACTGATTTCATTTTGTTATTCACGTTCGTCAGTTTGTTCCTCATTTTTTGGGGGAGGGGTCCCCCTCTTTGAATTTTAGGCTCATTTTATAGGCAAGCCCTTGTTTTAACAGGAAGAACCATAGTCCTTCTTTCTGTTCCGCAGATTCACTATTTTCATATTCATTAACCGCAGATGAACACCCGCCTTCGCTGCTACGCAGCTTCGGACGGGCAGGCGGATGGACACAGATAAGCGCCGTTAAAAATCTGTGTCTATCTGTGTTCATCCGTGGTTCGTTTTTCATGCCGACAGTATAGGAAATATATCCTATTTTGTCAAGGGTTTAAACTGGGGGTGGGGCAGGACTTTAAAATTGCCTTTGTTTTGTAAAAATGCTTCTTAAAGCTATAAAAATTGTTGAGGAGCCAAAGACATGGCCGAAGCGGCATTATCATTAGAGCAAGAACAAGCGCAGCCCCTGACGCCGGAAGCGTTTGCGGCGCTGCTGGCGGCCGGCTTTACGCAAATGCTGGCCGGGATTGAAAAGGTGGCGGTTGGCGTGTCCGGTGGGCCGGATTCTATGGCGCTGGCGAAGTTATTGGCGGAGTGGTCAGAGCAAAGTGGCGGCCCGGCCATTCATATCCTCAGTGTTGATCACGGTCTGCGGCCCGAAGCGGCGCAGGAAGCGGCGCAAGTTGGGGAATGGGCCAAAGACTGGCCCGGCGTGACACATTCGGTTCTGACCGTATCGAAAGACAAGGAAGAGCAAAGCTCAACACGGATCATGGAGAATGCAAGAGCAGCGCGGTATAAGGCTTTGGAGGCTCATTGTAAGGCCCGCGGCATTCGTCATCTCTTTCTCGCCCATCATCAGGACGATCAGGCCGAGACGTTTTTGTTCCGGCTTGCCAAGGGTAGCGGTTTGGATGGGTTGGCGGCGATGGCGCCGGCGCAGGATTACAGCGGCAATCTTGTGTTGCTGAGACCTCTTTTGGATGTGCCAAAGGATCGATTGATTGCGACGTGCGAAGATCGTGGTGTTTCTTTTGTGAATGATCCGAGCAATGAGGCGGAGAAGTTTGCAAGGCCGCGTTTAAGGAAGGCGCGGGCGGCGCTGGAGGAAGAAGGTTTAACGTCGAAGCGTTTATCGGTAACGGCGCTGCGGCTGGCGCGGGCACGGCAGGCGCTGGACCAGATTGCTGATATGGCGGTACAGGATGTCACGATTGAAAATGAACCAAAACGTATCGTATTGAATAATGAAGTTTTAAAAGCCTGGCCGGGGGAAATCGGTTTGCGGATTTTGATCAAGGCGATCAATACGCTGGGCACGGAAAGCGCTTACGGCCCGCGCATGGAAAAGGTCGAGGCGCTGTTCGAGGCGCTGATGCTGGAGCCAGAGTTTCGTAAGCGGACGCTGGGTGGCGTGATTGTTGATCGGGATGATAAGGCAAACACAGTTTTGCTTACGACAGAGCGGGCGGCGGAAAAGCAGGACTAAATCCGCAGCAAGCCTTGTTTCCTTGGATAAAACTGCTATTTATTAACTAGACTTAAGATGATGTGCTGCGCTTTCAGCGCTAAGAAAGGCAAGATTTTGAATACATTTGGCAAAAATATGGTGTTCTGGCTGGCGATCGGCCTGTTTTTGATGTTCCTGTTCAATATTTTTCAGGGTACGCAGCAGCAGGGTGCGACCAGCCGTGAAGACATTGCTTACAGTGATTTTATGGTCGAGGCTAAAGCTGGACGCATTTCTGACGTGATCATTCAGGGCGAGCAGGTTGAAGGTCATTTTGCCAGTTCCGGTGAATTGTTTAAAACTCAGGTACCGCCGAATGAAAATGTTGTTCAGCGTCTGGAGGGGACTGGTGTCAAAATTACAGCCGAAGAAGTAGACCCCGAGGAGATTAGTTTTTTCAGTATTCTTATCTCGTTGTTGCCCGCTTTTCTGATTATTGGTGTCTGGATTTTGTTTATGCGTCAGATGCAGGGCGGCAAGGGCGGTGGTGCCATGGGTTTTGGCAAGTCGCGTGCCAAAATGCTAACCGAGCAGCATGGACGCAAAACATTCGAAGATGTCGCCGGGATTGAGGAAGCCAAGCAGGAACTTGAAGAAGTTGTTGAATTTCTAAAGGACCCGCAAAAATTCCAGCGCCTTGGTGGTCAAATTCCCAAGGGTGCGCTTTTGGTTGGTCAGCCAGGAACCGGTAAAACTCTTATAGCGCGCGCTGTGGCCGGTGAAGCCAATGTGCCGTTCTTCACAATATCCGGTTCCGATTTTGTTGAAATGTTTGTCGGTGTTGGTGCGTCCCGCGTGCGCGATATGTTCGAGCAGGGCAAGAAAAACGCGCCATGCATTATTTTCATTGACGAGATTGATGCGGTCGGGCGTCATCGTGGAGCGGGCCTTGGTGGTGGTAATGATGAACGTGAGCAGACACTCAACCAGTTGCTGGTTGAGATGGATGGGTTTGAATCCAATGAAGGTGTGATTATTCTGGCCGCAACCAACCGCCCGGATGTGCTTGATCCGGCGCTGTTGCGTCCTGGCCGTTTCGATCGTCAGATCGTCGTGCCGCTTCCTGATGTGAAGGGCCGTGAAAAAATTCTTAAAGTGCATATGAAGAAAGTACCGCTGGCCGGCAATGTTGATGCGAGCGTAATCGCGCGCGGATCCCCTGGTTTTTCCGGTGCTGATTTAGCCAATCTGGTGAATGAGGCAGCGTTGCTGGCAGCACGTCATAACAAACGTGTCGTTGGGATGGAAGATTTCGAGGAAGCCAAGGATAAGGTGATGATGGGCGCCCAGCGCAAATCGATGGTGATGAGCGATGATGAGAAAAAACTCACGGCTTATCACGAGGCCGGGCACGCGATTGTGACGATACATGAGCCGGCATCGGATCCGATCCACAAGGCCACAATTATGCCGCGGGGCCGTGCGCTTGGTATGGTGATGCGCCTGCCCGAAGGCGATCGTTTGTCGATGGCCAGGGAAAAGCTGCATGCTGATTTGTCTGTGGCGATGGGCGGCCGTGTTGCGGAAGAGCTTATTTTCGGTGATGACAAAGTGACAACAGGGGCGTCCAGTGATATTTCGATGGCGACCAATATGGCGCGTAAAATGGTGACCGAATGGGGAATGAGCGACAAGCTCGGGCCGCTTCGTTATGCCTCCGATCAGGAAGAAGTATTCCTCGGCCATTCGGTGGCGCAGAGCAAAAACATGTCGGATGAAACCGCGGCGCTGGTAGATTCGGAAGTGCGGCGCATTGTTGAAGATGGCTATAAACGCGCGACAAAAATCCTGAAAGAAAATATGGATGAGCTGCATACGCTGGCTAAAGGGTTGCTCGAATATGAGATGTTGTCCGGTGACGAGATTAAGGATTTGCTGGCTGGCAGACCGATTATTCGCGACGATCCTGATGATGAGGAAAAAGATGATAAGAAACCCAAATCATCGGTGCCGAGCGGTGGGGGTATTAAAGGCGGTGAGGTCCCACAAGGGGCTTAAACCCGCGGTCTTAAGGTTATACATCAGACGTCTTGCATATTCAAAATCATTCCGATATCTATTAATAGAATAACCGTTTCGTACAAAGGAGAGAAATTATGAGCGAAGAAGATAATGCTTCAGACGGCAATTACCCAACATGTACCGTTAAGTGCAAAAAATCCGGAGACGGGTGTAAGAAAACATGTTGTAAGGAAAATAGCCCTACACACGCCACTTACGGTATACATGTTTGTGAAGACCACAAATAGCGCTTGGGCGTCCGGTTTTTTTTAAGAAACGCCCGGCTCAACAACATGATTTTTGAAGGCGGTTAAGGTTTGAGAAAGAGAGAGCGTGTCGTCTTGATCTATGATCAGAGCCTTCACTTTTGCATTCAGGCTTTTGGCAACAATCTTAATGCTGAGGTTGTCTTGTAAAGCCTCTGTCATTTGAGTGAAGGTTTTATCTATGCCTGGCGCTTTGAAAGTTAAATAGACCTTATTAAGATTATCATCTGTCATGTAGCCGATATTAATCTCGTTCGGGTCAATTCCATTGCGGCCATATCCTATACTTTCAGAAAACGAATGATCACTATAGGAAAAATGCCTCTGTCTGAAAACGTCCTGACTGATCCGCTTTAGGCTGTCGGTGAAGCGTTCTTGTCCGGAACCTTGTCCGGTCTCTATTGTGTCTACTAGTTGTGTGTCCATTGTTTCCTACCTCAATTGTTGCGTAAGAATACCGCAAATACATGTATTATGTCAAAAAGTAGGGCGTTTTTCTTATATATGACTGGAATATAAGC
Source organism: Micavibrio sp. (assembly GCA_021604545.1). Lineage (GTDB taxonomy): Bacteria > Pseudomonadota > Alphaproteobacteria > Micavibrionales > Micavibrionaceae > UBA5701. The sequence goes on from BQJE01000002.1 coordinate 67,182, forward strand.
ATCTTTGCGGTTAAAACATCCCCATAAAGGGCAGGACATGACACGACAATATTTCGGCACAGACGGCATCAGAGGTCAGGCCAATACATTTCCGATGACGGCGGAGATGTCGCTGAAGGTTGCTATGGCCACGGCGGTGGTGCTGCGGCAGCGCCGTAACGGCGATCAAACCAATCGGGCGGTGATTGGCAAAGATACGCGTCTGTCTTGCTATATGCTGGAACAGGCTTTGACGGCCGGATTTTTATCGATGGGCATGGAGGTTATTCTCACCGGTCCGATTCCGACGCCAGGTATTGCCAAGCTAACTCAAAGTTTGCGTGCCGATGTCGGGGTGATGATTTCAGCCTCACATAATTCCTATCAGGATAATGGTATTAAATTGTTCGGCGCAGATGGTCATAAGCTGGGTGATGAAATTGAGCAGGCGATCGAGGAGAAATTAGCTGGCGATATCAGTACTGATCTGGCTGCTCCGGGAGAACTTGGTAAGGCACAACGTCTGGATGATGCCCTCGGGCGCTATGTTGAATCGATCAAGCGGACATTCCCCAAGGGCGAAAGTCTGGACGGCCTGAAGATCGTTGTCGATTGTGCAAACGGCGCCGGATACAAAGTTGCGCCGATGGTGCTGTGGGAACTTGAGGCCGAAGTGATCGCGATTGGTTGTACGCCCAATGGGCGCAACATCAATGAAGGTTATGGGGCCACCGCGACGGGCAATCTTCAGAAGGCTGTGGTTGAGAACAAGGCTGACGTTGGGATTGCGCTTGATGGGGATGCCGATCGCCTGATCATGGTTGATGAAAAAGGCAACGTAATTGACGGCGATCAGTTAATGGCGGCCCTGGCTTTGTCATGGAAGGAGCAAGGGCTGCTCAAAAATGATGGTGTTGTAACAACAGTCATGTCTAACCTTGGTCTTGAACGGCTTTTAAAAGAAAAAAATATCAAGATGGAGCGGGCGGCGGTTGGTGACCGTTATGTCGTCGAGCTGATGCGCAAAGGCGGGTACAATCTTGGCGGCGAGCAATCAGGCCATATTATTTTATCCGATCATTCAACAACCGGTGACGGGTTGCTGGCGGCGCTGCATGTGCTGGCGATTTTAAAATCGCAGGGCAAGCCGGCAAGTCAGGCTCTGAATTTGTTTAAACCCTTGCCGCAAATTTTGCGCAGTGTGCGTTTTGAAAATGGAGCAAAGCCGCTGGATAATGCACAAGTGCAGGAAGCAATTAAACGAGCCGAGAAAACATTGGTGGACGATGGTCGCGTCCTCGTGCGGGCTTCGGGAACCGAGCCGGTGATCCGGGTGATGGCAGAAGGCGACAACCCGAAGACGATTGAAAATGTTGTCGGTGACTTGTGTGCGGTGATTGAAAAGGCTGTGCGGCAGGCCTAGACTTGCCGAGGTTTTCGCCCAATCCATTGACATTTCTTTCTTTTTCTCCTAAGACCCTATGGGATATACAGGGTTTGACCCTGATCCCCCGAAAAAAATAACAAAATAAAGGCCATGACCAAACACGAGACACATTTGGCCCTGCTTCCCAGCGGCTTTGTTGATTTGCTGCCGCCCGAAGCGGCGCAGGAGGCTGAGGCTATTGCTGTTCTTATGCGTGAATTCGCAAGCTTTGGCTATGAGCGTATCAAGCCGCCAATGGTGGAATTTGAAGATAGTTTACTGGCGCCAGGGCCGGGTGCAGCTTTGGCAGGCGAGACTTTTCGCGTGATGGACCCGGTAACGCACAGAATGATGGGTATTCGCTCGGACATTACACCACAAACAGCGCGCATTGCGTCTTCGCGTTTGGCAGGAGAGCCAAGACCGCTGAGGCTTGCTTATGCTAATGACGTTCTGCGCACCAAAGCGAGTCAGCAACGCACAGAGCGTCAGTTTTGTCAGGTTGGTTGTGAGTTGATCGGTGCGGGCGGCGCGGCAGCCGAAATTGAAAGCTGCGTGCTGGCACTAATCGGGCTGGACGCACTTGGTTTAAAGTCGGTTACGATTGATTTATGCTTACCACAACTTGTCGAAAATATTTTTGACGCGTTTGATGTGTCGGACTCTGATCGGGAAGAATTGCGCGGCGCTATAGAGCGGCGTGAGCAGGACGGGGTTGAACGTATCAAAGGCCCGGCTGCAAAATTACTGGCAAAGATTATGACGGCATCAGGTGGAGCGGAGAAAATTCTTGAAACTTTAGGAGATGTTCCTGCAGAAGCGAAGGAAGACATTCAAAAACTCGAAGCTGTTTATACGGGTTTAAACAAGGCCGCCCAGGAGTTGGGCCTTGATGTATCCGTGAGCATTGATCCGCTGGAAAGCAGGGGTTTTGAGTATCACAGCTCTATTGGTTTTACATTGTTTGCCAAAGGCGTGCGTGGTGAGCTCGGGCGAGGTGGTCGCTATGATGTGCGTTTTGGGGAGCAGCAGAGCGGTGAGACGGCCACCGGGTTCACTTTGTATATGGATACGATCCGCAGGTACTTGCCCGAGGCACCAAAGAAAGATGTGGTGAATGTTGCGCTAGATGAAAGCTGGAAAACGATAAGAGAAAAACAAAAAGAAGGACAAATTGTTGTTCGTGATACGAAGAGTAAGGGGAGTTAAATGGCTAGTGTTGCTGTCATAGGATCGCAATGGGGCGATGAAGGAAAAGGCAAGATTGTCGATTGGCTGTCTTCGCGCGCCGATGTTGTGGTGCGGTTTCAGGGCGGGCATAATGCCGGTCATACGCTGGTAATTGATGGCAAGACGTATAAGCTTCATTTACTACCCTCGGGAATTGTTCGCAAAAGTAAATTGTCGATCATAGGCAACGGCGTTGTCGTTGATCCCTGGGCGCTTTTGGAAGAGATTAAAACGGTTCGTGATCAGGGCGTTGATGTCACGCCTGATAAGTTGGTGATTGCTGAAAATGCGACGCTTATCCTGCCGATTCACTCGGTTCTGGATGCAGCAATGGAGGGGGCGCGCGGCAATGACCCGATCGGAACAACCAAGCGTGGGATTGGTCCAGCTTATGAGGATAAAATTGCGCGGCGCGCGATTAAAGTCTGTGATCTGCGCGATCTAGATATTTTAAAAGAAAAGTTGGACGGTATGATGCTGCATCATAATGCTTTACTCAAAGGGCTCGGTATGGATGAGGTCAGCGCCGATGATATATATACGAAGCTCATGGACGTTAAGGACGAAATTTTATCCTATAGCGGCGTTGTGTGGCGTGTGCTGGAGCAGGCCCGAAAAGATGGTAAAAAGATTTTGTTCGAAGGCGCGCAAGGTATGATGCTTGATGTTGATCACGGTACTTATCCTTTCGTGACGTCTTCTAATATGCATGCCGCGCAGGCTGCAACCGGATCAGGCGTTGGCCCGGATGCGGTGGGGTATGTACTTGGTATTACCAAGGCTTACACAACGCGCGTGGGCGCCGGGCCGTTTCCAACCGAGCAGGAAAATGATGTTGGCACCTATCTGGGTGAAAAGGGTCATGAATTTGGAACAACCACGGGGCGCAAACGCAGATGCGGCTGGTTTGATGCGGTGCTGGTGCGCCAGAGCGTAACGGTTTCGGGTATTCACGGTATTGCCCTGACCAAGCTTGATGTCCTGGATGGCTTGGAAGAGCTGAAAATCTGTGTGGGATACGAGCTGGATGGCAAGAAAATTGATTATCTGCCGTCTTCGCAAGTAGCACAGGATAAGGTCGCTCCTATCTATGAAACCATGGAAGGTTGGAGTGGTAGCACGCAAGGGGCAAGGAGCTGGAAGGATTTACCAGCCGAGGCCGTAAAATATGTCCGTCATATAGAAGAGCTGATTGGGGCGCCTGTCACGCTTTTATCCACCAGTCCCGAGCGGGATGACACGATTTTGATGCACGATCCTTTTACCTCTTAATATTTGATGGAATTTACTTTTTAACCATTCACCCTTACACTTTCTGAAGAAGGAAGGTTAAGCCTGATGGCCGAAGAAGATGAAAAAGCGCAAGACGTAGAAAAGCAGGATGCTGAAGGTGTTGCGCAAGAAAGCCCTCCTGCAAATGCTGCGGATAAAAAGGCGGCTGCCAGTGGCGTTACGCCTTTTGGCAGCAGTATTGATATCCATTACGGTAATCCTCTTCCCCAGTATAATAATGGCCCTGTGAAGGCCTATGTCGCCCGCGGCAAGGGCAACATGTATAAAAATTTATTTGCTCTTGTCTGCGAAAAACATCTGACGCCTCGATTGAAGGCTGCTTCCATTTATGAATCGATTATTAATCCCGGATTGGTCAAGCTGGTTAAAAGGGGCGTTGTTTATTGGCCGCCAACAAAAGAACAGCGCTATGTGCTGGTTTATGAAGATATGCTTGGAACTCCTTTGTTGGAAGAAGAGAATAAAGGGGGGTTGGGGTGGAAGCAAGAGGCGGTGATGGAAATCATTTTGCCGCCCATAACGGATGTCCTGCGGGATTTCAAGAACAAGGATTTTTTCCACGGCAATATCCGGCCGTCCAATATGTTTGGTGCGGGTGGTTCTAAAGTAGAAAAAATCGTATTGGGAGATTGTTTGTCTGCCCCGCCTTCTTATGCACAAAAGACCCTATACGAAACGATCGAAAGAGGTATGGCTGATCCCATAGGGCGGGGAAAGGGCGAGGTGACAGACGATATGTATTCTCTCGGTGTTTCTCTCGCTGTTGTGATGCGTAGCAACGACCCTTTGGCGGGTATGAGTGAAAGAGATATTGTTAGGCAAAAGATGGAGTTGGGCAGCTATGTGGCCATTACGGGCAAAGATAGATTTACGGGATCTATTCTCGAGCTGCTGCGCGGGCTGTTGCACGATGAGCCTGCGCAGAGATGGACTGTTGATGAAATGATGGTGTGGTTGGGTGGGACAAGGCTCAGCCCCAAGCAGACAACAAAAAGAAAAAAAGCCCCCAGGCCAATTGTTCTCGGAGATAAAAAATATTTGCAGCTGCCTTTCCTGGCGATGGATCTGGAAAATGATATGGCTGAAACACAAAGACTTGTAGATGATGGTGTGCTGGAGCAGTGGCTTGCTCGCTCGCTGGAAGATTCTAACGCAGTTGAAAAACTGCAGCGCGCGGTTCAGTTTTTACAGGATGCCGGGTGTGGGACTGGTTATGCCGAGCGTCTTGTAGGGAATGTATCTATGGTATTGGACCCATCTGCGCCTGTGCGTTTTAAAGGCCTGAATATATTTGGTGATGGTGTCGGTGCGACTCTGGCGGAACAGATAGTTCTTAAAAATGATATCAAGCCCTTCGTAGATATGATTAGCAGCGGGATTGTATTGAGCTGGGCGCATGAACAGGACAACCCGTTTCTTGATGTGGCAACGCTTGTTAGTCGTTTTGATGGATGTAGAAGTTCGGTACGTCAAAATAAGGTGGGTTATGGTATTGAACGGTGCCTTTATACGTTGAACCCCGAATGCCAGTGTCTGAGTGAAAAACTTGCCGGTTACTATGTGATGAGCCCTGAAGATATGGTCTATGCTTTTGAAGATTTATGTGATCAGGGGAAAGCACCGGCCCTTTTTATTGACAGGCATAGCTCTGCCTTTTTGTCTATTAAAGACAGGAAGGTCATTGATTCATATCTTTACGATTTGAATGCCAGCGAAGACTACAAGAAAATACTCGGTAATCTAAAAACGATTGGCACGATCCAGAAACGTTCAGCGATGCCTCCGATGCCGGCTTTGGCAAAGACACTTGAGGCTATGTTGCCGGTTGTTTATCAGCGCTATCACGATGGGAATATAAGGGAAAAACTTGAAAAAAATATTAAGCGTTTCGCTGAAAGCGGTGATATTGCAAAAATGGCGGCTTTGCTGGATAGCCCGGAGGTCGTCGAAAAGGATAACAAGGCCTTTCGCACGGCCATGCATGAATATATGACTTTAACGAAAGAAGATCAAAATCTAGAACTAAGGCTGGCTGATAAAAAGAGCTTTGGTAAGAAAACAGGGCAAGATGTATCCGCTGTTATTTCCAGTATTTTGGCTTCGATTATTATTCTGGTTGTTGTCCTTTTGTCTTTTTCCGGACGATCAATTTTTTAGTGAGGGTTTGAATGGCAAAAAAAGTTAAAAAAGAAAAGAAGAAGAAAAAAGTTAAAACACAAAAGATGAGTCGCAAGGCTCAGCTTATAACGGCAGGATTTATTGTTCTTGCCACGTTGTTCTTGCCGACAACACTTCTCTTATGTGTAGGCATGTTGCCAACGCCGGCGGCAGCCCTTTGGGATCGTAGCAAGAAAAAAACGATGGTTATAACCGTAGGGGCTATGAATCTAGCAGGGTGTTCTCCTTTTCTGATGAAGCTGTGGGGGCATGGCAATAGTTTTGACAAGGCCTTTGATATTATCTTTAACCCTGAAACTATCATCATTATATATGTCGCTGCTGGAGCGGGTTATGCTATCAGCTGGGCCATGACGGATATTACGGCTACGATCCTCTATAAACGCGGCAGGGGTCGTCAAAAGGCTATCACAAAAAGGCAGGAAGAACTTGTTGAGCGTTGGGGAAAGGGAGTGACAGGAAAAATTGCACTAGACCCTGACGGCTTTCCTTTGGAGCAAGGATAAAGATGTTCCGGCTGAATTAACCATTTTTTCATAAATTTCCATATATCATAAAGTATATAAGTGCGTGAGGCATGTCCACAAATGTGCCCTTACCGACAAACAGCAGACAAGCTGTGCGAGGGTAACATCAAAAAAGTGGACATGTTTTTTTATGCGTAAAAATAAACATAAATTAGAGAAAAATGTTGCGTAAATTTGTAACAAAGTGGGTAAAGAAAAAAGAAGGTACGACGGCTATTGAATTTAGCCTTCTTGCGATCCCTTATGTTTTTCTGACAGTGGGCATTATCGAGCTATCAATTATGTATGCTGCGGCAAGTCTTCTCGAAGGGGCAACGGGTTCTGCTTCCAGATTAATCCGCACCGGACAAATTCAACAGGGGTCCGGAGATCCCGAAACGGTGTTTCGCGATGCCATCTGTGCTTATGCCACTGTCCTAATCAATTGTAATGAGGTTCAGCTTGAAGTCCAAACTATGGGCAGTTTTGGAGATTTTTCCGGCCCTTCTTACGATGGCGACGGTAACTTGAATACATCAGGCTTTGATGCTGGCGGCGTTAGTGACCGCGTTCTAATCCGCGTAGCCTATAGATATACTATGATGACGCCCTTTATTGGCCCGCTTTTGGCTGGCCCTGACAATTCGCATTTGTTTGTATCAACGATTGTGTTGCAGACAGAGCCTTATGAATTTGAGGGGACCTAAGCCATGATTAGAATGATAACGAAAAAAGTTTCTGGGAAAGTTTTTGATTTTTATAGTAGTTGGAGTAAGAGAGAAGATGGTATGGCTGCTGTTGAAGCCGCCCTTATTTTTCCAATCCTGATGACTTTATTGCTCGGAACTTTTGATATGGGCAATGCAATTTTAACCAACCAGAAAGCTATTCGCGCCTCACAGGTGACAGCTGATCTGGTTACGCGCACGCCAACGATCAGTATGGACGGCATTGATGAAGCCATTAATGCCGGGGAACTTTCTTTCACACCTTTTCCTTCTGACACGTTCGGCGTTGATATTGTCAGTATTCGCTTTGATGACGATGCGGTGCCAGAAATTATCTGGCGTGAAACCAGGAATATGTCTCCGAATCCCGATGTTTTGGACGATGTTGCATCCTTGGCTGAGGCTGGTAATGGCGTTGTCGTGGTTTCAGTGCAGTATTTATTCGAGCCTCTTTTTGCAGGCTTTGTTGTTGAACAGATTCCTATGCAAGAAATTGCTTTTGCAAGAGGGCGGCGCAGTGCGACCGTCAATTTGGAATAAACTAAAAGAAAATAGAAACCCAAAAGAAAACTATAAGATTAGGGGGTTATCATGACGGGTATCATCAAATGGAATGACATTCTTTCCTACATAGAGGAAAAAGTCAGGCTTTATATGCTTTGCACATCGGCGACGATTGCTGTGGCCTTTGCCGTTATGGCGCCGGTCGTAGTTGGATCCGCTGGTATGGCTCTGGATTTTGCGCAGGCATATCTGGTGCAGCAACGTTTGGCCCAGGCACTGGATGCGGCAGCATTGGCAGCGGCGGCCTCGGCAACGAATCAGGCCGGTATTCAACAAAAGGTCAATGACTTTTTTGATGCCAATTATCCGGATGAAAAACTTGGTGTTACATTCGAGCCCATCGTTAATGTTGTAGGTGATGAGATTACTGTGACTGGAAACGCCTATTATAATACTTTCTTTTTGGCTGTGATTGGCATTGAAGAAATTGATGTTGCGGCGGAAACAGTCGTTGTTCGTGAGGTTCAGGGTCTGGAAGTCGTGATGGTTCTGGATAACACGGGCTCAATGTCATCAAACAATAATATTCAGGCGCTGCGTGATGCGGCAAGCAGTTTCGTTGACATCCTTTTCGATCGCACCAGCGATCCCGATTTTGTGAAGATTGGTATGGTGCCCTATAGCTCCTCAGTCAATGTCGGCAAGTATGGATTGGGTCAAAACCCGGACGGTAGTGTTTATGGTGATGGCACCTCATTTGTCGATTTGCCACCTGGTACGGTTCATACGACGAATGAGTGGACAAAAAACCCGGAAGAATGGCTTGGTTGTGTTCTGGCTTATAATGAAAGTGGCTATAGTGATGCTTCTACATCAAATGACCCTTATCCAAATGATACACTGGATGATCATGAAGGGCCATGGGAGCCATACAAGTATGAACGCTATGGACAAGATTGGCATTTTGCTCACAATCATTACCACAATACGTCGGGTCAGCACGGCAATTACAAATACCCCAATTATAATTGCCCGCGCACAACGATTGTTCCGATGACCAGTGATGAAGACAAACTTCTGGATTCCATAGAGACAATGCAGGCTCAAGGTTATACGCTTGGAAATTACGGTATGACTTGGGGCTGGCGTGTTCTGTCACCCGAGAAGCCTTTTGAAGAAGGTGAAGGCTGGAATGATCCGCTGTGGCGTAAAGCGATCGTGATGATGACAGACGGCGTCAATACCATGGAGAATACTTACACGGCATACTGGCGCACCAGAAATCACGATATCAATCCTACGATACAGAATAACAGATTTGCAGAAACCTGTGAGCTGCTCAAAGATGAAGGTGTGATTATTTACACGGTGACTTTTGCTGGAGGTGTGAACGAAAATACAAAAGATTATTATAGAGATTGTGCTACATCTGAAGATCAATACTTCGATGCGCCATCACAGGATGATCTGATTGATGTCTTCGAAACCATCAGTAGGGAATTATCCAACCTGCACATCAAGAGCTAGGATATCAATTATATTTCTTTGAGGCGGGGGCGTGTTTGCGTCCCCGTTTTCTTTTTAAGTCCGTCATCAGTTGGTACGCCACGCTAGCAATATTCGTACGAACGGGATGACGGGGTTGGAAATATTTGTGAAAAAGAAATGGAATAAATCAGAGAAATTTTCTTTGTATGTAGAGGGTTTTACAGAAAAAATAGCTTGTTACAAAGTAATCGCATCCCAGATTCAAGTAAATGGTAATTATGTTAAATAATTATTCGATAGATAAAATTTTATATAAATAATCATATAAAGTTTACTATTTACTTTTGCTACTTTTTCTTGGAAAATACATATTCCTTGTGCGTTTTTAACTAGTTCTTAAAGAAAAACGCGTTACCATAAAATATAACGGTTGGGAGCTTCAAAGTTTGTTTTGAAGTGTGGGTTTAACCGAAATTGTTTAAAACAAAAAAATGGAGATGAAACATGTTGAAACTTTTAGCTTTAAAAGATGCGTATCTTAAAAACGAAGATGGAGCGACAGCGATTGAGTACGGCCTGATTGCGGCTGGTATTTCTTTGGCTATCGTAGCAGTTGTGTTCACGTTTGGTGACCAGCTGGTTATTACCTTCGAAAGCATGGAAACGGCGATGACTGACGCCAACACAAGACTTCCATAAGTAGAACTTAATTTCGAATTTGAAAGCCCGCCCCGTTTATTCTGGGTGGGCTTTTTCGTAGCTGTGAAAAGAATAAACTGCTATAGTTTAGATAATGCGTAATTTTTTCAAATTTTATAGTTTTGATTGTGATGCCTCTACGGCTACAGAGTATGCGCTTATCGCGGCAGGTATTGCTTTAACGATTGCTGCTGTGTTGTTTGCATTTGGCGATTCATTCGTAGAGATGCTTGATGCGATGGCTGCGGCTTTGGCTCAGGCTTTCGGCTAGATTCCTTAGCTTTTTTATTTATTTTTCAGTCAAGCTTTTTGATCGATTTTTCCACAGATTTGCGCTATGCTCGTAAGCAGATGTTCTATCTGGTCCTTTTTTTGATATGTCTGTTTTTATCATTGGGTGTCGGTGTCCTTGCGGGACTGTCCGACATACGCGGTATGGTGATACCAAATATATATAGTGTCGTTATAGGCGCAGCCTTTTTGATCGCCTTTGCAGGGCTTCATTGGGGTGGGAAAACGCATATTTTTTCATCTTTTTATTCGCATCTTATCGCCGCCGGCTTGATGTTCGTGGTCACGGTGATTTTATTTGCAACCCGAACCATAGGGGCTGCGGATTCAAAGTTAGGCACTGTTTTTGCCCTTTGGGCGGGGCTAAAGGGCTTTGCGCCATTTTTGCTGTTTATGACCCTTGGTGGCGGAATATTGGCTGTGGCGGCCCTTATTTTACAAAAAAAGAAGCCTTTTTCAGCGCCTAAAAAAGGCAGCTGGGTGGCGCGTGTCCAGGGCGGCGAAAGCAAGGTCCCCTATGGCGTTGCGATTGTTTTCGGTGCGGTTATGGCTTTTTATCAGATCGGTTATTTCGACTTGTCTGGCCTCTCGTTCTTTTTTGATAATTCTTTTAATGACTCTTTTAATTCTGGGGGTTCATAAATTTTTAAGGAATCAGGTTCATCATAGAGACTGAAAGTTCTTTTATCCTTTAAGTATTCTTTAAAATTCTACGTTCTGCGTACGACATTAAAAATCCAAAAAAACCTGAAACGGGGTTTCATACAATGAATAAAAATATTCTTATCGTTCTTGGTGGTGCTGTGGCCGTTGCGTTAGTGGTGGCTATGCTTGTTCAGGTTACACTTGGTGGTCAAAAAGATCAGCCAACTCAGATGGAGGAAAAACTTGAAGTGCTTGTCGCTACAAAAGATCTTTCTATCGGAAGTGAATTAAAGGCGGGTGATTTGCGTTGGCAGTCCTGGCCAAAAGGCAGTGTCTTTTCTGGTGCCGTCATCCGTAAGGATGGCAAGAAAGCTGAAGAAGCGCTGGAAGGGCGTTTGCGTCGTGATATTACCGAAGGTGAGCCGGTTTTGCGCAGCGCTCTTCTGTCAGAAAGCAAAGGAAATTTTGTGGCGGCCAGTCTTGATCCCGGCATGCGTGCTGTTGCCCTCAAGGTGTCTGCAGAAAGTATGGTTGGTGGATTTATCGGTCCCGGTGATCGTGTAGATATTATTCTTACATACAAAGAAAAAATTAAAACTGACGATGAAGATCCTCGTGCTCAGGACATTATCAATAAGAATTTGTCTAAGCTGGCGACAGAAACAATTTTGCAGAATGTTACGGTTCTGGCTATCGATCAGATGGCCACTCGCCCGGATGACGATAAGATTAAAGTTGGTAAAACAGTTAGTGTCGCTGTTGATATCTACGGCGCCGAAAAACTGGCTCTGGCTCGTGAAATGGGTGAGTTGACCTTATCTCTTCGCGGTATCGGTGATGACGCCATCGTAGCTGATAAATGGCCGACCCTGACAGACGCCCGTCTTACGACAATTTACGATGAAGTACACGAAGAATATAAAAACTTCAAAAAGGATTCTGGATTAAACACCAATATTGTGAGAATCTATAGTGGAGGGCAGGTGCAAGCCGTACCTGCGCGTTAGAGTATCCCCCATTATCTTTCTTTCTCACATTTCAAGATTATCTCGTCTTAACCAAGTGAAAGAAAATAGCATGAATAGGTTGCCAATAAAATTATCCGGAAAACTATCCGGTCTTACGGCTGCGGCAGTATTTCTTGTCGCCGCGATGGTAATGCTCGGCCCTACTGGTAAAGTCTGGGCGGCAAAGGGAGATCTGGTCAGTATCACGCAAGATGATCGGACAAATGCACCTCTAAAAATTACGCTCGGTAAAGCGGAGCTTATTGATCTCGAAGGAGATGTTTCAGATATTCTTGTTGCTGATCCGTCAATCGTCGATGTTGTCGCTATTCAGTCGAGAAGGCTGTACATGGTTGGTTCGAATGTTGGTGATACCAACGTGATTACGCTGGATGCTAATGGTGATATCATCAGACGTATTGATGTGCATGTTCAATATGACGTGCAGGCTGTTCAGTCTTTACTCGAAAGCCTTTTTCCGGATGAAAGCCCCAGGGTCAGCGCTCTTCATGACCAGATACTATTGACCGGAACCGTTTCAACACCGGAAGCGGCATCGAAAATTCAAAATCTTGTTGCTCATTATGTCAGCGACCTTCAGGACGAGCAAGGCACGCCAGATGAGTTGATCTCGAACCTTCTGGAAGTCCGTGGCGAACAGCAGGTCATGTTGCAGGTTAAAATTATTGAAGCTACGCGCAGCGTCCTAAAAGAGTTTGGCTTAGAAACAAATTTCAACGATACAAACGAGTTGTCTGCAACGACAATTTTTGGTGGCTTGCCATCAAATAGCGTAACGTCCGGGCATGGTAATTCCGCAGCTTTTGCGGCTGGTGCCGGGCTGGCTCTGTCCCAGGATCCGACAGGGATAGGCCGCGCTTTGATCGACACCGGTATAGACGGTATTGGCACGTTGGGTTTGTTCCTCAATGCGCTTGAAGAAGAAAATATGGTGAATATTCTGGCCGAGCCGAACTTGACTGCTGTGTCGGGCGAACAAGCAGGGTTTCTTGCTGGTGGCGAGTTCCCGGTTCCTGTTGGACGTGACCAGGTCGGTAATCTTGTTATCGAATTCCGTGAATTCGGGGTGTCCTTGAATTTCAGACCAGTCGTGATGTCGGATAAGCGCATTAGCTTGCAGATGAATACGGAAGTGTCCTCGCTCGACTTTGATAACGCGATTACGTTGGCTGATACGCAGGTGCCTGGTCTTGATGTGCGCCGCGCTGAAACAACTGTTGAAATTCCAAGCGGTGGCTCGCTGATGATTGCTGGTTTGCTCCAGTCTCAAGCAATTGAAGGCATGTCCGGCTTGCCCGGTATCAGCAAGACGCCAGTGCTAGGTGATCTGGTTTCTTCGGATAGCTTCCAGCGTGAAGAAACAGAGCTTGTTGTCATTGTCACCAGTTATCTGGTTGAGCCTTACGCAGACAAAGCCAAGGCTGACCATGTTCCTGTTGAGCGCGATAACCCACTTGCCATTTCATTCGCCGCCAATATTCGCCGCGCTTTCGGGCTGGAGGATGACGAAGAATTATTCGCAGAAAACTCGCCATATGGCTATCTGCTTGATTAGGAGAAATATCATGACATTGATTCAACGAAGCAGATTTTTTACAGTTATAGCGATCCTTGCGGCTTCCGCTTCTTTATCGGCCTGCAACCTCTATGAGGAGGGGCACATAACCGAAAACCGGGTTCAGGTTATCGAAGAAAGATTTGTTGAGGAAGTTTCATTAGAGGAAGCAACGCCAGGATATATATCTGGTCTGGCCCGCCATTACGAGAAACATGGTGATGGTACTGTTGATCTAAGTGTAACCTATGACCCACATTCACGCAGTAATACGGCTATGAATGCCAGTCAGTCAGCTGCCGGCCTTGTTAAAAACTTGCGGAAGGAAGGCGTTCGTAATGTTAACGCCGATATTTTACCGCTCCAGGGTTATGGTGACGAGTCGATGGTCGTTGTCTCTTATATGTCTTACCGGGCTGAAGCGCCTAAAGATTGCGGCAGGCTCTCAGGCTTTGAAGATACAGACATTAGCCATGATAAGGACTACCGTATGGGCTGCACAGTTGAGACCATGTTTGCAAAGCAGATATCAAGACCAAAAGACCTTCTGGGTGTTGGCCGCGTAGACCCGACCACTGACGGACGCCGCGCTGGTAATATCGGAGATCTTTACCGTAGCGGTGCTCGTAATGAGCCTCTGGAAGGTGAAACGGCTTCTGAATAGAGCCTCACTATGTGTTATGTTTGGTATAAGGAGTATACTTTTAAGTTGTAGGATACAGGTAGATTAATGAGCGAGGCGGAAAATCAGGCCACATCGATATTGCTTCCCAGCTCCGGTGTAGCCGTTTATTCAAGGGACAAAACAACAGTAGTATCAGCGCAGGCCATTAAAGAGGACTGGCGTTTTGCGCGCGTTGACATACAGGTCAGCGAAGGTGACATAGAAACCGCTATAGAAGCCTACCAGAATGCACCTTCCCCCGATCTGATTATTGTACAAACCGATACGGTTGATGAAAGCTTTACGGGCCGTCTGGAGGCTCTAGCCCCTCATTGTAGTGAAGGGACTGCGGCCATTGTCATTGGTCCTGAAAATGACGTCTACCTCTATCGGCAGATGATTGAAATGGGTGTCAGTGATTATCTGGTCAGGCCGGTTGAGACAAGTATTCTGGCTGATGTGATTGCCAAAACAGTGATTGAAAAAATCGGTGTAACTGGCAGTCGCTTAATCGCTTTTGCTGGTGCTAAAGGCGGTGTTGGTACTTCGGTGATTGCACAAAGTCTGGCCTGGGCGGTTTCGGAAACACTGGGTCAGAAAACAATTTTGCTGGATGCCTCGGGTGGCTGGTCCACTCTCGGTGTTGGTATGGGCTTTGAGCCTTCAACGACGCTTGCCGAAGCTGTCAGGGCTGCCGAAGCACAAGATGAAGACTCTCTTGCCCGGATGCTTTTCAAAGCCAGCGATCATTTAAGTGTTCTTGCCAGTGGTGGTGATGCCATGCTCGAACAATCGATCACAGCTTCCCAATATGAACGCTTGCTGGATATGCTTATGGTCAAATATCCGGTCGTTCTAGTGGATTTATCAGCTTCCGCGTCTGATCTAAAAAACGCGGTCCTGGCGCGTGCCAACCAGGTTGTCCTGGTATCAACTGCAACGCTGCCGGCTTTACGTTTGGGGCGCAGCGTGCTGCAGGAGATGAAAGAAATTCGCGGTGACAGCGATGAAGGAATAGAAATGGTTATTAATATGCAAGGCTTTGCTCCAGCCAATGAGGTGCCCAAAGCTGACATAGAAAAGGCTATGGATTTCAAGCCGGCCGCCATGATTCCTTTTGATCCAAAGCTTTTTGTTGGTAATGAAAGCGAAGGTAAAAAGCTTATTGATGACAAAGCTGGGAATGCTTTGGTTCATAATGTTTTGCTGCCTGTATTGCAAAGAACATTGGCTTCTGATCTGGCGGGAACGCAGGTTGTTGAAGAACAATCCGGTGGTATTGGCGGGCTGATAAATAAAATTACGAAGAAAGCTTAAAGGTAAGTAGATGTTCGGAAAAAAACAAACAGGCGAAGCTCCTCCGAAAAAGGCACCGCAGGCACCGGCTTCAAAAGAAGAAAAGAAGCCGGAAGCGCAGGCTAGTGAACCTAAGGAAAACAAAGCCAATGGCATTACACCTGTTCCTGAAAAAGAAGAGGTAAAATCTGAGCCTGTTATCACGACAGAGAATCCAAAAGATACTGAGGTCGCCCCTGAATCTGTGCTTGAAGGGCTAGGCGATGCTCTTGCTGCGAAAGAAGATGCGCCGGAGCCAAAGAAAGAAGTTAAAGCCAAGACCAAAGAAGAGCCTAAAGAGCCACGCAAGTCGATGGAAGATGATCTTGGTCTTGATGAGATTGAGGAGCTCCCTGAAGACTCCGATAAAAAAGAAGGCTCTGAGTCAATTACATCGCTTCGGTTACAACGCTCTCGCAACCGTATCTGGCTTGATTTGCGCGATGGTATTGATCTAAAGGCTCTGGCCCGCATGGATGCCAAAGCGGCGCGCGAAGAAGTTTACTCTGCCGTGGAAGAAATTGCGCGCTTTCGCAATCTCGATCTGACGCCAGCCGAGTTGCAGGGTGTCGGTAAAGAATGCGCCGATGATATGCTCGGTTTTGGCCCGCTCGAAGAGCTTCTTGAGCGCGATGACATTGCCGATATCATGATTAATGGTCCCGACACGACTTATATTGAGGTTGGCGGTAAGATCGAAAAAACACATATCAATTTCCGCGATAACCAGCATTTGACAACGATCTGTCAGCGTATTGTTGGGGCGATTGGCCGTCGTGTCGATGAATCCTCGCCGATTTGCGATGCGCGTTTGCCCGATGGTTCTCGTGTTAACGTGATTATCCCGCCGCTCGCTGTCGATGGCGCCTGCATGACCATTCGGAAATTTACCAAGGATAAGCTAACACTCGAAAAGTTGCTTGAATTTGGCTCGATGACACCGAGTTGTGCCAAATTGATTATGGCGGTTGGACGTTGCCGCGTGAATGTTCTGGTTTCTGGCGGTACTGGTTCGGGTAAGACAACAATGCTGAATTGTCTGACACGTTATATAGAAGCCGGTGAACGCATTGTCACTTGTGAAGACGCTTGTGAGCTGCAATTGCAACAACCGCATGTTGTGCGTCTTGAAACTCGCCCGCCGAACCTTGAAGGGGTTGGTGAGGTGACGATGCGCGATCTTGTGAAGAACTGTCTGCGGATGCGTCCGGAGCGTATTATCGTTGGTGAGGTTCGTGGACCGGAAGCCTTTGATTTGCTGCAGGCTATGAATACCGGTCATGATGGCTCGATGGGAACGGTTCACGCCAACAACCCGCGTGAAGCCCTTTCGCGGATGGAAAACATGATTGCGATGGGTGGTTTGAATTTGCCGCAGCAAGCGGTGCGCGAACAAATTGCCGGCGCAGTGCAGGTGATTATTCAGGTGCAACGTCTGCGTGACGGTTCACGGAAAACAACTCATGTGACAGAAATTACCGGCATGGAAGGCGAGGTCGTCACCATGCAGGATCTGTTTACACTTGAGATAGAAGGTGAAGACGAAGACGGCAAGCTGGTAACAAAACAAAAATCGACCGGTCTTCGCCCCAAATTCTACGATAACGCACGCCAGTTTGGTGTTGAGCAGCTCGTGCTTGATGCTATGGAAGAGGCTTACGGATAAATGAATACGATTCAAATCGTTTTGATCGCTCTGATCTTTATCATCATTATTGGTATCGGTATTGCGTTCTCCCTTAATCAGGAGGTGGAGCGCAAGAAGCGCGTTATGGCTACGATTAAGGGCCGCTCTGGCGTGGTTGGAAATGCGCCGAGTGAGCAGGACGCGCAGAACAAACGCCGTGCTGAAATCGCCAGAAAACTTAAAGACGACAAAGAAGAAGACGATAAGAGCAAGAAGAAACAAAAAACTTCGATTGCAGTTATGATGGGGCAGGCAGGCCTCAATATAACCACAAAACAGTTTTGGATGTATTCTATAGTTTCGATGGTGATATTTACATTTGTGGCCAAAGTTATCTTTCATGCCAATCCCTTTATTCTTTTGATGGTAGCAATTACCGGATTGTTGGGTTTTCCACGTATTGTGTTGAAGAGGCTGGCGGCAAAACGCCAGAAGAAGTTTCTGACAGAGTTTGCAGACGCGTTGGAAGCGGTGGTGAGGCTTCTTAAGGCCGGTATGCCGGTTTCTGAAGCCGTTAAAATGATCAGCCGCGAGTTTGAAGGCCCTGTTGGCGAGGAAATGTCGATCATATACGACAAGCAAAAGATCGGTGTTCCTTTGCATGAAGCAGCCACGGAAGCGACCAAGCGCATGCCACTGACCGAGATGCAGATGTTTGCGACAGGTCTTGCGATCCAGTCACAGACGGGCTCGAGCTTATCCGAGGTTCTCAGTAATCTGGCCAATGTTATCCGCGCGCGATTCAAGTTGAAGCGTAAGATCAAAGCCTTGTCTTCGGAGGCGATTGCTTCGGCCAGTATCATCGGCGCATTGCCGAATGTTGTGGCTGGCGGTATGTGGTTTGTAAACCGGGAATATATCAACGTTCTGTTCACCGATCCGTTTGGGAAAGTCTTGCTGGCCGGAGCGGTCATCTGGATGTGTCTCGGTATTCTTGTGATGAAGGTTATGATTAATTTCAAGATATAAAAAGGTGCCAAAATGGAAAACGAAGTTCTGATAACAGTTGTAAGCGCACTCATCGCTGCGGCCTCTTTTGCGGCATTTGCGCTGCCGTTTTTGAACAAGACGGAGAAGAAAGAACGTTATAGATCCGTAATTGAAAAACGGCGCAAAGCGTTGTTTGAAGCGACCAGAGATGGCAGCATGAACAGAGTTATCGCGGAGGATACCGTTTCCGCCGCTGATAATATGGCCAGCATGTTCAAGGTGCAGCAATTGGTTGGTAAGATGGGTGAGAATATCCGCGATAACTTGTTACAAGCCGGTATCCGCAACCCGACAGCGCCGCTGAAATTCATGATCGCCCGCGTTGTCGCGCCTTTGTTTTTGTGTAGCTTTGCTATGATTATTATCGCGGGGACCGAGAAAGAAATTTCCAGCACGACAAAGATGCTGAGCATTTTTGGTATGGGATTTTTTGGTTTTAAACTTCCAGACATTCTTATTAAAAACAAAATTCTTAAACGCCAACAGGAGATCAACCTCGCATTCCCAGACTCTCTGGATATGATGCTGATCTGTGTGCAAGGCGGGATCGGCCTCGAGCAAACTATCGACCGTGTTGCCGCCGAAATTGCCGATCATTCACCAACACTGGCCGAAGAGCTGGGCATCCTTAGCGCCGAAATGGCGATGCTGAATGACCGGCGCCAGGCCCTGCAGGATTTCGCAAGGCGGGTCGGATCCGGTGCCGGGAAAACCTTTTCCACCGCGCTGATTCAGGCGGAACAGTATGGTACTTCTATTTCGCAGGCGATGCGTGTGATGTCCGATGAGCTGCGCGATATGCGCATGTCGCTGGCCGAGCAAAAGGCCGCATCCTTGCCGCCGAAACTGACCGTGCCGATGATTTTGTTCTTCCTGCCGGCGCTGTTTATTATCATTCTGGGCCCCGCTGGAATTCAAGCCACTGCTGCCGGAGTCGGCGGGTAAAGCTTCATTTGAAGCATAATGGCCTGCAAACTGCATCTTTCTGTGCTTCCGGTGCTCGTGTAGGAAGACTACACTTCGCGCCGGTTCTCGAAAGTTACAGTTTTCGGCACATTCTTCTCCAAATGTGTCCATTGGCTTGGCTTTCTTTTGCATTCTCTTTTTTTGAAATTCCAGATGCGCCTGCTTAACCACCATACGGCGGTAGCGGTTTTGATCGCGTAGGGCAGCGCGGAGGTTTTGCGTGGCCTGGGAGCGCCCGCCATGTTTGTATCCATTCATCTTTGATTTCTCTTTACCGGCCTCTGTGCGCGGCCCTGTCGATTTGAGCCATGGTTTACTGGCCATGATGCGGGCGCGCTGTTTTGCGCGTCTTTCCTGGCTCCAGCCTTCGCGTCGGCGGCGCTTCGGCGTGACAGGCCAACCCTTTGTTTTGACACGGGAATTGGGCCTTCTTTTAGTTCGGACGCAAGTTTTAGGGGGGTGGGGCTGGCTTAGATATTCTTCCTGTGCTTTCAAGAGGTTAAGCGTGATCTGCTCACCGTAAAGGGCGAGGGCGTCGTGGCGGTTGGTCGGGGTGTTTTGTGGGGAGGGCATTAGGTATAGTATAGGAAATTAATCCTGTTTTGTCAAGGTTTTTTAAGCGCGGCATAAGCCGCGCCGCGGAGATGACAATGAGGGAGAGTTACTGCGGCTTAATAACGATCGGTTCGTCGGTGGCTTCGAGGTCGATGGTTTCGGCTTCGACGGTGATAACCGGCGCAGTTTCTTCGGTGTTATCAAGTGCTGAGTGATCCTCTTTTTCTTTTGGCTCTTCTTTAGATTCAGCCGCATCACGTCTTTGTAATTCGTTTTCTATCTCTTCTTTTTTTGTTGTATATCTCAGGCTTTTTTCTTGAAGTTGTCTCCAGACTGGTAGAGGGTCTTTTTCTGCTTTTTTGGCATCTTCTACGAGCTTTTGCCGATTATCGCGATCAAGACTTTTACTAACTTCCTTAAGCTTTCCTTCTGCTTCTAGCAGTTCTTCTTTGAGCTTAGACGTTTCTTGTTTTTGTATTTTTTTTCTGAGCTCAAGGCGTTCTTTCTCACGTTGTTCTTTCCACTTTTTATCTTGTTCCGTTTTGAGCTTAATTTGTTTTTCCCAAGCTTCTTCTTCGATCTTTATTGCCTCTTCTAAACTTATGGCATCTTTTTCTTCAGCCTTCAGAGGGGAGGGTTTGGTTTCAACTTCAACTTCGACAACCTCTTCGACCACTTCTTCGATGACCTCTTCTACCGGAACCGCTTCGGGTTCCATTTGCGGCTCGAGATTAAGCGCGGCGGAAGGGGCGAATGGTTTTTTAACCGGCTTGGGTGCGGTCGGGCGTTTACCGCTGGATTCTTTTAAGGCGTTCACAATGCGAAGATTGCGTTCAACTTCGCGGCGGCCCGGGGATACGGCGGCGGCTTTTTCAAGGATTTCGGAGGCTTCTTCGAGGAAGCCTTGTGAGGCGAGATTAAGCGCCAGATTGTTCATGATCGGTGTCGGGTCGCCTTCCCAGCTATCGAGACCTTTGCGGAAAGAGCGTTCGGCTTCTTTGTGCTGGCCTTTGGCATCAAGGGAGATACCAAGAAAGTGATAGGCTTTGAAATCGTCTGGGTCCTGAATGACGGCTTCCTGTGCGAATTGCTCGGCGGCATCGTAGCGTCCCAGCGCAAGTTGCACAGCGGCGTATTCTGTTTTAACGCCGGGGGCGGCATTATCGTCATTGGCAAAAGGCGCAAGGACGAGAGCAGCGCGGTTGAGGTAATCGGACTCACGCAGGGCGCGGGCATATTGCAGAGCAGCCTTTGGATCGTTGCTGTTGCGCTTGTACATCTTCTCCTGGATCATCAGGGAATTACCGGTTTCACCGCGGGCGGTGGCACTATTTGATGCGCGCTCAAGCACGGAATCTATTTTGGAGGTGCGCATTTGCGCATCCGAAGGTGTAGACGACGTGGTCTGACAAGCGACCAACATGGTGCTGGCGGCAAGACATAAGGCTAAATTCGGGAAGTTTTTCATGCTCATCACAGTCTTATATATAAGGTGTTATCTGTTGTAAAACCAGAATTAATAAAATTAGGGGGCAGGTTCTTCTGTGGGCGCTCCGTCATCGTCGTTATTTTCCGCCGCTGCCTCTGCCATTTTCTCAATCTCATCAAAGACTGAATCATTGGCTTCGGATTCGGTGGCTACAACGTTCACTTTGTGGCACATATCAGGGCAGAAGAAGACACTTGTTTCCTTACAATTCTTATCTTCCGATTTAGCGCAGGAGCGGCGAATGCGGATATAGCGCTCTTTCGGGCTGGCGACAATAACATGACGCTGCATAATCACCTCGCCATGGCCGTCCAGTACCGTGAAATGAGTGGCACCGGGTACTCTGGGCACCAGAATGAGTGTTTTTGACGTATCAGCCAGCACGCTTAAATGCTCTGGATTGCCGACAATAATCGTGCGGGATTCACGCTCGAGGCGGATAATCTCCGATTTATCAGGGGTTAGGCGCACAGGAGGGTGTGTTTCCTCAGCGTCTGTGGGTAAATCGACATCATGCGATATGGTCATCGCCGGTAGAATGTCGACCGGCGGAACGGCATCATGGACCTCTTTAGGGCTTTGAGTCTGCGCTTGCGCTGAAGGTGCCAAAACCAGGACCAGCAGGGCAAAGGCAAAAAGAAGGGCCGAAATGGTGCGTATTGAATTAGAGATAATCATTTGAACACCGTGAAGGAAAGATATGACTTAGATACAGATTTAATTATAGCGCCTGAAGGGTTAAAACGCACCTTCTTTCTGTTCGAATTTTATGTAAATTTTAAGGGGCAAGGGTATGGGCGGGATAGCGAGGGGGTCGGCTCACCCTGATGCGGCCATAAGTTTAAATCTGTGAAGCTGTAGGCTTGCTGAACCTACGCGTTGTTTAAAATAAACCTAACGTGGCAGTTCTGTCTTGATGGATTTTAACTTGGCGCGCATATCATTGACGGTCTGAATTGCTTTGGTTCGCGCCCTGGAAATTTCTGACTTTTTCCCATCCCACTTATAGCTTTTGATTGTATCAAACCCTTTTTGAATTTCGAATAACTTGCCGGCATAGGGGGCTTCCAGATTTTTTTCGAGATGATCAAGAAGTGCGAGTTCGCTAGTGTTTAAAATATCAAAGGCATCAGTTATGTTTCCCTGGCTAAGAAGGCGATCAGCCAGTTTTAGTCCCTCCTTCAAGTTTGAAATAGGGTCGCCTTGTAAGGAGGCATCACGGATCATGTCGCCATATAAATCCTGTAGCACTCCATCGGCTTTTTCGAGTTTTCCTTTTTGTACGGCCTCGTAAGCTTTAAACAGGTAGCTTCCCATTGATCCGTAATTGATATCAAGTGAGGCGGTAACGTCTTCCCATGTCTGGTCTTGAAGAAAAAGTGCGGTTTCATTTGGCTGTTCATCCAACTCTTCATTATCCTTATCGGTAGATGGGCCTCCGTATAAGATTTCTTTATAAGAGGGGAGGAAGTACAGATGCCGCCCATTCCGCCCTTTGCTTAAACGTACGAGCGATAGGGGCGCGTCCTTATAGTGCTTGCCGCCTTTTTCATCTGCCAATTGGCTAAGTAATACTTTTATTTCAGCCAGGCTCTGTAATCTTTCGCCGGATATGAGTAACAACCGAACAGACGTAATATCATTCAGTAGCTTTTCATCTTTCGTGCGCAGTACTTGTTGTGTAGTTGTTTCTTGCGCAGTCTCTTCTTTGGTAGGTTCTTTTTTTTGATAAAGTGTTGTTTGCGCCTGTCCTTGTGTGGAAACAAGGCAGCATAAAGTGGCAATCAGGAAAAAAGATAAAAGATGTTTTGCTCTGTATAGTTCAATCATATCTATCACGTGTAGGGGCTAATAAAATCTGCGTACACCCTATCTTACCATATGTGTGGCAGAGGATAAAATAAGTATGATGTGGCTGGTAATTAAGCCGCTAGCAGGGTTTCGACCTGCTCAACCAGATCATTCAGGTGAAAAGGCTTGGATACGATGTGGGCTTTGTCATTGGCAACGCTGTGGCTTTTGGCGATGCCGGTAAAACCGGTGATAAACATCACTTTTAAATCGGGGCGTTTTTTGGCGGCAGTTTGCGACAGCTCAATCCCGTCCATGCCGGGCATAACAATATCGGTGAGAAGGAGGTCGTAGCTGTCATCTTTGTCGAGCGCGGCCAGCGCTTCCAGTCCATCCGCTGTGGCCGTGACATCGTGACCGGCTTTTTTCAGCGCCATCTCGAGAAATTCGCGCATCGAGTCATCGTCTTCAGCAAGGAGGATGTGGGGCATGTTTTTTCCTTACGAGGCTATGCTCCAGTCACGGTCTTCGGCAGTTACCTTTAGTCCTTGCTGTCTTTCTTTGCGTATTTCCCGGGCTTCCACAGCATTTAAGTGGCCTTCTGGTTTTTTGTGACGGGCTTTTGTAAAAAACCTACCACGAATACCTTGCCTTTCAGGTAAATCAGACTCTTTGACAATATGAAACTTTTCTTGAAAGTGGTTGCGATTTATATGTCTTACTGGAAGATCTGTTAGTGAAGGGTCATGATCTTCGGACATGTCTATATGTCCGTCATGGCGTGAGACTTCTTCTTCAACACGATTCCACAATTCTATTTCGCCTTCAGTTTCAGGATTTTCTACCGTATCTACTATTACATCTTCTTCCTCTTCACCTTCTTCGGTGTAGTAAACAACAGGTAGGCCCGCCAGTGCTGCAATTTCGACAGATATCTTTTCCGGATCAAGATCATTGGGAGCATTTGTCAGTGTAGCATCATCTTCCCGTTCTGATTTAGGGGGTACATATGTGAATTCAGAATTGCCCGAAAGCTGCTCCAGTGTAGAATCTTTTAGCGCCGGATCTTCGAGATATAATTCGGTTTCCCAGTCATCTTCAGGTGTTACTGCTTCGTCACTCGGTGTCCATGGCATAGTCTTACTCCCTTAATATTAAATTCTTATTTTCTGAATTGTAGCTTTATAAACCTTAGTCATAATAATTTCAATAACTATTTTACTTATTTAAGCTTGCGGGTGCCTAAAACATATCTTTAGCTAGTGTATATCTGCTCTCATGTGCTGCTGTGCCGCGTTTTGTCCTGCTCTACCACCTGGCTCGCTTCGCTTGCCACTAGATTTATAGGGGTTACCACCACCGCCTTTGTTGCAGGTACTACTACAATATGAAGGGTCAGTGGTTATTCCTCGTCCTTCAGTACGCACCACGTTGGCTTTGTTGCCCCATGTCGTACGTAGCCCTGAATTTTCTTCTCTTTCGTCAAATAACAGGCCGGGATATACAGCTATGTAGCCATGTGCTCTACCTGTTGTTTCTTTCTCTTGCTGCGGGGTTTCTAGTGTCTGTGTTCTGCTCATAGCCATATACTCCTTCTTTTTATTGATGCCTATTTTAATACATTTAATACATGATATATTCAACAAGTTTTTATGCACCATAGCTAATATAATTACCCAACGGCTCACAAAACCTTTGTTTTATTACAAAAAACAGTGGTCTTTTTTTGTTATTTTACCGGGATCATGGCCTTGGTGAATTGCTGCGCCACATTTTCCCAACTGTAATGTTTTTGTATATGCTCATTACGCTGTATTTTGGTGCCTGTTTTCAAGGCTTTGTGCGCTGCGTCAGATAAGTTATCCCCAAGAACGCCGAGAAACGGCTCGGTGATAATGTCTTGTGGTCCGCGCACATTATAGCCGGCCACCGGCAGGCCGCAGGCCAGGGCTTCGATCTGGACCATGCCGAATGTATCGGTGCGCGAGGGGAAGACAAACACATCGGCGGAGCGGTAATGCGCCGCCAGCGCCTCGCCCTGTTTTGCGCCGACAAAATGCACGTCAGGATATTTGCGCGATAATTTGGCGCGAATGGGGCCATCGCCGACCACGACTTTGGAGCCGTCCCATTCCATCTTTAGAAAGTCTTCGATGCTTTTTTCGATGGCGATGCGGCCGACATAAAGTGCAACCGGTTCGGGCAGATCATGAAACAGGGTTTTTTCACCGGGCGAAAAAAGGTCGAGGTCAACCCCACGTGACAGGCGCAGCATCGGGGTTTTAAAGTCCCAGCTTTTCAGCTCGTCCTCTAAACTTTGCGTGGCAATCATCATGGTTTGCGCTGAGGCATGAAAACGCCGCACCAGTTTTTTGGTGCCTTCGTGAACGTGGTCATAAAGAAATGGTAAAAAGCTTGCGACCCGTTTGGCAAAATAATCAGGGAAGTGAGAATGGTAACAGGTAGAAAAATTCAAATTGTTTTTAACGCAGTATTTTCGTGCCGCCCACCCCAAAGGTCCTTCGGTGGCGATATGAATTGTTTCGGGGGTGTGGGCTTCGATCATTTTTTTAAGGCGGCGAGAAGGCGCAAGTGCCAGCTTAATCTCACTGTAGCCGGGCAGGGGTATTCTTAGCGGGAAGTCGGTAGGGCTGATGACTTCGATCTGGTGGCCTATTGTCTCCAGTTCTTTGATCAGATGCTCGTAGGTGCGCACAACCCCGTTAATCTGGGGGTGCCAGGCATCTGTTATAATGAGTAATCTCATGTAATCTTCTTAAGTATTGTTGACATTCGTTTGGCCGATCCTACACTGATCGCCATGCGGATTATAGTTTATATATGTCTATTGCTCAGTATTTTTGTGTCTGGCGAGGCTTTGGCCCAAAAGTGCAATGCAGATTTTGAGGTTATCACCCGCCTGCGCAAGCCGGAGATTGGGTCCTATAATATGTGGGATACGGTTTATGGGCTGCGGGCTGATATCGAGCGTTTTGTCGGTGGTGTGGCCAGCGTCAGCAAAAATGCAGTTGTGGTGGGCGAGCGTTATTTTGAAGAGGGCGCGGAGATTACGCTTGTGATGGCCGAGCTTGACCGGCGCGGACGCGTGGTTTGGGAAAAGGCGCATGAAGTAAAAGGTTTGCGTAAAATCGTAAAATTTCTGCCGGATAAAAACGGCTATGTTGTCGTTGCTGATCAGAAAGAGGGTAAGAGCAAGGACCGGATATGGATCGGTTTTTTCGATCTGAATGGTGGGCTGGTCAAGACGAAAACCATCAGCGATAAGAAGTTCAATCTTTTTGCGCAGGATATGATTGCATCCCATGATGAAAAAGGCTTTGTGCTAGCGGCAACGGCGCAGGGGCGCGGCTATGAATCCGGCGGCTATGCGATTTTATACCGGTTGAATGCCAAGGCGCAGGTGATTGCCGACCGCGCGTATATGCCGGGGTTGGAAAATAGAATTTTAGGGCTTAGCCGTAGCGAGGGACCTTATTATATAGCCACCGGTTTTATTCGCTCCGAAGACGGACGCAAAACAGGCTGGGCGCTCAAGTTGGATAGCGACAACGCGATTGTCTGGCAGCGGCAATACCCACGGGGATTGGCGGCGCAAATTCAGGCTTCGGCTGATTATCAGGACCCTTATTTTGTGGTGATCGGAGACGCGGAACCATCGGATCGTAAAAACCGCGCCGGATGGGTGATGTTGCTAAGCAGCGAAGACGGTAGTGTCGGTTGGCAGCGTTATTACACCGGTACCCTGGATTTTCATGGCCGTGATGTTTTTGCTCATGATGACGGGCAGCTTTCTGTGTTGCTGGATGCAGAAAAACCGCCAGGGGTTGATGAGCTTGAATACGCGCGGGTTTTGACGCTTTCACCGCGTGGCGTGTTGCTGCTCAGCGACACTTACTATCATGCCGAAGGGACCGGGGCGTATGATTTATTCTTAGGGCCTAATCAGGAGCGGATCCTGGCGGGCTATTCGGATATGGTCTACCGCGACGAAGACCCCGAGCATCCGGAAGAGGATGTCAGGATTTCAAGAAGTCGTGAAGGCTGGGTTGTGGCCGGAGCCCCGGCGGAGCCTTATAATGATCCGTGTATTCAGTCCTACGATTTCATTCCTTGATATAGATAAAGTTGTTGTCCTGGCCACCCTTGAAGCGTTCGATGAGATCAGGAATGGCCGACTCGCTGACATCTATGCCGGCGGATTTCATTTTATCGAGTGCCAGCTTAACGTCGGCAGGGTGGTAACCAGTTTTTGCTGCAATACGATCGGCGACGATACCGTAATTGTCGACATCATCTAATTTTTCCGAATACGGAGCAATGATGTGCTTTTCTTTAAAGCTCTTCCACTGCGCTGCAATGGTATTAAAGACGTCATTCAGGGTCATGTTTCCTCATTTCTGTTATTTTCATAACATTTATATGCTGTGGAAGTCAAGGTTAAAGTCCTGTATAACCGGGACGCATTTTTATATAAGGCTTATAAAGTGAATTTATCCGAAACGTATCGATTTATAATTGATCAAGCCCATGCTGGTGGCCGAGCGGATAAGGCAGTCAGTGCCTTATGCGAGGATTTATCGCGCGCGCGGGTTCAGGGGTTAATTGAGCAAGGGGCCGTGACCATAAACGGCGCGGCTTTGAAAGCCTCGCGAAGACTAGAGGTTGGAGATGTGGTCGAGATTGAAATTCCGCCCGCTGTGCCATGCGAACCCGAGGCTGAAGACATTCCACTCGATATTGTGTTTGAGGATGAACATATGCTGGTCATCAACAAGGCTGCCGGTATGGTCGTTCATCCCGGGGCCGGGAACTGGAGTGGCACGCTGGTCAATGCTTTGCTGCATCATTGCGGTGAGGATTTATCGGGCATTGGTGGGGTGGTGCGGCCGGGGATTGTGCACCGGCTGGATAAAGACACAACAGGGCTGATGGTCGTGGCCAAAAACGACAAGGCGCATAAGGGGCTGTCGGAACAGCTCTCGGATCGTAGCCTCAGCCGGATATACAAGGCATTGGTTTTGAAAGTGCCAACGCTTTTAAAGGGCAAAGTTAACAAGCCGATTGGGAGGCATCAATCGCATCGCCTGAAAATGGCAATTGATGAAAAAAACGGTCGCGAGGCGATGACACATTATAAGGTAGAAAAGGCTTATGGAGAGGCCTGCGCGCTGGTGGAATGCAAGCTGGAGACAGGCAGGACGCATCAGATCCGCGTACATATGGGGTTTTTGAAGCATCCGTTGATTGGTGATGTCCTTTACGGGCCGCAACCAACAGCTCTGCAGGCAGCCCTGAAAAAGGAAGGGTATGAGCAAAATGTGGTTGAAAATCTGCTTTCTTTCCCCCGTCAGGCGCTTCACGCAGCTTCTATTTCTTTCATTCACCCGGTTTCAGGGGTGGAAATGGGGTTCGAGGCCCCTATTCCGGATGATTTTATTAACTTATTGAAATCATTAGAGAAATAGCTCCCTAATTTGTTGTTTTAGCGCCTTATTCTATTTTTTTGATAAATAGTTTGTATTTACATAAAATTGTATGTATTCTTAAGGTATAGACAGTAATTAAGTTTCTGTGTGAGACAGACAGCGGTAAGGAAAACAAGGCACAAAAAAATAAAGAAAGGTATCAACCTACAAATCTACCCCCAATTTCATGTTTCATTCGATCTGGTACCTCAAACCGTCACTCCCCAATGTGACGGTTTCTTTTTGCTTATGGTGTTGTTAAGGTCGGGGTGGCGATCGCTTGTGGCTGAATTTCTGAACCGGGTGCCACAGGTGGTTCCAGTACTGTGGTGGGGCCATTTTTGGTGCCAAAATAGCCAGAGGCATATTTATCAGATGCATCCAGGAATTCATAAACATATTGCTTTTGGATGGCTTTATCAGCGCCATTAAAATCGCCTCGATCATATAATTTGCGAGCCATCACATATAAAAGCTGCGGGTCTTTTAGAGAAATCGTACCATGGCTGTCTGATTTATAGATTTCGAGCTCTCCTCTTGATATAGTCTGTGCATTCAGGGATTCTTCAAGGGCCTCTTTGGCTGAGTTAGAAAGGGATTCAATTTTTTTGCTGAAGGCATGTTCATCCCCCAACAAGCTGTTGTCGCGTCTAGCAGCTTCCAGTATTTCTTTATCAGAATCGCTAATATTCTCCTGAAGCGTATTGACGGTCTCTCCGATTGCAATCATTCGATCCAGCGGCTGCAAAAGGACTCGTCCTGCTTCAGCGATGATTGCATTTTTTGTTTGGTCGAGGTGATGGACAAAATATTCTCCTGTTCCTCCTTGTGGCTCGGTTTCATTGGGCGATTGTACAGCCGCTCCTGTAACGTGAGAGTCAGCGCTACTAATGAAAGCACCAAGGGCCCGTATAGCCATACGAGCTTGCGGCACTTCTTTTGTCTGTAGTAACCCGTTCTCGACTTCACGGTTGTAAAGTGCAATAGCGCCCTGATCGCCACGAACTTCAACAGGCAGGCGTGCGGCAGTTCCGTTTTTAGAGCCCATATAAGGCTCTCCTGTATGAATGGATTCATGCATCATACTAAAGGCATGCCATTCCAGATCACTGCCGGGGAGACTATCTAAAAAAACTTCTTTTGGCAGGCCTGAAAGACTGGCTGCGAGGTCTTCCTTTGTCCAGTGTAAAGGTATCGTATAAATAGTGGCTGTTCTGGGTGCTGCTCCCTGGTTAGAATAGCGAGTAATCTGATATTCCTGATCCTCGTTGGCGATGTCATATAAATTTTTTGCAAATTTATTGAAATTTCCTTCATCAATAGCTTCACCATTGTCTATGTACTTTATATATTCTCTGAACAGTTCTTTATGCTTTTCAAAGGCCGCAGAATTTTTAGGATCGGGTTCAGGTGAAAGGATAAGAATAGGTCGTCCCGCCCACACGCCGACACGGTCCGTCAGGTCGCCAAAAAACGCCCTGGTGGAATCAGACGCAAAAACCCTATGATTTTCCTCATCTCCCGCCATGCCCTATTAGACAGGAACAATCTTAAGAAGCTGTTAATCTTTAGTCCAAAACGTCGTTCCAGTGGGCGATTATGTGGTCTTTGGAGAAATTTTCGGTGGCCTCGTAAAGCGGTAGGGGGTTGTTGATCGACTGGCCGATATCACGCCCTTGCGGGGCGAATTTAACCCGCACCTCACTTCCTTGCGGTACATGTTTAATGCTCCCGAGTGGCAGACTCAGACGAATACCGTTATAGGCATGGGTGGTGCCGCCAAACACATCAAAATCGGCCATGTCGGTGACGGTGACGAAGCCTTCGATTTTAGCGCCGTTGCCAAAATCTTTTTGTAGGGCCAGAGTGCCGCCAATATCTTCAGCGAGGTAGCGCCCGGCACGTGCCTGCACGGTGACATCATAGTCCGGCACATCATACCAGGCCTGCACATGACCGCTGATAAGATGGTCGCCATTGAGTCCCATAGCATATTTGGCGAAGGGATCACGCTTTAATGCCAGCCAGCCTTCCGTGCCAACAGCAAAGCGTTTGCCAAATGGACGGTAGAGAATTTCACCGCCAAAGCCGGCATACATTTCTTCGAGATAACCGCCAGTTAGTGCCGCGTGGGTGTTTGGATTAAAGCTATGGGTGTAACTAGTGAACAGTTTTTCAACGGCTAAAGTGTTATCAGAAAAATCATCGACATCGCTGCGTACCGGTAGTATCGAACGCGGGCGGAATTTATGGATGTTATCAAGGTTATCCGCGACATTAATACGCAAAGCAGCGCCGCTGGTCAGAAAGCCAAAAAATTCTGGAACAGTTTTTTCGATGATAATGGCTGTGCGGTATAATGTGCCACTGTCTTCTTCTGACAGGCTCACTTCGTTATCAAGAATGAGTTTGAAGTTTTTCGGGCCAAGGTAATCGAGAAAAGAAAAGCGGTTGCCCCTTTCAGTTTTTTCCGACTTTGAATTGTCGGTGACAAATTGAACATTACGCCACATTTCTGTGGCGCTGCCCTGGTTGAGCGCGAGGGCCTGCTCAAAATCGCTGCGTAGTAAACGCACGCTCGGCCCGCGTAAGTTGTGAATGGTCGGCGTGATGTAAAGCTCTTCAACCGCTGGGCCGCCGTGATTGGCCATATGACGAGCGGCGCGGCCAAGTTGACGTGGCGCCGGTGTGTTCTTGTTCATGTATAGTTGCGCCCGGGCAAATTTCTCATCACTAGAAACATCATAAAGATGGATATCATCATTATTCGCCGCGATTTGCATTTGTGCAGGAGAGGCAATGCCCGCTCTGAACTGGCGGAGCGGTTTTGGTTTACTGTCCTCCTCGTGTGATTTAAACGGCCAAATATCGGGGCTGGCCTGAAACGATAAGCGCCCCATGATTTTTTCCGTTCCCTGTATACCTATACTGGTATCGGCCCATGGCACGGGGCGGTAAACGAGAGAGGCTGACCACGGGGCAGGGGCATCGAAATTAAAAGCGGTGCGCTCGGCTTCATAGCGGTCGGCGCCCCAGTCAAATTTAGCGGATAGCCCATCTATATAAGGGACGAAATATTCGACACCTCCAAAGAAGCCGATATCCTCGCCGGTGAACCAGCTTGAGGGCATGGCGGGCATTTCTCCGTCGAGGCTGCGGCGCTTGCCGAAATGAGAGTGAAGCGCCTTTATCGGGTTTTCAATATGGGCGGCGCTGCCAAAACGGCCCCAGCCCGCACCAAGCGTAAAATCAAAATCATGATAGCGTTTTGATAGAGAGATATATTCGCCAGCCATACGTTTATGACCGATGGCTGATTGCAGGCCTAGGGCGATAGCAGGGCGGTACGTATTTTCGCGGAGAAGTTGTAATTTAAAATCAACGCCAGGATAGAGACGGTCGGCATTTTTATTGATGTTAGAAACTTCGGCACTCTGACGGATGTTGATATAAAGCGGCTCGGCAATTTGGAATCCAATATAGCCGTGAACGTAAGGGTCGAGTGTAGATGCGCCCACCGAAATCGTTCCTGCCGGGGCTATACGGGCGCTCGGCACGGTGTTTAATCCGAGTGGTCCTGTAAGTGTTGCGGAGTAATCAGTGCTTGCTTCCTCTGCAGCAGCAATAGGCGCACCTGAAAAAAAGACGACGCTCACAAAAAAAACAGAAAAAATTACACGACAAAACATAAAGGCGTGGCTTTAAAGGATGAAAACATCTTTGCAAAATGCGAATTCGTATAAATCTTAGAATCGTAACCTTAAGTATTGGGTGTGTGCTTATGTATGTCAAAACAGGAAAGGCTGTGTTTTGGGCTTAGCTGGGGGTAATTTAATCAGGCACATTCAATACAGGAGTTGGCGTGTTCTTTTTTTACCTTCCTTATGGTCTTGCTCTGTTTTTAGGTGTTATTGCGCTCTTTTTCGTCTGGCGTAATTATGTGCTGCACCGCCATTATAAATTGCTGGAAGATTCTATTAATACACCTGCACATGGCTTGGTGTTTTTTGATGAGAAGGGGCGGTTTCATAAGGCCAATGTGCAGGCACACAAGTATGTCCCTTTTCTTGAGAATAAAAATAGCAGCGATTTGTGCTTTGATGGTTTTCTTAATTATCTCTATGACCATGCCATGGATTGTGACGAAAGTCTGGAAAAGGCGATTGAGGGCACAGCCGGTAAGATGACATCGCAAGGGTTTCGTGAGGTCATTGAATGGGGTGAAGGGAATATATGTCTGGCCGAGGTACAAAAGACAAAAGATAAAAGCGCCATTGTTGTCCTTAATGATATTAGTGACCTAAAAAAGCAGGAGGAAAATTTCCTGCGGCTTAACCGCTACAGCCATGAGCTAAGCCAGGCGATAGAGGCAGCTGCGCTGGGTATCGTTATTAGTGATCCCAAGCAGTCAGGCAATGCTGTGATCTATGTTAACGAGCCTTTTTGCCGGCTTGCGCAGATGAAGCGTGAGGAAGTTATTGGTAATGACTGGGCAATTCTTCTTGGTGCCCTTGATGATAGCAATTGCGCGGAGTCTCTTGTTGGTTCGATCGTCAAAGGGGAGCAGGCCGATATCGAGGCAGAAATCACCACAGATGGCGGCGCGCGCTGGTTCAATATCAAGTTAACACCTGTTCGTGACCGCAAGGACCAGCTTGATTTGTTCATTGGCGTTTTCACAGATGTCACCGAACAAAAACAGCGTGAAGCTGAAGCTTTTCAAGGAAAGAAGCTGGAGGCGCTTGGTCAGTTGGCCGCCGGTATAGCACATGATTTCAACAATATTCTGTCTATCGTCGATGGCTATATTCGCATGGCCGATAACGAATTGGAGGAAGACAGTAAGGCAGCAAACTTCTTGCAGCATTCGCGTAAAGCGACTAAGCGAGGCGCTGAGCTAACCAAAAGAATGCTAATGTTTAGCCGTCACAAGATTATTGCGCAGAGCGTGGTTGATCTGCGCGAGGTCGTGCGCGATCAGGAACCACTTTTGCAACCGCTTCTAGATGCTTCTGTCAGTTGTGTTGTTCGAACATGCGCTGATGATATTTGTATTGAGTGCGGGCCTGATACGGTTGGTCAGATATTGATGAACCTGGCAATCAATGCGCGCGATGCGATGCCCGATGGAGGAACTTTTTTAGTTGAAGTAAAAATGGCTGAGACAGAGGATCTTCCTGTCGCCATCCCTGTGGGAGAGCGGGGCAATTCTTTTGCGCGCTTGAGCGTAAGTGATACCGGCACCGGTATGGATAAGAAAACGGTTGACCGTATTTTTGATCCGTTTTTTACAACCAAGGAACAGGGAAAAGGAACAGGCCTTGGCCTTTCAATGGTTTACGGTTTGGTGCAGGAAACCGGCGGCTACATTGGCGTTCAGTCCTTCGTCGGGCGGGGTACAACGATATCGATTTACATACCTTTAACGGATAAAGAGCCAACAAAGCAGATCAAGGGAGACGCTACCAATATAAAAGATTTACGGTTGGAAGGGTACACGGTTTTGGTGGCAGAGGATGAGCCGGATTTACGGCTTGTTGTATGTGACATGCTGGAAAAATTGGGCATGACAGTTTTACAAGCAGAAAATGGAAATGAAGCACTTGCAAAACAGGAGGATTTTGAGGGTCAAATTGATATTCTTCTTACCGATGTAGTCATGCCGGAACTCAATGGTGTGAAATTGGCGGAATTGTTTCAATCTTTGCGCGAAGAGACTAAAATTATTTTTATGAGCGGCTATCCGGCCAATGGAAATATGGCGCGGGTCGAGCTTCCTGAAGATGCCTATTTCATGGCCAAGCCATTAGAATACGAGTTGCTGGCCCGCCTGATGTATCAAAGACTGCGCGAAAACGATAGTGATAATCCGAATGAAGGTCCTGCCATAGAAAGCGCCCGTTGGAAGACTGGGGGTGATGCCGAGGGTTAGTAGATAAGAGGAGTTTATAAGAATGAGTAGCGGTGGCGTAGTTTTAAAAGATCTTAAGGTTCTTCTTGTTGAGGATCAGACAGAAGCAAGGGCGATGATACGAAATATGCTGGCTGAGTTGGGGATCACCCAGATTTTTGAAGCGCCCGATGGCAAGGAAGCGCTGCAGTTTATTGATTCTGCCTATGAATTTATTAATATCATTATCTGCGACTGGAATATGCCGTCGATGAATGGCGTTGAGCTTTTGCGGCAATTGCGTACGGTTGACCCGGATATGCCGTTTTTAATGATTACCGGCCGCGGTGATCTGGAATCGATTGTCGAGGCCAAGACCTCCGGGGTCACTGGCTATATCAAAAAGCCGTTTTCTGCAGCCCAGCTTGAAGCCAAGCTGCGGATTGTTGTTCATCGCATGGTTGCAGCTTAACCCCTAGAATCCGGCCTGAACATACTGTACTTTAAAGTATGGTTTCTAATCCTGACTATGATTTATGCATTATTGGTGGCGGTATAAACGGGGCGGGCATTGCGCGTGATGCCGCCGGACGTGGATTGTCGGTATTGCTGGTTGAGGCTGGCGATCTGGCTAGCGCGACCTCGTCAGCCAGTACCAAGCTGATCCATGGCGGTTTACGTTATCTTGAATATTTTGAATTTGGATTGGTGAGAGAATCTTTATGTGAGCGCAAGATACTTTTGCAGGCCGCACCGCATATGGTGCGGGTGATGGAGTTTGTTTTGCCCCATGATGAGGGGCAGCGCCCAGTTTGGATGATCCGGCTGGGGTTGTTTTTGTACGATCATCTCGCCGGGCGGAAGAAACTGGCGGGATCAAAAGCGATTGATCTGAAAGCGCATGAATACGGCAAGGTTTTGGATGATAAATACGCTAAAGGATTTGTTTATAGTGATTGTCAAACCAATGATGCGCGGTTGGTGGTTTTAAACGCGCTGGATGCGCAGGAGCGTGGCGCAGAAATTCTAACCCACACAGCTTGTACGAAGTTGCGCTGTGATGGTGATCACTGGAATATAAGTTTGCGCGATTTGGCGGCGGGGCAGGAATGGGATGTTCGTGCATCGATGGTGATTAACGCCGCAGGGCCGTGGGTGCGCGGGGTTTTGGAAGCTTCAGATTTGGTGCATGGTGATGGGCTGCCGAATGTAAGGCTGGTCAAGGGAAGCCATATCGTTGTGCCGCGGCGCTATGATGGCGCTCAGGCCTATATCATTCAACAAAAAGACAAGCGCATCGTTTTTGTTATTCCCTATGAGGACGATTTTACTTTGATCGGGACGACAGAAGAGGATTTCGAGGGTGATCCGATCGGCGCGCAGATTTCACAAGACGAAGTTGAATATCTTTGCGCGGCTTATAACGATGCATTTCGTGGGCAGGTTACGCCCGGTGATATTGTCTGCTCCTATAGTGGCGTGCGGCCCCTCTTTGATGACGGCAAGGAAAATGCAACGTCATCCAGTCGTGGTTATAAATTGTATCGCCATAAAGATATGCAGGCGCCAATGATTTCAGTTTTTGGCGGAAAGCTCACAACATACAGGCATTTGGCAGAAGAGGCGGTGAGTAAGATTTTAAAAATGGCTGGCAAGCCCGGCGCAGCATGGAGCGCCCCCCATTCATTGCCCGGCGGCGATATTGATGATTATGCAGAGTTTATAAGTGAGCAAAAGGCAAGGTATCCGTGGATTCCTAAAGAGTTGCTGCGGCGCTATGGTCGGGCCTATGGCACGCGGATGGCACGCTTTCTGGATGGTGCAAATAGTTTGGATGATTTGGGCGCGCATTATGGTGATGGGATTTATGAAGCAGAAGTGGTTTATCTTGTGCGCTATGAATGGGCGCGCGAGGTTGAGGATATTTTGTGGCGGCGTTCAAAACTAGGTCTACATGTATCGCCGAAGACGATAAAGAATTTAAGCCAGGCTTTGGCAACGCTGACAGAAGAGGTAAAAAGCGATGACGCAAAACTTGCTGGCGATTGATCAGGGCACAACCAGCTCACGGGCGATTGTATTTTCGAGCGATGGGGATATCGTCGCGTTGCGGCAAAAGGAACTAACCCTTCATTATCCGCAAAGCGGCTGGGTTGAGCAAAACCCCGAGGATATCTGGAATGATACGCTGTGGGCGTGCAAGGGCGTGCTGGAAGAGGCGGGGGATGTGGCTGGCATTGGCATCACCAATCAGCGTGAAACCACCGTGATATGGGACCGGGAGAGCGGCAAGGCGGTTTATAACGCCATTGTTTGGCAGGACCGGCGTACGGCGGATTTATGTGCAAAGTTAAAAGGGCAGGGCCATGAAGATATGGTGGCGGGCAAGACGGGCTTGCTGTTGGACCCATATTTTTCGGCGACCAAGATTGCGTGGATTTTGGACAATGTCGATGGCGCACGGGAGAAGGCCGAGGCCGGCAAGCTGGCCTTTGGCACGATTGATAGTTTTTTGCTCTGGCATCTAACAGGCGGCAAAGAACACGCAACAGATGCGACCAACGCGTCACGCACGATGCTCTATAATATAGTCGAACAAAAATGGGATGAGGCGTTATTAAAGCTGTTCAACATTCCGGCTCCGTTATTGCCCGAGGTAAAGGACAATATCGCCGATTTTGGCAGTACGGATTTATTCGGCAAACCCTTGACGATTGGCGGGATGGCGGGGGATCAGCAGGCGGCGTTGATCGGGCAAGCGTGTTTTGAACATGGCATGGTGAAGTCGACTTACGGCACCGGGTGCTTTGCGTTGATGAATATTGGCGGGGAATTTAAGCAATCACAAAATCGTCTTTTGACGACGATTGGATATCGCCTAAATGGCAAAACCACTTATGCGGTGGAAGGGTCGATCTTTATCGCCGGGGCGGCGCTGCAATGGTTGCGCGACGGGCTGGAGATTTTTGATGATGCAAAAGAAAGCGAGGCGCTGGCAAATTCCGTAGAGGATAATGGTGGCGTTTATTTTGTTCCGGCTTTTACAGGACTGGGCGCGCCGTATTGGAAGCCGGAGGCGCGGGCGGTTATTTCCGGTCTGGGACGAGACAGCACCAAGGCGCATATCACCCGTGCGGCGCTGGAGGCGCAGGGGTATCAAACGCTTGATCTGATGGATGCGATGCGCGGGGACAGCGGCAAGGAGGCAGAAGTCATACGCGCCGATGGCGGATTGGTCGCCAATGAATTTGTTTGTCAGTTTCTGAGCGACATGCTGGATAAGCCGGTGGAGGTGCCAAAGGTTGCAGAAACCACAGCCTGGGGCGCGGCGGCGCTGGCCGGGGTGCAGGCGGGTGTGTTTGACGGGCTGGAGGATGTGGCAAAAGGCTGGAAGGCTGACCGGCGCTATGAGCCAAGTATGGCACCAGAGCAGCGTGAGGCGCTCTATGAGGGCTGGAAAAATGCCGTAGGGATGCTCATATAAAAAAGGCCGCATTGAAGCGGCCTTTTTAAATATACACAGTATCTATTAAGGTACAACAGTCACATTTGTCGTGCCATCTACAATTAGAGTAACATCGCCAATAGCATAATGGAAGTCGCCACCAATAATATCAGGCGGACCGGATCCTTGTGATTCTGCATCGATATTGAGAGTATCGCCCGCATCCAGATGAATTTTCAACTCGCCTCTGTCATCTGTCATCGCGAGGATGTCTGAGTACCCTAGACTTACGGTATCATTTTCCCCGTTGAAAACTTCAATTTTTTCAAAATTTTTAATAAGGCTGTTATTAATCAATCCGAAGTCGATCGTGTCGCCACCACTATTTGATGTAAATTTCAGGACATCAAATCCGCCATGTCCTCCGTCAAGGTCAAAGGCACCTGCACCCGCTCCATTAAGATCGCCCAGGACTGTCGTGCCGGCAAGAATAAGGTCAAAAGTGTCGTTATCCTGCATACCATAGATGTGATTGTTTACACCGCTGATTGTTAAGAGATCGTCACCTGTTCCAGTCATGATATAATTCGTACTTGAATCACTGTTAACCGTAACATGATCGTTGTCTGCTCCGGTATTAACCTCATTATTATTAGAGCCGGCAATCTGAAGGTTGTCATCGCCTGCACCGGTTAAAACATGAGAGTTAACAGTGCTGCTAAGGAATTGCAGCGTAGTCATTGGCGAATTCGTGTTGTAGGTTTGGCCGGGTGCTAATGTGATGATACTACCTGGACCAGTATTTGTTTGGTCATAAACATTAAACATTACATTAAAGTTATTGGTTGATGTTAAGCCACCAGCATCTGTGGCCTGGATTTCAAGCATAAAGTTGGTGTCACCTCCAAAGACTGAAAAATCAGTAGTGTTATCAAAGTTTATAGTAAGGTAATTTGAAAGAATATTTCCGGCACCATCAATGTTGGAGTTAAGAATATAACCTCCGGCATCCACGGCATTGAACTGAGTGGAGGAGGTTCCTGTCAACTTGTAGCTCAGCGTATCGCCAAAATCTACATCAGCAAATAATTCATTGAGATCTAAGTGCCAACTGCTTCCTTCAGAGGCTACAAAATACTCCGCCGGAACGCCTGATTCAGCAAGTGGAACAACAAATGATTGTTCGTTCACATTCTGGACATGTACACCGACAACTTCATTGATCGTTACGGCTCCTGATTGATTGGTAGCACTAAAACCAAGAGTGGGTAACGGCACACCGCCCAGTTCAAGGTCTGGCGCTGGTGTGGCACCAATATATTCAACGTCAGCTGTTGTGGCTGTTACATTGACCAATTGGTAATTGACAGGGTCGCTTAGCGTAAATGTTGTGCTTGGTGAAAATCTTCCAATGAGCTGGGCGACAACAAAATCACCGCTGAAGTTTTCTGGAATGCCGAACATAACCACATCAACCGTAAAAGGCGGCAGTGCCGGATCGTTAACTGTGCCACCTGTATGAAGTGGGCCGTTGTGAGGGCCGTCGGGGCCGCCATCCGGTCCATGATGTGGTCCTTTTCCATCGTGAGGTCCGGGGCGGAAATCGATAGAGCCTTTGCCATCAAGCAGACCACCTTCGTGCTGGCCGGTAAACGGGTCAGCGCCGGGCTGATGCACAGGTTCTTGAATCACTTCATCAACGATCTCGCCTTCCTCGCCCTGTGGCTTTGTTTCTTCGAGGGCAGGGTCGCCTTCACCGGCTTCGCCATTGCTGTCATCGCCGCTTTCTGAATCCGCATCGTTAAGAGAAGAAAACAGCTCTGGCGCTACCGTAGAAACGCCCACAAATTTCTGGCTCATATGGCCTGCAGACATCTCGCCCATATGCTCGATGCCGCCATTATTCGGCATAAATTTACCGGTTTCAAACTGGTTGGCCAGTGTCATTTCATGGCCTTGCATGTCGCGTAGAACAATCGCGCCTTCAACAACCGTGATCTCGCCCGCGTCAACATCGCCCATAATAATAGTTCCGCGAATACCGATCGAGCCGACTGGTGTATCAATTTCAACATCGTCCGGATCGTCACGCCCTATAAGGCCGGATGTAAAAACAAAAACGCCTTTCAGAACGGAAAAATTCGACGTACCTGACTGTGAATCCGGGTCGTACACATATTCATCAATTGCCAGTCGCGCATCTTCGGATACTGCAAAGCTGGTTTCATCAGCAAAGACTATGTTTACTGCGCCTTCACCGGATGTTTCAACAACATCACCCTGGTAAATCGCTGTGCCTTGGGCAATGGGTTCAACGCTGCCGTCAAGGCGCGTTACCGTGGCGTCGCCAGAGACTTCCTGAACCGCGCCAACGGGGGAGGCGTCGTTCATCGATCCGGCATCAGCATATTGCGCCTGGCTATGTGCAAAAGATTCAACAAGTTCGGGTGTCAGGGTTTCACCGCCGGGTGCGGTTAAATTTGGTGCCGGTTCGGCTGAAAAATATCCTTCGATGATAATGGTGCCGTCGGGTCCATCAAGAACAAGATCCATACCGTCGCGCTGGATATCCGCATCGCGTACGTAAGACGCATCAGGAAGATCAAGCGTGTTGCCATCAATTGTTAATGTGAGAGGTGCTTGTCCCGCATCTGTATTCGTTGAAAAATCATCTTGAGTTTTGTAAGCCATTTGTCCCCGCCCCTTTGCATCTTTTTATTTTTGAACCCGTAAAATTTTGATAGGTCCGGAACCCATTCCACATACCTATATATACATAATAGTATACAGATCGTTAAAATGACGTAAGAATACGATAAAATTTGATATAAATTTTAGGGACTGGAATATGAAAGAGAAAACGTTTATTTTATTATTTTCAGTATGTTAGATATATTTTTGTGCGGCGCAATAGATAGCCGAAATGGGCTATTTCACAATTCCTGTTTATTTTTCGTAATTTTTGATAAAGAAAGAGATTATTTTGATTTGAGGGTACTGAGAAGAAATTTTTCCAGCTCCGGCTCGTCTTCGGGGATGTCGTGGTAGGCCGTTTCGAGGTAAGCACTTTGTGGATCACGGGCGAGTTCTTTGGGAAAGAGCGCGATGGTTTTTTCTTCAAATTTTTCTGGTTGGTAAGTTGTACCTGACATTGCTGCATAAAGTGCTCGAAATAAATCAGTGCCTGTGGCAAAACCCAAATGCGAAACTGGTGTCGGGCGGGGGTTGCATTCAATCAGGTGAGCGTTGTTATTTTTATCCAGCATAAAATCCAGAGAGATAATCCCGTTATAGCCGGTATTATTTGTAAACTTCTTTGTGGCTTCAAATATTTCAGGATTCTCAATGTAGCGGACAACAGCGCTGGGGCCTTTAGAATCGGGAAAACATTCTTCTTTAATGAAAACAGCACAACTCAGAATTTTCCCCTCATAACAGGCGGCATTGGCCATGGCTGGTTTTCCTTCTATGTATTGCTGAGCAATGACCTGGCCGGTTTGGGATAGGGATTCATATTCTTTTTGTGCGTCTTGTTCATTGTCGCAAATTCTGACATAAATACCGGCACAACCATGTTCACGTTTCAAGACAATAGGGTAACCATACTTATCGGCAAAGGCATCAAGGTCAGATATATTTTTACAAAGCTTTTGTTCAGGTGTTCGAATGCCAAATTCCTGCGCTAGTTCGACGCTTAAATTTTTACTAACAACGTGATCATAGTAATCGGGATTTCCTTTTGATTGGATGATAAGGTTTTTGATAAATTTATTGTCGGAGTCATCAGAGCCTTTTACGCCATCATATAACATAGAGAGAAGAGTGATTGATGTTTCATCACAAGGGATAATCAGGTCTGTTTTCCAATCAACGAAACATCCGGCAATAAAAGATAAGTGCTGGTTTAGGTTGCTAAGATTTTGTGGCAGGGCATATTGCTGTGTAGTGAAAGTGCTTAAATTGATGGGGTCGTTGTCCGCGGCAAGCGTGGCCACCTCAAATCCTGCTTGTTTTAATGCCTTGGGAAGGCGACAACAGGTCGGCCAGCAGTCGTAAGAAAGGAGGAGGATACGCTTTGTGGTGCTACCGCTCACGCTGCGGTCCAGCCACCGTCGACGGAGATCGTTGTTCCGGTGATATTTTCGGCGGCGTCAGAGCAAAGGAACAACGCGATTTGCGCAATTTGATCGGTGGTTACAAATTTCTTGGTCCATTGTGCCTTGAGCAACACATCGCGGACAACTTCTTCTTCGGTGATGCCGCGCGCTTTGGCGGTGTCGGCGATCTGGCCATCAACCAGTGGTGTTTTAACGTAGCCTGGGCAAATCGCATTGCAGGTGATGTTGTCTTCGGCAAGTTCCAGTCCGATCACTTTGGTTAGTCCTGCAACACCATGCTTGGCGGCGACGTAACCGGCTTTGTAGGGCGAGGCGGCTAGGGCGTGAGCGGAGGCGTTGTTGACGATACGTCCCCAGCCCTGTCTTTTCATGTAAGGCACAGCCGTACGGATCGTATGAAAAGACGAGGACAAAATAATCGCGATGATCGCATCCCATTTTTCTGGTGGGAATTCTTCGACCGGAGCGACGTGCTGTATACCTGCATTGTTCACAAGGATGTCGATGCTACCCATTTCTTTCGCCGCGTCGTGGATCATGGAAGTAATCTCATCCGGCTTTGTCATGTCGGCGCCGTTATAGATGCATTGAACTCCTTTGCTTTCAATTTCAGCGCAGGATTTCGCAATTTCATCTTTATCGCCGAAGCCATTCATGACGATATTGATGCCTTCATCGGCAAAGCCTTGCGCGATGCCAAGGCCGATGCCACTGGTCGAGCCGGTGATGAGGGCTGTTTTTCCTTTGAGGGACATGAATTCTTCTCCGCTATATTATTGCTTGTGCAGCCTATTTCAAAATGCAGGCAAGGTAAAGCTGGACCGATTTGCCTAAATATATGAATATAAACAGCTGGTATGAGGCAAATATCGAAAAGGGCGGCATGAATATCAAAAAGATTATAAGACCCGTGAAGCACAGAGCGGAGGCCGTGCTTATTTTAGGGCTTCTGGCTGTCCTCGGGATGCTGCCGGTGGATATGGCTTCGGCAATTGGTGGCAAGGTTGTGCGGATAGTCGGGCCGTATATGCGCCAGCATAAAAGGGCGCTGGATAATCTTGCGCGGTTTATGCCGGCCCTTTCAGAAAAAGAGAGAAAGGCGCTGGCGCTGACTATGTGGGAAAATGCCGGGCGGGTCTTTGGTGAAATTCCACACGGCAAACGTATACTTGATGATCCCGAGCGTTTTCGCTTTATTGGCATTGAGGAAGCGATTGAAGGGGTGCCGGATGATCTCGGCGGTGTGACTGTTAGCGGCCATTGCGGCAACTGGGAAATATCGCCCGCGCCGTCTTATAAGCTCAAAAAACCACAGCTTAGTTTTTACCGCAGCATTAACAATCGCATTCTCGATCGCGCCTTAAAGAAATACCGTGAAGAAATTTGTACCGGAGAAATGGTGGCCAAGGGTGCCGATAGCATGAAGCGAGCGATGCAAGCGGTGCAGAAGGGGCAGTTTATCGGCATGCTGGTCGATCAACGTGAATCACAAGGTATTGTTGCGCCATTTATGGGCGTCGATGCCAAAACCAATCATGCGCCGGCGCTGCTTGTTTGTCGCTACAAAGTGCCGCTTTATATCGGGTTTGTTATTCGTGAAAAGGGCGCGCATTTCCGCATGGAGTGCCAGCGCGTGGATTTTGATTTGACCGGCGATAACAAAATTGATGTTCTGGCCATCACAACGAAGATCAATGATATCTTCAGCGCCTGGATATTAAAACATCCGGATCAGTGGTTGTGGACGACGCGGCGCTGGTAATTTAATGCTGTAGAAATGATTCTTGTTTAACGATGCCAAGCTTCGTCATCGCGGTGATGATCCATGCGGCAGGGTCAAGCTCCCACCATTTAAGGCCAAGTCTCCAGTTTCTGGGATCGGCGTGGTGGTTGTTATGCCAGCCTTCGCCCCAGGTCAGAGCAGCAATTAACACATTATTGGTGCTGTGGTCTTTTGTTTCAAAATTGCGGTAGCCGTGGCCGTGGCCAAGTATAGTTGATAAATTCGATATGGTTATTTGCATTGACGCGGGAATTAAAAAACCAAAGAAAAATGCCAACGGGTGGATAAGAAAGAGCAAAGTGGCCCAGCTTGCAATCAGGATAATGTAATAACGATTTAAAAAAATATGAAACGGATCGCGCAACAAATCGCGCACACGTTGCCAGTCCAGTTTCATTTCAAAACCTGAAAAAAGCATTTTCCAACCAAAGCGCTCCGGTGAATGCGGATCTTCATCGGTGTCGGGGTGTGCATGGTGCCGGCGGTGCAGCGCGATCCACGCGATGGTACTTCCTGTGCCGCCCATCATACCAAACCAGGAGAACAAATATTCAAGCGGTTTGGGTAGGGCAAAGGTCCGGTGCGCCAAAACGCGGTGGAAGGTGATGGCCATGCCGAGACAGCTGGAGCAAAAATAAGAAAACGCCGCCAGACCCCACCACAAGGGGCTGACTTGTGACAGAGCCAAAAAATAAAGCGCAGCAAAAAAACCGCCAAACTGCATCAGGTGAAAATAAATGACATTTGGAATAAATATACGGGTGTACGCC
Organism: Micavibrio sp.; assembly: GCA_021604545.1. Classification (GTDB taxonomy): domain Bacteria; phylum Pseudomonadota; class Alphaproteobacteria; order Micavibrionales; family Micavibrionaceae; genus UBA5701. The sequence goes on from BQJE01000002.1 coordinate 111,701, forward strand.
GTATGGTCTATCGCCTCGGCCTTATTTGCTGAACTGCTTTTTCGATCAGTGTTCATGCCTCTCCTGCTGACTTTTGGTTTGTGTCTAGACACAAAAATCTAGGGTAAGATTACCACAGCACCTATGCGTTTCCAATGAAGGTCAGGAATTGTTTGCTTGTTAATAACCGAATGGTGCCCAGGGGCGGAATCGAACCACCGACACGGGGATTTTCAGTCCCCTGCTCTACCCCTGAGCTACCTGGGCACAGGGTCAAAAGATAACTAAGGGCTTATAAAAGATGGGGGGCGTGCTGTCCAGCCCCAAAAAGCTCCATTTTAGGCTTGTAGAGGGCCATGGAGTGGATAATACTTCCCTATCTTTGGCTGGACGGGGAGAAGCGAAGAAGGTGCCCAAGCTTAAAAAAATACTGATCGGTTGGGAAGAATGGTGCGCGTTGCCGGATTTAGGCTTACCGGCCGTTAAGGCCAAAATCGATACAGGGGCCAAGACATCGGCTCTGCATGCTGAAAATATCGAGGTTTTTAACCGGGGCGGGCAGGACTTTGTTCGTTTTGAAATCCCTCCATTGAAAAAGAAAGAGGACCTTGTGGTTACGTGCGAGGCCCCTCTGGCCGATGAAAGGGCCGTTATAAGTTCCAATGGCGAGCGGGAAAAGCGTTTTGTAATCAACACGCAAATTGAGTTCGCAGGTAAGATTTTTAATGCGGAGGTGACTCTGACGTCACGGCATAAAATGACTTTTCGAATGCTGCTGGGTCGTGATGCCCTGAAGAAAGCGCAGGTTGCGGTTGATCCGGCGAAATCATTTGTGCTGGGAAAGCCGCCCGGTGTCGTGAAGCTTTACAAAAATGTTTTGAAAGAAGAGTAAAGTGAGCATAGCCATGCTAGCATCCAATCCGGACCTTGACTCCAATCGCCGTCTCGTCGAGGCAGGGGAGCGACGCGTGATTTTATTTATTCAAGAATGCCTTCAAAGCGCTCTTGCAGCGGCAGGGTACGGCGGTCGCGGGTAAGCTCCATCAGGCCGAGGGCTGTCATACCGTGAATGTGGACGGTGCAGGGGTCATTATCAATAAACTCTTCAATGGCTGCGATGAGCTTGCCTTCGTCTTTTTTACTGGTCAGCTTTAGAAAATCGATAATGATGATGCCGCCCGTATTGCGCAGGCGAATTTGCCGTGCAATTTCTTTTGCTGCCTCGATATTAATGGCCAACCGTGGGGAGTCGTCGGCGCCTCTGTTGATATCAATTGCCGTGAGGGCGGCCGTATCCTGAATGATGATATTGCCGCCACCGGGAAGGACAGCGTAGGGCTGAAATAAATCCTCGATCTGCCCAATAATATCGCGGTAATGAAACAGCGCCAGATCGTCGCTGGCATCATCGAGCTCCACCGGTTCAATTTTTGTAACCAGATCCGGGGCAAAAATTGAGCACCATTCATCGGCCTGTGTAAAATGATCCATGGTCACGACTTCGATACGGTCGATTGTTATACCGGCTTGGTCGCTCAATGTGCGCTGAAGCGAGTCAGGGCCGAGCATAATCAGCCCGACGTCATCGCCTTTTAGATATTGCTGCATCTGGTCCCAGATTTCGTGGAGGACTTTTCCTTCGCGTACCAGTACATCAGTTTGTACATTGGCGGCGGCGGCGCGCAGGATACAACCCTGAATGTTATCCATGGAGTTCAGCATGCTCAGAAGCTGTTTGCGCATTTTTTTATCGCGGATGCGTTGTGAAATTCTGTTGTCTGGCAGCATGGTTCCGAAAATGAGATAACGACCCGGTAGGGTGATATCCATGCTCATGCGTGCCAGTTTTTGATTGACGAGAGCGTCTTCTTCATCAGCAGCAACAAGATAGGCGGTCTTGGCTTGCACCGCGACCATGTCACCGGCTTGAAAAATTTTGGTGATCGGCTTGTCGCCACCTTTGACAACGTCGCCGTTTTTCTTTCTGATGCGCACATCCTTGTTGTAAAGAATGCCGGTATTGTCGCCATCAAGGTCGAGAAAAACGGCATCCATCGCAGCATCAAAAGTTTTGATTTTTGCCCAGTAAACAGAACCCCAGCGAACTTCCTCGCCGGGCGGGTCAACCTCCATACCCTGTAGCCGTCCGCCCTCTAAAGCGGCAGTCCACAAGCTACCTTCGAGTTCTTCGATCAGTATCTCCAGTGTCCTATTCCCTGCTGTTTGTGTCCAATAATATCATTGTATCATAAAGAGATAGCCCAACGACATTGGAATACGAACCACGGATGAATTTTATATAGGCCCCGGCCAGACCCTGGATGGCGTAACCCCCGGCTTTGCCTTGCCACTCGCCAGTTTCGAGGTAGGCATCGATTTCTTTTTGAGACAAAGATTTAAATTGGACGACCGTGTCGACAAGGCGTTTTTTGAGGGCACCGCCGGCATCAATATAGGCAATACCGCCATAAACGTGATGCCGCCTGCCAGAGAGCAATTTGAGGTATTTTTCGGCTTCTTTTTTGGTTTCGGGTTTGGGCACGACGCGCCGCCCGCAGGCAACAACCGTATCGGCGGCAAGGATGTTTGTGCCTTTGTGGTTTTTGGCAATTTCCTGGGCTTTTTCTATGGCCAGCCGCAGCGCCAGATCGCGCGGCAATTCATTTTTGTTTGGGGTCTCATCGATGTCGGCGGGGATGATATCGCTGGGCGTGATGCCAATCTGTTTCAAAAGGTCCAGACGGCGCGGCGAGGCGGAAGCGAGGATGAGTTTATTTTTCACGGTAGATAATACGGCCCTTGGAAAGGTCATAGGGCGTCATTTCAACAACAACAGAGTCACCTTGCAACACGCGGATACGGTTTTTGCGCATCTTGCCGGCGGTGTGGGCGAGAATGACGTGATCGTTTTCCAGCGTCACCCGAAACATCGCGTTCGGGAGAATTTCGCTGACCACGCCTTTGAATTCCATTAACTCTTCTTTTGCCATGTCGTCCTTTTGCCTTCAATTGTTCCTAAGTTGCTCATTTTTATACTCTTATGGGCGAAGAATGCAAGACCCTAGGCCCTAGCGCCACATAGACGCCTTACCCGCATGCAGGACGCAGATCAGTGTGAACAGCCTCCGGGCCGTATCAAGGTCCATTTCAATCTTATCCCCCAGTCGTTCAATCAGCAGTGAGGCCCCTTCATTATGCAGGGCGCGGCGGCCCATATCGATGGCCTCGACACGAGAGGGTTGGCCGTTTTTAATGGTGGCGTCATAGCTGCCAACTATGATGAAATAATCCTTGATCAGCCGTTGATAGGGTTTGAGCGAGAGCACCAGCATCGGCAGGTCTTCTTCGCGGGCATTCTTGATACGGAACACGAGGCGGTTGTCTTCGATCGACAGTTCAATTGCGTAGGGGCCGTGGTCGTCTTTGACAGGCTGGAAAACGCTATGGGCGATGAGATCGTGCAACGCGATTTGCTTGTCGCGGCGGATGAGTTCGCTGTCCGGGGTGGAGCCGGGTTCGTGCAGATCAATATGCGTGATGACGCTGTTCGGGTTTTCGGTCATAGTCTTATTAGACTACACGGCGGCGCGGAATTTATCTATCCAGTTGTTGACGGCCTCGGGCGATGTCTTCAGCGCGCTGCGGTTGACGACCAGGCGCGAGGAAACATCCAAAATGGTTTCAATCTCCACGAGGTCATTGGCTTTCATGGTCGAGCCGGTCGAGACCAGATCAACAATGCGCCGTGCCAGCCCTAATGCCGGGGCAATCTCCATCGCGCCGTTCAGTTTAATGCATTCGGCCTGCACCCCGCGCGCGGCGAAGTGGCGTTTTGTCAGGTTCGGGTATTTGGTGACGATGCGGATATGGCTCCAGCGCTGCGGGTTGTCTTTGGCGGCTTCGTCTTTGTGCTCGGCAACGCAAAGACGGCATTTGCCGATACCAAGATCAAGCGGCGAATAAAGTTCATCATAATCAAATTCTTCAATCGCATCAGAGCCGACCACGCCAAGCTGCGCTGCGCCATGGGCAACAAAAGTCGCGACATCAAAAGCGCGCACACGGATAATGTCGAGATTGTCATGATTGCTAGTGAAGCGCAGCTTGCGGCTATTGCTATCGAAAAAATCCTTTTCCGGCGTAATGCCGCATTTGTCCATCAAGGGCGCCAGCTCTTCGTAAATGCGGCCCTTTGGGATGGCGAGTATTAATTTGTCTTCTCTTTCCATGGGAGTGTTTTAACCATGAGGGGCCTGGATAGGCAAAGTAATTTAATTATTGAACATTTTATTATACGTAATATAGTAAAGCGTTGGGTATGGGGGTTGTTCACCTGGGTCTCCTAGTCATACTGCTGGTATCCCTCAGCAGAGCTTGACCACTAACAATCTCTTTTGATCACATTTGGTTTTCATGTAGACTTAAGTATAGGGAAGACAATCATCATTTGATGAGGTTTTAGATGAACATTCTTGTTGTTGACGATAATCAGTACGTTCTGGAAGTGATCAGCTTTATGCTTAAGGAAGAGGACTACACGCTTGAGACGTGTGGCAGCGTTGACGAAGCAATTGAAGTGCTGGAGGCAGGCGAGGAATACGGACTTGTTATCACCGATATTGTTCTGCCGGAAAAAGACGGCACCAAGCTAGCGCAATATGTGAAGGACAAACATCCGACCATTCCTGTCCTGGCGATTACCGGTGGGGTGGAAAACGCCACCGAGGACTACGTCAATTACGCCGATATGTTCGCCGATGAAACCATGGCCAAGCCATTGAAGAAAGATGAACTAATCACGACGATTAAGCGGTTAGCGGCCTAAAACTTCTCGATCTGTGCGCCGACGCCCTGCAGTTTTTCTACGATATTCTCATAGCCGCGCTCGAGGTGATAGATACGGTTGACGACCGTTTCACCTTCGGCAACCAGCCCGGCCAGCACAAGCGCCACAGAGGCGCGCAAATCAGTGGCCATGACTTCTGCGCCTTTAAGCTTCTTCACCCCGCGAATAATCGCCGAATTTCCCTGCGCCGTGATATCGGCGCCCATACGGTTCAGCTCGGGTACATGCATGAAGCGGTTTTCGAAAATTGTCTCGGTCACCATGGCCGCACCTTCGGCCAGCGTCAGCATCGCCATGAACTGGGCTTGCAGATCGGTGGGAAAGCCGGGATAGGGGTCGGTCATGATGTCGATGCCCTTGAGGCGCAGGCCGTTGCGGTGGACGATAATGTCTTCGCCATCTTGCTCAATTTCCATGCCGGATTGTGCTAGCAAACCCATGACGGAACTTAAATGTTCAATGCGGGCGTTTTTAAGCTTGATCGTGCCGCCGGTCATCCCCGCCGCAATCAGCCAGGTGCCGGTTTCAATGCGGTCGGGCAGCACTGAGTGGTGCGCACCTGACAGAGATTTAACACCCTCGATACGGATCGTATCGGTTCCTAATCCATCGATTTTGGCACCCATCTTGATTAGGCATTCACCGAGATCGGCAATTTCCGGCTCGCGCGCGGCGTTGGATAAAATCGTTTCGCCCTTGGCTAGTGTTGCTGCCATCATCAGGTTTTCGGTGGCGCCGACTGAAACTTTCGGGAAGACGATCTTGGCACCGGTCAAACCTTTTGGTGCTTTGGCATTGATATAGCCGCCCTCGAGGGTAATCTCAGCCCCCATGTCTTCCAGCCCTTTGATGTGCAGGTCAACAGGCCGGGTGCCGATGGCGCAGCCACCGGGCAGGGAAACCTTGGCCTCACCAAAACGCGCGAGCAGCGGGCCAAGCACGAGAATAGAGCCGCGCATCTTGCGCACAATCTCATAAGGCGCGGTAAAATCCTTGACGTTTTTGGCGTTAATGGCCATCAAATCACGCTCGCTTGAAATCACGCAGCCGAGATGGGTGAGCAGCTCAGTTTGTGAATCAATGTCGCGCAGAGCGTTCGGCATGTTTTCAAGATGCAGAGATTGGTCAGTGAGCAGCGCCGCGCACATGATCTTGAGCGCTGCGTTCTTGGCACCGCTGATCGGCAGTTCACCATTCAGTTCCTGTCCGCCAATGATGCGGATTTTATCCAGCGGCTTTGGTTTTGGATAAACATCCGGCCTTAATTCAAAACGGCTGACTTTGCCTTCAAGTGCGTCTTCAATTTTGAGGACATCCTCTGCCGGGACTTTTTGGGTGGTGTTGATCCACGCCCAGATGGCCTTCTGGTCACGGTCGATCAGACGGCCTAAAGCGGACTGACCACCGGCAATTTCTACAGCTTTTTCAAGGGCTTTAATACTCATGCATGCGAAGTTACTAAAAAATTAGTAAGTTGTCAAGAAGAGGCGTGCCCAGATTTGCATTTTTCATATTTTTGTATATATTACCTCTTTTTTGTCTAGAGGGTAACTTTATGCAAGATCCTATTTTTATTGTTGGTGCACCTGGTTCTGGCACTTCTTTGGTGGCAGGTGTTATCCATTATTGTGGTGCGCCCAGCGGCGCTGTCGTAAAACCAACACCAGAAGTTAGGCAATTCCTTTATAATGGGACATCTAGAAACCCAAAGGGTTTCTTTGAAAATCTGGATTTGATAGATAAACTTTACCATTTCATGGCCAAAAAAGAGGGCTGGCCTCATAGAAAACTTTTGAATGATAACATCGAAGGTTTTTTGAAAGATGAGTTCGGGAAGGCTGGTGACCCATGGTCTATGAAATTTTTGGGTATGCTTAATACTGATATGGACAATGAAGGAACAGGATGGCCATTATGGAAGAAATATTTCCCTAAGGCCAAATGGGTTATTGTTCAACGGCCTCTGGAGGATATTTTTTCATCTGTTAAAGGTATGAGCGGCCCAAAAAGGCATAAACTTTGGGCAATGGATGCGATGCACCAGATTGGATTGATCAAGCAGCAGCCTGACATGGAGTGCTATGAAATTTGGCCTTTTTCCGCGATAAAAAACCCTCAGCTTATACCGTTTAAAGAATTAATTTCCAACCTTGGTCTCGAGTGGAATAATGAGGCCGTACTTGACTTTGTTGACCCCAGTCTATGCCACCATGATATTGGCGCTCATGCTGAAACTGCTACCGAAAAAGTGTCGTTGGCTCTGTAGGCCTTACAACTTAGGCAGCGTAACGCCTTTTTGCCCCATATATTTTCCGGCGCGGTCGGCGTAGCTGGTCTCGCAAGCCGCGCTGCCTTTAAAGAACAGGAACTGCGCGACGCCTTCATTGGCGTAAACCCGGGCCGGCAGGGGGGTGGTGTTGGATATCTCCAGCGTGACATGGCCTTCCCAGCCGGGCTCTAGCGGGGTCACATTGACGATCAGGCCGCAGCGGGCATAGGTGCTCTTACCCAAACATATGACCAGCACATCTTTGGGGATGCGGAAATACTCGGTCGTGTGGGTGAGAACAAAGCTGTTGGGCGGAATGACGCAAATATCACTTTTCCGGTCAACAAAGCTTTGTTCCGAGAAGTTTTTAGGGTCAACCAAAGCATTGTCAACATTAGTAAAAATCTTGAAATCAGGAGCGCAGCGCGCATCATAGCCGTAAGAGGACAGGCCGTAGGAAATCACGCCATCTTTCTTTTGTTTTTCAACAAACGGCTCAATCATCCCCTGTTTTTCGGCGAGATCACGGATTTGATGATCGGCCAGCAAGCCTGGCAGGGTCGCCATATCGGCAAAGTCCGCAGGGCTGTCATTGGGGGTGGGACGACCGCCATAGGCTTGTTCTTTATCGGCCGATGATTTGATATATTCCAAGTTACTTATCCTTTGTACGCTTTGCCTCTGTTTTTGTGGCCTTCTTCTTCTCTTTGCGCTTTTTGAGGTTATCACGCAGGGCGCTCGCGCGCTTATCCAGCTTATCCTGTTTTTGTTTCGAAGCCATATGTTTTGATCCTAGCCTAACCATAGGCAAAATCAGTCGTGACAGGCCAGAAATTTTATTGTAACGTCCGTTCGCGGCTGGGGAAAACCCTTATTGGCCTGTACGCCGCGGTAGCTCAGTGGTAGAGCGCGTCATTGGTAATGACGAGGTCGAGAGTTCAATTCTCTCCCGTGGCACCATTTGCGTAATGAGTTAAGGAGAAAGCCAATCTTGGCATAAGCCACGTGGCTCTTCGAGTGAAGTGGATCAGCAGGAACATAATAGGCCTAAACAGAGGTTTTCTCTTTAGCTTTTTGATCTTCGGAAGCGGTTTGAAATCCTGATAAAATGTATATTACCAATATCCTTACAATAGATTCCCGTATAGAATCGGCTCTAAGATGACGCAGGGTATAAAATCACTATTCGGCATTGGCCGCTTTCAAAAAGGGATCATCGTGATCTCCTTTTTTATGCTGGTCGGTGTTCAGCTTTATGCATGCTATATGGGACTCTTTGCTGGCGTGGAGGATGTTTATTGGGAAAATGGCTTGCTCGAAAATGTTCAGGTTGTGACTTTATTTGCGGCTCTGCTTATGTTTGCCCGATATTTAAAAGATTTGCCGCGTTATAATTTTATTATCAATCTGGTCATGACTTTGCTGTGTTTTACATTCTTGCTACGCGAGCTTCAGGTTGAGGACTTTGATATTCCAACTATTTTTATTGTGCTGTTTAGTGGCCTGGGAAAATGGATTTTTCTAACGGCGTTATGGGTGGTGCTCGGGCTTTACGCGCTCCGGTATTTTTCTGTCTATTGGAAGAACTTCCAAATATTCGCCCGGACGGGGTTTTCTATTCTTATTATTTCCGGGGGCGTGTTTTTGCTCTTGGGTGATGTATTTGAAAAGCATATTTTTCCAACCGTGCATTTTCGGTTCTACGAAGAATCTTTAGAGTTGGTCGGCTTTTACCTGCTCTTTGTCGCAGGACTTATTTCCGGCCAGCAGATGCGGCTCGAAGATTAAGCGTTTAAGATTAGGGCTTAGCCGGTTTTGGCCTGGCGGTAAAGACGCCCGGCGGATCATAAGGCAGGAGCTCCAGCGCATCGAAACCTTTGGGCTCGCCATGACAAGTCACAGGCTCACGTAGCAATTCCGGCCATTTTGAAACCCAGCCTTCCATATGCGCGGCTTCCTGAATGAAGGTGTAATCGGCACATTTCGTTGGGCCAATCACTGACTTCATATAACTATGAAGAACAGAAGGCGGCACCTCTTCGTCCTGGCCACCGATAAAGTGGCGCTGCGGCACATCATCTAAAGATCCGGGGTTACGGATTTTATCAAGTTTACCGGCGACAGTACGGAGGCTAAGGATATCACTGCGTTGTCCAGCCAGCTCTGCTGCGATCGCGGCACCACCATCAAAACCGATAAGATTAAAGCCGGAAATATTGTAGCGCTTTTTAATTTCATTCATCGCCGTGTTGTAGGAGCGCGTTACCTCAGGGGCGTAAAGCCTGCCTTGCCATTCTTCGACAGGACATCTGTCCGATCCGTCCAGCAAGCCACTGTATTGGCAAGGGCGGGCGATATAGATAACATTGTCTGCTTTATCCTTTGAAGCCAGATGCAGGGCAACCGGATTTTTCGGGCTTGGGTCTTGTGAGCCGCGCTCGAGGCTGCCATCGCCTTCTATATAAAGATTGGCCGTGCCGCCACGTTCGTGAATGCGCTCATACGCGGTGAGAGAAAATGGCGCCGCCGGAATTTCACGATCAAGCATCCACGCCGCATGCCCGACGCGGTGAGCAACCTCATGGCGCATGTAATGGTTTTGCAAAAGACAGCCTGAGAGTGTGAGAATGCTAAGGCCAAGAATACTGAGCTTGGTTTTTCTAAAATTACTTTGAGTGTTTTGGGGCATGGGGACAACCTTCGAGGAGATAGATTCGTTACAATATCCACTCAAATCTAGCATGGCTGAGGTCTGAAATCACTACCTGTATGCTATTTCTTATGTTCTGCTGGTTTCCAGCCGCCTTTCCACGCCTGTAAAGGCACGATTTCCGCTGGGAAGCCGTTATTGTGGAACCATGAATCCACGGCATAAGCGTCTTTCGTATCCTTTTCGAATATAACAGCCGTCTGGTGTGGCCAGACCCCACTATAATGGATCAATGGGATTCTGGTGTCTGGTCCGCCGATATCATGAAATTTTAGCAGCCCGTCCTGTTCGAGCAGGGAAAGATAAATCGTGGTGTTGACCGATTCATCGACGCAGTCATGTTGTTTTGTGCCGACCTTCTTAAAGGTGCCGAATATATCCTGATCTGTGCCATTGATCGCGCCGATTTTGGTTTCAAAGATGCCGATGGCCTTGGCGATGCGTTCACGTTCCAGCTTTGCATTTTTGGAAGTAGGTTTAAAAACTTTGGCAATGTCTTTCCATTCTTTTGGCGGCAGGGTCAGGGTATCAATTTCCCGACAACCGTAAGCGCGGCAATGTTGGAAATTTTTGTGGTCGGTAAATTCATAAACGTTTTTGCTTTCTAGATAGGTTTGTGCATCTTTTGGCCCGGCGGCGCAGGCTGAAAGAATGAGTAGGGTTATAAGAGCAAAATACTTCATGCTGCCAGCTCCAGAATAACGGGCGTGTGGTCGGATGGTTTGTCCCAGTCGCGGGGCTTCGCATCTATGGTACAGCTTTGCAGGCGATCGGCAATGGTCGGCGAGAGCAAAAAGTGATCAATGCGGATGCCGTGATTTTTTTGCCAGGCGCCTGCCTGATAATCCCAGAAGGTATAGTTTTCCGCGCGCGTATCAAAAACACGGAAAGCATCGGTCAGACCAAGATTGAGCATGGCACGGAATCTTTTGCGGCTTTCAATACGAAACAGCGCATCGTCTTTCCATCGCTTTGGGTCGTGGCAGTCTTTGTTTTCCGGGATGACATTAAAGTCACCGCCAATGGCAAAGGGGATGTTGTCTTTTGTGAGATCAGTTAGTCGCACAATCAGCCGGTCCATCCATGCAAGTTTGTAATCGAATTTTTCGGTATCAACCGGATTGCCATTGGGTAGATAAATATTAATAAAGCGCATGCCGTCTTGTTCGACTTCGAGATAACGTGCCTGTTCGTCTTTTTTATCGCCAGGCAGTTTGTCATGAATAACTTTCACTGGTTTTTTCGACAAGATAGCAACGCCGTTATAGGCCTTTTGCGTGACCGCTTGAGATTGATAGCCAACCTCTTTAAACGCGTCTTCAGGGAACTCCAGCCCTTTTAACTCCTGAATCATTAATATGTCAGCGCCGGAGTCACCTAAAAACCGCTTCACATGCTCAAGGCGGGTTTTGATCGAATTGACATTCCAGATGGCGATTTTCATGGCAGAAAGATAGCAGGTCGCCGTGTAAGGGCAAGGCCTAACGGTTCAGTACATCATCTCTTGTGCTGCCGACGACTTCCATGACTTCGCCGATTAAATCTTCGGCTACACCCATTTCTTTCAGCGTATTTTGCAGGTTTTCTGCCACAGCATCGAAATGGCTGTCATTCAGGCCTTTTTCTTCCACAAGATGGGTGTGTGCTTTGCGCATCGACAGGCCGTTATAGTTTGGTGCGCCGCCAAAAGCGTAAGTCATAAAAGCTTTCTGCTTGGCGCGCTGGCGTTTCATGTCTGTGCCTTCAAAAAGATAATTGATGCGGTCGTCAGCCATAACTTTTTCGTAGAACGCATCTACGGCGCCTTCAACAGCCTCTTTGCCGCCAAGTTTTTCAAATAGTGTTTCTTCGGATGATTCTGTCATGATGTTTTCTCTCGATTTTTGAAATAATGTTGGACGACTCAAGGAAAGTTTATTCTACACGGAAAAAGAACTCCCGCAACCGCAGCCGGAAACCGCGTTGGGGTTGTCCAGCTTGAATTCGGACCCAATCAGTCCTTCTTCGAAGCTGATGGTGGTGCCGTCGAGGAATCCCAATGAAATGTCGTCAGTAACGACAGCGGCATTAAAAGTCTGATCTTTGTCGGTGGTTTCTTCGGTGAGTTCCATTTTGTACTGAAATCCCGAACATCCGCCGCCTTCGACAACGATGCGCAACATCAGGGTTTCTTTCCCCTGTGTTTCGCGTAATTCCTGAATGCGCTTTACGGCGCTGGGTTCAACGTTTATGGTCATACCATCATTATATAGTACGGAAGGCACTATGGGCAATCCTGCGATCGACCAGACATCCTATAATTACTGCGCGCTGCCATTGGCGGCCTATGCTTGTCGCCCGGACCAGAGTCAGGGCCGCGTGTACAAAGAGCCGGAAAGCCTTCACAGGACGCCGTTCCAGCGCGACCGTGATCGTATTATTCATTCCAGCGCTTTTCGACGCCTGAAAGATAAAACACAGGTGTTTGTGAATGATGAAGGCGATCATTTTAGGACGCGCCTCACGCATACACTGGAAGTAGCGCAGGTCACAAGAACACTGGCGCGCGCGCTGATGGTCAATGAGGATCTGGCGGAGAGTATCGCGCTGGCCCATGATCTGGGGCACACGCCTTTCGCCCATATCGGTGAGGAATTTCTCGATCTGGCGATGAAGGATTACGGAGGCTTTGATCACAATGATCAGTCGCTGCGTGTGTTAACAACTTTGGAGCGGCGTTATACGGGGTGGGATGGTCTCAACATGAGTTGGGAAACGCTTGAAGGTGTGGTGAAGCATAACGGTCCTGTGGAAGGGAAGCCACATATAGCAGCGGCGGCGTTGCAGGAACAAGTTGATCTTGGTTTGAATACGCATGCTTCACTCGAGGCGCAAGTCGCGGCCCTCTCTGATGATATCGCCTACAACAATCATGATGTCGAAGACGGTCTTCGCGCCGGGCTTTTTGATCTTGCTGATCTGGAGGCCGTGACATTGTTGCGCGAGTCTTTGAAAGTCGTTCATGACACGCACAAGGATATCGCGCGGCGTTATGTTGTACAGGAAATGATCCGTGAAATGATTGGCGCGATGGTTGATGATGTTTTGGTTGAAACAAAAAAACGCCTCACTAAGATTGATCCGCAAAGTGCCAATGATATTCGCGGTGCTGGTATTCAGATTGTCGCGTTCTCAGATGGTATGAAGAAGAAGGTCGATGAGCTGCGCGGGTTCCTGTTCGAGCGCATGTATAAGCATTACACGATGAACCGTATCCGGTTGAAGGTTGAGCGGATCGTTGGTGATCTGTTTCAAGCTTTCCACAGGAATTATCAGGTGCTGCCTGACCATTGGCAAAGTCAGGTGGAAGAGGCCGGAGGACACGCGGATGAGGCTGTCAGAGCCAGAGTTATAGCCGATTATGTCGCTGGAATGACGGATAGATATGCGATCCGCGAGCACGAGCGGCTTTTTGACCTTTACTGGGATTTACGCTAACACTAAGACTCGAATCAGCTCACTTGCAACTGCGTTTACGGGATGGATATCATGGACCAAGGCCACCAATACCAAAATCAACAATACAGCTACGATCATTATGATCAGGCCCCGCAAGCTGGTGCCCAAAAACGTGGCCTCACGGAAAAAATATTTGGGGCAAGAGTTGCCGGGCAGCTAAAAAGTCCTTTGGCAGCAACCTGTATTCTACTTTTGGTCGGCCTTGGATTTGCTGCCGTGATTATGGCGAGCTATCCTGATTCTTCAGACGAAGGCGAAGCCGCGGTGCCGATTGTTCAGGCTGATGCGCGCCCGTTTAAAACTGCTCCGGATGAGCCCGGCGGTATGGATATCCCTTTCCGCGACAGCACGGTATTTGACACGGTGCGCAACGATGGAGAGGCGCCGATAGAAAATTTATTGGCAAATGACACAGCAGAAGAAGCGATCGATAAGCTGGCGGCTTTTGAAGAGCAGGTGGAAGAGGCTGTTAAAGAAGATACCGAAGCTACGAAGGATGGCGTAGAAGAAGCCGGCGATACAGTGCAGAGCACCGTTAAAATGGTCAAACAGGAAGTCGTAAAGATTCCGGCGGAAGAGCTGGCTAAACCCACTAAAGCCGCAGCCGCAGAACGCCCAGAGCTTCATACGCCGGGCGCTTCCCCCGATACAATTGCTTTTGTCCGTTCGGTTCTGGATGAAAAGGATGCTGATGCTGCAAAGGCGCCGGAGCAGGCGGTCGCCAATGCGGCGGCAGCGCAGGAAGCGGCTAAAACGACAACAGTCCAAGAGCTTGCCAGCATTGAACCGGCAGCTGGTGCAGCCGGTGGTGGCGTATCATCTGTTGCCGCGCCGGGCGATTATTTTGTGCAACTGGCCAGTGTGACATCACAAGGCGCAACAAAAGCCGAGTGGACAAAATTGAAGAAAAAATTTAATGCCGAATTGGGCGGGTTGGATTATTCCGTACAGGAAGCCAATCTCGGTGAGCGCGGCACTTATTACCGCATCCGCGTTGGGCCCTATAGCAAGGAGTACGCGAGCCAGCTCTGTGGCTCAATCAAGGCCCAAAAGCCGGGAGCATGTCTTGTCACGAAGTAAGCCCGAAGACGCGCTTGCTGTTATCTTTTCACTATCAGGGCCGGAGTTGACGGAAGCGGAAAGAGATTTCTTTCGCACGGCCAATCCGTTCGGTTTTATTCTTTTTGCCCGCAATTGTGAAAACCCCGAACAAGTCAGAAAACTCACCGATGATTTGCGTGAATGCGTTGGCCGCAAAGACTGTCCAATTCTGATCGATCAGGAAGGCGGACGGGTGCAACGCCTTTCTCCGCCGGAATGGCGTCAATATGAGCCGATGAAAACCTATGGTGACAAAGCCAAAGACGGTGATCTTTCTGGTGCAATTGAAACGATACGTTTCGTAACGCTGCAGATGGCGCAGGAGCTGGTTGAAGCGGGCGTTAATGTCAACTGTGCGCCGGTAATGGATGTTCTCTGTGGAGAAACCGATGAGGTCATCGGCGATCGCGCTTTTTCAGATGACCCGCAAATCGTTGCGCAACTGGGCCTGGCAATGTGTCGGGCTTATCTGACCGCCGGGATTACGCCGGTGGTCAAACATATTCCCGGTCATGGCCGGGCGGCCTGTGATTCCCACAAAGAATTGCCGGTGGTTGATGCGCCGCTCGCGGCGATGTTGCACATGGATTTTGAGCCCTTTAAGGAAATTGCTGCGTCCGATCTGGCCGATGGGGTCTGGGGTATGACCGCGCATGTGGTTTATTCCGAGATTGACCCTGATCGCCCGGTGTCCGTTTCGCAGGGCGTGATCAGTAATATTATCCGTGGCACGATGCGTTTTGAGGGGTTTTTGCTGAGTGATGATCTTGATATGGAGGCTTTGGCGGGCTTCGGTGATATCCCCGAAAGGGCGCTGGCGGTGCTGGCGGCAGGGTGCGATTGTGCCCTTTATTGCGCCGGAAATCTCGAAATAATGGAGAAAATAGCCGAATCTGTGCCTAAATTGAGCCCAAAAGCGCTACAACGCTTGCAAAAGGCCGAGGAATTTCGGAAAGTGTCGGCATGAACCAGGCCGCAGAATTCGCAGAAGACCCGCCGCGCAGCGAGATCGCCCCCACGATTGATGAGGCGGATAAGCTGCTGCTCGACATTGACGGCTTCGAAGGGCCGATCGATGTGCTGTTGGAGCTGGCGCGCAATCAAAAAGTTGATATTACCAAAATCTCAATCCTGCAGCTGGCGCGGCAATATCTTGGTTTTATCGAGCGCGCCAAGACACACAATCTTGAACTGGCGGCAGAATATCTGGTGATGGCGGCATGGCTCGCTTATCTGAAATCGCGCCTGTTATTGCCGCGTCAGGACGATGACGAGGAATACAGCGCCGAGGAAATGGCCGAAGCCTTGCAATTCCAGCTCCGCCGTTTGCAGGCGATGCAGGAGCATGCACAAAAACTTATGAGCTTGCCGCAACTGGGCCAGCAAATTTTCCCGCGTGGCATGCCCGAGGGTTTGCAAACCATCACCGACACCGCGTGGGATGTGACGCTTTATGATATGCTGAAATCCTATGGTGATATTCATCGCCGCAAGGATGACAGTAGCTATGATCTGCCGGAATATAATTTAATGTCGACCGAGGATGCGCTGCACCGTTTGACGCGGATGCTGGGTTCTCTGCCGAAAAAAGGAATACAAAGTGTCTGGACGACACTCGAGAGTTTTATGCCCGACGGCATCAAAGACAAGCTGTTTGGCCGTTCGGCGATTGCTTCGACCTTGACAGCGGGGCTGGAACTCGCCAAACAGGGTAAGCTTGAGATAAAGCAGGACGGGCTGTTCCGTCCGATTTATTTGCGGGCTGTCGGCGACGTTTCCGGGGATGTTGTGGGAGAAACCAATGAGTGATAATATCCGTTTACTGGAAGCCTTGCTTTTTGCCAGCGCTGAACCGCTGACAACCAAGGTGATGTATGAGCGCATGCCCGATGGTGCCGATGTCGGCGGGCTGCTGATGAAATTGCAGGAAGAATACAAAGAGCGCGGTGTGAACCTTGTGCAGATGGATGGGCTATGGGCGTTCCGTACGGCAGAAGATCTTGGTGATTTACTGAAATTAGAGCGCAAAGTGAAGAAAAAGCTTTCGCGTGCGGCCATGGAAACGCTGGCGATTATCGCCTATCACCAGCCAATCACGCGGGCAGAGATTGAAAACATCAGAGGTGTTGCCACGCATCGCGGCACGCTTGATATGTTGATGGAACAGGAATGGATCAAGCCGGGCCGCAGGCGTGATACGCCGGGGCGGCCTTTGACCTGGGTGAGCACGGCAGGGTTTTTGGATCAGTTCAGCCTGGAGGCGCTTACCGATCTGCCGGGGTTGGATGATTTGAAGGCTTCTGGTCTTTTGGATCGTCGTCCGGCAATTGAAGCGATTCCAAGCTCTGATGACCTGTTTGATGGACAGGAAGACGAAGAAGATGTAGAAGAAGCGGAAGACGAAGACGAAGAGGATGATGATGCTTTTGAGGAGGATGCTCAGGAAGAATCTGGGGAAGACTCTGAAGAAGATTTCGAGGAAGAGAACGATAACGAAAACCTCGAAGAGGAAGAAGAAAGAGAGATAGCTTAGTTATGGCCCCAGGCCCAATACAAATTTTAGTCGTTATATTGCTGCTGCTTTTGCTGTTTGGTGCCAGCCGCGTGCCGGGCATCATGGAAAATCTCGCCAAAGGCGTGAAAAGCTTCAAGAAGGGCCTGAAGGATGATGATGATCCCAAAGCCGTTTCCGATGAAACCAAAGACGACAATTAACCCCGTTAGAAAACCCTATGCTTGATTTTGGCTTGCCGGAATTGCTGATGATTATGGCCGTGGCCGTGCTGGTCATCGGTCCGAACGAGATTCCCGGTTTGATGCGCGGGCTTGGCCGGGTTGTGCGCCGCCTGCAATATATCCGCTACGCCTTTTCACAACAGTTTGAAGAATTCATGACAGAGTCCGATCTAAGTGATATCCGCAAGCAGGTCAATTTCGAGGAAAAGAATTTTGATGAAGAAGCCGCGGATGAAGAAATTATGAAGCCAATAGAGGAAAAAGCGGATGGCACCGATGGCTGAGGAACAAACCAAGGAAGCCAAGCCCCTCACCGGGCATCTGATAGAGCTGCGCCAGCGTTTGCTCTGGGCCGTCGGCGCGATGGTGATTGGCACGGCGGCGTGCTTTGCCTTTGTCGATGAAATTTACGGCTTTCTCGTGCAGCCGCTGGCCGATGCGATGGCGCCGGGGGATTCACAGAGGCTCATTTACACGGGCCTGACCGAAGCGTTTTTCACTTATATTAAGGTCGCGTTTTTTGCTGGGATATTTTTGACCTTCCCGATTTTACTCTCGCAGGTTTGGTTGTTCATCGCGCCGGGGCTATACAAAAAAGAACGCAAAGCATTCCTGCCGTTCCTTATCGCAACGCCGATCCTGTTTTTCCTTGGCGGTGCGGTGGTGTATTTCATTGTGCTGCCGATGGCCTGGCCGTTCTTCCTCAGCTTCCAAAGCACAGGCGCCGAAACGGCTTTGCCGATTCAGCTCGAGGCGCGGGTCAGCGAATATCTTGATCTCATTATGACGCTGATCTTTGCGTTCGGTTTGTGTTTCCAGCTCCCCGTGCTGCTCACGCTTATGGGCCGCGCCGGTCTGATCACCGCCGAAGGACTAAAGAAGGGTCGAAAATACGCGATCATTATCACCTTTGTTGTGGCTGCCTTTCTCACACCGCCGGATGTGATTAGCCAAATCCTGCTGGCTGTGCCAATATTGGGACTGTATGAAGTTTCAATTCTTTTGATCCGCAGCAGTTCCAAAAATGTCCAAACACCAGACCCCGCTTGAGCTTTACCAAGAACGTATCAAAGACGGTGCGCTGAATCCTGACCCAGTTCAGAAGGCTGCGGTAGCGTCGCTGCAGCGCCTCTACGGCGAATTGATAAAAGCCCACGAAGATCAGCCCAAGAATTTATTTGAAAAAATCACCGGGCTGGTACGGCGGAGCAAAGACGCGCCGAAGGGTGTTTATATGCATGGCGGTGTTGGGCGTGGAAAATCGATGGTCATGGATATGTTCTATGATTGCCTGCCGGATGACATGCACAAGACCCGTATTCATTTCCATGCCTTTATGATTGACGTTCATGATTATATGCATTCGCGGCGCAAGGATGAGAGCGTTAATGAAGATATGGACTCGGCGCTGCCTGCATTGGCGGAGCGTATTGCCGAGCGTTCGCGCATTTTATGCTTTGATGAATTTCATGTCACCGATGTCGCCGATGCGATGATATTGGGGAGGCTGTTTACCGCACTGTTTGAACTTGATGTGGTGGTGGTTGCGACGACCAACTGGGAGCCTGACCGGCTGTACGAAGGCGGGTTACAGCGTGAACGCTTTTTGCCATTTATTCAATTGCTTAAGGATAAACTTGAGATTGTACATCTCGATAGCCCGACAGATTACCGTGCGCAATGTCTGCGGGAAGAGGGAACGTATTTTTATCCGTTGGGCAGTGAGACGCGGCGTCAGGCCAATGGCGTTTTTAATACCCTCACGGATAACATGTTGCCCGAAGAAGATGAGATCGAAGTCAAAGGGCGCACGATAAAAGTTGAAGCCACAGCCAAAAATGTCGCGCGTTTTTCTTTTGCACAATTATGCGAACAGCCACATGGGGCGGAAGATTATCTGGAGATTGCTAAAAAATACCCAACCATATTTCTCGAAGGTGTGCCGAAGCTGGGTTATGACCGGCGCAACGAAGCCAAGCGTTTGATGATTTTGATCGATGCGTTGTATGAAAGTGGCACCAAGCTAGTGGTCACCGCCGACGCACCACCGGATAAGCTCTATCAGGGCCACGACCACGGTTTTGAGTTCCAGCGCACAGTTTCGCGCTTACTGGAGATGCAAAGCGCCAAATACCTAGAAAAATCACCCTAAATTACATATTGCCTTTTCATAAACATCCGTGCTACAAAGCGGTTTGTTTAATAGGGAATGCATGTAATGGATATTGCCAGTCGCCTAAAAGATAGCCGCTTTGATCCTTTTTTGAGTTCAAAAAAAGTTGTTAAAGCCATTAGTGTTGAAATTGCCAGGGATAGTCTTGGACGTTTGATCGCTGCTATAAAAGAAAAGAAATCTGGATCTAATCCTTCTGTGCTTATGGAACAGATAAAAGAAAAACTCCGCCGCCTGCGGCCTGAGCGTGATCGCATAGAAGCAAGACTGCTGAATATTTTTCAAAAATCGAACATTAATTATCTTGGTCAGCTTGCAACGCTTAAAGATAATGAAATGTTTGAAAACGGTAATCCGATAGACAAGAATTTGGCAGATTTGATAAGAAAAGCGGTTCACCGTTTTGGAGGTGGTTTAATTCAAGGGGTCGTTAGGGATGAGTTGAAAAGTCAGGTGGGCGCTAGGCCGGAAGGCCGGGGAACTGGCTATCTTGCGCAAAAATTTGATAAAAATGAAATGGAAGCAATTAGGCTGCAAGAATTAGCTTATAAGGTTTTCTGTGCTCATAAAGTTAAAGAAAGAATTGTTAACCGGCAGCCGGAGTCACGGTTTTTTTACGTTGTTTTGGATAAAAAAATTATTGCCGAACATAGAGCTGATTTTGTTCAGAAGCGCTTGCATCAGGAAGGGGACATCAATGAATCTCTCAATAAAATTCCTGAACTAAGGTATGCTTTGGCTAAGAAATTTAAATTTGCTCATAATGCACTTCACACAATCCCGGAAAGTGGTGCGGGTGAAGTTCAAGAGAAGTCTTCAAGGGGCCATCACGTAGAATTAACCCCCGAGGGTTTGGAGGCATTTAAAATATATTCACCTCTTACCCGTACTGCTATTATAGCGGAAATGCAGCGCGGTTTATTGGATGCTGTTGAAGATGCCATTCCAAGGATTCCAGGTCCCTCCCAGGGCTAAACCCGGCGATAATTGCCGGGGGTGTTATTTACCCTTTAAACATCCTCAAAAACCTTTATTCTAAAGGCTGTTTCGGGCCGTTCTTGGCACAATTATCGCATGGAAATATAGCAATAAATGGCTAGAATTTTTGGTAGATGGAAGGGTAAAGGCGGCGGGCAGGGTCCCAAGAGCGATCCCAAACGCTATGAGCGCGAAAAAGAGCTGGCGGAGACCGGCGATACAAAAAAGCGCCTGACGCTCGCCAAAAATTCCAAGACACATAAAGAAATATTGTACTACCTGGCGGAAAAGGACCCTGATCCTATGATCAGAAAGGCGGTCGCAGAGAATAAAGAAATGCCCTTACAGGCATCACCGGTTTTGGCTGGTGATGCTGATGAGGATGTGCGGATGGCGCTGGCACGGCGGCTGGTTGATTTGCTGCCGGGGCTTACGGGTGAAGAACATAGTCAATTATACGCTTTTGCGGTGCAATCTCTGGGCACGCTGGCGCTGGATGAAGTTCTCAAAATCCGCGTTGCGCTGTCTTCTACCTTAAAAGATCATGCCCATACGCCGCCGAAAATTGCCGGGCAACTAGCGCGCGATGTCGAACGCGAAGTATCCGAGCCGATATTACGTTTTTGTGCGGCACTGTCCGACGATGATTTACTTGATATCCTGAAAGACCATCCGGCAAGCTGGGCGGTGCAGGCCGTCGCCGGGCGTGATGATGTCAGTGAAGGCGTATCCGTTGCTGTTATTAAAACCAAGGACGTTCCCGGCGGATCAGTTCTGATTGGCAATGAAGGTGCGCAGATGACGGAATCTCTGCTGCATATGATTGTTGAGATGGCCAAAGAATTTCCTGAATGGCAAAAACCAATGGCGACGCGGTCCAAATTGCCGGTTTCGGTGGTGAAGGAGTTGGCAGAATTTGTCGATGCGTCGGTGCGTGATTTGCTGCTCCAGCGCAGTGATTTTGATGAACAGATGAGCGAAGAGATCGCTGCGATTTTTCGCCGCCGTGTTGATTACGCCACTGAAGAAGATGGTGACGGCGAAGGTGTGGAAGAGCGTCTTAATAAAATTGTTGAAGAAGGGCGTCTGAATGAGGAAACCATATCCGATGCGCTGGCCATGCGTGACAAGGCGTTTGTGAATGCGGCGATTGCGCGCATTCTAGGTATTGATGTTGCGGGTGTGGTCAAGGTGTTCGAAATGAAAGCGCCAAAGCCGATTGTGGCGATGGCGTGGAAGGCGGGGCTGTCGATGCGCATGGCGTTGCAGCTACAAAAAGAGATCGGCCATATCCAACCCAAGGATCTGCTCTACCCCAAGGACGGCACGGATTACCCACTGTCAGAGGACGACCTTAACTGGCAGTTGGAGTTTCTGGGGTTGAAGAAATAGCACGTGATGGTCCTCTCTCGACTTCGCTCGGGATGAGAGGTAAACTCCGATTCAGGTTTTTAACACAGAAAGGTCATCCATCATGAAATCACCCATTCGCGTCGCTGTTACCGGGGCTGCCGGTCAAATTGGATATGCCATACTGTTTCGGCTTGCGTCGGGCGATATGCTTGGCCCGGATCAGCCGGTGATTTTACATTTGCTCGAAATCACGCCAGCGATGGGTGCGCTTGAGGGTGTGGTGATGGAGCTAAACGATTGTGCGTTTCCATTGCTGCAGGGTATTGTCCCCACCGATGATCTTGATGTGGCCTTTAAGGATGTTGATTGTGCGTTTCTGGTTGGCTCAATGCCGCGCAAAGAGGGCATGGAGCGCAAGGATCTGCTCACGGCCAATGGTGGAATTTTCGGCCCGCAGGGCAAAGCATTGAACGATCATGCCTCGCGTGATGTCAAAGTCCTAGTGGTCGGCAATCCGGCCAACACCAACGCGTTGATCGCGCAGCAAAGCGCGCCTGATCTGGACCCAACATGTTTCACGGCGATGGTACGCCTCGATCACAACCGCGCGATGAGCGGGCTGGCCGAAAAAACCGGCACGCATTCGACCGATATCAAAAAATTAATTATCTGGGGCAATCACAGTGCCACGCAATATCCTGATCTGCATCACACAACGGTAAAAGGTGAGGCGGCGTTGTCGAAAGTTGATCAGGCCTGGTATGAAGGCGCATTCATTCCCGAAGTGCAGCAACGCGGTGCGGCAATTATCAAAGCACGCGGGGCGTCTTCTGCGGCGTCTGCGGCCAGTGCGGCGATCGATCATATGCGCGACTGGATGCTGGGAACGGCCGATGGTGAATGGGTGTCGATGGGCATTCCGGCCGATGGATCATACGGTATCGATCCAGGCGTGATTTACGGCTATCCGGTGACCTGTAAGGGCGGTAAATATGAGATCGTGCAGGGGCTGGAAATTAATGATTTCTCTCGTGCGCGCATGGATGAAACCGATAAAGAGCTGCGCGAGGAGCGCGGCAATGTTGAACATTTATTAGCCGGGAACTCCGAAGCGGCATAAAATACTTGACATAATTATCAGTATTATGTATTTTGCTGGCACAGTCTTTAAATGCAGGAGAATAAAGTGTCAGAGTCCGAAGTAAAAAAATCACGTTTGGGTCAGTTTAACTGGAGTGACGCCCCTAAGGGTGGGACAGTTGTTACGAATGACAACCCATGGTCACATTTATCAACAAAGACGCCTTCGCCGGGCGTTCAGAAGGCGCATGAGATGTTTGATAGGCTATGCGTCGAAAATTCTAGACTAACCCATGAGTAATTTTAATTAACCTCCGCCGACGCAAACACGCAGCTCGGGTTGCCGTTATATTTAGCAACATTCCTGATTTTTTTAAGCTCGCGGCCCACGCGCCGCTCAAACTGCACGTAAGCTTGTGGCGCTGTTAACGGCACGCGCTTTTTATAAAAGAAAATTTTGTTGAGCATCGCGGCTTCACGCATTTGCGGATTTTTCAGTCGCGCAACAACCAGAATTGAATTCTTGCGTTTCAGATCATAAAAATCTTTCGCCAGGTTCAGCCCCATCATATGCGCGATGTAGTGATCGGTCGCCGAAACTTTTTTGCCGCCCTTATACCCACGAATAACGTCGGTTTCCTCGATAATCTGATAGGCCTTGATCAACGCAGAGATATCATCGTCATAGCGCAGCGCAAGAATTTCACTGCGCAGATGTTTGTCATTGCCTTTAAAATAAGGAAAGCCTTGTTTGTTGCTAATCTTGATTGCCTTGGCGTATTCGGGATGGCCAATTTTAGCACCGTAACGGTTCATAAGGATCAGCCAGGTCGGCTCAATATATTGAAACACGCCACGCGCCGAAGATCTGGCGGCTTCATTCAGGCGGCCCATATCACTCTCTAAACTGGCCTTGAGCAAAAGCAATTCGAAGCTCACCCCGGTTCTGATGCTGGCGCGGTAAAGCGATTTAATCACAAAAGGGCTTTGTCCCTGTGCGCGTTGATAACGCATATAGGATTGGGCGAGTTCCATGTCGCGCATATCCTGTCTGCTGAGATTAACTTGCAAAGCACGCGGCTCTTGCTTCACACAGGCTTGATTTTTTGTGTTCTGGATTTGCTGTACGGCTTTGCCCGAGCGATAGCCGGCGATGCTGGGCATAGACAAGACACAGCCCAAAGACAGCATAAAAGTGACAGCGAAAAGTGTTTTTAGATTTTTTTTCATCGCCATGAATCAAAAGAGATTAAGTAAGACGCAGTATTTAGGACTTTAAGTCCCGGGGGGCTGTTTCATGCGCGCGCATAAAACGCGTGTATTTCCCCAGTTTGCATGGCGAAGGTAAAGAAACCGCTAAAAGTTGATTAAGGAAGGGTTAAGGGGGGTGCTCTATATAATAGTGTTTGGCATCAGGTTGGGGTTTTGCTGTGGCCCTTCTGGTTCTTGTGGCTTGCTCGCAACTTGTTCCTGTTCTAGCTGTTGTTCGGCCAGTTTTAAGTCAGCCTGCTCCTTGGCTTGCTCCAGAGCCAGTTGTTCTGGAGATGGCCCGTTGCCTGCAAGATTGTTAAGGTCATAGTCGCTATCTATGCTATCATAAGGCACTTCCAGGGCATTGCTGTTATCCAGGACCATAGCAAGTTCTTCCCGCAAGGCTGGATCGGATGCGTTTACAGTATGGCCATCAAGTAGTTCTGAAATTTTTGCGTCGCTCACACCCTGGTTGTCGTCCTTAAAGTCTTTAATGTCCTGTAATGTCAGCGCGCCGTCCGGATTGTTACCAGCCTTTGTCTTAAGCTGGTCTTGCAGTGACTTGTCTATTTTTTCAAGGGTAAGATGCTTTTGGGCTTCGGTTTCTACTTCTACTCCGTCGGTTTGAACGGTTTTGGTTTCGTTTTGAGCTTGAGCAACGGCCTCTTCTTTTGCAGCTTTCTCTGCCGCAAGCATTATCTCAGCAGTCTTATCTAGTTCACCTTTTGCGGTACGTACCTCATCACCAGCTGTTTCGTCAGCTTCCCAGGCAGTATCATCTTTTGCTTTGGATTCTGAAAGGTTACTCTTCCCGGCCATAAGAGTTGACTCGAAGTCCGGTCTGGCTGCCAATTTGCTTCCGTCGTCTGCTTGAGCTCTCAGCTCAGCAGTTTTAGCCCAATCTATTCTCTCATCTGTCTCGTAGTATATTTTTTCATTGGTATCTTCATCCAAGACATAGTTTCCATTTTCGTCTTCGAATTTTTGGTATGTCACAATTTCTCCGCCATTGCCCGTGTCCTGATGCATCAATGTTATCTCGGCATGTTGACTTCGCAGGGCGTCGAACTCGCTCTGGGCGACTTCTAATTCCTTTGATGTTTGGTCGAAATTGGCACTGGCGGCTGTAGCTCTGGCAACGGCGGAGTTATAGTTTGTTTGAGCTTGTTGGTGCGCTTGACAGGCCTGATCATAATTTTTCTGTGCCTGTGACAGGGCCACCACATTGGCAATCTTCTGTCTTTCTTTCTCCTTTTTCTCTTCTTCGGGTGTCTTCCCACCTGTAGTGGTTAGTCCGGCTAAGCCTCCACGGTTATTGCTGGCACCCGCCAGAGTTTCCCACAAAGCGTTATTGGCGATCTCGCCTGATCTCATACTTCCATCGCCGAAAGGATTTTCCTTTGGTGCCGATGGGATGCTAGCCAGATGTAGATATGTCTCTTGAATTCTATCGCGCTGTGGTTCGGAAACGCGCGATTCTGGAAGGGCTGGAATAACGGCTATGCCCAAACTGTTGGCAACCATGGCCTGCCCCATGGCTTCTCGCTCCAATTGATCGAGACCTCGAAGTTCTTCTACTGCTGTATCGGAATCGTTGTCCGCCATCTTTCACACACTTTTCTATTACGCTCGTTTGTCCGCTTATTTGCCGCTTTATTTTTTGTTTTTTGTCTAACTTGCGGCTTGCTTTATATTGTACATGTTTTCAGGTGTTTATGTCAAAAACTAGCCTGTTTTTATGCCCGTTTTGGCCATGCACACCGAAAAACCTATAAAAATCCCAGAGAAATCAGAGGCCTGCGGGGTACCGGTGTATTTACAGTTTTAAAACACAAATCAGGGTGTTAGGCTTTGTTTTCGAGTATCACCCACCCCACCAGCGGAGAACATCCCATGAATATCCACGAATATCAGGCCAAGGAACTCTTGAGAAAATACGGTGTCCCGACCCCCGAAGGTTTTCCGGCGATGAGTGCGGAAGAGGCGGTCAAGGCAGCGCAAAACCTCGGTGGACCGGTCTGGGTGGTAAAATCACAAATTCATGCTGGCGGACGTGGCGCCGGGAAATTCAAAGGCGATGATTCAGGCAAAGGCGGTGTGCGTGTTGTTAAATCCAAAGACGAAGTGCGCGAAGCCGCCGAAGCGATGATCGGTCAGACATTGGTGACCAAGCAAACCGGACCCGATGGCAAGGAAGTGCAAAGACTTTATATAGAAGACGGCTGTGACATCGCGCAGGAAATGTATTTGTCACTGCTGATTGATCGGGCAACATCACGCATCACTATTATGGCGTCGACCGAAGGCGGGATGGATATCGAGGAAGTGGCGGAAACACACCCAGAAAAAATTATTAAAGTTTCCGTTGACCCGGCGACAGGTATTTCGGGCTTTCATGCGCGCAAGGTCGCATTTGGTCTGGGCCTTGAAGGCCCGGCTAACAAGTCCTGCATTAAATTCGTGATGGCGATGTATAAGGCGTTCACTGATCTTGATGCCTCAATTGTCGAGATTAATCCGTTGGTTGTCACCGGCGGCGGCGAAGTGATTGCGCTCGATGCCAAAATGAATTTCGACGACAACGCATTGTTCCGTCACCCTAACGTCGCCGAGATGCGTGATGAAACCGAAGAGGACGAAAAAGAACGCCAAGCCCATAAATACGATCTGTCTTATGTTGCGCTTGATGGCAATATCGGTTGCATGGTCAATGGCGCTGGTCTTGCAATGTCGACGATGGATATTATCAAGCTGCAGGGCGGGGAGCCTGCAAACTTTTTGGACGTTGGTGGTGGCGCGGATAAAGAAAAAGTAACGGCCGCCTTTAAAATTATTTTGTCTGATCCAAAGGTTGAGGGCATTTTAGTAAACATTTTCGGCGGCATTATGCGTTGTGATGTGATTGCCGAAGGCGTTGTGGCGGCTGCGAAGGAAGTATCGCTGTCTGTGCCACTGGTCGTGCGTCTTGAGGGCACCAATGTCGAAAAGGGCAAGGAAATCATGGCCGGGTCTGGCCTGCCGATTATTTCTGCTGATGATCTTGGTGATGCCGCACAGAAAATCGTTGAGGCCACGCAGAATGCCAAGGCGGCTTAAGATTTTCACATTTTAAAAAATTGGTTGAAACTCGCTAGCGAGGTCGTTTAGCGATAGTCTACTATTATTTGATTTTAACCCAGGAAAAGTAACGCTTACTCTACCCGCCTGATCGGGAAATTTTTCGCGCAGGCCTGTTTCAAGCTGCTTTATCTGCTCTTTTTCCACTTCAGGGTAGGGCACGACTGAAGATGTGCGGGCGCTGTCCGGATTATGGTGCTTTAGTATATCAAGGATTTGAGCTCTGATTTTCTGGTTTTCTGAAGCCATTTGCGAAAGAGGCGTCGCTGTAAAAAACTCATCGCGAATTTGTTTGGCCCCTGCAAAACTGGCCGGCGTATGGACCCATGCGGTTTTATCTTTGTTCAGTGCGACATGGTTGTACATTTTTGGGTTATTCTTGGTTAAATTCGGTCTGTGGTCCTTTACAAGCTTGCGCCTTGTTTTGCGGTTAAGTTGCATATCAATAAGAAACTTTGCATCTGCGTTCCCGGCGTTCCATGTTGCGTAGCCGTCACCATAGCTTGGCGTGTAGTTGGGGTGGTCCGCCTTTATCTTTTTTAGAAACCGGGATAGTTTTTCCGCCATATGTTCTGTTGCCAGGATCGATGAGTTTACTTCAGCGCTCATCATGGCCGTTCTTATTTCCTGTTTTCTTTTGGCTATTTCTGCTTTGTTCGGGTGCATTAAAGCGCGTCCCTTGGAATCAACGACGCGGTAACGCCATGGGCGATTGTTATCTTTGTAACGTTCTATATGTTCCCTGACTCTTTGCTTCTTCCAGTGAAGTTTGGAATAATTGTGATAGACTGCTTTTAGCACGGCTTCGGTGCTTTTGTTCGCGTTCTTTCCTCTAAATTCTTCAAATTCTTTGGCCGTGCTATTGCTGACGACCTTTCTTATTTTTTCCAGCCTCTGGTCTATCTCTTTGGCGCTGGCCACAAAATTGGCTTTCCTGTTGTCATCAACAACCCGGAAGCCCCAATCGGCCTTCTTTTTAACTCTCTTCTTGTTCTTCCATTCATACTGACCGGCGTTTTTATCGTAGCGCTGTATATAATCGCCAAGGTGCTGATATTGCGGTGGGAGGCGATCTGAAAATTTATATAGTTGTTCGCGCAGTGTCGACTTCTCCAAAATTTGTAAAAAGCTGATAGCGCCGGTACTGGATACCGCAGATTTATCAAAGCCTATGGTTTCGTGGTGCGCGAACAAGGCCATAAAATCGTAGCCAACCTCAAGGTCGCGCGGCATGAACAATGTTGACAATAAAAGGGCGCCGCGCATTTTATGTGGCATCAAAATATTTTTCTTTAGCTCCACTTGCGTTAAAGGGACATAGGCACCAAGAATATGAAGCGCTTGAGCAAGGTTATAATCACCATCTATTGATTTCTTTGTAGAATGGGTTATCGCTTCGGTATTATTTTTTTTTGACGGTTCAGAAGAAAATGATGGAGATGTTGTTATATTCGGCATGCTGTCTTTTTTAAGGTCAAGCGATAGTGTAAGCCCGGCCTGGTTATTATCATTCACAGTAATAATGTTGTTAAGATTGGGATTACCAAGGTCGAGGGCTGTGGGCGTGAAGACACTGCCTGCGAGGAGGAGTGTGGTGCCGGTTGCTTCAATGAAGGCATGTTTAACTGTTATCAGGAATGACTCTTCGGGCTTTTGTTTTCTTTCTTCATTAGCCCCTAGCTCAGCCTCTACTTCAGTAAGCTGTTTCTTAATGCGCCCTATTTCGGCTTGTTGGTGTTCTAGTTCCCTCTCGTACTTTAGCAATTTACTTGCCAGATCGGGATCATTTTCTTTTGCTAGTTCTGCTTCTCGTTCTTGCAGCTTGGTCAATATGTCGTCTTCATCTGCATGGGTCAGTTCACCATGAGGTTCGTTTAGCAAAGGATCAGGGACATAGCCTTTATCTTTATGCCTTCCGGTGATCGCATAAGACTCCTGTTTTACCTTTTTGTTTTTCTTTGGCTTTTTTCTTGAGAAAAAATCGCCTTTAAAAAAAAATGGCATCAATTGCTCCGTTAAAAAATAATTATGTAAAAATACTGGATTCGCGCCGAAAATGCAAGAAATTATAGAAAGTTCAGTGTTTTCGGCTCATTTTTAGCCTACGCGGGTGGTCATTCGACCCTATACTGTTGATTTACAATCCATGCTTGCCTAAGCTGTATTCATAGGATTCTTCCTGTTTTTCAGCAATTTACTATACATATTCCGGAGATACTCATGGCTGTACTCGTCAATAAAGATACCAAGCTAATTTGCCAGGGCTTTACGGGCTCGCAAGGCACGTTCCACAGCGAACAGGCCATCGAATATGGCACAAACATGGTTGGTGGCGTGACACCCGGAAAAGGCGGCACCAAGCATCTCGATCTGCCGGTTTTTAACACGGTGGCCGAGGCGATAGACAAAACAGGCGCGAATGCATCCGTAATTTATGTGCCGCCGCCTTTTGCCGGTGATGCGATTATGGAGGCGATTGACGCTGAGATTGAACTAGCGATTTGTATCACCGAAGGCATTCCGGTGCTCGATATGGTGAAAGTGAAGCGCGCGCTCGAGGGTTCAAAAACGCGGCTGGTCGGGCCGAACTGTCCGGGCGTAATTACGCCCGATGAATGCAAGATTGGGATTATGCCGGGTCATATTCATACACGCGGCAAGGTGGGTATCGTTTCACGCTCTGGTACGCTGACTTATGAGGCGGTTGCACAAACCGGCGCGGTCGGTCTTGGTCAGACGACGTGCATTGGTATTGGCGGTGACCCAGTGAACGGTACGAACTTTATTGATTGTCTCGAGCTGTTTCTTGCCGATGATGAAACCGAAGCCATTTTGATGATTGGTGAAATTGGCGGTACGGCCGAAGAGGAAGCTGCAGAATTTTACGCGGCGCAGAAAAACAAAAAACCAATCGCCGGATTTATCGCCGGAACAACGGCGCCACCGGGAAAACGCATGGGCCATGCCGGCGCGATTATTTCCGGCGGGCAGGGCACAGCCGAGTCAAAGTTCGACGCAATGCGCAAAGCAGGTTTTGCCATTTCTGAATCCCCCGCGACATTGGGCGAAGCTGTCAAAGAGGCGATGGTGGCTTAGGCTTTCTATTGGGTAAGAGCAGGTTCTTTATAAGTCGATATTATTTCCAGGGATTTTTTAAAGTCTAGCTATTAAATTACGGAAAATATTGCCGGGCGGCAGAGGCGAGGGGTGTTTTTGCCGCCTATTCTTTCGGGTATAGCCATAACTAAGACATTGAAAAGCAACACACTTATTTCAGCGCCTTTCATTCTCATATACTTAAGTGTTATGAAAATATTGGCATCCCCCTTGCAACGTTCTGTCTGTAACGACCAGTAACGTAGGTGGAACACATAGAGGGAGAAACAAAATGAGCAATTATATATACGGCATGGCCACATTTGCAGTAATCGGCGCAATGGTGAGCATTATTGACGCCAATGTGCCCAATAATCTTTGGTACTGGGTGGATCTCTACGTACCATTCTAAAATCCGAATGATTGAGTGTAAAAGGCCCCTATCAAGGATATGGGGCCTTTTCTTTCTGTGGCCGGTTGCGTAAACTTTCTGTCTATATAGCCTGTATTTGATGAAAAGAGGAAAAACCTTATGAGTGAGCTTTCTATTTTTTCCGATGAAGAAATCACGCTACTCACAAGCCTGCCGTATAAGGTTGGGGTTTGGATCAGCCATGCCGATGATGAGGAAGGCGAAGCGGATGATGAGCGCGAGATGAAATCGCTCTCGGCTTGTCTTAAGGCCGTGGCCAAAGAATATGACGGGCCGGGTCTGGTCGATGATATTGCGCGTGAGACATTAAAGCGTGAGCCGTTCTGGATGGAGTGGACGGATCAGTCTTATAATATCTTGCCGGATTGCGAACAGGCGCTGGTACTTTTGAAAGAAAAAGCTGGATTACAAGACGCCAAAAATTACAAATCAGCGTTGTTGGAAATTGCTGCAACCGTGGCGCAGGCTTATGGTGAATTTAACGGCTTTGATGAAGTTCCCGAAGAAGAAGGATTCTTTGGCAGTATTGTTAACAAAGTGGTTGGCGGCTTTTCAGGTATGTCGAAGGATGATGCCAATCACCCTATGAATATCAGCCCGTCCGAAGATTCAGCAATTTCGCAGTTGGCCGCAGCCCTTAAGATTGATGAATAGGCGCTTATGAACACTGGTCTTCGCTTTTATACGTGCTAATATTACTCTCTTATAGACACTGCGTTGTCCCCTAAGAATCAAGGATAGCTTTATATGGCTCAGGCAAATCAAAATCAGACCTTTCTCACCGGTGCCAATGCGGAATACATAGCGCATCTCTATAGTGAGTTTTTATCCAATCCCAGCAAGGTGGATGGAAGTTGGCGAGATTTCTTTATCGGCCTCAATGATGATGAGGTGGCTTTGCTGCAGGAACTGCATGGGGCCAGCTGGACGCCGGCGGAAAACCGTAAATCTTCACGACGTTTTGATCACATGGGCGCGGGCGCACATATTGATGGTGAGCAGCAGGCCATGGAGCCCAGTCCGCTACCACCCAAAAGCAATGGTAGCGATGTGTCGCAGGAAGCGATCCAGCGGGCAACGCTCGATTCCGTCTGGGCGCTCAGGCTGATCCGGGCCTACCGTACACGGGGGCATATGTTGGCTGATCTTGATCCGCTGCAACTCAAGGAAAAAGAATATCACCCAGAGCTCGACCCGGCGGATTACGGTTTTACCGACGACGATTACAACCGGCCTATTTTTATTGGCGGATCGCTCGGTATGGAATATGCGACATTAAGCGACATTATTTCAGCGCTAGAACAGACCTATTGTCAGACAATTGGTGTTGAGTTTATGCACCTGACTGACCCGGAGGAAAGGGACTGGATTCAAAAGCGTATCGAAGAGCCGCGTAACAAAACTGATTTCACTGACAATGGTAAGAAGGCGATATTGCAGCGTCTGGTCGCGGCGGAAAGTTTTGAACAATTCCTGCACAAAAAACATACCGGTACCAAAAGATTTGGTATTGATGGCGGCGAATCCGTCATTCCGGCGATTGAGCAGATTATGAAACGCGGCAGCCAGCTTGGCCTAGAGGAAGTTATTATTGGTATGGCACATAGGGGCAGGCTGAACGTTCTGGCCAATGTCATGGGCAAGCCGTTCACGACAATTTTTGCTGAATTCCAAGGGCAATCCTCTACGTCGGATGATGTGATGGGCTCGGGTGATGTAAAATATCACTTGGGAACATCCAGCGACCGTGAGTTTGATGGCCAGAATGTTCATTTGTCACTTACTGCCAATCCATCGCATCTGGAATTTGTTAATCCTGTGGTGATTGGAAAAGTGCGGGCTAAACAAGTGCAAAAGGACGACTTGGAGGGTACAAAAGTTTTGCCGTTGATTTTTCATGGCGATGCGGCTTTTGCCGGGCAGGGGATTACGGCGGAGACTCTGATGATATCCGAGCTCCCAGGCTACCGCGTTGGCGGCACGATTCATATCGTCATTAACAACCAGATCGGCTTTACCACCATGCCGGCCTTCAGCCGCTCAGGGCCGTATTCCACCGATGTTGCCAAGATGCTGGCTTCGCCGATTTTTCATGTGAATGGCGATGACCCGGAAGCTGTGGTTCATGTCTCACGCATTGCCACAGAGTTTAGGCAGAAATTTAGGCGAGATGTTGTGATTGATATTTTCTGTTACCGCCGTTATGGCCACAATGAAGGCGATGAACCAGCCTTCACCCAGCCACTCATGTACAAAAAGATTGCGACGCAGGAAACCACGCGTTCCAAATACGCGAAGCAGCTGATCGCTGAGAAAGTAATGACCGAGGAAGAAAGTAAAGCAGTTGTCGATGAGTTCACAAAATATCTCGACGAGGCTTTCGAGGCGACAAAAAATTACAAGCCTAATGACGCTGACTTTTTGGAAGGCGTATGGCAAGGCCTGGAAACTGCTTCCGGTGAGGCGCGCCGCGGTAAAACCGATGTCAGTGATGCGGATATTCAGGCTGTTGGTAAGGTCCTGACCGATGTGCCGAAGGGTTTTACGATTAATAAAAAACTGCAGCGTGTTCTGGATGCTAAAACCAAAATGCTTGAATCCGGTGAAGGATATGATTGGGCTATGGCCGAGGCTCTGGCTTTTGGCACACTTTTAAAAGACGGTTATGCGATCAGGCTCTCGGGTCAGGATGTCGGGCGTGGCACGTTTTCGCACCGCCATGCCATCTGGCGCGATCAGGAAAACGAAGACAAACATATTCCTTTGCAACATATCTCTGAAGGCCAGCCCAAGGTTGAAATTCACGACAGCCCGCTGTCTGAAATGGCTGTGCTCGGATTTGAATACGGCTATTCGATGGCGGACCCAAAAACGCTGACTCTGTGGGAGGCGCAGTTCGGTGATTTTGCCAATGGCGCGCAGGTTATTATTGACCAGTTTATCGCCGCCGGTGAAAGCAAGTGGCTGCGCATGTCGGGGCTGGTGCTGCTTTTGCCGCATGGCTATGAAGGGCAGGGGCCGGAGCATTCCTCGGCCCGCTTTGAGCGCTTCTTACAGCTATCAGCTGAAGATAACTGGCAGGTTTGCAACTGTACAACTCCGGCCAATTATTTTCATGCATTGCGCCGTCAGATGCTGCGTGATTTCCGCAAGCCACTGATTATGATGACGCCAAAATCTTTGCTGCGCCATAAATTGGCTGTATCAAGCGCAGATATGTTTACCGATGGTTCGACCTTCCATCGCTTTCTTTGGGATGATGATCATGAACAGCTGTTGTCGCCTGACCAGATTAAACGTGTTGTGCTGTGCACTGGTAAAGTTTATTACGATCTTCTGGCTGAGCGTCGTGAGCGTGATCTAAAAGATGTTGCGATCATCCGCGTTGAACAGATTTATCCCTTCCCGATGAGTGCGCTCGGGGAAGAGCTGGCGCAATATAAGGGTGCTGATATCGTCTGGTGTCAGGAAGAGCCGAAAAATCAGGGCCCCTGGTTCTTTGTTGAGCCGCGTATCGAGGTGATGTTGGGCAAGATCGAACATCAGGCCGGGCGTGCCAAATATGCTGGCCGTCCCGATGCTGCTGCCCCGGCCACAGGACTTATGAGCCGTCATCAGGCCGAGCAGGCGAAGCTGGTTGATGAGGCCCTCGCCATCAAATAAGAGCGTTAAATAAAGTCTGTATCCAAAAGTCTCATTCATGCGAATATGCCTGAATGAAAGCTTCAGCCATTCCAAAAGATAAATTCTCCGATCCCGTTGTCACCGCCAAAGGTGAGAAGCGGGCATGGGTTGATCTCACCGCGCTAAAGACGCTGTGGTTTAACACGGGTACACTATGCAACCTCACCTGTGCCAATTGCTATATTGAATCCTCGCCGAAAAATGATGCGCTGGTGTATCTCACCCATGAAGAAGTCTGCACCTATCTGGATGAAATAGAGCGCGGCAATATTCCAACCGAGGAAATCGGCATTACCGGTGGTGAGCCGTTTATGAATCCTGATATTTTGAAGATTATAGAAGAATGTTTGCAGCGGGGTTTTAAACTTCTTGTTCTTACGAATGCGATGTTGCCGATGCAGCGGAAAAAAAATTCTGATCCGCTCTTGAAAATAAAAGATCAATACGGCGATCAAATGACCATCCGTGTGTCTGTTGATCACTTTAACAAGGATATGCATGAGGAAGAGCGCGGTAAACAAAGCTGGGCACCAATGATCAAGGGGTTGAAATGGCTCTCTGACAATGAATTCACCATTGATATTGCCGGGCGCACGCGCTGGGGTGAGAAGGAAGAGAAATTGCGTGATGGCTTTGCGGTGCTGTTCAAAGAAATGGGCATTGTAATTGATGCTTATAATAAACGCGAACTGGTTCTGTTCCCTGAGATGGATGAAACCGCCGAGGTGCAGGAAATTACAACCAAATGCTGGGATATTCTCGGCGTGCACCCTGATGAGATGATGTGCTCATCCTCGCGCATGGTGGTCAAGCGCAAAGGCGCTTATAAGCCGGCGGTTCTGGCATGCACGTTGCTGGCGTATGACTCAGCATTTGAGCTGGGAACAACGTTAAAAGAAGCCAATAAACCCGTGCCCCTTAACCACCCGCATTGCGCAAAATTCTGTGTGCTTGGCGGCGGATCATGCAGCGTAACTGATTAAAGTTTCTTTTGCCCAATCAATCATTTTTTGCTGTGTTTTTGTTGGCACGTCAGGCATTTCCTCTAACGTAATTTGTAAGTCCGCTATGTGATCGACATCCAAAAACGGCGGCATCATATAATAATTAGACAGTTTGGCACACAGGGCTTCGCGCGTGGTATCCTGGCTGTATTCAACGCTGGTAAGTACATTTAGAGGAATATCCTTTTTCCCGGCCATGAAATTATAGCCGCCGTCATGCGATGGACCGAACACAAAATCATGTGTATCGAGTTTTTCAAATGCCTCTTCCAACATTGCGGAGGTAAGCTGTGGCGCATCAGTGCCGAGAAGCATGACTTGATCATATTTTTTCAGTAGCGTCTTATAGATATGATGTTGGCGCTGCCCCAGCCCACCATCATCAGTCCAGATTGTTTCAAAGTTTTTAAAAAATGAAGTTTCTTTTTCTGCCACAGCCCAGATCGGGGTGGCATCAACGCCCTGGACAAGTTCAGTGACACATTCCAGCGCGAGAGTATAAAACTCCAGAGCCTTCTCGGCCCCAATCCCTTCCGCTAGCCGTGTCTTAACCGGTGATAGCCCCGGCGTTTTAACAAAGACAGCAATGGCGCGACTCTGGCTCATTTGCCCGTCACAAGCTTCCACCATTCGGGTAGGGCTTGCTTCATCCATAAATGTTGCCGCTTTAGCGTTAGGCTGAACCAGCCCTCTTTACTATAGGCCCGTGGGCTGGTGCCGATTTTAGCGCCAACACTTTGCGGTTGGATTTTATGTCGCCGTGCCTGCCAGACAAAAAGGTGGTCTTCGCCATATTCTGCATCTTCGGGATAGCCTCCGGTCTTAAAAAACAAATCCTTGCGGATGCACAATCCCTGATCACCGAATGGAATGCCAAGAATACGCGAGCGAAAATTAGCGCCCACCGCATTTAACTTCATCATCTTCGGCCCACCATCGGTAAAAATAAGGTCAAAAAAATGCAGGCGGGCGGGATAGCGCTCTAATGAATGAAGCAGAGTATTAAAAGAATAACGCCCCATAACGCTGTCAGCGTGCAGAAACCAGAGGAATTTTCGTGTTGCCTGTGCCGCGCCGGTATTAAGGCTTTTGGCGCGCGTCCCCTCGCTTGATACGATAATTTCCACGTCATATTTCTGAAGCTCGGCCATCAGCTTATCGTCGGCTTGATCACCTGCGCGTAGCGGAATAATCGCACTTATCGGCGGAGTACTTGCAGCCATTCTTCATGCTCTTTCGGGATTTTTTCAGGGGGGGTGATAATCGAATGTTTGAGGCAATCGCTAATCCATTCCGGTGTTGGCGAAGATTTGACGCCCGCAAGCGACCGCACCAGTGATTTCACTTTTTCAATATTTGCAAAATACAAACTCATAATTTCATCGGCCTGCGCGTGTTGGTCCGGGTCTTCAGGCCAGCAATCATAATCGGTCGCAATCGCCACGGTGCAATACGCCATTTGTGCTTCGCGTGCCAGAAATGCTTCAGGGAGATTGGTCATGCCAACAACGTCGCAGCCAGATTGGCGCAGGAAAAGGCTTTCGGCCCGGGTGCCAAGACGTGGCCCTTCAACGCAGGCATAGGTTTTTTCTTTGTGAAGTTCCAGCGAAGCGCTTTTTGCGGCGTCTAAAATATCGTCCGACAGCGCAGGGCAGGCGGGCTGTGCCGTGCTGATATGCGCAACAACGCCGCGTCCAAAAAAGCTCATCTCGCGCCGCCCACGTGTGTGATCAAAATATTGATGAACCAATGCTATGTCGCCGGGTTTGATCTCTTCGCGCAGTGATCCGGTCGCTGAAACACTAACGACTCGGCGCACACTCAGGCTCTTTAGTGCCCAGATATTGGCACGGTAATTCACTTCTGATGGTAAAAGGGCGTGATCAACCCCGTGACGCGGCAGAAAAAAGAGTGGCTCAGAGCCTTCAAACTTTCCTTCTATGATTGCCGCAGACGGGTTACCAAAAGGGGTGTTAATGTCGTGCTCGCCAATGATTTCAAGATCATCTATTTTGTAAAGTCCTGTGCCGCCAATGATCCCGAGATTCTCCACTAGCAACATCCGCCTGTTTGTTTGGTCGATTTTGCTAGCACACAATCAAACGGACCTTGGTGGGTGCTCATATCACCCTGCACTTCAAAATGCGGTGCAAGCCTTGTTTCCGATACCATCTTGGCCGTATTGCCGCAAACGGCCATGGGAGCGCCCGTTTTAAATTCATGATGATCGTCTAGAGTAAAGCTGTCAGGGCTATGTTCAACGTTCCCTTTATATGTAGCGCTCTGTCCGTAATTTTCGCAGATATCCTCGAAGTCGCATTTGAATGCGCTCATAGTCATCGAATAAAAATCAATATGACCGATTTTTTTCTCAATCTCCGGATTGTTAATTGTAAACGGTGTGCTTGAAACCACGCGGTAATCAAGGCAGCCAACATCTTGCAAAATACGGCGGAAATCTTCGGTATATAGCGCACCGCTGAGGCACTCACCAAGCAGGACCGGATCGCTTTTGAGGTCTTCAGGGATGCGCCGTCCTGCGAATACATCTGAGAAGTACAGCTCACCACCGGG
Source organism: Micavibrio sp. (assembly GCA_021604545.1). GTDB lineage: Bacteria > Pseudomonadota > Alphaproteobacteria > Micavibrionales > Micavibrionaceae > UBA5701. The sequence continues at coordinate 149,583 of BQJE01000002.1, forward strand.
CTTTAACACACGGAAAATTTCACGAAAGACAGCCTCTTTATCGGGCGAAAGGTTGATCACACAGTTAGAAATCACAACATCAATGCTGTTATCCTCAATGCCTGCCGATTGTAAATCTTCAATGAATCCTTCCCTGAAATCTACATTGGGCGCGCTATAGCTAAAATTATCCGTGTGCCAGTCAATATGTTGTCGTGCGACGGCCAGTTGTTCTTCGGTCATGTCGATGCCGATAACTTTGCCTTTGGGCCCGACAAGTTGGGACAGCAGGTAAACATCCTGACCGGAGCCACAGCCGAGATCGAGAATGGTGCAGCCTTCAACAGCCGGTGGAATAGGAGAGCCGCAGCCGTAAAACTTGCTCTGTACGTCTTCGTGGATGTTTTTCAGGAGCGGTCGTAAATGCATGGGTGTCGCTTCAGCCGTGCAGCAAGCTGAGGTCTGCAAATCATCCTTACTCTTCAGGACATTGGCGTAATAGTCCTTAACAGAGTCTTTTGTTTCATCAGGTTTTACGCTACGCGGCATAGTTTTTTCCCTAGTTTCCTCTCCAAACCTCTTTCGTAGCAAAGAGAAAAGATGTTACACAAGAGAAATCAAATAAAGGCGGTATTATGTCAGGGCGTAAAAAATTCGATCCATCCATCTATTTTATCCTCGATCCTGGTGTTTGCGGCGGGCGCGACCCTTATGAAGTGGCGCAGGCGGCGATCAAAGGCGGCATAACCATGCTGCAGCTGCGGGAGAAGACTCCCGATCTTGTGCAAACTCCTGAGCTGGCGAGAAGGCTGGTGGCGCTTACGGGCGGCAGTACAATTTCTTTTATTGTGAATGATCATGTGGCGTTGGCCAGAGAAGTGGGCGCTGATGGTGTGCATCTGGGGCAGGGTGATACAGCTCCGGCAGAGGCGCGGGACATGTTGGGGGCGCAGGCCATTATCGGCCTGACAGCATTTGAGCGCGCGCATCTTGAGGCGATTGATCCGGGCGTTGTTGATTATGTCGGGACGGGCCCGTTTTATGAAACCAAAACCGATAAAGGAAAATCCGTGCTGGGGCCGGAAAAATTTGCAGAGCTTGCGGCGCTTTCACCTGTGCCGGTGGTCGGAATTGGCGGTATCACGCCGGGAAATGCTGGCGCCGTGATAAATGCCGGCGCAAACGGCGTGGCGATGATGCGGGCCATTAGCGAAGCGGAAGACCCGGAAGCGGCAGCGCGGAAATTTGTGATTCAACTCGCCAGCCGCAGCGCCGGTGGTGGTTATATGGCGGGGGCTACGGGGTAATCTGTTTGAGGTTGATTTTGTTTGGGTTTATCTTGTTCAGGGAACTCTAAGACCTCTGCTTTTGATGGTTTTGGTTTTTTTTGCTGGGCCAGGCGTTTATGTGCAAGCTCAAGAAATTTCTTTTGCTCTTCTCCTTTGAGTTCATAAATAAGAGCAAAGTTATCGATTTCCTCTAATAGGACAGGCCTTTTATTTTTTTCAATACGATAAATAGAATTTAAGTTGCCATATCCTATACGTTCTGCAGATTCTTTTTGTGATATATGCTTTCTTTCTCGAGCAGCGTAGGCAAAATCCCCTAAGTTATCTGCTTCCATCATTGCCTTGGTGCACATTTTGGGAGAGCGGTGTCCGGCCAGTCTACAGAAAGTCTCTATATCTTCTCCTTTAAGTTGTAATGATTCAATTAGCTCCCCAACTTTGGTAAAGGGAATATCAAACGTATCATTTTCAATACGACTTATTTCCCGCGTATCTGTGTAGCTCAATGTAGGTAATGCTATTAATGCTTCTTGGGTTAAGTGTAGTCTTTCTCGTGCGGCTTTTACGAATGGTCCAACAGTTTTGGCTTCTTTCATAGCCTTAGCGCAGATTTCAGGAGAGCGATGACCGCTTAGCCTATAAAGCATTTGGCGCCCTTCTCCAACAAGTTGAAAGGTTTCTACGAATTTTTCCATTTTTTCTAATGATATATACTCAGAGTTAGCCTCTATAAGGTGTATCTTGCTTTGAGTATACCCTGTGAGTGCTCCCAGCTCTTGCTGCGTTAGAACCAGATCTTCTCTAAGAGCCTTTACAAAATCTCCTAAGGTCGTGCATGTATTGATGGCTTCCAAACAGCCCGGGGAAGGGGCACATCCCTGCAGTTCATAGAAATGCTGTAAAGTTTCTCCTTCTAATTTTAGAGCGGTGGCAAAAAGATCTACTTTTCCTAAGGGAATTCTATAGTTTTTATTTTCAATGTAGCTGATTGATTTATGACTTTTATAGTAAGTGAGTTCTGCAAGTTCTTCTTGCGTCATGCGCAATGCTTCTCTTGCTGCTCGTGCGAAGTCGCCTGATGTAGTGGCGGATTTCATAGCTTCTATGCAGGACTCAGGTGTGCGGTGCCCTGATAATCTATAAAAACATTCTCGATTTTGGCCTGTCAGCATTAGGGCCTGGATAAAGTTATCAATCTTGTCCAGGGGAATAAAGTTCCTGTTGTTTTCAATATCTGTAATTGATGCCCGAGAATCATAACCCACACGTTTTGCTAGTTCATCTCCTGATATAAGGACGCGGACTCTACAGATACGAAGGACTTCTCCTGGTGTTTTTGGGAAATATTTTATCCCTCTTTCAAGATCAATTCCTTTGATGCCATTAAAATGAGATAGAGCTTTATCTAAAAACTCCTGTCTGTTTAGATCGATATATTGGCATTCGTTTGCACCGTTAGGAAATAAAAACGCTGTTAATGCTTCTGTGGCGTCTTCGCTTGTCATGTCAGCATAAAGTGGTGCGGCACCACAGAGTTGCCATGGATCTATTTCGGTGTTTGCACTTAAGGCGGCCTGTAATTTTACATCAGTTGGAACTTTATCGTTTGGTATTATTGATAGTTGTAATGGGGAAAGATTTTGAGCGAGTCTCCGGCAGTAGTCTTCTATATTTGGCCAAATGCTTTCTGTCTCTTCAGTATTTGCACTTAAAGGAATGATTTCAGAAGACGAAAAATAGGGATAGCGAGGCCCTGTTCTTTGGCCAGCTTTCCACTCTTTTTTGCTAATTTTGGGTGGGTATATTTCTGAATCAGTAAGGACTTCTGCATCAATAGTGGGGACTTCTCTCTCTATTCTAAAAATAGCAGCCTTGGCTCTGAAGGTATCAGCCGAGCATATTTGTTTTGGGACTTGTCGTGAAAGATAACGGGTTAGTCGCTCACTTGGTGCTGCTTCCCCTCCTATCAGTAACCATACGTCTTCCTCTGGAAGTATATTTTTAAGTCCAAGTGTATCTGCCAGGTTTTCGGCCTTGGCTTCGGGTCCTTTTTTTTCATAGGGAAGCATCCACCATGCATTGAGCAAAGCCGTGAGATCGCGGTCGTCATCAAGCAGAGCCTGAAACCCCCCAGTTTTTTCTTCTTCATCCCATGGTTCTTTTAGCTCGGCTCTGTCCGAAACATCGGGCGTGTTACCAATTTCATATACATTAGACATAACCTCCCTATAAACCACAAAAATGGGATCTGTTCAAGTTTGGTGAGGTGTTTATAATGCGGGTTCTTTAAATATAGGGTTTTAGGGCTACGAGAGGTGCTAAAAACCCTAACTATAGCCAATGAGGCCGTACCCCAGGCTCGCCATTTTTATGAAGTTTGGAGAAGAAAATTAATGAAGGTCAAGAAGAAGTAGCGTTCTAGATCTTCTATGGATTTTTTCTTTTGCTTTATGTTTAATCATATCAGAAAATTCCGCACGCAGCGCTGGCCATGCTGCCTTTCGTTCCTGCCATGACAGCGAGCCCTGTGATTCCTGCGTGCCGTCAATAACACTGAGCATGAACTCATACGTTGGATGATTATAATAAGGCGGGACACTCTTATCCATAGTGATTTACTCGCTGTCATTTCAACATGGGGCACAAGCTATCGCGCCCTTGCATTTATGTCAATGATTGATGGAGCTGCATTTTCTTTACCGCTTAAAACTTCTGTGGTCTAAAACCCCCATGAGTGAATTTAGCATCATTGAAAAATACTTTGAGCCGTTGTCAAAAACCGGGGCGCTGGACGACGATGCGGCGGTGCTTGATGTCCCGCAGGGGCAGCAGCTGGTTGTCACCAGTGACACCTCCAACCGCGGCGATCATTTTGTTGAAGAATTGTCTCCGTCGGACGCGGCGCGAAAATGTCTGCGCTCCAATCTTTCTGATCTGGCGGCGATGGGGGCCGATCCGTTTGTCTACCAACTGAACCTCGCTTTGCCGAAAGAAATCGACGAGCAATGGCTTGCCGGTTTTGCGGGCGGGCTGGAAGCTGACCAAAAAGAATTCGGTATCCTTTTATCCGGCGGCGATACCACGGCGATGAGCGCCGGGGCGCTGAGTGTTTCTATTACGGCGCTAGGATTGGTACCGCCGGGTGAGGCCGTTCCGCGTGGTGGCGCGCAGCCAGGCGATCTTGTTGTTGTGACTGGGCCGCTTGGTGATGCTTGTTTGGATCGTTTGCGCCTCCCGTATCCGCGCACGGCGATTGCGCCGCTCATTCGTAGGTATGCAAAGGCCTCTGTGGATATATCGGATGGCTTGCCCGCCGATCTTGGGCATATTTGCGCGGTGTCCGGTCTGGCGGCGCAGATCGAATTTGCAAAAATTCCTTTCTCGAAAAAAGTGCAGGAAGCGCTGCGTGACGGCAAAACAACACCGCAGGATATTCTAACTTGGGGAGAGGATTACGAATTGGCGCTCGCCGTGGCACCCGAGGATTTTGAGAGCTTTAAAGCTGAGGCGGTCAAGCAGGGCGTTGAACCCGTTGCCATCGGTGACTTTACCGAAGGCAATCAGGAAGTGCAGGTTCTGGATGAAAGCGGCAAGCCATTAAGTTTCCAAAAAACAGGCTGGCAGCATTTTTAGGGGGCGATTTATGCCCAGCCCTTGCCTTTGGCGCCCCTTCCGCGTAATTAAGTAGATTAGGTTTTCGAAGATCAAAACGTTACGAAAAGGCGCCCCATGACACAAATTCTTGTTCCCACTCTAGGCGAATCCGTTAGCGAAGCCACTGTCGCGCAGTGGCTCAAAAAAGAAGGCGAAACCGTGCAGGCTGATGAGCCGCTGGTTGAGTTGGAAACGGATAAGGTAACGCTCGAGGTCAATGCACCGGAAGCTGGGGTGATTTCAAAGATTACAGTTGGCGAAGGCGAAAACGTCGAGGTTGGCGCAATTTTGGGTGAACTGGAAGCCGGGGCCGCTGCCAATGATGCCGCGCCAGCTGAATCGCCTGCGCCAGCTGAATCGCCTGCGCCAGAAGCAAAAGAAGAGCCGGCTCCTGCGCCCGCTGCTGAAGTTGCACCCGCCGCAACATCTGACGAGCCAAAATTATCACCAGCCGTTCGTAAGATAATCAATGACAATAATCTTGATGAGTCACAAATCCCGGCCAGCGGTGACGATGGCCGCATTACCAAAGAAGATGTACAGAAATTTATTAATGCTGGAGCAGCGCCAGTGGCCGTGGCCAGCGCACCAACCCCGGCACCTGCACCTGCAGCGCCTTCAAAGCCGCGTGAAATTGGTGAGCGCGAAGAGCGCGTGAAAATGACACGCCTCAGACAAGTTATTGCCGCGCGTTTGAAAGAAGCACAAAACACTGCCGCCATGCTGACCACGTTCAACGAAGTTGATATGGGCCCGGTGATGGAGCTGCGCAAGGAATACCAGGATACGTTCGTCAAGAAGCACGGCGTGAAACTCGGTTTTATGAGTTTCTTCGTGAAGGCCGCCATAAATGCACTAAAAGAATTCCCGTCTGTGAATGCAGAGATCAGCGGCGAAGACATGATCTACAAAAACTACTATGATATCGGTGTCGCAGTTTCAACGCCGCAAGGCCTTGTTGTTCCCGTTCTGCGCGATGCTGACCAGCTTTCGATGGCCGACATTGAAACCAAAATTAATGACCTTGGCACTCGTGCCCGTGACGGTAAGCTCGGCATGGATGAAATGATGGGCGGCACGTTCACGATTACCAATGGCGGGATTTTCGGCTCGATGATGTCAACGCCGATCCTCAATACCCCGCAATCGGGTATTCTTGGCATGCATAATATTACGCAGCGCGCGGTGGTGATGCCCGATGGTTCGATTGAGGCACGGCCAATGATGTATCTGGCGTTGTCCTATGATCACCGCATTGTCGATGGCCGCGAAGCCGTGACGACGCTGGTGCGCATCAAAGAGGCTATCGAGGACCCGCAACGTTTGTTACTGGATGTCTAAGTACTTTTTTATTTTTGCTGCTTTGTTGCTGGTGTTTGTGCCAGCGTCTGGCAAGGCTGAGGATATTGTCGAAGATCCTGTAAAAGAACCACACGCTACCGCAGAGAATATCGAGAATGAAATGCTTTGGGGCGATCTCTGGGGCTCTATTCGCACCGAGTGGGGGCAAAATTTTAACCCTGAGAAAGTCATCGTACATTACAAAGATGTGACCTGTGATGGTAAGAAAGATTATATCGCCTCGCATATCAATCTCGACAATCCCGATGGTTATTTTTTCAATATTGTCACGGTGACCGTACATGATGGAGAAAGCCGCACAGATTCTTTTTCTATTCCCTTTGAGGGTGCCACCGAGCAATTTGGCATTTGTATGATGGATGATAATCCGTCGGCAGAAGTGGAATACGATGTTTGGCCGCCTGAAGAAATTGAAGAATTCATCGGTATGGATGTTTGTGCAACGTCGGTGGGTGTTGTTGACGGTATGTGTGATACACCGCAGTTTTTCTGGTCAAATGAAAGCAAACCAGGTGAACCAAGATGGGTTTTCTTCCGCCATTAAACTTTGGTGCAGGGTAACACCTTGATAGTCTCCGCATCCTGCAATTGCTTGAGCGCTTCAGGCCCGTTTTCGTCTCGTGAATCTTCTCTATCTCCGATATGAATTGTCGTGATGCCGGCCCCCACCATATTGACCAGCTCACGAGCCGTCGGGACACGGCTGGAATACAAATAATCCGCATCAATCTGAAATCCATAACGCGCCGCCGACATAATGAGGCGGTTGATGGGCTGCAGGATAAAGCTGTATTTGCCTTCGGGCTTATCCATGCTTTTGGATGTATAGCCTATGGCCGGGTGTGGCGTGGCGTTCAGGGCGTAACGGTTGCCCACGCTGTCATGCGCAAACGCCATAGCAAAAGGCTCGTCGGCGTGATCTTTTCTTTTTATAAATTCTAAAAATACTTCGGAGCTTATATCCCCTTCATGAGATTCCAGCTGCAACGGTTTTTCAATCACCGGCGCATAGCCTTTGGACACCTCCAAAATCGGCACCAGCTTTTCTTCCTTGCGCCAGATCTCATAAACGCTAATTCCGGCATGTTCAGCAATCCGCATCGACATATGTTCGAAATTATCTTCGTTGCGCTGTGCCCAGTCTTTGTCGAAACCCTTGTGATCGATATAGAGCGTTTTGATCCGCGCCTCGGCGATATTCTTCATGCAGTTGGGGCAGGGCGGGTCGGTGACAAACAGAGCTGCACTTTCGGTTACGGGTGCGCTCAGAATACAGGCAGTTTCAGCATGGACCGTACCGCTGGAATTACCAATCTTGGTTTCCGCGCCGATCTTTTCCCTAATCTCTTCAGGCCAGAAATTGGTGCGGGACAGAGAAAAATCCTTCCCGTCCTTATCCTTGCCGGCAATGGTGGCGGCGATCTTGTTGGTTGGGTGCGGGCTGTCACCAACAATATCAACGGCCTGCTGCATTAATTCATATGGAGAAAATGTCACTTCCGGCTCACCCTTTATTTACTGCTCACCTTATATACGTTAGATTATACCGTCTTAAACAACTTTCCGTGAGCGGTAAATATTATGCCCAATAAATCAGACAAATATGATGTGATTATAATAGGAGCGGGGCCTGGCGGCTATGTGGCGGCCATTAGATGTGCCCAGCTCGGTATGAAAACCGCCTGTGTTGAAAAGCGCGAAACGCTGGGCGGCACCTGCCTGAATGTTGGCTGCATACCCTCGAAGGCATTATTAAGCGCCTCGGAAAAATACGAAGAGGCCGGACATCACTTCAAAGATATGGGGATTAAAATTGATGGGCTTGGCCTTGATCTTAAAGCCATGATGGGATTCAAGGACGAAGTCGTTGAGGCCAATACCAAGGGCATCGAATTTTTATTTAAGAAAAACAAAATTGATCATCTGAAGGGCACCGGCGAAATCGTTGAGGCTGGCAAGGTTAAAGTTGGTGACGCGACATATGAAACGGACAATATTATCATCGCCACCGGTTCGGATGTTATTTCCCTACCGGGCATTGAGATTGATGAAGAAAGAATTGTCTCATCAACCGGGGCGCTGGAACTCGGTAAAGTGCCAAAATCAATGGTCGTCATTGGCGGCGGCGTGATTGGGCTCGAGATGGGAACTGTTTGGCGTCGTCTTGGCACCAAGGTCACGGTTGTGGAATATCTCGATAATATTTTGCCCGGTATGGATGAGGAAATCCGCAAAGAAGCCCTCAAGATTTTTAAAAAGCAGGGCATTGAATTCAAGCTGTCTTCCAAAGTCACCAAAGCCATGGCGACCAAGCAGGATGTCGCGGTGAAGCTGGAGCCTGCGGATGGCGGCGAAAGCGAATCCATTGTCGCCGATATTGTTCTCATGGCGATTGGTCGCAAACCTTATGTCGACGGGTTGGGTCTTGATAAAGTCGGCGTTGAACTGGATGACCGTGGGCGCATTAAAACCAATGAGTTCTTTGAAACATCGGTTGAGAACATTTACGCCATCGGCGATGCAATTATTGGCCCGATGCTGGCACACAAGGCAGAAGACGAAGGCGTTATTCTCGCCGAACTTCTCGATGGCCAATCCGGTCATATCGATTACAACATGGTGCCCGGCGTGGTTTACACCTGGCCGGAAATCGCCACCGTTGGTAAAACGGAAGAGCAGTTAAAAGAAGAAGGCGTGAAGTATAATGCCGGCAAGTTTCCTTTCATGGCCAATGGCCGCGCCCGCGCGATGGGCATGACCGAAGGGTTCGTGAAAATTCTGGCTGACGCAACGACGGATAAAGTGCTTGGCGTTCATATGATCGGTCCGAATGTTGGGGAGTTAATCTCCGAAGCGGTCACGGTGATGGAATTTGACGGCAGCGCCGAAGACATCGCCCGCACCTGCCACGCCCATCCAACCCTCACCGAAGTCACCAAGGAAGCCGCGATGGCCGTGGGTAAACGCGCTATTCATATATAACCCCTATATATTTGACATAATTATAATAATTTGCTATAGTCCCTTAAATTTTAAGGAAAATAGGTTATGTTGCTGAATCATAAATGTGTAGGGAGGCTATTTTACGACAGTTCTCGCCTTCATAATCCGGTCAAAGGTATCTCGCATACCGCCTCTTATGATCCAGAAAAACATGCAATAAAACGTATTTTGCTAGTCGGTGCCTCAGAAATCTATGAAGAAGATTTCTTCGATGATTCACTCGATAGAATGCTTACTAAATCAGCAATTACAACTGCATTGGATTTAGGTATAAGTTTTAATAGGACTTTTGAAATCGAGACCATAGATATTAAAAGAGGCGAGGGTCTGGAAGAAGACTTTTTAAGAGGTAAGTTCTTAGCTGATATGGTTATTACTGCTAACATTTTCAACCCTAAATTAACTGCAAAAGAAGCGCAATCATTTCAAGGTTCTATGCCAGACTTTTTTTGTAACGGGATCGCACGAAGCCCCTTACATTATGTGCCGGGTTCTTGGCATGATGCAGCTGTTCGTGCTGGTGCTAAAGTAATCATATGCAGGGGGCGAGAGCTTCGTGCAGATACATTTGTTAGGGAAAATTTTTCTGAACTCGTTTTACCACAAGAAGTTCATAAAGATAATGGTTACCTAGATCATACTTCAATTGCCTGTACCGATGATTTTGCGGCGGCGCATGGTTTTGAATTAATGCCCAGGCCTTCTAACACACCGGAAGTTGATTTGTTTCCACATCAGGGATAAGAATAAAACGCGGAGAAGCGGAGGGGCGCAGTAATCCCTTATTTGTCATCCCGACCGAGCGGTAGCGAGTGGAGGGATCTCCCGGATTATTGACCAGATCCTTCGACTACGTATGCCCACATGGATGTGGCCATACTACGCTCAGGATGACAATGTGGGGTGAAAGCTCCGCATCTCCGAACCTCCGCGTAAAAACTTTCAGGCCCGTGGGTGGGCGGCCTTATAGATTTTCAGCAGTTCCTTGGCATTGATCTCCGTATAGCGCTGGGTGGTGCTCAAACTGACATGTCCCAGCAGCTCCTGAATCTCCCGCAAATTGGCACCGTTTTGCAGCAAATGCGTGGCAAAGCTATGGCGCAGCGCGTGCGGCGTTGCGGTTGCGGGCAGACCCAGCGTGTTGCGCAAATCCCGCATCGCCCGTTGTGCGACACCCTGATTTAATCTTTTCCCCCGCGCGCCAATAAAAAACGGGTCATCTGCACCCGTTCCAAACGGCTTCAACGCCCGGTAGTTTTCAAGCGCCGTGGCAACAATCGCAATCACCGGCACCTGCCGTTCTTTGTTGCCCTTGCCAACCACGCGCAAAAATTCATCACGCGGTTTATCGCTCATATTGAGTGACAACGCTTCATCAATCCGCAAGCCGCACCCATATAAAAGTGTGAACAAAGCCTGATCCCGCGCAGCGATCCAGTCTTCTGTTGCCAGCAGTCCGGCTTGTTCTAAAACTTCCGCCGCTTGTGCCTCGTGTAAGGGGCGCGGCAATTTATGTGCCTGCTTCGGCGTGCGGACGGTGGAAATCGCCGCGTTATGCATGATCCCTTGCTTGTCCAGCCAGCTCAGGAAATTCTTAACCCCCGACAATGACCGCGCACGCGACGCATTGCCTGCGCCATCCATGGCCTTGCGTGACATCCAGGCACGGAAATCACGTAGCGATACCTCAGACAAATCATTCAATGATGGATGTGCTCCTTTATGCTCAGCCAGAAAAGAAACAAAATGCCCGACATCGCCGCAATAGGCACGCAGCGTGTGCTTCGACATATTTTTTTCAACGCGCAGAAACCCCTGCCAGCTTTGTAACTTGCCGGCAAGATCGGGGGCACAGGAAGAAAGTATCTCCTGTTTTATGCTGGGAGACTGAGCCATGTGCGAAAGCACCGTTCGATTACGCGCGCGAGGAAAATGATCTGGTCGGTGGCCTGCCCCTCAGTGAACATATCCGGGTCGCGACTGCCAAATGCCAAAATGGCCGGCGGGGTATCCATAGCAATATCAACGCGCAATAAAATCTGCGATTTCACCAGTGCTGCACCGCCGCCATAAATTGGCTCAATCCCGGCGATGTTATCCTGAAGCAATACACTTTTGCCTTCCATCCATTTATCAACCGTACCGGGGGGGATCACCCGCACACCAGAGGTGGAAATATGCGGGATGTCATCGCCATTGGCTTCGACCAGAAACACGGCAATGTCGACATCAAGGACAGCAGAAATATCTATCGTGATAGTATGAATGAAATCATCAAAGCGTGTGGCCTCAAGCAAGCGCAGCACCGCTTCATGGATGCGCTGCTGGTTGTTCATATTGGCGCGCGAGGTTTCGACAATGTCTTTTGAAATCTCGATAACTTCTTCTTTGTCGGATTTGAGACGATCAATCACATAGGATTGAAAATCCGCCACCTCACCCTTCTTCGGGCGCTTGCGCTCCGGGATAATAAGTTCCAGATTTTCCTGCAGGAATTGCGGGTTGTCCTTGAGGAAGGCAATGACGTCGTCTTCGGTCATATTGTCCTCTATGGTTTGTGAATCACTCATGGGGACAGTTTAGCATAAAGACAAACAAAATGCGGTGCTAAAGAATACTCTGCCCGGTCTTTTTCCAGTCCTCAACGAACGCGGCGAGGCCGGATGTCGTCAGTGGGTGCTTATAAAGCTGAGCAATCACACTTGGCGGGGCGGTCATCACATGGGCACCCATCTTGGCGCTTTCGACAATATGCAGCGGGTTGCGCACAGATGCCACCAACACTTCAGTATCGAAATAATCGTAATTCTCGTAAATCCGCACAATGTCGGAAATAAGGCTCAGCCCGTCGCTGGAAATATCATCCAGCCGTCCAACGAACGGTGAGACAAACGCCGCACCGGCCTTGGCCGCCAAAATCGCCTGAGATGGTGAAAAGCAAAGCGTGACATTGACCATCGTGCCGTCATCGGATAATTCCTTGCACACTTTTAGTCCGTCCGGCGTGAGCGGCACCTTCACCGCAACATGATCGGCAATCTTGCGCAGCACTTCGGCTTCCTTGCGCATGGTCTCATAATCGGTGGCGGCAACTTCGGCGCTCACGGGTCCACTAACAACACCACAAATTTCTTTAATGAGCGGGATGAAATCCTTGCCGGCTTTCTTGACCAGAGAGGGGTTGGTGGTCACCCCATCCAACAGGCCGGTAGAGGCCAGGTCTTTGATGTCATCAATATCGGCGGTGTCGACGAAGAATTTCATGTGTGCTTACCCTATGTTGGAAATTGGAACCCTTCATAGGTAAGCAGATTGCGCGAGGTTTTCAAGGGGAAGATTATATTAGAGGCTCTGTATTTGAGGACGCTGATCCTTTGTCGTGTGTAAACTCATCTGATATTTGTTGTGCGGCTTCAGGGTGTAGAAAAAGCTCCGTATACATTTCTTTTGCTTCCAGGCTCCTTATACTCAAAAACTGTTTATTAAGGTCTTTGAGAGTTATGTCTGTAATGCGGCCGGCGCTGTGGACATCACGCTCTTCGGCCAGTATCACAGAGGTCACAGCCCTAAGGATATATTGTTCATATTCCTCAGGTTTTATTGGTGCGAAAGGATTTATTTGATGGTTAATAGGATCTTCTATGCAACCAATAAAGACACTCCTAAAAATATCTTTACTGGTAGGTATTAGGGTCTCAAACCACTTAGTCTTTTGTAGGGCGGCACAGAGATCTGTTGCTGTAAGGCTTAGATAGGTCTCGGCACCAAGTTTATCTGGAGTGCGGGATACATTGTTATATAGTCCTCGGAGTCCGAAGGCGGATTTAAACAGTTTCCCTATCACGTCAGTGATATCATCTATCCCAAATAGCGTCTGTCGTTTTCCCATGCTACGCTGATTCCTTTCCAAAGAAGCGTAACTTACAGACCGTTTTTTATTATGTCAACAAATATTAAGCAAAAGGACTTTTTTGAAGCTGAGCAGCCGCAAGCTGTATCAGGCACCTGTAAAAGTGTCCTGGTGCCTTACCCTGTTGATAAGGCCTATGATTATATCGTGCCGGAGGGCTTAAATCTCGGTATCGGTGATTATGTGACGGTGCCGGTGCGTGGTCGCGAGATTCCCGGCGTGATTTGGGGCGAGGGTGATTCTACGACCAAGAAAATGAAATCCGTGGTGGCGCGTCATGAATTGCCACCGATGCCAGAGGTCCAGCGTAAATTTCTCGACTGGGTAGCAAGCTACACGATGGGTGCCAGAGGCGCGGTGCTCAAAATGTCTCTCAGTGTCCCGGCGGCGCTCGATCCACCCAAGCCGATGAAGGGCTATAAGGCGGGCATAGAAATTAACGACAAAACGCGTAAGGGGTTATCGCCACAAAGGAGGCGTGTTTTGGAAGTTCTCAGCGACGGTATTCCCCGCCGTCCATCTGAAATAGCAGACGCCGCCGATTGTACACCTGGCGTCATCAAGGGCATGGTCGATAAAAATCTGGTCGAGCCGGTGGAAATATATTCTGCCGCGCCATGTCGCAACCCTGATGCACACAGGCCGGGCGCAGAGCTTTCTGATGCGCAGCTGGAAGCGACAAAACAAATCGCAGCCTATACACAATCCAAAAAACAAAGTGCGCTTCTCATTGATGGCGTCACCGGTGCAGGAAAAACCGAAGTGTATTTTGAAGCGGTGGCTGAGGCGCTCAAAGATGATAAACAGGTTCTGATTTTACTGCCCGAGATCGCTCTCTCAAATGCATTTCTTGATCGTTTTAAATCCCGTTTCGGCTGCGCACCGGCACTCTGGCACTCAAATCTATCACCGGGCCAGCGGCGCAATACCTGGCGCGGCGTGGCTGAGGGTCAGACCAAAGTCGTGGTAGGCGCGCGCTCAGCGCTGTTTCTGTCCTACGCCGATCTTGGCCTAATCATTGCCGATGAAGAGCACGACCCGGCCTACAAACAAGAAGACGGCGTTATCTATCACGCGCGCGATATGGCGGTGGCGCGCGCGCATCTTGGGAAAATTCCGATCATCCTGGTGTCGGCGACGCCGTCACTGGAGACCATGCAAAATGTTTGGGAGGGGCGATACACTCATGTCAGTTTACCGGATCGCTTCGGCGGTGCGCGCCTGCCCGAGATTGAAACGATTGATATGCGCGTCGATAAACCCGAGCGTCAACATTTCATTTCGCCGACCCTGAAGAACGCTGTGGCCGAAACCATTCAAGCGGGTGAGCAGGCGTTGTTGTTCCTCAACCGTCGCGGCTATGCGCCGTTAACGCTGTGCCGCACTTGTGGCCACCGTATGGATTGCCCGCGATGCACGGCATGGCTGGTTGAGCATAAACAAAGCTCAAAATTACACTGCCACCATTGCGCGTTTGAAATGATGGTGCCGAAAACCTGCCCCGAATGCAGCGATAAAGATTCTTTTGCCGTCTGCGGTCCGGGCATAGAACGTATCGTCGAGGAGGCCCGCGAATATTTCCCCGATGCCAAAATCATGATGCTCGCCAGTGATACCGCCGAGAACAATGAAAAGCTGCGTGAGATGCTGGCTGATATTCGTGAACACAAAGTTGATATTATCGTCGGTACGCAAATCATCGCCAAGGGCCATCACTTCCCCAATTTAACTCTCGTTGGTGTCGTCGATGCCGATCTTGGTTTGCAGGGTGGAGAGTTGCGCGCCGCCGAGCGCACCTATCAATTGCTGCACCAGGTCGCCGGTCGTGCTGGACGCGAAGAGAAAAAAGGCAAAGTTTACCTTCAAAGCTTCATGCCCGAGCACCGCATCATGAAGGCGCTGGCGGCGGGGGAGCGTGATGAGTTCCTGCGCGTTGAAGCGCTCGAGCGCGAGCAATCCCATATGCCACCTTTTAGCCGCCTAGCCGGGGTTATTGTTTCTGGCCGTGATGAACAGCAGGTGATAGACGCGTCAAAAGCGTTGGGAATGTCCGCACCGCAAGCGCAGGGTATTCAAACTCTTGGCCCTGTGCCAGCGCCCTTTGCGCGGCTGCGCGGGAAATATCGTTATCGTCTGTTGGTGCGGGCGGATAAAAATATTGATTTACAAAAAACCATCACTGCTTGGGTGTGCGGTATCAAAACCCCATCAACCGTGCGCATTCAAATCGACATTGATCCGCAAAGTTTTCTTTAGGGCTTCATAATGTCGCCAATAGGTGTCGGGTCTGGGGCCAGATTGTCTTCTGCATTTAGAGTCTCGTTTATATCTTCAACGATTCCACTGATAGAATGTTGGTGCTCAAAATCTAGACCTAGCTCGTGTTTTACCTTTTCAATGAACTCATCAACCATGTAGGCCAATTGAATCACTGGAGATTCCTGTTTAAGCTCTTCTATTACTCGTTCAAGACTACTAACCGCATAGTCATTTGGATTGCTTGGTTCTAAATCACTCATAACACACCCTTTTTATTTATTAGATTTAATACCGTTAAATCATAAGCAAAAAAGATTAATGCCGCGTTAATGTTTAGGGTGTCCTGCTAAATTTTCTAAAAATAACAAGCTGTTATTGCGCCTTCTTTAATTGCCGATAGTTTGGCTTGCTATGCGGCTTATCATAGAAGATACGGTTTTTATTGTCCGTATACAGCTCATCTGAATCGTTGTCCGGCTGGTTGCGGTAGATGTAAATCGAATTGGCCGCATAGCCGGGGTCATCATCCCATATCTTATACTTTTCCAGCACGACATGACGGGAGATATGCGGGAACGCCGTGCGGAACGTATTGTCGAGATGACGACTGAAGGGGCTAAGGAAATTCGGTGAAGAACCGAAATTCGCGATGACAACGCCTTTTTCCTTCAGATGCTCCTTCACTTGCGCAAAAAATTCTACGGTCACCAGGTGTTCCGGGATCGTAAGATCACCAAGAAAGGCATCGAGCATAATCAAGTCATATTTTTTCTTGGTTTTGGTTAAATAGGCGCGCGCCGGTATGGGGTAGAACGTCTTGTTATCTTTCAATCTGGATTTTAAAATATATTCCTCAGCCACTTTCCGCAGCGCCTTGTCAATATCGACATAATCATAATGGTGAAATCCGTCTTCGTGACCAAAGGTAAAGGCGCCGGCGCCGATCACCAGAATATCCCTGGGTTTTTCTTCGTTGCGGATTGGATCGATGGCAATTCTTTCGATGAACTCGATGTATTCGTGTTTGCGCCCTGCATCGTTGTAGCGTGACGAGGCGTTGTTGTTGATCGACATGTTGCGCATGCCTTGCTTGTCTCTGAAGACGCTGATGGTGTTGTATTTGTTGTTTTCAACAATGTTGAACGTTGACAGCGCGCTTGTCGAATTGAGGAAAAAAGCACAAACGACAAGTGTGTAAGAAACCAAAACCATTTCGGATGTTTTCTTTTTGCTAAGCAGCGTTACAAGAATGGCCATTAGTATAAAATTCACGCAAACCGTATAATGAACACCGATTGTGGCCATCAGAACCAGCGTTGAAAACACCGCGCCCATAAACGATCCGACGGTTGAGAAAAACAACATCCGTCCGGTGATGGCCGAGAGCTTCTCGCTGGTGAAAAAATTACTAACCAGTGGAATGGTCTGGCCCAAAAGGTAGACCGGTACCACCAGAAACAGCAGCGAATAAACCGTGGTCAGGGCGATCCTGTTGGTTAGATCAAGATTGATGAGCGTGATAAAAAATCCGTTCAGCAGCGTATAAGACATGCCGACCAGCAGAATGAAGGCAGAGATAATAATGTTGAGGATCAGCTTTTTCCTTACAGTCAGCAGTTTGCCCATGAACCTCTTGGGTCGCCAGCGTCCGCCAAAATAATACCCAAAAGCTAGCGGCATCAGCACTGCGGCAATGATGATCGAAACCGTATCCGTCCCGCTGCCGACAAAAGGAATGGTCTGGCGAATGGCCAGCAGCTCTGTTGAAAGAACGACATAGCCTTCGATAATGATGACAATAAAAAGCAGGAGGGTACGGTTAAATTTAATCATTGAAATATTATGCCTGACTGATTCATAAAATCACTATAGTCTATAGGGAGGAACGAAAAAAGTTGTTATCTAAATGACCAAAACCCTGCCCAAAGACCTGAGCTCCTATGATTTTCTCAAGGCCATCGCTATTATCCTGATGGTTACCGATCATATGGGTCATTTTTTCTACCCCGATGAGACATGGTGGCGGATTTTCGGACGGCTCTGTGTGCCGATCTGGTTTTTTCTCATTGGCTATGCCAGAACCCGTGAAATCCCCAAAACCATCTGGCTTGGCGCCGGGGTGTTGGTCCTTTCCAGCCTAATCTCCGGGCAGTATCTATTCCCGCTCAATATCTTGTTTGGCTTGATGGCGGCGCGCTATGCGATTGATGGCATTGCGAAACGGGCGCTGCGCACGGGCGAAACCCTGGCTGGCATGTTCTTTCTGCTGTTCCTGCTCTCATATCCTTCGATGCTCGCTGTCGAATACGGCACGATGGGCGCGCTGTTTTCACTCTTTGGCTATATCGTACGCAATCGGGAGGAAGCACCTTTTCGGAAAATGCCAATCTTCCTTTTTATGGTGGGCTCGGTCTTTGTTTATACCATAGGGCAGGCTGTGATGCTGGCGACCTTAAGCTGGCCGCAGTTCACGGTTTTGCTGCTGGGGACGATATTCGTCTGTATGCTGTTATCCGTGTTTCAGCCTGTGACCTTCCCCCGCCTGACAAAGGCCATGACATTTCCTGTGGCCAGCGTGTTTCGGCTTTTGGGACGCCATACGCTGTTGATTTATGTGCTGCATCTCCTGCTGTTTCGCGCTGTAGCCATGTATTTATTCCCCGATCGCTTTGGTTTTCTGGAATGGTCCTTTTTTACGCCGGGTACAGGGGACTATCTCCAGAGCATATTCTTTTAAAAAAACTTTATAAAAATAGGGCTCTATGCCTTGTCAGGGGCATTTTCCTGTGCTAAATCCTGCGCACTTAAAGATAACAAATAAATGAGTTAGGGAAAAACCTCTGTGACAACCGCGCCACAAGCCTCCTCTATAGTTGCGACCCGTTATGCTGCGGCCCTGATTGATCTGGCCGCAGGTGAAAAAGTCGTCGATAAGGTTGAAAAAGATCTGCAAGCGCTGGAATCAATGATTGAAAGCTCCGAAGACCTGCAATCCGTGATTCGCTCACCGCTGATCAATAACGACCAACAGGAAAAAGCCATGGCCGCTCTAGCCCAAAAGGCAGGGTTTCAGACATTAACCCAGAATTTCCTCGGTGTACTGGTACAAAACGGCCGCCTTTATGCGCTGGAGGGTATCCTGAAAGCGGCCGCAAACGAATTTTCAAAGCGTCGTGGTGAGATTTCGGCGCAGGTACAAGTTGCCAATGATCTCTCAGCCAAACAAAAAGAAGAGCTGCAGGCTGTAATTTCAAAAGCCATAGGCTCCAATGTTTCTCTCGAGGTCAAAGTGGACCCTGATATTCTCGGCGGTACGATCGTTACGGTCGGCTCCCGCATGATAGATGATTCCGTTCGTCGCAAACTGGCGCGTCTGCGCTCTGCGATGAGCAAACAAGCAAACGAAAATGTAGTCACCAAAATAGAAGAGGTTGGTTAAATGGAAATTAGAGCCGCAGAAATTTCAGACATTCTGAAGAAACAAATCGCCGATTTTGGCGCTCAGGCCGATGTGGCCGAGATCGGGCAGGTGCTCTCCGTCGGTGACGGTGTGGCCCGCGTTTATGGTCTCGATAATGTGCAGGCTGGGGAAATGGTTGAATTTCCAAGTGGCATTAAAGGCATGGCGCTGAACCTTGAGACCGACAATGTTGGGATCGTGATTTTTGGCTCTGACCGCGATATTAAAGAAGGCGACATCGTGCGCCGGACCGGTGAAATTGTGCAGGTCCCGGTTGGTAAGGAACTTCTGGGCCGCGTGGTTGACGCGCTGGGCAACCCGATTGATGGCAAAGGACCGATCAAGGCCAAAGAATACAGCCGGATTGAGGTCAAGGCGCCGGGCATTATACCGCGCCAATCCGTGTTCGAACCGATGCAGACTGGCCTTAAGGCTATTGATGCGCTGGTTCCTGTTGGTCGTGGCCAGCGTGAGCTGATCATTGGTGACCGTCAGACCGGGAAAACCGCTGTGGCGGTTGATGCCATCATCAACCAGAAAAGCGTGAATGCCTCAAAAGATGAAAAAGAGCATCTTTACTGTATTTACATCTCAATCGGTCAGAAGCGCTCGACTGTGGCGCAGCTGGTGAAAGAACTCGAAGAGCAGGGCGCGATGGAATATTCCATCGTTGTGGCTGCAACCGCTTCCGAAGCCGCACCGCTGCAATTCCTGGCACCTTACGCCGGTTGTACAATGGGCGAGTGGTTCCGTGATAATGGCCTGCACGCGCTCGCCATTTACGATGACCTTTCAAAACAAGCCGTAGCGTATCGTCAAATGTCATTGCTGCTCCGTCGCCCACCGGGCCGCGAAGCCTATCCTGGTGACGTGTTCTACATTCACTCTCGTTTGCTCGAGCGCTCAGCCAAGATGAGCGAAGCCAATGGTGGTGGATCACTGACAGCACTGCCAATCATCGAAACGCAAGCTGGTGACGTGTCGGCCTATATCCCGACAAACGTGATTTCGATTACCGATGGTCAGATTTTCCTCGAAACCGGCCTGTTCTTTAAAGGGATTCGCCCCGCGATTAACGTGGGTCTGTCGGTGTCGCGTGTTGGATCAGCCGCGCAGATCAAGGCCATGAAACAGGTGGCCGGCTCGATTAAGCTGGAGCTTGCGCAATACCGCGAAATGGAAGCTTTCGCGCAGTTTGCTTCGGACCTTGATCCAGCCACACAGAAATTGTTGGCCCGCGGTGCGCGCCTGACGCAGCTTCTGAAGCAGGCGCAATATTCACCCATGACGGTGGAAGAGCAGGTTTTTGTGATTTACGCCGGGACCAAAGGGTTCTTGGATAATGTTCCTGTTGATCAGGTCAGTGAATACGAGGCGCGTCTTTTGGATCATATGCGCGCCAGCGGCAAGCAAATTCTTGAAACCATTCGTGAGAAAAAAGCACTGGATGAAAATCTTGAAAAAGACATGCAAAGCTTTCTCGAGGACTTCACCAAAGGCTTCGCCGGTAAGAAAGAAGCGGCGTAAGGAAAGTAAATGCCATCATTAAGTGATTACAGAGACCGCATTGCGTCGGTCAAATCGACAAGGAAAATAACCTCTGCCATGAAAATGGTGGCGGCGTCGAAGCTGCGCAAGGCACAGGATCAGGCCGAAGCCAGCCAACCTTATGCGCGTTCAATGGCGGCGATGATGGCGCGTGTGGCCGGTAACATTTCCATTAGCGACTCCAGTCCAAAATTGCTGGTTGGTACTGGCTCTGACCAAAAACATTTGATCGTTGTGGTCACAGCCGATCGCGGACTTTGCGCCGGCTTTAATACCAATGTCGTCAAAATGGCACGTTTGCTGAGAAACAAACTTAAAGGCGAGGGCAAGGACGTTTCTTTTGTTTGTGCCGGGCGTAAAGGCGGCGATTTACTGAAACGCGAAGCTGGCGATTCAATCTGGCAACGCTTCACGGGCATTATCGGAAAGACCCGCGTTGAATATGCAGATTCAGATAAGGTGGCGCAGTTCGTTCTTGAAAAATTTGAAGCGGGCGAATTTGACATTTGTACGATGGTTTACAATGAATTCGAATCCGTCCTGACTCAGACCCCGACAACTCAGCAGCTTATCCCGTTTAAAATGCCGGAAGAACAAGACAACGAAGAAAAGGGAGCTGTGCCCGAAGGCCCGGTTTCGGTTTATACGTTCGAGCCGGACGAGCAGGAAATCCTTAAAGCCTTGTTGCCAAAAAATATCAGCGTGCAGATTTACCGGGCATTCCTCGATAGCTCCGCCGGTGAGCAAGCCGCAAGAATGACAGCGATGGATAACGCAACACGCAACGCTGGCGACATGATTGATAATCTGTCGCTGCAATATAACCGTGCAAGACAAGCGCATATTACAAAAGAGCTGATCGAAATTATCAGCGGCGCAGAAGCAATTTAATTTTTGGTTTAAAGAAGAGAAGGAAAAGAAAATGGCAAAAGCAAAAGGAAAAATTTTACAGGTCACCGGCGCGGTCGTTGATGTGCAG
Source organism: Micavibrio sp. (assembly GCA_021604545.1). Taxonomy (GTDB): domain Bacteria; phylum Pseudomonadota; class Alphaproteobacteria; order Micavibrionales; family Micavibrionaceae; genus UBA5701. The sequence continues at coordinate 171,026 of BQJE01000002.1, forward strand.
TTCGAAGAGGGTGAAGTCCCTGCGATTTTGAACGCGCTCGAAACCGAAAACAACGGAAAGAAACTCATTCTTGAGGTGGCACAGCATCTGGGAGAAAACATCGTTCGTACAATTGCGATGGACATGACCGAAGGCATGCAACGCGGCACCGCAGTCACCGACACTGGTGAGCCAATCTCTGTGCCTGTCGGACCGGAAGTTCTGGGGCGTATCCTGAACGTCACCGGCGAGGTCATCGACGAAGGCCCGGCTGTAAAAACCAAACAAAAATGGGGCATTCACCGTGAAGCGCCGACTTTCGCCGAGCAGGCAACGGAAGTCGAGCAGTTGATGACCGGGATTAAGGTTATCGACCTTCTTTGTCCGTATGCCAAGGGTGGTAAGATTGGTTTGTTCGGTGGTGCCGGTGTTGGTAAAACCGTGACCATTCAGGAATTGATCAACAACATCGCCAAAGGTCACGGCGGTGTGTCTGTCTTCGGCGGCGTTGGTGAACGTACCCGCGAAGGGAACGATCTTTACCACGAAATGATGGAAGCGGGCGTTATTAAAGAACACGATCACGAAAATTCAAAAGTGGCGTTGTGTTTCGGTCAGATGAATGAGCCGCCGGGTGCGCGTGCGCGTGTTGCGCTATCCGCGTTGACCATGGCGGAATATTTCCGTGATGAAGAAGGCCAGGACGTTTTGTTCTTCCTCGATAACATCTTCCGCTTTACCCAGGCCGGCTCCGAAGTGTCGGCGCTACTGGGCCGTATTCCGTCCGCTGTGGGTTATCAGCCAACGCTGTCCACCGATATGGGTACGATGCAGGAGCGTATTACCTCAACCAACAAAGGTTCGATCACATCGATTCAGGCCGTTTACGTGCCTGCCGATGACTTGACCGATCCGGCGCCGGCGACAACCTTCTCACACCTTGATGCAACGACCGTTCTGTCGCGTCAAATTGCAGAGCAGGGGATTTACCCGGCTGTTGATCCGCTGGATTCAACATCACGTATTCTTGATGCGCGTGTGATCGGACAGGAACATTACGATGTTGCTTCCCGTGTCCAGCAAACTTTGCAGACCTATAAAAACTTGCAGGACATCATCGCCATTCTTGGCATGGATGAATTGTCCGAAGACGACAAACTGGTTGTGGCGCGCGCGCGGAAAATCCAGCGCTTTCTGTCGCAGCCTTTCCATGTCGCCGAGGTCTTCACCGGCTCACCGGGTGTGTTTGTACAGCTTGAAGACACGATCAAAGGCTTTAAAGGCATTGTGGATGGCGAATACGACCACCTGCCGGAAAGTGCGTTCTACATGCTCGGCACCATCGATCAGGCGGTTGAAAAAGCCAAGAAAATGGCAGCGGAAGCGGCTTAGCGGCGGCAGTTATAAGTTAATAGTTAAAAGTTTTTCTGCTCTATTAACTTGTAACTATTAACTACTAACTATTTGTGAAGGAATGAAATGACTGAACAAAGCACAATCGATTTCGAACTGGTCTCACCGGAGCGCAAGCTTGTGTCCGAGCCCGTGAACATGGTCGTCATTCCCGGCAGCGAAGGTGAAATGGGTGTCGGGTCGGGGCATTCCTCTGTGCTGTCTTCGCTCAACCCCGGCGTTATCGCGCTGTACACCAATGACAACGAAGAGCCGCGCAAGATTTTTGTTGCCGGTGGTTTTGCCGATGTAACGGCAGAAATTTGTACGGTTCTGGCCGAAGAAGCCATTCTGCTCGAAGACCTCAACCAAAGCGAAATCGACCAGGAACTGAAAGACCTCAATGAAGATCTCGGCATGGCCGCCGAAGAATCCGACAAAGCCAAAATCGAAGACCGTATCACAATCACGAAGGCCAAACGCCGCGCCGTGACCGGCGAAGCGATCTTTTAGCCCAAAAATTCATTGACATAACAGAAAAATCTCTCTAATTTCTCTTTTTTTGAGTATGAGTTAGGGACGTTTTCAATGAAGAGCCTTTCAAAACCCGGCATCTTTTCTGCCGCTGCATTTTATATGTTTGTATCGCTCGTTCCATCGGCACAGGCTGCCTTTAATCCCGCCTCTTCTGCGCCAAACATTGATAACAAAAAATTGCGTACTTCCGCTGTCACTGTTCCCATGCCTCCGCTTTGCAACAAATCGCTTCTGGCTCGTGAACTTAGTTTAGCGTCCCAAGTCACCGGTCTTAAGATTCTAATGAAGGGAATCATAGAGAAAGATCCCAATTTCAAAGAAAACCCTGTTTTTTTTCAGACCTTATCTAGTCTTACTGCCAATACACTTTTTTCAAAAAAACATGCTGACCCAATAATTTCTGCCATTGCGCACAGGGTGGGGTGTAAGGATAAATCTGCAAAACCTCGTCTTGTAGCTGCGCTTTTGAAAAGCGATATTTTTAAAAATTATCCCGCAAGCTCTGCAAGCTATCTCTTTCGTCAAGAGCAACTGTATCTTGATGATGAACAAAAATTGGAAGCAGAGGCGGAAATGCTTGATATTTTTAGCCGCTATGAGAAATCTTTACAAGAAAGTCTGGCGGTGCTGATGGGGGAAATAGCAGGTGGAAATTCCGATTTAAGTCTAATGGCTTTTAGTGATTTTAATAAGCAGTATAGGCAGTTTTTAGAAGAATGGTATGGAAGCCTGAATGATGTTATGCAGCGCAGGGCGCTTCCTGCCTCTGCTCCTGCCATGCCCTAATCTTTTTTTCGCGGACCCCATTTCAAATTATGAAGATCAATCGCCACTGGGGATTGTTCTTTTAACGCGCTACGCAGATCATCTGCATTATCGGCAACGCTAAACAGGCCCAAACATTTCTTTGTGATAAATGTTTCTTCCGCCGCACGATTAATCCACGCCAGCAATCCGTCAAATTGACCATTCGTATTTAAAAACCCAATCGGCCGACTATGGCGGCCCAGCTGCTTTAGCCCCAGCGCGCAAATCACGTAATAGGTGTTTTCAACACTCGGCTTGTCCATGATGATCGGCTCGTTCGTATCGCGGATAATCTCATCCTCGAAATGCGGATAATGGTCAGGCTCATCAACAGATGGCGGCGGGCTCCAGCTCTCAAGCGCCGAAATAACATCGTCAACACCATCCACCACAATCAAAAATCGTTCATCATAGTCAGGCAGGGGTTTCAAAAACCCAATCAAATCATCCCAGTAATTTTCTGTGTTCACCAAAACCAGCGGCTTGTTGTGCAGCCCCAACTTGCCCCAGAATAAAACCTCGGATGTTTCATCCAGCGTACCAAACCCGCCCGGCAGCGTAACAACCGCATCAGCCAGGGCAAACATCCTCTTTTTACGGTCCCATAAGTCGTCAACAATAATCGTTTCTGTAATGCCCTCTAACATACGTTCACTGTCTTTGAGGCGGCGCGGGATAATGCCGGTAACGTTGGCACCGGCGGCCAGAGAGGCGCTTGCGACAATCCCCATCAATCCGGCATCCATGCCGCCATAGACAAGATTCGTGCCACCCTCGCCAATAATCCTGCCCATCTTCTCCGCAGTTTCGCGGAAAACGGGTTTTGTATGGCCGGATGAGCCTAGATAAACGGTGAGTGTCTTTTTGTGAGGCATATTTTTATGTTAGATGAAAATCCTTATCAATCTCTAAATCTGCGATGGGATATTTTTGTCCTTCCAGTGTTTCAATATTTACGGCACCACGAATGGAGTTAATTAAATAGAGCGCATGGGCGTATTGTATATCATCTTCGCTTAAATGTTTTTCCGTGACATCATATCGCTCCATCAGCAAGCCACGCGTCACACCTTCCTGCGCGCCATCAGATAAAGGAGGCGTGTAAATCCTACTGCCCTTGATAATGGCAATTGTGGAACTGGTTGCGCAGGCGACATGACCGGCATTGTTGAGCAGGAGTGCGTCATCCGCGTCTTTGTCCCGCGCTTCCTGCAACGCCATAATATTGTCGCCATAGTTGAAATTCTTGATCTGTGACAGTGGCGAGCCTTCATTGCGGCATACATTTCGTGCGAAAACGACGTTTTTAGGAACAGGCATGGGGTTGGGCGCAGCAAAAGCGCGCATGGCAATCTGGGTGTCGGCGAGATCAGGAATAGCAAGCCCGTGTTCGGCAGGGCCGCGCGAGACAATAACATTGATAATTACGTGCCCTTCTTCGAGATGGCTTTCTTTCAGTAAGTCTTTGGCGGCGATAATCATATCCTCAATATCGTTCGTAATATCGATGCCAATAACATTGGCATGACGTAAAATCTTTTTGAAATGAAGTGATGGGTGAATAATCTCACCGTTGATCGCCAGCATGGTATCGAACACCCCATCACCAAGACGGACACGATCCGTCGAAGAAAAAATCGGCGTGTTGTCATCCTTGAATCGCTGATTGTGCCAAATCGTCATGCGGCGCGCCTGTTCTGCCCTTGCCAGTGCTGCGCGATCGTTGTGAAATTCTGGGTGATCGCCTGCCCGTGCGGCGTCAGGACCGATTCCGGATGGAACTGCAGTCCGTAAACCGGATGGGTTTTGTGCTGCATCGCCATGATGATTTCGTCCGTATTCGCTGTCACCATTAAAGGGGAATTGTCCGGCAATTCGATGATCAATGAATGATAACGCCCCGCCTGCATCGGGCTTGGGATGCCATCAAAAATATCGCTGCCATTATGCGTGATGGTGCAGGCCTTACCATGGACAGGCGTTTCGCCGCGAATGGTTCGCCCGCCATAAGCCTCACCAATACATTGATGGCCCAGACAAACGCCGAGTATGGGTGTGTATGCTCCCAGCTCTTTCACCAGCTCGACACATATCCCGGCCTCGGCGGGCGTGCACGGGCCGGGCGAAAGAATAATCCCATCCGGCTGTAGAGATTTTACATCTTCAATTCTGATGGAATCGTTGCGCACGACCTCGCATTCGCCACCAGCCAGTTCGACGTAGCGCGCCAGATTGTAAACAAAGGAATCATAATTATCGATGACCAGAAACATAGGTGAATATAAACCATAAGACAGGGGGTTTGCACAAGATGATTAGGCGCTTTCGGCCCAGTTTTCTGTAGAGTCCTGGGCAGAGTCTTCATCCAGATCCTCAATATGAATATTGCTGCGGTCTTCAAAGCTGCGGAAGATGGCGTCGGCCTTGTCAAAAGTCTCTTGATATTCTTCATCAGGCTTGGAGTCAGCCACAATGCCGCCACCAGTCTGTAAGCTGACCTGATTGCCGTCATAAACCAACGTACGGATGAGAATGCTGCTATCCATGCTGCCGTCAAAGCCGATATAGGCCATGGCACCGCAATAAGGACCGCGCCGTGTTGGTTCCAGCTCTTCAATAATTTCCATCGCCCGTATTTTCGGTGCGCCGGTCACTGATCCGCCGGGGAAACAACCGCGCATCATATCAAGCGCGCTCTTGCTGCTTTTAAGTTCACCCTTCACCGTCGATACCAGATGATGGACACTGGCAAAACTTTCCAGCTTGCACAACTCGGTCGCTTCAATACTTTTCTTTTTGCAAACCTTCGACAGATCGTTGCGCAGCAAATCAACAATCATTATATTTTCGGCTTTGTCTTTTTCTGAATTTTCCAGCGAGTTGCGATACAGCCGGTCAATGGCCGGATCTTCAACTGCCGGGCGTGTGCCCTTGATCGGCCGCGTTTCGACCTGTCTGTCTTTCACCCGCAAAAACTGTTCCGGTGATGCCGACGAAATTTTAACAGGCCCCAAATCCATATAAGACGCAAACGGAGCAGGGTTTACTTCACGCAGCTTCAGGTAGTGGGCGAAAGGTGAGAAATTCTCGGGCAAAGCCGCATCAAAACGCTGTGCCAGATTGACCTGAAACACGTCGCCGCCTTCGATGTAGTCAATAACCTTGCGGATATGATCCTTGTAATCAGGGGCTTCAAAATTAGGCTCCCAGTGTAAATCACTTTGCTCATGCTCGCGTAGCTGTAACGGTTGGCCAAAAAGTCGCAGGACATATTTTTGTTTCACCCGCGCTTCACTTTCGCTGCGTGCGTGGGTAATCAGCCAGGTTTTCTCCTGAATGTGATCATGGGCCAGAACCTGATCGTAAATTCCAATCGCCATGTCCGGCATGTTCGGGTTGTCTTCCGCGCTCGAAGGCAGGTCCTCAAGACACCGCCCGAGATCATAACCAAAAAATCCGGCGGCCCCACCTTGAAATGGCGGAAGGCCATGAACATGTTCGGTGTCTTGGACCCAGCTTTCCATGCGGTCTTTGATCAGTGCAAAAGGATCGCCGTTAAACGTGGTTTGCTGTTCCCAGTTGGTCACAGTAATCAAACCGTTTTTGGATTCGATGGTTTCAATGGGGTGACAGACGACAAAAGAATAACGACTTCCCGGGTGGCCAGGATCAGCGCTATCTAGCAGCAAACTGTACGGCATATCAGATACCGCTGCGAAAGCTTCAAGCGGATCAAATCCTGCTAGCTCATGGATAAAAGGTTTCATCTGGCCCATCACACGTATTTAGGTATTATTTGCCAGTGTGCAAGATGGCTGGGGATAATAAAATTCCCCAGACCCACTTAAGACTCACTTTTCCACATCTAAGAAGGCAGTAATTTGCGCCGCAGCCTCGGAAAGCCCGGTTTTCTGGACCTCTACGCCTTCTGGAAATGCCCCAAACAGCCGTGAGGGCAGCATCGGGTCCAGCATGACAAACACGCCTTTATCACTGCTGCGGCGAATCAGGCGACCAAAAGCCTGCTTAAGCTTCAGCCTCGTAATCATCTCATCATAGCCCCGGCCACCAAAACCTTCACGCCGTGCCTTGTGCAAAATCGTTGGCCGCGACCACGGCACGCGGTCGAACACAATCAGGCGCAAAGACTCTCCCGGTACATCGACACCATCACGGATCGCATCGGTACCAAGCAAACAAGCATGCGTATCATCACGGAACATATCGACCAGCGTGCCGGCATCAATGTCATCAACATGCTGGCTATAAAGTGGCAACCCGACCTCCTCAAGCGGCAGTGCAATCTTGTTATGGACGGCCCGCAAGCGCGAAATGGCGGTAAACAATCCGAGTCCGCCGCCGCCGCTTGCCTCAAACAAAGTGCGGTAAGCACCCGACACCTGTCCCAAATCATCCTTGCGCACATCATTGATAATAAAAACTTTGGTCTGCTCAGGGTAATTAAACGGTGACGTCACAGCGACCTGATGCGGCGACAATGAAAGGTAATCTGCGCCTGTTCTTTGCCGCGCTGCCTTCCAGTCTTTCTCCGCATCCCCCGTGCCATCCAGCAATGTCGCCGAGGTCACCGCCATACCCTGCATATGCGGCTCAATAGCGCTGGCAAAGGGTTTCATCGGATCGATATAGTGGCGGTATAAGCCCACATCAATCGCCCGACCGTCAATCCGTTCCACCTCCATCCAGTCGACAAATTCTTTCGGTGGCTCGTCCTGCTGTAGTGTTCCTAACATATCAATCCACGCGGCAATCGTCATCTTCGCGCGCCGCTCCAATGCCTGCGCCACCGCATCAAGGCGTTTGCGCGTATCGCTATCCATCATGCCTTTATCATCGGCCAGTTTCTTCCGCAGCAATTTAATCATTTCAGTCATGGGTTTTTGCAAACGCATCAAATCTTTTTTAAGCGCCCCCGCCGCTTCGTCCATTCCCTCGATCAGTGGCCGTGTTTGTGTCTCCATCGAATACGGCCCGTGTGCCCCCTCAGCGCGGGCATGAACCTGCTTATATATAAGGCGCAGAAAGTCCTCACACGGACCGGATGGATTGTTATCTTTTAACCGCCGCGTCCAACCCGTTGCCGTGAGCGCCTGCGCGCCGTTCAGAATGTCCTGCAATAGCTTTTCGGCCTCCATATCGCCGGAGATTAAATCCTCTACACGCCGTTTCAGCCCGCGGGCGCGGCTTCTGCGTTTGCCGCCTTCGGCCCCCAGTAACCACCTTCGTAAATCCGTGGTTTCCTGCGCGCTGAGATGCGCGGCAAAGGCACTATCGGCAGCAGAAAATAAATGATGCCCTTCATCAAACACATAACGCGAAGGCATTTCATCGCCAGGACTAGAGAGCGCCGTTTGAATCATCACCAGCGCATGATTGGCAATCACCAATTTGGCACGCTTGGCTTTGCGTACGGATCGTTCGACAAAACATTTGTGGTAATGATCACAGGCCGAATAAATACATTCGCCGCGCCGATCCGCCAGCCCGCCCGTATGCTGAAACCCGAGTAACCCCGGCAGCCAGCCAGGAAAATCTCCGCCCGACAAATCCCCATCCTTGGACGAAGCCACCCAGCGTGCCATGATGCCGGCGGCCACAGCATGATTGGGATGGCGCGCGACCTCAGACCCGGCTGCGGTCTCTTCTAAATTCAACAAGCACAAATAATTCTCGCGACCCTTACGCACGGACACATGTGCATCTTTAACTTCCGCATCGGGGTACAAACGGTCCAGTTCCTGATCGATCTGCCGCTGCAAATTTTTGGTGAACGTCGAAATCCAGACGCTGCCCTTGTTCTTTTCTGCCCACACCGATGCCGGCGCGAGATAACCCAGCGTTTTCCCCACCCCGGTTCCTGCTTCAGCCAGCACGACATGGGGCTGGCCTTCTTCCTGCACCGGCGCAAACGCCGCCGTGGCTTGCGTGGCATATTCAATTTGCTCTGGCCGCTGCTCGGATGTATCACCCAACAAAGATTGCAAACGCGCGCGGCTTTCCTCGCCGGTCACCGCATGATGTGATGGCGGTGGCTCAGGCGCTTCTTCCGCCCATTCGGGGAGCTTCCTCCAGATATTGAGCGCCGCCCGCGCGTTATACGGCACCTTCGGATCATAGTCTTCGCCCAACGCTTCAAATATAAAGGGTGCCCATGGCCAACCTTTTCCGCCCAGTCCCATCACGCCAGCCATCGGCAACGCATCGGCTTTGTCTTTCAATGGGTCATTTCGTAAATCGGTCAGCAGCGCTTTCGTGATATTGAACAGGGTAGGGGGCAAATCCTCAAAGCTCCCGCGCTCATTAACACCGAGAACTTTGCTGAGGCCATGCACGGTCGGCACTGCAAATAAAGTCGGATGCGTAAATGCAAACAGCTCGAGCACATCAAAAGCTTGAAATTCATCCAGCCCCAATCGTCCGCGCACATAGGGCGCATGACAAACCAAAACTGCTTTTTTATGGATGAGCAGCCGCGCCTGCTCATGGGATAGGGTTTTGATCTCGCCCTCGGGCGTTAAAATCGCCGCTTCACTGGCGTTGACGCACAAAGCCGGAATATCCGGCAGGGCAATCTTGGTGGGGGCTTTTGGGGCGGATTCGGCACTCATATATAGGACTTAGCACGATTTGACGGGGAGTGGGATTCCATTATGAGCGGGAAATATAATGAAACTTGACAAACAAGCATTTACATATTATATATAGCATTGTTTTTTAGGAGAGTAAAAATGAGAAGCATTACAGGAATAGCCGGGCATGTATTTCATGAAATACTACAGGCAGCAACAGCAATTACACATTTGGATGAAATAGGTTCTCTTTCAGAGTGGCGGCTGCATATGGAATTGTGTGGTTGTAGCTCTCAAGATTTAAATGGATTGGCAGATTTGGCTGAGAAGATGGAAGAGTTTGATTTATCTGTGGAGCTTCGAGAGTTGGAAGAGCAATGTGGTGACGAATTTGCAGGCCCCAGTTCAGAAACAGCACGTCAGGCCATGGATATTGTAGATCAACTCTTCACAGCTTTGGGGTTGGGTCCTGAAGAAGAGCCGTTAGTGACACACAAGGAAGAACCAGTTTCACAATTATGACGCCTTCTTCACCGGAGGTACAAAAATCTCCGCCGCATCGTCAGGCAGGCTCTCCAGATAAACAGACTGCGATGGGAACGCAAAGCCCGTCCCGGCCTTATCTTCAACAATCTCTTTAATCCTCATCGCGAAGGATTCTTTAATCTCCAGCCACTCGCCCCAATTGGTGGTGTTGGTGAAGCAGTAAATCAGGAAATCAATCGAGCTGTCGTTAAACGCATCCACCCGCACAAAGGTTGAAACCTCTTCTTTCTTGGCGAAGGCATCATTGGTTTCCAGCTCTTTCATAATCTCGTCACGAATGATTTTGAGTTGATCAACGCTTGTACGGTACTCAACGCCAATCTTCCATTTGATCCGGCGATGTGTCATGCGGGAAAAATTGGTGACCGCTACATCGGACAGGGCAGAATTCGGCACATGCACCGGCGCCTTGTCAAAGCGTCGTACGTGAGTAGAGCGAAAACCGATATCTTCAACCGTACCTTCAACCACTCCATCCACGAGAATCCAGTCCCCTGGCGAAAAGCGTTTTTCGGCGATAATTGTGATGCCCCCGATTAAATTCTTGAACAGATCCTGCGCTCCCAGCGCTACAGCGGCACCAAACAGTCCCAGCCCGGCCAGCAACGGCCCAACGGCAATACCCCAGACTTCCAAAATCACAGCGGCACCAATGAAGACCACAACAACCTTCGTTACCTTGAATATCCAGTTCATCATGGTGGGGGAGAGAATATCTTCGAGCTTTTTCGACATCTGCCCAATGGGCTCCAGCGCTCTATGCAGGCCCCAAAACATGGTAAAGACGATCAGGGAGCGCGTCATACGGCCAAAAAAGTCTCCCAGCGTCTCATCCAGTTCCAGATATTGCCCGGCAAAGAAAAGGCCGAGAACAATGGGAATAAAGCGGATCGGCGGCATAATGGCGTCAACAACTTTATCATCGACCTTGTTTTCGCTCTTTTCTGCCCAAAGATGCAGACGGCGCAGGATATATTTGCTCAAAATTCCGCGGATGAGTAGAAAGCCAAAGAATATAGCCAGTGCTACGGCGATTGAGCCAACATCAACGCCCATAAAGCCGTGCTCCCACACATCCTTTACTTCGGCCCATAATTTGTTGAGGTCTTCGTTCTCCATTATATATGTCTCCTTAAGCCGCTTTCGCGAATTTTCCATCCAGTGCATCACGTATTAATGTAATACTTTCCTGCACGCCGTAAAGTTCAATAAATGACCCAAAGCGTGGCCCCTGATTCTGGCCGAGTAAAACCTGATAAAGCGCCTGAAACCATTCGCGCAACTCATTCTTTTCATAGCCATTTTCCTTGCCAGCTGAAAACACCTCCGTTTGCATGGCATCGAGATCGGCATCCTTGGGTAGCGCCTCCAGCCTTTTGGCTAGATCCTCCATCGCGGCCCGTTCCCGATCATCAGGCATACGGTATGTTTTGGTTGGCAGGACGAAATCCTCGTAATACTTCACCGCATAACCAACCAAACGGTCCAAAAACGGTGCATTTTCAGGGGTGGCATCGGGTTTATGCTTACGAATATAGCCCCAGAGCGTTTCTGCGTTATCTGTATTGGCTGCGCTGGCCAGATTGAGCAAAAGTGCAAAAGATATCGGCGTATACTGTGAATTGGGGATCGTGCCGCCGTGAATGTACCAGGCTGCATTCTGTAGCTGTTTTTCTTCTTCCTGCGTGGGCATGGCTTTTATAAAACTAATATATTCATCAACGGCTTTCGGGATAACATCAAAGTGAAGCTTCTTGGCAGAGGAGGGACGCAGATACATATAATAAGCCAGACTTTCATGTGGCGCATAAGTGAGCCACTCTTCCATCGTCAAACCATTGCCTTTGGATTTTGAAATCTTTTCACCTTTTTCATCGAGAAATAAATCGTAATGAAAACCGGCTGGTTTTTTGCCACCTAATATAGAGACAATTTTACCGGCTATTTGTGACGCACTTTTTAAATCAACACCGGCCATTTCGTAATCAACATCGAGCGCGTACCAGCGCAGCGCCCAGTCGGGCCGCCATTGCGCTTTGACATGACCGCCGGTGACGGGAATTTCTGTTTTTTCTCCGTCTTCATCTTCAAAAACAATTGTGCCTGCATCGGGGTTGGTTTCTAAAATGGGAACCTGCAAAACTTTTCCGCTTTTGGGTGAGATTGGCAAAAACGGACTGTATGTTTTTTGACGTTCCTCACCCAGCAAAGGCAAAACAGCCTGGCGTACTTTTTCGTAGTTGCGCAGCATGTTCAAAAGCGCCTCATCAAAGCGTCCGGACTTGTAACATTCGGTCGAAGAAAGAAACTCGTAATCAAAGCCAAATGTGTCTAGAAAATCTCTCAATCTGGCGTTGTTATGATGGCCAAAACTCTCATGAGTGCCAAACGGGTCGGGAATCACCGTGAGGGGTTTTTCGAGGTTTGATTCGAGAATCTCCGAATTTGGGATATTTAAGGGCACTTTTCGCAAGCCATCCATGTCATCCGAAAAACAGATCAATTTGGCCGGAATATCCGAAATTTTTCTAAATGCGTTCATTACCATCGTCGTGCGCGCCACTTCGCCGAACGTGCCAATGTGTGGAAGCCCTGATGGCCCGTATCCTGTTTCGAATAACGCGTAACCCTTGTCAGGCGCGGTATTCCCAATGCGCTTTAAAACGGCGCGCGCTTCTTCGAACGGCCATGTTTTGCAATTCATTGCGGTATTTTTGTCGTCGTTACTCATCGTATTCCTTTAACAATTTCTTCATAAACATCTGGCAATGTGAGTAGTGATATCAGATACGAATGTTAAAATCTAAAAAAAATATTGGTAACTGGTTAAAACAAGGGTATTATTTCAATGAGTAATGTTACTTAATTATCCGACCGTTCTGGTCAACAAAATCGGGAGAAGTCAAATGGCTACTGCAAAGAAGAAAAAGCCCGCAGCTAAGAAAAAAACTGCGGCAAAGAAGAAACCGGCTATGAAGCCGAAAGCGAAAAGAAAAACAACTGCGAAGAAAAAAGTTGTTGTTAGAAAAGCTTCGGTGAAAAAAGCGAAAAAACCTGCAGCGAAAAAGAAAACAACTGCTGCTAAAAAACGTCCAGCTGCTAAGAAGAAAAAGCCAGCAGCGAAAAAGAAAACAACTGCGAAGAAAAGACCCGCAGCGAAGAAGAAAAAAACTGCAGCCAAAAAGCGGCCAGCAGCTAAGAAGCGTCCAGCAGCCAAAAAGAAAAAGCCGGCCGCCAAGCGTAAAACTGCAGCCAAGAAAAAGCCGGCAGCCAAAAAGCGGAAGCCAGCAGCTAAGAAGCGTCCAGCGGCTAAGAAGAAAAAGCCAGCCGCCAAGCGCAAAACTGCAGCCAAGAAAAAGCCGGCAGCCAAAAAGCGCAAGCCAGCAGCTAAGAAGCGTCCAGCGGCTAAGAAGAAAAAGCCGGCCGCCAAAAAGCGCAAGCCAGCAGCTAAGAAAAGAAAAGCTCCTGCTAAGCGTAAAACTGCAGCTAAGAAACGTAAGCCAGCAGCAAAGAAGCGTAAGGCACCAGCCAAGCGTAAAACTGCAGCTAAGAAACGTAAGCCAGCAGCGAAAAAGCGTAAGGCACCAGCCAAGCGTAAAACTGCAGCTAAGAAACGTCCTGCTGCCAAAAGGAAAAAGCCAGCAGCCAAGCGTAAAGCTCCAGCTAAGCGTAAGAAAAGAGCAGCGGCCAAAAGCCGTGCTCCGGTAAGGCGCGCTGCGAAGAGAAAGTCACCTGCCAGAAAGCGCAGATAACACTCTTCATAAGGAATTATCTATTAGACGTCGTGAGCCACTGGCTCGCGGCGTTTTTCTTTGTGGTCTGGCCTATTAAAGTAGCCATTAAAAAGCCCGGCAAATTTCTCCACCGGGCTTTTATATCTGGATAGCTTAAATCTTTATTTTCTCAGCAATTCATCATGCGCATCACGAACGCGCCTGGTTCCTTCGCGGCATTGCGCCAATTCACTTTCGGCACGTAAGGCACGGTTTTCCCAGCTGCTGCAATCGCATTGGCATTGCTGCGGCTCAGCTATGACGACAGGAGCCGGTTGAGGTCTAACTCTTTCTTCATTTGTGGCTGTGCGTTCCATTGCGTAAGGCGGGTCCGTATCAACATCACCCATCATGGTTTCACAAGCGGAAACGCCAAGCAGCGTAGCGCATAGACATAGATTCATGAATATGTGTCTCATTGTAGTTTATCTCCTTTGTTTTCGTAATAAGGTGGCGGAGTTTAGCAGGGAACACTCTGATTTCAAAGAAAACTTTTCCTAGGCTGTTTTTTATTGCCATAATTGTGACTTTTGGCTATGATGCTCCATGTTAGATAAGCAACTCATAAGCGGAAGTTTAACGCGCGAAGCCTTATATGCGCTTAAGGGCTATACCGGACATATGCCCTCTATCGGTAAGGCCAGTCTGTGTACGGTACCGCCTGGGGATGGCGGCGATGTTCTCTTGTTGCCGGGTTTTCTTGAAAATGATCGCTTTATGCGCTCGCTCGCCGAAAGTTTAAAGACGCTCGGCTATAAGCCTCACTTTTTTGAAAAAGGTATAAACTTCTTTCCGCCGAAAAAAGCGCTGAGGAATCTAGAGGAAGCAGAAGCACGTCTGGACGATATATATTTTCAGAATGGAAACAAAAAGGTTTCACTCGTCGGCCATAGCGGCGGTGGGCTTCTTTCTCTTTATTTGGCTTTCAAGCATCATCATAAGGTTAAAAAAATTATAATGCAGGCAACGCCGACCCGTATTTCTCTGGTGCGAGGTGAATGTCAGGCGTTTCTCAGTAATCTGTTTATGCGTTGTAATAAAAACCACCCGGTCATTAGTGATCCAATTGTAATGCGTGGCATTCTGGAATCAATTGGAACGGTGCCGACAACCTCGATTATCGATATCAGTGATCCGGCAGTGAACGCTCTCACCTGCGTCTTGCCAAATATCGATGGGGCTCAAAGTATTGTTATTAACGGCGACGGCCATGTAGGTATTCTTGCCAATCTAAGCGCGCATATTTTGACTGGGCATGCTCTGGCCCAGCCATGGGATCCTGTAAAGCAGTCCGGCCCCAAATTGAATTTGGAAGCGCTTTGGGCTGCGGGTGTGAATATTGATTTGGCAGCAACGCGTGAAGCACAAAACCGCGTGGCAAATTATGATGAAGTTGCAATCCTTAATGACTTAATTGAGGGCAAAGGACGTACTCCAGCGGAAGTCGTGGAATTACGCCGCTAACCGCACACTACCTATCTCATTTGGGAACGCGCGATATTAAGATATGAGCAATATCTGGCAGATATGGCTGGTTTTTACACATTTTTTTGAATTTTTTTGGCAAGTAAACAGCTTTGGTTTTGTCCTGAATACTATAACCTCCTGTAATTAAACCGTTTTTTATTTCCCCCACCCCCTAAATCAGCATTTCATAGCAAAGACGTTATAAAGTATGCGGCGGGCCTCTAACAAAAAATCAAATAAATGTTTTTTATTGTGTAGTAATAATTGTTATTTATTATAGTAAATATAGAAAAATTATTAGTATTATAAAATTTATGCAGAAAGTCTTTCAAAATGATCAAGTAAATCATAAGAAATATGATCATTTTGTACTTTTCCGCCCCTTGAAATATATTTTCAGCTTCTATATTTTCTGCTTCGACATTTGATTTTGAGAGAATCTAATACTTAAATTTTAACAACTATTACTTTTGTTTTTAAGCCGGAAGACAGAACAGGAGAGGGAGAGCTATGACTGATACACTGGTACAGAAAAAACTTTGGGGTCTGGGTACCTATAAGGCAAAGGACTGGCTGAAAGTAGCCCCTGAGTTTGAGGAAAAGGTTCGGCAGCGCACGGGTATGGCTGTAGACACAAAAATACGAACCACACAAACCAGAGAGATTCCTCGCTGGGCAGGGCTTGGGTCCAAAAAGATAAGTCAGGTTGTCTATAAAAACGAGACAGAGGTAACCGAAGAAGACATGAAAAACGGCATTGGTTTGGTGGCTGTTAACACTGCTGGCGAGACAGTCGGTACGGGTGGCTTGGACGGTCGGCGATCTACGGCCCGCATGACTCTGCGCAGGCCGGATTCTTCGGGGCAGCGGCCTGCAAAGGCCTGGGGTGCGGCCTCAAACCACGGGCATCGCCATACTGATCACAAGCGCTCCTATACAAAGACAAGACGACATTCTGATACGTTCAGCCAAGCCAATTTTAGAGGGTATGGTAATGACAATAAACCTTCTGCACCTGTGCGGTCCTCATCAGCACACTCTTTGTCGGCGAGGTTTAGCTGGACTCAAAACGAAGCCACAGTGGAAACAGCACCTTCCCTGACGACAGGGGTGGCGTCCGTACTGCCATCCATTTTTATGCCCCGCATTCAAGATCATAGTTCAGAGTCTGTTTCTGCCACTACAACTACAGCAGGTGTATCACACGATCATGGCGCGAGCGCAAACCAGTCATTTGAACAACAGGAAGGCTCCTTCATGGAACGACTGCAGGCTGCGCTTCCTTTTGCCGGTGGTACAGATAATGTCATTGAGCCGGAATTCAATTGGGCTGCTTTATTCGGTGCAGAAGAAAAAGTCGGCACCTTTAACCAGGGCGTGATGGGCACGGAATCCGTTGCTCCGGGCTTTTCCCCGACTGATACTGGCCCCTCGACACGCTTTATGTCTGCGGAGGAACACAGGCAGGGCGCTGACGGTGGTGAACCGCAGGCTGAGTCGGCTTGGAAGATGGTGCATACAAGTGCACCGGCCTTAGAGCTGCAAGCCGCATAGGCTCAGAGCCAAAACTTGGCCTTTGCCCGCTTTCCCGCTATATCTATCCCATGCAGGAACGCGCGCCCCTACAATACGATAAGGACAAAATGCCGGGGGGTGATCCTTCGCAGCCCTTCAAGATTGTCTCGGATTTCGAACCCGCCGGCGACCAGCCCGCCGCGATTAAACAGCTCACGCAGGGCCTCAGTGACGGCCTCACGGATCAGGTCCTGCTCGGCGTCACCGGTTCGGGCAAGACCTTCACCATGGCGCAGATCATCGAACAGACCCAGCGCCCGGCGCTTGTCCTTGCGCCCAACAAAACACTGGCGGCGCAGCTCTACGGCGAGATGAAACAATTCTTCCCAAACAACGCCGTCGAATATTTCGTGTCTTACTACGATTACTACCAGCCCGAAGCCTATGTCCCGCGCACCGACACCTTCATTGAAAAGGACAGCTCCATTAACGAGCAAATCGACCGCATGCGTCACGCCGCCACGCGCACGCTGTTTGAACGCCGCGATTGCATCATCGTCGCCTCGGTCTCCTGCATTTACGGCATCGGCTCGAAAGAAGACTACCTCGCCATGACCGTTGACCTACACGCCGGGCAACGTATCGACCGCCAGGAACTCATAGAGCGCCTCATCACGCTCACCTACACCCGCAACGACATATCCTTCGAGCGTGGCAGCTTCCGCGTGCGCGGCGACACTGTCGAGCTCTTCCCTTCGCATATGGAGGACCGCGCCTGGCGCTTTTCGCTCTTTGGCGACGAGCTTGAAAAAATAACCGAATTCGACCCACTCACCGGCGAGAAGTTCAACGACCTCGACGGCGTGCGCATCTACGCCAATTCCCACTACGTCACGCCCGGCCCGACAATCCAGCAGGCGATCAAACAAATCAAAACCGACCTCAAAACCCGCCTCGCGCAATTCGAGGCCGAGAACAAACTCCTCGAAGCCCAGCGCCTCGACCAGCGCACCGGCTTCGACCTTGAAATGCTGACCGCCACCGGCATGTGCGCCGGCATTGAAAATTACTCGCGCTATCTGACGGGTCGCGCACCCGGCGAACCGCCGCCAACGCTCATCGAGTACCTCCCCGAAGACGCGATCATGTTCCTCGATGAATCCCATGTGATGATCCCGCAACTGCGCGCCATGTATGCCGGCGATTCCAAACGCAAGGGCACGCTGGTCGAGCACGGTTTCCGCCTGCCGGCCGCCATCGACAACCGCCCGCTCAAATTCGAGGAATGGAACGCCATGCGCGGGCAAACGATTTTTGTCTCCGCCACCCCGGCGCCCTGGGAACTGGAACAGATCGGAGACAACAAAGTCGCCGAGCAAATCGTGCGGCCCACCGGCCTCATCGATCCGCCGGTAGAAATCCGCCCGACCGCGCATCAGGTCGACGACCTCATGGCCGAATGCCGCGAGATCGTAGCGAAACAAGGCCGCGTCCTCGTCACCACGCTGACCAAGAAAATGGCCGAAGACCTCACGGAATATCTCACCGAAAACAATCTGCGCGTCCGCTATATGCATTCCGATGTCGACACGCTGGAGCGCATCGAAATCATGCAGGATCTGCGTAGAGGAGAATTCGACATATTGGTCGGCATCAATCTGCTGCGCGAGGGCCTCGACATTCCCGAATGTCTGCGCGTGTGTATTCTCGATGCGGATAAGGAAGGCTTCCTGCGCAGCACGACGTCTCTTATCCAGACGATTGGCCGCACGGCGCGCAATGTCGACGGCAAAGCGATCCTCTACGCCGATAAAGTGACGGGCTCCATGCAGGCCGCGATTGACGAAACCTCCCGCCGCCGCGAAAAACAGCGCGCCCATAATGTGGAGCACAACATCACCCCCGCCAGCATCAAAAAGAAAATCTCCAGCGCCCTGCAAAATGTTTATGAGGAAGGAAACCGCGCCCATATCGCCAGCGTCCTCAGCGATACAGAGCAGGAAGAATTCCGCAGCGACCCCAAAGCCCTCCCCAAACAACTCGCCGCCTACCGCAAACAAATGCTCACCCACGCGGAGAATTTGGAGTTCGAAGAGGCAGCGAATTTACGGGATAAAATAAAGAAGTTGGAAGAACTCGATTTGGGGTTATAATTATCTGCTCACAGGATATTGGAGATTCACTTTGTCGATAAAATATGCGGAAGAAAAAATTAAAAGTTTTTTGCAGGCTGATGAAAGTGTGAATGAAACACCATTTGGCCAAGGAAAAGGTGGGGTTATTGCTATTAAGGGCAAGTGGGGAACCGGAAAAACCTACATATGGAATCACATCGTTGACGAGCACTTAACTACTCACGAAAACTTTAAATCTTATGCGTACGTAAGTTTATTTGGATGTAAAAATTTAAATGATTTGAAGGGGCTGATTTTTTTTAAATCCAGACCAAATGAGAACGAAGGCTCACCTCTAGAGTATGATAGAAAAGCCTCAGTAAAGGAGTTACAGGACAAGATAAGCTCTGCTTTGCATAAGGCAAAATCGTATCCTTTAGTTAGAACGGTCCTAGACGCATTTAAAGAGTTCAATGGTATATCAACGGATTTAGGTTTGTTGGGCTGGTTAACTGTCAAAGATACTCTCATATGTATTGATGATTTAGAGAGGATGGGTGGTGGTTTAGAAACCAAGGATGTGCTCGGCCTTGTTTGTGAGTTAAAAGACCAAAAAAATTGCAAGGTTGCTCTTATTCTTCATGATGAACAAATTCCGGCTGAATATTACAACTTCCGAGAAAAAATAGTTGATGTAGAGGTTTTATACGCCCCGACCACAGAGGAGCTTTTTGAAAAAATCTTTGGCATGGCTAAAGATGAGGATAACGAATCTATTTTAAAGTTTATTCATTATTTTGAAATTGTAAATTTGCGGACTTTGCAAAAAATAAACTCGCAGTTAGCAGAATTAGCACGTCTTATGAAAGGCGTGGAGCCTGAAGTGAGAATCTGCGCCATATACGCAATAGTAGTGTTGAACGCTAAACATTGGGAAGGCATGGTAGAGAAGCCAGATAGTGCGCGTAAAGCCGTTGAAAAGGGTCTTCTCGGCATAGAGTACGATTTCACAGATATTTTTAAAGCATATGTTGAAGACGGGTGGTTCGATAAAAAAGAAATTAGCGGCCAATTGAAGAAGGCGTCGGATGAAGTTGCTGAAAGTAAAAAAAGAAAAGATCACTCTCGTGAGTGGCATGAGCTAGGCGAAAAATATATGCATGGAAGTTTGAAGGACGATGAGGCGGATTTTGTAAATGCATTAGTGAGCCATGTTAAGAAAGGCGTGACATTGAGCCGCCTTAATTATGCTGTAGGTTTGTTGAGAGAGTTGGAACATGATAAAGAGGCAGACAACTGTATAGACGCATTTATAAAATCAAAAAGTAAAAACTGGGAACCTGGATCAGAAGTGTTCGATGATCATTTTATTCGGAGAGAGCAAATAGATAAAACGCTGGAACAAAAAGTACAGCAGCAGGAAGCTTTAGCTGAAAAAAAATATTTCAAAAGCATTGATGTACAAAAAGAATTGGGAAAGATTTTCTTGGATCCTGAGAATCAAATTTTCACAAGAGATCAGGTTAAGTTTCTAGCCTCTGTTGATATAAAGAATTTTTATGATTTTGTTTCAGTAGAAATTAGCCCTTTGGTCATTAGAGGGCTTAAGCAATGCCTAGAGGAGGGCCATACTTATGGTGATTTACTTGATGAACATAACAGGCTTAAAACTAACGTTACTGAGGTTTTGAAGAGCTTTGCCGCAGAAAACAAAATTAATGCCCTAAGAATGAAATGGTGGAGGCTTGAATATTTTTTGAAAGTCGTCGATGAAGCTTCGGAAGAAGCTAGCGAGTAATTGTAAGGTGCACATTTCCCTTGACAAATGCGGAATAAATTCCTATACTGTCTCCCAAATAACAAAAACCGGGAGAGGAAAAGGATATGCCGGATTACACCGACAATACCATTGACGCCACGATTCATGATTTCAAAGCGCCATATCGCGCGCCCCCACAAACACACAATTCCGTATGCTCGAGCGCCCCATGAATTTCTTGGGAGCACCGCGCCGTCATCGTCAAGCGTTGTTCGCATCAAATTATTTTAGTCTCTGGCCTCGCGGGCGCGCTGAATTTCAAAGAATTCCTGCTCCTGGCGCTTCTTTTCGTAGAATTGTTCCTGCTCGCGGCGCTGTTTGTCGTGGAATTGTTCTTCTTGCCGTTTTTTGTTGTATTCCTGTTGTTTACGGTGTTTTTCGGCCTTTTTTTTCTTCAGGGCGGTTTGTTTTGCTTCGTCTCTTTCGTCCTTTTTCCTCGCAACCAGCTCCTCGATCATCTCTAGCTGTGTTTTCTCATACTCTTCGTTGCGCTGCTGTCTAAAGGATTTACGCTTCTTTTTCTTAGGTTCATCCTTTTTATCTTTGTCTTTTTTAGATTCATCTTTGGACATGATGAAATATTCTCCTGCTTAAATACGTGTATATATCCATTATATCACGCGAAAAGCGTGTTTTCCTTAATAATTTTTTAACTTATTGTTAATGCGGCATTTTTTTCGAAAAGGCGCATAAAAAACACGGACCTTTTGCAAGATCCGTGTTTCAATTCGTTATAACGCGGAGCAACGCAACGCGTTGTTCGCATTTAAAAAAAGCGCTTAAAACTAAGCAGCTTCTTTCAGGTTTGTCGCGCTGGACTTGCCTTTTTCTTCCTGAATTTCAAATTCAATTTTTTGACCTTCATGAAGATTACCCATGCCTGATTTCTCAACTGCACTGATATGTACGAACACGTCTTGTCCGCCATCTTCAGGTTCGATGAAACCAAAGCCTTTAGTTGGGTTAAACCATTTTACTGTTCCGGTTGCCATGAAATATCTCCTTTTAGCAATTCGGTGGACGCCCGCCGCACCATGCAGCAAAGCTTTTTCGTTCGATAAAAGATGGGGCCGTTAAAAGCCTTGTCTTGTCGCGATTTACCGAACTGAATTTTTGAAAGGGATATTCCGGGCCCTGCGCTTTTGAAGCTTGTTTTGTGTCCAAAAGGGGGCGTAGGTCTTTTAAAAATCGTATGTCGTAAGCCTCGTGTATATCAAACTGCGCTATTTATCGCAGAAATCGTAGGTTTTGTCAAATTGTCACTTTAAACCGTGGCGGGTTGGGCCTACTTCCCTTTTACGCTGGATTTGCTATACTTTCGCCCATGCGAATTTTTGTTATGACATTGGCTATAGGATTGTTGGTTGTTCTGCCCGTTTGGGCCGAAGAATCCAATGATTCCGGCGATTTTAAGATCCGTGTCATTCAGGAGGATGGCTCTGTTGACGAAGTGAGTGTCCGCAAACCCGAACCACCGCCGGAGCCGCAAAAAGCGCGGCCGAGACGTCGTCCACCGCCGCAACAGGCGCGTGCTCCACATGTAAAAGAATCCGATCTGGTTCAACCTTCTGATATCCAGCCGACCTGGACCGAGCAGAATATCCACTATATTCCCGCTGAAGAAGAGTATGAATCTGCGGAGCCTGTAGAGGATCAGCCACCGCCAACCAAAACATCTTATGCGCCTGCGCCGGAAGAAGCGGGTGGCCGTATACCGCTGCCGCGCCGCAAACCATCTGTCGCACCGCAAGCGCCACGGCCGGGGACAATCAGCGCCGACCTTGCCGCCAATATTGCGCTCGATAATGCGCCGGCATCTCAGGGTTTTAAAGTTCATGAGGATGTCTATAGCGGCCGGCATGTTTTTGCCGTTGTGTTTAAAACCGATACCGGGCCGTATGAAGTGATGATCGACAGCGCCAACGGCGATATTGTTCACAAAGGCCATCTCGCCGCCGCGCCGCAGAAGCCGGTCGGCAGTAAATGGCCGGTTGCGCGTCAATAGGATTGTATCGTGAAGCGGATTTTCCTGCTTATCATTCTTTTCGTTTTTATTTCTGCCAACTCCTTTGCGCAGGAAGAAGAGCTTATCGGCGCTGGACCGAAAGGTCGCTTTACGCAGGAGCAGGCGAACGAAATTGCGCTGCGCCGTGTGCCGGGAGAGATTTTATCCAGTGAGGGCTGGTGGGAAAATGATCGCTTCTTTGTGGGGGTTAAAATTTTACGCGGTGATAGTTCTATCTTTGAGGTGGAAATTAATACACTTACTGGCAAGGTGCATGAAATAGAGATCGAGTATTTGGCCGCAAAAGCTATGCTGCCAATGGATGTTATTGCGCGTCATCTTGCTCATGCCATTGCCCTTTCCCATGTTGAAGATAAAACCAGAGGCGGCACGAAGGCCCGCGTTTTGAAGCTGGAGACCATTGTTCACGAGCGCAAGCCGGTTTACCGCGTTGAAGTTAAAAGATTGGTTAAAACTTATGAAGTGCTGGTGAACGCTTCTTCCGGAAAGGTAATGAGTCTTCGTAAGCTTGATTAGGCTTTATTCATTATACCGGGGCTTGCGTGGCTCTTTTTCTTTGCCCGCTTGCGTTTCAATTGCAGCCAGACGGGTTTCTTGCTTTTCCTGCGTAACCCGATCCTGCATGGCATGCTCGATCGGTCCAAGACAGCCTTTGGCATTATAAATGCCCATCATTAGAGAACGGCGCTGTTGGGCGGTATCCTGCACACTATCGGCTTCGCTTGCATCATCTTTGGTTGATTGGTCGAGCAAAAATCCGGCGGCCGCAAAGCCAATGCCACCTGTTACGGTCCCAATGAGAAAGCCGCCAACACCGGCGGCGGCATTAATGCCATGGCTCTTCATTTCGGAGCTATCCTGAATATCCTGCGTGGTGTCGATAATGTCTCGCATCAAGGCAGCTTCCTGTGATAGGGCGCCACAGCTGAGCTCAGTGTCGCCTAAGCGACTAACCTGAAGGCGATGCGCCTCCAGCGGATCATTTGCGCTGGCGGGGGCTGAATATAATAGCAAAGATAGGGTGACACCGAGAACCGGCACCAGAGGATGCTTCATTGCGAGACTCCTATAACCATTTTAATGAATACAGGACAAGGCACAAGCCCTTCTCTCCTGTTGTCCACAGCGCTTTGTGGGCAGATGTGATTTCGCATGCTTCGCTACCTGTCCTCTGCTGTTACGATAGGGGCTTAGTTTTTATGCGGAGATACCATGACAAAAATACATTTGGAAACAGATCGTCTGGTTTTAAGGGAGTGGCAGGATGAAGATCGCAAGCCTTTTGCACAGATGAATGGTGACCCGATGGTGATGGAGTATATGCCCCGCCGACTGGACGAAGATGCCAGCGGTAGGCTTGTTGATCGGTTTGAAAAACATTTCGAAAAGCATGGCTACGGACTTTATGCGGCAGAGGCAAAAGAAACCAATGAATTCATGGGCTTTGTTGGCCTTAATAATGTAGAGCTTGATGTGCCGTTCAAGCCGGCGGTTGAAATTGCCTGGCGCTTGTCTTACGAGTTTTGGGGGCATGGTTATGCATCGGAAGCCGCGCAGGGTGTCCTCGATCATGCTATGGGTGCGTTGGATATTTCAGAGATCGTTTCTTTTACCGTCTATGATAATACCCGCTCTATTCATGTGATGGAAAAGATTGGGTTGGTGCATGATGAAAAGGGTAACTTTGAATACCCGCGTCTGCCCAAAGGACATCCATTGGCGCAGCATGTACTTTATCGCAGTGCTGCATAGTTTAAGTTAGGCATTGATATGGGCGAGTCATTTTTTCAGACTTTAAAGTGGTTTATCAGTACTGCTTTTATTATTGGTGGAATTGCTGCTTTGAGTGCTGCAGAAAGAACGGGAAGCATACCGCCGTTGATGTTGGCGATCTTTAGCTTTGGCGGTGCCTATATCATGTCCGGTTCATGGCGGGCCTTGCCAGGTAAAGCTATTTTCATTTCATTTGTCTTTGTTGGGCTTTGTGGTGTCGCTGCACGTTATGTTCCCGGCATTATGCGTGTAGATTTTGGTATCAGGCTGGATATAAATTTCTACTATATATGGCTAGGGTTGGTTTTCTTTATTGGCCTGCCTCTTATGACGGTGCTGTTTAGAAAAATGCAGGAATAAAAAAACGGGCTCCGTAATCGGAACCCGTTTCTAATTATTTTATGTTGCCTTAGGTTAAGCCGCGTCTTGAAGATTTGTTGCGCTAGACTTACCCTTTACAGGATCTTCCTGAACTTCGTAGCTGATCTTCTGACCTTCGTTCAGGCCGCTCATGCCTGCTTTTTCAACAGCGCTAATATGTACGAATATATCGGCACCCCCATCTTCGGGCTCAATGAAACCAAATCCTTTTTGGCCGTTAAACCATTTTACTGTACCAGTTGGCATGTAGTATCTCCTTTTGCAAAATCTCGGTTATTGAAGTAAGTGGCAGTAAAGACAGAAGCCAGCGGCTTCGTCAATACAATTTACAAAAAGTGGGTAGGAAAAAATAGTCAAATCTTCAAAAAAAGCCAATGAATTAAGGGCTCTGTTCACAGTTGTGCTATGCAGCGGTTGCATGGATTCTATGTTAGGAAAACCCATGAATGGACGGAGATTCGCGCTGAGTGCGGGTTTCGTGATATTATGGAATCGATGGCAGACAATAGAATGAAGCAAAGCTGTTTTGTCGTTCAAAACAGCCTTATATTACAAATTATTTTCATGAGTTTAGTGGCGATCACCCTTGTGGGGTGTTCTTCGAGCACAACAACGGCTTTGCTGGCACCGGCCCCTCCAAAATTTGACCCCAATGCACCACGTGAGGCGATCACGGAATTGACAGTTGAGCCCGCTATTGGTGCCGGGCAAGGGCTTGGAGCACCGCAAAGGGGCTCTGTTGAGCCTATACCTGAAGCCGTGGCTGTGGCTTTCGAGCAAGAAGTGCGCCCTAAAAGCTGCCGGATTCAGGATCGTTTTGATCGCAAGGCTTTAGTAGCTTATGAATGGGGTGGTCGCAGCCGTCTGGGGCTTGATATCGATGGTATAAGCTATGATAGTTATGACGTTGAGCAAGTGAAGCTCGAATACCGCCTGCGTTTTGATACATACAGAACCAAAAAAGAGCGTTGCCGTTACAAATCCAATTGGCAGGGCATGGTAGGCACTGGTTATAACGAACTGTTTGTGCGTGAAGATGATACGCTCTGGCAGGAGATTGATGTGCTTGAAAATGATGTTGAGGATGGTTGGGACGCAATCTTCCATTGATGTTGCCAATAACGGTTAACTCGTCTATATTTAAGACTGTACGCTCGTACAGTCTTTTTGCGTTCTGGCCCTCTTTTTTCCTCACATAGGAGACGGATCATGTCTTCGTTTCGATTCAAATCGCAGTTACTGCTTGTTGCCCCTTTATTGCTTGTCGCGCCACTGACTGGATGTGATGGCTATGAACGCGTGGCGTATTCAGGTTTTCCTTACAACAATATCCGCACAGCCGGAACCGGTGTTGCCTATGTGCGCGCCAGCATGTTGCCCGAGCGCGGCCCTGTGATCGAGGCAGTGCAGCCGCAAAACGCGCCAATTGTTGCCCCCCCTGCGCCAGCGCCGGAGCCTGTAGCCGCACCGCTTGAGGAAACAAAAGATATCCTTGAAAACATCAATGAAGATGCGGCTGATCAGCTGTTTAACGACGCTCAGGATAAATAGCTTCTATTGCCCTTGCGCACACTTGATGCAGGTCGCGACAGACGGGTCGTTTAGTAATCTTGCTTTGGCAATTTCTTCATCGCAAGTCATACAATAACCAAAATTATTGCTTTCGATGCGCTTCAACGCGGCATCAATTTTCTGAATTTCGACGCCACGATTGCGCTCTGTCGCTTCAGCCATAGATTGTTGCATCAACGCATCCTGTCTGGAGAGCCTGCCCATTTTTGTCTGGTCCAACTCTACAGGTTCGCGGTTTTCACGGCTGCTTTTGCTGTGATCTTCCAGCTCAACTTTTCGTTCCAGGAGCTTGTTTTTATAGCGCTTTAGGTCAGGTTCCATGTCTGTATGGGAGCCCTTTTTCGTTTGGACGTCAACCTAAACCCCACAAATTCCAATCAAAATTGAAATAATTCCGAAACGATAGTCATGGACAATCTTTGGTATATTACTTAACATAATAATTATAGGGTTCTTGTTCGTCTTCAGCACGGATACCGAAATAAAAAAATATTTAGTTCTCAGAAAGGGTGGGATCATGACATTAGAAGTAGAAACAATTGTGGCCGTATCATTGATGATGGCCGTATTCTCCGCGGTGGCAGCTGTCGGCACCAGCATTGTTCTTGGTGCTGGTTTTGAGCGTCTTCGTGGCGGATTTGAAGTTATCCGCAAACAGACTGGATTTTTCAGCGATGCTATTCACAAGTTGGAAGAAAAAGTTGAAATAGTCGACAAACAGGCTGGAAACTTTTCACAAAGTATTCATCAGCTTGAAGCCAAAGTTACCAATGTTGGCGAACAGGCCAATGCCTTTAGCGACTCCATGGTTAAAATGGAGAGAAAAGTTGAGGTGGTTGATAAAACGACCGGTTTCTTTAGCCAAGCCATTCATAAACTGGAAAAACAAATCGATACAGCCCAGGCACATGGGGACGTCGTGGCAGAAAAAATAGAACGCCATGCCGATACTGATTTGATTAGTACAGGCAAAGCCGAAGCGTTGGTATCACACGCGGAGAACCTGCTGGATCAGATGACATCTCTGGCCGGACGGATACAGGAAAAGAGCCTTACGGCACCACAGCCCAGCTCTGAAATGCACCTGTCTATCCCGCATAACCTTGCGCACTATGTTCACAACGGTACAGAAGACGGAGAAGAAATCCGCTACAATTAAACCCTCATAAAAAACACACTCGCTCAAATTAAAAGACGGAAATGAAAATTTCCGTCTTTTTTTTTAGAAAATTTTATTAGGTGTATTTTTGTACTTTGCTGTTCTTAGAGAGTGGTGTGCCCTGATCCCACAGGTGTTCAAAACGTACTTTTTCAGTCTGTGCGGCATCCCGGCTGCTAATGACTATGATCATACCGTTATCCCACATCGCAAAAGCAACTTTAGAACCATATATAAAAGTTGCTTTGATACTCTGAAAAGCACTGTCTGGGATACACCGGCATAACTCAGGTGGTGTTTTTCCATGCGTGGTATCTTTGGGGAGCACAACTCTTTCGGTAATGTTGTAGGCTTTCATACGCTCATCCTCATCCATATGGAGGCAGCTTTCGTCACCTGTACTGATTGTCATGACCTCGCCACCGCAGCCTTTTAGGGTCTCAAAAATATCTTCCAGAAGGTTTGTGTGGGATTGGGTTCCTTTGAGAATCTTGGCCTCTTCGGTTCTTTTGTTTAAGCCCTGATGACCAAGAAATTCAATATCTGCGCTTTCAAAGGCCATGCGTATGGCTTTCAGAGATTCGGCCTTGATATCTGAATGGCCTTTTTCAAAGTTATTAATAGCTGTTTTGGACATCCCGCAGGCATCTGCCAGATCCTGCTGGGTCCAGCTCAGCAATCCTCGGGCAGCGCGGCATTGTTCGATTGTGATCATATTTTGCTCGTTGTTTCATCTTTTATACTATGCTTAGGCTGTATAAAAGTCAAACGCAGTTGAAAAATTGTTGTAATATTATAGAAAACTATTATAAAATAAGAACTGGGCTGAATTTTATTATGTGTGGGGGATTCATGGAAAAGCTTTTAATCCAGAAGATGGCTTTGGAGCGCTGTAAGAATGATTTGGCACATCTTTGTGCTCTGATGCATTTGAGTAATCCGGACAATCTAAATACTACGCGTTTAGGCGGAGAGGCCGTATTACATCTCATAACATCTATGACTGAAGAGCTGGACGTGATTGAGGGGGGCCTTGATGCGCTAGCGGAAACGTACTCTGGCCAATAGGCTTTAATCGCGCTAAACTGCTTCTAGTACAGTTTTTCATCTTTTCGGCGGGGCTCTTTTGTCAATCTGGCTTTTTATTTGGATCGTTGTTTCGGGCGTGCTTATCGGGTTTTCCTGCTGGTCGTTCTATATTTCATATATGCAAAAAAGGAGCTGGCGCAGTTTTGCCGCAAAGAACAAGCTTCGCTACGGTATAGGAAAAGCATTTGGTGCCCCTGAAATCACAGGATCTTTTGATGGTTATAAGATTGCAGTTCTTACCAGTGAGCATGCGACACCGGATGCGCGTGGGTCACGTAAATTGACCGCTGTTGAGGTTGCATTAAAAAGCGAAATGTCCTTCCCGGGGGTCGTCGGTAGCAGCGGTATGGTGCCTCTTGTTCAGAGTCTTAATTTCGGGGGTGAGATTCACCCGGAGCATGAAAATTGGGACGTGTCCTATATAGCGCGTTCGAAAAATGAGGCTGCGATGGAAGGTTATCTTTCGAAAGAGCGGCTGGATGTTTTAACGTCGCTGATGAAGGTTAAAAATTTCTGGGTTATTTTTATTTTTCAGGAAGAGGGTACGCTTTTGCGTATCGATACGACGGATCCTTTGCAGGCGCCGGAAAGACTTGAAAAGCTTGTGAAGAAGCTTATTAGTGCGGCGCGTATTCTTGAGCTGAAAAAAGGGGAAGAAGATCGCCTTTTATCTCTAAAGTCTAAGAAAAAAGTGAAGTCCAGGCAGGAAACTATAGCAATTCCAGAGGGGCCGGAAGACGAAAAAATAGAGCTGGAGTTGGAAGAAGACGAGGATGATGAAAGCGACAAGTCCTAATCGGCACCATCCAGTGAATATTCATATGCGCTGAGCGTTATATCTTTTCCATCAAAACTAAATGTTTTTTCTTTGTTTCCAAGATTGAATACGCAGACTGTAGCGCCGCGTTTAAACGCAAGAACATCATTGTCGCCAGTATCTATGAAATTAATATCACCCTGAATAAGGTCGGGCTGGCTTTTGCGCCAGCTCAAAAACTTTCGGGTGAAAGATAAGACAGAATTTTCATCCACTTCCTGATTTGTAACGGATAATTTTTTGTGCTCGTCCGGTATGGGCAACCAAGGTTCGGTATTGGTAAGCCCGGCGTAATTGTCCCTATCCCACGGCATCGGTGTGCGGCAGCCATCACGTCCCGGCCAATCCGGCCAGTGATGTTTTCCCCACGGGTCCTGAAGTTTTTCAAAGGGAATTTCTGCTTCCAGTAACCCTAGCTCTTCGCCCTGATACAGGAAGGCTGTGCCGCGCAGGCAGCATAGTAGAGCAATCAGCATTTTGGCGTTGGCATTCCAGCGCGATGGTGCCCGGACAACATCATGATTGGAAAAGGCCCAAGACGGCCAGCTATTGCCAGGCTGTTTTAGGAAGGCTTCAACTGGTTGGCGAATAAGATCAGCAGTAAGGGTTTTGCTTATACCTGTCATCATATGAGTGTTGTAGGCGGTGTTAAGAAATTGATTGTTAGCGGTATATTCGGCGGCGCGCTCATAAGGGTGATCGTCGCCAACTTCGCCAAGAGTCATCGTGCCCGGATATGCGTTCATTAATTTGCGCAGACGCCGTAAAAATTCCAGATTTTCCGGGCGGGATTTATCGTAGATATGGGCTTGCGTATTATAGGGGTCGTCTTCCTTTTCAAGCTGTGTCGCGGGCCCGAGTTCAGGATCACGCGGCGGGTTGTCCCGTAATTCCTGATCATGAAAGAGAAAATTGATAACATCGAGACGAAAACCGTCAACACCGCGCTCCAGCCAGAATTTGCAAATATCCAACACTTCATTTTGAACTTCGGGGTTGTGGTAGTTAAGGTCAGGTTGTTCTTTTAGAAAATTGTGTAGGTAATATTGCTGGCGTTCTTCGCTCCATTCCCAGGCGCTGCCACCAAAAACCGAGGCCCAGTTATTGGGCGGGCATAGCTCACCAAACATGTCGGGTTTTGCATCAGCCCAAACATACCAGTCTTTTTTACTTTTATCCTGAAACCATGGGTGTTGGTCCGATGTGTGGGACAGGACAAGATCGATAATGATTTTAAGATCAAGAGAGTGTGCTTTATTAAGTAACGCATCAAAATCATCCAGCGTGCCGAAAAGAGGGTCGACGTCTCTGTAATCAGAAACGTCATAGCCAAAATCTTTCATCGGCGATTTAAAGAACGGTGAAATCCAGATGCCGTCAACGCCTAATGAGGCCACGTAATCAAGCTTATCAGTGATACCTTTGAGGTCACCTACACCGTCATTGTTAGTGTCCATAAAGGAGCGGGGGTATATCTGGTAAAAGACAGCGCCTTTCCACCACTCCTCAGACATTGATCGTGCCTTCCATATAAAGAACGGCCTGGCCGGTAATTTCGACACGCTTGTCTTTGAGTTCACAAATCAGTTCACCGCCACGTGCAGAAACTTGCTTTGCTTTTAATTTTGTTTTTCCGAGTTTTTCAGCCCAGATAGGGGTAAGTATACAATGCGCTGAGCCGGTGACCGGGTCTTCGGGAACGCCGACACGTGGCCCAAAGAAGCGCGATATAAAATCGGTTTCACCGGTCCCTTTAGCTGTTACGACGATGGCGCGTACGTCTTCGAGCTGCATAATTTTGTTCAGATCAGGATCAATTTTTGCGATGATATCCGGGTCGTCATAAACGGCGACCCAGTCGACACCACTATAGAGTTGATCTGGCTGGTGCCCAAGAGCTTCCGTCACAAGGTCAGGGATATCAATTTCTCTGTATTCCCATGCCGGGAAATCCATCATCAAGCCGTTATCTTTGCGGTGAACGTAAAGCAGGCCAGAGCGTGTTCTGAATGAAACGGTATCTTTTTTAAAACCCAGATGGTTGAAAATAACATAGGCGCTGGCGAGCGTGGCATGACCACAAAGATCAACTTCTACTGTCGGCGTTAGCCAGCGCAAATGATAATCGGCTTCGCCTTCATCCGGTACAAAGAAGGCCGTCTCGGACAAATTATTTTCATGTGCAATTTTTTGCAGCGTTTCATCGGGAAGCCAGCTCTCCAATGGGCAAACGGCGGCTGGATTGCCGCCGAATACCTTATTTGTAAAAGCATCAACCTGATAGATTGAAAGCCGTTTCACGTTTGACCTTAATGGTCAGTCGCGGGCTGTTCAGCTGCTGCAGGTGCCTCTTCAGTAGGGGCAGCCGGGGCTTCCTCACCTGAAGCGGCTGGCTCTGTGCTGGCTGCTGCTGCATCGGCTGGAGCTGGCTCTGCCGGTGCGCTTGCTGCTTTTGCAGGTGGATTGGCGTCAGCGGCGACCTGCATTTTGACAATTTTATCTGGATTGGCCGGCGGCTCACCTTTGGCAATCGTGTCGATATATTCCATGCCGTCAGTAACCGTGCCAAGCACCGTGTACTGGCTTTTTAAGAAGCTGCATCCGGTATCGGTGAAGCAGATGAAGAACTGTGAGTTGGCGCTATCAGGGCTGGCGCTGCGTGCCATGCCGATTGTACCGCGCTGGTAGTTTTCATCACTGAACTCTGCCTTTAGGTCAGGCTCATTAGAGCCGCCTGTACCTGTACCGGTTGGATCGCCGGTTTGGGCCATAAAGCCGTCAATCACGCGGTGAAAAATAACACCGTCATAAAAGCCCTCGCGGGTGAGTTTTTTAACGCGCTCAACATGGCCAGGGGCCAGGTCAGGGCGCAGACCGATCGTAACCGTGCCGCCGCTTGATACTTCCATCGTAATTGTGTTTTCAGGATCAGAAGCTTTTGCTTCATCTGCTGTTGCTGCTGTCATGATAAAAATGCTCCCGGCTAGTAAAATAAGATGTTTAAACATTGTCATACCTCTTCGTTGATGTGCTGAATAAGTGCTTATGAGTCGTGCCATAGCAGGACACAGAATGCAAGAAAAGAGAGTCTTAAGCCGCTGCTGCGCTGTTATGTGTTTTGACTATGTCTTTCAGCGTTTCCATGCAGGAGCAGCAATTGGGCTTTTCACCGCCACTACAGGCCTCATAGACATCGGCAACCCGCGCAGTGCCATCCTGATTTTCAAGATGTTCC
Organism: Micavibrio sp.; assembly: GCA_021604545.1. Lineage (GTDB taxonomy): Bacteria > Pseudomonadota > Alphaproteobacteria > Micavibrionales > Micavibrionaceae > UBA5701. Next base: position 203,617 of record BQJE01000002.1, read on the forward strand.
TGAACTTTTTTATCGCTAAAGGGGTGGCAAAGACAAATATACATATGAGAATCATTATCAAAGTCTAGACGTAGATGCAAGTGATTCTCATTAACTATCCCGCTTCGGCATCGGCAATGCTCTCAGCGTTGAGCTGGATATAGTTCTCAAGCCCGACTTTCTCAAGCAGATTGAGCTGGGTTTCGAGATGATCGGCATGGCCTTCCTCATCGGTCAGGATTTTGGCGAACAGATCACGCGACACATAGTCATTGACCGACTCGCAATGGCCGATGGCCTCGCGGTAATATTTGATGCCGCCCATTTCAAGTTTAAGGTCGCACTCCAGAACTTCCTTGACGTTTTCACCGATCAGAAGCTTGTCGAGCTCCTGCAGATTGGGCAGACCTTCGAGGAGCAAAATACGCTGAATGAAATTGTCAGCGTGATGCATTTCCTCAATTGATTCCTTGTATTCATGCTTGGCGAGTTTGGTGACGCCCCAATCTTCCAGCATACGTGAATGCAGGAAGTACTGGTTGACGGCGGTCAGCTCTTTTTTCAGCGCGCCGTTGAGAAATTCTATTACTTTTTTGTCGCCCTTCATGGTGTTCTCCTATGCTGGTGTTAATGTGTGTTCCAGTGTTCTGGCAAAAGGGCCAGCACGTTGTCTTAGAAATTGATCTTGCCACTCAACGCCACGTCCTGTGAATGGTACATATATTGCTTCTATGAGCTTGGGATCTCCACCAAATTCTTCGGCCATCTTAACAGCGTCATCAGTGACGACCTGGTGACGAGCTGCGTCAAAAGATTTTGTTATTCCTCTTGCCTGTTTGTCTAATACAACGTCCAGAACGGCCATATAGCGATCATACACATGCCCTGCCAATGCAGGAAGTATTGCATCCAGGTGCTTTTGCTCCAAACTTTTTAAATTGATGTGGCTGACAATAAATTCAAAAAGCTGCACTGGACCAGAAGCATTGGCACGAGCAGATAGAACGGATTTAGGTGTAGTCGTCTCTTCCCGAGCTACGGCCGGAGTAAATGGCACCAGTAAGGATACAATACTACGATCTGCTGTTGTAATAGCTTCTCTTGCTTCTTCTAAATTTCTCATCAGATACTCCAGTTTTGTCGAATAAAAGTCATTAGCTCAATGCACGCTTCAATATGGAATCAATATGGGTGGTGTAGTTCTTGTAGTCAAAGATTCCTTTTAATTTGCCCTTGTCCAGCTTTTCTGTGACCTCATCGTCTTCCAGTAATGCATCCATGAAGCTGGTCTTGCCCTTGCTTTCCCAGACTTTCATGGCGTTGCGCTGGACCATTTTATAGGCATCTTCACGGCTGACACCGGTTTGGGTGAGGGCCAGAAGCACAGCCTGTGAAAAAACAAGGCCGCCCATTTTCTCAAGGTTTTCTATCATGGTCTCAGGGTAAACGAGCAGCTTGTCAATAACACCAGCCAGCCTGTTCAGCGCATAATCAGCAGAGATAAGCGCATCCGGCAGAATCGTGCGCTCGACGGCTGAATGAGAGATATCGCGCTCATGCCAGAGCGCTACGTTTTCCAGCGCAGGCGTGACAGCAGCGCGGATGATGCGCGCTTGTCCGGTGAGGTTTTCCGTTGAAATCGGATTGCGCTTGTGCGGCATGGCGGAAGAGCCTTTTTGACCCTTTTCGAAAAACTCTTCAGCTTCACGCACTTCGGTGCGTTGCAGATGACGGACTTCCACGGCAAGGTTTTCGATGGATGAGGCAATCACGCCAAGCGTGACAAAAAACATCGCATGGCGGTCACGCGGTATGACCTGCGTTGATACGGTTTCGGGTGTTAAGTTCATGCGCTTGGCAACGTAATCTTCAACGCTTGGGTTAATCGTGGCATAAGTACCAACAGCACCAGAGATTGAGCAGGTGGCAATCTCGGCCCGCGCGTTTTTGAGGCGCTCCTTGGCGCGTTTAAACGCAGCGTAATGACCCGCTAGCTTTAGACCGAATGTGGTTGGTTCACCGTGAATACCATGAGAGCGCCCAATGCAGATTGTGTCCTTATGTTCTTCAGCGCGCTTCTTAAGCGCTGCCAGAACCTTGTCCAGATCTTGCAAGATGATATCAGCCGCCTGTGTGAGCTGCACGGCAAAAGCCGTGTCGATGACATCCGAGCTGGTCATACCCTGATGCACAAAACGGGCATCTTCGCCGATGTGTTCTGCCACAGATGTCAGGAAAGCGATGACATCGTGTTTGACTTCGGCTTCGATCTCATCAATTCGTGCAACGTCAAAACCGCCTTTGTCTTTGAGGGCTTTGGGAACGCTGTCCGGGATAATGCCGAGCTCGGCCATTTTCTCGCAGGCGAGCGTTTCAATCTCGAGCCAGATCTTAAATCTGTTCTCAGGTTCAAAGATTTGAGCCATTTCAGGGCGTGTGTAGCGTGGAATCATGGGGCTGTTATATCAAACATGAATCATGAAAGCTAGATGGGTAACGCTCATCCCTCGCTCTCCTCGTCCAACATAGTGCCAATGGCCGGGGAAACGCGGGCCGGAACCGGCGTAAAGTCGCTCTGGTCCTCGATTTTTATAGATTTTCCAACAATGCCGCGATAAACGGAAACCAGCGTAAAAGCGCCGTGGATAAACGCAATAATCAGGAAAAACCCTGCGCTGCCCAGTCCGGCCATCATAGTTGTCGCCGCCGCAGGAGCCACAACCGCTCCAGCTCCGTTGACCAGGATCATCTTGCCGCTGGCACGTGTCATCATGCCGGTTGGAATTTTATCGTTTACATGCGCAATACTAAGGGCATAGATCGGAAAACTAAAGCCGCCAACGACAAAGACGGCAATTTTCATCAACAAAAAATCACCGACCAGAACATCTTCAAACCAGTAAGCGGCAAAGGCACTCAGGCACGACATGAGTGCTGCGAAAGACAAAACGTGCCGCCGCTGGATACGATCGGAAAGTGCCCCAAGCGGATATTGCAATAGCAGTCCACCAAGGATAAAGCATGCCATAAAGCTAGCGATCTGGGTTGTATCGAGCCCGATGGTATAGGCGTAAACTGCACCGATGCCTAGCACAACGCCGCCTTGCATACCGCTGGAAAACACGCCGTAAACACCTTGCGGCGATATACGGATAAGGTGTCGCAGTGACACGGTTTCTGGGGCTTCGAAGTCAGGTACGCGGCGTGAAATCAGCGATAATGGTACCAGCGAAAGCGACACCAGCGCCGATGTGATAACGAATAGCTCAATCCCTGCGGGATCAGAGACGTTAATAAGGTATTGTCCAAATATCAGCCCTGCATAGGTCGTCGCCATATAGCTGGCCAAAAGCGTGCCGCGCGTTTTTGTGGTAGCAGCATTGTTGAGCCAGCTTTCAATGACGATGAACAGTCCGGCATAGGCAAAGCCGGTCAGGACGCGCAACGCTCCCCATGCGGCGGGCTCGTCGAATACAATGTGCAAAAGAACACTCACCGAAGCGATCGAGGCCAGAGCAGAGAAAACTCTGATATGGCCGACACGTTCAACCAATTGCGGTGCCAGGATAGAGCCAGCCAGAAAACCAATATAGTAGCACGACATGATGAGGCCGATGGTGGAGACGCTAAACCCTTCCAGCCCGGCGCGCACGCCAAGCAACGTACCCTGTAGGCCATTGCCGAGCATCATCATTGAAAGCCCAAAAAACAGGGGCCATGTATCACGTATGATTTTGCGCATGAGTTGTTAAACGCCGCCGGGTTTGAGTAAGTCTGGCGTGAACATATAAAGTCCATCTTCGACGCGCACTTCGGGTGGCACGCCGGTTTCCTCGAAGACATCATAGCCGCGTTTGAGGTTGATCCAGAAACGCATCCACGGATTGCCGCGATGTTCGGCAAGATTAATGCCGGTCATGCGAAAGGGAAAAATGTGGATTGGTACGGTTTCATTGCCGGCGAGCAGGCTTTGTTCGACGATCACGTAAATTTCTTCGATCTGCGCATCGGTCATCGCATAACAGCCTTCGGATGTGCAATCGCCATGGATCATCAGATGCGAGCCGGTTCGATTATGCGAGGAATCATAATCATTGGGAAAACCGATATTCATCGCGAGATGATATTTGCTTTCGGGCCACATCCAGTCTTCGCTGACGTCATAGAAACCTTCGGGAGATTGCATGTCACCTTCCTGAAGTTTGGGGCCAAGATCGCCGGAATAGGTGCAGATCGGATAGGTTTTGAACAACGCATAACGCCCGGTTTCACTGTCTTGTAGCCAGGCTTCGAGCAGGGCTTCCTGCTTAAAGATACGTATATATGTTGGCGCACCGAGCTGGATATTGGCGTAGTTCTGGCTCTCGCTAGGATTTGGGTTGAGGGTTGGGCTTTCAGCGATTTCAACCTTAATTTCAGGCATGATTTGCTGGCGGATAAAGGCCAGACGCGCATACGGATCGGTCATGCAGCCGCTGAGCAGGGGGAGGGTGGCTAGAAGTATTACAAGAAAAATGCGGGGCATATTTTCTTCTACGCTAGGGGGAGGGGCCGCGCAAGTCCGGAAAATCACTTATTAACAGGCTGTTTTGTAAGGGAAATCCAGCTTCGCCAGTTCGTTCCTCATTTTTTGGGAGAGGGGGTGGGCTGTGTTATGTCTCCTTAATAGTCTGTTTCCGCCTTCGCCAAGGCTTCGGCGCGACAAGCCGTAGAAATAATATTTTCGTAATTATGTTTCTTTGCTGAAGAAAAACAAAAAACGGCCCCAAAACAATTAGGTAAGCATTTGTTCTGAAAAGCATAATCGTAGTCCTTCTTTCTGTTCCGCAGAAATGCTATTTTCATATCTTTGCGGTCCCGTATTTCGGGCCCGGTTTTGATATCGTCATTGCGAGGAATGAAATGACGAAGCAATCCAGAAGATATGCCGGTAATACTGGATTGCTTCGCTGCGCTCGCAATGACAGGGGTTGGTATTTTGTTGCCGTTTTTCATGTGGACATTATAGGAAAATAATCATATAAAGTCAAGCTTAAGATGCGCTTTAAATTTTACGCATTGGCAGGAGCCATTACGTTAGAGGCTGGCACGCTTTCAGACGGAGAACCCAGCTCCTGTGTTTGTACGGGTGTTTGCTCTAATGTCTGAGCTTGTGCTGCCTCTAATCTTTCCTGTGCTAATTCAGGGTGGGCATGGCTGCTAAAAAAAGAATTGGCAGAAACGCCGCCAATCTCCATTTTATCTGATGTCATCGAGGAAACAATTGTAGGTTTTCCACCTTCTATTTCATTTAGATCAATGTCCGGGGACACAGAGGAAATATAAGCGCTGTCATTATTCAATGCAGGACTGGGTGTCTTTATAACTCTATGATCAAGGGCGAGCGCAAAGTCCTCAATAATTTTTTTGATTTCCGGAGATTGCAGGGGTTGCCCCTCTACAGGATCGAATTTTCCTTCATCAAGAAGCTTGTCGACGGTTTCAAGAAATTTTTCTTTTTCAAAGATAAAGAGATCTTTGCTTTCGTCGGCAGAAATTCCAAGTTCATAGCCCACCTTGGAAAACAATACGTGACCCGCATTTTGGGCGGCGAAAACCTGTTCATTCGTTGCATTGAGGGGGGCTATCCCGTTTGTTGCATGGGCGGTATCAAACACCGTATTTATGGCACGAAAATCTTGCCAGGCCTGCGCCATATCTTCAAAGCCGCGCCGGTCGAAATATTTGTATGCGCTGTCATCAGCGCCGGCTTCTTTGCCCAACATTTCTATGAACTGTTCCGAAAAGGGTATCGCAGCACTTGTCGGCGGTTGATTGCAGTGTTCGCCCTCATGAATTCCGATGCCATGTTGCCAATGTTCGTTAAATCCTGGAAAGGGCGCCAACCCAGGACCAAGAGCTTTCTGCATCAGTGAGTCCATGTCTCTTTCGTAACCCGTTAATTCGTTGACCACACAGACTTCAAGAGAGTTATCTTTGATCGTCAGTGCAAAAGGGCCGCCGTGTTTTGCAAATGCAGCGATCTCCATGAGTTGAGCAGAGGAAGCGTTTTGTGTAATTCCAGGCGCTTGTTCCTCCAGCATGTCTCGCAGGATGTCGCCATTTTCTAATTGGTTGCCAGTAAGCTGAGTAGAATCAATGTAGATGACAGGGAGCGTTGAGCTTTCTTCGGCACCCATTTTAAAGGAGTCGTCAAACCAACTCTGAATATCTTCCAGAAAATCACCAATGCCGCTCATTACACACCCAAGTCATTATATTTACATAATATTATAACTTGAGATTGAGAGTTTCTGCAACTTTGGGCGGTAAAAAGGGCCGCTTTTATTGGATATTTAGTTTAAGGCTCGTCAGGAGTATGAACGCCACCGGTGGGGCATATGACCTGATGTGGAATAGGTGAGTCTGGTTTTCCGCCAATTTCAAAGCAATCCTTATGAGAAGTCCTGTTATCTGTGCGGGAAATGCCGTTTGATTGGTCATTTGCAACGTTTACAGGGGCTTTGGTGGCACATCCAAACGCGCTCCCAAACCCTATTGTCGCGGCTAAAATGTAATAACTTGCTGATTTCATAATCTTGTTTAGTTAACATAATTATTTAAATATCGTCACTATAAGCTGTTTATGTGCCAAAAAGCAAATTTCTTTCTACTATTTCGGCTTTTGTTGCCTAAAGTATTTTAAATCAGTTGCTTAGCCTATCCGCCGTGCGGATAAACTCGTCGATGGTGGCTTGCAGCATTCCCGCTTGTCGTTCGTCTTTGAGTTTGCCGTTATCATCGAAGGCTTGCATGCCGCCGCCGATGGCAACTTGCGAAGGGATAACGGTGACGCCGATATTACCCAGCAACATACGCAGCGACACAAGGCCGCGCAAACCGCCGAGTCCGCCAGGGGAGGTGCCGGCGATGGCCGCGACTTTCCCTTTGAAGGGGGTTAGGGGTGGCCCGTTTTCTTCGTGTGGGCGCGAGAGCCAGTCAATTGTATTTTTAATCATTGGCGAAAAGGAAGAGTTGTATTCCGGTGAAGCAATAAAGAAGCCGTCATGGTTTGAAAAAACCTCCTTCAGTTTACGCGCATTTTCTGGCATGCCGTTTTCGTCTTCGTGGTCGCCATCATAAAGTGGCATTTCAAAATCGCGCATGTCGATGAATGTGACATCGGCACCGGAATCCGTGGCCATTTTACTGGCTGTCGCGGCGAGTTTTTTATTGAGCGAGTCTTTGCGGGCGCTGCCGGCGAAAAAGAGCAGTTTGGGCATTGGGGCGTTCCTTTATATAAGTCCGAGATTTTTGAAACTGCTGTAACCACTACGGCTAACAACTATATGGTCGTGAATGATGATGTTGAAAGGTTCGGCGGCCTTGATGATCGCATTGGTCATGTCGATATCGGCCTGGGACGGTTTCGGGTCGCCGCTGGGGTGGTTGTGGACAAGGATCAGCGCGGTGGCACCGAGCTCTAAGGCGCGCTTCATGATTTCACGCGGATAGGCGGGGGTATGATCAACGGTGCCGGAGCCCTGAATTTCATCGGCGATCATTTCGTTCTTCTTGTTGAGGAAAAGAAGGCGAAAATGTTCTTTTTTCTCATGCGCCATGGTGGCGTGGCAATAATCCATCAGCCGCGTCCAGTTGTTCATCACCGGCTTTTTGGTGAGCTCGGCTTTCATGGCGCGGTGGGCAAGGGCGGTGATGGCTTTGAGCGAGGTAATCGATGTGTCATTAAGGCCGGGGATCTTTTGAAACTCGGTGGCGGGTGCGGCCATCATTTCAGGCAGGGAGCCGAAATGCGCCAGCATCTTTTTCGCCAGCGGTTTGACGTCTCGGCGCGGGATAAGAGTGAACAGAACGAGTTCCAGCAATTCGTAATCGGCGAGCGCATCCGGGCCGCTGTCAGTGAAGCGCCCGCGCAGACGCTGGCGGTGGCCTTTGTAGTGGGGTTCTTCAGGTTTTTTCTGTGCTTGATTTTTCATCTTTATTAGTACCTATAAACTGAGATTCCATCTTCATAACTTCTGCAAAAGTTTCTGCATCAATTATAGCTGCCAAGACAGCTGCTGCCTTAGTTGCCTTTTCTAATCCCTTACTCAATTTTTCTTCGAATCTGATTTTTTCTTCAGGCGCTACGGTTAGCTGGTTTCGTAAAAATTCAAGAAGATAGTTTAAATTGGATGTGGTTAGGTCAAGATAGGCAATCTTTTGAAATGTATCGACATCTAAAGCGTTTATTATACTGCTATATTTTTTATATATATTTTCAAAGTCGCTTGTGAGTCTTGTTTCGTATGTATGCTTTGCTTTAATGTCTAATTCCGAAACGTTTATTAAGTACTGGGCTTTGTGGTGTGCCTCTATCAATTCTATACATAGTTTACACCTTAGATTTCGTTCCTCTCTCTCCTTGAGACTTTTTTGGAATTCTACTTCATGTTTTTTAGAAATCCAAACATACCTGCCAGCAAAAAATGCAAAGATTCCTGCAAAAAGAGTACCTCCTTTACTGAGTTGCTCCCATGTTTGTACGAATGAAAATCCTAAATCAGTTTTCCCCAAGGAAAGGAGTAAAATACATGCAAGGGCAGACAGGAATCCTAGTCCAAAATTACCAGTAAGGTGATACGGTATTTTTTTAAGCATGTTTGCACCTGCGTTATCCATAGGGAGGACTCGTATATCCCTTGGGGGAGAGGGTAAAAATCTCATAGCCGTCTTCGGTGACGGCGAGGCTGTGTTCGAACTGCGCGGACATAGAGCGGTCGCGGGTCACAGCCGTCCAGCCATCAGACAGAACTTTCATTTGCCAGGTGCCGGCATTAATCATCGGCTCGATGGTGAAGAACATGCCGGGCTCTAATACGGGGCCGGTGCCTTGCGTGCCGTAATGGGTAACCGAAGGTGGCGCGTGAAAAACTTTGCCGAGGCCGTGGCCGCAAAAATCACGGACAACGGAGAAACGTTCCTTTTCTGCGATGGTTTGAATCGCGTGACCGATATCGCCAAGATGTGCGCCGGGTTTGACGGCTTCGATGCCGGCCATCAGGCAGTCATAGGTCACATCGACGAGGCGGCGCGATTTTACCGGGACTTTATCGCCGAGCATATACATGCGCGAAGTATCGCCGTGCCAGCCATCGAGAATGACCGTGACGTCTATGTTGACGATGTCGCCATTGCTCAGTTTTTTATCGCCGGGAATGCCGTGGCAGATGACGTGGTTAATCGAGGTGCAGATCGATTTGGGAAAGCCTTTGTAATTGAGCGGGGCGGGGATGGCACCGTTTTTCGTGATGAAATCAAAACAAAGTTTGTCGAGCGCTTCGGTGGTGACGCCGGGGACGACATGGTCGGTGATCATATCCAGCGTTTGCGCCGCCAGTTTTCCTGCCGCGCGCATGCCTTCGAAATCGGCTGGATCTGTGTGCAGCTCGATACCGTCATTGTTAATTTTCGTCTTTTTTTCCGGTGCCGTTTGGTTCATTTTATCTTCCTGCATTCTTGGTGGGCCCGGCGAGACTTGAACTCGCACGTCCTTACGGACAACAGATTTTAAGTCTGCAGCGTCTACCATTCCGCCACGGGCCCCTAGAGCATTCCTCATTTAAGCGTGTGCGTCGTTATCCTGCGGTCTCGACGTGCTCACTTAGCTTGCTAAGTTCCGCGCGCCTCGCCTTGGCTGCCTAGCACAAACTTAAAGCAGAAACGCTCTGCTCTATTAACGGGATATCCTAAAAGATCAGATATAAAACCACAAAGGGTTATTTGGCCGTGGCAAGCTTTGAGTCTGCGGGAGAAGGGCCAGCGACGATATCGCCGATACTTTCAATCACGGCTTTGCCCTTGGCGGTGAGGGTGAGTTCCTTGCGGCGGCGCTCTGTGGCGCTGACTGTGACTTTGATGAGGCCAAAGGGCGGGCCTTTTTGCCGGTATTTGGACAGCGCGCCGACAATGCGCGACACGGTGGACAGGGCCATGCCGGTTTTTTGGGAAAGCTGGGTCAGGGACAGCCCTTCATCCATAGCGATTTCGGCCAGACACACGGCGTATTGCAGGGGGAATTCAGGGTCGATCTTTTGCAGCTCGCGCAGCAGCAGCAGAAATTCCTCTATTTCCTTCTTCATTATCGTTGTGCCCATTATGCTTTTGTTCCTGAATTAATTTTGTGCGCGGCGTCAGTATAAGCTGCCCGTAGGGAATATCAAGAACAGTTTCACCTTTGCAAGTGTTGATCGAGAAAAGCGGACTTTTCCCGAGTGTTGTTGATACTTCCATGCAGGCGGCGAATATTTGGCCGCAGCGCACATACACAATCATTTTAATTCCCACACATAAATTTCACACAGTAAAGCAGTTTATACATAACAGCGATGATTTCTGTCAAGTAAATTCAATCATCGGTAGAACATGCTGTCTGGCTGAGCTGGCTATAGTGGCCGGTGATGAGGCTGAGCCACTCATGATAGGACTTCACCGCATGGCCGATTTTGACGTGGTAATCCATGAGAACCAGAGGACCGTTTTGCAGGCCATGAATGACAACAGGCGCTCTGGACATGGAACAGAGCGTACCGCTGGGGTCACGAAAGACGCAGCCAGCCATATTGCGTGCCAGGACAAAATTAAGCGTAAAAGCAGAAAGCGTTGAAAAGCGGCTCTCGGATATGTCACAGCCTACGATGTCGGTGCCGCCAAACGCGCTGTTGCCAAAATCGCAATAACTGAGGTTCGAATAGCAAAAACAGGTGTTATAGAGCGCTGCTCCATCCATGTTCGCGCCTTTTAGATGAGCTTCCGATAGATTGGCACCGGAGAGGTTAGCGCCCGACAAATTGGCGTTTTGTAGCTGCGCTTCATCGAGATTGGCATTGATTAGATTGGCGTTATGAAGATTGACGTTTTTGAGGTCAATCTGCTCACTCACTGCTTGTTCCACACAGGCTGTAACCGTTGGAAAGTCACCCTCATAGAGCAGGCGATTGTCTTGATCGGATTGTAGCTTTATCAGTGGCATTTTATAATCTCCCTTACACGTTTGGTCTTTTTGGTGCGGCTTTTGTCGTGTGACCGGTGGAGGCTTTTGCCTCTCATTTTGGCCGGGCCGCGTTTGGTTTTTGTATCGATATCAGCAGATAAATATAACCAAAAGTATATAATGATTAAATTAATCAACCAATGGTTGACTAACAATAGTTGATACTATGAAAGTTTTGTCAAGCAAAAAACTGTAAATTTTTTTAGTCGGGTTATACTGTGCCGCCATGGCAGAAGAAAAAAACACATCATCGGTGGAGCAAGGCGTGAAAACGATTATCGCGGCTTTGGGCAGTTTGCCCAATACACCGGGCGTGTATCGTATGTTGTCGGATAAGGGTGAGGCGCTCTATGTCGGCAAGGCGAAGTCGCTGAAAAAGCGGGTGGCGTCCTATACGAAAATTGAGCGCCAGCCGATCCGGCTTCAGCGCATGATTGCTCAGACGAAGGCGATGGAGTTTGTCCAGACCCATACCGAGGCAGAGGCCTTACTGCTGGAGTCGAACCTGATCAAGAAGCTCAAGCCGCGCTATAATGTGCTGCTGCGTGATGACAAGTCGTTCCCTTATATATTGCTGACCGGCGATCATGACTGCCCGCAGGTGATGAAGCATCGCGGCGCGAAAAAGCGCAAGGGCACGTATTATGGCCCGTTCGCCGGGGCGGGGGATGTTAATCGGACGATTGCAACGCTGCAACGGGCGTTCATGCTGCGCAATTGCACCGACAATTATTTTGCGCAGCGGTCGCGGCCGTGTTTGCAATATCATATTAAACGCTGCACCGCGCCGTGTGTTGGCCATGTGACGTCAGCGGAATATGGCGAGCAGGTGGCGCAGGCGAAAGATTTTCTTGATGGCAAGAGCAAGGCCATCCAGGCGCGCTTTGCGAAGGACATGCAAAAGTCCAGCGCGGATGAAGATTACGAGAAGGCCGGAGAATATCGTGACCGGATCAAGGCGCTGACCGCGGTGCAATCGCATCAGGATATTGAGGTTAGCGGGATTAAGGATGCCGATGTGATGGGGTTGTATCAGAAGGCCGGTAAAGCCTGCATCCAGGTATTTTTCTTTCGCGCCGGGCGTAACTACGGCAACCGTTCGTATTTTCCAAGGCATGATAAGGATGACCAGCCGGAGCATGTCTTGTCGGCTTTTATGGCGCAGTTCTATGAGAACAAGCCGGTGCCGCGGGAGATTGTTGTTTCTCATGCGGTAGAGGAGAAGGTGTTGCTGGAAGAAGCGTTGGGATCGAAGGTAGATCATGGGGTAAAAATTGTGAAGCCTGCGCGTGGGGCGCGGAGGAGGTTGTTGGATTTTGTGCTGAAGAACGCAGCTGGGGCGCTCAAGCGCAATATGGCGGAGCAGGCGGCGGAAGTTGAATTTTTAAACGGCGTGGCCGAGCTGTTTGGCATGGATGAGCCGCCCGCGCGGATTGAGGTGTTTGACAACTCGCATATCTCGGGCACCAATATGGTTGGGGCAATGATTGTTGCTGGTGCCGAAGGCTTTCGCAAAAATTCCTATCGCAAGTTTAATATCAAGAAGGCCGATGCAAGCGATGATGTCGGTATGATGCGTGAGGTGATGGAGCGGCGTTTTGGCCGGGCGTTGAAAGAAGGCGTTGATCGCAGTGGTGAGGACTGGCCTGATCTGCTGTTGATTGATGGCGGGCAGGGGCAGTTTAATGCCGTGAAAGATGTGCTGGAGGAATTTGGAATACTGGCTGAGGTGACGCTGGTGTCCATTGCCAAGGGTGAGGACAGGAATGCCGGGCGCGAGCGGTTCTTTATGGAGAGCAAGAAGCCGTTTCAGTTGCCGGTGAATGACCCGGTGCTGCATTATTTGCAACGTCTGCGCGATGAGGCGCATCGCTTTGCGATTGGGTCCCATAGGGTGCGACGGAAGAAGCAAATGGTGTCATCGCCGCTAGATGATATCGCCGGGATTGGCGCGAAAAGAAAGAAGGCGCTGCTGCATCATTTTGGTTCAGGCAAGGAAGTCGCCAAAGCCGGGATTGAAGATCTGGAAGCAGTGGAAGGGATTTCAAAAGCGGTGGCGCAGAAGATTTACGATCACTTTCATTAGAGGGTCAGAGCAAGCTCTTCTTTTTGGGCAGGCTCTTCCTCATCGTTATGTGTGCCACCGACAGCCTCTCTTTTCCAATCATCTATTCCTGAGATGTCTACTATAGCGGCGGCTCTAAAGTTTTTTGGATGTCCGCCTCCCATGGGAGCTAAATCTTCATCAATGCAAGGAGCTATATATGTCTGTTCATTTTCCGGGATGTGGCGGCTCAAGCTGACAAAGTCTTTATTATAAAAAAGTGTTGTATAGGGGGTGCCGGTTTTAGTTTCGTAGACGTTTAATCGTACTTCCCCGGGATTGCGCTCTGATCCCATGTTTATAATTGGCTCACCCTCAATAAGTTTCCTTAATTGTTGCAGTGAAGCCTGGTATCGTTCAGACCCTTCCTCTGTACTAGATGGGTCCGGAGTTAGATATACATGTACAACTGTAGGTACGCCACGATCTTCGTCGTCACCGTTTTTATTATAATAGTTCATAGCGTTATAATAGTTCATAGCGTTCCTTCCTTCTCAATACTCAAAAAGCTATAGAAATATAAAACATTTTCATAATTATGTCAACTTCTATACCTTCAGGGTAATTCTAGCCCCGTTTGTATGAGGCGGCAAGCGTAATCAGAAGTGCTGTATGGTATTGATTATAATACATTTTTAACGCTGGTCAGTGCTGCCAAGATCCTAAAAATAATCGCGTAGCACTATCAGCAAGACGATAATTCCCAACAGAGCTAGCCAGAAAAGCCCATTGATTTTAATCGATTGTTTGGATTTTTTGCGGGCGTACCAAGTGCGGGGCTTGATGCCGCGCAGGAAGAAAATAGACTGTGCTGCCAGGTTGATACAGATAATATTGGTGGCGAGGATGAGGCTGGCACCATACGCATTGCTGATCGCCCCGTCACCTATATAGAGGCCCATAGCAACAGCTGGCGGCATCAGGGCCACGGCGACCATAACCCCGACCAGCGCGCCGGACATACCGGTGGTGACGGAGAGGACGCCTGCAGCGCCGGAGGCGAGCGCCAGGACAATGAGTTCCAGCCCGACTTCGGTGCGGCTCAGGAGTTCGGCGCTATCGAGGGAAATAGGTAAAATAAAGCCGATCAAAGCTGATATAAGTAGAGTAAGCGCCAGGCCGGCGCCATTGGTTTTAACAGCACCAATCATGAGATCGCGATCGCCGAGTGCAGCTCCGAAGGCCAGTGCTAAATTTGGACCGAGTAATGGAGCAATCACCATGGCGCCGATAATAACGGCAATGTCATTACGCACCAGACCGATCGCGGCAACGAGCGCCGAGATGATAACAAAGAACATAAAGTTCAGATCCAGGCGCGCACCTTTTTCCATTTCCGTATATAGCTCTTCGCGGGTGATGGTGCCGCTGACAATTTTTTTGGCCTTATTGTTGCCTTGGCCGTTCCCGTTCCCATTTTCTTCGCTCTCTTTCGCTACGTCTGGTTTCGGAATTGTGGCTTCGACGGGAAGGACGGCTATGCGCCATTTTTTTTCCTTGTGAAGTTTATGTTGTATCTCATCCATCAGGCCTTGCTGTTGGTCGAGATGGACCAGAACGCTGGTGGTTCTGCGGCCATCTTTATTAACTGCAGAGTGCCAGGAATCAATGGCTCCCTGGTCTTTAGCTATATCCTCGATGGCATCTGAGGCTGCGTCCGGCGCGGATATTTCTACGATACGTAATGGCATGCTTCTATACAAAGATACGGTAAGAAAATGTCAATAAAATAAAAAAAATAAACGAATCCAATGGCCTCGCGTTCTGTCTTCAAAAAATGCTTAATCGGGTCTTGCGGAGGTCAAAAAGCCGTGTTACCTTTCGGCCTGTATCAACATAATCTTGAGTAAATAGCGCTGCACAAGGCATGGCCCAATGTGTGGTGTGCTAGTCGATTTTTAATTTGCGGAAAGGTACAAAGAACATGTTTCATCGTGTCAAATCAGAAGAAGTTCAGGATGATCCACAAGACGAGCGCGTGGATGAGCAAGAGAGCGCAAGCCCTGCCGAGAATTCCAGGATCGAAAGTCTAAACAGCAGAATTGCAAAAGAACCAAAGCAGCCGGAAGAGAAAGTGGCCGCACAGGAAAACACATCAACACCAAACCAGAAGAAGGAAGCAAGCTTTATGAACGCTCAGGCAGAAGACAATAATTCAGGTAACGAACGGGTAGAAAAACAAGCGGAACAGCCGCGGACCCATTCTTTTGA
The DNA here is from genome assembly GCA_021604545.1 of Micavibrio sp. Lineage (GTDB taxonomy): Bacteria > Pseudomonadota > Alphaproteobacteria > Micavibrionales > Micavibrionaceae > UBA5701. Next base: position 218,943 of record BQJE01000002.1, read on the forward strand.
AAATTACCAACGTCAGCCTGGTCGCGCTGCGCCTGGTGGTTATCCTGGTGCTTATCCTGGCTCCAGCTATGCAGCCCCGGCAACGGCAGCAGAGAGAGATAGCGCTTCAGATCGCACTTTGACTATTGGTGCGGGCATTACGATGTCTGGTGAGATTGAATCCTGCGACCAGCTTATCGTCGAAGGAACAATTGAAGCATCATTGAAAAGCGCGCATGTGCTGGATGTTGCTGAAACCGGAACGTTCTATGGCACAGTTGAAATCGACGAAGCTGTTATTGCCGGCCGTTTTGAAGGTGACCTGACTGTGAATGGCCGTTTGGTTGTTCGTCAGGGCGGCACGATTAGCGGTACGATTGCCTATCGTGAACTTGAGGTTGAGGCTGGCGCGGTTATAGAAGGCAAGATTACGCCTTTGAAATCAGCGCCACAGGCCGAATTGGCGCCGACACCGAAGGTAAAGGAAGCGGCTCCAGTGGCCAAAAGCGATTCCAAAGAGCAAAGGCACGCACCTGCTAATACAGACGGACAAGGTCTGTTTTCGGATAAGGCTGTTGCTGCTGAATAAGGTAGGCTGAGTTACTAGCAAGGTTTTTCATGTTCGGGTATTTTAAAAAACCAGCTCTAAGAAAATTATGGAACCAGGCTCATGGGCCTGGTTCTTTCGATTCTGATTCTTCCCTAAGGGAATCCACACATCATCACAGAGAAATAACAGCCTTTATGGCGGCCTTCATTTTGTTTGGACTGTTCAGTGCCGGCGGCACGTTAGACAGTGCTGTGGCTGCGCCGGGGGTTTCCGGTAAGTCCGGGTATTATGCAGAAGTTGAGCGGCGTAATCTCCGCCATTTTGTTCACAGCAACCCGGATAACATTCTGAGGCTAAAAGGGCGAGAGGTCGCTTTTGCGATGAATAAACCGGAGCTAGTACGCCATGAGTTTCCAAGTGTTGTCTGGCAATACAGGACAAATGAATGTGTTCTTGATGTATATTTTGCCAGTATGGATGAGGATGTTTCCGGCGCGCCAGTTGTCCATTATGAGGTTCGGTCACGGGAAAAACATATGTCTGACGATGATGTGTTTCAAATATGCGTAGACAAACTGACGGCCCAGAAAAACCCGCTGGTGATGGCCAAGGCCAGTTCTTTTTATAAGCGTAAGTAGATCTTCTCACATTTCATTGTGGTGGCCTTATGTCTCTTTTTCTTTAAATCCACATAAATCATTAACCGGGCAGGCGGCACAATCCGGTTTGCGTGCCTTGCAGATATAACGCCCATGCAGGATCAGCCAGTGATGGGCGTGCAGGGCGTACTCTTCGGGAACCCTTTTGAGCAGCGCTTCTTCCACTTTTTCAGGAGTCTTGCCGGGGCCAAGGCCAGTGCGGTTGGACACGCGAAAAATATGTGTATCGACCGCCATAGTCGGCTGGCCGAAGACAACGTTCAAAACGACATTGGCTGTCTTGCGGCCAACGCCGGGGAGCTTTACCAGTGCGTCGCGGTCTTCGGGGACGTTTGAATTGTGGTCATCAATTAACATCCGTGACAGCGCGATCACGTTTTTTGCTTTGGTGTTAAAGAGTCCGATGGTTTTGATGTGATCTTTGAGGCCGTCTTCACCAAGCGCCAGCATTTTCTCCGGTGTGTTGACAGTTTTAAAGAGCGTTTTCGTCGCTTTGTTCACGCCGATATCGGTGGCCTGGGCCGAGAGAACAACAGCAACGAGTAGCGTGAACGGATTGGTCCATTCCAGCTCGCTTTTCGGCTCGGGGTTTTTCTCCTTCAGCCGGCGGAAGAATTCATGTATATTTTGAGGACTCATCTTGCTCATATCTATTGGAATAGCGCTCATAGAAGGACTTGTCATGAAAAAAATTACCTATGGATTTTATCATTCGCCTTTTGGGGAGATGGTTTTGGCCAAAACGTCCAAGGGTCTGTGTTGGCTAGGGTTTATGACGCGTGGTCGCAAGGGTGATGGCTATAAGCGGATGAAGGCTTATTTCCCGAAGGCGGAGCTGGTTCATGATGATGACGCGATTGAACCGTTGGCGATGACGGTTTTGACGGCGTGGGAGCGGGGAAAAGAGGCAAATATTAAGCTGGATCTTAGGGGGACAGAGTTTCAGCAAGCGGTGTGGAAATCATTGCTAAAAATTCCTAAAGGAAAAGTTTGTAGCTATTCCGATGTGGCCAATGATATCAAAAGCCCGAAAGCTGTCCGGGCGGTGGGAACAGCTGTCGGTGCCAACCCGGTCTCGCTGATTGTGCCGTGTCACCGTGTGGTGCCGATGTCAGGCGGCGTGGGTAATTACGGCTGGGGTACAAATATGAAGAAAAAAATTCTTGCAGCTGAAGCGCAAGGGTAGCTTATAAATCCAAAACATCCCGCATAGAATAAAGGCCGGGAGGTTGATCGGCTGCCCAAGTAGCAGCGCGTAAGGCACCACGGGCGAAGAGGGCACGGTTGGTGGCGACATGGGTCAGTTCGATGCGCTCACCTTCGCTGTAGAAATAAGCCGTGTGTTCACCGACGACATCGCCGCCTCTGGCCACTGAAAAGCCGATATTGCCTTCCTTGCGTGCGCCGGTTTCGCCGTGACGGGCGTAATCCGCAACTTTGTCCAGGTTGACTTTGCGGCCCTTGGCAGCGGCTTTGCCGATGGCCAGAGCCGTGCCTGATGGTGCATCAACTTTGTGTTTGTGATGGCTTTCAAAAATTTCGATATCCCATTCGGGGTCAAGGCGCGCGGCGGCCTGTTCTACCAGTGCCAGCAACATGTTCACGCCAACACTCATATTTGCGGCATAAACGATCGTGGCTTCTTTGCCTGCAACCTGCAGAACTTTTTCGTCGTTAGCGGAAAGGCCGGTTGTGCCAACGATCAAAGTTTTTTTATGCTTGGCAGCGAGTTCGGCATGAAGGCGCGTTGCATCCGGAGAGGTGAAATCAATCACCGCATCGGCTTTTTCGAATAGTTCCGCCGGGTCTTCAGTAATGAAGAAATCAGCCTCGTGCTTTTCACCAGGTATGATGGTGCCGCCGGCAAGCTCTACGCCTTGCCAGTTGCCGGAAAGAATTTCCTGTACTATGAGCGATCCAACGCGCCCCATACATCCTGCAACACCAATCTTCATAATCTGGTTCCTTTGTTTAACGCTTTAATATATATGATTTTTTGCGAAAGAGAAGGGAGAGGACGTTATCCAAGGCACTTTTCCATCTTGCCAAGTAGAGATATAGGGGTGCTTGGACTGAATATAGGCGCCAATGTATCGCTGTAATTCTGATTTAGAAACCCATTTAAGTTACCGGTAATATAAAATCTTGGGTTGTCTATCGTGTTATCAATACCAATCTCTATTACAACGTTGGCTGCTTGACACAAAGATTGTACTTTCTGAAGCCTCAGGGCTAGGTGTGTAGATATGCCCAATTTACTAAATTCGTTATTTTCGTAAAGTTGGATGGCAGGTTTACCTTTTATCTTACCCAAACGAATCTTTAGATCCATTCCACGATCATCTGAAAAACTGCTTACAGGCTCGAACTCATCTATAAGGCTCATAGTTTTTACTCTTTCAAGTCATCCCAGAATTCTTTGGCTTTTTTGAAGAACCCGCTGGATTCAGGGGAGTGTTTGCTGCCAGCAGCGCCGCCGCCGATGGATTTGTCGAGCTGTTTTATTAAATCTTGCTGTTTCTTATCGAGATTGACCGGGGTTTCAACAAAAAGTTCGATATACATGTCGCCTTTTGAATCAGAACGCAGAACGGTCATTCCTTTACCCTTGAGTCGGAATTGCTGACCTGTTTGTGTGCCGGGTGGAATTTTAACTTTGGCGCGGCTTTCCTCGATGGTAGGTACGTCAACATCACCGCCAAGTGCGGCTTTGGTCACCGGAATGGGAACGCGGCAGTGAAGATTGGCCCCTTCACGTTTAAAGAATTTATGTGGCTTCATGGCAATCAAAACATAGAGATCGCCGCGCGGCCCACCACGGACACCGGCTTCACCTTCACCGGTAAGGCGGATGCGTCTGCCGCTATCAACACCGGCTGGAATTTTAACCTTGAGGGTTTTATTCTTTTGCTCACGACCCGCACCACCACATTTTTTGCATGGGTTTTTCAGTGTGCTGCCAGCGCCGCTACATTTCGGGCAGGTGCGTTCAATAGTAAAGAAACCTTGTTGCTGGCGCACACGGCCCGCACCACCACATGTATCGCAGTCTTCCGATGATGTGCCGGGCTCGGCGCCGCTGCCTTTGCAGGTATCGCATTCGTCGTTCAGCGGGATTTTAATGGTAGTTTCTTTGCCTTTATAGGCTTCTTCCAGGGTTAGCTCCATCGTGTATTGTACGTCAGAACCGCGAGAAGGGCCGGTTTGCCTGCCGCGCCCACCGCCACCACCGACGAAATCACCGAACATGTCTTCGAAAATATCAGAAAAAGCACCGCTGAACCCAGAGCCTGCAAAACCACCGCCCGGTCCGCCACCACCCCCGCCGCCGCCACTCATCGCGGCCTCAAAAGCTTCGGGGCCGTAATGGTCGTAGGCCGCCCGTTTTTGATCGTCTTTCAGGATTTCGTAGGCTTCACTAATTTCTTTGAATTTGGCTTCGGCCTCGGGGTTGTCCTTGTTCTGGTCCGGGTGATGTTTCATCGCTAGTTTACGGTAAGCTTTTTTTAGCTCATCCGCACTTGCACCTTTGTTGACGCCAAGCGTCTCGTAGTAATCCCGTTTAGCCATGATTTTTGTTACCTGCGCTTTTTACACGAGTTGCAGCAGGCCAGAAGATGTCGGCAAAACTGGTGAGCCAGTTTCGGGCATTGGTGTTGTCGTTTTCTGCCTCTAAAAGGGCACCTTGTTTGTCGGCCTTTTGCAGGTTTAGCTGGCGGTTATATTGCGTTCTGCGCTCGTGTGTTTTTAGGTGGGAGTAGGCCTCGTTGATCAGGCGAAAGCGATGTTCGGCCATGCGCCTGTCTTTCGGATTGCGGTCGGGATGAAAAATTTTCGCCAGCATTCTGTATTTCTTTTTTACTTCCGCATCGGATGCATCAGGCTTGACGTGCAATACGTCATAATAGGAGACAGGTTTATTTTGTTTGTCAGTTGGCATATTTTCAATAGTGTTTGTAAAAGGCAAAGGGCACATATAAAGGTTGCGCCCTTTGCACTATGATTTGTTAAGCGCTCTTTTGGCCGTTGTCGTCTTCGTCTTCTTCGACTTCAAGATCGGTAAAATCCGCTTCAACGATTTCGTCATCGCCATCTTCTGCAGGGACGTCCTGCACAGGGTCAGCGGCTTCACTGTCCGGTTCGCCGGCTTCTGCTTCCTGCGCTTGGCGATAGGCCATCTCACCGAGTTTCATGCTGGCTTGCGCCAAAGCATTAAGCTTTTCAGTGATCTCTTCATCGTTGTCACTTTCCATGACAGATTTTAGATCGTCGATAGCGGTTTCTATATTGGACTTCTCTTCTGGGGGCAGTTGAGCGCCGATTTCTGCCATCGAGGTTTCCGTTGTGTGAATAAGACCTTCAGCCTGATTGCGGGCTTCGACCAGTTTGCGCCGTTTTTTATCTTCATCGGCATTAGTCTCAGCATCCTTCACCATGGTATCAATATCGGCATCGGACAGTCCACCAGAGGCCTGAATACGGATTTGCTGCTCTTTGTTCGTCGCTTTGTCCTTGGCGGACACATTAACAATACCGTTGGCGTCGATGTCAAAGGTGACCTCAACCTGTGGTATGCCGCGCGGAGCAGGAGGAATACCAACCAGATCGAATTGGCCGAGCATTTTGTTGTCGGCCGCCATTTCACGCTCCCCTTGAAAAACACGAATGGTCACAGCGTTTTGGCTGTCTTCGGCTGTCGAGAAGACCTGTGACTTTTTGGTCGGGATAGTTGTGTTGCGCTCAATAAGGCGTGTGAACACGCCGCCCAGCGTTTCAATGCCGAGTGAAAGTGGTGTCACATCCAAAAGCAGAACGTCTTTAACATCGCCTTGCAGCACGCCGCCCTGAATAGCGGCACCATCGGCAACGACTTCATCAGGGTTCACGCCTTTATGTGGCTCTTTGCCAAAGAAGTCTTTGACTGTTTCGATGATTTTGGGCATGCGAGTCATACCACCGACCATCACGATGTCATCAATCTCTGACGCCTTAAGTCCAGCATCTTTCAGTGCAGCTTTTAAGGGTCCTTGCGTGCGTTTGATAAGGTCATCGACAAGGCTTTCAAGTTTGGCTCTGGAAAGCTTAACATTGAGATGCTTCGGCCCGGCAGCATCGGCTGTAATAAAGGGTAGATTCACTTCGGTTTGTGTCGTGGAAGACAGCTCGATCTTGGCCTTTTCAGCAGCCTCTTTCAGGCGTTGTAGGGCCAGTTTGTCTTCACGCAGATCAATAGATTGCTCTTTTTTGAACTCATCGGCGAGATAGTCAATAATACGTGCATCAAAGTCTTCACCACCGAGGAAGGTATCACCATTGGTGGATTTCACTTCAAACACACCGTCGCCAATTTCAAGAACGGACACATCAAACGTACCGCCACCAAGGTCATAAACGACAATCGTGCCGGTGGTTTTTTTGTCCAGTCCGTAGGCAAGCGCGGCGGCCGTGGGCTCGTTGATAATGCGCAGCACTTCCAGTCCGGCAATTTTTCCGGCGTCTTTGGTGGCCTGGCGCTGGGAATCATTGAAATAGGCCGGCACGGTGATGACGGCTTTGGTAACGGGTTCACCAAGATGAGCTTCGGCCGTTTCTTTCATTTTTTGCAAAAGCATCGCGGAAATTTGTGACGGCGCGTAAGTTTCGCCATCAATTTCTACCCAGGCATCACCATTATCGCCTTCGACGATTTTAAACGGCGCTTTCTGAATTAAATCTTTGGCTTGCTCATCATCAAAACGGCGACCGATCAGACGCTTGATGGCGTAGAGTGTGTTCTCAGGATTGGTGACGGCCTGACGTTTGGCCGGTTGGCCGACCAGACGTTCGCCGTCTTTTGAAAACGCTACCATCGAAGGGGTGGTTCGGGAGCCTTCCGCATTTTCAATAACGCGGGGCTCTTTGCCCTCCATAATCGCGACACAAGAATTGGTTGTACCCAGGTCAATACCGATAACTTTGCTCATTTTTTCCTCTTTTGTTTGCGGCGAATACACTAATGGCCCTAATTGAGCGGCACCACTACGATCCCCAAGGTTTCAATTAGAAGGGAATATAGCATGAAATCCGCCAAATGCCAGAGGTTAGGGGTAAGATTCTAGAAGAAAATTTAGTCCTCAAACTTCCGTATCGAGCTGGCTACCGGGGCCGGTGGGTGGTGGTTCACCACCTGCGCTGCCATCATCTTTGGCGACTCCGACACGGGCCGGGCGCAAAAGGCGATCATGAAGAACATAACCTGCCTCGATCACTTCGGTGACAGTGCCGGGCGGTTTGCCGGAGCCGGGCGTTTCAAACATAACCTCGTGGAAATTGGGATCGAACGGCTCGTCCAGCGGCTCAATCTTTTTAACGCCGTTCTTTTCAAAGCTGCGCATTAATTCGCGCTCAGTGGCTTCAATGCCATCAACCAGATTTTTGAGGCGCGGCTCGGTTTCCATGAGATCATCCGGTACGGCTTCCAATGCGCGGCGTAAGTTGTCGGACACATCCAACAATTCGCGGGCAAAAGATGAAATGGCAAATTTTGAGGCATCTTCGCGGTCTCTGAGCGCGCGCTTGCGGGCATTGTCAGCTTCGGCAACGCTGCGTAGCATCTGATCTTTGGTGCGGTCAAGCTCTGCCTCAAGCGCGGCGATCCGGGCCTGCGCTTCCCCATCTATAGCAGCTGGTTCTGCTGAGAGGGTGTCGGGCTCCTCTGCTGCAGGCTCCGGTGCCAGCGGATCGTGATCTTCTCCCAAGCTGCCCAGGCTGAGTGTGCCACTGAGGTGTGCCGCCTCGGCCTCAAGCCTGGCGGAGCGCTCCGCCAGTGTTTCTTCAGGCTCACTGTCCTGATTGTCCGGCGGTGTATTCTCTTCAGAAGGGTCTGCTTTGTTCATGCTGCTTATATAATCCGGTTGTGGGCTCTAGTCCAGTAGTCCGGGCGGCCGGGCAAAAATCGCCAGCTTTTTCTCTTTATTATACGGACCCTGAGATCCTCGAAAAGTTTCATTTATAGTGATGTCTCCAAGTTGTGCCGGAACGCCGGAGCGTAGCTTATCTCCGAGATTGCCAGCTTGGTCAATGAAGTACAAAATATTTTGATCTGTAAGCGGCGATGAAAATCCCGGTATCAGTTTCTCCGCCTCAACCAGACCGTTTCTTCTTGCCAGCATGGCTATCTTTGAAGATATGTCTTTGCCTGCAGGGGGGCTGGCGGCGTAAACCAACACAAGATTATCCGGATAAAACCAGTATGTCAGAGGATCTTTGCGCTGCGTAATCTTTGAAGGTATGAAGGACACCTTATCTGCGACCCCTTTAATCTTTATCTCTTTCCTCGTAAGGCTATCTTTGAGCTTGGTAAACAGGGAGAGCTTGTTGTGGTCGACGTAAATATCATAACGATCTTTTCCGCCAGGCCCTTTAAAGACAACTTTATTAATCTCGTCAGTTATGAGTTGGTCACGATTGAGGGTTACATCAGCCGTGACTGCATTCATATTTTGTTTACAGCCATGTTGCGTATAATGACCTTTGTTGTCGAGCGTGACTATAGGGGCACTAACGGTGATTTCAATATTTCTTCCTTGGACTTTGGTTTGTGTTTCCAGAGGATGGATTTTTGCACAACCGTTTATAGATAGAGGCTGAGTGATGCGTAACGTCGCTTCGTTTAGTTTTGCATCAGGTTTGTGAACAAAATTCATTTCGTATAGTGTGGCGTCCAGCAAAAAAGGGGCCTCTGTATTCTGAAAGTCACTGGGCTCTATCTGTTTTTTGGTTTTCTGAGATTCTGTCTGCGCAAAAACAGAGGTCGGCAGCAGCAAGGCTAGCAACATCAATAGACGAAAGTAATGAGATATAGTCATAGACACTTACCCGGTAAATTCAATACGGTCTCAGTCATTATAGCCTTATGGAGGTTTCGGGCAATTGCCATTACGGAGTTTCTACAGTTCATCCACGAGCTTTGCGACAATTTGCGACGTATAATCGACCATCGGGATAATCCGGTCGTAATTGAGGCGGGTCGGGCCGATCACGCCGATGGCACCGATAATCTGCTCTTTACCGTTTTTGTAGGGTGAAATAATCATCGACCAGCCGGATTGATCGAAAATTTTATTTTCTGCGCCGATGAAAATCTGCACCCCATCAGCGTCACCGACGGAATCCAGTAGTTTCAGCATGTTGTCCTGTTCTTCGAGAAAACCCAGCAAAGCACGGGCTTTTTCCAGTTCTTCGATGGCTTTGACGTCTTCCAATAGGCGTGATTGTCCGCGCACGATGATATGGCCATCCTGATTACCGGTGGAGGGTAGGGCCAGGCCTTTTTCAACCAGGCTTTGAGTGATACCGTCGAGTTGGGAGCGGCTTTGGCTCATGTCTTTCATAATTTCCTTTTGGGCCTGACCTAGTGTTTTGCCCCCGAGCTTGGCATTGAGGTAGTTAGAGGCTTTGATCAGTGCGGTTTCCGGGATATTACTTTCTGTGTCCATGATACGGTTTTCGACCAGCCCGTTTTGCATGACCAGCACAATCAGGATTTTACCGGGTGCTAATTTTACAAACTGAATTTGCTTTACCGATTCATCGAGCTTCGGGGCGATAACGAGACTGGCGCAAGAGGACAGGCCAGAAAGTAGGGTTGTCGTGCGCTCAAGCACTTCATTAAAAGGGCGTCCTAAAGCATGGCACTCACTTTCAATTTTACTGCGTTCGTCCTTACTGAGGCCGCCGACTTCCATCAGTCCATCGATATAAAGGCGTAGCCCCGCTTCTGTGGGCAAACGCCCGGCGGAGGTGTGTGGGGCGCAGAGAAGCCCGGCATCTTCGAGGTCGGCCATGGTATTGCGGATACTGGCCGGGGACAGGCTGAGAAAGTCGCTTTTTGATATGGTGCGCGAGCCGACCGGCTGCCCGGTTTCAAGATAGGCATCGACGATAAAGCGGAAAATTTCCCGCGAACGCTCATTAAGTTCCGTAATCATAGCTGCTACTATACTGCCTAAAGTCTGAATTGACAATTTGTTGCGGGGGGTTAGAGTGTGGCCCTCAAGTAACAGGAGAATAATATGGCCAGACCATCCGGGCGCGAATCCAATGCCTTAAGAGAAATTGAATTAATTACCGATGTATCCAAACATGCCGAAGGGTCTTGTTTGGCCAAATTCGGCGATACCCATGTGCTGTGCACGGCTAGCGTCGAGGAGCGCGTGCCGCACTGGATTAAGAATAGCGGAAAGGGCTGGGTGACAGCAGAATACGGTATGTTGCCACGCTCGACCGGCACAAGGATGGACCGCGAAGCGGCGCGGGGCAAACAATCAGGCCGGACACAGGAGATTCAGCGTCTGATCGGGCGGGCACTGCGGGCTGTGGTTGATCTTGAGAAATTGGGTGAACGGCAGGTGCGTGTCGATTGTGATGTGATTCAGGCCGATGGCGGCACGCGCACCGCGGCAATCACTGGCGGGTTTGTTGCGCTGCATAGTGCGTTTCAATATCTGGTAAAGGTGGGGCTTTTAAAGGCCGTGCCGATGAGCGATACGGTCGCGGCCATTTCCTGCGGTATATATGAAGGCGAGCCGGTGCTTGATCTCGATTATGATGAAGATTCCGAGGCTGATACCGATGCGAATTTCGTGATCACCGGCAAAGGCGGGCTTTGTGAGATTCAGGGCACGGCGGAAAAAGAGCCGTTTTCGGAAGAAGAGTTTTTGAATCTTCTTAAATTGGCGCAGGATGGCTGCGTAGATTTAACGGTGGCACAGAAAAAGGCGCTGAAACTCGGATGACTCGTTTATTTGAAGGCGATGAGATTGTTCTGGCCACGCATAATCAGGGCAAGGTCAAGGAGATCGCCGAATTGCTCGGGCCTTATGTTGAAACGTTTATTTCTGCCGGAGAGCTTGGCCTGTCCGAGCCGGAAGAAACCGGCAGTACTTTCACAGACAATGCGATTTTAAAAGCAAAAGCCGCCGCGCAGGAAAGCGGTAAGGTTTCGCTGGCCGATGATAGTGGCTTGGCAGTAAAGGCGCTCGGTGGGCAGCCGGGGATATATTCGGCGCGTTGGGCGGGGGAAAAGAAAGATTTTCAAATGGCCATGCAAAAAGTGCAGGATGAGCTGAGCGGGTTGCATGATCGCAGTGCTGCGTTTGTTTGTGTGTTAGCGCTGGCGTGGCCGGATGGAGAGGTCGAGACTTTCGAAGGGCGCGTAGAGGGAGCAATTGTTTGGCCCGCCCGGGGCGATAAGGGGTTTGGCTATGATCCGATATTTATGCCGGGTGACTATGATGTAACCTTTGGCGAAATGGACCCTGCGGAAAAACACAAAATTTCCCATCGTGCACAAGCTTTTGAGAAGCTGGTAGAGTCCTGTTTTATTAAGAAAATAATAGGACATTCGCGACAGCTCTGTGGGCAGTAAAACGCGCGAAATTTGACTTTTCGTAAGAAAGAGAATAAGTATAGGCCACGTTTTAACCAGCTTTTTGGTAGGAGAGAAAAAAATGATTAAGAATTTTAAACGCCGCGTACTCGGAGTTCAGGCCGCTTTTATGGTTGGTATGTTTTCACAGGAAGCAACCGCACAGTCTAATTTTGGCACTATCGCCAGAAATATTACCGAGTCAATTGAAGAAGTGCCGGGTATGATTACCGGTCTTGCCTATATGATCGGCCTTTTAATGGGCGTTCTCGGTATTTTGAAATTGAAAGACCATGTTGAAAATCCTACCCAAACGCCGCTGAAAGATGGCGCTGTTAGATTGGCAGCCGGTGGTGCCTTGTTTGCGTTGCCGATCGTGTTTGAATCGATGCAAACCACTATTGGTTCGACAACCGATTTGGTTAGCCCGGCGACTGTTAACAAGGTTGAATTTAACGTTCAGTAGTAGAAATATATAAGATGAAACAACAGGGCCAGTTCGGGGTTTATATCCACTGGCCCTTTTGTTTGGCCAAATGCCCGTATTGCGATTTCAACTCTCATGTGCGCGAGGGCATTGATCATGACCTTTGGCGGGATGCTTATCTTCGGTCGATAGATCACTACGCATCTTTGGTTCCGGCGCGGCAGGTGGAATCGATTTATTTTGGTGGAGGCACGCCGTCATTAATGGTGCCGGAAACCGTTGAAGCGATTATAGACCGCATTCAGCAAAAATGGCAGGTTTCCAATGATATTGAAATCACATTGGAAGCGAACCCTACATCCGTTGAAGCAGAAAAGTTTCGTGCTTTTAGAGAGGCTGGGATCAATCGTGTTTCGCTAGGCGTGCAGGCGTTGAATAATAGTGATCTTAAATTTCTTGGGCGCCAGCATAATGTAAAAGAGGCATTGAAGGCGATTGATATCGCGAGAGAAAATTTTTATCGCTATAGTTTTGATCTTATTTATGCCCGGCCAAAACAAACACTAAAAGACTGGCAGGAAGAGCTTGAGCGTGCGGTGACCTATACGAATGGGCATTTGTCTCTTTATCAACTTACCATCGAGCGCGGCACGCAGTTTTATCAGGATTACGCGCAGAAAAAATTTGTGGTGCCAGGTGAGGAGCTGGCAGCGGATTTTTACAATCTGACGCAGGATGTTTTGGAGGCGCATAATTTACCTGCCTATGAGGTGTCCAATCATGCGCGGGCGGGTGATGAATCGCGGCATAATCTGATTTATTGGCATTACGGAGATTATGTCGGTATTGGGCCGGGTGCGCATGGACGTTTGACGATGGAGGACAACAAATTTGCAACGCGTGAGCATCGTTCTCCTGAAATATGGTTGGAGCGTGTGGCAGAGCAGGGGTCAGGTGTTCATCCGTTTGAGGGTGTGCCGCCGGAAGATCGGTTCGTAGAGGCACTGATGATGGGGTTGCGGCTGCGTGATGGGGTTTCATTGCTAGCGTTGGAGCGTGAGGCTGGTCAAAACTGGCAAGACTTTATTGATGAAGATCATGTGAACCAGGCGGCCAAGGAAGGTTGGCTTGTTCATCAGGATGATTGTTTGCGTCTGACCCACGAAGGGCTTTTACGCTTGAATGCTATGGTGCCGTATCTTCTGCGGGAGCGGCGGGCTCAACCTGCTGTGGTTGCGGCGTAGGTGCAGCTTCGGGCGCAGGTGCCTGTTCAGGAGCGGCTTCGGGTTCTTGTGGCTTTGCTCTGTCTGCTGCGCGGCCATCAAACAACAGTCTGATATCCTGACCGTTCATCAGCATTTCACCCTGCTTGTTCATTTCAAACTCTAAGATATGAATGAGGTTTCCTAATCCATCTTTTTCCTTTGCGGCGAGAACCTGAAGGATTTGCAGTTGCGCCGCAATCTTTTGAAAATTCTGCGCATTTTCGTTCAGGGGGTCATCACCCTCGAGCGCCATGTTGGCTTTGAGCTGTTCTAATCCTTTGGCTGTCAGACGAATATCCGCAGTAGCGCTGTTAAGCGCGCTGATATCTGCCCTAATTTTACCGTTCGCATTAACGTGATAGGCATCATTGCCGAAATGATTGTCTGTAAAGGTCATTGTGGTTCCGGCTTCAGACAGGATCGCCGGTATTTTTAAGGCGAAAGTGGCCATGTGCACCATGCCTGCTTTTCCTGCAATGCTGTTGCGACCAAGGTCCGCAATTTTTTGATACGGGATATCGTTTAGTTGTACATCGATGTGCCCTGTTGTCGGCATAATGCCTTTCATGCTTTCATCATCAGATGGTGGCGCTTTGAGGTCATTAAAACCAAAACGCAGGGCCAACTTGACTTGATTGTTCAGGAAACCGGTCAGATCAAAACCCATACTAAGTTTTCCGAAGTGAAAAGATTCCAGCCGTTTTTCCTCAGATTCAGTATCAGGGTCTACGGGACGTGTAATATCCAGGTCTGAAACTTCGTATTGTGCGGTGAAACCGTCTCCAGCATTCCCAAGCAGTTCAACGATCATATTGTAGAGCCCTGTTATATGCTGACTACTGACATTGCCATCGCTACCGGCTTCGGCCATGGCGATCAGTTTTTCTTTGTAGTCTTTGATGGCTTGCGGAATGTAGGAGAATAACTCAACCCCGAGTTTGGCTTCCTTCATCGTAATGGTGCCGCCAGTTTTCTCGAAATTCATGGCAATTTTGCGGATAGTGCCTTTGAGTGGACCGGACCACCTTCCCTGATCGTCTTCGTTCAGGTCGTATAGGATTTCTGCTTCGGCAATGGCAGTTCTGAAAGTTCCATCGGGGCTTTCAATCTTAATATCCTGATAACGGGCATCGAGTTTGGTAAAATATTCAAGTTCTTCATGCCATATTCCGGCAGAAAGTTGGCTGCCGATATCAAGTTGAAGTGCGGGCGCGCCACTCTTATCAAAAAGTATAATTGGAGTTGGCATGGCAACAGTCATTTTCCATTGGCCTTCTTGATCGTGTGGGACGGCATTCACAGATACTATGCCCAGTTCAAGACGCTGTCCTTTTGGATATAGAATTGATACATGCGGAAGGGTAACGGCGTAATATTCATCTGATGGCTCGACAATAACATCACCCTGATAAATAAGTTTCCCATCCTCGGCCAGTTCGGAAATGCTTTTTTGATAGGAAATTAACTCTTCAAATATTATTTTAAGGCGTTGTGCTCCTTCATCATTTATATCAGCAGCTGATGCATTGAATGGCGAAATAGCCAATATCAGGGCAAAAACAAACGCCAAAAGAAAAGTGGGCCGGGTCATAAATTTTCCGTGTTTTTAAATGTATTATGAAAGCGGCTTTAATCTAATCAAAAACTTGATGTATCGCAAAGCTAAAATCTCTTTATTTTTGTAGGCTTGCACCCTAAGATGCGGCTTATTCCGTAATAAAAGGATGTTTACGTGATGCTGAGCTCACAACCCACTCAATTTTCGCTGGCTGATGATGGCCAGATTCTTTGGCAATCTGATGCTAGTAATCCCATTGCCGGTGCGCCGATTGCGGCTGTTAGCAAAGGCGATGGGATATTAAGTCCCGGCGTGGCCTTGCTGGAAAGTGATCTAATCAAAGAGCAAGACAAAGACGCGGTCATCGCCTTTATAGGGGAATGGTTGAAAGCCCATATTGCACAGGTGCTTGAGCCGCTTGTTGCTCTTGGAAAAGAAAATGAGCAGCCGGAAGGCCCAGTAAGAGAGATTGCCACGCAGATTTATGCGGCGATGGGTATTTTACCTCGGGAAAATATTGATGCGCTGATTGCGCAGCTTGATACAGATGGGCGTAGCATTTTGCGGAGCAAGAGAATCAAGTTAGGCCCGATCCTGATTTTTCTGCCGGATTTGAATAAACCAGCCGCAGTGCGCCTAAAAGGTCTTTTGTGGAATTTATGGGAGAGTAAGGCTTTGCCTGCGAAGGTGCCGCCTGACGGTATTGTTTCACTTAAGATGGAAGATAAAGATTTTGATTCTGCTTTTTATCGGGTGATTGGTTATCCGGTTTACGGACCGCGCGCTATTCGTATTGATATGCTCGATCGGGTAATCAGTGCAGTTTACGATCATGCAAAAGATGGAAAGTTTCAGGCCAGGCATGAAATGGCTGAATGGCTGGGGTCTTCGCTTGAGGATTTGTATTTGATCTTGGAGGCAATGGGCCATAAGAAGGTTTTCGACCCGGCCGATCAGAAGGTGGAAGAGGTAGATGGTGAAAAGATAGAGATAGAAAAACCAAAAGTAGTCGAGAAGCCGGAATTGGCAACATTCCGTCTCAAGAAGGGGAAAGCTTTCGAGGCAGAAAAGCCTGTTCATGAGAAGAAGCCAGCGTATAAAAAATCAGAGCAAAAGCCTGGCAAGAAACCAAAGAAAAAGGCACCGCCCAAAAAGGAGCCAAGGGTTATGCAAGTCGACGCGCCCACCAACCCGGATGACTCTCCTTTTGCTATATTGGAGCAACTCAAAAGTAAATCGAACGGGCAGTAAGATGAAGTTATGCGTAGCTTTAATGCTTTTAGCCGCTTTAATCGTTCCTGTAAAATCCCAGGCAGCACAGTTTTCTGGTTCTTATTTAATACAGGTTTGTGCCAGTGACGAAGCAGGAAAGGAACTGGTGCCCGGCGGACACATTGCCTGTCAGGCCTATATCTCAGGTGTTTTAGACTATCATAATTTAATACGTTCTTTGGGGACGGCGCCCAGTATTGATTTTTGTGTGCCGGATAATGTTAGTTTGAATGGAGTGCAAAAAACGGTGATTAATTATCTCATCAGGAACAAGGATGATCACGGTGAATTTGTGGCTGCGCCGGGTGTGGCGCTGGCTCTGTTCGAATCTTATCCCTGCAACAAGAAAAAGAAAAAAGAGTAGGAAGGCATGGGCGCAGAAAGACTAGAACTGGAACGTGATGCACCGGATCATTTGCTGCCAAAGGATTTTAATGACGTCCTGACAAGGCGCTATTTTCCTGTTCTTAGTCTCACGTATATTTCATCTGTTATGGGCTTTGCTGCTGAAAAAGGATCGTTTGTTCATTATTTATTTGAGGACAAGAGCGCTTATCTTATGGCGTTGTTTGTGCCGCTGTGGGTGTCGGTGCCAGCGGTTCTCTGGATTATCCTGAAGGGCAGCCATCTTTTCTACCATGTGGCAGACGCATGGTACAAAATCACAGCTGTTATGATGACTGTGACATTATTGCTTGGCTATTTGCTTTTGCCTGAGGCCGAAGAATATGGGGTGCGGATTTATTGCGCCGTGACCATTCCGGTATTTTTTGTTCTATATTATTTCTTTGTCAAAGGTGGGCTGCCCGCGATGGCCGCGCACCCTTTAAGCGCGTTGGGGCTGACGTTTTTGCTTTATGGCGGCGTGGTTAATTTTCTTTACTGAACCATATTCATGATATAGCCGAGCAAGATGACCTGCGGTACGGTAATCAGCGGTAGGGACAGGGCAATTTTCCACGACTTCGTGAATTCGCGCAGGACCATGATTTCAGTGTAATCAGTGGCTACGCCCGCCATCAGGAAAGCAAAGCCATTGCCGGGTGCGTTGGCGCGGGTGACAAGTTCCGAGGCAATCGGGGCGGAGCCTTCGGAGCAGACCTCGATGATTGTGGTGGCGACGAGGGTCAGGAGTAGGCCAATTAGAGTTGGGCCAAACCAGTTCTCAAAAATTTCAACAGGAACAAAGGTGCGAATAGCGGCGGCAATAATGACGCCGAAGAGTAGCCATTTGATAATCATTTTAGATTCTTTAAGGCCACCAATAGCGATGTCTTTAAAAAATAGGCGTGAAAATTTAAATTCTTTGAGTTTTGATCTGGCGTCATCTTTAAGTGAAAAGTTTTCTGATAAATCCGTTTTGTTTGGGTTGTCGGGAAGTTTGCCCGAAGCAATAAGCGTTTTGTAAACAAGGCCTGACAAGACAGCGATGACGACAGAACCGGCAATGTAGACAAGCGTCCATTTTAGGCCAATCAACGAGACAAGGATGATGGTCAGGGATAGGGAGTTCCATGGGCTGGCGATGAGGAAGGTCATAACCTGCGCCAGGGAAGCGCCGCGCTCATACAGCTTGGCGCCGATCATGAGAATGCCGTGTGAGCATAAATCAAGGAATAGCCCGGCAATCGCAGCGCGAATAATGCCACCGAATGTGTCGCCACGGCCAAGAACTGCCGTATAATATTCGCGTGGAATTTTGCTCATAAGGCCGACAAAAGTAATGCCGAGTAGAACGCCCCACCACATGCGGCTGAGAAACTCGATAATAGATTCAGCGTAAGTGGTGATGAAGGGAATATTTAGACCGCTAAAATATAATATAAGGACGGAACAAATAATGAGCAGGCTGCCATGCAGAATCAGGTCAAAGCCTGTCTTTTTATGTGTGTTTTGCTTGGAAACTTCGCAGCAGGGATCTGTCATTAGGTATCATCAAATCGTTTAAAGAGGTCTTTGAGCTCAGCAATTTTCTTGTCTTTTTCGGCCTTGCTGCCGCTCACCATGGCATCGGCGACGCAGGATTGCAAATGGCATTCAAGGATGGAGGCCTCTACTGATTTTAAGGCCGAGCGGGCAGCGCGGAGCTGGGTCAGGATATCAGGGCAGTAGCGATGTTCCTCGATCATCTTCTTGATGCCCTCTACTTGACCAGAAACGCGGTTGAGCTTTCCGATTTCGGATATATGACAGGGATGTTTGTTGGCGGTGTCTTTGGGCATGGTAATCTCCTAAAATAAGATTTTGGGTGCAACAAAAGCAAAAAACACACCTGTGAGAAATATAAACAGTGAAAAAATATAAATACCGAGACTGATTTTGCGCAGACGCGTACAGGCCTTGGCTTTAATCGGATCAACCGGACACGGCATGTTGCGGGCGCGGTATTGCATGATCCCGGCAAAGGTCAGCATGAATGTCGCAAAGCCAAAAACCTCGACTTTGCGTTCTGACAGCCAGACCAGTTGCGGATAATCGCTGACCAGCCCGGCCAGCGCCGCCCCCATGCCCAGCGTTACGAACAGGGCCGGAAGGGCGCAGCATATAAGGGTTCCTGCCGACGCAAACAGGCTTAAGGTTGGCGCGAGGGTTTCTTTAAAGCTGAAATGAGTCATTCAGTCTTATCCGCAGCGCGGGTGATTTCAACAACATTGTAGCCTGAATCTGTAATCAGCTTTGTTATTTCCTCATCCGTGATATCCGCACCTTCTTTCATATCGATGGTGACAGAATGGGTATCGAGATCAACATCAATTCCTTCCACGTCCGCTCGCTCGCCAAAAACTTTTTCAACGGCACGGGCGCAAAAATCACAGACTAGTCCATTTACCTTCACAGTAATATCATGCACCTGTGCTGCCGCTGCATGATCGGCTTGTGCTGGCAGGGTCAGAAATCCAAGTGTTGCAAATGTCAG
The DNA here is from genome assembly GCA_021604545.1 of Micavibrio sp. Lineage (GTDB taxonomy): Bacteria > Pseudomonadota > Alphaproteobacteria > Micavibrionales > Micavibrionaceae > UBA5701. The sequence continues at coordinate 237,978 of BQJE01000002.1, forward strand.
TAAAAATAGTCTCATCGTTTTCTCCTTTTAAAATCTGTAAACAAAATTAAACAAGGCGCCATCATCAAGGTTGTATCCGGCCTCTAACAAGGCAGGACCTTTGAAAAAACGTACCAATGGCGTTACAGAAAAATTATCATCTGCCCCGGCATCGTAATCAGCCTGCAGCATCAGCCATGTGTGTAGATCACCGTAATCACCGACATAGGGGGCGACGCCAACACGCGCTTTATGTTTGATAAATTTTTCCGTTTGGTCAGCCCAGAAAAAGCGGTTCTCATAACCGGTAAAGAAGCGGCGGTTTTCCCAGTCGGCAGCAAAGCCCGTATAGGCGGCTGGGTCATACTCGCCATCATCATAGGCGATGCCGGCTCCGGATTTAATGTAGAGGTTGGCTTGTGCCGCCGGCATGTTCCAGCGTTTGATTAGGTAATTGACGGCGGCGGTATCAACATTGGCTTTGGAACCACGCAGATATTCATGTCGCACGCCGACAGAGTAGGTGGCCGTTGGGGAGTAATGAATATGCAGGGAATTGATATCCACGTCATTCATCAGCATTACCGTCCAGCCGCCGGGATAGGAAACCGGCCGGGCCTGAACTGGGAGCGCAAAAAGTAAGATAAGTACCATCACAATAATTTGTCTCATAGATACAGAATATACCCCTATAGGGTATATTGTCAAGGGTGAGGGTGTGTAATTTTTTGGCTCTCCATTTTGGGTTGAAAAAATGCTAATCTGTTTCAGGGTAAGTTTTACGGTTAGGGCCCATGTCTGAATTTCCCGAACGTGTTGTCTGTATTGATGATGATATAGATCTGAGGCAGCTTGTCAGAGTTTCTTTGGAAGAAGCCGAGGAAGATATTGTCCTTGTAACTTGCGGTAGTGGCGAGGAATTCATCGCGCGTATCCGTGAGTTGCAGCCTGATCTTATTCTGCTCGATATGTTGATGCCGGACATGAGTGGCCCTGATCTCATGGAAAAATTACGCGACATGCCGGACGCAACGGGAGTTCCGTTTATATTTTTAACCGGCAAGGCTAAACTGGTGATGACGGATCATTATAAAGCGCTGGGGGCTATCGGTGTGATACATAAGCCGTTCGATCCAGTAGAGCTTCCCAATGTTATTCGAGAGATGTGGGCGACGCGCCTTGGGGCCGAGTAGGACTTTAAAATTCTCGTTCAATTGTAAAAGTAACAATATCATCGAGCAAAGCGCGAATGTTGTGGTCCGGAGCTTCGGCAAGAGCCATGCGGGCTTTTTTGGCGTAACTTCTAGCCAGAGCCATGCTTAGATTTATAGTGTCGTGACGGGCCATAATGTTCCGAGCCTGATCAAGATCGCTATCGTTCTGGTTTTTATCTTTTATAGTTCGGGCCCAGAAAGTTTTCTCTTCTGCATCAGCTTTTTCAAGTGCAAAGAGAATAGGCGCCGTCATTTTTCCTTCGCGGAAATCATCACCAACGGTTTTACCGATTTTGTCCTGCCCTCCGACATAATCAAGTGCATCATCGATGATTTGAAAGGCGATGCCAAGATTAAGGCCGTATTCGGCCATAGCTTGTGCAGCACTGGGGTCTTGCCCGCCGATAATTGGACCGACTTCACAAGCGGCGGCAAAAAGCGCCGCAGTTTTGGCTTTGATGACTTCTATGTAGCCATCCATGGTTGTTTCAAGATTGCCCGTCATAGAAAGCTGCAGTACTTCGCCTTGGGCAATAATGGCGGCGGCATCAGAAAGAATGCGCAGGACATCAAGGGAACCATCTTTAACCATGAGTTGGAAGGAGCGGGAGAATAAAAAATCACCAACCAGTACGCTGGCCTGATTACCAAAAATAAGATTGGCTGCATCCTGGCCCCTTCGTTCGTCACTTTCATCAACGACGTCATCGTGAAGAAGGGTAGCTGTATGAATAAACTCAACGGCTGCCGCCAGACGATAAGAACGGGTCATGTCGCCGTTATATAGCTGTGTGCATGCCAGAGTGAGTAGTGGACGGATACGCTTGCCCCCGGCAGCGATAAGATAGCTGGCCAGCTGTGGGATCAACGGCACCTTCGATTCCATGTTTTGCAGGATCAACGTATTGACCTGCGCCATGTCACCTTTCAAAAGGGTGGACAGGCTCTCAAGCGGGTTGATAGCGCTTGTTGGTTCTTTTTTAATAGCGGCATTGCTGGACATGATTTGACTTTAGGGCTCAAATTCCTTCCTAACAAGAGATTTTGTAACGATATGACAGCAAATCTACGGCGTCAAACAGGTTTGAAAGTGGGTAAACACTTCCGTGCACCTGTTTTCCTGGTATCTTTACTGTCATATCGTTACCCTTCGGGCGCTGTAAATTTTTGTGCCTGTTTGCTCAAACCGCTTGACCGTAGCTATGGCTATGGACGTGCGCGGTTTTTACAAACATTCATCAAAAATTTTCTTTGCGCAAAATCCGTGTGAGGAAGGAATTTGAGCCCTGCAGTTTTTTGCTGTATTCGTAAGGATGTGAAAGAAATTTACCGCAGTGATGATCCTTTTAAGATATCCATGGTTAAAACCTTGCTGGAGGATCGTGGGTTGTTTTGTGCCGTGTTTGATGAACATACAGGCGGCTTATATAATGGCCTGGCCAATATTGCGCCACGTTTGATGGTGTCCGATGATGATGTGGAGCAGGCGCTAGAGATTATCAAGGGTGCTGAAGATCAGGGCGCTGAGCCCTGATTTTGGAATGAAGATTCCTTCTCTTTAAGGCTTTTCTCTTGTGATGCTTTCGGACCGCTTACATTTATCGATTTCATACCACCGCGATTTTCTTTATTCTTCTGATATTGCTGAATAAGTCCCGCCAGTCCAGTGAGCTTTGGTTGTTCAACTTGTGCGGGTTTGGTTTCTGAGGCGGCTTCTATTTCTTTGGGTGGGTTTTGTTCTTTTTCTTGTTCGCCAGCTGCAAGAGACTTGTATCTCTTCCAGACCTGTTCGGATGGTGTCCCTTGTTCTTCGGTGTCCTCAGATTTCTTCAGGTCTTTATTTTTGTATTCAATACTTCTGAGATTCATATTTTTCTGCTTATGGCCCATGGTTGTGTACATCATGGAGGAACGCTTCTTCTCACCTGCGAATGCTTGGTCAAAAGAAAAAGTAAGAAAAATGGCTAGAATTATGAACTTGGTGATTGTCATGAGATTCTCTATGTTTAGCCCTATGGTAGGCGAAAATATAGCAATACGCCAGATTGAAAACGGTGAGGCCGACGCACTTTGGGCTCTGGTGGACGCGCTCGGCCATGCCAAGGATGTGGATTATTTCGAGAAGTGTCTGGCTTTGCAGGCGGCGGGCAAGCGTTTGCTGTTTATGGCCTCACTGGATGAGCGCGATTCCGGATATTGTATTTTGAACTGGGAGCCGAAATACGGCATGTTTCGTAAGCTGGCTATCCCTGAGATTCAGGATTTGAATGTGCTGCAGGAGCAGCGCAAACAGGGAATCGGCACGGCCATGATTCACTATTGCGAGGAACTGACACGGGGCAAAGGAATTGAGCGGATGGGGATCGGTGTCGGGTTGGATAGATCCTACGGCGCCGCGCAAAGACTGTACACTAAGCTGGGCTACGTGCCAGACGGAAATGGTGTCACTTATGACCGGAAATTGCTCTCTTACGGGGAGTCCCGCCCTCTGGACGATAATTTATGCTTGATGATGGTGAAAAGCTTGATTTAAGGCGTTAATTTTCTTGTGAAAACCGCGGTAAATATGCTAAATACCGCTAACATCAAGCGTTTTTAAGCCATGAGGAAAGGTCATTCATGAGCAAATGGGTCTATAGTTTCGGGGCGGATCACAATGAAGGTGATACGACCATGCGTAATTTGCTGGGGGGCAAGGGCTCCAACCTGGCCGAAATGGCCTCGCTTGGTTTGCCGGTGCCCCCTGGGTTTACCATTACGACAGAAGTTTGTACCCATTATTACGATAATGAAGAATCCTATCCTGCGGAGCTTACCGATCAGGTTGAGACGGCTCTGGCCCAGATCGAACAATCCATGGACATGAAATTTGGTGATGCTGAAAATCCATTGCTGGTGTCTGTGCGTTCCGGTGCCCGTGTTTCCATGCCGGGGATGATGGATACGGTTCTTAATCTTGGTTTGAATGATGAAACGGTGGCCGGGCTGGCGAAGCAGTCGGGTGATCCGCGCTTTGCCTGGGATTCATATCGGCGTTTTGTTCAGATGTATGGCGATGTTGTGCTGGGTGTTGATCATCATGACTTTGAAGATGTGATAGATACGCATAAGCGCGATAATGGCATCACACAGGATACCGATGTAACAGCCGAAGGCTGGCAGGAGATTGTCGGAGAATATAAAAAGCTGGTTGAAAAGGAACTCGGCAAGCCGTTCCCGTCTGATCCGAAAGAGCAGCTTTGGGGTGCGATCGGCGCGGTGTTTAGCTCCTGGATGGTGCCGCGCGCGGTGACGTATAGAAAAATTCATGAAATTCCTGGAAGCTGGGGCACCGCCGTCAATGTGCAGTCGATGGTCTTTGGCAATATGGGTGAAGATTGTGCGACCGGCGTGGCGTTTACGCGCGATCCATCAACGGGCGAGAATTATTTCTACGGCGAATATTTGATCAATGCGCAGGGCGAGGATGTTGTTGCTGGTATTCGTACGCCGCAATCGCTCACCAAGTACGGCCGCGAAAGAGAGGGCAGCAATTTACCGTCGATGGAAGAGTCAATGCCGGATGTTTTTGGTCAGCTTGATGATGTGCGTTTGCGTTTGGAAAAGCACTATCATGATGTACAGGACTTGGAATTCACCGTGCAAAAAGGCAAGCTATTCATGCTTCAGACCCGTGCCGGTAAACGTACAGCCAAAGCAGCACTTAAGATTGCCGTTGATATGGTTGAAGAGAACCTGATTACGCAGGAAGAGGCGCTGCTGCGGGTTGACCCGCAAAGCCTTGACCAACTTTTACACCCAACACTGGATCCAAAGGCGAGCAAGAATATTATTGCCAAAGGTCTACCGGCATCACCCGGCGCGGCGAGTGGCAAGATTGTATTTACGGCTGATGAAGCTGAAACCAAAAGCCATGCGGGCGAGAGCGTTATTCTTTGCCGTCAGGAAACATCACCGGAAGATATTCACGGCATGTATGCGGCGGCCGGAATTTTGACATCACGCGGCGGCATGACCAGTCACGCGGCGGTTGTAGCGCGCGGTATGGGCAAGCCTTGTGTTGCTGGCGCCGGTGAGCTGCATATTGATGCGAAGGCGCGGATGATCCGTGTCGGTGAACATGATATCAAAGAAGGCGATATTTTGACGATTGACGGTTCGACCGGTGAAGTAATTTTGGGCGCGGTGGCAACGATACAGCCCGAGATGTCCGGTGATTTTGGCACGTTGATGGCTTGGGCAGATGAGCGCCGCAGAATGAATGTACGCACCAATGCGGAAACCCCCCTGGATGCCAAGACAGCTGTGGATTTTGGCGCGGAGGGGATTGGGCTGTGCCGGACCGAGCATATGTTCTTTGAGGCCTCACGCATTCAAAATGTGCGCGAGATGATCTTTGCGACCAAGGAAGCGGAGCGCCGCGCGGCGCTCGATAAATTGTTGCCAGAGCAGCGCAGCGATTTTGTAGCGTTGTTTAAAATTATGGCCGGATTGCCGATTACAGTGCGTTTGCTTGACCCGCCGTTGCATGAATTTTTACCGCATGAAGAGGCGGATATCGATCAGTTTGCGGCCACGGCCAGCATTGATCCGGAAATTGTACGTCGGCGTTTAGATGATCTGAAGGAAACAAATCCGATGCTTGGCCATCGTGGCTGCCGTTTGGGAATTACGTATCCGGAAATTTACGAGATGCAGGCGCGGGCAATTTTTGAGGCTGCACTTGAGGTGGATGAGAATGAAGGCGAAAGCGTTTTGCCCGAGATTATGATCCCGTTGGTGGCGACGCGCAAAGAGCTTGCGATGATGCGTGAGGCGGTAGAACGTACGGCCGAAGCGGTATTCGAGGAAAAGGGCAAGAGGATCGACTATATCGTTGGCACAATGATTGAGCTGCCGCGCGCCGCCCTGACAGCAAATGAAATTGCAGAATGTGCGGATTTCTTTAGCTTCGGTACCAATGATTTGACGCAAACGACACTGGGAATGAGCCGTGATGACGCATCAAGTTTCCTGCCGGCTTATGTTGGTCATGGAATTTTTGAGCGCGACCCGTTTTCGTCTATCGATGTTGAGGGGGTTGGACGTTTGATCAGTGTTGCCGTTCATGGTGGTCGCCAAACAAACGCAAATATCAAGCTTGGTATTTGTGGTGAACATGGTGGCGATCCGGCGTCAATCGCATTTTGTGAACAAATCGGGTTGGATTACGTGTCCTGTTCCCCTTACCGCGTGCCGATTGCCAAGCTGGCCGCTGCGCAATCAGCAATCAAGGAGGGGCAGAGCAAGACCGTCCCTTTTCAGGATAAAAAAATGGCTGCGGCAGAGTAAAGTCAAAGGGATTTTTTCTTGTGACAGATAAACAGCCCAAGGACGATAACAAAACTTTTGATATGCGCCATATTTTCAACCGCTGGGATTTGCTGCTGGCTAGCTAATTAGCCTTTTTTCTATCGTGGTATATTTTTGTTGCGCATAGCAAAATTTATCTGTAAATAAAGCTTATGCAAAATACAATTATATATTTAATAGGGTATCCCGGAGTAGGGAAGTACACGACAGGAAAAGCAATAGCAGACAAAACTGAAGGTGTCTTACTTGATAACCAGCTTACAGCTATGCCGCTTTTTACTGTTATGGCGCACGATACTTCAAAAGGCGATTGCCCTCACATAGAAAAATTATATGAAAAATACCATCAGATTGCCGCTCAGGTATTTGAGATGATGCAATATGCCCCTCCAGCACTCAATTATGTTCTTACAGATGTATTGCTAAATGATAGTGCAGGGCATGAACATTTTAATAGGGTCCAGGATATGGCCAAAGCTAGAAATAGTTTTTTTCTTCCAGTATTACTTACATGTGAAAATGACGTTTTAATAAATAGAGTTTCATCATCGGAGCGTGTATCACGTTTTAAGTTGGCGAATACAGAGGTAGCAAGAGGATTCATTTCGTCAAAAAAACTTTTTAATCCTCGGCACTCAAACATGATGGTATTAAATAATACAGGGTCTTCGCCAGAGTCGAATGCCGAAATAATTATTGAGCAAGCAAGAAAAATTCAGAATGGGTGCGCACATCATATGAACACGTTTTATAGGGAACATAAGTCTCTGAATAAAGGGTAGGCTGATCTTTTGAATTTTTTATACTTATTCCCTAATCAGCGCCAATCCAATATCGCCGCAGCTGGAGCGGAGTTCGGCTTTATCGGGCAGAGAGCCGAGTTGTACGGTTTGTAGATGCTTCTTCCCCAAGCCGCGATGATGCATGCGGGCGGTGAGTTCCTGGCCTACGTAACATCCTTTCTCATACGAAACGCCGTTCCATCTTTCGATGTTGGCCTCATCCAGCGTTGATTTTCCCGGGATCATGTCACGGCTGCCGTCGGGGATGCCAAGTTTGATGCGGTGTATGTCCCATTCTTCGAAAGGTTTTTCTTCCAGCCCATCAGGCTTTTCGAAAGAACGATAGCCCATTTCCGGATCGCGCGGATCTGTATAACCAGGTGTGTTTTGATTACCAAAAATTACATAGACGGGAACGTCCTCTTCGACAGAAATTTGAACATCGGCGCGCAGGCGGTATTTGTTTAGCCGTTCGAATAAATCCTGCGCGCGGATATCGCCTTCGCATTCCAGCAGGGTAAAGCGATCCCCATCACTAATAAAAAAATCATGGAGGAATTTTCCTTGCGGCGTCAGCAGGCAGGCGTAAAGGGCTTTGCCCGGCTCAAGCTTTTCGATGTCATTGGTAATCAGCCCCTGCAGGAAATCATGACGGTCATCTCCCTCAAGATGAATTAGGCCGCGGTTTGGGAGTTTTGTGAAGAAGGCATCCATGAAAGGAAACCTATCTTATTCGTTCAGATTGTCAAAATCGCCGCGTGGCTTTTCTTTTTTCTTTTTGATCTTGCCGGATGTGTCGTACTCATCACGGGTGGCGACATGGTGGCGCAGATAGTTCATTTTTGCTTCTTCAGAAACATCATAGGGGACATATTTTGTACGTTCCCAGCCTTTGGCCAGCATGCAGGTCTCAAAGTCGTGATAGTCACTATGTTCGGCGAACATAGCGCCCATGCGTTCGGGCTCATCCCAGCCATCGGCTCTGGTCTCATAGTCGGGGTCAAGAATACGGCCGTGGGGATCAGCAGGTATAGCACCTTTGAGTGACCCGAGCTTCTCAAGCTCACGCAGCTCGGTGACGCAGCGTGAAATATCACGGTTGAGGACTTGCTGTGCTTTTGGCCCGCGCAACCACGTGGCTGAAGACGCACTCACTCTTTGCCAGTACTGGCTGTTATCAATATCTCTTTTGGGTTCGCTCTGGCAGGCGGAAAGGCCCAGCAGAACTGTTAAGCCAAGAATGACGGGAGCGCGTTTTATTTGCATGAGGAGGTCTTGAGTTGGTTGAACACATGATTACCCACGAATCATAGCAAGAGAGCGGCGGCGGCTCAATGACGATTTACGGCGTCTGCTGATCCATCCACCATGTTTCCAGCACCATGCCATATAAGGGAATCTTCTCCGGGCGGCTAATAGGGCTCCAATAGGCGGCATAATCCTTGCCTGCGTAGTAAAGTGGTATCATGTAATGGCCGTGGGTAAGGATACGGTCAAGCGCTCTGACGCGCCCGACAAGGTCTTCACGGCTTTTGGCGTTGGCGATAGACATCGAAATCGAATCGACAGCTTCGTTGCAAATACCGGCAAAATTCCACCGGGCAGGCTCTTTGGCGGCATCGCATCCCCAATATAGGATTTGCTCTGTGCCGGGGGAAAGGGAAGAGCGCCAGAAATAAAGCGTCATGTCAAAGTCGTATTCGTTGAGGCGGCCACGATAAGCGGCTGAATCAAGAATGCGGATTGTGGGCATGATTCCCATTTTTTCAAGGGCACGCCTGAAATGTAGGGTGAGTTTTTCATCTCCCGGGGCGCCGAGAAGTATTTCAAAATGAAGCTGTTGGCCGTCTTTCATGCGCTGGCCGTTTTCAACAACCCAGCCTGCTTCTTTCAGGAGGGCATCGGCTGCACGCATATTTGCACGAATTTGCTCGGGGCCCGCGGAGATCGGGGCTTTATAGGCGGGGCCGAAGACTTCAGGGGATAGTACATCCGTCCAGACTTGCAGTACGCCGTGCTGCATCTCATCAGGTTCCCCTGTGGCGGCCAGTTCGGAATTGGGGAAGAAGCTTTCAATTCGTTTGTATTCGCCGTGGAAAAGATTTTCATTGGCCCACTCAAAATCAAACAGCAAATCGAACGCTTTGCGAACACGGATATCGTCGAAAGGGGCGCGCCGTGTGTTGAAGATAAAAGCACGCACACGCTCGGGGCGGCCATGGGTTAGGGTGTCCAGTTTAACTTTCTGCTCGGTAGCGGCGGGAAAGTCGTAAACGCTGGCCCATTTTCCGGCATCCCATTCGCGGCGCAGATTTGTATTGCCTGTTTTAAAGGCTTCAAAAGAGACGCTATCATCCCGGTAATACTCGTAAACTATACGTTCAAAGTTGTGATGGCCGACATTGGTGAGAAGGTCTGCTGCCCAGTAATCAGGATTACGCTCATAGACAATGCGGCGACCAGGTTCAAATTCAGCAATACGATACGGACCGTTTAATAAAGGCTTGTCCAGTATGGTTGAATCAAAGGGTTTGCCTTGTTCTATCCGCTCACCCCAGTATTTTTTCGAGAGCACTGGCATCATCGCAATAATCATCGCTGTTTCCTGATCATAGCCCTCGCCGAAACTAAAATGGATAACGGTTTTGCCGCGCTTTTCAACACTTTCAACCAGGCGGTAAATGTTACGCATATTGGGCCGGCCGTGATCACGCAGGGTTTCAAAGGAAAAGATCACGTCATCTGCTGTGATCGGACTACCATCATGAAAACGTGCATCGGTGTTTAAATCTATGGTGATGGAAGAGCGATCTTCGGGGACAACGGCTTTTTTGGCAATTAGAGGGTACATTGTGAAGGGTTCATCCCAGACGCGGGCCATGAGCCGATCATAGACAAGATTCAGGCCAGCCGCGGCTTTGCCCTTAATGGAATAAGGGTTGAGCGTGTCAAAAGTGCCGATTTCCGACATGCGTAGTGTGCCGCCCTTGGGGGCGTCCGGGTTGGTGTAATCGAGATGGGTGGCCTCTGTGTCATATTTGGGCTTGCCATGCATGGCCAGGCCCGTGTAATCAGCAGCATGCAGGGGCGTGGCCCAAAGAAAGAAGACGGTAAGAAAAACCGGGATATAATAGATCATGGATATAGTGATAACAGAGCAGAACCGGCGTTCCAACCCTCTTTCGGGCCGTATAAAACTTGTGCAGGGGAATATTGCGCAGCAGGACGTTGATGCCATTATATCTCTGATTCCACAAAATCTGGAATATCGTGGCCAAGTGAATAATGAGTTGCTGAAGGATGCTGGAGAGCAACTCGACGAGTTTATTCTGGAGAATATTTATAAGCCCCGGGTGGGAGATGTTTATGCGGTGCCAGGTTTTGGCTTGCCTTGTGAGCATGTCCTGTTTGGTATCACACCGGATTGGCGAAATGATTTTGATCGTGAGGATGGGCACCTCCTTAAGGTGCTGCGCAAAACTTTAGAGTTGGCACGGGGGATGGGGTTGACAAGAATTGCCCTGCCGCCGCTGGCGTCTGGAAAGAATGGTTTCCCCAAGCAACGTGCGGCACGTTTGATTGTTCAGGCCATCGAAAATCGTCTGGATGAAGATTTTGATGAAATCCGCATTGTTTGTGTTGCCGACCGAACGCTTAGAGTTTTTGAGGAGCGGTTACAGGCTGTGGGCTGGACTGGGATGGTTTAAGCTGCCTTCTGTAGCAAATCCGCCAATTTTACTTCCGGTCGTGGCCCAATATGGCTGATAACCTCCGCCGCCGCGAGTGCGCCCAGCTTTGCGCATTTCTCCAGATCCATACTCTCGGTAAAGCCATAAAGGAAACCAGCAGCGAATTGATCACCGGCACCGGTGGTGTCGACAATTTTATCGACAGGTTCTGCAGCAACAGAAATTTCTTTGCCATCTGAAACAATAACAGCTCCTTTTTCACCGCGTGTTAGGACGGCGATTTCGACATTTTTGCTGACCGCGTTTTTGGCGTCATCAAAGTTATCCTGCATGAACAGAGATTTGATTTCATCTTCATTGGCAAAGAGAATATCGACATGGTTTTCAACAAGGCCCAAAAAGTCATGGCGGTGACGGTCAACACAGAACGGGTCTGATAGGGTGAGTGCAACACGGTGTCCGGCATTGTGGGCAGCCATGGCAGCAGTGACAAAAGCCTGTTTAGCCTGTTCACGGTCAAAGAGATAACCTTCTAAATAGGTGATCTGAGCAGAGGCAATCAGGTTAGGGTCAATATCGTCCGGGCTGAGTTCGGAGCTGGCACCGAGAAACGTGTTCATGGTACGGTCAGCGTCCGGCGTGACCAGAATGAGGCAGCGTCCTGTCGCAGAGCCCATAGCCAGAGGCTGGGTATCAAATTGTAGGCCGAGGGAACGAATGTCGTGTTGAAAAACTTCACCGAGTTGATCTTCGGCAACTTTAGCAATCAACGCGCCCTTGCCACCAAAGGAAGCAAAGCCAGCCATGGTGTTGCCAGCTGAACCGCCGGAGGTTTCAACGCCAGGACCCATAAGGCTGTATAACTCAACAGCACGGGCTTCATCGATCAGGGTCATTGCCCCTTTTTCCATACCGTGTGTTTCTTTTTGTTCGGTAATGAACTCCTCGGTCGAGTGCGAGATCACGTCAACGAGGGCATTTCCAAGGGCTATGACGCCTAGCGTGGGTTCTGACATATTGATTATTCCTTGTTTGATTCGAAAGACTATGTTTTATCCTTACAGAATTATGACGTCAAAAGCTAAGAAAAATGTGAAGGAAGAAGTTGTTCAGGCTGCCCTTGCGCTTGCAGTAGAGCGAGGCTGGGCGCAGGCATCTTTGCGTGATGTGAGTGAGCGTGCTGGCTTAAGTCTGGGAGAGCTCCATGAACATTTCGATGATAAGAGCGATATTTTGGTGGCATTAGGACGCATGATTGATCGGCAGGTTCTGGAGAATATTGGTGAAGGCGAGGAGGGGGCATCAAAGCGTGATCGGCTGTTTGATGTACTGATGGAACGCTACGAGGTTTTAAACAATTATCGTGACGGCGTTAGCGCGGTTCTGGATTCTTTCTTGTGTGATCCGAAGCAGGCCGTGATTTCTCTGCCGCATCTGGCGCGGTCAATGAGCTGGATGCTGGAAGCGGCAGGCATGGAGACTGGCGGTATAAAAGGGGCGGTGAAAGTGGCCGGACTCACCGGTGTTTATCTGAAGGTGCTCAAGACCTGGAAAGATGATGATAGCGCTGATCTTTCTAAAACCATGGCAGCGCTTGATAAAACTCTGAACAGAGTAGATAGCCTTGCCGGGATATGCGGTTTTTAAAGGTCGTGCTGCTGCGGGTTATCAATGTCATTAATACGTTTATCGATATCGTCCAGCGTTGGAAAGGCGCTTTGTACACCTTTTTTTGTGCAGGTGAGAGACGCTGCAATTGAAGCGCGTTTCATGGCGCGGGGTAAAGGCAAACCCGCCTGAATACAAGCAGCTAGAGTGCCGGAATAGGAATCTTCCGCACCCGAATGGTCGATCATATTTTCTATAGGTAGAGCCTCTACAGACCAGCCAGTACCATCTTTGGTGACAGCCATGCCACCACGGTCGCCGATGGTGATGATGCAGTTTAAGCCACCTTGTTTTGATAAGCCTTGTGCCATTTTTAAAGCGTTATCTTCAACGTTCAACCCTAGTTTTTTTGCAAGCTGGTGGGCTTGCTCTTGATTAACTACAAGGTAATCAAGATGGTCCAATGCTTTTTGTGTGAGGTCAATAGCGGGTGCTAAATTCATCATTGTTTGAGCACCGGTATGTTTGGCTTTTTCAAGAACAGCTGCGTTTTGTTCAGGGTCAATATCTGTTTGCAGCAAAACTAAGACTTTGTCGTTCAAAATTTCTTCGGGTATCTGGTCAGCCGATAATTCAGTGTTGGCACCGGTCGCTATAACGGTATGACTTAATCCATGCGTATCTCTGATGGTTGTTGTTGTGCCGGTGGGATTTGATCCGTGTGCAACGCCGGAGACAGTAATTCCTTCATCATGGAGTTTGTCGATAATTTCTGATCCGGTTGAATCTTCCCCTGCTTTGGCAACGAGTGTGACTTTGGCTCCCGAGCGAGCAGCGGCTAGCGCCTGATTGGCACCTCTGCCACCCGGTTCCATGGTGTACTGCAGGGCAGAAACAGTTTCGTTGTTGCCTGGTAGGGCTTCAACATCAAGGTTTAGATCAATCGAAATAAAGCCAAATACAATAAGCATGCAGACAAGTGTAACCCTATTTGCTAGTGGTTAGCATGAGATATATCCTCTGATATACACTGATTTGTAAGAAAAAAGTAGATATATATGGCTTCTCTTTAGTATATATTGTCCCAACAGGAAGTTTGCATGGCAATAAATTATACAGAACATTTTGAAACCCGCCTTCGGGGTATCAAGGAAGAAGGCCGTTATCGCGTTTTTGCAACTCTGGAGCGGATTGCAGGGCGGTTTCCACGAGCGATTTACCATGCGCCTGATGGTAGTAAAAAAGAGGTTACGATCTGGTGCAGCAATGATTATCTCGGTATGGGGCAGCATCCAAAAGTTTTACAGGCCGCGCATGAGGCACTGGACAATTCCGGGGCTGGCGCCGGCGGGACTCGCAATATTTCAGGCACTACGCGTTATCATGTCGAGTTGGAAGACTCTCTGGCTGATTTACATCAAAAAGAATCGGCGCTGGTTTTTTCCTCTGGTTATGTTGCCAATGAAGGGGCGTTGAGCGTTCTTGGAAAATTGTTACCAGATTGCGTTATTCTTTCAGATTCTCTTAATCATGCCTCGATGATTCACGGCATTAAGGACAGCAAGCAGGAAAAGATGATTTACCGGCATAACGACGTTGAACATCTGGAAGACCTGCTAAAATCCATTGATTCAAAGCGGCCAAAAATAATCGCCTTTGAATCTGTCTATTCAATGGAAGGTGATATAGCGCCAGTAAAGGAAATTTGTGACCTTGCGGATAAATATAATGCGCTGACTTATCTGGATGAGGTTCATGGCGTTGGTTTGTATGGGCAGCGGGGCGGCGGCGTTGCAGAGGAATGTGGTCAGCTTGATCGCGTTGATGTGATTGAGGGGACGTTTGGTAAAGCTTACGGTTGTATGGGTGGGTTTATTACCGGTGATGAATCTATCGTTGATGCGGTGCGAAGTTTTGCAGCGAGTTTTATTTTCACAACATCCTTGCCGCCATCTGTATTGGCCGCGGCGAAGGCTTCGGTAGAGCATTTGAAAGTGTCAGATATTGAGCGTCAAAAAATGCGTAAAAATGTGAAGCAGTTTAAGTCACGCCTGACGGATTCTGGTTTGCCGTTCATGCAAGGGGAAAGCCACATTGTGCCACTGGTGGTGGGCGAGCCTAATTGTTGTAGGGAAGTTTCCGATATTTTGATGCGCGATTACGATATTTATGTGCAGCCGATTAACTATCCGACAGTACCCAAGGGGACGGAACGTTTGCGCCTCACAGCGTCGGCGGCGCATAGTGTTGAGGATGTCAATCACATGGCCGATGTACTGCAGGATCTGTGGCAAAGCCACCACGCGCTGAGAGCCGTGGCGTAAACAATCAAATTTCAGGAAAATTAAGCGGAAAGATTAACGTTGGTGCCGCGTGACTGTGAGACCGGGGCACTACGGGAAGCTTCTTCTATGATCTGGACAAGCGCTTGCTGGGCATCATGAGTCTGTTTGATAACAGACAGCGCGACATTCTGCCGTAAAATCCCTTGTTCTGCTGCTATGCTTGCCGGTACGTCCATAATTCAAGAATCCTTCTCTACCTCCCATTATACCACTTTTTGTTAAGAATTGTTAAAAAAACCAAGGTAAATCCCAAGTTTTTTCTCTTTTCATCAGTAAATTGAAGGTTTTACGTTTTAAATTTACGGGAGCGCATGCATTCAAAATTTTGGAACTTGTGGTATTGGCTTTGTTTTAAGCCTTTTTATGCTTTTTGAAGTAGCGTTTGCAGGCTTTATCCAGCTCTTTAACGAGCGCGTAGCCTTCTCCGCCACCATCACCTTTGAGCTGGTGCAATATGATGAGCTCTAGTGTTTTTTCATGAGCTGCAAGCACTTCAATAGCATCTTTGTTAAGGCCTTCAATGCCCTCAAGGAATTGAAGGCATATATCAGCAACATCGGTTAGCAGTTGATAGCGGAACATACCGCCATTGGCTTTAAGCTGCATAATAGGGCGAACGAGTTTTTCTTTATTTATTTCACCTTTGGCGGTGCGCGCTTTTTTTATGTAGCTTGAAAATTCTTTTAAAAACTGCTGTGCGATTGGGGCAAAGTCCAGGTCCGTATTTTCAATATATTCCTGGCTTTGGTCGAGTAGAGATTCGTCTATACCACCCACACCAACCTTCTGTTTTAGGATGTTGGGAGGCTTGATAAAGCGTGCTGTAGCCGATGGTGGGTTGGTGCTCATCCTTAATTCATTCCTGCATACTCAAAGTTAAACATTTTTGGCCTCTTCGCGCAGTTTACGCAAAACATCAACGGCTAGTTTTTGTTCCTGTGTTTTTGGTTCCACCTTTTTCTTTTCATCATTCCCACGGCGGCGCGCTCCCGTATAGTCTTTGCCTCTTTTGCGGCGGCGGTCAGGCCCAAAAAACTCTCCGGCTTCGACAAACTGTCTGGGTTTTTCAATGATCTGGACAACGCGGTTGTATAGATCACGAGATGAAAAGGGTTTAACCAAAAATTCCGTTATGCCTTTGTCGCGCGCGCTTTCAACGCGCAGGCGTGAGCTGAATCCGGTCATCATGATAATAGGGACATAGGGGTTGGGTACCAGAGGGTCGCGGCGGACTTTTTTGGTAAACTCCAGCCCGTCCATCGGTTCCATCATCCAGTCAGTAATAACGAGGTCCGGGTCTTCCTTGCAGAGAATTTCAAAGGCTTCTTCTCCGTTGGAGGCCGTAAAGACATGCTTGAATCCAAAAATATTGAGGATAGATTTACAAAGCGTCAACATGGGAGCCATGTCATCTACAATGAGGATGCGGGCGGTATCAAGTTTGTAAGCCATAAGAAATACCAAAAAAAGCTTTAATGGTCGGTATCATTTGCAATACCCTATTCTTAAGGTTGTCATGATTTCTTTATCGGGACAACGGTAAAGTTACATAATCAATGCAAAAAGGAACAGTTTTGTGGCCCATGGCGGAAAAATTCTTGTGGAATCTTTGAATGCGCATGGCGTGCGGCGCGTTTCATGCGTGGCTGGAGAAAGTTATTTGCCGGTTCTGGATGCCTTGCTCGATTACCCGGATATTGAGGTGATTACCTGCCGTCAGGAATCGGGTGCGTCTTTTATGGCCGATGGCTGGGGAAATTTGAACGATGGCGCGCCGGGCGTTGCTTTTGTAACAAGGGGGCCGGGGGCGTGTAATGCGTCGATTGGTTTGCACACGGCGATGCAGGCTTCGACGCCGGTTATTCTTTTTGTCGGGTTGATTAATACGAAAGATCGTGGCCGTGAGGCGTTTCAGGAGTTTGATCTGGAGCAGATGTTTGGTTCTTTATCAAAGTGGGCGGCGGTAATTGATAAGGCCGAAGATATTCCTGAAATGGTTGCCAAAGCTTTTCATGTGGCTGGTTCAGGCCGACCGGGGCCGGTGGTGCTTGGCTTGCCTGAGGATATTTTGTTTCCTGATGTGAGTGGTGTTCAGCAAGTCACTCCTCTGGAAGTTTCAGAAATTGCGCCGAAGGCGGATGATGTGGCGGCTATACAGGAAGCGCTGCAGGGGGCTGAAAAGCCGATCGTTCTGGTTGGCGGCAGTCTGTGGGGTGATGAAGATTGCCGTGCGCTAGAAAATTTGGCGAAGAATTCAAATCTACCTGTGGTGACGTCGTTCCGGCGGCAGGATATTTTCAATCATAAACATGAATGTTATGGCGGTGAGCTGGGAACGGGGCCAAATCCAAAACTTGTAGAACGCATGGGGCAGGCCGATCTTGTTTTGATCCTGAATGCGCGGGTGAACGAAATTACAACGCAGAGCTATGCGATCGTGCAGGGCGGGGACCAGAAGATTGTTCATGTGCATCCTTCATCTAGCGTGTTTGGTAAAGGCTGCAAAGCTGACATAGAAATTGAATCGCAAATCGCGCCGATGGCGAAGGCGCTAGCAGATATGAAGATTGATGGCGGCAAGTGGGAGGTGTGGTGTCAGGAAGCGCGTCGTGATTATGAGGAATGGAGCGGTATAGATAAGACGCAGGAGCAGAATTGGGATGGCGCTGATGTAACTCAAATTTTTGGTGAGCTACGGGAACTTTTGCCGGAAGATGCGATTATAACCGGTGATGCCGGTAATTTTAGCGGCTGGGTGCAGCGTTATCTGCATTATGGGAGGCCCGGGCGCTTGCTGGCACCGGTCAGCGGTGCGATGGGTTATGCTGTGCCGTCTGCTGTTGGCGCCGCGATTGCGCGGCCGGATAAAACGGTGGTCGGGTTTTGTGGTGATGGCGGCTTTATGATGACCGGGCAGGAATTGGCGACCGCCGCCCATCATGGAGCGAAACCGATCATTCTGGTCTTTAATAATTCTGTGTTTGGCACGATCCGCATGCATCAGGAACGCGAATATCCCGGGCGCCATAGTGGCACAGATTTAACCAATCCAGATTTTGTGAAGCTGGGCGAAAGTTATGGCGCTTTTGCTGCGCGCGTTGAAAAGGCTGCCGACTTTAAAAATGCGTGGGATGAAGCCCTAAAATCAGGCAAAGCAGCCTTGATTGAAATTGTCATGGACCCCCGCCAAAGCACAACCAGATCAGAGCCTTAAGTTTACATTTTAAGGCGATATAGACAGCGCCAGTTAAGAGTTGTACGGTGCTTTCGGGCCATAGTTGTCAGGAGAAAATGAAAATGAAATATTCCATAGCTGCTTTTGTATCTTTGTTATTGTTGGCTGCTTGCGGAGATGTTAGCAGTGGGCAGAAAGCGGAGCTTATTAAGCTCTGTCAGATAAAGCTTGAGGTGCCCGAAGAGGTTTGCAAGTGCGTTGGCAAAAAGGCGCAGGATGAATTAACCGAAGATGAGCGTGCTGTGCTTATTGCGATGATAGATGGCGACAAAAACAAAATCGATGATGTGCGCGGTTCGATGTCTGCACCCAGCATGATGAAAGCCGGTATGTTTATGGCGATGGCGCCGGGCGAATGTGCGAAGGAAGCAGCGGAATAATAGTTAGAACCTGTTCATCTCTGTCGCCATTTTGATATCGCGCTCTGATACGCCGTCGGCATCATGGGTGGTCAGGGTAATATCGACTCGGTTATAGACATTGGACCATTCTGGGTGATGTTCCATTTTTTCCGCCAGTAAGGCCACGCGACTCATAAAACTCCACGCTTCGTTAAAATCTTTGAATTTATAGCTTTTATGAATGGCAGAGCGGCCTTCCGCCATGGACCAACCATCAAGTGATTCCAAGGCCTTCTTAATTTCCCTGTCAGCAAGTTTTCCAATATTCATTTCTACTCTGGACCCCCAGACAAAATGTTCGTAAAATGTGCGCCTACACAACTTAATGTATTAGCCCTTGAGAGTATGAGGCCAAAATCGTGGATGGGCAACAGATCATAATGAATCACACTGTATCTCCAGCCATTGAGGATTTGGAGGTTATCGCCGGGTCTGTGCTGGATTCTTTGCCGGATGAATTGGTGGAGTTTTGTGATGGTCTGTCTGTGCGGGTTGAAGATGCACCCGATGAGGTTTTGGAGGAGGAGCTTGATCTGGAAGATCCGTATGATCTTTTGGCGCTTTATCGTAGTGGCAAGGAGATTGCTCCCGGCGTTGAAAAAAAGACCGCTAATGATGACGATGTGTTGATCGTATTCCGTCGGCCCTTATTAGATATGTGGTGTGAAACCGGAGAGGATATAACCTCTCTGGTCAGGCAGATTATGATCGAAGAACTCGGCAATCATTTTGATTTTTCCGATGATGAGATTGGCGAAATGACCAAACGTCACTATCAAGGTATGCTTTAAATTCAGGATTTTATCTTGAATTTGAAGCTTAAAGCTAAAATTAGCCAGATATTACAAGGATATGGTACAGTAAAACATGAGGATTATTGTGCTTAAAGCTATTGAGGGCAGCGGTTTGCGAAGAATTATTCAGTTTTTTTCCTTAATTATTATGGTTGCCGGTTTTATGAATCTGGGCGCGGATGTGGCTTTGGCGTTGTCTGTTGGTACGGCGACGAGCGGTGGAGAAGTTTCTGATACATGTGATGTGGAATTTATGAAGAGCCTGGAGACGCGCGCATGGCTGGAAGGTGAACGGGAGGTTGTTCAGAACGAGAATCTTATTGTGAAGGCAGATAGTGTCACGGAACTGACGTGCTTTTCGAGTTGGTTAGACAACACGGCCAATGATATAGGGCTGTTTAGCGAAGGGCTGGGCCCGGAATCACTGGACGATGCTTTGGAAAATCTTGTTACGGCAGCATGGGCTCCCTATGTGGCACAAAATTTTAAGTATAAGTGGCTTGGTGGGAGGTTTGAATTTGCAGCGGATCATGACAATGAAGTGAACGGAAGATCTTATACCTGTAGCACGGCGAGGTTTACTCAGTATGGTTTCCTTACCTGGATGAGTTTTATTTTGGAGCAGGCTAAGTGCTATAATTTTCAGCCGGATGATCAGGCTCAGGATGGTTTTTTTGATTTAAAGTTTGGATATGTTGATGGGTCCGATCCGCGCGTTTTAATTAAGGAGTGCGAAAAAGATGAGCGGTGGGCGGAGGCATGGCTGGTGGCGCTTGCGGAGCCGCCATGGATGCCGGAGGAATGGCTGGAGAATGAAAGGCCGCAATATTTAGATCTTTTGGATCCTGATGCTTGCGGGACGGCTGTTCCAACGGGTGTAACTGTGAGGCTTTATGATGGAACAGAATTTCCTGATGCTGTTTGCCCGCCGCCTGGTTGTCGCTACGACCGAAGTTCCTGTCGTCCTTTCTAGGGACGCTACCCCAATCCACGTTCCATGAAGGATGCCATGCGCTGTGCAAAGGCGGCCGGGTTGCTGAGTGGTTGTCCCTGGATGATGCGGGCCTGATCGAGTAATAAGAGCCCGGCCTCTTTCATATCATCATTGGCGGGATCTTTTTCTGCTAGCTCTGCCAGTTTCTTAATAAGCATGTGGCCGGTGTTAATTTCAAGGACGGGTTTGATGTTGCCCTGATATTTTTGGTGGACTTTGAGAACGCGCTCCATATGCATATCAACGCCGCTTTCCGGCGCTACCAGACAGACGGGAGAATCAGTCAAACGTTTAGAGATGCGCACGTCTTCAATATCCTCTCTGAGGAGAGTTTTTAATTCTTCAATAAGCTTTCCACAATTTGAATCATCAGTATCTTTTTCTTCGTTCTCATCTGCTTGATCATCAGCAAGGTCAATGTCACCTTTTGTTACGGATTTAAACGTTTTGCCCTGGAAGTCATGAACCTGTTGCAGCCAGAAATCATCGATAGTGTCAGTCAGGAAAAGAACCTCCAGCCCGCGTGATTTGAATCCTTCGATCTGCGGCGAGTTTTTGAGCATGTTCATATTTTCGCCGCTGATGTAGTAAATGTCTTTTTGGTCTTCCTTCATCCGCGAGACATAGTTTTCCAAACTTACAAATTTATCGCCCTCATCATGGGTTGAAAAGAAACGACAAATTTTAAACAGCGCTTCGCGATGTTCGGCGGCGTCATAGAGCCCTTCCTTTATGGCAGGGCCAAATTGTCCCCAGAACGTAAAAAAGGCCGGTGGATCATCGCGTGATAATTTATCGAGATCGCTTAAGATGCGTCTGGTCATGCTGGAGCGGATTTTGTTAATGACCGGGTTAAACTGCAGAGATTCGCGGCTGATGTTGAGCGGTAAATCGGCGCTATCAATCACGCCACGTACAAAGCGAAGCCATGGATAGGTTAGACCTTCCAGATCATCGGAAATAAAAACACGGCGTACGTAGAGCCGCATCGTGTTTTTACGGCCCGGGTCATATAAATCCCAGGGGCGCATGGTCGGGATAAATAATAGTGCGTTGAATTCTATTTTGCCTTCAGCGCGCCAATGTGAGGTCATCAACGGCTCGTCAAAGCCGTGACTGATATGTTTATAAAATTCGGTGTATTGCTCTGGTGTGATCTCGTTTTTGGAGCGCATCCAGATGGCAGAAGCAGAGTTTATTGGCTTGCCTTCGCCTTTTCCTGTATCCGCAGGAGTGTTCTGGAATATTTTAATGTCGATATGATCGGAGTAGGTTTCGATCGTTTGTTTTACTTTTTCATCGATCAGGAATTCGCAGCCCTCATCCTTGATATGGAGCGTAATCGCCGTGCCGCGTTCGCCATCGAGCGTTTTAGTTTCGTCTTTTGTAGCTTCACGGATGGTAAAGCCTGTACGCCCATCCGATTCCCATACCCATGCTTGCTTGTCTCCGGCCTTGCGGCTGACAACGGTAACTTTATCGGCAACCATGTAGGAGGCATAAAAACCAACGCCGAACTGACCGATCAGCTTTAACGGATCTTTTTCATCTTTCATCTGCTCCATCAGGGCAGCAGTGCCAGACTTGGCAATAGTACCAAGATTTTCAACCAACTCGTCATGATTCATGCCAATGCCGTTATCAATGACCGTTAACGTGCGTGTGTTTTCTTCTTTGTATATGTGGATGCGGAAATCGGGGTTGTCTTTGGTAAGGTCTGGCTTGGCAATCGCGTCATAGCGTAGTCGGTCGCAGGCGTCAGCAGCGTTGGAGATTAACTCGCGCAGGAAGACATCGTGATTGGTATAAAGCGCATTGGCAACGATATCGAGCAAGCGCGATACATCTGCGTTGAAATTGAGGGTTTCTGTTTTTGTGGTCATAGGTGTTTATATGGATGTGTTTGACGCAGATTTCAAGGTTTTAAAATCCTGGGTTTTGCGGGCCATCTGGTAGGTGGTTATTTGCAATGCCAATTTGTGCGTATTGTTGCTGCTGTGTACCGATTGGAGGAGGCATATCCGCAGAGGACAGCATAGAGCCATCGCTTTTCAGGAAGAAAGTATTTTTATGCGCCTTGCAAATATTACGGTCCATATTAGCCAGTGCCGTCATTCCCCAAGGGATTTCAGTTTGTAGAACCTCATGTTTTTGAAAAAGGTGGTAAAGATTTATCAACTCTATCCTGATATCAGCATATTCTCCGATTGTAGAGGGTAAACCCTTGATGGGGTCAGGGTTTTTTTCGGCTCTATACCAGTCATTTTCAAGTAACGGGTCTTTTGTCTTGGTGACGACCTCTTCTGTATTTTGTTTAAGCAGCTGCAAGGTTTCTTGCACATGTTCGAGCGCCGTACTTTCTTCAGAAGCCATTTTACTCTCCATTATTCTAAGTTTCTTATTTGGCTTCTGAACACCCCCCACGCGCTGGCTTTTAAGGATAGAGCCTTTGTATTGTCCATTGACCGTTGTCGTTTTTAGTATACATAAAGCGATCATGCAAGCGGTTTATATCAGCGATCCAGAATTCGATTGAATCCGGCACGAGGCGGTAGCCGATCCAGTAATCGGGGCGGGGGATGGATTTCGTGTCCTTATACTTTTCTTCCAGTTCTTCGACAGCTTTTTGTAGTGCGGTATCACTCTCCAACGGTCTTGATTGTGCCGAGGCCCAGGCACCAATTTGCGCGCCGCGTGGCCGGGAGGCAAAGTAATCATCAGCTTCTTTATCGCTGACCTGTTCGGTTTTTCCTTCGATCCGTACCTGTTTGCGCGTCGATTTCCAGTAAAAACATAAGGCGGCTTGTGGGTTTTCAGTTAAATCACGCCCTTTATGGCTCTGCTCATTGGTATAAAAAACAAAGCCTTTTTCATCGTAACTCTTAAGCAAAACCATGCGAGCCGAAGGTTTTCCACCCGAATCGGCTGTAGCCAGACACATGGCATTTGGGTCGTTGGGTTCGTCTTTTCCTGCCTCTTCCAGCCACTCCTGGAACATAAAGATAGGGCTTTTTGCTAGATCTTCAGTCATTTCGAAGGATATCTCTTTTTACCTCGTATAAAGTTCTTGATCTAAGTTTCCTTAGATATAAGTTCATACCACGCATACACATAAGAAAGGTGGAGATCGATGAAAAATTTTGCATTACTATCTATGGTTATAGCAGCCATGGCATTAAGTGGGTGTCAGACGCTGCAAAATCGAGGCAATAAAGAATTAATTGGTGGTGCCGGTGGTGCCGTCGCAGGCGGTCTTTTGGGCGCACAACTTGGCGGTGGCTCAGGGCGTTTATGGGCAACTGGCGCTGGCGCTCTTCTTGGCGCGTTGGTCGGTAGCGAAATAGGGTCTTCGCTGGATAAAGCTGATATAGGCTACGCCAACACAGCCAATCAACGGGCGACAAGTGCCCCGGTTGGTGAAACCGTAACGTGGAACAATCCTGATAGCGGTAACTATGGTTCGGTTACACCGACGCGTGATGGTTATAGTTCAGCCGGTCGTTACTGCCGCGAATATCAGCAGACAATTGTTGTCGGCGGGCGTGAAGAGTCAGCTTATGGACAAGCTTGCCAGCAACCAGATGGCAGCTGGGAAATTGTTAGCTAATAAAATTTACAACTGATTTAAAAAAGCCGTCTCGGGGTTGGGGCGGCTTTTTTATTTAGGCGTCTTCGGTTTTCTGTATTTCATCAGGGTTCCTAAAGGCTGCCCCGTAGCGTGTCATATCATCTTTTTCTATGTCGCCCGGAAGAGTGAAGTCGCTTATATCGATACCGGAGCGATCGAACAGGCCTTTTTTCTCTGCCCGTTTGTAGAGTCTAGTGGCCGTTTTGAATGTATGCGCAAAAATTGAAAGACTAGAAAATTTACTGCTCATTTGTTCCAGTTTTTCGGTGTTGATCTGATAGCCCTGACGGCGTTTTTTCATGAGTTGTCTATTTACCTGCTTCATGATTTTCCATGGAATCTCTTTTTGAGCCTCCTGAAAAATCTTGGTAATCAGGTCTCTTGTTTCCGGGCTTTCCGGATCGGCGTTTTTATGCGCGGCTGCAGCTTTGAGTATGGCATGAGCGCACCATCCGATGGGATAGCCTTCTGCTAATTTCCGGTTTTGCGCATGCGCTTCCTGAATGAAGGCGTAATAGCTGTTGGTAGTCATGGCCTGGGACAGAGCAGCCTGAAATGATTCTTCGCAAGTTTTATTATGAAGTCTCTCATTGGCCTCCTGGTCTGTGAAGGGATTGTAAAAACTGACGGCCGATAAAGTTTGGAGATCAATATTTAGAGCCTCTGCAATCAGATAGGCTATGGATCGCGTATATGGATCTTCGCTGGCATATAATGCCGCAGTTAAAATCTCCTTAGGGTTTCTTCCCATCCAGGCCATTTCCTGGGCACGAATGCAAAAACTCCACCATTGCTTAATAGGTTGGTCGTTGTAAGTTTCGTAAACCTCTCTTGCCACTTTTATGGCGTGACCGGACACTCTTATTTTAGCATTAAAGTTTTCTTTTAATTCATCAAAAATTTGCTGCGTTGTTTCTATAGCGATGATGTAAGGGTATTGTTCAGCTTTATAATATGGGGTTGGGCTCAGTGTTGAGTGGGCTCGTTTATAGGCGAGGCTTCCAATCATATCGTTGTTGCCCTGGAGCTGAAGTGTTACAGCAGCAAAAACATCTGCGGCCATATTGCTTTTTGACAGGCTGACGGGGTTGCGTAGCGGCGTGATAATACTGTCAGTGAGCTCATAACTTTTATTTTCTGCTTTATAGTGATCTAGCAGTTCAATAGCATGCCACGCCAGATGATATATATGTTCGCGAGCCTCTTCCATGGTTTCATAATCGCTAGCATTAACGAAGTACAGACCAAGAAAAAAGGGGTGCTTCTTAAGAGAAAGTTTTTTCTTTTGATGGCCTATGGCAAGGCCCAGAAATTCAGTTCTGTTGCTTTGTTTATGTTTTTGAAAAATTGGAAAGGCAATTTCGCCGGCAGGATGGTCAAGAATGAGCTGCTCTTCTCTGCCCAGCGTTTCTGATCTATCTCGATCGTCATGAACCACGAAAAACAGCGTCAGATCCTTGACTTCGTCCTGAATCTGCCGCCGTATCACATTACATGCGTGTTCTAAAGCTGTACGTTCTAAGCCCATTTTGTGCCGCTTTTTCTTTTTAATATTTCCCGCTTATTACAGGCCTCAATTATATAGGATTTATGGTTAATATTTGGTCAAGGATTGGGTTTCTGAGCCGCTTGGGCTGTGTATTAGGCGCTTGCCGCAAGCGTTAAAATGTGTAGGATACAGAGGGTTTTGTACCAATTTTAAAAAGAATAATAAATGTCTAGTGAAAACAATTACTTAAAAGGAAAACGTGGTCTGATCATGGGTGTGGCCAATGAGCGCTCGATCGCCTGGGGAATAGCCGAAATGGCTGCCAACAGTGGTGCAGAGCTGGCTTTTACCTATCAAGGTGATGCGCTGGAGAAGCGCGTCAGACCTTTGGCGGAGAAGGTTGGGTCGGAGATTATTGTGCCCTGCGACGTAACAGATGAAAAAAGCATCGATCATGCGTTTAAAAACATTGAAAACACATGGGGCCAGCTGGATTTTGTGGTTCATGCCATTGCTTTTTCAGATAAAAATGAGCTGGACGGGCTGTATCTTGATACAACCCGCGATAATTTCCTCAAAACCATGGATATTTCGGTCTATTCCTTCACATCTGTGGCGCAGCGGGCTGTGCCACTCATGAAAGAAGGCGGAAGCCTCGTGACGCTGACGTATTATGGCGCCGAGCGCGTGATGCCACATTACAATGTCATGGGCGTTGCCAAGGCAGCGCTGGAGGCATCAGTCCGTTATTTGGCCGCTGATCTTGGTGGTAAAAATATCCGCGTCAATGCAATTTCCGCTGGCCCGATCAAAACGTTGGCGGCCAGTGGCATTGGTGATTTCCGTTACATCCTAAAATGGAATGAATTGAACGCACCGCTGAAGCGCAATGTAACGATTGAAGATGTCGGTCGCGCCGGGTTGTTCCTCCTTTCTGATCTCGGGAGTGGTGTAACCGGCGAAGTGATGCATGTCGATGCTGGTTATCACACCGTTGGTATGTGCTCTGTTGATAGCGCCGCCGAAACTGGCGCGCTTCTGGCGAGTATAGCGCCGAAGAAAGCCAAAGACGAGGCGGCGTAAGATGCAATACATGGTTATTGCTCGTGATGGAAATGATGAAGGTGCCTTAGAGCGCCGAATGGCCGCACGCGAAGATCATATCAAGGTGGGTGATGAATATCTAAAAAGTGGCAATTTTCTGATGGCGGTTGCGCTCCTGAATGATGACCAAGAGATGATCGGTTCTGTTATGCTGGTGGACTTTGAGGGCCGTGAAGAACTGGATGCATGGCTGGAAGTAGAGCCATATGTCACGGGCGGCGTCTGGAAACATGTTGAGTTTTTTCCAGCAAAAGTTGGTCCCAGCTTTGAACAATTTTTACCAAACAAAAAACAAACCGCATGATCTGGTTTAAAGAATATACAATTGAAATGCTGCAGGGCTTTCGCAATGCGCATATGGGCACGCATATCGGTATTGAATTCACGGATATTGGCAATGATTTTTTGAGTGCGAAGATGCCAGTCGATGATCGCACGACCCAGCCTTTCGGGATTTTGCATGGTGGCGCCAATTGTGTGCTGTCGGAAACACTGGGCAGCGTCGCGGCCTGGATGACCATTGACCCGGAGCTTTATAGAGCTGTCGGCATCGAAATTAACGCCAATCATATCCGTGCGGTGACCGAAGGCCATGTGATTGGTAAATGTACGTCGCTTCACACCGGAAAACGCACGCAGGTCTGGCAAACCGACATCACCGAAGAAGCCACCGGCAAACGCGTTTGCGTCAGCCGCATGACGGTTGCGATTATCGATCAGGGGACGTTAAGCGCGCAGAAAGATAAAGTGGTTCTGGAGAAGATGTAATGGTTTCTGATGACAAAAAAATGCTATGGGAGAGATACAAGCATGACGTTGAATTGCATAGAAGTTATTTAGATTTAGTAATAAAAATTAATGCGCTTTATTATGCTATAACAGGCGCAATTGTTTCTTTTTATTTTTTACACATAGGTGACGATCCTTTGGTGAAATGGTCTTTGCTTTTGCCAATTTTAATGAGCATATTCCTGGCATATTTTTTTTGGCGCAGTGCGGATGCTTCTAGGCCATCTCAAGCTGAAATAGAAAGAGTGTCCGAAGAGCTAGGCTTTCAAGTTCCTTCTGCAGTTGCTGCTGTATTAGAGCTCTTATTGAAAATATTTTTCTGTCTGTTTGTGCTAGTATCTATAGGTTTAATAATATTGCTCTTCAAAGATTTTAAATTATGTGGGTATATTAAGTAGTTATGTCTGGAAACCGATTTGGCACATTATTTCAGTATCAGAGCTTTGGCGAGAGCCACGGGCCGGCGATTGGCTGCGTAGTTGATGGCGTGCCGCCGCGTATCCCGCTGAGCGAAGACGATATCCAGCCTTTTTTGAATGCGCGCCGTCCGGGCCAGTCGCGTCACACGACCCAGCGCAAAGAGAAGGACGAGGTCAAAATCCTCTCCGGTGTATTTGAAGGTCAAACCACGGGAACGCCGATAGCGCTGCTGATCGAAAACATGGATGTAAAATCCAAAGACTATGATGACATCAAAGACAAGTTCCGTCCTGGCCATGCCGATTTTACCTATTTTAAGAAATACGGTATTCGTGATTACCGCGGCGGCGGGCGCAGCTCAGCCCGCGAAACAGCGATGCGTGTCGCGGCGGGTGCGATTGCGCGCAAGGTTCTTGAAACGCAGATTGATGGCAAGGTTTCCATTCGCGGCGCTGTGGTCAAAGTCGGGCCGCATGAATGTGGCCGCGACAACTGGGATTGGGATGAGGTTGGTAAGAATGATTTCTGGTGCCCGGACGCCAAAGCGGCGAAAGACTGGGCCAGGTATTTAGACGGCCAGCGCAAGGCAGGCTCAAGCGCGGGTGCATTGATTGAAGTGCATGCATCGGGTATTCCGCCGGGTCTTGGCGCGCCGGTCTATGATAAGTTAGACGCCGATCTGGCCAAGGCGATGATGAGCATCAATGCGGTCAAGGCCGTTGAGATTGGCGCCGGGTTTGATGCTGTGCCTTTGGGCGGTGAAGACAACGCCGATGAAATTCGTTTGGATGATGATGGCAATCCGGTCTTCCTGTCGAATAACGCCGGCGGGATTTTGGGCGGTATTTCAAGCGGGCAGGATATTGTTGTGCGCACCGCATTCAAGCCGACCAGCTCTATTCTTTCACCGCGCCAGACCATTGATAAGGATGGTAAGGAAACCGAGATATCCACCAAGGGGCGCCATGACCCTTGCGTTGGTATCCGCGGCATGCCGGTTTGTGAAGCGATGATGGCCTGCGTGCTTGCGGATCACTGGTTGCGTTTTAAGGCGCAGTGTTTGTAAGTCTGTAAATATTTAGGGTTGAGGATTCTCTCGGGGGGTATTTGATTTTTTATCTTCCCGTTCAGGATTGGTTGAGCTATCACCTTCTGCTTCAACAAAACGTGATTTAGTTCCTGATATGGGCTTTCTTTTGCCAAAGCTTGCCTCAAGTTTAAATGTCTTTTTCTTTTCCTGTCCCATGGCAAGAGCTTAGAAGGGGCATTCCCTTATGTCAATTAAATATCATAAGATTTTTCCTTCGCTTCCTTAGGCTCTACGCGTTAAAGTCTAACTCATGACCAATCGCAGATATTACAGACGCAATCGTCCGCTTTACGCTTCGCAAATCTCACAAAATGTCGCCAAGCCAAAGATGCAATGGCGGATTTTGCCGATCATCTGGCGCGGATTAAAGAGGACCTGCATGTTGATGGGTGCCATGGTTTTGATTTCCATGATTAGCAGTTTCTGGATTGTTGGTAGCCTGCTGCAGCCTAGCGCCGGGCCTTCCTTACCTGACGACATTGTATTGTTCCTTAAACTTGATGGTGGTCTTAGCGAAAAACCGGCTGAAGCTAACTTTGCCGAGCCTTTTGGGGCGGGCGCGCCAACTGTGCGGGAAATGGTTAATGCGATTGATGCGGCCACGGAAGATCCTCGCGTTCATGGTATCTTGGCACGTATGAATAGCGGCTCTTTTGCGCTGGCGCATATTCAGGAATTGCGCACGGCAATTGCACGCTTTCGTGATAGTGGAAAATTCGCCTATATCTATTCATCATCTTATGGCGAGCCGGGCTCAGGTCTTGGGCGGTATTATTTAGCCTCGAGCTTTGAAGAAATATGGATGCAGCCAATGGGGATTCTTACGATTGGGGGTATTCATGCCGAGATGCCGTTTTTTAGGGATACTCTCGATAAGATCGGTGTGTCGCCACAATTCTTCCAGCGTAAAGAGTATAAAAGTGCGTATGAGAATTTAACGCGCAATGATGCTTCGCCCTATAACAAAGAAATGATGGAAGCGCTCATCACTGACATCAAAGATGAAATTGTTGGAGGTATTTCCCGTGACCGTAATATCAAGCCTGAACAATTTGAAAAGCTTGTCGATCAAGGGTTGTTCATGGCTGATGAAGCAAAAGAAGCAGGGCTGATCAATTATTCAGATTACGCCGATGAACTTGTTGGTGTTATCAAAGAATTGCTGACTGGTGATGAGGAAAGTGAAGACATTACATTTGTTGAGGCAAGGCAGTATGCAGGTGTTCTGCAGGCCAAAAAACAGGAAAACCTTTTGGCGCAGAAGGTCGGTAAATCAAAGCCTAAAATTGCTCTGATTTATGCTGTTGGTGCGATTATGCCGAGTGGATCTGGTGGCGGGCCTGGCTTACCGGGAGCTGGAGGCGTTGCTGCGGCCGACGAGATTGCACCGGCCATTTTAGATGCAGCGGATGATGAATCTGTGAAAGCTGTTGTGCTGCGCATTGATAGTCCAGGCGGATCGCCAACCGCATCGGAAAGTATTTTGCGCGCAGTTGAAAGGGTTCAGGAAAAGGGCAAGCCCGTGATTGTATCGATGGGACCGACAGCGGCATCCGGCGGATACTGGATTGCGGCTTATGCCGATCAGATATTCGTTTTGCCGACGACGATTACCGGATCGATTGGCGTTGTTGGCGGGAAATTCTATATGCAGGATTTGTGGGCCAAACTTGGTGTGAATTGGGATGGCGTGAAATGGGGACAAAACTCTGGAATGTGGTCGCTAAATACGCCGTTTTCAGAAACTGAGTCCGAACGTGTTAATGCGATGCTCGATCAGGTTTATAATGCCTTTATCACACGCGTGGCAAAAGGTCGCAATATGAGCACCGAAGATGTTGACAAAATCGCCAAAGGTCGTGTTTGGAGCGGCAAATCAGCGTTGGAAATTGGTTTGGCCGATCAACTTGGTGGATTGACCGAAGCGCTGGATTACGCTGCTGAATCTGCCGGATTTGAAGATCGCTCAAAAGCGCTTGTTCAGATTATGCCGAAGCCAAAAACGCCTATTGAGCAATTCATCGAGCTATTCGGCGATCAGGTGGCACTGGGACAAAATATGAAATGGCAAAAATCCCTGGTTGATTTTGCCGCTCCATTTACACACCAGATGAATGTAATGCAGAACCCCGATCTGTATAGCGTGTATGAACCGCTGGTGGTTGATTAGGCTGCCAGCTCACCCGACTTCTCCGGCTCCACTTTTTTTTTACTTTCAGGGGTGGGGTCCGGCGCTTTACCCAACATTTTCTCCAAGCGCGCTTCCATGTCGTAATAGGACATGATGATGTGTTCGGGCGAAAAGCCTTTCTCAATAATGGCGACAGCGGCGTTCATGCCGTAAGCAATCGGCTCGGCTTTGGCCGGGATATTATCGCTCAACATTTGCGCGGCGACGACGTCTTTGTGCCGGTCACCAATATACCAGATGACATCATCTTCGCCGGGCGTGATGTTCAGACGCTTCAGCGCCAGCAACAACGCCTCCGGGCTTGGCTTTGATTTGCTGACTTCCTCGCGAAACACGGTGGCACCGAAATAATCCTCAAGATCAAATTTGGTCATGATGTCATGACCGTAGCCTTTGCCGAGACCATTGCTGATCATCGCCATCGGAATGTCATGGGCGCGCAGCAAATCCAGCACGTCGTAAATGCCGGGGCAGGGCTCAACAATTTGGTCAACTTCTTTGCGGCGAACTTTGTGGAGCGCACGGTGAACCAGCAAGCGCGGTTTGCGGCGTGGCGGAATATGTTCCGGCGGCGGCAAAAGCGGATCTTTGGCCCGGCGTCTAAAAAACCAGCCGAAGAATTTCGCGCACATATAATAGGCATCATCGAGGCGCTCCAGCACCGGGAGCACCCACGGATTGATGTGGCGTACGGCGGTGCCGTCCATGTCGAGAATGACGATTGTGGGTTTTTCCAAGCTCATTTCCCAGATTATCCGCCGTTTTCCGGGCGATGTCCAGCCAATAAGCCCCGCAGATAATGCCGTTGTAGGCGCAGAATCCGGCGTAAATTGCGCATTTCCACGTCGTAAAAGCCGTGTTTATAGGCGTTTTGGCTGGTTTTAGCCCTGCCTTCGGCGGTTTTGGGGCCTGTGGAGTGCTTCCACGGTTTTTGGGTTTTAGCCCGTTCGGCCTGTGCTTTGCGCCGCTTTTCTGGCCAAGCCCTTCTTTTTCTTTGTTTTTTCAAGTTACTCAGTTCGTTACTCATTTTTTTCGGGAGGGGGCTGGGCCTCTCTTTTTTTGTTTGGGGTTGGTGGGTTCGTTTGTCATGGGAGCAGTATAGGGTTATTTTCCTATAATGTCAAGGCTGACCACCGGGACTCTATTGCGTCCGCGTTTTCCTGTAAATAAACGCCCGGATGGCGTGCTGATCATAGCGGCTGAACTCGATGTAATGTGTCTGCGCGGTCTTTGCGCCTTTGGAGGAGCAGCCTTCTGTCTTATGAGCATGATCAAGGCTGTATTGAATATTGTGACGGCGCTCAAGAATTTTGGCTTTGATATGTTCAGGGTTTCTTCTCGGGTTGTCCGTCTTGGTTTGATCAAAAAGCTCATTGGCAACCAATTCCAGAGCGACCATAAATTTTTTATCGATAGCGCCGCTCTGGCTTTCGCAATGACGGTAATAGGCAAAAGCCGCCTCATTCATATCAAAGAAGCGGAGCAAAAATAAAAATTTCTGATTGGAGGCGGCGCTGGCGACCGGGCAAAAAGCCGCGATCAAAAGGAGAGTCAATGCAATGCGAACAATGTTTCTTTCTGTTAATAGCCATTCCTCTTAAGACCAATACAGGGCTGCAAATTCACGAAATCTGCGCTTCCGGTTCGCGTGTATGAAAATATACACTTGCGCTTCCGGTTCTCGATTTCATAAATATTGGCTTCGCCGCCTCTTCGTGGTCGCCGTCTGTCTTGGTCTTAATTGAAACGACTATAGTTATACCCTTCTACGCGCAAATGCGGGCAATAGCGAATTGTTTCGATAAAAGCGGGTGGATTGGCGGTTGGTAAGATGGGGAGTGGGTTTTATTGGGCGGCTTCAACAATATGCTTTGCGTTCAGCTCGGCCTCTTCATATTGCTCTACGGGGATGTTGTGGTCCTGGAAGCGGTCGGGCAGGTGCATGGTTTTGATCTTGCAGGCACCAAGCAGGTCTTCGCGGGCGAGGAATTCCAGCACAAACGAGCCGAAGCCGCCGCGCGCGCCTTCTTCTATCGTAATCAGTTGGCTGTGGTTTTTCACTAGCTGCCTGATGAGGTCTTCGTCCAGCGGTTTGGCGAAGCGGGCATCGGCAACGGTGGTAGAGATTTTCTTTTTCTCAAGAATTTTTGCGGCGAGTAGGGCTTCGGGCAGGCGTGCGCCGTAAGATAGAATAGCCACGTCGGTTCCTTCTTTGACGATTTTGCCTTTGCCGATTTTGAGAACTTTGCCGGTTTCGGGGAGGTCAACGCCTGTGCCTTCGCCGCGTGGGTATCTGAACGCGATCGGCCCGACATCATATTGAGCCGCGGTATGCACCATATGCACCAGCTCGGCCTCGTCACTGGCGGCCATGAGCACGAAATTCGGCAGGCAGCCAAGATAGGCGATATCAAACGTGCCGGCATGGGTTTGGCCATCGGCACCGACCAGCCCGGCGCGATCCATCGCAAAACGCACGGGCAGATTTTGAATGGCGACGTCATGGACGATCTGGTCATAGGCGCGTTGCAGAAAGGTCGAGTAAATCGTCGCGAAGGGTTTATACCCTTCCGTGGCGAGCCCGGCGGCGAATGTTACGGCGTGTTGTTCGGCAATACCGACATCAAAGCTGCGGGTCGGGAATTCTTCGGCGAACAAATCCATGCCGGTGCCATCGGGCATGGCGGCGGTGATGCCGATGATTTTGTCATCTTTGCGGGCTTCGTTGATCAGGGATTGCGCGTAGATTTTGGTATAGGACGGTGCGCCGGGGGTGCTTTTGACCTGGTCGCCGGTGATAATGTTGAATTTTTTTACGCCATGCATTTTATCGGGGGAGTTTTCCGCCGGGGCGAAGCCGTGCCCTTTTTTGGTGATGGCATGAATGAGGACCGGGCCTTCGTGGTGCGCGTCTTTGACATTGCGCAGGATCGGCAGGAGGTGATCGAGGTTATGACCGTCAACCGGGCCGATATAATAAAAGCCCATTTCCTCGAACAGCGTGCCGGCTTCGCCATGCTTGTAGGAAAAGGCCATGCGGGCGGATTCTTCGGCGCGTTTGGCGGCAAAGCGGATCGGGCCGGGCAGATACTCAGTGATGCGCTTGCCAATTTCGCGCACGGACATATAGGGTTTGGAGGACACAAGACGCGTCAGATAGCTGGCGAAGGCGCCGACCGGCGGGGCGATCGACATGTCGTTGTCGTTTAATATGACGATCAGGCGCGATTTCATGGCGCCGGCATTGTTCATGGCTTCATAAGCCATGCCCGCGCTCATCGCGCCGTCACCGATGACGCAAATGATGTTGTTGTCGCGCTCATCCAGATCGCGGGCCACCGCCATGCCGAGGCCAGCGGAAATTGATGTCGAGCTGTGCGCGGCACCGAAGGGATCGTATTCGCTTTCGCTGCGCTTGGTAAAACCGGACAGCCCGCCGCCTTGTCTTAATGTTTCGATGCGGCTCCGGCGACCAGTGAGGATTTTATGCGGGTAGCATTGATGGCCGACATCCCAGATTAATTTGTCTTCGGGGGTGTTGAACACGGCGTGGATGGCTGTGGTGAGCTCGACAACGCCGAGACCCGCGCCGAGATGCCCGCCGGTTTTGGACACAGCGTTGATGGTCTCATCGCGGAGTTCGTTGGCAAGGATTTTAAGCTCATCATCATCGAAGGATTTTAAATCGGCAGGGGTCTTAACCAGATTGAGCAGGGGGGTTTTGGGGTTTTTTGCGAGTCTCCTGGCCGGCTTTTTGATCTCCTTGATGCCCAAGGAGTCCGCCTGCAGTTTTTTCTGTGCCTGTGCCATGGGTTAAGCCCTTCGTGCCAAAACATACTCCGCCAGATCCTTAAGCGCCTGCGCGCGGCCTTCGAAGATTTTGAGGTGCGCGGTGGCCTGCTGGATAATCATTTCGGCGCGCTCTTTCGCTTGTGATTTACCCATAGCAGAAACGAAAGTGGCTTTGCCTGCGGCTTCGTCTTTGCCGGTGTCCTTGCCGGTATCTTGCGGATCGGCTTCGACGTCGAGAATGTCATCAGTGACCTGAAACGCCAGACCCAGGTCAAAGGCGTAATTGCGGAGCGCACGGCGGTGCGGTTCATCGGCTTTGCCGAGTATGGCGCCGGATTCACAGGCAAAGGCCATGAGCTTGCCGGTCTTCATGCGCTGCATGCGGCTGATGGTGCCAAGGTCGAATTCCTCGTTTTCACCAATAAGGTCGAGCATCTGCCCACCCGCCATGCCGTGACCACCAGCGGCTTGCGCCAGAGATGTGATGAGCTCGCAACGCACGCGCGGATCTTCATGGGTTTCATTGTGAGCAAGAATTTCAAAGGCCAGCGTGAGCAGAGTGTCACCGGCAAGAATGGCTGTGGCTTCGTCATATTGTTTGTGCACGGTCGGATGACCACGGCGCAAAGCCGCATCATCCATCGCGGGCAAATCATCATGGATCAGCGAGTAGCAATGGACGAATTCAATCGCAGCAGCGACGCGGCGTGAACGGTTGGTATCAACGTTGAAAAGATTGGCAGAATGAATGGCAAGAAACGGGCGGAGACGTTTTCCGCCACCGAGGACACCATGACGCATGGCGGCGTAAAGTTGGTCTTCGGCCAGATCTGTTTCGGGGAGCAAACGCTCAATCGTGCGGTTAACAGCATCGGCCGTTTCATCCATGGCCTCTTGTAATTCGGGTTTAGCGTCTCTGGGTGATGGGGCCATGCTTTATGTCTATCCTGCTTCATCTAGGGGTTTGGTTGATATGGAGCCGTCCTTGCCGACGGTAATTTTTTCGATTTTGGCCTGGGCGTCTTTGAGCTTTTTTTCGCAATGCTGTTTGAGCTGCGTGCCGCGTTCATACGCGGTGATGGAATCCTCGAGCTTGGTATTGCCGGTTTCCAGATTCCTGACAATCCCCTCAAGCTCGCCCAAAGCGTCTTCAAAACTGAGGTCTTTTATCGCTTTTTCAGCCATTTACCAGCGCCTGTTCATATTTTGCAAGAGCGCCGGATTGTACGTGAGAACAGGGGGATTCTCAAGGGTTTTTAGCCCTGCAGTGCCAGAATATGGTGGCGGACGCTTTCTTTAAGGGCTTCGAGGTTATAACCACCCTCAAGCGTTGAAACGATGCGGCCCGCGCAGTGTGTGTTGGCAGCTTCGACCAGCAGGGCGGTAAGAGTGGCGTAATCCTCGGATTCAAGCTGGATGCCGGATATATCATCGTCCTTATGTGCATCGAATCCGGCGGCGATAATTATGAGCTCAGGTTTAAATTTATCCAGCGCCGGAAAAATTTTTTCATTATAGGCGGTCATGACTTCGGTGATGGTATCGCCATCCCGCAAGGGAACATTCAAAACTTTGCTATCGAGATTGGAGGCCGTCGTGCCACGCCCAACGGGGTAGAGATCATCCTGATGGGATGAAATTGCAAAAACATCATCATAGACAGAGGCCATCATTTCAGCGCCGTTGCCGTGATGGACATCAAAGTCGATAATAGCCACGCGTTTTACGCCGTGATGTTCCTGCGCGTGCCGGGCGGTAATAAAGGCGTTGTTGAACAGGCAAAACCCCATCGCCAGTGCGAGTTCCGCATGGTGGCCGGGTGGCCGCACGGCACAAAAGGCGCGGTTGGTTTTCTCGGCAAAAATATCGTCCACCGCCTGGCATCCGGCCCCGGCTGCGCGCATAGCGGCATCATAAGAGCCAATATTGATGTCAACCTCATCGCGGGGCTGATTGCTTTTATAGAGGGCGTCTTCGTCTTCGGCACAGTTTTGCGACAGGCGCATAAGAGCAGTTACGTAGTTCGCATTGTGAACATTATATACCGATTCAATGGGTGCGTATGGTGCATCGGCCACACCAAGACCCATTTCTTCAAACAGCGCCAACAAAACCTCGAGCCTTTCGGGCCGCTCGGGGTGACTGATATGCTGAAGGCATTCAGGGTGGGAATATATGTTGAGTTTTGTGTTTTCCATGCGCGGCGGATTGTAGGTGGGAATGGGGGGGGGCTCAAGCGGGAAGTGGGTATATCCTATAAAATAGAGTTGACATATTCTCTGCAAGCGGGTAATTTACGGAAAATTTTGAAGGAGAGATGAAGTGAAAGAAGAGTTAACACTGATTTTTATGAGACATGGCGAAAAGGTCATGCTTGACGACGAGGCAGAGGATATGCTGACGCGAGACGGCTATGAGCAGGTCCAGAGTACGGCCGAGAAGCTCAAGCAGATGGGCCTTGTGCCTGATATCATCCTTATGGGGAACTCTAATCGAACACAAGAAAGTGCCCAAGGGGCAGATGAGGTTCTTAGAGCACACTACCATCCAAAATCATTGCAATCTTTAAGTGTAGGTTCCAGAGGCAAATTTATAGAAGAGGGCGTAAAGGAGATTCCACATGATGCGAAGACCGTACTGTGTATATCTCACGATGAAGTTACTCAGTCGCAATTCGCTGCTTTGGCCAACTACAAAATAGAATATGCTGACGCGCTTGTTCTGAAGTTTAATGTGAAGAGTTTTGCAGAACTTAACTATGAAAGTGTGCCTAACTCTCCGATTATAAGAGTGTCGCCTGCGTTAGCTGCTTAACCCCAATTTCTGCTCCAACGCCCCACACAGCATTTGGCCCAAAGTAATATGCATTTCCTGGATGCGGGCGGTGGTGTTGGACGGGACGACCAGCAAGAGATCACAGACATCCGCCATTTTACCGCCATCGCGGCCGGAGAGGCCAACGGTGATTATTTGTTTGTCTTGAGCGGCTTTGAGAGCCAGCAGGACATTTTTGCTCTGGCCGGAGGTGCTGATACCGATGGCGACGTCACCGGCTTTGCCGAGCGCGCTAACTTGACGGGCGAAAAGTTGATCAAAGCCCATGTCATTGCCAATCGCGGTGAGGGTGGACGTGTCAGTGGTGAGCGCGATGGCCGGGATCGGATCGCGGTCTTTGATGTAGCGTACGGTGAGTTCGGTTGCGAGGTGTTGGGCGTCCGCTGCGCTGCCGCCATTACCGAAGAACAAAATCTTGCCGCCATTGCCGACCGATGCCGCGCACATATCTAGCAGGCGGGCGAAATCTCCTTTCAGGGTTTCAAAAGTTTTGTTCGCGGTGTCGAGATGTTCATCCCGCTCCGCGTTCCAGAAATCATCCAGATTAAAGTCCGGCATGATGCAGCCTTAGTTATTTTTCGGGCTGGTCAGATCAATCGGGCCGTCATTGGGCGGACCATCAAGCGGGAAGATCTGAACTGAGTCGTCTGTTGCGCTGCTTGGTGTGCCGCCGCTGGCAGGCTGGACACTGTTATGCACCGGGGCCGGGTTTTTGCTTGTAAACAGCGAACCTAAAGGGCTGCCTTTGCGCTCGGCCTCTTTTTGAAGTTCGATTTGCGCGCGGTTATAGGCAAGCTGGTCGTTGTTTAACTGAAATCCAACGAGGACTTTATATTTCCCTGCTTTGGTTTCATATTTCACAGGAATGATCTGGCGCAGGGACTCGTAATAGGTGCGTGTGTCCTGCTCTCTTTCATAGGTGATCGGTGCGGCGAAAACTTCTTTGGCCAGAATGTTTCCATTTGGCGCGGTAATGGCAACAAAGAAAGGATAGCTAAAGTAAGGCATGTCATTGCCACGCGCCCTGCCTTGCGGACCTACTTTACCGGCGAAGGCCAGTTTTAAATCAACGGTTATGCTTTGGTTGCCACGTTTGCAGGAGCTTTCGATCTGGTTGATATCAACTTTAGACACGAGATTGCCGGGGCTGTTGTCCGTGCGGCTGGCAAATTCTTTTAAGGTTGCGAGCTCTTCAACGATGTGAACTTCGGGGCAGGTGCTGGTGATCGCGGTTCTGTCCTGACCGAGAGAGGCAAATTCCGGCATGCCGATGCCGCTAATGTCTTCTTTCATGCCTTCGACGGTTTCACAGGCAGGCAGGGCAAAAAGCATAAGAATTAAAGCAGCAAGGTAGCATGATCGTTTCATCGGACGTCCCTCTTATAAGAAAACATACGGCCTGACTGTACGAAAGTGGCAAGGCCAAAGCAAGGGTATGGATTAGAGTATGGATTTGGGGGCTTTTATTGCGTATATAAAGGCTCATGAGCAAAAAAGACCTAAAAATATTGCTGGCCAGCCCGCGCGGATTTTGCGCCGGGGTTGATCGCGCCATCCAGATTGTCGAGCTGGCACTGGAAAAATACGGGGCGCCGGTCTATGTCCGCCACGAGATTGTTCATAATAAATATGTGGTTGATGGTCTGCGAGATAAGGGCGCGGTGTTTGTCGAGGAACTGGACGAGATTCCTGATGATGGGTGTCCTGTGATTTTTTCGGCCCATGGTGTGGCAAAGGCTGTGCCGGAAGATGCGGCAAAGCGTGAGATGTTTTATATTGATGCGACGTGCCCGCTGGTGAGTAAAGTACATAGAGAAGCCGAGCGCTATCATAAGAGTGGAGATCAGATTATTTTGATTGGCCATGAGGGCCACCCGGAAGTGGTTGGCACGATGGGACAATTGCCCGATGGTGCGGTGCTGCTGGTGGAAACGGTCGATGATGTGGGGGAACTTGACGTTAGCGATCCCAAAAATCTTGCGTATTGTACGCAGACAACATTGTCGGTTGATGACACGGCAGCGGTTGTGGCGGCGCTTAAGGTAAAATTCCCGGCGATCAAAGAACCGCATAAAGAAGATATTTGTTATGCCACCACCAACCGGCAGGCAGCGGTTAAAGCGATTGCCGCGCGGTGTGATGCGATGATGGTGATCGGTGCGCCGAATTCATCGAACTCCAACCGGCTGGTGGAAGTCGCGGCGTCCCATGGTTGCCCAAAGGCCATATTGGTGCAGCGGGCCAGTGACATTGACTGGGGTTGGTTTGAAAAGGTTGGGGTGTTGGGGCTGACCGCCGGGGCTTCGGCGCCGGATGTGTTGATCGATGAGGTTATTGAAGCAGCGCGAGCACATTTTGATGTGACGCTGGAAGAAATTTCGATTACAAAAGAAAATGTAAGTTTTAAAATTCCAAAAGTTTTAGCAGCATAAATGAAATTGACAGCAGAAGAATTTTTAGCTCAGCCACAAAAAGCAATTACGCTGATCGGTATGTCGGGCGTCGGAAAAAGTTATCTAGCAGACAAGATGGCCGGTTGGGGGTGGATCAGTTATTCTTGTGACGATTTAATTAGCACAAAATATCTGAAGAATGAATTTGAGGGCGGAGATGTTGATGCCATGGATGCCCTTTCAAGGTTTGTGGGCAGGATTGGTAATAGCGAAAAAGGTGGTCTGGTTCGTGAGGAATTTAAACGCCGCCAACAATTATATTACGACGCCGAATGTCAGGCACTACGGGATATGTTGGCGGTGCTGGAAGAAGCGCATGGGCAACAAAATAGCTTTATAAATGATTCTGCGGGCAGTCTTTGTGAGATTGAAGACACGGAATTGATTGCCTCTATCGGTAAGAAGACGCTTTTTGTTTATTTGAAAGTGGGACAAGAAGATTATAAGGGGCTGCTTCAGCGTGCCTTTGAGCATCCTAAGCCGCTTTACTTTCCACCTGATTTTTTTAGAGAGCGTTTGGCGCACTATATGAGTGATCTTGATGTCAGCAGCGTTGAAGATGTTGATCCTGATGAATTTTTGCGTTGGGTGTTTCCTTATCTTTTTGAATCACGGCTGCCGAAATATAAGGTTTTGGCAGAACAATACGGGGTGAAGGTCCATGTGTCTGATTTGGAGAATATCAACAGTGAGGATGCTTTTTTAAGTGTTGTTGCGAATGCTCTTGAGGTGCAGCAGGGATAGGTATGGCCGATATCGTTAGAATATATACAGATGGTGCATGTAGCGGCAATCCGGGCCCGGGGGGCTGGGGAGCAATTATGCGTTGGAACGGTCATGAAAAAGAGTTGTCTGGTGGCGAGGGAGAGACAACAAACAACCGCATGGAAATGATGGCCGTAATTAAAGCGCTAGAGACATTAAAAAAATCTTCTACGGTACAATTATATACCGACAGCACCTATGTTCAGAAAGGTGCTACCGAATGGATAGACGGATGGAAAGCGCGCGGATGGAAGGGTGCAAATAAGAAACCAATTAAGAATAAAGACCTCTGGTTACGAATCGATGAGCTTGTTCAGGAGCATAATATTGAATTTCACTGGGTGCGCGGTCATGATGGGCACCCGGAAAACGAACGTGCCGACGAATTGGCAGTCGCAGCGATTCCAGGGGGTTGAAACCCTTATCCACAGGGCGATGTCGCGGAAATAGACGTATTAAGGAACTGTTAAGGATTTGCTGCGAATGATAGTGGTACGACGATACGTATAAGTTCAGACGACTTCTTTAACCTTAACCGGGAGAGTCACATGATCAAGCAAGACAAAACGAAGCAAGCAGAAACCATCTTTCTTCCTCTCAATCCTGAAACATCACCGGAAGAAACAGATAGAATAGTCCATTCACGGTTTATGCGTCATCTACAGCATGTTCCAAGCAGCCGGATGGAGATTAAGATTTTATCTTCCATCCAGTTCACTGCAGATATGCTTGATTACAGCGATGCTCATGTTGCAAAGATTCTTGTCGATATGGGTTTGCGCGCGCCGCGCATGGCTTTCCCGGTTGAATTCCTTAGCTTTACAGACTCTTCTCTGATGCGCTCTGGCTGGGAAGTTGGTGGCCCAACGGCAGCGCTGATTGAGCTCAAGGAACATTGGGATAGGATCGGCGAAGATCGTTTTGCAACATTTAAAAAGCAGTATTCATTACTGGATGAAGATATATATACGCGCTGTTAGTTGTTATAGCGGTAAGTATTTTCATGGCGGCGGCGTTCTTCATATTCACGGCGTCGTTCAGCAGAGGGCGTTATTCTTTCAAGCAATCCTTCAAAGCCTGATGATGAGCTTAGATAAGAACTCTGAGGGCGCCTGTATTGTGCATAGGAGCTTCGTATCATTTCACTCCAGACCATAGCCGGCAGGGAACCACCCGTAACATTTTTCATTGGCGTGTTGTCATCATTGCCGAGCCAAACGCCGCCGACGAGTTTATCGGTATAGCCCATGAACCAGCCATCGCGGCTTTCCTGACTGGTGCCGGTTTTTCCTGCGACTGAAAAGGACTGCTGTGCCCCACGCCCGGTTCCGTACTGAACCACGCTTTCGAGCATATTTGTAATGTTACTGACATGTTGGCGTTCAACGACGATACGGTTTTGGCGGGCTTGGCGGCGCTGGTAATAAACATGACCGTTTTCATCGGCGATGCGCGTAATGGCGTAGGGGTAGACGGCGCGACCGCCATTGGCCAGAGTTGCGTAAGCGACAGCGAGTTCCAGTGGTGTGATAGCAGTACTGCCGAGTGCAAGACTAAGGTCAGGCTCCAGCGGTGAGTAAATACCGAGCCTGCGGGCTGTGTCGATAACCGGATGAACGCCGATTTCTTTCATTAAGTTAACGGAGACGGTGTTGAGTGAAAATGTTAAAGCTGTTTTCAATTCAACTTCACCCATATATTTATGCGCAAAGTTCTTCGGGCGGTATCTGCCTTTGGTGATGGGTTCGTCAATAACAAGATCATCAGGGTACCAGCCATTTTCAAGCGCTGTGAGATAGACAATGGGTTTGAAGGCCGAGCCGGGCTGGCGTTTGGCCTGGGTAATGCGATTGAACTGGCTTTCACCATAGTTTTTCCCGCCAATCATCGCCAGAACGGCCCCGTTGGGGTCCATGATGATGGCTGCGCCCTGGCTGACAACGCGTTCCTCACCATATTTATCAAGAACGCGGGTTAAGGCATTTTCAACATTCTTCTGGATGCGTGGGCGCAGGGTTGTGTGGACAATCAAATCTTCTTCAGTCGTGCCGATCAGATCATCAATGCCATCAACAACCCAGTCGGTGTAATAACGCGCCGCATTTTTATTTTTCTGATCGGGAGGATCATGCGGAACACTGGTGAGGCCCGTGGCTTCATCTTCGGTTAGATAACCGGCATCGGCCATAGCATTCAAAACAACGTCAGAGCGTTGGCGTGACAAGGTCGGGTTTTTAAGCGGAGAATAACGTGATGGCGCTTTGAGCAATCCAG
Source organism: Micavibrio sp. (assembly GCA_021604545.1). Taxonomy (GTDB): domain Bacteria; phylum Pseudomonadota; class Alphaproteobacteria; order Micavibrionales; family Micavibrionaceae; genus UBA5701. The sequence goes on from BQJE01000002.1 coordinate 281,201, forward strand.
CAAGAACAGCGGATTCGCGTAAGTTAATGTCTTTGACCGGCTTGTTAAAGTACAAGCGTGCGGCAGCATCGACGCCATAGACGCCGGAGCCAAGATAAACGCGGTTCAAATAGGCGCTGAGAATTTCATCTTTGCTGAGTTCATGTTCGAGCCAGAAAGCAAGCATGGCTTCCTGGATTTTACGCTTGAGTGTGCGATCGCGACTGAGGAATAAGTTTTTCGCCAGTTGTTGGGTGATGGTCGATCCTCCCTGAACAAAGTGGCCTTTTTTGATGTTCACAACCATGGCGCGGGTGATGCCGAGAGGGTCGAGTCCAAAATGTTGATAGAAGCGTCGGTCCTCGACGGCGATAACGGCATATATTAGGTGTGAGGGCATGTCCTCGACGGTAACGGAGTTGCCAACAATTTCGCCATAGCGCGCGATGGTGGAGCCATCGACCGCTTTGACGATGATCGATGCCTTGCGTTCGAATTGTGGTGCCTTGCTGATATCAGGCAGCTCCTGCGCATACCAGGCGAGTAGAGCCACAAGAAAAATCCCGCTCCACAGGCCCAGAACGAATAGCCACTTAAACGCGCTGCCGAAAAAAGAAGTTTTCTTTTTCTTCTTTGTGGTTTTGCGCTTTTTGCCGCTTGGAGATTTTTTTTTGGTTTTTTTGGTCATCATGGTTCCAGCAATTAGGTGCAGTCTAACCAGTAACGCTTGCGCGCCGGGAACTGATCCGTTTCTGGCAGGTCGCCGTCAAATACGCCGCCGCAAAATTCAACAACATGAATGCCCACTTCGTCATTCGGGTCCATGGTAATCAGCGCCCGTTCAATACCCAGATAGCAGGCAAAGGGCATGCCTTTTTGCAAAAGCTTTTTGCCAAACCCTTTGCCGCGCATGGAAGGGCGAACAACAAAGTTGAGGTGACCTCCCCATTTTTCCAGATGCCAGTTGAGGCGGTGACGAATATTTAGTGTGCCGATAAAGTCAGTATCTTTGACCAGCCAGAGAACAGTTTCCGGCACCGGCTCAACCCAATCGGCATAGGGTTTGTGCAAATGTTTTTTGCCGTCATTTACTTTTTCAAGAAAATCTTCGAAGTTTGACTCGACTTCATGAATATCCAAAAAGGTATAGCGGCCCTCTTCCTGGAATTCCCGGAGGGCTTCGATATAGCTTTCCTTGTGCTCAAGGGCTGGTTTTACTAATTTAGATGCTGACATAGGGCCATGGTTATAAGTGATTTTGTGTTAAAATACAAAACACTAATTAATATGAGGCGTAAGCGGTATGACAAACAACGCAGATAGAATAGCTGTTCTCGACGGATTAAGGGGTTTGGCTATTATATTGGTGCTTTTTCGCCACGGAATCATGCCTTTTTGGGAGGATACAAGTCAGCCTTTCTGGCCCATCGGGCCCATTGACCCCGGCCTGATTTTTCTCAATGGCTGGATAGGGGTCGATTTATTCTTTGTTTTAAGCGGTTTTCTGATCACCACCCATCTTTTGGGCCGGTATTTTAACGAAGATAAGAACAATATGAAGTTGGGTTCCTATTTTAAGCGCCGCTTTTTTCGGGTTGCGCCGGTTTATTACCTGGTTTTGACGCTTGTTTGTATCGGGTTTTTCCCGCTTTATCCTTATCCCGAAAGCACCGACAATCTATGGTGGCGCTACGCGTATCATCTTGCGTTTATGCAAGATTACTTGCCGTCTGACATTACGATTGTTTTTTGGACATTGGCGGTAGAGATAAAATTTTATCTGCTGGCTCCTTTTGTTTTGATGGGGCTATTGAGATTGCCTTCTGCCCGTTTGCGTTATGGGGTGTTGATCGGGTTGCTGATGGCGTCACCTGTGTTGCGCTACTTAAGCGCCGAATATATTCTTGATCCTTTCGATGACTATGCCAGTTACTTCCTTAATATGCGCAGCTTTTTTCATTTAAGTCTTGATGGTTTAATTGTTGGTATGTTGGCCGCGATGGCATGGAAAGAGCAAGCCGTTAAAGATTATTTGGCGCGTCCTTTTGTGGCTGATAATGTGTTCTACGGCGGTCTAGGGGTTATCCTGGTGCTGGTATTGTCCGGGCCTTTGGTTGATCTGGGAGGCAATTTGTTTAACAAGGTTTTCCTGGTTAGTTTTCTGTCGCTTGGATTCGGTGGCATGTTAATGGGATTGGTTGGTGGCTGCAAAGCGAGCAAAATTTTTAGCAAAACCGGGTTGCGTTTTATGGGGCTAATTTCCTACAGCCTCTATCTGTTTCATTTGCCGATGCTCTATATGGCAGAGATGCTTGCCAGCCGTCTTATCGATTTTAGTGATCTGGCCGCGCAGGTCATGTTCATTCTTTATATGCCATTTTTCCTCGGACTGTCTGTCATCGTGGCGACGTTAAGTTATCTGGCGATTGAACGGACCTTTATCGATTGGGCGCATAAACCTCTTCGATAAATCGTCCGCAAATCATGCGTTTTTCTTTCAGGATTGGTGGAAGTTAAAGCATGAAGCCTAGTCCCCTTTTTTGGGTAGACATATATTATTCCATAAATAATCAACTGATCATTTTCAAAAAAACTATTAAATAACAGATAGTTAGACAGATTTAAGCATTTGGCTAAGTCAAATTTTAACGCTTTCTTAACTCTACGTCATATAAAATTTTACATAACTTAGTTTTGCGGTAGGGCTAAGCGAATGTAAGACAAATAATAATAAGAGGCGTGTGGTATGGGCTGGTTTACGGATTTTTTTAATGACAAAGCAGAAATTCCAACGAAAGACCAAACTGTAGGTTTTGGTCAGGATGCCATTGAGTTTGTCAGAGATTCTATTGAAGTGGTCTTTGGTGATGGCGTTACTACACATCTTGACGGCGACAAGTTCGAATTATGGGTGGTCGGCGACGATACCAATAATCCCAGCATATCAATCACCAGACCAGAGGGTGTGAGTCCTGCAGATTGGCAGAACAAGATCAATCTTATGGCCGAGGACATGGCATCCAACCAGCCTGGCATGATGGAACGGCTGGGAGATTGGTTTGAAGAAATATCAGGCGGAGCAGACTTTGGTGACTTATCCAAGTTAGGTGCTGCCGCCGGGGCAGCCCTTAGCGCAATAACCCCGGACTTCATCGAAGATGGTGTCAAGGCTGCTTATGAAGCCGTGCTTGGTGACGGTCTGTCGATAGCTCAAAACGACGATAAATTAATGATCACCCGTGATGGCGAAAGCGACTCTTTCGTTGAGTTGGAAAGACCCGTGGACATGAGTCCTGAGGACTGGAAGACAAAAACCGATCAAATTATTACCAGCCTGCAAAATGAAGATCCCGGTATGTGGGCAAAGATGGGTGATTACTGGGATGAAGCTTTTGAAGGCGGTGCCGGCGAGTTTTTCTCAAAGGCAGGAGACGCTGCTTTGGGAGGTCTCAGTGCAATAACCCCGGACTTCATCGAAGACGGTGTCAAGAGTGCATATGAAACTGTGTTTGGTAACGGTTTAACCAGTAGCCTAAGCCCTGAAAAACTTGAGATTACGCGGGCTGGCGAGGGTGAGCCTTTTGTTTCGATTATTCGCCCCGATGGTATGAGCGATGCCGATTGGTCGGCCAAGGCTGGAGAGATTAATGACAAGATGGCCTCCGAGCAGCCCGGTGTTTTTGAGAGCATGGGCGATTGGATCGAAGAAGTTTATAGCGATGGTGTCGAGATAGTTGGTGACCCACTTGGTTCGTTAAAAAGTGCAGGAACGACAGCAGCCGGATATGTGGAGGGCGTTTATGAAACAGTATTCGGTGATGGTCTGACCAGAACACAAAGCTCTGACAAGCTTGAAATCACCCGTGATGGAGAGGGTGGGCCTTTCGTTTCTATTCTTAGACCTGAGGGTATGGGTGATGCGGAATGGCTATCCAAGACCAATGAAATCGCTGATCAAATAGCCTCTGAACAACCGGGCGTTCTTGAGCGCATCGGCGATTGGTTTGGTGAGGTTGTAGACGATATCGGAGATGCTCTTGGTGACCCCCTTGGTGCGCTGGAAGATATGGGTAGTGCTATTTCCACGTATGTGAATGGCACCTATGAAATGGTGTTTGGCAATGGTCTGAGCAGTACTTTGTCAACAGACACGCTTGAAATTAGCCGTGCTGGTGAGGGTGAGCCTTTCGTTTCGATTGTTCGCCCCGATGGTATGAGTGACGCTGACTGGTCAGCCAAGGCTGCTGAAATTAGTGAAAAGATGGCCTCCGAGCAGCCTAGTGTTTTTGAGAGCATGGGCGATTGGATCGAAGAAGTTTATGACGATGGTGTTGAAATAGTTGGTGATCCACTTGGTTCGTTAAAAAGTGCCGGCGCATCTATTGCTGAATTTGGAAGCGATATATATGAGGCCGTTCTTGGTGATGGCCTAACCTCAGGTCTTACCGACGATAAATTAATGATCACCCGTGATGGTGAAAACGAGCCTTTCGTTGAGTTGACGCGGCCCGAGGGTATGGGGGTCGATGAGTGGAATAAACAGGCCAATCAAATTATCACACAAATGCAGAATGAATCGCCTGATATGTGGGACAAGATGGGCGAGTGGTTCGATGAATCAATAGAGGGTGCCGGTGAGTTTTTTGCAAAAGCAGGAGATGCTGCTTTGTCGATGTATGAGAGTGCCACAACGGGTATTGGTGATTCATATAACGAATTTATGAGCAAGGATGGCATTGGTGGTCAGTTGAGAGATGCTACCAAGAAGGCATTTAACGATGCGGCGGACCCAAGTACCGTTAGCCCTGCAATTGAATCCGATATAGGTACAGATCCAGTCATAGGAAAACCTGAAATACTGGGGATGTAATCACCTAAAACATCAACAGGGCGGCAAGCCCGAGAAATGCAAAAAATCCAACGACATCGGTGATGGTGGTTAGCAGCACGGTTGAAGATATGGCCGGGTCAGCGCCGGAGCGTTGCACAAGGATCGGGATGGCCGCACCGCATAAGCCGGCAACAATCAAATTAATGACCATCGCCATCGCGATCACGGCTCCTAACATATAATTTGAAAACCACAGCGCGGTAACTGTACCAGTAATGACGGCAAAGGCCAGGCCATTCAGCGTACCGACGAGCGTTTCCTTGCCGATCACACGCCAGGTATTGGCACCGGAAAGTTCCCGTGTGGCGAGTGCACGTACGGCAACGGTCAAGGCTTGCGTTCCGGCATTTCCGCCCATCGAGGCAACAATCGGCATGAGGATGGCTAACGCAACGATTTGTTCAATGGTGGCATCAAAAAAGGAAATGACAATCGAGGCAACGATGGCGGTCAGCAAATTAACAAACAACCAGCGAAAGCGCGTACCGGTGGTGGAGAGTACGGCGCGGTAAAGGTCACTCTGATCCACACCAGCCATTTTCAGGATATCTTCCTGCGCTTCTTCATCGATCACGTCAATCACATCATCAATGGTAATCACACCAATCAGGCGTCCAGCCTCGTCAACCACGGGGGCAGAGAGAAGGTCTTCGCGCCGGAACATATGGGCGACTTCCTCCTGATCCATCGTTGCCGGAATGGAGTGGGTTTCTTCCTGGGTTATATTTTCAATCTTTTCAGTGCGCTTGGTGCGCAGGAGCCGGTTTAGCGGAATTTCCCCGATAATATTATAGGTTGGGCTGATGACAAAAATATCAAAGAAATCTTCCGGCAAGTCGGCGGAGGCGGCGCGTAAATAGTCGATTGTTTTGCCAACCGTCCAGAATTGCGGGATGGCCACAAGCTCGCGTTGCATCAAACGGCCGGCGCTGTCCTCAGGAAAGCTCAGGCCCTCTTCGAGCGCAACACGGGTTTTCGATGAAAGGTTCTGGATAATTTCTTTTTGAAAATCTTCTTCGAGATTTTCAATCAGGCCGAGCGCATCATCACTTTCCAGTGATGAGATGATGCTGGCCACATGTGTAGCGGGTAGAGAGCCAAGGCAGGAACGGCATAATTCAGTGTCTATTTCCGTGAAGGCTGTCGGGTCGATCATATCGCCATACATGCCCAGAAGTTCCTGGCGGTCGTCTTCGCTGACTTTGGACATGAGGTCAGCGGTATCGGCCGGGCTGAGGTCATACAGGAAGGCGTGAACGGTGTCAGAGTCCTGCGCCCTGACAGCCTCGATAATTTCCCCGATCTGTTCATCGGCAAGATGAACAGAAAATTCTTCGCTTAGATCGGGCGCATCGGCTGTTGTTGTTTCATTTTCCATGACTTAAGTCCTGCTAAACTTAGCCACGAAATATACATTATGTGCGGGATTAAAGATAGATCGCTATTTCAGGCGGTGAACCTTACTTTTCTTGGCAGGTTTATCAGCTTTTTTCGTTTCTTCCTTATGGACCTGCGCAGCAACGGTGGAGATAGCTGTCATATTCAGTACGCCACGTGTGGTGGCCGATGGGGTCAAGATATTCACCGGGCGGGCCGCCCCCAGAAGAAGTGGGCCGATGGTAATGCCGTAGGCCAGAATTTTAACCATGTTAAAGGTGATATTGGCGGATTCAACATTTGGCATGATTAGCAAATTGGCCATGCCCTCAAATTTTGAATTGGGCATAACACGCTTGCGAATTTCTTCGTCTATGGCTGCATCGGCATGCATCTCGCCTTCGACGGCAAGGTTGGGCGCGCGGCGGCGGATTTCCTCATACGCACCACGCATTTTTATAGCCGAGGGGCAATTGTCAGTGCCAAAATTGGAGTGCGAAAGGAGCGCGACATTTGGCTTGATACCAAAGCGCTCAAGTTCCTGCGCTGCCAGCAAGGTCATTTCTGAGATCTGGGCAATACTGGGGTCCGGGTTTACATGAGTGTCGCAGAAGAAAATTGTGCCTTTTGGTAAAAGCAATCCGGTTAAAGCTGCCGGGGTTTCAACGCCGGGCTTTAGGCCAATCACATCGATTAGGTCGCGCATATGATCACCATAATGGCCGATCGTTCCACAAATAAGAGAGTCGGCTTCGTTTTTGTGAACCATGAGTGCGCCGATAACGGTGGCGCTGGTGCGGACCTTTGTCCGGGCATCAGCCTGAGTCACGCCGCTGCGTTCCATGATGCTGTAATAGGTTTCCCAGTAATCGCGGTAGCGGCTGTCGCCTTCGGGATCGACGAGTTCAAAATCTTCGCCCGGTTTCATGCGCAGGCCAAGACGCTCTATGCGTGAGTTTATAACTTTTTTGCGGCCGATAAGAACAGGGGTGGTCAGATTGTCATCCAGTGCCATTTGAACGGCCTGAAGAACACGATCTTCCTCACCTTCGCAGTATACGATGCGTTGAGGGTTTTCTTTGGCGCGGGTAAAGATCGGGCGCATGATTAGTTGTGAGCGCACATAGAATTGCTGGAGCTTTTCCTGGTAGGCGGCAAAATCTTTTATGGGTCGCGTGGCAACGCCGCTATCCATCGCGGCTTTGGCAATCGCCGTGGGCAGGTCAACAATTAGACGCGGATCAAATGGCTTTGGAATGAGGTATTCGGGGCCAAAGTGAAGCTTTTCGTCGCTGTAAACAGCTGCCACTTCGGCCGTGGCTTCTTTACGGGCGAGGGCGGCGATGGCTTCGACGCAGGCCAGTTTCATTTCCTCATTGATAGTGGTGGCGCCAACATCGAGTGCGCCGCGGAAGATGAAAGGAAAACCGAGAACGTTGTTAACCTGATTGGGAAAGTCCGAACGCCCGGTGCAGATGATGGCATCGGGTTTGGCTTCGCGAGCTTCTTCGGGCATAATTTCTGGCGTTGGGTTGGCCAGCGCCATGATCAGAGGAGCTTTTCCCATTTTTTTGACCATCGCTTTGGTCAGGACGCCGGGGCCGGACAGGCCGAGGAACAAGTCAGCGCCCTTGATGGCTTCGTCGAGGGTGCGCATTTTGGTTTTGATCGCGTATTTTTCTTTTTCCGGGTCCATGCTTTCGTTGCGGCCTTCATAGACGACGCCCGTGCGGTCAGTGACAATAATGTTCTTTCTCTGGATGCCGAGGCTTTGGAGCAGATTAAGACAAGCAATGGCTGAGGCTCCGGCGCCAGAGGCAACGAGTTTGATGTCCTTGGCTTTGCGGCCGGAATATTCGAGCCAGTTGCGTACAGCTGCCGTGACGATAATTGCTGTGCCGTGCTGATCATCGTGGAATACGGGGATGTTCATGCGCTCTTTGAGGCGACGTTCGATTTCAAAGCATTCAGGGGCTTTGATGTCTTCGAGATTGATGCCGCCAAAGCTGGGCTCCATAACAGCGACAGCATCGACAAATTTATCAATGTCGGTTTCATCAATCTCGATATCGACGGAATCGATATTGGCGAATTTCTTAAAGAGAACAGATTTTCCTTCCATCACTGGTTTGGAAGCGAGTGCGCCAATCGCGCCAAGGCCAAGGACTGCAGTGCCATTGGTAATGACAGCAACCAGATTGCCGCGCGCGGTGTAGTCATATGCTTTTAAGGGATCTTTGGCGATTTCCTCACATGGTGCAGCAACGCCGGGGGAATAAGCAAGGGCCAGATCACGCTGTGTGGCCAGCGCCGTGGTGGGAGAAATTTCAATCTTTCCCGGTTTGGGGAAGCGGTGGTAGTCCAGCGCATCTTTGTATAAAGCGTCTTGTTTTTCTGCTTTTTTCTTAGCCATGCGCGGGTGTTTCCTTTTGTTTTTATTACCTTAACAGAGAGTATGCTTGAGGCGAAGCCTGAATATAAAGAATGGTGCGGCCGAGAGGACTTGAACCTCCACGGGATTTAACTCCCACAAGATCCTTAGTCTTGCGCGTCTACCAGTTTCGCCACGGCCGCACACTTGGTAGTAGTCTGAAACCAATAACAAAAGCCTATGGAAAGCGCAACGGGTTTATGTCAGGGTGAGCCTATGGAATGGAAGATATCGACAGAGCCCGTGGGCTATGAGGAGGCTGTCCGTGCTATGGAAGTGCGGGTCGCGGCGATCCATGAGGGTCAGGCAGAGGAGATGGTCTGGTTGCTGGAGCATCCCCCGCTTTATACGGGTGGAACGAGTGCCAAGGACAGTGATTTGCTGGACCCTAAATTTCCGGTGTTTAAGACGGGCAGGGGCGGTGAATACACTTATCACGGTCCGGGGCAGCGCGTGGCTTATGTGATGCTGAATTTAAAGAAACGCCAGCAAAAGCCTGATATAAAACGATATGTCTGTGATCTCGAGCAGTGGATTATCAATACGCTGGATGCGTTGGGCATTAAAGGTGAAAGGCGTGAAGGACGGGTTGGAATCTGGGTGGATACCTTTGAAGGGGAAAAGAAAATTGCGGCGCTGGGTGTTCGGGTGCGGCGCTGGGTTGCCTATCATGGTATTGCGATCAATGTTGATCCGGATTTATCACATTATGAAGGAATCGTGCCGTGTGGGATTTCCGAGCACGGGGTGACGAGTATGAGGGATCTGGGGGTGGGTGTGACTATTCAGCAGCTAGACTTGGCGCTTGAGAGGGCGTGGAATGAGGTATTTGGCTGCGGGCATGGCGCTGCTCTGAAGCTAGCCGGTTAGCAAAGCCGTTGGTTCTGGTCATGGCATCGGTAACTTTTTCTTGTGTCATTGAAAAAGTATCAAATTTATTTAGCGTCCTCTCCGACTCATAAATCTGCCGCCCTATCTCTATCTGAAGGCATTCAATACCTTCTTCTGGCTTCGCATGTCTCTTAATGATTTCAACGCCGGCATACGGAAAATTTTGTTCAACAGTGTAACCTTGTATTAAAAATTGCTCTTCAACAAAATTGATAAATTCTTTGCTGCATGTGGGGCCTTTTGAACTTTCCGGGATGTCACGATTACCAAGAACAATATGAGGTCTTTCCTTTCCAGAGTCGACTTCTACCGGCCAGCCCCGCGAGGGCATCGAATGGCAGTTAATATGAAAGACACGGGGGAATTTAGCCCGTGCTTCTTTAATCAACTCCGCCAATTTGGCATGATAAGGGGTATAGTATGTATCAATACGGTGCCTGATAGCGTCTTCATCCGGTTCTTCGCCAGGCTTGTATATAGGCGTTCTTTGCGGGTCTACACATTGCATCCAGATAAGGCCCACTCCCTTTTTGGCCTTATCATCATTTTGATTAAACTCTCCGCTCCAGCCACCGCGTACGACCTCCGGAAAAATACTCATAAGCGATCTGTTGAGATCAATATAGGTTCTGGGAAATTTGGCAACAAGGAGCGGGGCGCCAAACTGAACAACTCTTTTGTAGAGGTCATCAACATAGGTATCTTCCGGCTGTCTAAGCAGTCTGGGCAAGAGAGGCTTGGCGGATGTAATCTCACCTGGCAGCTCAGGGTTAAAACCAAAATCTTGCGGGTAGAGTGTCCCGCTATGCGGGCTGTCAAACACCATAGGTGATGTTCGCTCTTTTGGTTTGAAGAGAATATACGCTTCCGTTTCTTCTGTTATAACTTCCATGGCCCTATATCTTTTTCATAACAGAAAAGACTTTAGCCGTTAATCGGCGGCGAGGTCAACTAAATTCTGCTCTACATAGGTGGCACAGAAGGATACCAGCTGTTCGACATCTTTTTGTAGGGCCGGGTAATCGTCTGATTTCTGGTTCTTTTCCTCGTTCAGATAGAGGGCTTTGTTGATCTCTATCTGTAGCGAATGGCGCCCTCTGGCGGGTTCGGCATGGCGGGCGACAAGCTCGACGCCTTTGAACGGGTCATTGGTGGTGACGCTATAACCCATGGCTTTGATGAAATCACGCAGGCCGTGGGTGAAGTCCTTGCTGCATGAGGTGCCATCACGATCACCCAGACAGAAATCAACGCTTTTGGATTGGTTGCCGATCAGGCCGATGGGTTGGCGTGGGCGGGCGCTGGAAGATGGCATGGAATGGCAGTTGATATGCCAAACCTGACCAAAATTGTAATGGGTGTCATCAACCAGCTTTTTCAGGGCGTCGTGATAGGGTTGGTAGTATTTTTCTATTCGCTGTTGAACTTCTTCGATGCTTAACGATCGATCATAGACTGGTACGCCGGGCCTAACCAGGCGACGGATCAGGCCAATGCCTGCGTCAGATCGTGCGGTGGGGTTGGACCCATCAGGCCATTTTTCAGCCAATAGATCAGGATCGATATCGCAGGCGGCGCGGTTGGGGTCGATATAGCTGCGCGGGAACAGGGCGGCCAGCAATGTGCCGCCATAGTTCGGTGCCAGGGCAAAAAGCTCATCGACATGTTTGTCTTCGGCGCGGGCCAGGATTTCAAAGTCGCAGGCATAATTGAAGTCATCCGGATAAAGCGCACCGCTATGGGGGCTGTCGAAGATCAGTGGCAGGGGTTGATCCGGTTTTGAAATGGTGAAGATTTTATCCATTGAACCCTTTTGCGGCATTGGTTATTTGTCACTCTTCCTTTATAACCATAAAGGCAAACACGAAAAGGTCAAAATATGTTTGATTTAAAGGCAATACGGGAAAACCCCGCGGATTTTGATAAAGGCTGGGCCAGAAGAGGGTTGGAGCCGCAGACGCCTGCGCTTTTGAGGATGGATGAAGATCTGAGGCAGGCACAAACGCTTATGCAAGACGCCCAGAATACAAGAAATGGACTATCCAAAGAGATTGGGGAGCTTAAGAAGAAGGGTGAAGATGCGAGCGAGATGATGGAAAAGGTGTCCGCTCTCAAAAATGCGATAGAGACCGCGCAGGAGCAGGTGAACACAATTTCAAGTTCCCTGAGCCAGCATCTGGCGGCCCTGCCGAATATTATGGCTGGTGATGTTCCCGATGGTGCCGATGAAGGCGCGAATGTTGAGGTACGTAAAGTTGGTGAGGTGAAAGTTGCCAGCGGGCCGGATCATGTCGAGATTGGTGAGGCGTTGGGCATGCTGGATTTTGAAGCGGCGGCAAAAATGTCGGGCGCACGATTTTCACTTTTAAGCGGTGGGCTGGCGAGGTTAGAGCGGGCGCTGGCGCAGTTCTTCCTTGATACGCATACGGACGAGCATGGATACACGGAAGTGTCGCCGCCACTTATTGTGCGTGATAATGCGATGTTCGGCACCGGGCAGTTGCCAAAATTTGCGGAAGATCTGTTTCGCATTCCTGAAAGTTCAGTAGAGTTGGAAGCAAAAGTGGAGTCTTCACGCTGGTTGATTCCAACGGCGGAAGTGCCGCTGACCAATATTGTCGCCGAGAGCATTGTTGAGGCAGATTACCTGCCGCGGCGCTATACGGCGTTCACACCGTGTTTCAGGTCCGAGGCGGGTTCCGCCGGAAAAGATACGCGCGGTATGTTGCGTCAGCATCAGTTTTATAAAGTTGAGATGGTTTCTATTGTTGCGCCGGAAGAAAGTGAAGCCGAGCATGAACGTATGACCAAATGTGCGGAGACTGTTTTAGAAAAGCTTGGGCTGCCGTTCCGCACCGTAGTGTTGTGTAGTGGTGATACCGGATTTGGCGCGACCAAGACCTATGATCTGGAAGTTTGGTTGCCGGGGCAGGAGAAATACAGAGAAGTTTCTTCCTGTTCGAATTGTGGTGATTTTCAGGCGCGGCGCATGAATGCGCGGTATAAAAATGCAGATGGTAAGAATGTTTTTGTCCATACATTGAACGGCTCTGGCGTTGCGATTGGCCGTGCGCTGATTGCTGTGATGGAGAATTATTACGATCCAGCCGATGGCGGCATTCACGTGCCGGAGGTTTTGAAGCCCTATATGGGCGGGGTCGAAAAGATCAACAAAACCTGAGTTTCTTTCCATAAATTTGCAGTTGGAGGTCGGGCTGTGCTATGTAGGGGTAGTTCTGCGTAGAGTATGGAGTAAAAAATGGCTGGGATATCCAATATAGTTTTAAGTCTGGTTTTTGCCGGTATGGCGGTAGGAAATGGAGGGTCAGCGCCCATTAAGATGGATATTCATCGGGCTCTGCTTAATATCGGTGCTCCAAATCTGCCACCGGCGGATAGTCCGCCGCCTGAGCACATTAACGCAGAAAGATGGGTGGTTGACGATGTTTTTACATTGGCATCGGAAAAAAAGAAATTTTCAGATGCGATGGTCACGCCTGCGTACTTAACAGGGAAAGGCTGCTCCGATGTGAAAAGTTCTGGATATTACATGGAGGAGCCAGAAGGAAGCATTATATTCTGGTATGAGTGTAGCTGATCCCTTGTTTTTTCTGCTTGGCTTACGCATAGTTTCTTCATGAACACCCAAGACATCAATAAACGCATATGAACCAGGAAGAGTATTTGAGTGAAATTCTCTGGGCCGTGACAGGAGAAGTTTACGGTCAGGCTTTGTTTCAAACTGCCGCCGAGCAAGCAGAAGATAAAGAGGTGAGTCGTAAATGCGCTGTTCTGGCTGATCTGGAAGCGGCGACATTGGCGCGTCTGCAAACACTGATCGATAAATATTCTTTGACCTATAACGACGATGAGCATATTGAAAGAGGCCGGCAAAACGGCCGGAAAATCATTGAACGCGGCTGGCAGGAAACAATGGTATTGTTCAATGAAGCGGTTGGTGACGATGTGGACCGCATGGAAAGACTGTTAGACAATGCGCCCGAAGAAGACAGCGGGGCCTTGCAGTTTTTGGTGGCACACGAAAAAGCGCTGGCTTTTTTTATTGAACAGGAATTGGCGGGTAGCGTAGAGTCTTTAAGCGAAGCCCATAAATTATTGCAGGAAACATGAACGCGCAGGATATCAATAAACGCATTCGGCTGATTATGCATCTGCGCACCATGGGGGTGACGGATACGGATGTGCTCTCAGCCATGGAGCGCGTGCCGCGTGATGAATTTGTACCCAAAGAAGTCCTTGATCAGGCATGGGAAGATATGGCGCTACCGATTGGCCGCGGGCAGACGATTTCACAGCCGCTGGTGGTGGCGAAGATGAGCGAAGGGCTAAGACTTTCAGATCGCGACAAGGTTTTGGAGATTGGCACGGGGTGTGGTTATCAAACCGCGATCCTCGCGCATTTGGCGCGGCGGGTTTACACGATTGAGCGCCATGTGCCATTGCAGGAAGATGCGGAGAAGCGGTTCGATCAGTTGAAGCTGCGCAACATTACTGCATTGGCCGCCGATGGCATGAAAGGCTGGCCGACCATGGGCGGGATTGATCAGGCACCATTTGATAAAATTATTGTTACCGCTGCTGCGTCCACTGAGCCGCCACAGGCTTTGCTGGATCAGTTGAAAGAGGGCGGGATTATGGTCATTCCTGTTGGCCCGCCGGGGGATCAGATGCTCAGGAGTTATCAGAAGAAAGAGGATGGTAGTTTTACCATTAAGGACTTGATGCCTGTGCGTTTCGTACCTTTGCTGCCGGATGTGGCTAAGGATGACGAAGCCGCCGCTTAGCCTCTGGATGGTCCCAAACGGATGGTGTATGGTAGGGGCATGAAAAGGCCAATCGTCACTTGTAGTTCAATTCTCATTCTATTTCTTTTAACCGCTTGTCTTGGCGCGCAGAGCCCTGCGCCGGTATCGCATTATGGGCGTTCGCAGGGCGCGGGGAGTGCGGGCATTCATACGGTGGTGCATGGCGATACGCTGTGGAGCATTTCGCAGCGCTATAATATGGCGCAGCGCGATATTGCGGTGAAGAATAAGTTGAATGCGCCCTTTGCTTTGATTGCCGGTCAGCGTTTGTGGCTGCCGCCACCGATGGAATATAAAGTGCGGCAAGGTGATACTCTATATGAAGTGTCGCGAGTGTTCGGCGTGAATACCAACGAGATTGCGCGGCTGAATAATTTGCGCTCCCCTTATATTATGAAGCCGGGGCAAGTTTTGCAGATGCCGTCCGTGACGCGTAAGACGATAGAGCTGGAGCAGGAAGGCTATGAGGTTGCGACAACGTCAAGGGCTCTGCCAACGGGAACGGTGGAGCGCGAGGTTCTTGGCGCACCTGGCCCGACAACAAAGCCGGGTAAAGCTCCGGTTAAGCAGGCGGCAATTGATCCGGCGCATAAGGGAACCATTAAGCCAAAACCCAAATCAAAAATTTCGAAGCGAACCCCCAAGCGATCTTCGGGTAAGTTTTTACATCCGGTGAAGGGGGAGGTGATTTCACGTTATGGTCCGAAGAAGAGTGGGCTACATAATGATGGAATCAATATTAAGGCACCGCGGGGTACGCCGGTGCGGGCCGCCGAAAACGGCGTGGTGGTTTATGCTGGTAGTGAGTTGAAGGGTTCCGGGAATTTGGTGCTCGTGCGTCATGATGGGCGTTGGATGAGTGCTTACGCGCATATGGATAAAACAATGATTAAGCGCGGTGATACCATTAAGCGCGGTCAGACAATTGGTACGGTTGGAACTTCAGGGTCTGTTTCAACACCGCAGCTGCATTTTGAATTGCGTCGTGGCACGGAAGCGATTAACCCGGACCGTTACTTGGAAGGCTAAAGCTATGCAGCTAATTCTTTTTCTTTTTCTTTTTGTTGCCATCGGTGTGGGTGGCTGGTTTCTCCTCAAGTTCATCAGGGATAAAACCTAAATGGATGCCTTCGATATCGCTTTTGATGCGATGGCGGCCTGGAACCAGGTCGGGTTGCTGATTGGTGGACTGGTTCTGGTTGCTCTTGGCGGTTTGATCATTGGAAATTTTGTGTATTGGCGACTGAAGGCCTGGCGTTTTACGGCTACAATTATTGGTGTCAGGGTTGAACCGGGGAGTAAAGGGCAGGACATGTATTATCCTGTGCTTGAATATACAACGCCGGAGGGGCAAACGGTGCAGGCCACGGCTGATGGGGGCTCGTCATTGCTGGGTAATAAAATACCAGGCAAACGCGTACGTGTTTTGGTGATGCGCAATGACCCGGAAACGGTACGAATTAAAGGATATTTTCTGCCGATACTGGGTATGATTTTATTGCTGCCGGGGTTGGGTTTGATGGTGGCGGGGTTTCGTCACGCAGAGCTGAATATTTATACGCTTGTGGTTGCAGCGGCTTTCTTTGTCTATATCGGATTTAGACTGTCTAAAATTATAAAGCCTAAAGATGAGTGGGAAGAGGTTTCAGAATTTCAGCAGCGCAAGTCCAAAGAGCGTGAAGAAAAACAACAAGCCATGAAGGTGTTGGATAAAGATGAGGTCATGAAACTGATCAAAAAACAGGATAAGGTGAACCGTTTCTGGGTCCCGATTATGCTGCTGGTTGGATTGGGCGTGGCTGGTTTGGGTGGTTATTTGGGCAAAGACCTAACGACGCTGCTGGCGGTTGGAGAAGCAGTTGAGGGGCGTGTTGTTGATGTCAAAAGCGAGTATAGCTCGGATTCCACCACTTATTATCCAATCGTGGAATACCAAAGTTTGCAGGGTAAGACAGTTAAATTTAAGAGCAAGGTTGGCTCTAATCCGCCGATGAACCGGACAGGAGATATTGTCAGCGTGATTTATGATCCTCATCGGCCGGATAAGGCCATGATTGACCGGGGAATATGGAACTGGGCGGCTTCAGGCGGGTGCGTGACTGGCGGGCTTTTGCTGGCTTGGTTAGCCCTGGGCACTTTTGCGGGGACACGCAGGCGCGCGCGGCTATAATCCCCTTGTTTTTAACGGTTTTCCCTTTATAGTCCTCGATGAATAAAAAATACGAAAAGGATAGATAATATGTTGATTTCCAAAGCTTATGCAGCTGCTGAAGAGGTTTCTGATACTCTAGCCGGTGCGCCAGGTGCAGGCGAAGCCTTTGCGTGGAATATGGGACTGGTTTTGGTTCTGGTAGTTTTGTTTTATGTCTTGTTGATTATGCCTCAGCAAAAACGCTTCAAAGAACACAGTCAGATGCTTCAGGGCCTTAAGAAAGGCGACAAAGTTGTGACCGGCGGCGGGCTGGTTGGCAAGATCGAAAAAATTGAAGAAGGCAATGACGAGGTTGTTGTTGATCTGGGTAGCGGCATGAAAGTGACAGCTTTGCGCTCCACCATTCATGGTAAGGATGAGCCGTTGCTTCGCGATAAGCCGTCCAATGACCCCAAAGAAAAAAAGAAAAGCTTGTAAAGGTTAGAAGTGTAAATTCCTATGGTTAATATTGCCCCCTGGAAAATTGTTCTTGTGCTGATTGTGTGTGTGCTGGGCTTTGCCTATAGCGCGCCGAATGTCGCTGGTGATGGCGCGCGGGGCTGGCTGCAGGAAAACCTGCCAAGCTGGATGCCAACCAAGACGGTCAATCTGGGGCTGGATTTGCGCGGTGGTGCGCATCTTTTGTATGAGGTTGAGGTTGGTGTCGTGTTCAAAGAGCGCGCCGATATGATGGTGCAGGATTTGCGTAAAAGTTTACGCGAGGAAAAAATTGGTTATACGCGTATTGGGGCTATTCCAAAAGGCGTGCGGGTGACACTGCGTGATAAGGAAGATGGCGAAAAAGCGCGCAAGATTTTACGGACCTCCAATAATAACAATCTTGAAATATTGACCGGGCAGGATGGCAAAACCATCGAAGGGAAGATGAACGAAATAGCCGAGAAAGATGTTCTCGATCAGACGATTTCCCAATCGATTGAAATTGTTAGAAGGCGTGTCGATGAGCTGGGAACGACTGAGCCGAGCATTCAGCGCCAGGGTGAGAACCGTATTTTACTTCAGGTGCCGGGCGCCAATGCAGAGGATTTAAAGGCCATTATCGGCAAGACAGCCAAGCTTGGCTTTCATCTGGTCAGCAATACGCAAGGTGGTGTTAGCGGCCTTACGTTGCCGATGTTGGATGAGCCGGGGCGTGTGATCACAATAGAGCGCCGGGCGATTATTACCGGCGATATGCTGGAGACAGCATCGCCCTCGTTCCAGCAAGGCGAAGCGGTGGTGAGTTTTCGTCTTAATGGTGTTGGTGGACGGCGTTTTTGTGATGTGACGCGCAACAATGTTGGTAAGCCATTTGCGATTGTCCTCGATAATGAAATCATCAGCGCGCCGAATATCCGTGAGCAGATTTGTGGTGGGCAAGGGGTTATCTCCGGCAGCTTTACTGTGCAGTCGGCGAATGAGTTGGCGTTGCTGCTGCGGGCTGGTGCATTGCCAGCACCGATGGAAGTGGTTGAAGAGCGTAGCGTTGGTCCGTCATTGGGCGCCGACTCAGTTGAGGCCGGGAAGAAAGCCAGCCTAATCGGTTTGGCGTTTATTCTGGTGTTTATGTTGCTGGCTTATGGCTTGTTTGGGTTTATGGCTGATGTTGCGCTGGTTGTGAATGTGGCGCTGATCTTTGCTATTTTGTCAGGGCTGCAGGCGACATTGACGTTGCCGGGTATAGCCGGGATTGTTCTGACGGTCGGGATGGCGGTTGATGCGAATGTGTTGATTTTTGAACGTATTAGAGAAGAGCTGCGCGCAGGGCGCTCGCCGATCTCGGCGATTGATGCCGGGTATAGCCGCGCGATGGCGACAATTATTGACTCCAACCTTACGACTTTAATTGCGGCGATTATTCTGTTTTCCTTCGGGACCGGGCCGGTTAAAGGCTTTGCGGTGACGCTGGGGATTGGAATTATGACGTCGTTCTTTACGGCAATCATGGTTACGCGGCTTTTGGTTGTGGCGTGGCTGCGCAAAACAAAACCAAGTGTGGTGCCGATATGAGAGGTTTACGTTTAGTACCGGAAGAGACAAAGGTTAATTTTATCGACAAGCGCGTGCTGGCGTTTATCGTGTCGTTTATCATTTTGTCGGGTTCGATTATAACGACGGTCAAGGATGGTCTTAATTTCGGTATTGATTTCACCGGCGGTACTGTGATCGAGGTGCGTACGCCAGAAGTGCCGGATCTGGGGGCGCTCAGGCAGGAATTGAACGGCCTTGGGCTTGGCGCTATCTCTATTCAGGAATTCGGCCAGCCGGATGATTTGCTGATCCGTTTGCCGGAGCAGGTTGGTGATGCTGAGAGCGCCAAGGAGCGTGATTCTTGTCTGGAACATAGTAAAGCGGAATTCTGCCCAGCTTCAGCGCAGCAGGTTGCTATAGAGAAAGTTCGCGTCACTCTGGATGCAAAATTCGAAGGTCAGATTGATTATCGCCGTACTGAGTTTGTTGGTCCGCAAGTCGGTAAAGAGTTGAAGCGGCAGGGGATGTACGCTGTGTTTTTCTCGCTGCTGGGGATTTTGGCTTATGTCTGGTTTCGTTTTGAATGGCAGTTCGGTGTCGCGGCGATTGTCGCGTTGGCCCATGATGCGATTGCCACAGTGGGTTTGTTTGCGCTGACGCAGCTTGAGTTCAACCTCTCAACCGTGGCGGCGATTTTGATGATTGCTGGCTATTCAATCAATGACACGGTGGTGGTATTTGACAGGCTGCGCGAGAATTTGCGTAAGTACAAAAAGATGCCGTTGCCTGAGTTGTTCAATCTGTCGGTGAACCAGATGCTGGCGCGGACGTTGATGACGTCTGTGACAACTCTACTGGCGCTCGTTGCCCTATATGTGTTTGGTGGCGAAGTGATCCGCGATTTTGTTTATGCACTAATCTTTGGTATTATAATCGGAACGTATTCTTCGGTATTTATTGCATCGCCCGTTTTACTTTACATGAATATCCGGCGCAGTGATGTGGCGCCAAAAGAGTCGGAGCCGCAAGAGGCCTAAAAGGGAGTAAAAGTTATGGACGTCACACCGATGGTTGGAAAAGATAAGAACATTATTCACAGCTATGTAGGTGGGCGATTCAAGGTGGGTGAAGAAGTATTTGAAAAGCCCATCATTGTCCTTCCCGACAGTGTGACATCATGGAAAGTGCCGGGCGGCGGGGCAGGCAAGCTTCAATTGGAGCATTTTGAGCCCATAATTGCCATGAAAGCTGATCTGGATGTGGTTCTTTTTGGGTCTGGTAAGGCCATGGTGTTTCTATCACCAGATCTTAAATTTTCCCTACAAACTCAAGGGCTTAATATCGATATCATGGATACTGGCGCGGCCTGCCGGACCTATAATGTGTTGATGGCGGAAGGACGCCGCGTCGCAGCAGCATTATTGCCCACCTGATTCCATAAGAAAACTTGAGTAAACGCCTCTAAATGCTGTATAATATTCTACATAATAGAGAATTTATAAAAGGGGCGGCTTTAAGCCTCGTATTGCTTTTGACGCCTGAATATAACAGCGCGCTGGGTAATGAAATAAAAAAAGAAGGTGTGAGTGAAATGGCGGATCAAAAAGATCATCCTTTGAAAGCGTTTGTTAACGAATATCCTGTTTTTGATGAAAATGGTGATCCTCTACATATGCAGCGCGACGTTGATGAAACGCGCGTCGAAGAATTTTTTTATATCCCAAACGTAAAGAAACTGGAAACAGGGCAAGTTGTTAAGGATCATCATCGTGTGAATGTTAATCCGGTTAATCCAAATCCGATTTATAAAGAATTTAGCCCCGATGGTCAGATGCTTGAAATGGCGTATGTAAAAAAGGGTTCAACCAAGAGTGATGGCACGGTAGACCCTGAAGATTTATACCCGCCATGGAAAAATGGAGAGGATTTCGATCCGAGGGGGGCTGATCTCGTTTATTACCTTCCAAACACAGTTTTAGGTGATCCGGTAATTTTGGGGACAGCTATAGACCCGTTAACTCATAGAGTGGCGGATGTTTCACCAAGTGGAACACCTGCTAAAGACAAGATAAACAAGCTTTTTGTTAACGGGCGGGAGGTCGGGCATGCTTATGTCCTGCCGGATAGAGTTGAGGTGGGCGGTGATATTAAGGTTGCGGATGTCTATGACCCTGGTGAAGGATTTGAATATAAAGAAAACCCAAAACTGTTTGAATCTATTCCTGCTTCCAAGCCGAAAGTTGAGAAAACGCCAGAACCGGAAAAGCCATACCTAGGGCCAAAAACAAATCCGGACATTGAGATTATGAAGACTGAGCCGGAAGAGCCAGAAACAAAATTTATACTGGCTACAGCGCCTCTATCATCAAATGCCTTTAAAGCCGAGATCGTTGGGTATCAAAACCCAGGGGACCAAGCGATGGGCGCTGTTGAGTACAAGAGAAAAATATTATCTGAATCTCAGAATGCTTTTAGAGATATTAGAAAATTATTGAAGGAAGATCCAAGGGCAGAAAGTCTAGAAACCCAAAATGGCATCAGGGGGATATTGGGGGATGATCCGGGGCATGAAAATCATGTGCATCGGGGTTATCACGACATTATCAAAACATATCTGGTGGAAAGCATTGCAGCCGGAGAACCTCTTCCCCACAACAAGTATGGCATGATGATGATTAGAAGGCGTAAGGGGAATTGGAATTTGGTTGAGCCTTCTGAAGCGGCCGTTAAATCTTCTAAACCCTCTTCTGAGTCTACGCCTGCAGATGTGGTGGTGGCTGAAGCAGAGGGTGCAAAAGCAGAGAGCACAACTTTAACTCAACAATTTGATCAGGCGGACGGGACAGCGAAGTTTACATCTCAAATGTTACCGCCGGACCGCAGTCTTTATAAAGATCCACTAAAGTATGAGGTGGATCTTGCTAGAAGCGCCCGTAAGGCTTTGAGGGGTATTGTGAAGAGCTATGATCCCAAACAAAGAGCAAGTAGAAGATTGCCGCCAGATGAAATTGAAAAGGCTGTCGCGCTATTTGAACAGGAGGATTCAGGGTATGGGGATATTTTAAGGGCTGCCAAAAATGATTTAGATTCCAAAGGTCACGATCCGAAAGTCTTGTCAGGGTATGGTCCTAAGATAAGAAAACTAACGAGAATTAACGTTGAAAATATAAGGAAAGAGGCCAAAGAAAGAAAAAATGATGCCGCGCTTACGCAGGAAAAGAAACAGGAGGCTCCGAAAACGGTGAAAGAGCCTGCGCGGGAAGATGGTAAACTTGATCCGGAGCAAGAAGCTGTATTGGTAGGGTTAATAGAAGATGGAAAGTTTACTGAAGAGCAGGTTCAGAAATTCAGAGAGTTGGTTCTGGTGGAAGATGACTTTAAAGATGCGTCGCCGGAGCAAAAAAATCTTTTGACGGCAGTGGCGGGGGGCCTTCTTAGCAGCGCGCTACAAAAGACGAAAGAGAAATTGGAAGAGAGACTACAAAAAGTTAAGGAAGCTCAGGAAGCCCGGGCCCAAGCAGAGCAGGCGCAGGAGGATGCATGGAAAGGAAAGCTGAGGGAGGCCGCCCCACCTGGTTCTGAGGCAAGTGAAGCCGACATAAAAGAAAGTGCTTTGAAGATGCTTGAGGTCATAAAGGATTTTGAGGACAATCAAGCCGATCTTAGCGTGGCTGCGAGGCGTGAACAAATTGCTGGCGCAGTTGGAGGATGGAAAGAGGATCATCCTACAGAGTGGAGCATTTTACAAAGATATTTTCGTATAGATTCTAGTGAGAAAGCTTATCGAGCCGCTAAAGAAAGTATTGGTGGCGTTGTAGGGCCACAATCAAAAATGGAATTGCCGGTGCGCATGTCTACGGCAGCCGGCGAAGAGGGGATGATTGAAGCGGCCTTTTTAGAGCAGCCGCATGTTAAGACCCCATTTTGTCCACTTACCAAGGAGTTTGCGGCTTGCGCGCAAGATCCTGCTCAAAAGCCTGACGCTTCGGTAGCACAAAATGAACAAACTGTTGTTGCTCAGGTTTCTGAGGTGGATGTATTTAAAGTTTAGCCTTACGCCGCTATCTTCAGTGGCCCTTTTTCGAACAGCTCCGCCACATATTCCCAGTTCACAAGATTATCAACGAAAGCCTCAAGATATTTAGGCCTGGCGTTGCGGTAATCGATGTAATAGGAATGCTCCCATACATCACAGCCTAGTATAGCGGTTTTGCCGTGGGTAAGCGGATTATCAGCGTTGGCGGTTTTAAGAATTTCCAGCTTGCCGTCATTGTTCATCACCAGCCAGGCCCAACCGGAGCCGAATTGTGTCATACCGGCTTCGATAAATTTTCCACGGAAATCATCAAAACTGCCGAAGCTGTCATTAATCGCTGCATCAAGATTACCGGGGCGGTCGCCGCCGCCATTGGGCTTCATCCAGTTCCAGAAATGCGTGTGGTTCCAGTGTTGCCCGGCATTGTTAAACAGCCCTACATTTTTCTGCTTGTGGGCGTTAAGGACGACTTCTTCGAGCGTCTCACCCATATTGTCGAGACCTTCGATAATTTCATTGCCCTTGGTGACATAAGCGTTGTGGTGCTTATCATGGTGAAATTCCAGCGTTTCCGCGGACATATAAGGGTCTAGCGCGTCATAAGCATAAGGAAGTTTGGGAAGATCAAAAGCGGACATGGTATTTCTCCTTTGAATTAATTTCTCCACTAACCTAATGTTTTCTGAGGTTAATTCAAGAGATTTAAGAGTTATGGCGCAAAGCCTTTCATATTGTGGGCAGTTGGTGAAGGAGCAAGACCCTGATCGGTTTTTGATTTCGATGCTTATGGATTCGTCGTGCCGGGAATCGTTGTGGGCGTTGTTTGCTTTCAATCATGAAATTGCCAAGACGCGGGAGGTGGTGAGTGAAACTGCGTTGGGGCATATTCGCTTGCAATGGTGGCGCGATGCAATTGCATCGGTCTATGAAGGTGGCGCGGTGCCGGAGCATGAGGTGATGGGACCGTTGTCTGAATCCATTCGTCAGTATGATTTGCCGCGAAAGGCATTTGATGATTTGATTTATGCGCGCGAGTTTGATTTGGAGAACATCGCGCCGGCGCATCTCGAGGGGCTTTTGATTTATGCAGATCATACGCAGGCGCCGCTGATGAAACTGGCAATGCAGATTTGTGGTGATGATATAGGCGCGGAGCCGGTGCAGCCGGTTGCGATTAATTACGCACTGGCCGGAATTTTACGCAGTGTATCCTTTCACAAAGCGCAGGGACGGAGTTTTCTGCCGACAGATTTGGTGGCCGCGAATGATGTGACTGATGTTGTAAAGCTGGTTATTGAGGAAGGGGTTGCTGAAGGCTCGCGTTCTCAGAGCCGTTTTCTAAGCGCCTCGGACCAATTGGCGCAAATCTATCTAAAGCAGATTAAGGGGCTAAAATATGACGTTTTAAGCCCAAAAATGGCTGTTTCTCCACCTTTTATAGCCTTACGCATGCTTGCGCATGCGTTGTTATCATAATTTTAAGGTTGTAGGGCGAAAATGAATAATGCTATTGTGGGTGGAGTTATAGCAAATAGAAATAAACGGGGTTATCAAAGAGTTAGGGAACATTATGGTTGATGCAACAAAAGGCGTCGGTTCG
The DNA here is from genome assembly GCA_021604545.1 of Micavibrio sp. GTDB lineage: Bacteria > Pseudomonadota > Alphaproteobacteria > Micavibrionales > Micavibrionaceae > UBA5701. The sequence continues at coordinate 305,394 of BQJE01000002.1, forward strand.
ATACCGGGCGTTAACAATACAAACAACAGAGCGCAAGAGAACCAGGAAAAGCGATCCGAGCGGGTACAAGAAGCGCGTGAAGCAGATGCCGTTGAGATATCAGAAGAGGCGAGAGCTTTGTCTGCGTCTCAAGAGGCGCGTCATGCACTCGAAAATTCCGATGAATCTTTAGGGCTGGATCCAAACTTTGACAAGCCCGTTTAGCGCTTAAACTTTCCTTCTTTCAAGAAATGAGCACTTTGTTCCATCACTTCGGTGTTGAACATCATAAAGCTATGCGTGGCCGCAATAACGATATGGTCAGCCATGCCGTCAATTTTTGTGCGCTCGACCGGGACAATGCCATCATGTTCGCCATCAAGCACCCATGGTGCGAGCGGATTAATCGAAACATTACCGGCAATGACCCCCAACGGATAATCAATATCGTCATCAATATGTTCATAATCGGTGGTGAGCTGCTCACTGGCTGGGCCAAAGATCGCGCGGAAGGCCGGGGCAAGAATTTCTGTTTCTGAGAGGAAGTCCGCAAACTCGCTGCCTGTATTGGGTGGCCCGAGCATCACGACTTTACCAAGGTTTTCCGGGCGGCGCTTGTTGATGTAATAGCGGGCAATAAGCCCACCCATTGAATGGGTCACGAAATGTAACTTGTCAGCGTCTTTGTAGTGTTCGTTTTCGGTGAGTTCAGCATGAACAAATTCAGTGAGGTCCTCAAGATTTTGTTCTCGTGAGGGGTAGAGAATATTAATAGCCTCAAAGCCCTGCTTTTTAAAATGCATGGTTAGCGGTAGCATATCGGTCTTGCTGCGCAGAATACCGTGAAGGAGGACGATGATTTCTTTGGACAATTTAGGGGCTTTCCGTTGACTCTTTATACGAGTGTAACGGATTCCTATTGCCTGTCACGTAATTCCTGAAATTCTTCGGAAAAGAAATCATCGGGGTCGGGTCTGTAGCCGGGCGGGTAGGGGTTTTGTTTGTAAGGGAACATCTTGCCACGGTAGTCATGCCGTTTGGTTACGTTCTCTTTCCTAAGCTGTTTTATTTGCTGTTCAAGGTTCCGCGTTTGCGTAAAGGTTGTCGTGATGAGGGCACGGTCTTTTTTGACTTTAGGCCAGATTTTAATCTCATCAGGAATTTTGGCGCTCCCTGGTATAAAGACGCCTTTGCCCCCAGGTATTTCTGCTGTCCCCCAGCTACCGTTAAAGCCAACCAGGCCTTCGGTCACAAGTACACCGTAGCCGCCATCAATACGGCCGGCCCAGAACTTGGTGCCGCGAATGCCGATAGAGCCGACAGCGGTTTTGATTTTAACCTTGGGCCGCTCGCGTTTGGAAATCATGCCACTGAACCAGTGAAACGACCCTTCTATAATGGAGAAGTCGGCTTCGTTTTCGTCAGGGTCGTAAGGATCAAAAATATATTTGTCGATCAGTAGCTCTGTATTTTCCGCTAAAATGATTTGTGTATCATCAATAAAAATAATAAGAATTTTAGAATCTGCAGCCGTCTGGACAACAGAGTTCAAATAAATCGGATCGCTCACTCTGATTTTATTTTTTTTCTTATCAGGGCTGACGTAATAGGCCTGCCCTTCGAGAGCGGCAACCTGACCGATTGGGTAATGCTTATCCTGCGCTCCGGCGGAATCGGGAAGCAATACAAACAACATCAAAATTGTGAGTGCTGGCCAAAATGCTCTCATTATTTTTGTTCCCTTCTTCCTTATTATTTTACAGGGGCGGACTTGATGAAAGGTCAATATTTGATACAATTTTATCTATAATTCAACTATAGTTGAATTTATGCAGATAATTTGAGTGTGTCCAGCCAAGCGTTGAGGTCATTCAGGGCACGAGTGGTGTAGGCCTTCTTTTTATCCATCTTTTTGGTTTTACCACGGAACTTGCCTTCGATCGGTGGGAAGAGACCGAAATTGACGTTCATCGGTTGAAAAGTTTCCTCATCAGCGCCGCCAGTGATGTGGCCGAGTATGGCACCGAGGGCCGTTGTTGCCGGTGGATGTTCGATCGTTTCGCCTAGCTTTTCCGCTGCAGCAAACCGCCCGGCCATGATGCCGATAGCGGCGCTTTCAACATAGCCTTCACAACCGGTGATTTGTCCGGCGAAGCGAATGCGCGGCATGGTTTTGAGCTGTAAGGTTTCATTTAAAAGTTTAGGGGAGTTGATAAAGGTGTTGCGGTGTAGACCGCCTAGGCGCGCAAAATCAGCATTCTCAAGGCCGGGGATCATTTTAAAGACACGGCTCTGTTCGCCGTATTTCATTTTGGTTTGAAAGCCGACCATATTATAAAGTGTGCCAAGTGCGTTGTCCTGACGCAGTTGCACCACAGCGTAAGGGCGTTCATCTGAATGCGGGTTGGTGAGACCGACCGGCTTCATCGGGCCAAAGCGCAGGGTTTCCGGCCCGCGCGATGCCATGACTTCGACGGGCAGGCAACCATCAAAATACGGTGTGTCTTTTTCCCATTCCTTGAATTCGCCGTATTCGGCGCTCACAAGTTCATGAATGAAGGCATTGTATTGCTCTTCATTCATTGGGCAGTTGATGTAGTCCTTGCCACTACCTGCCGGGCCTTCTTTGTCGTAGCGTGATTGAAACCAGGCCGTCTCCATGTTGATAGAGTCTTTGTGGATGATCGGGGCAATGGCATCGAAAAAGGCCAGCGCATCTTCGCCGGTTAAATCTTTGATGGCTTCGGCCAGCGGCGAAGAGGTCAGCGGGCCGGTGGCAATGATGACGCTGTCCCAGTCCTCGGGGGGCAGACCAGCAACTTCGCTGCGCTCAATGGTGATAAGGGGATGATCTTCGAGCGCCTTTGTGACGCCATCTGAGAATATATCACGGTCAACAGCCAGCGCACCGCCAGCCGGAACAGCGGCTTTGTCCCCTTCGCGCATGATAAGGGAATTGCAGCGGCGCATTTCCTCATGCAGCAAGCCAACGGCGTTGTGTTCGGCATCATCGGAGCGGAAAGAATTCGAGCAGACCAATTCAGCCAGCCCATCGGTTTTGTGTGCGGCGGTTTCGACATTGGGGCGCATTTCGTGCAGCACCACAGGAACGCCAAGCTGTGCGATTTGCCATGCAGCCTCGCTTCCGGCCAAGCCGCCGCCAATGATATGAATTGGTTTCGTATTCATAGTGCGCTGGTAGCAAAAACTATGGCTTTGAGCAAGATTTATGTTTCTTGTGAATATGCGGATGATGGGGGTTAGGAGATTTCCTGAAGTGGTTGTTGCTCAAAGCTTTGTTGTTTTTTAGGCGTTCTTGGAGGTGTTTCTAAAAAATTTATAAAGTTTGCTTGTGCCGTTCTAAGGCTATGAATTTTTTCTGCTGCTTGAGAAAATTCCTCAATAGGCTGGTCTTGTGCTTCATCTAATATAGTTTGAATTTGTTCTATTGTATCTAGAAGAGGGTCTATAAGGCGTGAATCAAAATCTTGGCCTATTAGTACAAAAGACAGAGGTAGTGTTTTTTCCAGATCCTCATTATCTACAACATTCAGATCACTAATAATAAACGATGTTATTTCCTCATCAAATTCTTTGTCATGTTTCTTTATATCTAAAAGAGCGGAGAGTGCTTTGTAAGCCGGTATATATTTATGGACATCTTGGGTTCCTGTGTAATCTTTAGAGGTTACAATAAGTTGGTTCACTATTTCGCTTCTTTTATCATTTGGCGTGCCGGGTGCATCTGCTCTAAATAGCTCCAGAACCTTTAAACGCTTTTTGTTGTCAGTTTCTAGCAGGATATCTATACATTCCTGAGCGGACATTTCCTGCGGCGTGGGTTCTGGTTGCGCGGGTGGAAGTTCTTCTATTGCGTGGCTATTATTGTTAGTCCCGTTTTGCGAGTGGGACAAAAACAGCCCTTGAAGTCCTCTGGGAAGCATTTTTAAAATCGAGGACAGCATGATGGTTACTCCATATTTACAGAATGTATGGAAATAGCATGCGGGATTTTTGAATGCAAGCTTTATGGTGGATTAGAACTAAAACTGGCTGGTTTAACCCCAAAACTCCTCTTTTTCCGGGACGCGGGAGAAGGAAATTTTGGTGCCGACATAGCCGCCGATGGTCTTCGGCGTGGTGCCAAGCCAGACAGTTTCCTTTTGGTATTTGTTCTGGAGCTTGTCGAGCGCGCTGGCTAGTGCCTCACGCTTTTCCAGGTCAACAATTTTTTCTTTATAGCCGCTGTCGAGAATGTCATGTGTGATTTGTCCGTCCTTGCGCAGGTGATGGAGAATGACGGATACTTTTTTAAAGCGCAAAGGCGGGCCGGGGATAAAATCGGTCAGCATACCGCCCCATAAATCATCGAGATGTTGTAAAAAAGTGAACGGATCATGAGCGGCGGGAAAGCGTGCTTCATTTGCCCAGCGATAACCGGCACATGTGCGCACGGATAAATTCAGCGCGCCGGCGTAGTATTCTTTGCGGCGCAGGCGATAAGTGGCTTTGACCAACAAACGCCGTGCCATCGTGCGTGCTTCATTTTCGTGGCGTAGTTTGGGATCAAGAATGCGGCTGTGGCCAATCATGACATTGTTGGTCTCGGGAGGATCAAAATCATAGCCGTGTAGCCAGTACCAGAACCGCTCGCCCTGCACGCCACCCCAGATTTTACGGGCCTGTTTGGGGGAAGTGTTCCAGAGCTGTTCAATGCTGCTGATCCCCGCGCGGTTCAGGCGTTTTTCCATGTTTTTGCCAATGCCGGTAAGGTCGGTGAGTCTGAGGGCCAGAAGAGGGCCGGGTAAATCTTCCTGTCGTAAAATAGTGAGGCCGTTTGGCTTTTGCATGTTGCTGGCGATTTTGGCCAGTAGAGAATTGGGTGCAACACCGATGGAGCAGCTGATGTGTTTACCGATATTTTGCCAAATTCCTTCCTTAATATTTTTTGAAACTTCAGCAGACCGTTCGAGTGTACGTTTGTTTGGCGGCAGGCGGGAAGAGAGTTCATCAATCGACCAGATTTTATTAATTGGTGTGTGCTTGATTACTTCTTGGATAATGCGATTGTGATAGTCGACATAGACATCGTGGCGGGCGGGAATACAAATAAGGCCTGGGCACATTTTTTTTGCCTCATAAATCATCGTGCCGGTTTTAACGCCATAGGCTTTGGCTTCGTAGGAAGCGGCGATGGCACAAGTGGAATTGGTTTGCATCGGCACAACGGCAATCGGCTTGCCGCGTAGTTCGGGTCGTTCCTGTTGCTCAACGCTGGCAAAATAGCTGTTGAGGTCGAAAAACAGCCATTTCAGGCCGGGTTCGCGTTCCATCCTTTTCTCTCCTGTTTATAAGGGAAATCAGTATATCACAAAGATAGAACAAATCAAGAACACTTAGAAGGCGGCTTGCGTGAAAAGCCTGAAAAGGTTTCAATGAAGAAGGTTAAAAAATCAGGGGAACATCAAATGACAGAGCAGGTTTCACAATGCCGTTTCTATATGTGGCGCACAGTCGTTGCGCTTGCCCATGCCGATCATGTTGTGACGCAGGAGGAGCGGGATTTCATCGAGAATTATTTAAACAATGTGCCGTTCTCCGATGAACAAAAGGAAACTTTGCGCGCCGATCTGGAGCACGCTCAGGATGTTGACGAAATGTTTGATGAAATCACAGAGGCTTCGGACAGGGCAGAGTTTTTTGAATTTGCGCGCATGATGGTTTGGTGTGATGGTAATTACGATGCGCAGGAAGAAAAACTGTTCGAATATCTAAAAGACTCACAGATGAGTCGGGTGAATATGGGGGCAATGCAGGAACTCGCACAGGAAACAAGAAAGACTGAAAGGCTGCGCCGCGATGTCGAGGACGAGGAATTACGGGAGCGGGTAAAAGGGCTTTTTCCTCTTTTACGTTTTTATCACTGGGATGACTAGAGAATTCCTAAAATAGAGAGGCCCAACAATATGACTCAAGGTGTTAGTGAAAGTGTTTTTTCTATGTGGCGAACGGTCTTTGCGCTCGCCCATGTTGATCATGTTGTAACAAGCGAGGAAATACGGTTTATGGCGGAGGCGATTGAGGATGTTAAATTTTCCGATGAGCAGCGTCATTTGCTAACGGTTGATATTGCAAGTCCACGCGATCCTGTTGAGATGTTTGGGATGATAACAGAGCAGAAGGATCGACTCGATTTCTTTGAGTTCGCTTATAAAATGGTTTGGGCCGATGGACACTATGTTGAGGAAGAGCAGGATGTTGTTCATAAGCTCAGAGATTTGCACATGCAGGACGTAAATGTCGATGAGCTGGTTGGTAAAATTGATTTAGAGCTCGAAGAAGATCAGAAAAACCCCGGGGGCAAAACAGAAGATCACATCAAAAACGTCAAAGGGATTATTGCTTCATTCAAAGAAAAGTTTCGGGCTTAGAGCCAGAGCCCTAGGGGAATATCTTCATCCCCAAATTTCTAATGTAACGCACGGGATAGGCCGGTAAGCTAGATGGGTCAGCGGGGTATTTGCGCCCGTCAAAACGCATCGCGACATTCTTGGTGGATTCCTGACGCCCTGACACAAGAATAATTAAATCTTTCCAACCATTGGTTTTAATCATGCTGACATATAAAGGTGTGCGGACGGGTTGGATAGCATTCACGACAGTGAAGTGGCCTCTATGAGCTTTCATCACAAGCATGGTACAACCATGTTGGCTGCACCAATGGCCGTAAGGATTTTTAAACAAGACCAGAGCGTCTTCAAGGCCGTCACCATTGAGGTCCTGGCGGCTAAAATTATATTGTGATGATACGGGATTGTTGGTTGCGGCAAGGTAATCTTTGATAGCGCGAACTAGAACTTCATTGCCCGGGCTGGCCAAAGTTCCGGGAAAGGGTGTCAGAGGATCGCTATCTTGTACAGGGCCAGTACTGCTACATGCCGATAGGGCGAAAATCAGGACGGTTAGAAGGATGTGGCGGCATTTTCTCATAATTTGCCCAGCCTACACGAGTTAAAAAAGCTTTTATACCGCGCTGCACAAGAGATACACAATTTTTGTCAAAGATATTGCCTTGGGTTTCATGGGCCTTTAATGTGCCATTTGCGGTATTTTTGCTTAAAAAGAAGGAGAGAAGCATATGACCTTTGTGGTCACAGATGTTTGTATCAAGTGTAAGTACACGGATTGCGTAGAAGTATGCCCGGTCGATTGTTTTTACGAGGGTGAAAACATGCTGGTTATCTCTCCGGATGAGTGTATAGATTGTGGTGTGTGCGAGCCGGAATGCCCGATTGAGGCTATTTTGCCTGATTCTGATGAGAAGGCAGATAAATGGCTGGAATTGAACAAAGAATACTCGGAAAAATGGCCGAATATTACCGGCACAAAAGAGCCTATGCCTGACGCCGATGCGCTGAAGGATGAAGAGGGTAAGCTTGAGAAGTATTTTAGTGCTGAGCCCGGTGAGGGGGATTAGCTTTATTTAATTGCAAAGGAGATTGTTATGGCAGAAGCAGCGAAGAAGAAACCTGAAAAAGAGAGTCCGCCGTTAAGGCCTGATGCGGAGTGTCGTGGAAAGATTTATGATTCTATTCTAGGTACAATTGGTAATACGCCGCTTGTGCGTGTGCCTCATTTTACCAAAAAGTATAATCTCGAGGCCGAAATTTTGGCCAAGCTCGAGTTTTTCAATCCTTTGGCTTCGGTAAAGGACCGTATCGGTTTTGCAATGATTGAAGAGGCTGAACGTTCCGGTAAGATTACGCCCGGTAAAACGGTTCTGATTGAGCCGACTTCAGGCAATACGGGTATCGCTCTGGCTTTTATTGCCGTGGCAAAGGGGTACAAGCTGATCCTGACCATGCCGGAGAGCATGTCGATTGAACGCCGTAAGATGCTACGTTTTTTTGGCGCGGAGTTGTATCTGACGCCAGCGGAAAACGGAACCAAAGGTGCTGTTGAAAAAGCTGAAGAGCTGGTCAAAGAGAATGAAGATGCTTTCATGCTGGGACAGTTTGAGAACCCCGCCAATCCACAAATTCACAGGGAAACCACTGCGGAGGAAATCTGGAGAGATACAGACGGCAAGGTCGATATTCTTATTGCGGGTGTTGGAACTGGCGGAACCATAAGTGGTGTTGCGCAAGTGATCAAGCAGCGTAAAAAGGATTTCAAAGCCTATGCGATTGAGCCGGAGGAAAGCCCTGTGATTACAGGTGGTGAACCGGGTCCGCACAAGATTCAGGGTATTGGCGCAGGCTTTGTGCCGGACAATCTTGATCAGAAAATTCTTGATGGGACTGTTAGTGTCAATAGCCAGCAGGCTCTGGACATGGCGCGTGAGGTTGCGCGGCTTGAAGGTATTCCATGCGGGATTTCATCTGGCGCGGCGTTTTTTGCAGCCAAAAAGCTTGCGGAAATGCCTGAACACAAGGGCAAGCAAATCGTGGCTATTATCCCATCGTTTTCTGAGCGTTATATTTCGACCATGCTGTTTGAAGATCTGGAAGACGTAGACAGTTAAGCCTGCTTCTTATCCTTATCGTCATCGACGCCGAGTTTTCCCTGAAGTGAGGAACTTGACGTGGTGTATTCGAATTTTAGCCGTGCATCGGGATAGATATATTTGAACGCCTGACGCGACATCAGGGCGGCCTCGTGAAATCCTGACAAGATCAGTTTTAATTTCCCCGGATAGGTATTGATGTCGCCAACGGCAAAGATGCCTTCGGTTGAGGTTTCAAATTTTTCGGTATCGACCGGGATCAGGTTTTCATTGAGATTAAGGCCGAAATCAGCAATCGGGCCGAGCTTCATGGTTAGCCCGAAGAAAGGCAGGAGACAATCGCACGGCACTTCCGTTTCGTTTTTCTCTTTGTCGGTGATGATGACGGATTCAAGTTTTCCGTCCGTGCCATTAAGGGCGCTGATCTGACCCATGGAAAAATCCATCTTGCCCTCGGAAACCAGCCCGCGCATCTTGCCGACACTGTCGGGCGCGGCACGAAACTCATCACGGCGGTGCACAAGGCGTAGGGATTTTGCAAAAGGCTCAAGCGCAACCGTCCAGTCCAGCGCGCTGTCGCCACCACCAGCAATGACAATCTTCTTGTCTTCAAAGTGATTTATTTTGCGCACGGAATAAAAGACAGAGGTGCCTTCATATTCCTCAATACCGGGAATGGGTGGCTTTTTCGGTACGAAGCTGCCACCGCCCGCCGCGATAATAATCACGGTGGTGTCAAATATTGTCCCTTCATCGGTGGTCAGGCGCCATTTGCCGTTATCGAGTTTTTCAAGGCTCTGCGCCATCTGTTGAAAATGAAAGGCGGGATCGAACGGCTCGATTTGTTCCATCAGGCGGTCGGTCAGTTCCTGCCCGGAAATAATTGGGTAGCCGGGAATATCGTAGATCGGCTTTTCGGGGTAGAGCTCGGCGCACTGGCCGCCGGGGCGGTCAAGAATGTCGATGAGGTGGCATTTCATATCAAGTAGGCCCATTTCAAACACGGTAAACAGCCCGCACGGTCCCGCGCCGATAATCACCGCGTCGGTTTCGATAGGTTTATTTGTTGTGTTTGCGCTCATTGTCTATGTGCCTGTCTCAGTTTTTTCAAGACTGTTTGATATAGTCTGCTGCCAGTTCTTTAGCAACCCCCGAATTTTGACTGATTCTCCAACCACGATGGTGGCTGGGCGCTCTAGAGCAGTTTCAAGAGCCATTTTCTTGTAATTTTCAAGCGTTGTTTCAATCACGGATTGATCTGCAACGCTGGCATTGGAGATAATCGCTACGGGTGTATTGGGGCTGCGCCCGGCCTGTATAAGCTTTTCAGAAATCTCCGGCATGGTTTTGAGCGCCATATAAAAAACAATGACGGGGGAGCCTGATGCCAGTGCCTCCCAGTCGATATTGACGGGGAGCTGCCCGGTTGCATCGCGGCCGGTGACGAAACTGATTACATTATTAATGTCGCGATGTGTGGCCGGAATGCCGGCATAAGCGATACCACCAATGCCAGCCGTAACGCCGGGAATAATACGAAAGTGAATACCGGCCTTCGCGAGTTCAATTGCTTCCTCGCCGCCGCGTCCGAATATAAATGGATCACCTCCTTTGAGGCGCAGGATACGTTTACCGGCGCGAGCATGGGCGATCATCCGTGCGGTGATTTCAGGCTGCTTGAGGGATTTAACCCCGGCGCGTTTGCCGACATATTCAAGGGTTGTATGTGGGCCCGCTAATTCAAGAATGTCATCATTAACCAATGCGTCATACATGATGATGTCGGATTCGCCGAGGCCCTTAGCCGCGAGCAACGTGATAAGCCCAGGGTCGCCGGGACCTGCACCAGCGAGCCAGACTGTACCGCGCTCAAAGGCGGCCAGTTTATTTTTAAAGTCCTGCATCATAGCCGCCCGGTTTTTTGTCATTGTGAATACCACATTCCTGTTTGCTAAATTTTTCCCAGCGGCCAGAACGCGGGCCTTCCCCGGGGTTTGGCTTGACCGTGCAAGGCTGGCAACCGACGGAGGTGTAACCGAACGGTATAAGCGGGTGTTCGGGCAGATCACGTTTTTTCCATTCAACATCAATCATATATGGAGTCCAGTTGGCAATCGCGTTGACTTTAATCCGTCGTCCGTCATGTTCGAGAATATCAAGGTCAGAGCGTAGACCACCGTGCAGGCGTTTGCGACCATTGATCCAGGCTTCGAATCCTAGAAGAGATTCTTCAAGAGGCAGAACCTTACGAATGTAACAGCAGCCATCGGGGTTTGTTTCCCACATCTTTTCTGCTTCTGAACTTTTGGCGGCGCTGGGTTCGGGTTTGATCGAGCGTACATCTGTGAGTTTTAGGCGCTCGATCATCTTGTCGCGGTATTCAAGGGTTTCCGGGAAGTGCTTGAGAGTATCAAGGAAAATCACCGGTGTGGATGGGTTTACTTCGGCGGTAAGCGCGAGCAGAAGTGCGGCTTCCGTGCCAAAAGATGATACCAGCGTAATTTTGTTTTTAAAGATCTCGTTGATCATGACGTCGAGCAGCTCAAGCGTCTTCAGAGAGGAGTGGTCTCGATTAAGATCTTCAGTCAGTTTATCTAGTTTTTGTACGTTCACGCTATTGTTCCATTCATGATTAATCGTGAGGTCTGTATTCATCCTAACCATTTTTCGTTCTTGATGTATTCATCCGTATTGGCAGCAACTTGTTTGAGGCTTAAGCCTTCGCCGCGCCACGCCAGTCTTTTCTGTGCCAGTGTTTCTAGCCGCTCACCCCATTCAGAACCAAACTCATGACCTAAATGTTTGCACAATCGTTTAGCCAGGCCAGGGCTTTTGCCACCGGTTGATATTGAAAGCAGTAAATCGCCACGCTTTATCATTGATGGCGTGTGGAAGTCACATAAATTGATGACATCTTCGACATTGACCAGAATGCCAAGGTCACGGCAGGTTTTGGCTATTTCTTCTGCTTCGCTTTCAGGCAAGTCAGCGACGTACACAATATGAGCCTGTTTCAGCTCTTCTTCGCTGGGGACGGATGAAAAAGTTTTTACGTGCATTGTCCCGCTTTCAATCAGTTGATCCCGCCGCTTTGCAATCAAAGGACCGTTACCGATTAAAATAAATCGCACCTGCTTTGTATCAAGGACAATGGAGAACATTATTTGGCCACTCCCGATATTGCGGCCAATTCTTCAAGGCGTGTCTGTCCGAGACGGTTGCAAAAATCACCAAAACCTTCATTGTCTTTGGAGCGCTCGCTGGCAAAAGCAGCAAGGAAGGGATCAAGGAAATCGCCAAGATTATCTGTTTTGACTTTATCGGCCACTTTGATGGATAGGCGCGTGCCTTCAAAATCACCGCCGACGAAAACGGCATAAAGATCAGGCGCACGGCCAACAATACCGATATCGCCTGTATAGGGCCGTGAGCAGCCGTTGGGGCAGCCGGTGATACGCACAGAAATTTTTTCCTGCTCAAGGTTATATTTTTTTAGAACATCAGTCACCATAGAGACAATCGGCACGCGGGCGCGTTCACCTTCGGCTAAGGCTTTGCCGCAGGTCGGCAGGGCAACGCAGCTCATGGCGAATAGCTCAACAGGTAAATGGTCTTCTTTGAGGGCAACATTGTGTGTGCGGAATGTTGCTTCGATTTTTTCCTTGTCGTCTTCTTTTATGTTGCAGAATAAAACATCTTCAGTCGGCATCAAAACGAGAGGGGTTTGAAAGGTAGAAACGACTTCACGGATAGCGCTTCGCAGTTTTTCATCTCCTTCGTCCCTAATGCGGCCGCTGGTAACGGGCAGGCCAAGATACCACAAGCCATCGCCCTGTTCATGCCAGCCGAGATGATCTTTGACCTGTAGGGGTGGTAGGGGGCGGATATCCTCGATCTCACGGCCAAAATATTCATCGAGTGTGCTCTTTGTCCACTCCACGCCTTTTTCTTCGACAAGGTATTTAAGGCGGGCGTGCTGGCGGTCTTCGCGGTCGCCATGGTCGCGTTGAAGGGAAATAGAGGCCTTGCATATTTCCATGACATCTTTTTTGGGTACATAGCCAATCGGCGAGGCAATGCGCGGATAGGTTTTTTCATTGTTGTGCTTCATGCCGAACCCGCCACCGAGATAAACATTATAGCCGATGATTTCTTCGTTCTCGACAACGGCAATCAGTCCAACATCATTGGTTAATACATCGACAGTGTTGTCTTCGGGCAATGTGAGGGCGAATTTGAATTTACGCGGCATCCATTGCTTTCCGTAGAGCGGGTCAACTGGTTCTTCTGCTGTTTTCTGCTTTTCACCATCTACCCATATCTCATGATAGGAGCGAGTTGCGGGTAAGGTTGCATCAGAAATTTTGCGTGCTGTGTCTACCAGTTCCTGATGAATAGGGTGGTTCACTGGTGACACATCGGCCATGACATTACGCACAACATCCCCGCACCCGCCGAAAGTTGTCATCATTGCAGCGTTTACATCGTGGATCAGGTCTTTGAGATTTCCTTTGATGACATTGTGGAATTGAATGCCCTGGCGTGAAGTCACGCGCAGGGTGCCATTGCCGTAAGGATCTGCCAAATCATCAAGGGCTAGATATTGTTCAGGGGTAATACGACCAGCCGGGATTTTTACCCGCACCATCATTTCCCATTCTTTATCCAGTTTTTGTTTTTTTCGAGCTGTGGCGGTGTCGCGGTTATAGCCCTGATAAAAGCCATGGAATTTGACGAGCTTCTCATCATCATCGGAAAATTTTATGGCCTGATCATCAGCAAGGGTTTGCGCAATATCGCCGCGCAAATTTTGACTTTGTAACTTGGTATGTTCAACCCCGGAGAGTTTTTTGTCTTTAGTCATAAGAGTTTTTCGGTTTTAAACAGCAAGGGTCTACAACTATATACATAAAGGTCAGATTTCAAGAGTAGATGAGCTTTGTGGCGGTGGATGTAGTCCACTGCGAACCGCTCTCCGCCACTACAGGGTATAATTCCCTGTTATCAGGGAAAAATACAGGGAAATCTGACAATTTTCTACCCACATCATACGACTAATGGGGCTAAAATGCCCTGTAACTGTAGCTTAGAGATCATCACTTCAATTTCTGGTCAAAAAATAACAGGGAATTATCAGGGAATTGATATCTGCGAAGATCAGGGTTGGACATAGTTTTCACACGTTCTGCCGTCGCACGATTTTATGTTAATTGTATTTTTGAAGCTGTAGCCCCTTTAATGAATTTTTCATGTGTCTTGTCCATCGCTATGATATTATGGCGAACTTTGCATCTGTTCCGCGTTACAAATTAAATACAAAAATGCCGAGGTAAAAATGGCTACCAAGCTTCCGAAACCAAAAAGAAAACTGACAAAGAAAACACCATATTCCAAAGCATCAGATGAAGAGAAAATTACGCGAAACTGGCGAAAATCTCTTGGGTTGTTCGAACGGGGTGAATACTCAGTAGCTATCCTCAGATGCGCCACATGTGTTGAACTCACTGTGAATTTCGCCATTCGTCAGGAGCTCGTCACCGAGCGCAGCCTTCCGCTGCTCTTTGTCGATCACTTACTCAAAGATAGCAACGGCCTACATAACAAATATCACAGAATCTATCTTCCGATTATGGCTGAGTACGACGAATATGCTATGCTCAAAGCACTTTGGAAAACACATATCGAGCCTATAAATAGACAACGCAATGGCGTTGCTCATAGCGGCGAATTCAGAACCAAGGCAACAGCAAAAAAAGTAATGGCGGATACCCGCGCCGCACTCATTGAAATCCTCCACCTTTATGATTTGGGCGACGACCTGAAGCGGTTCAAAGAATAATCCCTCTTCTAAATCTCGATCTGCTCGATTCCATCAGGCCACCGCACAATTTTATGGATAAACCTTGAGTTTTCAGGGAATTAGTAGCACCATCCGGCTATGACAGTAGAGCCGAAAATATCAAAATCTCAGTATATCAAGGGACTGCAGTGCCCAAAAGCGCTGTGGTATTACCGCCACCGTAAGGACCTGGCACCGGAAATCGATCCCGCCACGCAGGCCCGCTTTGACACAGGCCATGAAATTGGCGAGCTGGCAAAACAGTATTTCGAAGGCGGTGTCGAAGTCACCAATGACTACCGGGACATTAAAGGAGCAATAGCCGCAACTGAGCAGTTCGTAAAAGACGGTCACAGTGTTATCTACGAAGCAACAGCCATGCATCCTGTTGATGGATCCTATTCCCGGATAGATATTCTCAAGCGTGTCGAGGAAACGGACGAATGGGACATGATAGAAGTCAAAAGCTCGACCAGTGTGAAGGATTATCACCTGGATGACATGGCTTTGCAGTACCATGCCTTTTACAACGCTGGATATAAGATCGGATGCTGCTTCATGATGGTCATTGATAACAGCTATATCCGTGATGGAGATATCGGCCCGCGGCAGCTGTTCCGGCTGGAGGATATTTCGGATTTCGTTTTCTCAAAGCAGGGCGAAGTGGAACAGGTCGCAGGACAGCTTGGATATGTTCTGGACCGCAAAGACGAACCACAGATAAAAATCGGTTCCCGTTGTTTTTCGCCATTTGAATGTGACTACCGGCATCACTGCTGGAAGAACGTGCCTGAAGTTTCAGTCTATGACTTTTTCTCCAAGGATAAGGCCGAAGAGATAGCCGATAAACATGGCTATGAGCTAACAAAGCTTCCTGAAGATCTTCGTCCTAGCGGTAAAAAATCTGCGGACCTTGAGAGCTATATCAATAATGAAATCATTATAGATGCCACAAAGATCAGGATATTTCTGGGTGAGCTGGCATGGCCCCTATATTTTCTGGACTATGAAACCGTTGGGGCCGCTGTCCCTCAGTTTGACAGTACAAAACCATATCAGCAGGTAACATTTCAGTTTTCTCTTCATATTGAGCCGGAGCCGGGAGCAGAGCTGATACATCATGAGTTTCTTCATAAGGAGCGTAGTGACCCTCGGACTCCGTTTACCGAAAAACTTGTAGAACTGTGCGGAGAGGATGGCTCTATCATCGCCTACAACAAAAGCTTTGAAGTCACATGTAATACAAAGCTGGCAGAGTATCTTCCTGAATATGGCGAGCAGCTCGAAGCAATCAATGCCAGGATGGTAGATCTTCTTGTGCCGTTTAGGAGCCGCTGGCTTTACCACCCTTCCCAGTTGAGCTCCGCATCAATCAAGGCCGTCCTGCCGGCTTTTACAGATCAGTCATACAGCGAGTTGAATATTTCTGGAGGGGAAGATGCCTCCCAGCTCTATTCTGACTTCCTGACTGGAAAGCTGCCGAAGGAAGAACATGGCGCCCTGTGGAATAATCTTTCCGAATACTGCAAACTGGACACCTATGCCATGAAAGTCCTGCTGGATGTCCTTCACGAAAAATGCGGAGAACAATGATGTTTCAATACAATCCTCTGAAAGAATACGCCAAGCTTTTAGGGAAGGATAAAATTTCCCAGCCGCAAAGCATCTTTGAGAACTTACAAGGACAGCCTCCACAGCTTGCAAAGAAGCGTTATCGGGCAAATCATTCATCAGCCTTTGATTTATTAGATTCTATGGAACATATGGATAATCTGATTAAAAGCGATGATAGGGGTGAGGTTTATTGTCTTTCTCCGTATGCTCTTCCCCTTATTCCAAGTTCTCCAGCAGAGAAATTGTTAAAAATTATGAAGGAAATTTACGGAGTCCTGCAAGAAATATATAACAATCAATTCAATCAGCCTGTTTCAAATACAGAAATCATGGAAAGAATCTCGCATTCTAAAAACGACGTTTTGGAAGCTCTATCCCGTACGGCGGAACGTGAGCGGTCATGCCCGAACAAAAACAAGCAAATCATTCTGGGGGCGCAAATAGAGAGGGTATGTCCAAAGAACAGTGGTGCGTTCCCTGACTCATGCTAGCCCGCTGGTGAGTCTGAATTTTAGCCTCAGAACACACCGCAAAATCATTTCATCGACTCCAGTGAGTCCCCAGAGTCTAAGAAGAGCCCCTAATCGCAGACACAGGGCAAATGGTCTGGAAGGTGCCCAACAAGAACTTGGTTTGCCTCATTATCCCAATTAAAATATATACGCAAACACCTCTTGGGGTCGTATGAACTCCCTTTGCCGAGATGCTGGTCCAGAAAAACTTTTCTACCATTATAAGTGACCTGATAAGAGGGGATTATCCTCTTGTTTATGAGGGTCAAACTTTTACCAAAAGTCATTTGTAAACTTGTCAATTCGTCCGTGAATAAGTCCTGTAGGCGTTTCGCTTCCTCTCTACTTTCAGAACCAGACATTTTTCGGTTCCAGTACCCATTGGCAAGCAACTCCATCGATCTATAAATAACATCTGGGTCGCCATATTCTGACTGCGCAACATTTTTAAGTGCTGCGGGGTGTATGATTACCCGGTCTTGCAAATTGCTTTCAGCCCACTGCCCAAGTTCTGAGAGTGGTGGATATTGTGCCGCGCGCAAAAAAACTTGAGATACCCCTCTCTCTGACTTTAAATTATCGAGAAGATGATTGAGCTGTGCGATTTCAATATTAAGGTCTACCTTTATATCTTCAAGTCTGCCCAGCGTCTCGTTATAACCTGCAGTTTGTTTCTGCGTTTGCAAAACGTGTTCTTTCATGCACTGCACCTTGTTATTTATTTCAGCAAGGTCACACTCCAAAACAAAGCGCTCTTTTCTTTTCTCTTTAATTTGATTTATCAAGCCAATAATACGGACATCATCCATATCCTGATAATTAACCAGGTCTGAATTGTCATCGTCTTTATATTGTCCAGTGGTGAGTGTCGCGTTTTGTAGGGTAGAGAAGGGGTCAGATTTCTCTTCTTTTTCACCATTCAATATAATGGCTTTCTCTTCCTGTGGTGTCTCATGCTCGTCAATCGGATGGCCGCGCTTTTGCATCAACCGTAACACAGTGGCCTTTTCACCAAAAAGAACTGCGGCTTCTCGCCTTGAAGGTTTTACTTCATCCAAGGCAATCTTATTTTCTTTTTTGACTTCTACTAAGTATGTGCCCTCTTCGTCTAAAGCCTCACTTGCCTGCACAATACTTGCGGTAAGAGTTTCTATTTCCTCCTTAGTGTCCTGCAAAATACTCTCTAATTCAGAAACTATCTCGTCTGCTGATTTTACACGCGGAGTTGGCTCTGCAGCAGGGGCTTTCTTCTTTCTTCTGGGATGTTTTAGAACTTTTTTCTTTTTCTGTTGTGCCAGCTTCGCTTTTTTTATTCCTTCCGCTCTCTTTTCAGCGCGTTTCTTTTGTGTGTCCGTAGCGAATCCATCAAAAACCTCACCATAAAAACCCTGTGCGGCAGTCTCTATAGAAGCTGCCCCTAGAATCAATGCGTCGACCCACATAACTAGTTTACTCTGATTTAATAAGCTATTAAACTCTGCCTCCCCCCTCCGTTTGAGAACAGCCCCGTGCTTCCCAATTTTTAAAAGTCTTCTTGCTTCTTTGTCCGCTCTTTTTGAAAACAGTCTCAGATTTTTTACGCGATCTTGGGCACCATCTTCACTGGGCCTAATATGTGCTCTTATTTTTTTTTGCAATTCCGTTTTATGTGCAGAAGTTGTTGCCCCTGTTTCGTTTAGAAGAGAAGCAATATCAGAATCAAAACTTCTTTCTGCTGCTATAGCCCGATCAGCCATTTTATGCGGAGTATCAGAACGAAGAATTGAACTCGGTAAAGTGTTTATAAGACGATAGGAAGATGCCCCGCGTAAGATCATAATCTCATGAATTTTCTTTAATAGGGCGTCATCTTTGGAATTTTTATCAAAGTTTTGTTGCGCCAAATCTCCCTTCTGGGAATCTTCACCCAGAAATCGTTCAGCAGTCCTAATCAAGGTATTTATAATAGCTTTTCTAAACATTAGTTTCTCTTACCAAAAGCATTGAATTTTATGCATAAAACGGAGCTTTTATAGAATTTCTTCTAAAAAAGCCCTGCCCTCACGCATATTCCATAATTTACGAATGCTTTTGTAACATGGAAAACTGAAAATTATCAATAAAATTTATAGAATTGTGGTGCCCAGGGGCGGAATTGAACCACCGACACAGGGATTTTAGAGCCCGCCTCCCTGAGCTTATTTCTTGACATATTGCATAATTATGGCGTATTTTTTCTAGACATAACAATGGAGACAGAGATGCCAGTACCAAACCCTGACTATAGGCCAAATTGGGAAACGCTAGAGGAACATCACGCGGCTGAGTATGAACGCTTAGATAAAGAAGCAGACGCTGTAATGGAGCAGCGAAATCAACTATGGGAGTCTCTTGGATCAGCTGCATATAATACTTCTGAAACAGTAAAAGCCCTCCATACAAAACACAATGAGCTCCAAGCTCAATGTGCTGAACATACTGAGCAGTTGAGGCGTTGTTTTGATACCTACCGACATAAGACCATTCAGGATGCGGCTAGAGCAATATTTGAACGCTTTGATCCAGCCATGAGTGCGCTATCAAAAACCAGTCTCAGCATTATTGACTATGAACAATTTACGACCATGGAAGAAGTTAACCGTGCGTGGATACGAGCAAATGAAGTTGCAAAGCAAGAGGATGCAGAAAATAGACACAGCCTTCCTGTGGGCCAACCAGATGGCTTGGATATTTTTCAAGAAACAAAAAACAACACAGTCGCAAGTCAGTGGCAGATATTCCAAGCCGAAGAATTGCACCCGGGATGGGTACGCAGATTTGACTCTGAGCATGTTCACACATTGATAACAATTGACCAGAGAGACGGGGAATATCATATATGCTTTACGGTCGACCCTGATCCTAGTCGCTCGGGCAGCATGGGCGTGCAACATGAGATTGAGGCGCTTGCTACCACTATGTACAAACGTGCTCTCAATGATTTCAAGCCGGAAAAGCCAAATGAAAAAACAGGACTAAGCTACATTATGTCTGAGCTAGGCAAAAGCACTAAAAATTTTGCGAAGTCATATACCATTCAACCAGAACAATTTCATTTTTATATTCACCATGTCCCTAACCCTCATTTCCCTGAAAAGTTCTTCCGCATGGATATGGACTACAGCTTTGGTGAATTTAGAGACGCTCAATTTCATCAACATAAGGTTATTCCTGAAATTATCCAGCAAGCCTACAAAAAAACCACCATGCATGATGCTAATATCCAGACTGTTAACCCACTTGGGTTGCCTGACCATCGTGAAGACGATGCCACAAGGTATGTAAGGTAATTCACCGTTAATGCAGAGGGATTGTTTCTAAAGTAGAGAGCAATTGACCAGAAACCGTCCCTTTGTTTTCTGACTTGAAACAATATCTGTGGTGCACTGGTGGTGCACTTGATGGCAAATAACAGCAATAATGAACAATATATGGCAAGAAGCAATTTCAGTTAACAACTTGATTATATTGTTGTATTCTATTTTCACTTGTTGAGGACAGTAGCTTTTTTAGGACTTAAAATCCGTTTACAAAGCCAACATGGCTGGAGGGAATTCGTAGTCACCCGGTAAGTACCAGTGCCGCAGTAATTTTTGCAGGTGTTGTTGCGCTCGGCACATTTACTGACTCTTTAGATAGTATTCTTGGTTTTATCACCACATATTTGTCGCCTGATAAGATTCCTTAAAAAATGACTTCATATCTGCCAGTTTTCTTGGTTCCCACAAACCGTATCAATTCCATCTTTGTCAGCGATGATATGTCATATTTTGCAGTACGCAAGGAAACAGCCCATGTGTTTGTAATATTTTTGGCTTTGACGATATAACCTTGTTGCAGCATTCCTATGAACCAGAGCTGTCTTTGATTAAGCTTATTAGCCATATTCAGACTAATAGTCACATTTATGGTGCAAAAATTTGCACCTTCAAGGGCTGCTGCAGAGACCATTTCGACATTCAAAGCTCCGAAACGTTGCTCGCTTTTCTTTGGCATACAAATAGCTGCCAAATCTGGCCGACCTACCAGTCCCAAGATCATTTGCAGTACTGCTGGGTAGCGGCGTGCGAGTATAAGTAAATGGCCGGAATTGGGGGGATTGCGACCATCATACCAGTTGCGTGCCGCCCGTTCCTGAACGCCAGTTCTGATGCAAATCCATTTCAACGCCGAAGGAAAATCGCGGTAGAGGTCACGTAGAATCTTTTTCATGTTTCGGGTGATTTGAAGTTCAATTTCATCCGATTTTTGCTGCGGAAATTTAAGGTCGATAATTTTTCGAGACATGTTTTTACTCCTTGTTTTAAACTTTCAGGAGCAATCGACCCTTCGAAGGTGTTGGTGAAAAGAGTTATTTTTAAAAAGGGTCTGGAAATGAGTGAAAGCGGTTTTATAGAGGAAAAAAATGTAGATGTTCGACCATTGCAGCGTGCGGCTATGTATGTCCGGATGTCTACAGACCATCAAAAATACTCAACCGAAAATCAGGCCGATACTATCAGGGAATATGCTAAGCGGCGTGATATGGAGATTGTTGAAACCTATGCCGATCAGGGAAAAAGCGGTCTTAGCCTTGATGGCCGGGATGCCTTGAAACGTCTTATTGATGATGTGCAGGCAGGACAGACACGGTTTGAGGCCATATTGGTCCTTGATGTTACCCGCTGGGGGCGTTTTCAGGATGCCGATGAAAGCGCTTATTACGAATATATCTGCCGCCGTGCCGGAATACAGGTTCAGTATGTTGCCGAACAATTCGAAAATGATGGTAGTCCCGTTTCAACCATCGTCAAAGGTGTCAAGCGGGCTATGGCTGGGGAATATAGCCGTGAACTTTCCACCAAAGTTTTCGCAGGCCAATGCCGGCTGATCGAAATGGGGTACCGCCAGGGTGGCCCTGCCGGTTATGGCTTGCGCCGCATGCTGATTGACGAACAAGGTAATGAAAAGGGTGTTCTTAAGCGAGGGGAACATAAGAGCCTGCAGACTGACCGGGTAATTCTTGTGCCGGGTCCTCCTGAAGAGTTGAAAACCGTAAGCTGGATTTACAGGACTTTCGTGGATGAGGGGCGAACGGAAAGTCAAATCGCCGTTCTTCTCAATCAGCAAGGAATACTAACTGACCTTGAGCGTGAGTGGACCAGGGGTACGGTTCACGAGGTGCTGACCAATGAAAAATATATCGGCAATAACGTTTTCAACCGCACATCATTCAAGCTGAAAAAGCGCCGCGTTGTTAATGATCCTGATATGTGGGTAAGGCATGATGGCGCATGGGAGGGGATCATTGATCCCAGCCATTATTATACCGCCCAGGGCATTATCCGTGAAAGAAACCGGAAATTTAGCAATGATGAGATGCTGGAAAAACTAAAAGCCTTACATAACCGTCAGGGCTGGTTATCCGGGGTGATTATCAATGAAACGGAACACATGCCATCCAGCAGTGCGTATGCTCATCGTTTTGGCAGTCTTATTCGGGCTTATGAGCTTATTGGTTATACGCCAGACCGTGATTACCGCTATATTGAGATAAATCGTCATCTGCGCAAAGTTTATGCTTCTACCATCGAAGACGCCATTCGGAAAATCCAGGCCCTTGGTGGCACTGTTCACCGGGAAGTCACGTCTGAATTTTTGATCATCAATAATGAGCTTAAAGTCTCAGTGATTATTGCCCGGTGTAAGCAGACAAGTGCCGGCAGATACCGCTGGAAGGTCCATTTTGATACGGGATTGCAGCCCGACATTATTCTGGTTATCCGTATGGATGCCGGTAATCAGGAAGCCCTCGATTATTATCTTTTGCCGTCATTGGATGTTGAAAATCCAAAAATTCGCTTGGCTGAAAGCAATGGCTTTGCCTTGGATGCCTATCGCTTCGATGATCTGGAACCCTTTTTTGATATGTCGGAACGCTCAATCATACCGGAGGCAGTATGAGTAAAGAAAAGGGTCAATCAAAAATTGAAATGATTGCGGTCGATGATATTTTTGTTATGAATCCGCGCATTCGAAACAAGAAGGTTTTCGATGGTATCATCGATAACATTGCCAAAGTCGGCTTGAAGCGTCCGATTACTGTTATATTGTCGCAGTCAAATAAAGGAAAGACCTATGATCTCGTGTGCGGGCAAGGAAGATTGGAGGCTTTTGTTGCTTGTGAGCAGAGTCATATTCCGGCGATTATTATAGATGCTACCGAAGAACAGGCTTTGATTATGAGTCTGGTAGAAAATCTTGCGCGCAGACAACATCATACATTGGATCTTCTGCAGGGGGTTGAGATCCTTAAAAAGCAGGGTTATGACGCCAAGGAGATCGCTGCCAAGACCGGTCTTGGCTATGATTACATCAATGATATCATCAATCTGATGGATAGGGGCGAAGAACGATTGCTAACGGCTGTCGAAACTGGCCGCATGCCGATCAGCGTGGCGATTAAGATTTCTGAAACCCCTGACGATGATATTCAGCAGTCCTTGCATGAACTTTATGAAACCAAGCAGCTACGAGGGGCCAAATTACTTTTTGCACAGCGCCTTATCCAAAGTCGGCGGCTGCGCGGTAAAAATCGTCGGACAGATGATCCCAACCGTAAACGTGTACAAAAAGGAACAAGTAACGTTACTGCGCAAGAGATCTTAAAAGTTTATCATAAAGAGGTGGACCGAAAGCGGCTTTTGACGCGCAAGGCAGAGCAGGCAAACGACCGTCTGCTTTTCGTCATGGAAGCGCTCAAGCGCCTTTTTCAGGAAGAACATTTCAATACGTTGCTCAGGGCAGAAGGGCTGACCACTCTACCCAAACCCTTGGCAGAACTTATGGCAGGAAAGGACAGTACTCATGGGGAAACCACGTAAACTCAGGCAGGTTGATGGCGATGTTTCGATCGGTTTTGATATGCAGACGGTCATATTGTCCTTTGACCAGATAATGCCGCTGAAAGCGATCACCGAAGCAGCCCGCAAGAGCGTGAAATACAAGCAAATAGCTGTTTCAATTGGTGAGGTGGGGGTTATCGAGCCGCCTGTCGTCAGCGGTAAGTGCCTGGAGGATGGGCGGTATATGCTGCTGGACGGGCATCTGCGAGTGGAAGTTCTTAGGAAGATGGGGAAAACGGAAGTAACCTGCCTTGTTTCCACAGACGATGAGTCTTTTACTTACAATAAACAGATTAGCCGGCTTTCCACCATTCAAGAGCACAGAATGATTGCAAAAGCCGTTGCACGAGGAATATCAGAAGAAAAAATCGCTAAGGCTCTTAATGTCGATGTCGCAAGTATCGTGCGTAAAAAGAATCTGCTCAAAGATATCTGTTCCGAGGCGGTTGCAATGCTGAAAGACAAGACGGTTCCGGCTGAAGTATTCAACATTTTGCGCCGCATGAAACCTTTTCGTCAGGTCGAATCTGCGGGCCTTATGAATTCCGCTGGTACCTATGCTACCTCTTATGCGCAGGCGCTGCTGGCAGCCACACCCAAAAACCAGCTTGCGGATCCAGAGAAGCCAAAGAAGGTAAAGGGATTGAGCGATGAGCAGATGGTGCGCATGGAAAACGAAATGGCCAATTTGCAGCGCGAGTTTCAGCTCATTGAGGAAAATTACAGCGCCGACATTCTGAATCTAACTCTGGCGAAGGGGTATCTGACAGCACTTCTGGGCAATGCCAAGGTCGTCCGTTATCTGGCTCAGCACCATTCGGAAATTTTATCGCAGTTTCAAAAAATATCTGAAATGACCACTCTCGCTGGTAAAAACACAGAAGTGTAAAAGTAAAACGGAAGATGAGCAGCCAATCTTATCTTTAAAAAATATTAGGACGATCTTTGTTGACGCGAGAATAAGAAATGTGATCTTATGAAAGGCAAGTGATTATTTCGCCCGTGTGGCCTCATGCCATACGGAGGGTTCTTAATCAGAGCACTGCGGAACATTCACAAAATGGTGAGCCATAGAAACATTGTTTCTGGCTTGTGTTTTGTAATGTTAGAGCGGAGGCCTGAGATGGAACGCAATGATACCCTTAAAATTCCAAAACTGGAATCAATTCCCAAAAACACTGAAATTTGTTCACAGCAGCCGAGTCCTGATGTTGGTTGTGTGCCCGATAAATTTCCAAAGATAAACCCCTGTGAGTCAGGGATCGTTATGAAGGCACCTGGCGATCTTAAGCCTTGGCCGAATAATGCGCGCACACATTCCGAGAAGCAGCTTGCAAAAATAATGGCTAGTATCTCTGAGTATAGCTTCACGGCTCCTGTGTTAGCTGATGAGAACGGGAGAATACTAAGTGGGCATGGCCGCGTTGAAGGTGCCAAAAGGCTCAAGCTGGATGCTATTCCTGTCAGAGTTATTTGCGGTCTGACGGAGACTCAAAAGCGAGCCTATGTCATCGCTGATAATAAAATCGCAACGGAAGCTGGCTGGGACACAAATCTGCTCAACATAGAATTTCAAGCTCTGATGGAAGATGACTTCAAGATCGAACTGACTGGTTTTGATACAGCAGAAATCGATGTCGCTCTTGAGGGCGTAGAAGAGCCGGAACCTGGTGATCCGGATGATCTTCAGCCGGAGGATGTTTCCGAAGAGGTTGTGACGCGCGAGGGCGATGTCTGGCTTGCCGGAAATCATCGCATAATCTGCGGTAACGCTCTGAATTCAACGTCGTATATCTCCCTTATGCAGGGTGAGTATGCGCAGATGGTTTTTACCGATCCCCCGTATAATGTAAAAATTCATAATAATGTCTGCGGTAGCGGCGACATCAAGCATAAGGAATTCGCTATGGCGTCCGGTGAAATGTCACCGGATGAGTTCACAGGATTCCTGAATACGTCCCTCAAGCTCACTGTCGAACACACTCAGGACGGCGCCATTATCTATAGCTGCATGGATTGGCGGCATATGCGCGAAATTCAGGAGGCTGCAGAACCTGTGCTCGGACCGATGCGGCAGTTATGCGTCTGGGTTAAGGACAATGGCGGCATGGGCACATTTTATCGCAGTCAGCATGAGTTTATCCCTGTGTTCAAAAATGGCAACGCGCCCCATATCAACAATTTCGAGCTCGGCCAGCATGGCCGGTACAGGACCAATGTCTGGAATTATCCGGGCGTCAATACCTTTAAGGGCAAGGGGCATGAGTTGTTGGCATTGCACCCCACGGTCAAGCCGGTCAGCCTTGTCGCCGATGCGATCCGTGATTGCAGCCACCGCAAGGGTATCATCCTGGATCCCTTTGCCGGCAGCGGCACGATACTGGTGGCTGCCGAACGCACGGGCCGCTACGCGCGGGCGATTGAGCTTGATCCGCAATATGTTGATGTCTCCATCCTGCGCTGGCAGCGCGTGAGTGGCAAACAGGCCATCCTTGAATCCACAGGTCAGAGCTGGGAGCAGGTTCGCGCTGAACGGCTTTCAACGCAGGATTAGGAGGTGTGCCATGGCCTATGAAGTCGGTTATCGCCGTCCTCCCAAGAAGACCCGGTTTAAAAAAGGTAATTCGGGCAACCCCAAAGGACGCCCAAAGGGCTCCAGCAACTTCCTAACGTTGCTGGAGCAGGAGCTGCAAAAGTCCATTACTGTTACCGAAGACGGTAAAAAGAAAACCATTACTCGTAAGCAGGCTATGGCGATGCGGATGGTGGCAGGGGCGTTGCAGGGCGATCAAAAATCTTTATTCACCTTGGTGGAGATTCTGCGTCGTACGGGTCATTTCGAAGAAACCGATATTGATGGTCTGCTACCGGATGATTACGAAAGCATCCTCGATTCATACGTTGAGAAGAGACAAAAAAGCAGCGCGAAGAAAACGCGCAAAGCATCGCAGGAGAAGAACCCATCATGAAATACTCAAAAAAGGAAGTCTATCTGGCAGCGCTACGCTCTGATTTCAAAGTGTTCCTGCAGCAGTCATTTAATACCGTGCACCCTGGAAGTCAGTTCATGGATAACTGGCATGTCGATGCGATCATTCATTGCCTTGAATCAAGCATAAATGGCGAGATGCCACGGCTGATTATAAATCTGCCGCCGCGGCATCTTAAATCCTTCATCGTATCCGTAGCCTTGCCCGCTTTCATTCTGGGCATGGATCCAACAGCCAAAATCATCTGTGTTAGTTACTCGGATGATCTAGCGAAGACGTTGTCGCGGGCCTTTGTCAGAGTTATTGAAAGCGAGTGGTATCAAAAGGTCTTTCCTCATGTCCAGCCAAAAAAAATGACCGAAAGGGAGTTTGAGACCGATGAGGGTGGTTTCCGTTATGCAACATCAGTTGGTGGTACCCTGACCGGGCGTGGCGGTGATTTTATCATTATCGATGATCCTATCAAGCCCGAGAGTGCGCAGTCTGAGACAACCAGGGTATCAACGAACGAATGGTATAAGAACACGCTGCTCAGCCGCCTTGATGATAAGGAAAGAGGTGTGATCATTCTCGTCATGCAACGCCTGCACATCAATGATTTAACAGGGTTCGTTGAGGCTGGTGGTGGCTTTCACAAGATTTCCTTTCCAGCGATTGCCACGAAGGATGAACGTATCCCTATTAGTGATACGGAAGTTTATGTCCGCAGGGAAGGAGAAGCTCTCCATGAGGAACGGGAGGGGATCAGGCTATTGACGCGGCTCCGAGATGAACTGGGCGCTTTCAACTTTTCATCACAGTATCAGCAGGCACCTGAATGTCCTGAAGGCGCCATGTTCAAACGAAAATGGCTAAAAATCATTGATCATTTGCCCCAGGTCACACCTGATGGGTTACTAACAGTCAGTATCGATACGGCACAGTCCACCGCGGAAACGGCTGATTATTCTGCTATTAGCTTGCTTTACTCTGATGAGAGTGGTCACTACGTTATCTTTGCAGACCGAGGCCGGTGGGATTATGAAACGCTATTGGCAAAGGCTCTATGGTATGGGAAACGTTATGGCCGGGACATTATTTATGTCGTTGAAGCAGCCAGCAACGGGATATCACTGATTAACTCTCTGAGAAAAGCAGGTCTGAACTGTTTTCATTATTATCCTAAGGATGACAAGGGTGTACGCGCAGCCTATGCGCTTCCTGTAATCCATTCGGGCCGTCTTCATATCATTGACAGAGAAGGCCATAACGATTGGGTCGAGCCCTATATAAACGAACTCGTGAGCTTCCCGCATGGGCGCTACGACGATCAGGTCGACAGTCTCGTGCAGGTTTTGATCTGGGCAGAGCGGCGCGTAAATACCATGGGACACTATCTTCGAGCTGGAAGTCTCTAAGCTGCTTCCTCAGATGAGAAGTAGTTTTCAGCTTCCTGGGTTACATCGCACATAGCCTTCACCACTTCTTCTGCTTTGCCATGCAGAGAGCTAATAGGAAGTGGTTTGCCATCAACCTTGATATCAGCAGAGCTGGCAAAAGTCTTTATGGTAGCCCCCGGTACCAAAGCGGCTATACGGTCTAGGTAGGTGCGGGCAAGGTGCTGCCATTTTGGATCTTTCCATTGCTTATTCGGTACGCCCCAGAACTGAGCGGTTGTTGGTGTTACATACATAAGGTGGATTTGCCCGCCATCAGGGACCGGCGCCTTGATCATGAGTGATTCACCACGGTTTCCGGCCTGTACATCGATTGGTAGATCGGACAGTTTGTTTATAAAATCTTTAAGCCAGGTTACATTATGCGGATCGTTCTGGGCCATGAGTTCATAGAATTCATCGGTGGACAGCGATGTTTTTTCGACCGTTTCACTGATCACCGGGGCCGGTGCTGCTACGGATATTTTACCTCCTTGTGCGGTAACAACCGTAACATGACGCTCTATCGTCTGGGTTTTAGCCAGCACCTGTGGCAGGGCAAGTATGGATCCATCCGGCAATGTAAAAAGCTTGATCTCGACCATGCCGAAAGCGTAGCGCAGGCTATGGTGCATGAGGTAACCTGCCAGAGCCGCCATTTCCTCTCTGATGCCATCGCCCAGGATCAGAAGCAGGAAGCGTCCTTCGCGCAGATTACGGGATACGCGGTCGACGAATGTCTGTTCTTCCGGCGAACCAGCCACATATTCTGCTACGATTTCGTGCAGCGGGTTTGATCCCCAGGCGTGGTCTTTGATCTGTTTGCGGATCTCCTTGTTGATGTCTTCGTAGGATAGGGCAGCAAAATCCTTGGCATACTCCAGGATCTGAGCTACGACCTTGCGCCGTGCTTCCTGGTTTTTCCAGAGCTTGACCTCGACAAGGACAGGATAACCTTCTGGCGTAATATAGAAGTTATCCAGATATCCGGAAGGCACAGGAAATTCCCGCAACACAGGCACCAGGTTATCGAAGCAGGCTTCAACTTCGCCGGCTGGAACAAGCTCCGGGTGGGCGTGGATAAGATTTTGCAACCAATCTTCGTTATAGGGTGGTTTTTCGAGCGAGACCGGTTCAAGGCCAGCTGATGCCTGGTCTTTCTGATTTAAATTCTGTATAAGCAACGGCTTGGTCATGGCATATCCTTCAAAAATTGTGACCTGTAGTCTTCAATACAGTGGCGCATATATCAAGTTCTTTGTGACGAGTAGGCTGTAGACGATAAGTCACAGATATTGCCTGCTTTTTCTATGAATGTTTCTAAAAAGCTCGGTGCTAGGATTCAGAAATTAAGGACGGGCAGGGGCCTTTCCCAAGAAGAACTGGCCTTTGAAGCCGGCCTGCACCGCACCTATATCAGCCACGTTGAGCGCGGCAGCCGGAATATTACTGTCGTTGGTCTGTGTAAGATTGCGAAGGGCCTTGGAATGGATCCTTCTGAAATTCTTAAAAACATTAGGCTTTAAGTGATAGAATTAAGCTGCAGCCCGACGTTGCACATCCTCTAAAATATTTATAAGCTTTATTACCTGATCCGGCTGAAAAATACCCTCAACACCCATATCATCAATATCTGTAAAGGGGCTTTCATAAAGAAAACTTGGCTCCATAATGCCTTTTTCTGTAAGATAATTTATAACGAGATCTAGAAACTCGATCTGATCAGCAGAAAATGTTTCATCGCTTTGGAAGTCAGCAAAGGCTTTCTTGGCAGCCTCACGATCAAGACCAACAAGAGATCGGATAAACAAACCGAGTTTTATATTCTCTTGAAGTTTTTTCAAATCTTCCTGCGTCGCAATCCCAGCGTCAATAAACAAGCGCTCAATTTCTTTTATATCCTGGGGTGTAAGTGCTTCATTCAATCTGATCTTTTGAATAGCAATATGGTTTAAATTCTGTTGTAGGAAATGTTGAGCCTTGGCTTTGAAACGCTGCATATCTGTGCCAACAGATATGTTGGGTAAATCTACTTCCTCATGTTCGCCAATCTCATCCTCAAAATTTGTAAAAACACGTGGACGATCTTTCTTTTCGATCAAATTGATGAGCCCACGTAAACGCTTCCGAACCATATCGAGCATCTGCAGTGTAACGTCTGTCCAAAATTCATCTTGCTGAACATCAAGAATAAGCTCCATTTCACGTGCCACCATGGGCACGTTTTGAAGCTCTTCTAGTGCTGATGCTGTTTTTATAATTTTCTTTTTGTAGCCGAGAAAACTCTTTTCACCGTTCAATAAAGCGAGTTGCGATCTTAGCACGAGCAAATCAAATTGTTTGGCAGCCGTATCATCGTCAACAACACTGCTGGGCAAATCTGACAGACATTCGATCAGTTCTGTTTTTTCATCTAGGCCAAGCCTATTCCAAATATCTTCATCCTGATATTTTTCGACATAACGTCTTCGAGGACGGACGACAAAATTGCCCAAATTCATTCCCATTACTTCATCTTGAAGATGGCTGGAAATATCATTTCTTAAGGTCTTTGTTGCATCGTCCGTTAACTGTGATGTTCCGTCTATATTACTCATCAATTCGACCCGTGCCTCAAAAAGCCTTTGGCTGAGAGATTCTCCGCCTGCACCATCGGATAAATCAGGATTTTGATTGAAAAATTCAAAATTGTGACAGATATCAAAAATCTGAAAATTTTGTTTATGCTGGCCCGGACCAAACAAATCAGGGCGCAAGCGTGTCCCACGGCCAATCATCTGCCAGAACTTAGTCTTAGAACGCACAACCTTAAAGAAAACCAAATTAACGACTTCCGGCACATCAATCCCTGTATCGAGCATATCCACTGAAACAGCGATATTCGGCATCTTGTCGGCTTCCGAAAAGTCGTCAATTAAAGACTGTGCATATTCGGTTTTGTAATCAATAACACGCGCAAACTTACCTTTTAAATGCGGGTAATTGGCATCAAACCGATCAGCGATAAATTGTGCGTGTGGCGAGTTTTTAGCAAATATGATGGTTTTTCCTAAGGTTTCACCATCATCGACATACGTCCCGTGGGTCATCAGGTGCTTTAAAACTTTATCGACAGTGTCCTGATTAAATAGCCATTTGTTAACCGCCACAGGATCCACATAATCCGGTTTGTCACCATCCTCATCCCATTCTATAGCATCCCATTGTTCCTTTTCTTCATCGCTAAGATCATCATAACTAATACCTAGCGTTGGGAATTTAAGGGGAACAGATATCGCCTTTGGTGGCACCAGAAAACCATCTTTAATGGCATCGTCCAGATCATAGGCATCGGTCGGCACGCCACGCTCAAGATCAAAGAGTTCATAGGTGTCGCGATCAACTTCATCTTTTGGTGTAGCCGTTAATCCAACCAGCATAGAGTCGAAATAATCAAAAATAGCCCGGTATTTACGGTAAACGGAGCGGTGCGCCTCATCAATGATAATCAGATCAAAATGACCGGGGCCGAACTGGCGAACGCCGCCATTCTTGGTTTCATTGATCAGTCCCATCATTGTCGGATATGTCGAAACATACACGCGGCCTTGCGTGTTTTTATCGGTGATCAGATTAACCGGTGCAGTGTTTGGCATGTGTGTTTTAAAGGCATTCGTGGCCTGATTAACCAATGCTACCCGATCAGCCAAAAAAAGAATGCGCTTTGCCCAGTTGGCACGCATTAAAAGATCCGACAATGCAATCACTGTCCGCGTTTTGCCTGAACCTGTCGCCATGACCAGCAATGCTTTGCGCGTGTTATCCTTTTCGAATGTTTCTGAAATACGGCGAATGGCGCGCGTTTGATAATACCGTCCGGCAATATCCTGATCAATTTTCTGCTGTGCCAATGGCTTTAATGTGGAACGGCGTTGTATAGCCAATTCCAGCTCATCACGCTTATAAAAACCTTGCACCTCGCGCGGGGGATAGCGTTTATCATCCCACATCCAATGCTCATAACCATTGGTATAAAAAATGATCGGGCGCTGGCCATATTGCGTTTCAAGGCAATCAGCATATAGCTCAGCCTGTCTTTGCCCTTCACGTGGATCACGTTTTGTGCGCTTGGCTTCCACAACAGCCAGTGGCTTGCCGTCTTTGCCCCACAGCACATAATCGACAAAGCCTTTTCCCTTATTGTTTGGCATACCAGTAACCTGGAATTCGCGATCTTCAGGTTTATCCAGTGGCCAACCCGCTTCATTGAGCAATAAGTCGATAAACGCATCTCGTGTTTCAGCTTCATTATAGTCATGTTCATCAGGAATCGCCGTATTGGCTTTCTTGACAGACGAAATTTTGTCCTGCAACCGTTTAATCTCGGCCTCAAGAGCCTTCCGGCCTTCTTCGCTTTTTTTACGTTCTTTCTCAGCCTGCTGCTGCGCCTTTAAGCTTTCCTGATATTGTTTTTCAATGGCCTGTAAACGGCCCAACGTTTTGGCTTCCACCTGTTTTGTTTGCGGCAAAGCATCAGCAGAAAAAGTAATGTTAGCTTCTGGCTTGTTACCTTTCGCATAGGTGCGCACGAGCCAATAAGAGAAGTGAAACAGCTCCCGCAGCGCTGTAACCGCGCGCGGCTGTCCTATAGCTTTGGTTTCATGTACAGCCATATTGCCGAGGTCTTTGATAATCTTGGCCTTTGTGACCAATGCCTGACCAGCAAGATTGCGGAAGCTTGGCTCATGAATCAGGGCAGATAATGTCGTTTCATAAGGCGAGCGCAGCGATTTATCGCTTCTGTACATCCATTTGATAGCGGTCTCCAGCGAAAGACGCGCATGGAAACACGCACTACGCGGATCTGACAGCGCCAATTCCTCCGCCCGGCGTGCGTGTTTATAAATTTCTATAAATTCAGTCTGTAGAAAATAAAATTGTGATGCTGCCATGCTCTAACTCCCACCATATACAATATCGGAGTTAATCTGATCTGTTAAGTACGGAGAAAATCCGGCCAATAGAACACTGACAGCAACCAAATCGCGCATTTCAATGTCACGAATAGCATTTGCCTGTGTTCCACCATGACGAATGCCCGGATAATCGCACGTAAAGCCATAAAGGTTTTTCATCGCAATTTTGAGCTTATCATGCGGCCACGTTCCCACCTCGTCACACATACGCCCCAAACTATTGGTGTTTGGCTGAACTCCTGGACAATTACGGCCCATTGCCTCCAGCAAATTTACTTGCTTTTGAATGGAGGTTTTTATTCGACCACTTGTAGGCACTTTTCCCAAATCACGAATTGAATCTTCAAACTCATTCATCAAGGCATGCAAACTGGCATCACGATCAGCATAGTGTCTCAATTCACGGATTAGCCGGGAAAACAGACCGGGTAATGTCGGATGCAGGCTGAATGGGCGGCGGAGATCATAGCGCAGGCTATATTTTTGCAGGAATTTTTCAACAGAAAGGAAATAGCGATTAGTATAATCATCATCACCGTAGCCAACAATGACCTCATGCGCTTTTTCAAATATCTCAACTGTTTGCAGTTCACCCTGTAGCTTTTCTTTCATCGCTTTGCGAAAACGTGCATGACCAGTTGCACCACTGCTAACGATTTCTTCGTAAGAGGAGCGCTCAACCTTGTAAGATCCCAAAGCCAGCTCATAATCATTGCGCGCATCGATATCATCCGCATGCGTTAATTCACCATCATCATTAAGGGCATGCTGGGGGGCAGGCTGTTCCGGTTGCTCTGGTTCAGGGACAAATTCACGGTAAAGGTCAGGAATAAGATCGTCGCCAAACTCCTCATGCTCGGTCAAAGGCTTCCAGATTTCACGCCATGTTTCCGGCCATACGCCGATGATCTCTCCCCGCATCGCTACAATTCTCCAATAAAGGCACGTTGTTGAAGGGAGAGAAAGAGATTTTCTGCAAGCTCCAGCTGTTCATTAAATCTGGCTTTCTGTTCTTCGATAGCTTTTAATTTCTTAAGAAACTTTTTCTGCTCCTCAGTCGGAGGGTAAATAATTGGAAATTCTTCCAAATGCTCTTTATTGATTTGTCGTTTATCAATTCCACCAACACAAACGCTTCTAATATACTCTCGATATTCTGGCGTGGTCATGATGTATAAAATGAATTCCTTCAGCACGGCAGGCTTAGGCCTTATGAGATAGACGTGACCATTAACATTGGCGCTATCGTCTTCACCCAAGAACATCGCAGCCCGCCCAAGACTACTATTTTCAGTATTAATTCGCCCCGTTTTTGTAATCAATATGTCGCCATTTTTCAGGCTACTTTTCTTCATTTTTTGGTGCGTTGCCTCGTCAATATAAACCACATCATCCAGCTCTAGCCTATTACGCCAAACATTCTGGCTTCTTAAGAAAACAATGCCGTCATCGACATAGTTTTTACTTCCGCCTTTTGGCGTTGACCCACTTGAAATTTTAGTCGTCAAACTATCCAGTTTTTCTACATTCCATTTTCTTTCATTATGAACAGGATCGCCAAACATTTCATGAAAGATAGATGCGGAAAGGTCGTTAAGGCGAGTGATCGCACGGCGGCGGGACCGGCGCAACGCATCAGCCTGATCCAATATCGCTGCAATTCTCTTTTGTTCACATAAAGGTGGAAGCGGGACTTCCAATTGCTCCATTTCAGTTTTTCTGATTGAAGGGATAGTTGTTGAATTGGAAAGTGTATAAAAATCTATCGTTTCCAAAAAATAATACAAATAAGAAGATGAAATTTTACGAACATTTGGAATAAGGCCCATGACGTTGTTATCAAAAGCCATAGGAGTTTGTGTTATCACACGGTTGTTTTTCCTGATGGCCTCACCAATTTTAGCAAAAACAATTGTGTTACATGGAAAGATTTTTGCTTTAAGATTTGCAACAATCCCTTCGCTTACATAATTGTTAGCGACAGATATCACCTTACCCTCAGATCTTTTTGCCTCTGATATGTCTCCTACCTTAGCAAAGGGAATATCACCAGACGCCTGTCCCTGATATTTTTTGGGAAAACCTGCGCCTGATTTTATCTCTGAAACTTCACCTAATTTAACATTATTCATCCCAGCATCTCCTCCAGCGTAGCCATACCTTTGGTGATGTCAGCATCAATATCACGCAATTCATTTATAATATTCTGCGGAGAATCGTATTTGATCGCCTCATGCGTAATCTTCTTATAACGGCTGAGAGATAGGTCATATCCGGTTTCAGCGATGTCTTCGCGTGAGACACAAAAGCTTTGTGAGGTACGCGGACGTTCTAATTCAGAGTTTTCGCGTTCAGCCCAACGCGTTAGCACGTCTGGCAGGTTATTTTTGATATGATCGTCGGCGCTTAATGCCTCAATCGGAGATGCTCCTTGTTTTTCTGCTGGCAACAGATCGCCGCGTTTATCATCCAATGATTTTCCATCAGCTTGCACATCATAAAACCAAACATTTTCTGTCCCGCCCACGCCTGTTTTGGTAAAAAACAAAATTGCTGTTGTCACGCCCGCATAGGGTTTGAACACGCCAGAAGGTAGTTTAACCACGGCCTCTAGCTTATGCTCCTCCACCAATTTTTCACGCAAGGATTTGTGCGCTGTAGATGAACCGAACAGAACACCATCCGGAACAACAACGGCTGCCCGACCACCTGTTTTCATCAATCGCAGGAAGAGAGCAAGGAACAATAATTCCGTCTTTTTCGTTTTTACAATTTTTTGCAGGTCTTTGGCACAACTCTCATAATCCAATGATCCGGCAAAGGGTGGATTGGCAAGAACAAGACTGTATTTGCCAGTATCCTCGTTACTTTCCTCTGCAAGGCTATCTCTAAAGCTCACATCAGCATTTTCAATGCCGTGCAGGGTCATGTTCATTGCGCCAATCCGCAACATGGTGGGGTCAAAATCAAAACCGTGAAACATGTTGGTGTGGAAATGTTTTCGCATTTCTTGATCGCGCAGCATTTCGGGATGGTGTTCGCGCAGATATTCTCCGGCGGCGACCAAAAACCCGCATGTGCCTGAGGCCGGATCACAAATTACATCTTTCGGCGTTGGCTGGGTCATCTCCACCATCAGCTGGATAATATGGCGCGGTGTGCGGAATTGGCCATTTTTACCCGCGCTGGCGATCATACCCAACATATATTCATAAACATCGCCCTTGGTATCGCGGTCATCCATGGGGATTTTATCGAGCTTATCAACTACCTTGGCGAGCAGCGCCGGGTTAGAAAACCCAAGGCGGGCATCTTTCATATGTTTCCCGTAACTGGAGCCCTCGACGCCCAGATTACGCAGGAATGGAAAGACATGCTCATCCACCACCGTCATCATCTCTCCCGGCTCACGATTTTTGAACCATGACCATCGCATATGTTCATACGGCAAACCTTTTTCATCATTGCCTTCGGGGAAGATCTGGCGCTCCATTGGTGTTTTTAAGCGTTGGCTTTTGCGCTCTTCCAATGTGTGCAGATCATCCAGCCGCTTGATGAAGAGCAGATAGGTCATTTGTTCCATCACCGTCAGCGGGTTGGCTACGCCGCCAGACCAGAAGTCATTCCAAATACTGTCAATTCTGCTTTTGATTTCACCGGTCATCATTATGCTGCTTCTTTCTTTTGGTTTGCATTATCCAAAGCTTTGCGTGTTGCTGCCTTATTCGCAACCACAATATGCTGTTCTCGTGACGGTAATTCTTCGCCATCGCAATCTTGATGGAGGCCAAGGCGGCGCAGGTAATAATAGAGAAGAGCCAAACGGATATTCATGTTCAGATGCATATCCGTCATATCGTAATCAATCGCAACAGCTTTGGCCTGGCTATCGGTTAGCTTGGGATGGGGCTTTAAGGTCAATGTAAAATAAGTATTCCAAACCTCATCGGGTTCCACTGGCTCTTGCCTCTCTACAATTTTTCCGGTTTCTTGAATGCGCGACAATAAGAAATCTTTATATATATGGCCCTTGTGACAGAACGCTCTTGCGTGCCAGCGCATACCGTCAAAAGCAAAGGCGTGTGGGGAGATTGTTCGCCAGGCGGGTTCTTCACTGCTCATTGATTGGTAGCAAATTTCTAAGGTTGTTTGTTCTTTTATGCTGTCGGACACAATACGCAAGATATTGGGATCAATGTTCCGTTTTGGCATCTGAACAATATCATGATCCGGCTCATAAGATAGCCAGGGAACCGGATTGGACTTCAGCGCTAACATGTCATCGCGCAGCTGCCGGAAATAACTATCGGCGTCAGGCGTGATAAAAGCGGTTTTGAACGAATCGCTTGAGAAATATTTCTTTACCCGATGGTTGTAATTGAGGTTTTTGGGCGCCACTTCCTGGTATTTGGACAGGTCGTTTGAGGCTTGAGGCACAGAAACTCCAAATTGTTCCATGATATCGGAACGATTAATCTGACCCTCCCAAAAGAGGCGGAAATCAATGAATTCTAGTCTTTTTTCAACACTCCAGCGTTGTTCTTTCCTTTTAGATGGCATTTTTACTCCTTGCATGTCCGAATAAAAACTATTCGAACCGTTGACTCATCATTAGGGTTCGTATAGTTTTTATACTAATTGAAAGAATCAGTCAATGACTTCTCCCACTTAGGGGCGCAATGAGTTGGCTCAACAACGGTAAAACACGGAGCTTATTATGCCGCTAACAAACACAGAAATACGTTTTTATGATAGTAATATCCTGCGTCTTCCCGCGGATAAACGTAAAGAATATCATGCCCAGGTTGATAAGCTGATTTCAGCCTTGGACAAAAACCTTAAGGATCAGACTGACATTAAGATTACTAAAGTTGTAAAGGCAGGCTCTTTTGCTAAACACACAATCCTAAGAAAAACAAATGAGGATCCTGTAGATGTTGACGTTGTCTTTTACATTTCAGGGCGTAATGTCGACCATGAGACCTTCTCCTCATTGAGTGAAACAATCCATGATCTACTTATAAAAATTTATCCCACCAAAGAAGTGGAGGACTTTACCATTCAACGTAAAGCCGCAACAGTTGAATTCAAAGCGTCAGGATTGAGTGTTGATATTGTTCCGGTTATCGAAGATCCATCAAGATCAGGATATGGTTGGCAGTTTGATAAGGATGGGTCGAGGATGGAAACATGTGCGCCCTGCCAAATTCAGTTTGTTCGCGATCGAAAAGATAAGGACTCTGACTTTCGTACGTTAGTGCGACTAGCAAAAAAATGGAGAAACTATTCCGGCCTTAAGCCATTGAAATCTTTTGTAATAGAGTTAATCATGGCTCATCTTTTGGACACTCAAGGTTCAGATGGAACTATCGAACAAAAATTTCGACGATTTCTGCTTTATATCGCTGATTCCGAGTTGAAAGAGACTATACAATTTTCAGAAAACATACCGCCTTTCAAAACATTTTCAGACCCGGTTGTCATCTTAGATCCCGTCTCAAGCGAGAATAATGTTGCAAGCCGTATAACGGAAGATGAACGTACCGAAATTGTTGAGGTCGCTCATGATGCTTGGGAGGCAGCACATTTTGCATCGGCAGAAAATGATTTGGAAATTTGGAAAGAATTATTTGGCGGCAGATTTAAAGTGGAGGAGGCAGCATGACTTTCACAAATACAAATACAAAATCGACCACATATTCTGTTGCTGATGTGCAGGCAGTAATGCGACGACTTACAGCTGATCTTCTTATGATTGCACAAAGCACCGGCAGCATTACGGAAGAAAAAGCTAAGAATTATAGCCATGATATAGAAATTCTTGCTACTGCCGGACACCTTAAAAAGGTTGACGTAACATTAATGAGCGGGGTAGTCGAAATCCGAGCAGCTACTTATGAGACAAGCACCGAAGCAGGTGACCTTATCTCTAGTCGTCCAGGTGGCGTAAGATGGCCTCGCATGGCAAATTCGGAGCTTCGAGTTGTACTTTTTTACAATGACACTTACACCGATGATGTTCGAGAAAAAATGAGAAAAAACCTTATGATTTCTTGGAGCCCTACATCTGCTGACACCAGTCATGGATTCCTTTCACAGTCAGGTGATCGTAACTATGCTAGTAACGCTTATGGCATAAAACGTAAGGATTATGGATCATGACACAGCCAAGCATATTTGATACTGAGATTGTCCTGCCAGATTCTCACTTAAGTAAAAAGCAAAGCACCCTTTTGGGGTTTGATGCTCGTTACATACAAGTTCAAGATCAACTTCGATTACTTTTGAATATTGGAGAGCTTAGTGCATGGAATTCCAAGCATCATAAGGGGAGGCTCGCTTTGTGTGACCTGGTGACGGAACAATATCCGTTGATCATTTTTTATGGAGATGTGGGAACTGGAAAAACCGCAACTGCAGAATGTATGGCTAATCGGATTATTGCAGATGGAAAAACGGAAGATTCCTTGCTTTTCAAGCTTAGTAACCGGGTGCGGGGGACTGGTAAAGTCGGGGAAATGGGTACATTGATCACTGATGCATTTCAAAAAGTCATACAATCTGTGGGAAAGCATCGCCAGGCCGTCTTAATTATTGATGAAGGCGATTCTTTAGCCGCGTCTCGCTCCCAAGACCACAGTCATCACGAGGATAAGGTTGCCGTTAATACGCTTATTCAGGGAATTGATGATTTGCGGCGTTTTGGTGGAAGAATTGTTGTATTTTTATGCACGAACAGATTGTCCGCCCTCGACCCTGCATTACGTCGCCGTGCCGCAATTGTTCAAGAATTTGCAAGGCCCACAGCTGCCGAACGTGAAGCTCTTTTTAAACAAGACCTAGCTGGCATGACCATCACGCCGACACAGTTGAAACAACTTGTTGATGTTACAGGAGAGATAGGCCAGCAACCCG
The DNA here is from genome assembly GCA_021604545.1 of Micavibrio sp. Lineage (GTDB taxonomy): Bacteria > Pseudomonadota > Alphaproteobacteria > Micavibrionales > Micavibrionaceae > UBA5701. The sequence continues at coordinate 345,021 of BQJE01000002.1, forward strand.
CCTGGACTTATTCAGATGTTCGTACGAGGCTCTATCCTGCAGCACTTGCATTAGCATTTCCCAACCATGCGCTTCAATTTGATCATCTGCTTAAAGTTGCAAAAACAACGCTTCCATCGCCTGTTATGGAGGACAAATAATGCAAAGCCCACTGTTTGGCCGGCGAATTCACATTACAGGGAGCATTGATAAAGACTCTGGTGTCGCATCTGCTGAGAGCGTCGAAGCTGCGCGTGAATTTATTACCGAACTTGTGAAACAGCTCATGCAAAAAGGTGCCACTTTTGTGGTTCCTGTCGACGCAGAGCCATTAAGAGAGAGCGATAACCTCCCTAAATGTTTTGATTGGTTGGTGTGGGAAACAATAAATAGCAATCTAGCGAAGAGACCTAGTGGAGCCCCTATGCCGCTGGCTATGGCTGTCCAACATCATAAAACCGAGGAGCAAATTCCCGAGAAATTTCATGATCTATGGGATGATCTGAGGGGATCAGACTTTGTAAAAATTGAAAATGCTGCTGAGTGGAACATGGCGAGCAAAAGAATGGAAGCGCAAGCCCGTTGGGGAGATATCCTGATAGCCGTCGGTGGAGATGAAGGTGTTCTCTATCTTGCAAATCTTTACCATGAGGCAGGAAAACCTGTCATACCCCTAAATTTAGCCTTATGCGAGCAGGGTAAGGGTGCAAGAAAGCTTTTCAGTTACGGGCTTAATAGCGGCGTTACTAAACGACTTTTCAATACTGGTGGAGCTAAAGATGCACATACCTGGCTGAATCTAATAAACTTTCCCAAAAGAAAACCAACTTCAGAGGGCGCTCCTATTCTTATTGATTTGTTAGAATCATTAAATCGTCCAAAAGCATTTGCTGTTAGACTTTTAAATCCCGAACATCCTGATTTTGTTGATGTCCAAAACTTTTTTGAAACCGTTGTTGAGCCAGTAGTTTCTGAGGAATTGGGCTATGACTTAGTGACCATTGATGCTGACCATGTCTACGAAAATGCCTCGGTTGTACAAGAGATTTTTGGAAATTTACATAGAAGCAGTATCGTTATCGCAGATATTACCGGCATGCGCCCAAACTGTTTTATTGAACTCGGCTATGCCTTAGGTCGAAATATACCGACAGCGCTTACTGCAAAAAACGGCACGGAGCACCCGTTTGATGTTAGTGTGTTTTCTGGACACCACTGGAAGACAGGCGGAGTAGCCAGTGATAAACAAAAAAACTTTAGAAGACACTGGGAAGCTATAAAAAATCGGTCACCATTGGTGCCTACGGAGCTATTAATGCCATGAGAAATACCAACGAAATTTTTATTTCTGTAGATATTGAAGCCTCTGGGCCGATTCCTGGCGAATTTAGCATGCTTTCGATTGGCGCCTGTAGAGTAGATAACTGGGACGAAACTTTTGAATGTGAATTAAAGCCCGTCAATGCCAATTACGATCCAGCCGCGATGGAAGCAACAGGGCTAAAACTTAAAGATTTTGAAAAAGCCGGCTTGCCCCCGACAGAAGGGATGGAGCTTTTTGTCGATTGGTTGGAGAAGCAAGAAGAAGGCGGTGGAAAACTTGTTTTTGTAGGCTTTAATGCTCCATTTGATTGGTCATTTATTAATTACTATTTCCTAAAGTATATTAACAAAAACCCGTTTGGATTTAGCGCTCTTGATATTAAGGCTTACTATATGGGAATAACTGGATGTCAATGGTCAGAAACATCTTCTAGTCAGATTGCTGAAAAAGTAAATCCTGAAAAAGAAGGTGATCACAACCCTCTTCATGATGCATTATATCAAGCAGAGTTATTCACTCTTATTCATAAGTTAAATTCAAAATAAGAAATTACAGCTTATTCTTCTAATAATGTGGATGTTGAAATATTAAGTGCATCAGCGACTTTTCCTAAACCGTTACTGATGGATTACGCAGCCTCTTTCTCTATAGAGAAGGTGAAGTGTGGGACGCACAGACATCACCTCCACGGCCGCATGGATTTTACCGTTTTGATGAAAGTGATTTTACCCGGTAGGCTGGATTGATCAAGATTTCGCATTTTGATGGAGAGTGCTACGATACTTGGATTCATCGATGAAATCGTTGAATAGCACTGGACTTCCTGCTGGAAGGAAGCGTGTATGGGACTGAAAGGAGGCCCATATGCGAAAAACTCAATTAAATCATAATACTATTGCTAGTCTTGTAGACCTTCCACATGATCGGGAGGTGTTGGTTGCGCGTTGGCAGGAATTATATGGTACCGAGCCGCCACGCAAGGCCAGTCAGAAGCTTTTGATTCGGGCTGTTGTATATCGCATGCAGGAACAGGCAAAGGAAGGACTCAAACCTGTCACCCGACGGTTTCTGGAACAGATTGCCAAGGGTGATGCTGATGGCAAAAAGAAGATAGAGCCACCCATATCAATTAAGCCCGGCACACGCCTGCTACGAGAATGGCATGGTATTACCTATGAGATCACGGTCCTGAATGATGGCGTTCAATTTAAGGGCAGGCAGTACCGGTCATTATCAGAGGTCGCTCGCGCCATCACCGGCGTGAGGTGGTCAGGGCCATTATTCTTTGGCCTTAAGAAAAAATCAGAAAAGAAACAGGAGAAAGAATGAAACCATCAGTTCGCCGCTGCGCTGTTTATACCAGAAAATCCTCTGAAGAGGGGCTGGATCAAGATTTCAACTCCCTGGATGCACAGCGTGAGTCCTGCCTGGCTTACACCGCCAGCCAGAAAGCTGAAGGCTGGGTTGCCGTCAAAGATCATTATGATGACGGTGGATTTTCCGGCGGCAATATGGATCGTCCGGCTTTGAAACAATTAATGGACGATATCAAAGCTGGAAAAGTTCATATTGTAGTCGTTTATAAAATTGACAGGTTAACTCGCTCCCTGATGGATTTTTCTAAGTTAGTCGAGGTCTTCGACGAATACGGCGTCACCTTCGTCAGTGTCACGCAATCCTTTAATACCACTAACTCGATGGGAAGACTGACGCTCAATGTGCTTTTATCCTTTGCCCAGTTTGAGCGGGAAGTTACCGGTGAGCGCATCCGTGATAAAATTGCGGCCAGTAAGAAAAAGGGCATGTGGGTTGGCGGGGTAGTGCCACTCGGGTATGAGTCTGTTGATCGAAAACTGGTTATTAAAGAAGCTGAAGCTGAAACTGTGCGTCATATTTATTGCCGTTACCTGGAGGTCAGCTGCGTTCGTGAACTAAAGACTTGTCTGGATAAGGAAGGAATCAGGTCACGACAGGGCAAAGTTATTTCACGCGGCTGTTTGTACAAGATGCTTTCCAATCCTGTTTATATCGGTCAGATCCGGCATAAGGGTGTCTGTTACACAGGGTTGCATGAATCCATTATTGATCAGGAACTATGGGATCAGGTTCGACAAAAGCTGGCCGACAACAGGGTTGGTGATAGTAAAAGGACTCGTAGTACAGAAGTGAGTTCTTTGGCCGGAAAATTATTCGATGACACTGGAACTAGCCTGACTCCGGTTCATGCTAAAAAGAAAGGGAAGCGGTACCGGTATTATATCTCACAAAGTCTTGTTACCGGTACAAAAGAGAGCGTAGAAAATGGCTGGCGTTTGCCTGGTCCGGAAATCGAAAGTCTTGTTACGCAGGCCGCGCAGCAAATTCTTGCCGACCGCCCCGCTATTACGGAATCTCTGCGTGAGGCAGGCGTTACTGTTAGATATATTCCGGAGGCTCTGAAAGCTGCAGATGTGCAAGGCAGGAAGCTGGATTCTATGATAGACAGGGCAGAGGTTTTGGGTCTGATTGTACAGCGTGTGGATATCAGTCAGGAAGGCATGCGTCTAACTTTGCTGTTGGCCTCCATGATTGGACAAGGCAATAAGCCAGATACTGTGATGTGCCCTATTATTACCCGCGACATTCCTATGCAGATCAAGCGCCGGGGTGTCGAAATGAAACTGGTCATAGCAGGGGGCAATGCTTCAAGAACCGATCCTACTCTTATCAAGGCAGTAGCTCGTGCCCGGACATGGTTTGATGAACTGCAGTCAGGAGCAGCAAAATCAATCCGTGAGATTGCTAGCCGCTATGGGGTGGGCGATAATTACGTGAGTACTCTTCTACCGCTGGCCTTCTTGGCGCCTGATATCGTCGAGGCCATTGTTGCGGGGCAACAACCCGCTGATCTTACAGCAGATGCCCTGATCAAGCGCATCAATCTGCCAGCCGACTGGTCTGAGCAGCGCCGTATCCTCGGCTTTAATTAATCATAATTCCCCGAAGTCTCACCGCCAAAACCGCCAACAGAGAGAAACTACCGTTTTGCACCTGGATACGCTTTCCAGAGGCTCTCTCCGGTGGGGCGTGCCTATAAGAACCGCCGGAACTGCGCGGGACGCAGGGCCAAGGCTAAAATATAAAGAGAATCAAAGACTAGATGGCGGAGAAGGGGGGATTCGAACCCCCGAAGGGCGTAAACCCTTACTGCTTTTCGAGAGCAGCGCATTCAACCACTCTGCCACTTCTCCTGTCAAATTATGATGAGCCTTCCGGTCGCCAGCCATTAAGCCACAATCCTAATGGTACGATATGCGGCTTTTCACCATTCGCAGAAAACCATGAATCAATGGCGTATTGCCTGCCTGTTTCCTTTTCTTTTACAACAGCCGTGTTGTGTGGCCATTCACCATCAAAGAAAGCGCCGCGCCGCGCCGGGCCATCAACATCATGCCATTTGAGCAGGTTTTCTTCCTCAAAAAATTTGAGATACAGCGAGCTATTGATGGCTTCATCGATACAGTCGAGTTGATATTCGCCATGACCCAGCATCGTAGCACCGGCAGCATCTTTATCCGTCCCGACTTTTTCGCCAGTAATTTGTTCCATGAGGGCGATAGATTGGGCGATCTGTGCGCGTTCTTCTTCGGGGGATGCAGAGGATTGCTTCAATGGTTTCTGAACCTCCAGCCATTCTTTTTTGTCTAGCCTCGTGCGCGTTTTTGTACGGCAGCCGTAACCATGACAAACATAAAACCGGCGTGGGCTTTCTGCCGCGGCGGCGTAATATTCAAGATCGAGAGGCGCTGTTGAACAGGCAGGGAGCGCTAACAACCCTGCCAAAAGAAAAACCGCCCCGAAAACAGGGCGGTTTTTTGTATAACTTTTTATTCTCTTCACTCTGCGCGGCTCCGGCCCCCCGTATTGCCCATATTTGGTATGCCGAAGGACCAATTCATACGGAACATGAAGGTGGCGTTGTCAACGTCTTCCCTGCCCAGCGAAGAAGGTCTTACACCATCACGGCTGTTCAGCATAGGGACGCTCGTTCTTTCCCATTTGCCACCAACGCTGACATTAAACGGATTGTCCGGCATAAAGGTAAGGTTTAGCTCAGCCGCCATATCATGTGAATGATCATCATTGTTGATGGCTGCCGGCGCTGTCGGGTTTGCGCCCAGTTTTAGATCGTCCGTCCCACTTGCGTTGTTAAAAACGTAGGCGTAACGCAGGTTGCTGCCGACTTCGACAGGAACACGGAAAAGGTCTTTAAGTGTTTTTGGCCTGTAGGCTGTTTCAACGCCGACAAATGGCGCATAGCTGTGCTCTCTTACATTTGTTATGTAAGAAAAATTATTACCGACAATAGTCCCAGCAAGTTCTTCGCTGGTTCTAAGGCGTTTATATTCCAGACCACCATAAGGACGAACTTTGAGCCGAGAATTGGCAACGTTCATCATGTAACCAAACCCCATCTGGTAGGCGGCCCATGCGTAGCTGGCGCGATAGATGACATTGAGAGCTGGGTTTGCGCCACCATTAAAGCCCGATGCGTTCGGCCCAACGGCGGTACCGGGAAATAAAATATCCCGCCCCGCACCCGGATCAAAAGTGCCGATGTTAGTATGAATATCGGCCGTGGCACGATTCAGGGCAAAGAAAAAGTCCCAGAAACGATAGGGGTTGTAGTTGGGGGCGTTCGGTGTTCCCCATATCAACATGTTTCTGAACACCGAAGCCACAGCAATCTGTGCGCCGAAATTAAGAGCGGCATATGTGCCTGTTGTGTCCCCTTTAGCCTGATTCAGGAGTCTGTTGCCACCACCAGTGGTTTCTGACGCCAGATTACCAAACCTGTCATGGGCGTGCATTATACCGACATCAGCGCCCAGAAAAAACTCAATGGGCGTCGGGTAGGCCAGGCCATAGCATGTCCTTTGGTTGCCGGCGGCGCGCCATTTGCGCTCCAGATTATCCATGGCACGGTCAACGTCCTCTTCTTCTTCGTCCGTCCTTGCATATTCAGCCAGATCATCAAGCCAATCCATGCCGTCCAGGAATTGATCGCGGTTACAGGAAGCAATCCCTTCTTCTGCTCGTCTGATGGCGGACTCATATTCACTGTCGGAGTCACCGGGCATTTTTATCCGCATTTTTCTTTGGCTTGTATTTTTGACTGTAGTGGCTTCCAGTTCGGCAACGCGTTCTTCGATATCTGTACAGCATCCTTCATCTTTGAGTTCAGCTAGGAGTGCGTCACCGTTTGTTACGGCCGTATTGCTGGCTTGCTCTTCTGTCGGCGGGGTGCAGGGTTGTGGTCTTGCCTCCCAACGTGCTTTTAGACCCTGTCTGAAGCCACGTGTTACGGCCCAGTCATGTGCGGCCTGATTCTGGGTCATGCCTGACCCGGCGGCTAGTTCAGCATTTTGTGCTATTGCTTTTAATGTCTTCTCTAAATTTTTGAGATTCCTCATTGACCTGTTATAGGCGGCCTCATCGCAAGCCTCAATTGCTGCAGCGGCTGTACTTATATGCCCCGTGGCCGCGTTCGCGTTCGGCGGGTATAGCCATGCCTGTGCGGGTGTGGTGGCTATTAAGCCAAGGGTAAGAACTGTAAAAAAAATCAAAAAACTGCGGGCCATCAGGGTTCTCCATAACAAATGTATTTATAATTCTGTGGGCACAATGTCGTTTACGGCTTTGTGTGTCAACGTAGATATAGGAAATATGTGGTAATTACGACGCTGAGTGGTGCAAAAATACCACACTCATTTTTGGCTAATTCCCGCCAATTATGGACTTTAGGGCATAGAGGGCTTCAAGGGCTTCTTTGGGACTGAGATCGTCGGGATTGATCTCGGTTAGCTTTTTCTCCAGCTCTGTGGAGCCTAGCTCTTCCTGCGGATTATCGGCCATGGCGGTGAAAAGTGGCAAATCATCAGCCAGTCGGGCCAGCGCGCCGGATTGTTCACCTGATTGCAGGAGCTTCAGTATGTCTTCGGCGCGGGTGATGACGGCCGGGGGCAGGCCGGCCAGCTTGCCGACATGAATACCGTAGGAACGATCAGCCGCACCGGCCACAACAGCGTGCATGAAAATAATATCGCCCTTCCATTCTTTCACCTGCATCGAGTGGCAAGACAATGAAGAAAGAGATGAGGTTAAAGATGTAAGCTCATGATAATGGGTAGCGAATAACGCGCGGCATTTATTCACTTCATGGAGATGCTCAACGCAGGCCCAGGCAATCGATAGCCCGTCAAAGGTGGCGGTGCCGCGGCCAATCTCATCAAGGATAACCAGTGAACGATTTGTGGCCTGATTTAAAATGGCGGCTGTTTCAACCATCTCAACCATGAATGTCGAGCGGCCGCGCGCCAGATCATCCGAGGCACCAACGCGGCTGAACAGACGATCAATTAGGCCGATATGAGCGGATGAGGCGGGAACAAAGGAACCTATTTGGGCCATGATGGCGACAAGCGCGTTTTGGCGCAGGAAGGTTGATTTTCCTGCCATGTTGGGACCGGTGAGTAGCCAGAGCTTTTGGTTTGGGTCGAGATTACAGTCATTGGGCACGAAAGCCTCGCTTTGTTTGCGCAGGGCGTTTTCCACGACGGGGTGGCGGGCGCCTTCAAGATTGAAGGTCAGGCTGTCGTCGAGAATGGGGCGCGTATAATCAAGTTCGGTTGCGAGTTCGGCCAGCGCAGAAGAGACATCGAGTTTGGCGAGCGTGCGGGCAATGGCCCCGATGGGCTCAGACAGACCTACGACCTCTCTGACCAACTCAGTAAAAATTTCCTGCTCAATCGCCAGGGATTTTTCACCGGCCGAAGCAATGTCGCGCTCAAGCTCGGCCAGCTCCGGTGTGGTGAAGCGCATCGCATTGGCCATGGTCTGGCGATGGACGTAAGGATTGGAGCCGCCTTCGTCTTTGACCATCAGCTTGTCGCCGTGCTTGGCGGTAACTTCAATAAAGTACCCTAGTACGTTGTTAAAACTGATCTTCAGTTTGTCGATGCCGGTGTCTTGTTGGTATTTGGTTTGCAGCCCGGCGATCAGGCGACGGGATTCATCACGCAAGGAGCGCAGTTTGTCGAGCTGATCGGAATAACCCTTTTCGATGAAACCGCCATCGCGGGCGAGGAAAGGGGGATCGCTTGCCAGTGCCGCGCGGAGTTTGTCCTGAAGGCCAGCAACATCGGGGTTTTGTTTGAGAGTTTCGAGTTGAGCGTTTAAGGACTCTTTAGCGTTTTGGTTGCTCTGGATCTGTGCCCGAATGATTTCCGATTGGATAAGGCCATCACGGATCATGGTCAGGTCACGCGGCCCACCGCGATCCACACTGAGGCGCGCAAGTGCACGTTCCATATCCGGCACGGCCTTGAGTTGCTCGCGTATCAGGCCGCGCAAATCTGTCTCATCGGCGAAGCATTGTACGCGGTTCAAACGGGTATTGATGGCTGCGATGTCGGTCAGTGGCGCGGAGAGGTAAGATTGCAATGTGCGTGCACCGGCACCGGTGATGGTTCGGTCGATAGCGTCAAGCAGGCTACCTTTGCGCTCACCGGTCATGGTACGGGTCAGCTCCAGATTACGCCTCGTCGCCGCGTCGATCTCCATGACAGCGCCCATGGATATCTGTCGCGGTGGTGACAGGCGCGGCATTTTACCGACTTGGGTGCGTTCAATATAATCAATTAATGCACCAGCGGCAGCGATCTCGGCACGGCTAAAGCCGCCAAAAGATTCCAGCGTGCCAACGCCGAACATGCGCTCTAAACGCTTGCGGGCGTTTTCGCTGTCGAACAGGGAGGTGCTTTGCAGGGTTAGTTTTTCCTGAAAGCTCTCAAGCGGTTCACGTAAGTCTTGCGCCAGTTTATCCGGGAGTAAAACTTCGCCGGGGTCAATGCGCTCCAGCACCGTGGCGACATCGGTTTCAAAACACGGTTGAACCGTAAATGACCCGGTGGAAAGTTCAAGCCATGCGAGGCCATATTGACCACCGACTTCGGTCAGCGCGGCGAGGTAATTGCTCTCGCGTGCGTCTAATAATGAATCTTCGGTGAGGGTCCCTTGCGTCACGACGCGAACCACGTCACGGCTCACCAGCGCTTTCGAGGCGGGTTTGCCTTCTTTTTTGGCCCGCGCCTTGGCCTGGTCCGGTGTTTCGCTTTGTTCGCAAATCGCGACCTTAAACCCGGCACGGATGAGCTTGGCAAGATACGGCTCGTAAGAATGAAACGGCACGCCGCACATCGGGATGTCGGTGCCGTCTGATTTGCCGCGTTTGGTCAGGGTAATGTCGAGGGTTTCGGATGCCTTGACCGCGTCATCATGGAACATCTCGTAAAAATCGCCCATGCGGTAAAACAGCAGGGCGTCGGGGTAGCGCGCTTTGATGGTCATATATTGCGCCATCATCGGCGTGTGACCATCGGCGATGAAGTCCTCAGGAGATTTTCGTGCTGTGTTGCCCATAAATAAGATTCATAGGGGAGTCGGGCCAAAAAGTAAAAGGGGAATGCTTATTCCGTCCCGGTAGAACCAAACCCGCCTTCGCCGCGCTCGGACTCCTCGAGGCTATCGACGACTTTCCAGCTAATCGTTTCAAAGCGTTCAACCACCATCTGGGCGATGCGCATGCCGCGCTCGATGGTGAACGGCTCCTTGCCGTGATTGATCAGGATGACTTTGATTTCGCCGCGATAATCGGCGTCAATCGTGCCGGGGGTATTGAGCACCGTGATACCGTGTTTAATCGCCAGTCCCGAACGCGGACGGATCTGTGCTTCAAAACCTGGGGGCAGGGCAATCGCCAGACCCGTAGGCACGAGGGCGCGCTCGCCGGCGCCAAGCTCGATGGCTTCTTCCAGCGCCGCTGTTAAATCCATACCCGCCGATTGTTCGGTGGCGTAGGCGGGCAAATTAAGCCCGACCGCATGTTCAAGCGCGTGTAGTGCCACTTCTATATTGTCGTTACTCCGCCGCTTCAATTCGTCTGACATTTGTTGCCTTCTCTTTGTTGTTTATATGCTGTGCAATGCGTTGGGCTAGCTTGCGGGCAATTGTTTTTTTGCTCGCGCGTGGCCATTCCTCGCTGTCATCCAGTGATACCAAATGTACATGATTCTGATTAGACCCGAAAACGTTTTCAGCCGCGCTGATTTTATTTGCAATCATCAAATCGCAATTCTTGCGGGCCAGCTTTTCCCGGGCGTTGATGATGATATCTTCGGTCTCGGCGGCAAAGCCAATCACCAGATCCGGTCTGTTGGGTCCATCTTTGGCCAGACGCGCCAGAATGTCGGGATTTTCCTTGAGTGCAATGGATGGCGGCGTATGGTTGCGGCGTTTTTTGATCTTGCTGGCTTTGTTTTCCTTGGGTGCCCAGTCGCTGACGGCGGCGGCGCATATAGCGATATCGGCGGGCAGGGCGCTTTGACAGGCTTTGAGCATTTGTTGGGCTGTTTCCACGCGGATGGTTTTAATGCCGACGGGACCCGGCAGGGCTGTCGGGCCGCTTATGAGTGTTACGTCAGCCCCAGCTTCGAAGAGCGCGGTGGCAATCGCATAGCCTTGTTTACCCGATGATCGGTTGCCAACAAAGCGGACCGGGTCGATGGGTTCATAAGTGGGGCCGGCTGTGACGAGGGCTTTGAAGCTTTTTAGTGGACGTTCGTAGAAAAAGGATAGGATGGCTCCGAAAATCTCTTCCGGCTCGCTCATGCGGCCTGTGCCGGTTTCACCGCAGGCGGTGTCGCCTTGTGCGGGGCCGATGAGGGTGATGCCGCGTTGTTCCAGTGTTTGGATATTATCCTGCGTGGCTTCATTGTCCCACATTTCCGGGTTCATCGCCGGGGCGATGAGGACGGGTTTATCAGAGGCCAGCAAAGTGGTCGAGGCCAGATCATCGGCGCGGCCATGGGCTGTCTTGGCGATGAGATTGGCGCTGGCCGGGGCAACGATAATCAGATCAGCTTCGCGCGATAGACGGATATGGCCCATCTCGGTTTCGTCTTTGAGAGAAAAGAGATCGGTATAAACCTGTTCTTCGCTGAGGGAGGCCACACTGAGTGGCGTGATGAATTGCGTGCCGCTTTCGGTAAGTATGCAGCGAACATTCGCGCCAGCTTTTTTAATCAGGCGAATGAGCTCCAGCGATTTATAAGCGGCAACACCACCGGAGATAATTAAAAGAATATTTTTGTTTTCAAGACTCTGCATCATTGTCTTTATATAGAACAAAAGCCCCACTCTTCCAAGCGGGGCTTTATGAATTCAGATATTAAAGTTTTGCTTTAGAGATCAGTAATTACTGATCAATAGCATCTTTGATTGCGTCTGTAGCGGCTTCACCAGCAGCAGGCTCTGTGCCTTCGATAGCTTGCTCAGCAGCGTCCGTTGCATTTTCAGCAGCTTCAGTTGCTTCTCCAGCAGCTTCGGCAGCATCAGCAGCAGCTTCAGCGGCTTGCGTTGCATCTTCAGCAGCGTCCATCGCTTTGTCAGCAGCATCAGCAGCTTGCTCAGTTGCTTCAGAGGCAGCTTCGGTTGCTTCAGAAGCGGCTTCAACAGCTTCAGCAGCTTCTCCGGTAGGAGCCGGTGCCGGTGCTGGTGTGGCAGCTGTGATAGCATCTTTTGCAGCGTCCGTTGCGTTTTCAGCAGCTTCAGAAACAGCCTCGGCGGCATTTCCAGCAGCTTCGGATGCGGCTTCCGCAGCGTCAGAAGCCATGTCAGCAGCTTCGCCAGATACTTCCGTTACGAAACTGGATGCACCAGATGTTGTTTCGTCGATGAAGCTACCGGCTTGTTCGCCAGCGGCAGGTTCAATATTGGCAACGCCCTTGCCGCCCATATTGTTGTAGATCGCAAAAATTGCAATAAGACCGACAGCCAACACGGCTGCGGAATACATGATAGATTTGGTAAAACTGCTCATAAAAAAGCCCTCTCCTTAAAAAATAAAAGATTCTCATAAACCATAATAATAATGTCTAGGTTTGGGGTACAATGCCGCCTGAAACGCCCCTGTGTCAACTAAAAATCGCAAGTTATTGAAATTATGGAAACTTTTAGGGCTTAATCCCGAAGTGAATTGTTGCAATTCCTGCAGAAAGGTTTGTAAAACCTGCATTTTTTAGCCCAGCAGATTCCATTCTTTTGGCCAAATCTTTTTGTTTCGGGAATTTGCGGATGCTCTCAACAAGATATTGATAACTGTCTTTATCTTTGGCGACGAGTTTGCCGATCCGGGGGATGACTTTAAAGGAGAAGAGGTCGTAGGCCTTGGCGATAATAGGTTCTTGCACATGGCTAAATTCGAGGCAAAAGAAGCGCCCGCCTGGTTTGAGAACACGGGCAGCCTCGGCCAGAGCGGTGTCGATGCGGGTGACGTTCCGCAGGCCGAAGGCGATGGTATAAACATCGAATGAATTGTCAGGGAAGGGCAGGTCTTCGGCGTTGCCGGTCACCCAGTCAAAGCCGCCGAGCCAGGCTTTGTCGATGGCGCGAGAACGGCCAACATCGAGCATGTGCTCATTGAGGTCACACACGGTGATGGCGGCCTCTGGGGCTTTTTTGTGGATGCGGAAGGCAATATCACCGGTGCCGCCGGCCACATCGAGATATTTGAGGCCCGGTTTGGGGCGGATCATCCGCACGAGGCGGTCTTTCCATAGCCGGTGAATGCCGCCGGACATAAGGTCGTTCATCAGGTCGTAATTATCAGCAACAGAGTCAAAAACCCCGCGCACCGCCTGCGTTTTTTCATCGGGCGTGACGTGTTTTTCGCCGAATTGCGTGCTTTCGGGGTTTGCTTGCATAGGGTTTTATAAACCACAGATAACCACAGATAAACACAGATTATTTTTATGGCGTGTTTTTAGCTTAAGCTTTTGAATTGTCATCTTTTTTCTGCATCCTTCAGTTCGTTCGTAAAAAATCAGGGGGTGGCCCTGCTTAACCCGTTGTTTTTATTTGGCAGCGGGGGAGATTCTTTCAGTTCCTATGCCGTTTCGTGCCTTTAAACCTGTGCACGAGAAGCACCTGATAAATATAGGATAAAATTCCTTTTATGTCAAGATGAAAAACCGGTATCCATCTGTGTTTATCTGTGGTTAAAACAACATCATGAAACTAATCAAAGCCATGGCAACAGTCGCGGGGCTGACGGGGCTCTCGCGCATAGCCGGATTTATCCGCGATATCATGACGGCGGCTATATTGGGCGCGGGGCCGGTGGCCGATGCGTTTTTCGTCGCCCTCAAGCTGCCGAATTTCTTTCGCCGGGTGACGGCGGAAGGAGCGTTTAGCGTGTCCTTTGTGCCGCTTTATTCCAAAACGCTGGAAGAAGGGGGGCGAGATACAGCCGATGATTTTGCCCTCAATGCATTTTATATCATGCTCTATGGGCTGGGGGTCATTACACTTTTGGCCATGTGGGCCATGCCGTGGGTCATCTATGCGGTGGCACCGGGCTTTGTTGGTGACGCGGTTCGTTATGATCTGGCGGTTGATCTGTCGCGGATCACCTTTCCGTATTTGCTGCTGATGTCACTGACCGCGTTACTCGGTGGCGCGCTCAATGCGCTGGATCGTTTTGCGCCGTTTGCCTTTGCCCCGGTGCTGTTCAATTTGACCCTGATTGGTGCGTTGTTGCTGAGTGACATGACCGAGACAGCCGGGCATGCAATGGCCGTGGGCGTATTGATAGCCGGGGCTTTGCAGTTTTTGTGGCTTGCCGTGTCTGCGCGTCGGGCCGGGATGCGTTTGCGGTTCAAACGGCCCGTTTTTGATATGCGGATCAAGCAGGTCTTTAAGCTCATGGGGCCGGGGGTGATTGGCGCCGGGGTCATGCATATCAATTTGCTCGCCGACCTTATTATAGCGTCATTTTTGGCGACAGGGTCAATTTCGTATCTGTATTATGCGGATCGTTTGAACCAGTTGCCGCTGGGTGTTGTTGGGATTGCGGTGGGCACCGCGTTGCTGCCGATGCTCTCACGCGCCATGGCGGCGGGCAAAGTGAAAGAGGCGCGGGAGCTGTTTAACCGGGCGCTGGAATATTGTTTGCTCTTGGCGTTGCCGGCGGCGGCGGCGTTGATGGTGATGCCGGGACCACTGGTGAAGGTTTTGTTTGAGCGTGGCGCGTTTGACTGGGGCGACAGCATTGTCACGATTAATGTTCTGGTTTGTTATGCGGTCGGGCTGCCGGCCTATATCGCGATCAAGGTGTTTTCAACGGCGCATTGGGCGCGCGGCGATACGGTTACGCCGGTGAAGATTGCGATTGTGGCGACGGTGATGAATATTGTTTTGAGTTTGTGTCTTATCCAGGTGATTGGCGTGGCCGGGATTGCGCTGGCGACGGGTCTGACGGGCTGGGTACAGTTCGTCATGCATATAAGGGCGCTGAAAGGCCATGAAGCCGCGCAGTTTGATGAGCGCTTTAAGCGGGCGGCGGTGAAAATTCTTGCGTCCACGGCGATCATGGCTATAACGCTAGGCGTGGTGCTTTATGGTATGGGTAGGAGTTTTGAGTTCTGGATTTATGAAAGCACATTCCAGGGCATTATCGGTTTAATGGTGCTGGTGCTGGGCGGCATGGGCGTTTATGCCGGGGCCGTTGTTGTGACCGGCGCTGTCAAAGCAAGCGATGTAATGTCCTACCTTCGCTCAAGCTAGATGTTCGTGGGCTAAGGCTGACACTCTAGTGTCGGCAAACGGTCTACTGGAAATTCTTTCTTGAAATTCAAGCAATCGCCTTGTTGAGAGCATATAATAAGCCTCATTTCGTGTTTCCCTATATTTATAGGGGCGAACTGATGGACAAAAGGTTCAACAGGTTTGCCTTCCGCGAAACTATTAGAAAGTGAGCTATCTAAGGTTTTTGGACCATCTATCAGCAGGGAAACCGTCCAGTCTTTATCAACCTTACTTGTTACGGCCGCTTTGCCTTTTTCATCGATGCTGACCGGAAGAAGAACAACGTTCACCATGTTATTAGCGTCTTGATGGACAAAATGCTCAAAGAAGCGGGAAGAAGGGTCATGGCACCCTATATCTTCTCTTCTGATACTCACTTTGTCGGCAAAGCTTTTATAGGTAGGACTACGTTCATTGGACATTATTTCTACTAAGCCCAAAGTTTTGTGAACAAGTTTTTGGTTGATGTTCGGATCTTGCTGCCTTGCTGTGATTTCCACGATGAGCTCTTCAGGAGGGTTGTCGGGCAGGGCATCGCGCAACAGCGCCTCTTTCCATTTCTCTGTAAGCGCCGCACATGTGTCGACGTTTGCCTGTATTTCAGTGATTTTATTATCAATGACGCTTTGGATTTCAGCAGTAAGGGACATCGCGTTACTCCAGTAAATTATGTTAACAGAAGAGCACTATAAAAATACCTGTAAATAGTGTCAACTTTTATATGGGCCCTTTATCACAGCCCCTTGCCGCTTATTTGGATATCTGTATAGTGCTCGCCTATGAAACGTATTTTATCATGCATGCAGCCGACGTCGCATTTGCACCTTGGGAATTATCTCGGGGCGCTGAAGAACTGGGTCAAGTTGCAGGACGAGGGCGCGGAATGTTTCTATGGTGTTGTCGACCTTCATGCGATCACGGCAAACTATGACCCGGAGCAGCTCAAGGATGCGACGCGTGAAATTGCTGCGGCCTATATTGCGGGCGGGGTGAACCCCTATAACTCTGCGCTGTTTGTGCAAAGTGCAGTGCCGGGCCACTCGCAGTTGATGTGGCTTTTGGCAACGATGAGCCAAATGGGCAAGCTCGAGCGCATGACCCAGTACAAAGACAAGGCGGGCAAGGACAAGGAACGCGCCGGGCTGGGGCTGTTTGCCTATCCGGTGCTGATGGCGGCGGATGTCTTGCTTTACAAGGCAACCCACGTGCCGGTGGGCGAAGACCAGAAGCAGCATCTGGAGCTGGCGCGTGAAATTGCGTCGACCTTTAACACGCGTCACAAGGTCGATCACTTTGTTCAACCCGAGCCTTACATTATGGGTGGCGCGACACGGGTGATGAGCCTGCGTGATGGGTCGCAGAAAATGAGCAAGTCAGCTGAAAGTGACCTCAGCCGGATCAACCTGACCGATGACGCCGACATGATTGCCAAGAAAATCAAGAAGGCCAAGACCGACCCTGAGCCGTTGCCGGATAATGTGAAGGACCTTGAGGGGCGACCCGAGGCGCTGAACCTGGTTACGATTTATGCGTCACTGGCCGATAAGAGCCGGGAGAAGGTTCTCAAGCAGTTCGCAGGCAAGTCATTTTCGGACTTTAAACCAGCACTTTCGGAACTGGCCGTATCGAAATTGGCGCCGATCACCTCCCGGATGAATGAGCTGATGGCCGACAAGGCTGAGATTGATCGTATCCTCGCCAAAGGGGCTGAACGGGCAAATGCCGTTGCTGCCCCGGTTTTACAGGAAACCATGGATATCATGGGATTCTGGAAAGGCTCTTAACCTCGTCTTCATATTTACAGTGGCATGATAGGGCATAATTTGGTAAGATTATGTGTAAGGGACGCATCTGTCATGAACAAAATTCTTAAATTATTTCTGATTGCTACAGCATTTCTCTCAGTTTCAATCTCATCGGTTTCCGCCGAGGTCTTTTATGTTGAAAATGATAAAGGCCGCTTCTCCATGTCTTTTCCAGATTCATGGGCGCTCAGCCATAATCAGAAGCCTGATGATATGCTCACCGTCTGGGCGCCGGGCGAATATGACTACGCCACTTGCCGCATGAAGGTGCGTGAGGATCGCCGCTTCTTGGTTTATCCGGTGCGCTATAGCGGTGAGATCCAGCGCAGCGCCTATAGCAAGGATTTCTGGTTTGACTATCTCAATGAACATACTGACCCGTATTTGGCCTATGTCACTGATGTGGGTGGTCTGGGGCGCGGTTTCGCCAGCTATGCCGAGGCGTTCTACACGACCGCTGTCGGGCCGAAGATGGTTAAGCAGGCGATTATGTTTGCCTCACTCTATCACGACAAGCTTTATGTCCTTGAATGCTCGGCAGAGATCGAGTCTTATCCGAAGTGGCACAAGGCCTTTCTTAGCGTTGCCAAATCTGTTGATTTCACGAAATCGATATCAGAAATGAAAACCGGATATTATCCGCATGATTTCCTCGGCTATAGCCCGCTGGTCATTTACGGTGAGCGGCCTTTCGACGACACATACCACTAATTTCCTTATTCTTGCCTTGAATCCAGATGAGCTCTGCTGCATTCTGCGGTCAAACGTTTAGGGCTCAATGCAGATATACCTTCCTATTGCTGAAATGACTGTGCCGGTGGAATCAATCCTCCTGCTCGGCACATTTGTGGGCTTTTTGTCGGGCGTTTTTGGTGTTGGCGGCGGGTTTTTAACCACGCCATTTTTGATCTTTATGGGTATACCACCAGCCGTGGCGGTGGGAACGCAGGCCAACCAGTTGGTTGCGGCCAGTGTGTCCGGGGTTATGGCGCATTGGCGCAAGGGCAATGTAGATATTCAAATCGGTGCAGTGATGTTGGTTGGTGGGTTGGCAGGATCGCTTGTCGGAGTGTTTATCTTCAAGCTATTGCAGTTACTTGGCCAGATTGATTTTATGATTTCATTTTTATACGTGGTGTTTTTGGGCTCGGTTGGTTTGATGATGTTGCTTGAAAGCGTCTTTTCTTTCTTTAAGAAAAAGACAGTGCGCAGTGAGTTTAATGCGCAGAAACTCTCACCGTTTTTCATGGCGCTTCCTTACAAGATGCGCTTTCCACGCTCCAAGCTTTATATCAGTGCGCTGGTGCCAGCGGCGATTGGTTTTGTCGGTGGGCTGATGGTGGCGATCATGGGAATTGGCGGCGGGTTTTTGCTGGTGCCTGCAATGATTTATATTCTGGGTATGCCGACTTTGCTGGTGGCAGGGACGTCGTTATTTCAGATCATTTTTACCACAGCTTTCGCCACGCTTATGCACGCTATGGCCAATCATACAGTTGATCTGGTGCTGGCTCTCCTTTTGATTATTGGCGGGGTTATTGGCGCGCAGGTGGGGGTGAAGCTGTCAAAGATGATTACAGGCGCGCATGCGAGGATTGTTCTGGCCATTATGGTTTTGATTGTTTGCATTCAGCTCGGTGGTCAGCTCGTCATCCGTCCCGATGAATTGTATTCCACGGTTATTAGATAATGAGAACGTTATTCATTTTTGCTGTCTTGTTTGCCTGTTTGCCATTTTTTAGTGCGCATGCTCAGGATCGTTCTTTAACGATCGATCTGGCGGAAGATCGTGTTGATATCACAGCCGGGTTTACCGGCGCGCGGCTGGCTTTGTTTGGGGTTAAAAAAGGCCCTGGTCAAGTCGTTGTTGTTATTCGCGGGCCAGAAAAAACGATGGTGGTACGGCGCAAAGAAAGTGCGCTGGGTATTTGGTTCAACAAGCGGGGTGTTAAATTTCGTAAAGTGCCAGTCTATTATGATTATGCGCTGAGCGTGCCTGAGTCAGAGCTAGCAGAGCCTGAAACGCTTAAAAAAAATGGTATCGGTTTAAATGCTCTGAAGTTTGAGCCGGATACATGGCGCGATAAGCCGGAATATGCTCAGAGTTTTCAGGAGGCGCTGATCCGTAACAAGCAAGCGGAGGGGCTTTTTCCGCTCAAGCCCAGGCGCATTACATTTCTCGATGATAATTTTTTCCGCGCGTCTTTTTATGTGCCGTCAAATGTGCCGACCGGGCAATATCAGGTTCAGAGTTTTCTGATACGGGATGGAGCAATCGTTGATGTGCAGACAACAGCGCTGAATGTCGGGCAGGTTGGGCTGGAGGCGAAGATATACAAATTTGCGTACGAACAGTCTTTGGCGTACGGTTTGCTGTGTGTGTTAATAGCCGTGATGGCTGGATGGTTAGCAAATGCTATCCGTATTAGGGGAGGATAATATCTTTGTCTGAAGAAGGCGTATATCTTGTTGTGGCCGATGAAACCGAGGAGTTTCCTGTGGCGTTGCGCTATGCGGCGCGGCTTGCGAAGGTCAATCATGGTCATGTTGCCATTCTTCATATCATCAAGGTTGAGGATTTTCAGCACTGGGGTGATATTGAGGAGCGCATGCGTAAGGAATTGCGTGACAATGCCGAAAAGTTTCTTTGGTCCGCCGCAGAAAACGCTAACACGTTGAATGGTGTTATCCCTTCTCTTTATCTGGAGGAGGGTAATGATATTGATGTGCTGGTGGACATCATTGACAGAGATGTGAATATCCAAATGCTTATTTTGGCCGGGGTCAGCGGCAGCGCCGGGCCGGGACCTATGGTGTCGCATTTTTCCGGCAAAGGTCTGGCAAAATTGCGCGTTCCTGTTGTTATTGTGCCGAGCCATCTTGATCCTGAAAAAATAGACTCCATATTATAAACATGTTCATTCAAACCGAAGAAACGCCCAACCCTGCGACTGTTAAATTCCTGCCCGGACAGGAAGTGCTGGCGCGTGGTACAGCCGAGTTTAAATCGGAGCAGGAGGCGGGTAGCTCGCCTTTGGCGCAGAGATTGTTTGGCTTGCAGGGTGTTTCCGGCGTGTTTTTGGGCAGCGATTTTGTATCGGTGAGCAAGTCCGATGATACGGACTGGTCGGTTCTTACGCCGATGGTTCTGGGCGCGCTGATGGAGCATCTCTCAACCGGCCAACCTATTGTGAGTGATGATCATAAGGCTGAGGCGCAAGGCGGTGAAGAAGACGATGAAATCACAGCGCAAATCAAAGAGCTTATCGAAGAACGTGTGCGGCCTTCGGTGATGATGGATGGTGGAGATATTGTTTTTGACAGTTTTGAAGATGGGGTTGTACATTTAAGGATGCAGGGCGCCTGTTCAGGTTGCCCCAGCTCGACTGCGACACTGAAGCAGGGTATCGAAAATATGCTCAAGCATTACATTCCAGAAGTTATAGAAGTTCGCCCTGTTGAGGATTAGTATCCTTGTTAATCAACAGCATTCCAAACCAGCGCCATTGTACGGCCCCGTCTTCTGTCTTGGGCCCCGGCATGGTGCAGTTGATCCGTGTGCGTTCGTCTTCGAAGGGTGCCGGAGCTCTAAGCTCAACGCGGTTGCCGATAATTTCCTGAGAGACATCCTTTTGGCCTGAAATGAAACAGGACATATTTTTCAGGTTATCTTTTAGTTCATCAGCAACGGAGAAGCCGATAGATTTTGTGCTGGTTGTCAAATAGGGGTCTTCCGGCTCGATGTCTCTGACAGGAAGAGGCAGGGCAGAAGACACAAGCCGCAGACGTTCAATATCACCATAATTTTCTGTCATGCTAAAGCGCGGGAGAGTGTAAGGATCAGCGGCGCTATGGACGGCGCCCGATTGCAGGCCAAAGGCAGCGTCAAACTTCTGGTTTTCAATGATGTTTCTGTATGCAAGGCTGTGTTCACCAAAGGGGTAGGAAAATAATTTTGGTTGCGTGCCAAAATGCTCCTGATGGGCGCTGCGGGCGCGGTTAAGCTGGCGTAATATTTCCTCCTGCGGCTGTCCTGACAGTCTCATATAGGCCGAAGGCAAAATACCCAGCGTAACAAGCGGGTTTTGTTGTAGATGTTCAAGGTCCTGCCAGCTCAGATACTGCGATGAGTTGCCGCCCGCCTGATCAGCGGCATAGAAAACAGTAAAGGGAATGTTTTTTTTCAGCAGTAGTGGTACGGCCTGGTCTAAAATTGATTTATACCCACCCTCAAAAGTAATGGTGATGGTTTGTGCGGGAAGCTTCTCACCGTTTTTGATGGCTTGTACAATCTCCGGTAGAGGACGAATGCGGTGGCTGCTTTCGGTCAACTCTTCGATATGGCTTTCAAATTGTTCGGTTCTCAAGCTGGTGGCAGGGTATGAGTCTTCTCCGATGCGATGATAGGCCAGAATAACAGCAGAGCCAGAATCTTCGGTTATGGGCGGTGCTGAAAGCGCAGCTTTTTGTGGCCACAGAAGGCAGGTAAACACAGCAGAAATAAGGTAAAAGGCTTTCATAGGCGCGAATATAGCGTATAAAAAGCAAAAGTTCACAAAAAAGGTAGAGTGTGCCGTCAATTTTCGTCTTTCGGCCTGCAAACAGCATGTTTCTGCGCAAAATACTTTAATTGACGGCAAACTCTAAATTTGAAGGATTTTAATGGAAAAGATTTCGACAATATTGGCTCTGGATACGGCGATGAGCGGTTGCTGCGTGGCTGTTTATGATGTCCAGAGCAAGGCGTCATTTTCAAAGACGGAGGCTATGATACGTGGGCAGGCCGAAGTTCTGGTGCCGATGATCCAGAGCGTCGTGGCAGAATCCGGGCACAGTTTTGATGATATTGATTTGATTGCTACCACAAAAGGGCCGGGAGCGTTTACCGGTTTGCGGATTGGTTTGTCGACGGCTAAGTCCTTGGGGTTGGCGCTTGACGTTCCTGTTGTTGGTTTGAGTACGCTGGAGGTTTTGGCGCGGCAATATCTTGAAGGTCATAAATCAGATGCCGAAGAAAAATTTGCAGTACTGATTGAGACCAAGCGTGAAGATTTTTATTTTCAGATGTTTGATGGACAGGGAGACGCGGTATCTGATCCTCAGGCATTAGACGCGGATGAGATTGTCGAGCAGGTTGGTGCGGCCAAAATTGTGATGGTTGGGGATGCGGTTGAAAGATTTTCGGCCATTTATTTACCGGCTAATATTTCCTATCATGAAATTATGTTGTCTGATCCTGAGGTCGTGGCAAAGATGGGTTTGGGGGTGTTTTTAAAAAACGGTGAAGATATAGGGCAAACAACGCAGCCGTTATACTTACGCGGCGCTGATGTTAGTCAGCCCAAAACCCCACCCCGTTCACTGGCCGCAAAGACCAGTTAAAGTAATAAAACAAGTGTTTTTGCAGTAAAGAAGCGTTAATACTTAGATTTTTATTGCAAATTTTTGCCCTAAAGACTTAGAATAGTATTGTTACCATTTTAAAGTAAATAATACTTAATAGAGCTTGGGGTTGGGGGATTTCATGACGGATCAAACAAATCGCGAAGGTTTACTCGCATTAACAACAGAAATTGTTTCGGCTTATTTGTCGAATAATACGGTCACGGCAGCAGAAATCCCTGCTGTGATTGATCAGGTTTTTAAAACATTATCCAATGTGAATGGTGAAAGCGGTGTGGCTGCTGACCGTCCGCAGCCTGCCGTACCGATCAAGAAGTCGATCACGCCGGATTATTTGATTTGTCTGGAAGACGGCAAAAAGCTCAAGATGCTGAAGCGGCATTTGAAAACGGCTTATGGTATGAGCCCGGAAGACTATAGGGAACGTTGGGGGCTGCCCGCCGATTACCCGATGGTTGCTCCCAATTATGCTGAGCAGCGTAGTCAGCTGGCCAAGGATATTGGGTTGGGGACACGCGGGCGTTAAAGCGATTTGCAAAGCTAGTCGATAATCAACGTTTTTGCTTGCAAATAAGGATCTGTACCCATTTCATCCAAGCGTTTTCTAGCCAGGTTCAGGCAGTGCATGTTGATGTCAAAGTGTTGTGATAGGTTTGTATATAAAATGGCATCAGGGTTTCCTGTAGCTCCACAAAATTCGGCCACAAGGCCGTAAGAGCGCCTTCCTGTCTTAACATGGTCAATGATGTGGTCGGGGTGATGAATCATGTTGTCAGTTTCTAGAAATTTTAGGTATTCAGGAAAAACACCAGCAAAGAAAAGTGTATAATCTCCTATATGTTTATGGACTTCTTCTTCGCGATCAAAAGTAAAAGGAGCTTCCAGAGATTCAGATTCATGCAGCAAGTCTTTAAGCGTTTTTACAGGCTTTCCTTGCATATTTTTAATTTTCTCAATCTTATCAACATGACAAAAATGAACAAGTAGGTTGGATACATATTTTATGAGGTCATCTAATTTCTCAACTTGTGGTTCATGCAGTTCATAAAAAGTGTTTGAAACCACGGCCCCAAGTAGTCTCCTAAGTGGGTGCCCCTGCGAAATTTCCGTATCCATGTTTCCAGCCTTGCTTGTTTATTAGAGAAGGTGAACTTACAAGGGTTATGTGGTTATGTCAAGAAAATGTAAGGCTTTGGAATTAAGAGCTTAATTCTTTCCCGCGTTTTGTGGCGGCGTCGATGGTGCGGTCGTAAAGTTTTTGTAATTCCCCATTCATAAGGACTTCCAGTGCCGCCGCCGTTGTGCCGCCGGGGCTGGTAACATTTTCACGAAGCTGTGTTGCCGTTGTGCCTACGTCTCCTTCAGCCAGAGCAGCGCTGCCGATCACCGTTTGCCGTGCAAGTTTCATAGACAGATCAGGGTCAAGTCCTTGTGTTTTTCCAGCCTTGGCAAGGATTTCGATGAGCAGGAACACATAGGCCGGGCCACTGCCTGAAACGGCCGTCACGGCATCCATCAAAGATTCATCGTTGAGCCATTCAACAAGACCGGAGGCGGCTAGCAGGGTTTCTGCGTTCTTTTTCTGTTCGTCGCTGACATGGTTGTTGGCGCAAAGAACGGTAATGCCTTTGCCAATAGCAGCGGGGGTGTTGGGCATGGCGCGGATGATCGGTTGATTTTCACCAAAGCGCTGTTCAAAGGATTCAATTGTTTGCCCGGCGGCGATAGAAAGAATAAGCGTGTTTTCGGACAGAGCCTCTTTGATCTGTTCGCAGGCTTTATCCATGATTTGCGGTTTGACGGCGAGGACAACAATATCGGCGGCCCCGATTTTGTCGCCGAGAGTAGAAGCACTTTGATGGTTTGTAACTTTGAGGTGTTCGATGGGCTCTTTTAGTCGTGGGTCAAGAACGTCAATGAATTTGATGTCAGGTTCATCAACCCATCCATGCAAAAGGGCGCTTCCCATTTTGCCGCACCCGATTAAAGCTAAAGAGATTTGATTGCTTATAGTGCCCCCCGTCTTTTTAAGACTCGCCTGCGGTTTCCATGAGAGCCAGAGAAAGACTTTGATCGTCTGTATCATTGGCGGCCGAGAGAAGATGGAAGACAGAATAGTAACGCTCGCACTGCGCCAGGGAAATATCCATCATGTCTTCGATATGTTCGGCACCTGATGTTCCACTTAGGCCACGGAAAAGGCAGGTGTGTCGAAAGCTGGGAACGCCGCTGTCTTTGGGCAGGTCAAAATGCCCCATCCAGAGATTTTCATTGATAGCCATGAGGGCTGATCCGGCTGTTTCATATCTTTTGGGCGTGATGTGTATATCGTATTGGCAACAAAACTGCATGGCGTTCATGTCTTCCTGCCAGATAAAAAACAGGCGGTAGTTACAAGACTTGCCGGCGACCTGAACCATCAACTCATCATTGGTCATGCGGTTGAACACCCAGTTATGTGCGGCGAGAACTTCTTCGACATGGTCGAGAGGATTTTGAACTTCGTCTAATGTGCTGGCGTGGTCGCTCATTTGATTTTCTTTTCCAGTTCTTCAATGCGTTTTTTTAGTTCGTCTTGTTCAGTGCGAGATTGTTTTAGCATCACTTCAAGGCGCTCAAACTCATCACGCGGCACAAGATCAAGTCGATCTGCAATTTCTTCGACCCTTGTACGGATATCTTCTTTGGCGTTACGGCCAAGATCACTCAAGACTCCGACGGTCCCGCCAGCCATGCGGGCAACATCGTCCAGAATTTTGTCTTTTTGCATCATAAATTATGTCCCAAGCGCGAGTCAGTACCATGGCCCATAAGTGAAAACAAGCCTGATTCATTAAGATTTATGTGGATATGTGGATGGATAGCCTAATAGCTATGAGCACTTGGCTAATCTATAAAACCGCGATAAGAACCTCTTATGATTTTTGAATTTCCCAATATTGATCCTATTGCCTTTTCTGTTGGGCCGCTCTCTGTGCGTTGGTATGCGCTGGCCTATATTGCCGGGTTTTTGCTGGGCTGGCGTTATTGCCTGTATCTGGTGGGGCTGAATAAGGATGTGCGGCCAAACAAGGACGATATCGATGATTACCTGGCCTGGGCGATTTTGGGTGTTATTCTTGGTGGGCGGTTTGGTTATGTATTGTTCTATCAGTCCAGCCTTTATATGGACAATCCGCTGGAAGTTTTGAAGCTCTGGCATGGTGGCATGTCGTTTCATGGCGGCGTCGTTGGTGTGGTTTTGTCGCTGTTGATTTATGCGGGCGTTAAAAAGATTAATGTGTTTCGTCTGGCCGATATGGCGGCCTGCGCCGCGCCGATCGGTGTATTTTTTGGGCGGATTACGAATTTTATTAATGGTGAGTTGTTCGGGCGCGTAACGGATGTGCCGTGGGGCATTGTGTTTCCACGCGGTGGTGAGCTGCCGCGTCATCCGAGCCAGCTTTATGAATCGCTGTTAGAGGGATTGGCGTTGTTTACCATTCTGGCTATTCTGGCAAGGCGGGAAAGCATTAGAGCGCGGCCTGGTGTCCTGTCCGGTGTTTTCCTGTTCGGTTATGGATTCTTCAGAAGTGTTGCTGAGCTTTTCCGACAGCCCGATGATCAGCTTGGGTTTTTATGGGGCGGGTCTTCTATGGGGCAACTCTTGAGCATTCCTATGATGCTGGCGGGGCTTTTCTTAATTGCTTATGCTTGGCGTCATGAGCAAAAAACTTAGAAGTCTTCTCAAAAATCAAATTCGTGACAATGGTCCGATGGATATCGGCCTATTCATGGCGCAGGTTCTGGGCCATCCCGAGCATGGCTATTATATGCGTCAGGATCCGTTTGGGGCGGCGGGGGATTTTACAACCGCGCCGGAAATATCACAGATGTTTGGTGAACTTATTGGCGCCTGGGTGGCTGATGTCTGGATGCAGATGGGCGCGCCGGAATCTTTTGTGCTTATGGAATGCGGCCCCGGGCGCGGGACGTTGATGGCAGATGCTTTGCGGGCGACGAAAAAAGTCGATGGTTTTCACGAGGCGTTGGAAGTTCACTTTCTTGAGACCAGCCCGGTCCTCAGGAAAGCACAGGGCAAGGCTGTTCAAACACATGAACCTGTTTGGCATGATGGGCTTGAAACGCTACCGGATGACAAGCAGTTGATTGTGATTGGTAATGAGTTTCTTGATGCGTTGCCGATGCGTCAGTTACAAAAAACCAAAGAAGGTTGGGCGGAGCGGGTGATCGGTCTGGATGATAATAATTTTTGTTTTGGCCTTGCGCCTTATGCGGGCTCTGTTCCTGAAGATATTTCTGGCGCACGCGAAGGGCATATTTTTGAATTCAGTCCGGCGCAAGTCTCTTTTGTCGAAGATATAACGCAAAGGATTAAAAATCAGAGTGGGGCCGCGTTGTTCATTGATTATGGTGAGATGAAGACACAGGCTGGCGAATCTCTGCAGGCGATATACAAACACGATCTTGTCCCTATTCTGGAACATGTTGGCGACGCGGATTTATCAGCCAATGTTGATTTTGGGGCGATGGGAGATGCAGCAAGCGGGCAGGGCATGTCCGTGCACGGCCCGGTAGAGCAGGGGGCGTTCTTAAAACAGCTTGGTATTGAGCAGCGCGCTGCGCTTTTGATACAAAATTCTGATAAAGACCAAAAGGAGGCAATAGAAAAAGCATTGCACCGTTTGACCGAGTCAGATCAAATGGGATCGTTGTTTAAAGTGATAGGATTAAGTTGTGGCGCAGCCCTTACACCGGCCGGATTCTAAAGATATATATTTCGATATGCCTCCTTTTCTTGATAATGAAAAGGGACCGGCGTTTTATGGATTTTTCGGTCGTCAGGGTGGCGTGAGCAAGGATGTTTATTCGTCTTTGAATTGCGGGATTGGTTCGGAGGATAATCCTGGCAACGTTCAGAAGAACCGCGACAAGATTGCTGAGATTGCTGGTGTCACTCCTGATAATTTTATTACTATCCATCAGACCCATAGCGACAAGTGTTTAGTGGTCGAAGAGCCATGGAGCATTCATGAGCGGCCCGAAGCCGATGCGTTTGTAACGACGGTGCCGGGTATTGCGCTGGGGATTTTAACGGCAGATTGCGCTCCGGTTTTATTTTACGGCGAAAGTGACGGCAAGCCGGTCATCGGTGCGGCGCATGCCGGTTGGGGCGGGGCGCTCAAGGGCATTTTGGAGTCTACAGTGAAGGCGATGAATGATCTGGGCGTTCAGAGTGAAGATATCCGCGCTTGTGTTGGCCCTTGTATCGGTAAGGCTTCCTACGAGGTTACAGAAAAATTCGGCAGGCCATTCTGGGAAGAAGACGATGACAATGAAAGATTTTTTCAATCAGCCAGAAAAGAAGGGCATCTGATGTTTGACCTGGCCGGGTATTGCGCAGGCAAGCTTTCCAAGGCTGGCCTTCGCAATGTGTTCATCAAGGACCTTGATACCTATTTTAATGAAGAAGACTTTTTCAGCTATCGTCGCGCTACACATAGACGTGAGAAAGATTATGGTCGGCAGGTGTCTGTAATTGCTATCAGGAAATAAGGGCCTTTTGCATGAAACCTGTTGATTTTCTTTCGTTTTTTCTTATAGTTCCCCTGAAAGTAAGACTGTTTAGGGGCTTGAGATATGAAACTGATTGCCGGGAGTTCTAATAACCCTTTGGCTGAAGCCATTTCAGCCTATCTCGATATCCCCCTCACCCAGGCCAATATTAAGCGCTTTTCCGATGATGAGATCTTTGTTGAGATCATGGAAAATGTTCGTGGCGAAGACGCCTTTTTTATTCAATCCACCTCCCATCCGGCCAATGACCATTTGATGGAGCTGCTGATTGCCATGGATGCGTTGCGGCGTGGCTCGGCAAGGAGGATTACAGCTGTAATTCCGTATTTCGGTTATGCACGTCAGGATCGTAAGACAGGGAGCCGTGCGCCAATTACGGCCAAGCTGGTGGCCAATCTTATCACGGCGGCTGGAGCTGATCGGGTTTTGACGATGGAACTACATGCCGGGCAAATTCAGGGCTTTTTTGATATCCCTGTGGATAATCTGATTGTCGCGCCTGTGTTCATTCCACATTTACAGGATAACCTGAACGGCGATGATCTGTGTATCGTGTCGCCCGATGTTGGTGGTGTGGTCCGCGCGCGCGCTTTGGCAAAGCGGATGGGCGCTGATTTGGCAATTATTGATAAAAGGCGTGAAAAAGCAGGCGTTTCTGAAGTTATGCATGTCATCGGTGAGGTTAAGGGCAAAAAATGCATCATGGTTGATGATATCGTTGATTCCGGCGGGACGCTGTGTAATGCCGCTGGCGCTTTGAAGGAAAATGGTGCGAAAGAGGTTCATGCCTATGTTGTGCACGGGGTTCTTTCTGGCAAGGCGATTGAGCGGATCACAGCATCGCCACTGGAAAAGATGGTGATTACTGACTCTATTGCCGCCACTGAGGCGATCAAAAAGGCTCATAACATTGAGCAGGTGAGCATCGCACCGCTGATTGGTGAGGCCGCCCGCAGAATCCACGAAGAACGCTCGATTTCTGCGCTTTTTAAATAATTTCCTTGAAATTTGGCCATAAAATGCTTACTTCTATGCGCTGATTGGAGCAGCACCCCTGGAGGCTGCCCATAATTTAATAAATAAAGGAAAATACGCCATGTCTAAAAACTATGCATTTAGTGGCGCGAAAAGAGATCAGGCCGGAAAAGGGGTTGCCAGATCACTACGCCGCGAACATAAGATTCCTGCTGTTATCTATGGTGATAACAAGGAGCCTGTGAAGATTTCACTCCCCTCAAAAGAAACCAATCTTGAATATAACAGAGGTCATATGTTTACGACTCTTTGTGATCTGGATATTGAAGGTGAGAAGCACCTGGTTCTGGCTCGTGATGTACAGCTCCATCCGGTGAATGATCAGGTTCAGCACGTTGATTTTCTGCGTGTGAGCGCGAAGACCAAGATTGCTGTTAAAATCCCGGTTCACTTCATTAATGAAGAAGAGTCACCTGGTATTCACGCCAAGGCCGTTTTGAACGTTGTGCGTCATGATGTTGAACTGCTCTGTGGTGCAACCAACATTCCCGATCTGATTGATGTTGACCTGACCGGTAAAGAAACCGGTGATTCCGTTAAGATCAGTGATGCCAAGTTGCCTGAAGGCACAAGCCCTGTGATTACCGATCGTGACTTTACGATTGCGACGCTTGTGGCACCGAAGACAGCTGAGCAGATTGCGGCTGAGGAAGCTCAAGAGGCTGAAGACACGGCTGAAGCTGCTGTGCCTGCTGACGGTGATGCACCAGCGGATGGTGATGCGCCAGCGGATGGTGACGCAAAAGCCGAAGGTGATGCGCCTGCTGATGGTGACGCGAAGAAGGAAGAATAGTTACGCTATCCTTCCTTCAACAATTCTTAAAACCGAAAGATGAACCGATGTGGTTATTGGTTGGCCTCGGCAATCCCGGTGATGAACACGCAAAGCACCGTCACAATATCGGGTTTATGGTTCTTGATGCCATTGCAGATGAGACAGGCTTTCCAGCCTGGCGTTCAAAGTTTCAAGGTGAGATGTCCGAAGGCAAGGTGGGAGGCGACAAAGTCGTGCTCCTTAAGCCTCAAACCTATATGAACGAATCAGGCCAGAGCGTTGGCAAGGCTGCCAAATTCTATAAGATATCCCCGGAGAAAATAGTCGTCTTTCATGATGAGCTTGACCTTAAAAACGCTACGGTTCGTATTAAAAAAGGGGGCGGCAATGCCGGGCATAATGGCTTGCGGTCAATTCAGGACCATCTTTCCACGCCTGACTTCTGGCGCGCCCGTATTGGCATCGGCCATCCGGGTGACAAGAACCGGGTGTCAGGTTACGTCTTAAGTGATTTTGCCAAGGCGGATCAGGACTGGGTTGAAGCGGTCATTAACGGGCTCGCGAACTCTTGTGACCTGATTGTCAGCGATGGACCGGAAGCGTATGGCAAGAAGATTTCGGAAGCTTTAAGCGCGTTATAAAACTCAGAATATTATGACTCTGGAGTATAGGCACGCCACCTTTACAAACAGATTTTCATGCACCGTTAACAGTTTGCAGGGTATAACAGGCATGTCGTTTTATGTAATAGGCTTGTTGCCTTATCTTTTGCCCATCCGACAGTATTACCAAGAATAGGTGTATCATAGTAGAATTCTGCAGTGCCAAGACATACGAGCAAAAGCGGGACAGCCAATTCTGGCCTTTCTTTGAAGTTAAAGCTCCACACCAAAGTGTCTTTTAGCTTGTGCGCGCCTGAAACGGCCAGCTTTCCAGCATTGTCGATGGTTAGCGTATCCTGGATTTTTAGGACGGCTCGCCCAAAACTATTTTTAAGGCGTCCCTTCCGGTTTTTTTGCTGTTCTTGTTCCATAGGCTCTTTTATCTCCATTTAGACTTGTATAAACAACTAGAAACAGTTATGCAAATAAAAAATCTACTGCGTCACTGCGGGCTTTGTGCTATCCACCTGTAGCGAAAAAGGAGAAATTATGGGATTTAATTGCGGGATTGTCGGTTTGCCGAATGTTGGGAAGTCGACGCTGTTTAATGCGTTGACGGCAACGGCTGCGGCGCAGGCGGAGAATTTCCCCTTTTGCACGATTGAGCCCAATGTCGGCCGGGTCAGTGTGCCTGACCCACGGCTGGATAACATTGCCAAGATTGCTAACTCGGCCAAGACGGTGCCGACGCAGCTTGAATTCGTCGATATCGCGGGCCTTGTGAAGGGCGCGAGCAAGGGCGAGGGTCTCGGCAATCAATTCCTGGCCAATATTCGTGAGACCGATGCAATCATTCATGTGCTGCGTTGTTTTGATGATCCGGACATTGTCCATGTCGATGGCTCGGTTGACCCGGTGCGTGATGCGGAGACGATTGAGACCGAGCTGATGCTGGCTGACCTTGAGAGTGTCGAGAACCAGATCAATACGTTGGGCAAGAAGGCGCGCTCGGGTGACAAGGAAATGCAGGCGCAGCTTGAACTGGCCGAGCGGGTCAAGGTGGCGCTTGATGACGGCAAGCCGGCGCGAACTGTTGAGGTCAGCGAAGACGACCAGCGCATTTTTAAAATGCTGCAGCTTTTGACCTCAAAGCCTATTTTATATGTCTGTAATGTGTCTGAAGATGATGCGGCAACCGGCAATGAATGGACAAAACAGGTAGAGGAGATGGCGCAAAAGCAAGGCGCGGGGACGGTCGTGATTTGCGCCGCGATTGAAGCAGAGATCGCGCAATTTGACACGGAAGAGGAGCGATCCGAGTTTCTTGAAACGCTGGGTCTGGAAGAGGCGGGTCTCAACAAGATCATCCGTGAGGGGTATAAGTTGCTCGGGCTGCAGACCTATTTTACGGCTGGACCGAAGGAGGCGCGCGCCTGGACGGTGCGGGTTGGCGCAGCTGCGCCAGAGGCCGCCGGGTGCATTCATAGTGATTTTGAGAAAGGGTTCATCAAGGCGGAAGTGATTGCGTTTGAAGATTTCACCGGGCTCGGTGGTGAGCAGGGCGCGAAAGACGCAGGCAAGATGCGTCAGGAGGGCAAGGATTACATCGTCCTTGATGGTGATGTCATCCTGTTCAGGTTTAATGTCTAGAAGTTTCTAAGCTGTTGCCTTGGGGTCTAATTTTATTCCCGGGCCGGTTTCAACCAGATCCTGGTTTTCGTCGTGCGTTAGCCCGGTGTCGTCCACGTTGGCCTGGAATTTGGCCTGAGCCGTTAAGGCATCTTCTTCTGTCGTTTGATCTTTAGCGTGTTTGAAATTTTCATTCAGGGCGCTAACTTTATCTGGTTCGGTTGCTCCCGCTTTCGGATGATCCCGTTTGTATAACATCTCACGTCTTTGCGGCAAATAATCACGTTTGAGTGATTCATTGTATATTCTGCTGCGGTTATCCGGGCTTTCTTCGTGATAGGTCCCGAGTCTGGCATCGGAATAAACACTGGCGTTGTGATGGGCCAGTTTTTTTATGGCACTGATAAGCTCGTCTTCACGGCCATGCTTTTGGGCGTCGTTGAGGGCTGCTTCATAAGTATTTTTCTTGAAGAGCGGATTGTCTCTGTCAAGTCCTCTCAGGCGTTTGCCCATGGCATAGACAAGCCTATTTCCATTCGCCGGGTCTTTCTCTATGAGCTCATCCAGCCCGGTAAACATATAGGCCCATGCACGGCTGCGCGGATAGGTTGTCGGGCCCCAGTTGTGATCGGTTTCCACAAGTCCTGCAGGGTGTGTGTAGCCGGGCCATGTATCAATTGGCACTCCCGAAGTTGGTAAGCCTTCAAAAGCAAGACCAAGGTCACGTAAGTCCGGTTTAAAGTGAACTGTTTCTCCCGCTTCATTTTTGTACAGGCCATACATGGCCGCCGTGATATTGGAGGTATCGTAATATTTGGTGATGCCATCTCTTGTGACGCTCATCACTCCTTTTTCAGGCGGGTCTGTAGGGCTATAGTCAGGGAGCTCCTTGGCAACACCATCTTCTGCGGCGCGTTCAACAAAACGCCTCAAGGCTTCTTCGGCAAGCTTATGGATGGCTGCTCTGTTTGGCGGGTTTCCTGACAACACGCCATAGCTTTGCGGTGGGAACAAGCCATTATAAACCGGGTAACCCAGCCATGGATGCTCGGGGACTATATCGGGCTCAAACGCCCGGGTATATCCCGGTATCCGTCCGGCCAACGTGCCGACAGCATTACGGACAATTCTTAGCTCTTCAACCTGTGCCTTGTATTCTGTATGTGATGCACCGTTGGCACCGGGCAGGGCACCGAAACTTGGCTCAGTTGGGATAAGGCGGTAATCTATTTCCAGCTTCCACATCGCCAGAAGAACCTCCTCAATCATGGCAATATCGCTGTCGCTTTTGTTTCTGGTAATATTTTTATAGGCACTCGATTGGTAGAGCGTGTTCAGTGAATCAGAGTCATGCATTTCCGCTACCAGCGCTTGTTTCTCTGCTTCTTGACCTTTGAGTATATCGAGGCCAAGGCGCGCTTTCTGTTCAGATTCTTTGCTTGCTCTTTGTGTATTATATTCGTCTTTATTCTCATCCCAGTCAGCCTGAAGCCCACCAAATTCCTTTTCCCAAAGCCCCAATTTCTCTTCCCGGTCGTGAAGGAGTGTATCGAGCAGTTTCCAGGTGGCGATATTTTGATCGCCAAAATCAAGGAATTTAAACGCACCTTTTCTTTCATCTATGACGACTTTGCGCTCGTTACTATAGAGGTCGTCTTTGAGCGCGATGGCGTCGGGGTCATTAGCCAAAAGGTCCCGTATATAGTGCTCCAGCTTTTCAGTTGTTTCAGAGTCGAGTGTATCATCACCCGTGGTGCCCAGTTCCGGCATGAAATGTGCTTGCGCCTCTTTAACAGCTCTTTTCTTGTTGGCCAGCACGTCGCCGGTCGGTTCAATTGGTTCTTGTTCAAGGTATTCTTCTTCCATATCCTTTTCAGCGGTGGCTTCTAGTTCTGCCCTTTCTTCATCTAATTCTTTTCTCTCCTCAGCTATCTCTTCTTTGAGTGCTGTTCTTTCTTCATCGAGTTTTTTTCTTTCAGCAGCAAGCGCCGTTTGCGCTGCGAGATTTGGGTCTGCAGGAGTAACTGGTTTTGTTTCTTTCACGGCATCTTTTTTAACTGTGCCACCATCACTCAAGACTGTCGGCTCGGCGGCTGTAAAAGCTGGCGTGAGAGGTGTTGCAGGGGTTGGCCAGTCATAATCAGGATCGGTGAATTCTGCGACCCATTTTGCATCGTCGTCGTTTAGGGCCATAAGGAGGTTTCGTAGCTCTAGCACAGGCTCAAGATTCTTTTTTGTTGTGGCGTGACCTTTGAGCTCAGGGTCCCATTGTATTTCAGACGCTTCCGTATCATCCCATTGGCCGGTGGCCTCTATTTTTTTTCCATTCATTGTAAAATGATCAAGCAGCTCGATATTAGATAATTCACTGATAAGAAGGGTCTGGCGCTTATGTATTAGGCTTGGGAGCGCTGCCATAAAAGCGGAGTCTTTAATATTGTCGTCAAGCTTAAGCGGTGTTTGTCCGTTTAACTCGTGTGTATTAATATATTTTTTGAGGGCAATAACAGCGCTGGCATGGTCTTCACCTTTTGTTATGCCTGCGAAGACCATGAAGGTGTTTTTTTGCTTAAGAAATCTTTCTATTTCTTCATCGTTTGTATCAACTATAGAGCTGTACCATGAGGCTGATGATAAAATTTCTTCCAGTTCCTCGTTGTTTTTTGTTAACAGAAAGTTATGGATGAGATTCATTTGTGTCTGAGAATCTGCACCCAAAGCACCAGTTACTGCTACAGGTTGGGATTCTTTGGGAAGTTGTGCTGGATGAAACCAGTCATAAGCCCAGTCATCAACTTCCTGCATATGGTCAAAGAGATTAATAAATTCTTGCATATGTTTATTAATGGCAAGGTTTGCAGTTTCGATGTCGGCTGGTTCCATCGCCGTATAACGCTCGTGAAATTTATCAAAGTTATAACGTCCATAATCTTTGGATTTATTAAGAGGATTGTCTTCAGGTTCAGCTTTATAATGGTCTTTTATGGCTTCCAGCGCTTTTATAGTCTTCTGATCCATGCGACCTGTTATACGAAAGTCATCGATTCCAGCGTTCTCTACGATTGAGGAAAGTTCTGGGAATTCAGCAATAGCAGATTGAAGCTGAAAAGCGTATTGCACAAACCCAAAGCCCATTCTTTCGTCATCCGCGCTTTGGGCGCGTTCATCAATTATAATATCTGCTTTCTTTTGATCTTGAGGTATGTAGTCCCGTAGGAACTCCTTCATATCTTCAGTGGGTGTGCGCCTGTATCGTTTGTTGATTTGGTTGGCCTCATTAGCGGGGCGGATGAATTTATCGTAGCCCTCTATTTTCGAGAGTTTGTCTCCAGTGGCACTTCCAACTTTTCTTAGGAAAGATTCAAGTCTCTCAGCATTTTTCTCGCTGAATTGACCATCAACGGTAAGTGTGTAGTCTGCTGCTTTAAAACCTGGAATAGCGTTGCTGGCCTCAATGAGCGGGGCGTATTTATTGACTTCCCCTTCTATATATTTTAGGTGCTCTAAATTGGTATAATAAAAATCTGGATCAAGATCAGGAAAGGGATCTTTGTTTTGATCGACCTTCAGAGCATATAAACCCGAAGGCAATTTCTCGGCGCGAGAATTCTTGAAAAGAGACGCCCTCGATTCATTTATCCGTTTTTTATATTCAATAATTTCCTGATCGGTGGCTATTTCCGCCATTACACCCTCGAATACACTATTACCAAAATTATTTTTTTATATTTTATTTATTTTTATGCTTTGGACAGAGTATATACGTTTTTATGACATTTGTCAAACTGTATGGTGCTAAGTTCCTGTAATTATTGCGCTTTCTGTGTTTTTGGTGCGGGCCAAAGCGCCATAAGCATCGCGTAATTGGCGCGTAATTGGTCCGACTGTGAAATCGAGATCCTCAATATTACCAACGGCTGTGAGCTCGGCAGCCGTGCCCGTCAGGAAGACTTCCTGCACGTTTTGGAGCTCTTCAGGTTTGATGTGAACTTCTTCAAATGGGATACCCAAGTCTTTGGCCATCTGAATAACGGTTTGTCTGGTAATGCCATTGAGAAAACAATCCGGCGGTGGCGTTTGGAGCACACCATCGCGTATAACGAATAAATTGGCGCTGCTGGCTTCGGCGACATAGCCACGATAATCAAGCATTAAGGCATCGTCATAACCGGCATCCTCGGCGGCATGTTTGGACATCGTGCCAATCGCATACAGGCAGCCTGCCTTACTTTGTGTTGGCGCACAGTCAGGAGGAGGCTTGTGCCAAGGGGATGTTTTGAGTGTAATGCCTTTCTCGTGCTTTTCAGCGTCGTAATAACTGCCCCATTCCCAGGCTGCGATTGCAACATGGGTTTTGGTGCCGCTGGCTGAAATGCCCATTTGCTCAGCACCGCGCCAAGCCACAGGGCGAACATAACCGTTACTCAATTTGTTGGCTTCCAGAACCTCGCGTTTGGCATCTTCGATTTCATCAACACTGAAGGGGATTTCCATACCAAGAATATTGGCAGAGTTAATTAAGCGTTTCGCGTGCTCCCGGGATTTGAAGATTTGGTCATCATAGATACGCTCACCCTCAAAAACACTGCTGGCATAATGCAGGCCATGGCTGAGGATATGGACTTTGGCTTCGCGCCAATTCACCATTTTGCCATCTAACCAGATATAACCATCACGGTCATCAAAAGGTATAAGAGCCATAATTGTCGACACACCCTTGGGTTTACGGTAAAAACTCTTTTAAGCTTACCGTAAATGGTTAATTTGTAAACAGGTTCATGATTTTGAGTGTGAATAATCAACCGCTGGCCGCGAAACCCCATATTTTGGTTGTCGATGATGACAATCGGATACGCGATCTTGTGTCGCGCTACCTGAAGGACAATGATTTCGTTGTGATCACCGCGCAAGATGCGGCTGATGCGCGCGAGGTTATGAAAGGGTTCGAATTTGATGCGCTGGTTGTGGATGTGATGATGCCGGGTGAAACGGGACTGGAATTTACGAATTCCTTGCGTAAAGAAAGCAATCTACCTGTTCTGCTGTTGACGGCTTTGGGAGAAGTTGATGACCGGGTAACGGGTTTTGAAGTGGGAGCGGATGACTATCTACCCAAGCCGTTTGAGCCAAGAGAGTTGGTGGCGCGATTGAATGCGATTTTGCGACGTACGGCTAAAAAGCAGGAGGAGGCGCGACCGCTTAAAATTGGCCGTTGGCATTTTGATCCCAATCATGATGAGTTGTCAGATGGTCAGGATCGATTGCGCCTTACAGCGGTTGAGGCTAATTTGCTGCGTGCACTTGCAAGCCGTTCCGGCGAGGTAATGAGCCGGGGAGAACTGGCAGCAATTTGTGGGGTAGAAGCTGGCGAACGTACAATTGATGTGCAGGTCACAAGGTTGCGGCGTAAAATTGAGGAAGACACCAAAGCACCGCGATACCTACAGACCATCAGGGGTAAAGGTTATCTGCTCAGAGGTGAGGATCTATAATGCGCATACAGATTCTAAGACAAATTTTTGACAGAGACGGGATCATTCCCATCAAGCGCCTTTTGCCAAAGACTCTGTTTGCGCGTTCGTTGCTTATTTTGGTGATGCCGGTTTTGCTGATACAGCTTATTACCACATTTGTTTTTTTTGATAGGCACTGGAACCGGATGACAAGCCGTCTGGCTTTTGCGGTATCAGGTGAGATTGCCACGATAGCTTTACAAATTGAAAACGATCCATCGCCAGAAAATGTTCGGAATATTTCCAGCTATACGGCGTCCAGTCTTGATTTGCTAATAGGCTTTGATAAGGGAGCTATTCTTGAAATCGATCCTGTAGACAATAAAGGCGCTGTGTGGGGATCGATGGTGGCGGAAAC
Source organism: Micavibrio sp. (assembly GCA_021604545.1). Taxonomy (GTDB): domain Bacteria; phylum Pseudomonadota; class Alphaproteobacteria; order Micavibrionales; family Micavibrionaceae; genus UBA5701. The sequence continues at coordinate 382,704 of BQJE01000002.1, forward strand.
GTTGGATAATGAAATCAGGAATCATATGGATCGGCCATTTCTTCTGGACGCAGATTTTGAGGAGAAATGGATGGAAGTTACAATCCAGCTTGAGAATGGCGTGCTGAGTGTTTCTTTGCCGCAAAGAAGGTTGTTCTCTTCTTCCAGTTATATCTTTTTAATCTGGATGATTGTGGTGTCAATTATTTTGCTGGCGATTGCGGTTTTATTTATGCGCAATCAAATTAGACCTATTCGCCGATTGGCGATTGCAGCTGAGCGCTTTGGTAAGGGGCGCGATGTCCATGCCTACAAGCTTGAAGGGGCGTCGGAAGTCCGTCAGGCGGGGCAGGCTTTTCTGGATATGCGCAAAAGAATCCAGCGACAGATAACGCAGCGTACGGAAATGCTGGCTGGTGTATCACATGATTTGCGTACGCCGCTGACACGGATGAAGCTACAGCTTGCTATGTTGGGCGACAGCCCGGATGTCGATGCGATGAAGAATGACCTCTCGGAGATGGAGCGTATGATCGAGGGATACCTTGAATTTGTACGCGGTGAAGGCGGTGAGCAGGTTTCGATGGTTAATCTCGCTGACTTGTTACAGAAAGTAGCTGTATCCTCAAAACGTCAGGGGAGAGATCTTACGCTAGCAGGGAGTGAGGACATCAACATGATGCTCAGGCCTATGGCGTTTGAACGCTGCCTGACCAACCTGGTGAACAATGCAGGAAAATATGCGGACCATGTATGGATTGCGGCACGTAATATTGAGGATGGCGGCAAGATAGAAATTACTGTTGATGATAACGGTCCTGGTATCCCTGAGGACAAGTACGAAGACGTGTTTAAGCCGTTTTACCGCGTTGATAGTTCGCGCAATGTTGCAACGGGCGGTGTCGGGCTTGGTTTACCGATCGCGATGGATATTGTGCACAGTCATGGTGGCAAGATATGGTTGGAAAAAAGCGGGCAGGGCGGGTTACGGGTGACGATTCACCTGCCGGTATAAGGTCTCTAGTGGACCCACCAAAATTAGGCTGCTTTTTTCTGTTGTGTTTTCTCAGCAACAGAACCTTTAATCTCAGTCATGCTGGCACTGACGCGCTTATTAATAATTTTGCTGGCTTCGTTATTGGACTTGCTGGCCATTTCCGAGAGCTCTTGTAGATTGGTTATGGTGCGCTCATAAATTGCCTTGAACAGTTCAGCATTTTTAGAGAATTTTTCCTCTGGTGTGCCTTCACCCATAAATTCTTTGGCAATGATAGAGTTGTCTTCGACAATCTGGGACATGATCGCGGCTTGCCTTTGGGCGATGGCCTGAAAGCCTTCCATCGTAAGTTGCTGTGCCTTACTTAGGGCCTGCATGTTCTTGCGTTGGGTATCCATGAGGCTTGTCATATCAAAAGGCAGGTTCTGATATTGCTCAAAAGCCTTGGTAAAATCGTTTTGAGAAAAGAACTCAGAAAAAGGATTGTTTTTTGCCATAGTGGCCCCCTTATAAGTAGATCAAACCAGTCCTCTCCGATTACGCCGAGTGGGTCAAGAAATACGCCTAAAGCTTAAGGCTGTCAAGCTGCATGGGAGCTTGGTTTCCACTGTATAGAAACAGTATGTTGCATCGCAATATTTAGAATTTGAATAGAGCTTTGTTTTAAAACACAATATTTAACGTTCTTTTTGTATAAAAACCCGCTTTTTTTGCAAAAATTAGCAATGTTTTAATGGCTTTCCGTCATTTTCACATATAGGGGGAAGTTTTGGGCTTTTTTTGCCCGAGGCTTTGCCGACTATATTTTGAGAGCTAAAAAGTTATGGCACAAAGAAAAAAAATTGCAACGGATGCGGGTCCGGGCACCAACCCTGATGGGATATGGTATTCATCCTATCTCCCGCAGATAACGATATTGCTCACCGGCGTCATTTTGACGGTGGTGGCGTTTGCTATTTTAAATATTTTTATACAGGGGCAGGTAAGTGAAGAGCATAGTCGTATAACACAAAGCGCTGCCGATGTTTTGATTGAAGGTACGGCCAATCTTAGGCGTTCTGTGCATATGGCCGCAACAATTCTATCTTTGCCGGAGGAATATGCTGATAGTGCTTCTCGTTCTGGTCTGGCCAAGCAGGTCAGAGATGTGGCGCCGAGTCTTAATCGTTTTGATCAGGTCATCTGGTTATATGAGACCCGTCCTGGCATATGGCAGTTTAACAACGTTTATCTGCGCACGAGTAGTGGCCATCAAACTATTGTACCCAATCGGGTGTTTATTTCTCATATCGTCAAATCGAATTTCTTTGCGCATGACAAGGTTCACACAATTACAGACTTCCCCGGTTTGAATTTTTCTAAAAATCAGGAAACAAAATGGGCTTTGTCTAATCCTTTTGCCGTTGTTAAAGCTGTTAAGGTTGACGATTCATCAGCCGGCATTGTGATTGGCTTTAGCAGAATTGAGTCCGTTTTAGGACAATCATGGCTGGAGAAAAGTGCAATTTTGTCACAAATAACTGTACGTGATGCTGACAACGCCAAACGCATCTATTACAGGGATTATAGTCAAGAAAGTAATCGTAAAGCATCAGCTATCGCTCATAGCTATGAGTATATGATCGGGGAATCAAAGTGGAGCGCGACCCTGGAATTTTTCAACAACCAAGAAGTGGGTATGCTTAAGAAAATGCCCCTTATGGTCATTGCATTTGGTCTCATTCTAACCATGGTAGGGACGATGTATGTCCATAACAGCCAGAGTCAATCAAGTACTCTAACGGCTATGAACAGGCAGCTTGAACAAAAGAATCTGGAGCTTAAGACTGAAGTGGGGGAAAGAGAGCGTCTCAACAAGGTCATCCGCAGGGCTGAAAAAGAGAACAGGGCGATTATCAATTCCGTGACCGATATTATATTTGAGGTCAGCACGGATGGAAAAATTCTTTTCCTCAATAATACATGGCACAAGATTACAGGATTCACTCCTAAGCAATCTGTTGGGCACGACCTTTTTTCGATGTTGCATCCGCAAGATCAGGAGCAGCAGCGCCAGGATTTTCAACTTCTGGTTCATGCGCAGAAGCAAACATATAGGGCCTTCACCCGTCTACGTATGGCTGACGGCACATTTCGGTCAGTGGAGATGGCGATGTCGATGATCCACCGGGATGAAAGTAAAAGGTTGCGGGTTGTTGGCACCTTTACTGATGTAGAAGAACGTCGCCGTGCTGAAAGAGCGCTGGCAGAAGCAGAGAAAAAGTACAGGACCATTGTTGAGCATGCGGCTGGCGGGATTTATCAACTTACGCCTGAAGGGATATATCTTGCGGTCAATCCGGCTATGGCCCGCGTTTTGGGTTATGAGTCACGTGAGGAGATCGTGCGCGTTAATGCCAATGATGCTGTTTATGTAGATAAGGAAGAGCGTGAGGCTTTTAGACAAAAACTTGAGGAGCGGGGGGTTATTAGCAATTACGAAACCCAAGTACGTAAAAAAGACGGCACACATGTATGGATTAATGAGAATGCCAGGCTGGTACGGGATGAGACTGGCCACGTTCTTTATTACGAGGGCAGTATTGAAGATATTACACAACGCAAGCAAGCAGAAATGGCACTACGTGAGGCCAAGCATCAATCTGATATTGCCAACCGGGCAAAATCAGAATTCCTTGCTAATATGAGCCATGAGTTGCGTACGCCACTAAATGCAATTATCGGCTTTTCCGAGATTATTAAAAATGAGGTTCTTGGTCCGGTTGGTCAAAAAGCCTATTGGGAATATGCGCGTGATATCTACGATAGCGGCAAGGGCTTGCTGACGATTATCAATGAAATTCTGGATATTGCTAAAATTGAGTCCGGTGATCGTCAGCTCAATGACTCAGTCGTAGATATGAGTGAAATTGTGGCAACTGCCATGGACATCATAGCCTCCAAGGCTGGATCTGGCTATATTACAGTGACAAATAATACGCAGGATATGCCGAATGTCATAGGGGAGGCGTTAGCTCTCAAGCAGGTGGCCTTGAACCTGCTGTCCAATGCGGTGAAGTTCACTCCCAATGGAGGAAGCGTTACGATTTCATCAGAAATTGATGGTCAAGGACAGCTGCGCCTGTCCTTTACGGATACCGGAATTGGATTGAGTGAAGAAGAAATTGAAAAGGCTCTTTCGCCATTCGGGCAGATTGATAATGCGCTGGATCGTGAAGGATCTGGAACGGGTTTGGGGCTGACACTAGTAAATTCAATGATGTTGCTACACGACGGCAAGCTGGAGATATTCTCTGAAAAAAGTGTTGGTACCACAGCAGCAGTTGTATTCCCAGCCGAAAGGGTTTCACCCAAGAAAGAAGAAAAGAAGAAACAGCAGGATAGTGATGAACCATCCGATCATACTGATTTGGATGATATGGAAGGGGCAGATGTTTTTTAAAACGGCTCATAGGCTTTCCTGCTTCATTAAAATATTCTGACTTTCTTCCTGATCTATATTCAAAACGAAACGTACCGTATCAAATGAAAACCCTGCTCGAGCAAGGGTTGCCATGAATTGCTCATGGGTTTTCTTGCCATTGGTTGCAAACGGGCCGATTTTCTTGCGACGGCAAAAGATAAGCGCTGCGCGCTTTTCGGCATCTGAGTCCCCGCCCGGTGCAAAATCACGGTCATGTGCACCGAGGGCGTGTAAAGTCGTATCTTGTTCAATTCCTTTTTGCGCCAGCTTTGCAACAATGGCTCTTTGCGACAGGCCACGTCGACGCAAGGAAGTGACCATGCCCCGTACATAAGCCGCGTCATCCAAAAGCCCTGTTTGTTCGAATTTATCAGCCAGTTGATTGACCAGTGCGGCGCATGCGTCGAAGTCCTGGTCTTCGTGGTGCATACAAGACTTTCTGACTTTGCGAAGCATGACGCTGCGAAAATGCGCCTTGCCAGCAGCGAAGCGTTGCAGATAATACAGACCCGAATTGTGCAGGTAGGTTTCCGTGATCTTTTTTGGGACACGCTTTGCGGGCCTGTCAGGCTTGCTATTCCGCTTGGAATCTCTATCTATGGTCATGAACGTAACTTTCCTTAGGCTCATATTATGTCAGACACGCAGCGCGACTTACAACCCCGGAAAATCATCGGTATTAACCGGGTGGGGCTCTATACGCTGATCCATAAGGAAGTTGGGAGGTTTATGAGCGTTTATCTGCAAACGCTGGCCGCGCCGGTGATAACCACTTTGCTGTTTTATACGATTTTTGCGCTGGCATTTGGTGGCCTAACACGGACAATTGGCGGGGTTTCCTTCATGGAATTTTTAGCGCCGGGACTGATTATGATGACTATGGTGCAAAACGCTTTCGCTAATAGTTCTTCCTCGATTGTGATTGCCAAGATGCAGGGCAATATCGTTGATGTCCTGATGCCGCCATTATCGGCTGGTGAGCTTTACACAGGCTATATTCTGGGTAGCGTTATTCGCGGTCTAGCAGTTGGCCTTGTTACGGCGCTGGTGATGGCTTTGTTTGTGCCCATTCATATTCATTCTTTTGCCGTGGTCATTATTTTTGCCGTTCTTGGCAATATGTTGTTGGGTTCGCTGGGGATTGCAGCCGGGATATGGGCGGAGAAATTTGACCACGTGGCGACAGTAACCAATTTCATTATTACGCCTCTGACGTTTTTATCGGGCACGTTTTATTCCGTGGAACAGTTGCCCGGACTTTGGCGGGTGGTTGCCGATTATAATCCATTTTTCTACATGATCGATGGGTTCCGTGCCGGGTTTATTGGTCATGCCGATAGTAATATTGTTGTCGGTATTGCCATTCTTGTGGCCATAAATGTGGTGCTGATGGCCCTATGTCTGTGGATGATCAGGACTGGTTACAAGATCAAGAGTTAGAATTGCCCTCGATTTTCATGTTAAAATAAAGAGATGGAACAAGAAGATTCTGATCGGCCCGATGACAACGTTATTCAGACATTTCAACTGGAAACTTCGCAGTTGCGCGGCCGCATTGTAAGGCTTGGCGCTACCCTTAATGATATCGTAGAGCCGCATCAATATCCGCAGCCCGTGGCACATCTGGTGGCAGAAACCGTAACGTTGGCAGCACTGCTCTCTTCCATGATTAAATATGACGGCATTTTTACGCTGCAGGCGCAGGGCGATGGCCCGGTAAAGATGATTGTCGCGGATGTAACCTCGGAGGGTCAGATACGGGGTTGTGCTCACTTTGACGAGGAAAGGCTGGAGCATAGCTGGAAACAGCTTGAGGCGTTAAAGCGTACGGAAAAGTCACAAAATAATTTTGCGCAGTTGCTGGGCAAAGGCTATATCGCGTTTACCGTTGATCAAGGCGACGAAACGGATTGTCATCAGGGGATTGTTGATCTAAAGGGGCATTCGATGGTGGAGTGTGTGCAGCATTACTTTACGCAATCAGAGCAGATCGGTACCGGTATTAAGATGGCGGTGGGCAAGCGCGACGATGTGTGGCGCTCTGGCGGGGTTATGCTTCAACATATGCCGGAAGATGAGCAAAACCCTGAAAGCGGTGCCGGTAATATTAATGAAGATGACTGGCGGCGCTCAATGATTTTACTTGATAGTTGCACCGAGGATGAGTTTTTGTCTCCTGATTTGCATTCCAATATTGTGCTTATGCGCCTGTTTCATGAAGAGGGCATCAGGGTTTATGCGCCACATACGGTCGAAAAGGCCTGTCGTTGCAGTGAGGAAAAGGTTGAGAATGTCCTGGCGATGATGCCAAAGGAAGATCGCGACTATATGGCGGTAGAGGGAGAGATTATTATGCACTGTGAGTTCTGTAGTCAGGATTATATTTTCGACGCCAAAGCATTCGAGAAAAAACTGAAACAACGCCAGAAAGAGACTGAGAAAGAAACGGTCTAATGCTTCCAGAAATGCGGGGAGAGCAGGACAAGGACGGTAAAGAGCTCAAGCCGTCCCAGCAGCATCCCTGCACTTAAAATCCATTTTGCGCTGTCGGGGAGGTGTTTGAACGTACCGCCAGGGCCAATTTCGCCCAGGCCAGGCCCAACATTGGATATGGATGTCACGGCGCCGGACATCGCCTCAAGAAAACCCAACCCAACATAAGACAGGGCAATTGCTAACACCGAAAAGCATAATGCATAAAGAAAGAAAAAGCTCATGACGGAAATTGGTACGTCTTTGGGGATCGGGTTGCCGTTATAATGGGGAATAAAAACGCCGTGGGGGTGGAGTAGTTTTTTAACCTGCACACTAGAGATTGCGTAAAGAACCTGAAAACGGAAGATTTTAATGCCGCAGGTCGTTGAGCCGGCACAACCGCCGACCACCATCAGAAAGAAGAACATACTGACCGCAAAGCCGCCCCAAAGATTGTAATCGCCGTTGCTGTATCCCGTTCCGGTGATAATGGAAACAACATTAAAGGTGGCGCGTCGCAGGGCCTCAAGAAATGGGGTGTCTGCCTGAAACACCAGATAGGATACGGTAACAATGATCGCCAGCGTGACGATGGACAGAAACCAGCGGACCTGCGAGTCGTTTAACAATGGTTTTAAATTTCCGCGCACGGCTTTCAGGTAAAGCACGAAGGGCAGGCTTCCCAGTATCATGAAAATAATAGCAACAAGCTCGGTCCATGCGCGGTCGTAATTGGCAAAGGATGAGTCAAAGGTTGAAAACCCGCCTGTGGCAATGGTGGTCATCGCATGGGCAACGGCGTCAAAAGTCCCAAGACCGGTAAACATATAAGCGGCAGCGCAAAGAACCGTCAGGCCGAGATAGAGGATACCGATGGAACTGGCGAGTTGGGCCGCGCGGGGCAGGGCTTTTTCGCTTTCAGAAGACTCTGTGCGGAAAAGTTGCATGCCGCCAACTTTCAGGAACGGCAGGACGGACAGGGCCATCACAATAATCCCGATGCCGCCAAGCCATTGCAAAATAGCGCGCCAGAGTAAAATTCCGGGTGGTGCGCTGTCGAGGCCGACGATTACGGTGGAACCGGTGGTGGTGATTCCTGACATTGCTTCAAAGAAGGCATCGGTATAACTCATTTCCAGCTCAGATAAACAAAACGGAAGCGCTGCGAATGTGGCAAGGCTGAGCCAACTGAGGACCGTTAGAAGAAAAGCCTGTCGTATAGAAATTGAAAAGGTCTTGCCGGCATTGCTAAGGACCAGAGAGCCACCGAAAAAGGCTGTGATGATGATGCAGACGAAGAAGACCTGCCAGTCGGAGTAACCGGTATACATATCGGCCAGCATCGGTAGCACCATGCTGACTGACATGATGGAGAGAAAAATTCCGATAACGTAAAAGACGGGGCGTAGATCCAAGGTATAGTCACTTCCTTTTACTTTTGCAGTGCGTTGCCGCGCTCCTAAGGTAGCTAATCCAGTACCTGTCGTCGCCTGCGTCTGCTGCAAAAGTAAAATCAAGCGACAATGGAGCTCGAAGGTATTTTACCATAGAGAGGTGAAGGGGTAAATGCGTACTGCCTAGTGCATAATCGCGTTCTGGTGTGGACTGTCGAGAGAAAAAGCCGGGATATCAACAGTGAACATCTCGCCTTCTCCATTTTTCATGGTGTAGTTGCCGACCATCATACCTCCCGGTGTGTTCAAGGGTGCGCCACTGGTGTAAGCGTAACTTTTTCCTGGCTCAACAAATGGCTGTTCACCAATAACACCTTCGCCGGAAATTTCCTGGGTGAGGCCGGCTGAATCTGTAATCTGCCAAAATCTTTTGTGAAGTTGCACGCTTTCACTACCGTTATTCTGAATGAGAATGTGATAAGCCCAAAAATAACGATTATTGCCGGGAGAAGATTCTTCCTCCAGATAAACGGGCTCAACACTGACAGTGATATCTTTTGTTGTTTGTTTATACACCTGATTTCCTTTTGGATGTTTAGAGCGTGATTCTTACCAATATTATACGCGCCCTCAATGTCTTTGTCAGGGCCGAACCGGTACATATAAACAGGTATAAAAAAACGGCAAAAAAACGGAGCGTAGGGTAGCACCCGCGCTCCGTTTTTGAATTTTATGTACTTTCGTTTACTTAAACGAAATGTTTGCACGGCGGTTAGCAGGCTCGCGGATATCATCCGGTGTCGGAACCAGCAATTCGTTCTCGCCGCGTCCTTCAATGGACACGATGCCTTCGGCAACACCACGGCTGATCAACGCATCACGAACAACAGTCGCACGTTTGAACGCCAGACGGTCATTGTAATCAGTAGGACCGGAGGTATCAGCATGGCCAACAATGCTCAGTTGTTGAGGAGGATTTTTAGCAACTTCCTCAGCGACAGCATCAAGCACGTTCAGAGCACCTGAGCCAAGCTCGGATGAATCCCAGTCAAAGAAGACCAGATAAACGGCATCTTCAGGTGCCATTGGCTCCGTAGGCTCCATTGCCATTGGCTCAACAGGAGGCATGACAACTTCAGGCTCGACCGGCGCACGTTGTACCATGCTTTCAAGTTGGTTCATCGTATCAAGGAAAGCTGTTTTACATTCGCTGTTATCTTCTTCCCAGTTTTCTTCCTGGAACTCGATCCAGCAATCAAACTTGGCTTGTGCCCGTGCGGCCAGGGCCGGGGCTACTTCGCGTGCACCCAGATCATAGGCAACGACAAGGCGTCCGCGCGCTGCACTTAGCTCTTGCAGGTGTTTCTCACTGAGGTTCCAGTCACTGACCGGCTCAGGCATTACCATTTCACCGGATGCGGCGGCCAGACCCTTGCGGGCAAAGTGAAGGGCGTCAGGGTAATCAAGCATCCCTTTAAGCTCTTCGTTAGAAAATTCACGATATTCACCGGCCAAAGCCTGTGTGAACGGGCTTCCCACAGCCTCGGCATTATTGAGTGCCTGAACTTCACTAAAGCTTGTGAAGGCATTACAGCCTGCAAGCATAACCATACCGGCGGCCAGAACTAGATTGCGCAACGTTTTCATTGGATGCTCCCTAAAGCGTGCTATTAAGTGCTATTAATTTACATTATCAGAATAGCTTTCTATAGCGATATCAAGGCAATGTAAAGTCAAGTTCAACATTTTTCCTAAAAATTTTCTCCTGAAATTGTTAACTTTTGGGAAGAGGGAGCATGGGACTTGTTTTTCAGGGGCTATTATAAGGCCTTGATTATCGACCCTTTTCACATTATTCCTTCATAAAACAAGAGGAAAACCAATCATGCGAGCAGAAACAGAGAAAATCGTTAACGACATCAAAGACGCTTTGGGCCTGCTCAGGAGGCATCTTTGACTGGGATCAGTCTCTTAAGCGTCTTGAAGAGCTAAACGCCCTTTGTGAAGACCCGGACTTATGGGCCGACCCTGATAAAGCACAGAATTTGATGAAAGAACGTACCCGGCTGGAGCAGAAAATCCAGGCGGTGCGCGAGGTCGAACAGATTCTGCACGATAATACCGAGCTTATCGAGCTTGGTGAGGCGGAAGGCGATAATGAAGTTGTTGAAGAGGCAGAAAAGGCTCTGGTGGCACTGAAAACCAAGGTTGATCGCCAGCAACTTGAAAGCCTGTTATCAGGGGAAGCCGATAGCAATGACGCGTATTTGCAGGTCAATGCAGGCGCTGGTGGTACAGAGGCCCAGGATTGGGCGGATATGATCTTACGCATGTACATAAGGTGGGCCGAGCAGCACGGGTACAAAGTAAGCTTGTTGGAACGTAGTGAAGGTGAGGAGGCCGGAATTAAATCAGTGACGGTCAGAATAGAGGGGCCGGATGCTTTTGGATGGCTTAAAACCGAAACCGGTGTACACCGCCTTGTCAGAATTTCGCCCTTTGATTCTGCAGCGCGCCGCCATACAAGTTTTGCCTCTGTGTCGGTTTCACCTGTGATTGACGATACAATCAACATTGAAATAGAAGAGAAAGACTTACGTATCGATACGTATCGTAGTAGTGGTGCAGGCGGCCAGCACGTTAACACAACGGATAGTGCGGTGCGTATCACACATATACCTACGAATATTGTGGCGGCGTGCCAGAATGAGCGATCACAGCATCAAAATCGTGATCAGGCGATGGCACTCTTAAAGGCAAGGTTATATGAAGCCGAGCTGCAAAAGCGCGAGGAGCGGGCAGCTGAAGAGCATGGCGAAAAAACCGATATTGGGTGGGGACATCAGATACGCTCATATGTGCTGCATCCCTATCAGATGATCAAGGATGCGCGCACGCAGGTTGAAACAACGAATTCTCAGGGCGTGCTCGACGGTGATCTGGATATGTTTTTGGAGGCGTCGCTCGCTCACAGATTGGCACCAGAGCGCGAACGCGCATAGAACCTGACTTTTACTTATCCACTGGCGGACTTGCCTCATATCAAGCAGAAGTTTGATTCATCGCTATGGTCTTTGTACTCTTTAGATAGCCTGACTCAGCAGAATCGGGTTCATTTCACGACTTGAGTATGGAGATCCCATCATGCGCATGCGCACTCTTCTAACATCAGTAGCTGCGGCTTCTATCATTGCAGCGACATCGGTTTCATTTATCCCTGACGCTCAGGCACAAAAGAGCGCGACCCTTAGTCCAAAAACAAGCTGGGCGGTAACGAATATTGCCGATAGCGGCACGGGCACCGGTGCTTATTGTGCAATAGCCAGACGTTTTGCCGATAATCTGATTTTAACAGTGGCAAAAAACCAGCAGAATGAGACATCTTTTGCACTTGATTTTCCAAAGGGAAGCTTTGATCCACAGCAGAGTTTTGCTGTTGTTCTAGATCCCGGTGCAGGGCAGCAGCGGAATTATGATGTGCGGCCAGCTTCTAAAAGCGCCTTTGTGGTTCGTCTGGGCCACGACAAGCCCTTTTTTACGGCCCTGCAAAAAACGGGTTATCTAAGGGCTGAAGTGAACGGGCAGACATATAGTTTCAATCTTGCCGATATAGATAAAGGTCAGAGCAAACTGGATTCATGTTTGGTTTCGGCTGCTGGGCTTATAGATCCGATAGTTGCGCCACCTCTAACACCACAGCTTGCTTCACCTAAAGTAGCACAGGCTGTTCCAGATAAAGCCGTTCCTGGCAAAATCAACCCATTTCCAAGTCGGGCTGCTGATGGCTCGTCTGCGGCAGGGTTGGTTAAGAAAGTCAATGCTCTTGAAAGTCAAAACAAAAATCTACGCAACCAGATTACAGCAAAACAGGCACCGGCAGCTTTGGGTGGAGGGTCGCCCACAGACATAGGCCATCTACGCCATGAAGTTGATACCTTGCGTAAAGAGAATCTGGCGCTCAGTGCGCAAATGGAATCACTAAAAGCCGGTGGGCCAGAAAATTCTCCCTTAAAACAAAAAATAGAAGCTCTGCAGCAGGAAAACATAAAGTTATCTGCCATTGTTTCGGCGGGCGCTGCCACAGACGGTGGTTCTACGGGGATACTACAAAGTTTGGCTGCAGAAAACCAACGGTTGCAGGCTGCCCTGAATGAGAATGGTAGCACTCTCGGCGAAGGTGTGTCGGTCGACGCACAGTCAATACAGGGTTTAACCGAAAGACTTCAAACTCTTGAAAAGGAAAACCTAGGCCTGAGTGAGAGTCTGGAGATTGCGAAAGCCGGAACAGATCAAAGTAGTGAAGCACGTATAAAGGAACTGCAGACAGAAAATCAGCAACTTCAAGCCCAAATCAGCGCTGAAAGTGTTCAAAGTAAAGGGATTAGCAAGGAAGAGGTCGCCCGGCTTGAACAATCTGCACAGGATCTGAAAACAAAAAATGACATGCTGAGTCAGCAGATTGAAACGCTGCAAGTTGCTGTCGAAAGCGGCAGTACAGATGGCACGCAGATGAACAATCTAAAAAAGAAGATTAGTGATCTTGAAACTGAAAATTTTCAATTACAGGAATCTTTGGCCAGCGCACAGCCAAGCGCCGGTGAGGAAGCGCCGAATGTGGCAGAGTTGCTGGCCGAGGAATTGCTTGCTGAAAATGAAAGTTTGCAAGCCAACTTGTCTATAGAAACAACACTTGGCAGTACGCAGAAAACCATAATTGGTAATCTTGAAGCAGAGCTTGGCACCTTAAAAGAACAAAATAAGAAGCTTCAGGCTGATATTAGCATCGCTCGTACCGAAGCTGACGGGCTCAGTCAATCTTTGGATGAGGCAAAAGGCGAGAGCGAAGAGCTCTTGAAAAAAGCAAGTGAGGCTGTTTCAAATCAGGAGGAGATGGCTGAGCTAAGGGGCAGGTTGAAACAGGCGACGGAAGAAAACGCCACGCTTGTTGGCGAGCTTGCGCAGATTAGCACCAGCGCTGGTGAAAAAAGCATGTCGCTTGAAAACGAGGTTAAAGGATTAAGGCGCGGTAACGCTCTCCTTCAAGAGGAACTCGAAGGTATGAGGCGGGGATATGTTGATTCCGAAGCAGCTAAAACTTTAGCGGAATCTCTCAAAGCACAGAACACGCAGCTAAAAAGAGAGCTGTATAAAATGACTGAGGCCGCAAAACAAGGGCAGGGGCAGGCCGCACAAATCAAGACTCTGATCTCAGAAAATGAACGTCTGTCAAAAGATGTTGCGGCTAAGGACGCAGAGTTGGCGAAGGAGTTGGCAAGCCTCAATGAGAGTGTTCAGAAATTGCAGGAAGAGAACAAGCAACTGAATGAGACTGCACTTAAAACTGCAGAGAGTAACAAAGCTGAATTGGAAAAGAAAACGGCAGCACTTCAAAAGCTGACAGAAGAGAACCAAAAGCTTCAGGAATCCCTTGAGAGCAAGTCATCCATAGATGTGGCTGCAAAAGAGGCTGCCGATAAAGTGGTGAAAGAAAATGTTGCCGCCCTTCAGGCAAAGCTGGATGAGCTGCAAAAGTCCAATGACACATTGACGGTTTCGCTAGAGAGTTTAGGCGGGGAAGCTGATTCCTATCAGGCACTTATCCAGAAACAGCAAGAGGAAATTACAGGACTTAAAAAAGAGAATGAAACTTTGCGTCAAGAAATTGAAGCGGCTCAGGCTGGTGCCTCAGTGGCCGATGTTGCATCGGTGGATCATGCGAAGGTCATTGAAGAAAACGCGCAACTGAAAAACAAAATTGAAGGACTTACTGAAAAAACCGGGACTGAAGAGTCAGCAGCAATGCAGAAGTTGGTGCAGGAAAATTCACGTCTGAAGCAGCAGTTGCAAAAGGTGGCAGTTAACACAGCTGCGCCGAAGGCAATCACGGCCAGCTATCAGCCTCCTGTCACACTCAAAAGACCGCCAGTGCCATCGGTGAAGCCGTACATTAGAGCTAAGGTAGAACATCAGGTCGCACAGAATGACACTCCAGAACATAATGCTGTGCAGAATGCATCTTCTCAGACTACGGTATCAGGGAATGGTGATTTGCCGCGTTCCGAAAATCTTTTGCAGAGCATCACTGAAGCGCCAGCAGCACAGGAGGCCCTTCGCCCAAGCGCCAATGAGGCGCAGCGTGAGGAAGCGAATATGGTCAGAGGGCTTGCAAGTCGTAAGGCAATTTCTATGGAACCTATCATGGAAAACAAAGCTGAGCAGGCTGTTAAGAAAGCTGTGTCGGAAGACGGTACAGCTAGCAAGGCATCTTTTGATATTCATGATATTTTAAGAAGCGCCGCCATAAACCTTACAAGGCAGGTGGAGGTAGTTGAAGCCGCATCAAAAGACGGCATAACTGCGTATCAGTGGCGTTCAGATAATCTTTATGGATCAGCAGAGCAAAGGAAGCTGGAAAAAGCATCTGATTTTGATACTTTTGTTCAGCAATACCTGGCGCGTACCAAAGCGCGCTGTCCCGGAGATTTTGCAGCTCTTAGTGATGGCCCAACCCGACAAGGCGGGATGCGCATGGATAGCTATGAAGTTGCCTGTATCGGTGGCGACGTGAGTTCTTCGGCAACAGTGCTGTTTTTTGAGGCCGACGGAAAGTTTAATGTTGTTGCTCATGAAGCCGATGCATCCAATATGGATGTGGCAATGGAAGTCAGGGATCGTCTTGTCAAAGCGATAGCGGGAACGCCTATTTAGGGCGAGTTATCGCTTAAAATATAGGCAAATATCTTTGCTATTAGTCTCCCAAAATTCACTCTTATAGATATTTAGGACCGTATATTGTGCGGTTTTCTGGCTTGCTTTTGTCGAAATAGGTGCTTTGCTGGTTTGCAAATTATTTATATATTTCAAATCTTTAGTGGGTATTTAGATAGATTTGTATGGTTTTTAATCAAAATTACGACAAATTAATATAAAATTTTATGTAAATTGTAAATACCTTGGTAATAAATAGGGGCGTAAACTGGAAGATAGAGGGGATGTTGCGTAAAAAATGAGTACTTCTATGTTCACCGATGGCAAACAAAAATTTAATAATTTAAAACTGGTCGGTTATGACGGCACCGATCATAGTGGCCGCCATCAAATGTATCAGATATTACAACAATGGCTTGATGATAAGGAGTCTACTCAGGTCGGCTACTTTCTTGCGATTGGTATAGATAGGTTATCACTCTTCAATGAAGCATTTGGAACGGATTATGCGGACACGCTGATTGAGGAAACCGGCAAACATTTAGATCAAATTTTGGGCAGTTCTTTTATTATTAAGAGAGTAAGTGGCGCGACATACGGTGCCTTTATTGATAAAGCATCGGTTAGCGAGATGCCTACTATGGCGCAACATATCATTAATAGTTTCTATGAAATGCCGTTGCGCACTGAGATGGGACCGGTGCGTATAGGTATTTCTGTCGGTGGCATTGCACTTGAGGACCAGGGTATGTCGCCTTCCTCCATGCTGACAAAGGCAGAGTTAGCCTTGCGTGCGGCCAAGGACAGTGGTCGGGGCCGTTTTGTATCTTATGCCGACACGGCAGAGCAAAGTAAAAATTATCGCACCATGCTAACGACAGGAGATTCCTTTCTTAAAGCACTAAAAGAGCACAGAGTTCGGCTGGCTTTCCAGCCTGTTGTTGATTCAAAAACAAACAAAGTATCTTTCTATGAATGTTTGGCACGCATCGTCGGAGAAAATGGCGATATTATTAATGCAGCGCAGTTTATTCCAGCTGTTGAGGAACTTGGTCTTGCCAGGGTTTTGGACAAATATACGATGCATCTGGCTATTCAGGAGCTTGGGATGTTTCCCGATATCAAGTTGTCGGTGAATGTTTCCAACTGGTCGTTAACTGACCCGCATTGGCTGGACAGCGTTGTTTTGGCATTGAATGGCAGGAGGGATGTCGCTGAGCGCTTGATCATTGAAATAACTGAAAGTGTGGCCATACAGGATATGCAAAAAACAGAGGATTTTATTGGTATTCTTAAGGGGTTGGGTTGCCGTATCGCGTTGGATGATTTTGGGGCAGGGTATACAGCCTTTTCCCAGTTAAAAACGCTCAATATCGACATTGTTAAAATCGACCAATCCTTCGTCCGTGATATCGATGATAAAAAGGGCCATCTTTTCGTTAAGACTCTGCAATCTCTGGCGGAAGGCATCGATGTCGAAACGGTTGGTGAAGGTGCTGAGACCAAGGGTGAGGCCGATATCCTGGCAAATGATGGTATTCATCATATTCAGGGTTTTTTCTGTGGCAAGCCTAGTACGGAAAGGCTCTGGCTTGCGCCAGACCATGTTTACAGGAAGTTTCCGGTTGATGCGGCGCTGCTTGATGCCGATCTTGTACCTGGAGGCGTAGCTGACTCCGTTCTGGAAGACGGCTAACTGATCTTACTTCTTTTCAGAATTATCATCTTCAGAATTTTGCTGCACGTTGAACGGCGTAAACATTTTCATGGTGCGCTCGAACATAGCCATATTTTGCTTGTTCATCTCTTCAAACGCAGAAGAGCCGGGGAACATGTTTTGCATGCCGCTCATGCCTTCGAAGGATTTATTGATCTGTTCGCGCATACGCTCCTGGTTGCCGACAAAAATCTCTAGCGTCTGATCAAGGTAATTCGGGACAAGGCCCTGCATATTATCACCATAGAAGCCAATGAGATTGCGCAGGAAACTGATCGGTAGCAGGTTTTGCTCACCATTGGATTCCTGTTCAACAATGATCTGGGTCAATACTGGGCGGGTGATGTCTTCACCGCTTTTAGCGTCCTGGACTACGAAATCATGGCCTTCCTTGACCATTTCGCACAAATCATCAAGCGTGACGTAACTGCTGCGCCCTGTGTCATAAAGACGGCGGTTCGCATATTTTTTGATAATAATCGGCTCGCCTTCTTTGCGCTTTGTTCTGCCCATTTTGCACCTACCTTAATTCTTGCTGCATGAAATATTTTCTGCATTATGCACAAAATGCATCAGAAGAAAAGTCTCTTGTAGCTCTGTTGCCATAAAGAGGTTATAGTAGCATACATTTGCGCAGCAGGAAAATTTTGTGCAGTTAGAGAGATTTTAAATATGCGAACAGGACCTCACCCCCTTCCTATTCATATCGGTATGGCGACATCTGCCTGGCCGGTGATGTCACAGGAAGAAGGTCTGAAATTAGGCGAGGAAATGGCCAGCGGTATGGAAAAAATGCTGCGCGGTATCCGCAAATATCAGGAGCATCCCTATAAGCCAGAGCAGCCTGAATTACCGGTGGTCTGGGAAAAGGGCACGGTGCAGGTGCGCAAATGCGATGCTGACGGCGCTGATAAGGCGCTGGTGATTGTTCCCTCTTTGGTTAACCGTTCTTCTATCCTTGATTTAAGTAAGGAACGCTCCTTTACGCGCTGGTTGGCGCAGCAGGGGATTACCGTCTATTTGCTTGATTGGGGGGATGTCAGCAAGGATAGCGAGCAAAATGACATTGACGCATTGGCGCTGCAGCGTTTGGTGCCCGCATTGCAAGCTGTTGCAGATATGGAAGAGGGGCCTGTTGCGGCGCTGGGTTATTGCATGGGTGGAACCATGCTTATGAGTGCGGCGACGCATGCCCCGGGCGCCATCGAGCGCATGGTGATGTTGGCAGTTCCATGGGACTTTCATGCGGGTCAGCAAGACCTTTTGAACCGGATCAAATTTTGGGCGCCATCTACCACTTCTTATATAGAAGCTGGTATGCCGTTGCCTGTGGAGGCTATTCAAACATTGTTCGCGAGCCTGGATCCGGCTATGGCAGCGCGAAAATTTGCCTCTTTCGACGATATGGATCAGAATTCCGATACGGCTCGTCTCTTTATTGCTGTGGAGGATTGGCTGAATGATGGCGTGTCTTTACCGGCTCAGGTAGCCAAACATTGCATCGAACAATGGTTCTTTACCAATGAGCCTGGACAGGGGCAATGGGTGGTTGGCGGCAAGACTATTGATCCTACATCTATTCATGCGCCGACGCTTGTTGTGACTTCAAAAAAGGACCGTCTCGTTGAATATGAGCAGGCGGCGTGTCTTGCGGATCAAATGCCTCATGGCAAAATCCTGAACCCTGAATGTGGACATATCGGCATGATTGCTGGGGCCAGAAGCATTGAGGCAGTCTGGCAGCCAATTGCTGATTTCCTGAAAACATAAAGATCCTTTGAAAAACTGGGTGCAATTGGATATGCTGCGCTCGCAGTGTTTTACATGAAGTAAGAGGATAAGAGTATGGATGACCCCATTGTTATCGCAGCAGCGAAAAGAACGGCCATAGGCAATCTGGGCGGCGGACTCAGCACATTGGAGGCTCATGATCTAGGCAAAGTGGCCATTGAGAGTGCTTTGAAACAAGCCGGTGTGCCAGCCAATGATGTTGATGAAGTTATTATGGGTCAGATCCTGACAGCTGGCGCAGGGCAAAACCCGGCCCGGCAGGCAGCAATTGCTGCAGGTGTTCCTCAAGAGAAAACAGCTTTTACCATTAATCAGGTATGCGGCTCGGGTCTACGCACTATGGCTTTGGGAATGCAGTCAATTATGAGCGGCGATAGCGATATCGTTGTGGCTGGCGGACAGGAGAGTATGAGCCGTAGCCCACATTGCATCCATATGCGTGACGGGGTCAAATTCGGCCACACCGACATGATCGATACCATGATCAGGGACGGGCTATGGGATATCTTTAACGATTATCACATGGGGGTCACGGCCGAGAATATTGCAGAAAAATACCAGATTACACGGGGCGATCAGGATAATTATGCTGCAGCATCACAGAATAAAGCCGAGGCGGCTATCAAGGACGGCAAATTTGAAGCCGAGATTATTCCGGTCACGGTTAAAGCGCGCAAAGAAGAAATCACCATAGATAAGGATGAGTTTCCTCGCGCAGGGGTCACAGCCGAGAGTCTGGCCAAACTACGCCCAGCCTTTAAGCCTGATGGCACGGTGACAGCAGCCAATGCGTCCGGGATCAATGATGGCGCCGCCGCAACAATTTTGATGCGGGCCAGTGAGGCACAAAAGCGCGGCATTAAACCTTTCGCCCGAATTGTGTCCTGGGCTACAGCCGGTGTTGATCCGTCGATCATGGGAACTGGGCCGATCCCGGCTTCAATGAAAGCGCTCGAAAAGGCAGGGTGGGGCGTCGGTGATCTCGATCTTATTGAGGCCAATGAGGCTTTTGCTGCGCAAAGTTGTTGCGTCATGAAGGAAACGGGATTTGATCCTGAGAAGACCAATGTGAATGGTGGAGCAATAGCTTTGGGTCACCCGATTGGCGCTTCAGGCACGCGTATCATGGTAACTTTGCTGCATGAAATGACGCGCCGGAATGCACAAAAAGGGCTGGCCACATTATGTATTGGCGGTGGTATGGGTATTGCTATGTGTGTCGAGCGTGATAGCGTATCAGAATGGAAAAAACTATGAACCATGTTGCAGTCGTAACCGGTGGAACCAGAGGGATTGGTAGGGCTATATCCGAGGCGCTAATTGCTGATGGTATGAAGGTTGCTGCGATTTATCGCGGCAATGATGAGGCTGCACAAAAATTCCGTGATGAAACAGGCCAGGATACGTTTAAGTTTGATACGACCGATTTAGAAGGTTGTATGAAAGGTGTGGCAGAGATTGAAGAAAAGTTAGGGCCAGTAACTGTTTTGGTGAATAATGCCGGCATTACTCGCGATGGCGTGCTGCACAAAATGAGCGCTGAAAACTGGCATATGGTCATTGAAGCCAATCTTGGTTCCTGCTTTAATATGTGCCGGGCGGTGATCCCTGGCATGCGTGAGCGCGGCTATGGGCGGGTCATCAATAACAGCTCAATCAACGGGCAAAAGGGCCAATTTGGTCAAACCAATTATTGCGCCTCCAAATCCGGCATTATCGGCTTTTCGAGGGCTCTGGCGCAGGAAAGCGCAGCAAAAGGCATTACCGTCAATGTTGTCTGTCCGGGCTATATTAATACGGAAATGACAGCGGCAATGAACCCGGATATTCTGGCGGCTGTGGTAAAACAAATCCCTGTTGGGCGTTTGGGCAAGCCGGAAGAAATCGGCAATATCGTATCCATGCTGGCCTCTGAAAAAGCATCCTTCATTACCGGCGCCACGATTGCTGTAAACGGTGGTCAACATATGGCTTGATTGCTATAGTGTATTCATGAACAAAGATTCTTCCATTATTCTCGAACGCAGATTTGTCCCAGAAGGCACCATGATTATGAAGCAGGGTGATTCTGGCAATTGTGCCTACCTCATCCAGTCTGGCAGTGTTCTGGTTTATACCGAACATAAGGGCAAGCATGTTGAACTGGCAACGTTGGAGCTGGGTGAAATTTTCGGTGAAATGGCGCTTATTTTCGATGAGCCGCGCACGGCTTCGGTCAAGGCGTTGGAGGATACCAATCTTATTATTTTGACGCGCGAAACTATGAAGCAAAAAATGGCACGCACTGATCCCACCATTAAGGCGATCATCACCATGCTGACAAACAGAATTGTCAGCGCCAACAACACCCTGATGAACAAGGGCAGCGATATGCAGGATATGACCGAAACGGCTCGTATTATATTTCAAAATGTTTTAAATAGTCTACCGAAGGGTGAGCAAAGAACATTCGAGAATGCTGTTTTGCCCAAGCTCGATGAATTTTTAGATTCTGTCCGGGCTTTTAAAGATCGCTTCAATAAGTAAAATATTTCCGTATGTTTCTTGCGCATTGCGGCAATTTCCCTGTATAACGACGCCCACGAGCCGTTTTTATTAAAAAACACAGGAAAATTGCCATGAAGCGTATTCTTATTGCTGTTCCTTCCTTCCTTGTCATCGTCCTTGTCCTTTTGCTGATCGGGCCGAGCTTTGTTGACTGGAGTTCTTACAAGACGCAGGCGCAGGACCAGATTAAAAAGGCCACAGGCCATGATGCCGAACTGCGTGGTGATCTGCAGCTGGCGATATTGCCCTCGCCGCACATTATGATAGAGGACCTGGTAGTTAAAGCCCCGGCAGGTTCAACCAACGAAAATTTGATCTCCCTGAAACGACTCAATGTTAATTTGGCGTTTGCGCCTTTGCTTGGCGGCAATATCGTTGTTGATTCTGTCAATTTGATTGAGCCGCAGATTAATCTGGAGGTCCTGAAATCTGGTAAGCCGAACTGGATTACACCCAAAATCGAAAAGAAGCTTGATAAGAAAAAAGAGGCGACTGAAGAAACCAAGCCTGCAGAAAATAAGCTTGCACAAGCAATTTCTCTGCAAAAGGTCAATATTGAAGGCGGCAGCTTTTCCTTTCAGGATCAGGCCAAGGGCAGCAAGACGGCCATTAGTAATATTGATGCGGCGCTGAAGGCTGAAACGCTTGAGGGCCCATACAAGCTAGATGGCAGTTTCGCTTATGGGGATTACACAATCGATATTATAGGTGGTGCCGGGCGCTACAGCGCCGATACCAAATCAATTGTTCCGAAAATCAAGGCAAAGATAGCGCCGTTGAATGTGGAAGTTGAATACACAGGTGTGTTGAGCTTTGACGGCGCGGTTGAAGTGCAGGGCGAGACTAACTTTTCCCTGACCAGTCTTGAAAAGACCCTTTCGGCTTTCGGAGCTAAAAATCTTGAGAAATTCAATGTACCACTCACAGGTAAGGGTTTGCTGACGGCATCGCAGGAAGGGCTTAGCTATAAGGATTTAAGCCTGAATTTGGCGGGCAACGAATACACAGGCAGTCTGTCTGCGACATTGGCGCCGCTGAATATTAAGACATCCCTCGTGGCGTCGACACCTCCAAAGTTTGCAATCTGGCTGCCTTCAACTCTGAATGCCGATATTAATCTGGCAACTGCCGGACAAAAGACTTCGATTGCAAACAGTGTCATTAAACTTGATGATACCGGCTTCACAGTCACAGGGTCTTACGAGAGGGGACCGCGTCCTAAGGCAGATGTTACACTGGTCTCAAAAAAGGTAGATCTCGATGCCTGGAGCTCGCGCTTGGGCAAGGAAAAGTCAAAGCCGACGCAAGTGGCGCAAAATGGAGGCTCTAGCGGGTCAAGTAAGCCCGATATAAAAGCTGTGGGTCAGTCTTTGATGTTGCCTATGGATCTGGATTTTGATCTGGATATTGGAAGCCTTCGTAAAGATGGCCGTGATATTAACGGTATCCGCGCCAAAGGGGAGCTTCGCAAGAATTCACTCAACCTTGAACGGCTGGCTGTTCAAAACGTCGCCAATTCCAGCTTTTCGCTGAAAGGGGCGATTGGTAACCTTAAGGATTTATCGGGTATTGATATGAATTTTTCCGGTGCCTCGCAAAATATTAAGGCGCTGGCCTCAAGCTTTGGTGCTGATGCGGCTGCTGTGCCTGATACTCTGGGCAAAGTGGAAGCGCTGGCAGCGTTCAAGGGAAGTGCACAAAACCTGGATCTTACCAGCAATGTCAAAGCGCTGGGCGGCGAGCTAATTACGCAAGGGGTTTTAAACACTCCGCTTCAATCCCTGCAGATCGAAAAACTGACCATGCAGGTGAAGCACAGCAATATGGCGCAGGCGTTGCGGGCTTTTAATCCGTCAGCCAGTAGCAAGTCACTGGCCGGCCCGGTTGACCTGTATGCCGCCGTGAACCGTCAGGGAACCACATATAAGTTCACAGATGTTCTTGGCAAGCTAGCCGGGACCGCCCTGGAGGGTGGGTTTGAAGTTGAGACTGGAGGAGCAAAACCGCAGATGATCGGGAGTTTTAAACTTGGTGATCTTGTCATTGATACGCCAACCAAGGGAGCTTCTAAAGCTTCGAGTGGTGGTGGCGGGGCAAGTGGATCATCATCAAAGGGCTCACAGGGCGGTGATGTACGCTGGTCGCGTGAAGCCATCAACACAGTCTGGATGCATAGCGCCAATGCTGATTTTGATGTGGTTGCCAAATCCATCACCTATGGGAAGTGGAAGCTACAGAATCCTGTGTTGAAGGCTAAACTGAACAACGGCGTGCTGGATATTAGTCAGCTCGATGCTGGCTTGTTCGGCGGCAAAATGGCGTTGAATGCCAACATCAAGTCTTCGGAAAACCCGCGCCAGCCTATTCATATCAAAGGCACGTCGCAGCTGCGCGATGTTTCGGTTGAGCAGCTCTTTCTGGCGCTGTCGGGAAACAAGGTCGTGAAGGGCAAAGGCAATGTGAGCATGGATGTGAATATGGGCGCGGCGGGCATCAGCCCTGCGGCGCTGGTTTATGACCTTAACGGTAAGGGCAGCGTGACTGGTAAAGATCTGGTTTTGGAAGGCTATGATCTAACCCGTTTTGCGGCGGCGATGTCCGATGACACCAAGCTGAAAAACAATGTGAGTGAGATCTGGGGTGGAACGCAGGGCGGCACGACAACCTTTGATACGATGGATGGTACTTTTACAGCCAGTGAAGGTGTGATCAATGTCACAAAGCTCGACCTGGAAAGCGAAAAACTAGCGGTGGCGGCCAAGGGCACCATCAATCTGCCGCGTTGGTGGATTGATATGCCGGCGCTCATCACTATGAAGCCGCCTTATGATATTCCGCCCTATACCATTCCGATTGAAGGGCCGCTCGATAACCCGAAGGCTGTGACCCAGAATGTTCTAGGTAATTTTCTGACGCGGAAGCTTGAGCGCAAACTGATTAAAGAGATTGGTGGCGAGAGTAACGATATCGGCAACCTTTTGGGTAAGGTGCTAAATGTACCGCAGCAGAAACAACCACAGCCAGTGCCCACGCCGGAGAAGGTAGCTCCGAGCGGCGGTGAGGAAGCGGCGCAACCGCCGCCAGCAGCAGAGCCTGAGGCTCAGCCTGTGCAATCACAGCCGGAACAGCCAAAGACACAAGAACAGGAAACTGAGGAACTTATTCGCGGCGTTATTGATCTGTTCGGGAATTAGAGCTTTTCAGATATTTTAGCAAATATATCCGCACAGCGCTGGATAGATTTACGTCTTTGGAACGTCCGGCGTCTATCTGTGAGACAAGCTGGTTAAGGGAAAGATTGCTGGCATTGGCACAAGCCTTAAGCTCTGTCCAGAACTCTTCTTCTAACGTGATGCTGGTGGGGTGACCGGAGACTTTGATAGAACGTTTTTTCATTAGTCACTTGGTTTGGTCATGTTGACCGGATCAATCCATTCATTGAATTGCTCTTCAGTTAGTAATTTTAAAGCAATACCGGCCTCCTTAAGCGATGTACCCTCGGCATGGGCTTTCTTGGCGATCTTGGCCGCGTTGTCATAGCCGATATGTGGGTTCAGCGCTGTGACCAGCATCAAGCTTTCGTTTAATAATAATTCGATACGTTTCGTATTGGCTTCTATCCCTTTGATACAGTTATCATTAAAGCTTCTACAGCCATCGGCTAATAGACGTATAGATTGCAGGACATTATAGATGATGACCGGCTTGAACACGTTGAGTTCGAAATGACCCTGACACCCAGCTACTGTTACACTGGTGTGGTTGCCCATGACCTGCGCGCAAACCATTGTGAGCGCCTCACATTGGGTCGGATTTACCTTGCCGGGCATAATCGAGGAGCCCGGTTCATTGGCAGGTAAATTGATTTCTCCAATTCCGCAGCGTGGACCGGAACCGAGCAGGCGAATGTCATTGGCGATTTTCATTAATGACACGGCCAGTGTATTCAGCGCGCCAGAGGCTGATACCAGCGCGTCATGCGCCGCTAAGGCCTCGAATTTGTTCTGGGCGCTTATGAAGGAGGTATCGGTTATTTTGGCCACATGAGCCGCAAAGCCTTCTGCAAAGCCTGTTTTAGAGTTAATGCCGGTGCCGACAGCCGTACCGCCCTGTGCCAGTTCCTGCAACCAGGGCAGGGAGTCATTGACCCGTGACATGCCATTTTCAATCTGCTTGGCATAGCCGGAAAACTCCTGCCCCAGGGTCAGGGGTGTTGCGTCCTGCAGATGCGTGCGGCCTATCTTGACGATGTCAGCAAACGCTTCTGATTTTGTGTTTAATGCTGCATGTAGATACTTTAATGCGGGCAACAATTCATGGGTGATTTGCTCCACAGCAGCAATATGCATCGCGGTTGGAAACGTATCATTGGAGGACTGACCCATATTCACATGATCGTTCGGATGCACCGGGTCTTTGCTGCCGATCGTGCCGCCAAGGATTTCAATGGCGCGGTTGGCAATCACTTCATTGGCGTTCATATTGCTTTGTGTACCGGAGCCGGTCTGCCACACGACCAGCGGGAACTCCGCAGCCAGCGTGCCATCTATAACCTCATCAGCGGCTTGCGTGATGGCTGCGCCCAATTTTTTGTCGAGCACGCCCAGATCTATATTGGTAAGCGCCGCCGCCTTCTTCTGAATGCCCAGCGCCCGGACCAAAGGGGTCGGCATGGTCTCGGTACCAATTTTAAAATTCTGTAGGCTGCGTTGCGTCTGCGCGCCCCAGTATTTGTCGCCAGGAACTTCAATATCTCCGATGGAATCTGACTCTGTGCGGGTGCTATTTGAGGTCATATTTTTTGCTGCGCCTGCCATTTAATCTTCGGGGTGTTCTGGCACGCTATCGGTCTGTGCCTGTCTAAATGCAACCAGTTTTGCTGCGACATCCTCATCACTGTTCGCTAAAATTGCTGCAGCAAAGAGACCTGCATTTTTAGCTCCAGCCTTGCCGATAGCGAATGTTGCAACCGGAATGCCCCCTGGCATTTGTGCCGTGGAAAGCAGGCTGTCGAGACCTTTAATGCTGGGTCCCTCGAGAGGCACACCAAGAACCGGAAGCGGTGTCAGCGCTGCCATGACCCCGGCCAAATGCGCCGCCATTCCAGCGCCAGCAATGATGACCTTTAAGCCACGATCTTGCGCCGTTTTGCCGTATTCAATGGCCCGGTCAGGGGTGCGGTGTGCGGAACAAACTTTAACTTCATGAGGTATGCCAAAATCATGGAGGATCTCATGAGCTGTTTTCATGACGCTCCAATCATTTTTGGAGCCCATAATAATACCGACTTGCGGATTTGGATCTGAATGAGTCATGAGGGGGTTATAAAGGAACAGAAAAGCTTAGGCAATAATATCGTCGATCAAATCGCTCTCAATCTTCTGGATCATATCCTTCAGCCACAGCTTTTTCTTCTTGAGCTGCTGCATATGGAACAGGTTTACCGGCTGATCACTAGCAATCGCCCGCTCGATCATTTCATCAAGCGCCTTATGCTCACCTTGGTATTCAGCAAGCTTTAGTCGTAATTCTTCCTGGTCTTCCATATAAGAAAAATCGTACAAGTTTTTCAATCCTAAATAATAATACTACCACATAATGCGTTGTTTGATAAGGATAAAAATGCTACAGTTAAAGTCCTTGTTTTAAAGTAGTTTATTAAAAAACATGTCTAAAAAGATTGCTATCCTTACAAGTGGTGGAGATTGCGCCGGTTTAAACGCCGTAATGCGTGCTGTCGTTCATAGAGCCGACCATTTGGGATGGGAGGTTTTGGGCATTGAAAATGGCACAGCAGGGCTGCTGGACGATCCGCCACGTGTCAGAACCCTTAAATCCGCTGAATTTAACGGCACAATTATGCGCCAGGGCGGAACTATCTTGGGCACCACCAATTCAAAAAACCCGTTTAAATACCCCATGGAAGACGGGCAAATCAAAGATCGCTCGGATGATCTGATTGCCGCTGTTAAGGGGCTGGGAATCGATGCTCTGATTGGGATTGGCGGCGATGGCAGCTTTGGCATCATGAGCCGTTTGGCCGCGCAGGGCGGGCTGAATTTCGTAGGTATTCCCAAGACCATTGATAATGACTTGGCGATGACGGATTTTTCTGTCGGCTTTGATACGGCGGTGGCCGTGGCGACCGAGGCTCTTGACCGCCTGCAGCCAACTGCGGCCAGCCATGACCGGGTGATGATCCTTGAGGTTATGGGCCGCGATGCCGGGCATATCGCGCTTACGGCGGGTGTGGCTGGCGGCGTCGATGTGATTTTGATCCCGGAAATCCCCTATAGCGTCGACAATATCGCTAAAAAGATTAATGGCGTGAAGGCGGACGGGCGCAATTTCGCGCTGGTGATTGTCTCAGAGGCCGTCAAAACGCCCGAAGGGGACAAGCGCGAGGTCGTTTATCACGGCGGTGAAACCCGCTATGGAGGCATTGGCGAGCATTTGGGTGTCCAGATTGCGCAAGCCACAGGTTCGGAAACCCGCGTGACAGTTTTGGGCCATGTTCAGCGTGGCGGCTCTCCCAGCTATAACGATCGGTTGCTGGCCTCTGGGCTCGGCGTGAAGGCTGTAGAGCTTGTGAATGAAGGCAGGTTTGGCCGCATGGTTGCCTGGCAAAATAATGGCGTTGTAGATGTGCCAATAGAAGACGCCATTAAGGAATGCCGCACGGTTTCACCTGATAGCTCACTCGTCCACACGGCTCGGGCGTTGGGTATTTCCTTTGGTGATTAAGTGTTGTTGCGCACCGTCAAAGGGCGCTGTAGACTACAAATACAGGTAAAATAACGTAAAAAGGGAATAAATGC
Source organism: Micavibrio sp. (assembly GCA_021604545.1). Classification (GTDB taxonomy): domain Bacteria; phylum Pseudomonadota; class Alphaproteobacteria; order Micavibrionales; family Micavibrionaceae; genus UBA5701. Next base: position 410,593 of record BQJE01000002.1, read on the forward strand.
TCTACGTACAACAATCTCTGGGCCCGCATGAAGAACTGGTCCATATCGGCAAGTTCCACTGGATGTATACAGTGCAGGCGTTCATGTCGATATTCTGGGGGTTGCTGTTGAGCATTGTCGTGCTTGTCGGTTCCGTGATCATGTACGCCCAGATGGGAAAAATCCCTCCTGATATGGCGATGGTAGATGCTGTTCGCAGCCTGCACCCGGGATTGCGCGGGTTATCATTCATTGTCTTTATCTTCGGCTTGTTGAGCTTCGCGCAGATGATGGTGGCCAAGGCAACGACAGAAATTGCGATTACGAACACACGTCTGGTTTATAAGCGCGGCCTTGTCGCCCGTCATGTTGGAGAGATGAGCATTGACCGGATTGAAGGGGTGAATGTCCTGCAATCAATTTTAGGGCGTCTTCTTAATTATGGCCGCGTGATGGTGCGCGGTATGGGAATTGGAGAGGTTGTTCTGCCGCCGATTGAAGACCCGATTGCTTTCAGAAAAGCGATAGAAAAAGCCAAAACGATATGAACACGCTGGATAAAATGACCTCCGGTGAAGGCGGCGGCAACAAAGATGCAGCCGCCAGCTATATCGGTAAGGATGATGCCACGCGCGGCGTTCTGGTCGAAGGCGAGGATGTCCTGGTGCAGGGACGTATTCACGGCGCGATTTACTGGAAGTCTGTGGCGGTTTTAATCTTCGCTCTTATATTGACGTTTCAGATTCCTGTTCTTGGCGCATTTTTTGGCGTTGTCGGTGTGTTGATGGCGATTGGTGCCACGCTGACCAGACATTTCCTGTTGCTGGCGTTGACCAATAAACGCGTGTTATCGCGCTATGGTGTGCTCCAGGTTGATGTGGTCGCAATCCAGTTCAAACAGATCGAAAGCATTGAGATGGAACGCATGTTGCCCGGGCAGATATTTAATTATGCCACCGTCGTGATTATGGGGACGGGCCGGCGCACGATACGGATTCCATTTATCGCCAACGCAGCAGAATTTCGTCGAAAATATGATGAAGTGACACTCAAAGAAAAAGATTAAAGACAGACAAGAGTCTTTGCGCTTTATTGTGTATTGCCCGGGGTCATTCCTGGACCTCCTACAGTAACAGCCGGTTGATCCGCAGTTAGATCGTTGTTGATGGCTATCGCCGGCTTGTTGTCCAGCGGGCAGTTGGCGTCCATATTATTACAAGCTGCTTCAAAATGACTGCTCATCTCAACATCGCATTTTATGGCACCATCGCTTAACCCGTATTCATCACAGGCGCTGCCCCGGGCCATGGGATCGGTGATCATATTGTCGGTAAATTCTGAACTGCCATAATCGGGCATGTTGTCGGTGAATACGGGGTTGTTATCTGTAGCCTCGACCTGCATATCGTCGTAGTATTGGGTGGTATCCAGCGTTGGTTGTCCGGCCATATAGCTCGTCAAGCCTTCAGCGGGCTCTTCGCGCGGGTCACCGAAATCTGCAGTCCCATTATTCATAGCTTCCATAGCCGCAAGGACTGCAGGAGGCAGTTGGCCGGGCGCAGTAGCGTCCGGAGATTCCATGACCATACCGGGATCGGAGATGCCGTTATCTGCTGCCTCCATGACCATGCCTGGGTCGGTGACCGCTCCTTGCATAAGGCTTGCGGCTGGGTATTCATTCAAATCAGGGTGCTGGGTTTCTAACCCTTCCATAGCCTCAAGGACTTCAGGCGGCAGCTGGTCGGGGGCAGTACTGTCCAGAGATTC